>CAWJRN010000032.1:0-18761 GCA_963845265.1 uncultured Gammaproteobacteria bacterium | reverse complement strand
GTCCATACGACCGCAGTCGGGCACTATGCATAGTTTCGAACGATGTCGAGCTGGCGGGTCACCCCCAGTGCCGCGGCGCATCGGGGGGGCACGTACTTGACATAGTTACAATGCCTGAAGGAACTCCATCAGGGCATCAGGTGGGCGGTAGCTCGACGAGTTGTTCACCCTGATCGGCCTGGCCAAGGAGGTGTAGGCGTTCAAAGGCTTTTCGGCCTACCAATCAAAGCTCAGGGAGCGCTTTGCCGTGGACTTTCGCTGATCGGGTGGTCCTACCGTCACCGTAGTCCAATCACTCGGGCTCTTGGGGCGTGACGAACCCGGGCTCGTCCAGAAGCGCACGGTCGAAGGTCACGACGGTCGCGGCACCCTTCGCTGCCGCGTGCTCCGCGATCAAATAATCGGAAAAATCGCCTTTGCCCGTCTCGAAACGACGCAAGGCCCGTATCACGCAATCGCGTGCATCGAGCTCCAACTGGCGGGCCGCGAGGAGGCGGTGCAGCACGGACGCGATTTCGGCGCGTGTCAGGCGATAGCTGCGTCGCAGCACCCAAACGGTTTCGACGAGCACGATATCCGGGATAAGCAAGACCGTGTCCGTCGCCAGGGAGCGCTCGATAAAGGCGACCGCGCGGCGGTGCTGCCCGATATCGTCGGCGACAAGAAACCGCACCAGCACATTGGTATCGAGCGCGATCATTCGGCGCAGGCACCGTCCCCGATGGCGGTCTCCATAGCCTCCAGCGTAACGCCGCCGACCCGCGGTTTCACCGAGCCCGCGAGGCTCAGCAGGTCATCGGTTTCCGGGACAACCTCCAACACGCCATCCTCGCGCACGCTGAACGAGAGGCGATCCCCTGGGCCGATTCCCAACCTTTGCCGAATCGCCAGCGGCACCGTAACTTGGCCTTTGGATGTCATTGTCGATGTCGGCATTCTTACTTTCTCCTCAAGATCCTTACCGAACGGTATGCCGACATTCCAACCGTGTCAAGATCGCCAAGGCGAAGGAAGCGCTTTCCCCGGCCGAGGGCCGCAAGCGCTCGGCGATGCCGCCGATCTGGGCGGCGCCGAGGAACTGGGCGAGCGAGGACAGACGCCGGTTCTCAGTGCACAGCGGGGTCATGACTTTTGCCTTCGGTAGCGGACCAGAATGAAGAGTCGCCTAATCCTCGACTGAAAAGCGAGACGCGTTTCAATGCCGTCGTTCGACTCAGTGCCGTAGGTTGGGGTGAGAGACGAACCTCACGGAGCGCAGGTTGATGTTGGGGTTCGCTACCGCTCACCCCAACCTACGGCCCTTGGGGCAGATCCGCGCAGCCCTGGACGTACCCGACTCAGAGCCCACCGAACCGCAAGAGGACACCGGCACCTTCGACGGCTACCCCTGTCCCAAGTGCCGACAAGGGCGGTTGCATGTCACCGGACGCATCGCGCCCGAGCGCCGCGCCGGGGTGATCCGAGGTCTTAACCGCCGCCCGTAGCCGCCGACAAGACCGCGCTGCACACAGGCCCACCCGCGGCCTGGGGTTACGCTCGCCCGAATCCCGGAAAATGGCCTAAACTCCCCTCCCCAACAGTCCGTCCGCAACCCCTTCGGAGCCCCAGGATGCCCGGTTCCCGACCTTCCGACCGCCGCCCGCTGTCCCATGCGGCCACGTCTCGGTTCCAGCATGCCCATCCTCGGGGATACAATCCCCTATCTATAAGGAGGGCCGTCTGGGCCCCCGACACCGTGCCAGGATCGGATTAGTCCAACAGACGTTTATCCGACGTGCGCGCGAACCTTCGCGCGCACGTCAAGATTGCGGCCTGCGCACGACGGATAAACGCTTAGTAGTTAAACGAAATAAATAATGAAATATCCAATAATAAAACCATGTAATGGTTCACAGTTTATTTCGAATATGCAGGAGATTTCTGATTATTTTACAGCTAGAAAAAGATTGTCCTTAATTACAAACACCAAGCGTTTAATCAATATTATAAAAGTATATTTTGAAACACTGATTTTTTATTTAGAAAATTCACCAAATAAATTTCATGTAAAAATAAAACAAAAACTTTACGAAGCTAAAATAAATGGCCACACAGAAACGGGCCAACATGTTTCGCTTGATTTGGAGGATATATCGAAGGGCTCAAAAGAGAGGCGCGCTTCATCGTCGTAGCCCAACCCAGACATCCCGGGACGCGTCCGCTTTACCCGAATCATTCGTACAGGAAGGAAGTCCCAACATTGAAACCAAGAATCAGTATGATCACGCTTGGTGTTCGTGATCTTCCCGCGGCAGTTGAGTTTTATGAGAAAGGGCTTGGGTTTCCCCGAATGGAGTCACCTCCTGGTGTCGCTTTTTTCACGCTCAACGGTTCCTGGCTAGGATTATTTAGGCGAGAAGCATTGGCCGAAGATGCGTGCGTGTCTCCCGAAGGAGATGGGTTCGAATCATTTGCGCTCGCCCACAATGTCAGCTCGCAGAACGAGGTCGATGATGTGATATCGCAGGTCGTTGGTGCGGGAGCTATTTTGGTCAAAGCGCCACAGCAGGCTTTCTGGGGTGGCTACAGCGGTTATTTCAAGGATCTCGATGGCCATCTTTGGGAGGTTGCTCATAACCCACTCTTCTGGGTAGGCCCGGTAGACGAAAGCGCATAGCAATGGGTCCGCCCAACCGCTCCGCGGCTGCACCCGTTCGGGGGGCGTGAGGGGGTATCGTAGAAACGCATGACGGAATATCCCTCTACACAAGAGCTTGTTGAGCGCCTCTAGCCGATGGCTGCAACCCTAGGGTTGCCCTCGGCAAGCCGATCCGCCATTCTCGTCCTGTTCGCGGCGCTTGCGCCGCTGCCGCCTGCCCGCCCGAGGAGTCTCCCCTTGCTCAAAATCGTCTCCTTCAACATCAACGGCATTCGTGCCCGGCCCCACCAACTGGAGGCGCTCAAGGAGCGCCATGACCCGGATATCCTGGGCATTCAGGAGTGCAAGGTCGCGGACCCGGAGTTCCCCCGAGAGTCGGTAGAGTCCCTCGATTTCTTCCCCGAGTTCCATGGCCAGAAGGGGCACTATGGGGTGGCCCTGCTCAGTCGCCGGGCTCCCCTGGAGGTGATTCGCGGTCTGCCGGGCGATGCCCCGGATGCGCAGCGTCGGCTCATTACCGGGCGCTATGCCCTCCCAGGGGGGGGGGAGGTGACGGTGATCAACGGCTACTTTCCCCAGGGTGAGGCGCGCAACCACCCGGTCAAGTTTCCCGCTAAGGAGCGCTTCTACGCGGACCTGACCGCCTGGCTGCACGACAACTTCTCGCCCGACCAGAACCTGGCCCTGGTGGGGGACATGAACATCGCCCCCCTGGACCTGGATATCGGCATCGGTGCGGACAACGCCAAGCGTTGGCTGCGGGAGGGTAAGACCAGCTTCTTGCCAGAGGAGCGCGCCTGGCTACAGACCCTGACCGACTGGGGTCTGCACGATGCCTACCGGGCGTTGCACCCAGACGTGGATGATCGCTTCTCCTGGTTCGACTACCGGAGCAAGGGCTTCGACCGGGAGCCCAGACGCGGTCTGCGTATCGACCTTTTGTTGGTCACGGCTCCGATGCGGGAACGCCTGATCGAGGCGGGCATCGACTACGACATTCGGTCCCTGGACAGGCCCTCGGATCACTGCCCGGTTTGGGCCACCTTCGATCTGTAGGCATTTGATTCGTAGGGTAGACACGGCGTGCTGTCTGGAGCAGCCGGCAATTTTGGTGGGTCCGCTTCGCTTGACCCACCCTACAGTCGCCGGGCCGCTGCGGGTTTTTGAGAAGTTACAGATCTTTTCGATAGTGAGATCCGGTTAATCCACTCCTTATTACCCTCAGCCGCTCGGGATCCCGCCGGCTGACGCGTCACATGCTGACGGGGCGGATGCCTATGCCTTGGGTCCTTCGCTTTCCGCCCAGCGCTCCGCCGAGGCGGTATCGGTGTGGCGGGCCTCGACCCAGCGCTCGCCGGACTCGGTGGTCTCCTTCTTCCAAAAAGGGGCGCGGGTCTTGAGGTAGTCGATCAGGAACTCGCAGGCACGAAAGGCATCCCCCCGGTGCGCGCTGGTGACTGCCACCAGCACGATGGGGTCCTGGGGGCTCAGGGTGCCAACGCGATGCAGGATGCGAATGCCGTCCAGGGCCCAGCGTTCTGCGGCCTCCTCGGCGATGGCTTGCAAGGCCTTTTCCGTCATCCCGGGGTAGTGCTCCAGGGTCATCTGGGCAACCTGCTTGCCCTCGTTGAGGTCGCGCATGAGACCCAGAAAGCTGACCAGGGCGCCGACCTGGGGGCGGCCACGCCAAAGAGACTCCTGTTCGGTGGCGGGGTCGAAGGGCTCGCTCTGGACACGGATCTCGATCATGGGGCGACCTCGGGTGGGGCAGGGGATGGTCTATTCTAGCGCCGACCGGCATCCGTCGTTCCGTACCAAGACAGGCCCTAGTACCCTGTTTCACCCTATTTTGCGTTCTCAGAGCCCCACTGAGGCGTCACGCCAAGGCACGGCCCGCCGGGAATAGCGAGCCCTATTTCCAAGGGCTGAGCACGCAAAATAGGGTGAAGCAGGGTACTAATCCGGCGGGCTGCCAGGTCATGGTACGCCTGTGATGATGGTAAGCGGCCCGCGCCGCTCCAATCTGGTGCGCGCAGTGAACCACCCTCCTTCCCAACGTTCTAAACTGGCCTTATCTGCCCTGTGCTGGGGTGGTGAGCGGACCCGATGTGTCGGCCAGTGGCCCATAGTTTGCGCCGGATGGCTGCATTCAGCCCCTTTTGCTGGACTGGTCCGATTGTTGCGCGAGAGCTCAACAGCAAGGTTGCCTTGACCGCGGCGAGCCGGTCACCATCTATCCCTTAGCGCTGGCCCGTCGTCCACCCGCCGACAGGGACCAGGACTGAGCATGCATGAACAGAGGTGTCGTATGTCGATCTTCGCCCGTTACCAGGCCCGCTACGAAACATCGCGTGAGGAAGTGCTGCGCCTCGACGAGTATCTGGACTTATGTAAGTCCGACCCCGGTGCCTACGCCGGACCGGCCGAGCGGCTGCTCCAGGCCATCGGTGAGCCGGAGCTGGTGGACACCCGCAACGACCCGCGCCTAAGTCGGATCTTCCAGAACAAGATGCTGCGGCGGTACCCGGCCTTTGCCGAGTTCTATGGGATGGAAGAGGCGATTGAACATCTGGTCTCCTACCTGACACACGCCGCCCAGGGCCTGGAGGAGAAGAAGCAGATCCTCTACCTATTGGGGCCTGTAGGCGGGGGCAAGTCGTCCCTGGCGGAGAAGCTCAAGGAGCTGATGCAGGTGGTCCCCTTCTATGCCATCGAGGGTTCTCCGGTCTTTGAGTCGCCCCTGGGGCTCTTCTCCCCGGAAGAGGATGGTCCCATCCTGGAGGAAGACTACGGCATCCCGCGGCGCTTCCTACGCACCACCATGTCGCCCTGGGCGGTCAAGCGCCTGCAGGAGTTCAACGGCGACATCACCAAGTTCCGGGTAGTCAAGCTCCACCCGTCGATCCTGGAGCAGGTGGCCATCGCCAAGACCGAGCCCGGGGACGAGAACAACCAGGATATCTCGTCCCTGGTGGGCAAGGTCGACATCCGCCAGCTCGAACGCTTCGCCCAGCACGACGCCGACGCCTACAGCTTCTCCGGGGCCCTGTGCCGGGCCAACCAGGGGCTGATGGAGTTCGTCGAGATGTTCAAGGCACCTATCAAGGTCCTGCACCCGCTGCTGACCGCGACCCAGGAGGGCAATTACAACGGTACCGAGGGGCTCTCGGCGCTGCCCTTCCAGGGCATTATCCTGGCCCACTCCAACGAGTCCGAGTGGCAGACCTTCCGCAACAATAAGAACAACGAGGCCTTCCTCGACCGGGTCTATATCGTCAAAGTCCCCTATTGCCTGCGGGTGAGCGAGGAGACCCATATCTACGAGAAGCTGCTGCGCAGCAGTTCGCTGTCAGAGGCCCCCTGCGCCCCGGGGACGCTCAAGATGATGGCCCAGTTCTCGGTCCTGACCCGCCTGAAGGAGCCGGAGAATTCCAACATCTTCTCCAAGATGCGCGTCTACGACGGCGAGAACCTCAAGGACACCGACCCCAAGGCCAAGTCCATTCAGGAGTATCGGGACTACGCCGGTGTGGACGAGGGCATGAGCGGGATCTCTACCCGTTTTGCCTTCAAGATCCTCTCCCAGGTGTTCAATTTCGACCACGTGGAGGTTGCGGCCAATCCGGTGCACTTGCTCTATGTGCTGGAGCGCCAGATCGCACGCGAGCAGCTCCCGGCCGAGGTGCAGGACCGCTATCTGGCCTTTCTCAAGCAGTATCTGGCCCCGCGCTATGCCGAGTTCATCGGCAAGGAGTTGCAGACCGCCTATCTGGAGTCCTATTCGGAGTACGGCCAGAACATCTTCGACCGCTACGTGACCTATGCGGACTACTGGATCCAGGACAGCGAGTATCGCGATCCGGATACCGGCGAGATGATGGAGCGGGGCTCGCTCAACGCGGAGTTGGAGAAGATCGAGAAGCCCGCGGGGATCTCCAACCCCAAGGACTTCCGCAACGAGATCGTGAACTTCGTGTTGCGCGCCCGGGCCAACAACGCCGGGGCCAATCCGCGCTGGACCAGTTACGAGAAGCTGCGGGCGGTGATCGAGAAGAAGATGTTCTCCAACACTGAAGAGCTGTTGCCGGTGATCTCCTTCAATACCAAGGCCTCGGCGGAGGATCAGAAGAAGCACGACCAATTCGTCGACCGCATGGTGGACAAGGGCTACACGGCCAAGCAGGTACGCCTGCTCTCCGAGTGGTACCTGCGGGTACGCAAGGCGCAATAGCCTATGTCCAACATCATCGACCGTCGGGTCAACGGCAAGAACAAGAGCGCGGTCAACCGCGCGCGGTTCTTGCGTCGCTACAAGTCGCAGCTCAAGCGGGCCGTGGCCGATTCCGTCAATCGGCGCAGCATTACCGATATCGACAGTGGCGAGCAGGTGGGCATCCCATCCCGGGACATCTCCGAGCCGACCTTTCATCACGGTCCGGGCGGGACCCGGGACATGGTGCACCCGGGCAATCAGGACTTCCTGTCCGGCGACCGGGTAGAGCGCCCCGAAGGGGGCGAGGGTGGCGGTTCTGGGCAGGGTAAGGCCGGCAAGGGCGGGCAGGGCGAGGACGACTTCGTCTTCAACCTGTCCCGCGACGAATACCTGGACCTGCTGTTCGAGGACCTGGAGCTGCCGCGTCTGGTGCGCAACCAGTTGTTGGGGACCACCGAGTTCAAGAACGTGCGCGCCGGCTACAGCGCCGACGGCAATCCGTCCAACATCGACGTGGTGCGCTCCCTCAAGGGGGCGGTTGCCAGGCGCACTGCCCTGGGGGCACCCCACCGCGGGCGCATCCGCGAGCTGGAGGACGAGGTCGAGGTGCTCCTGGCGGGCGGGGCAGGGGAGGACGACCCCCGCATCCTGGCCCTGCGCGAGGAGATCGACCGGCTCAAGACGCGCATTGCGGCCCTGCCCTTTATCGACACCTTCGACCTGCGTTATCAGGCCTTTACCAAGCGCCCGGAGCCCACCAGCAAGGCGGTGATGTTGTGCATCATGGACGTGTCCGGCTCCATGGATCAGGTGCGCAAGAACCTGGCCAAGCGCTTCTTCATACTCCTGTACATGTTCCTCCAGCGCAATTACAAGAAGGTGGAGCTGGTCTTCATCCGCCACCACACCATCGCCCAGGAGGTGGACGAGCAGGAGTTCTTCTACTCGCGCGAGACCGGCGGGACCGTGGTCTCCAGTGCCCTGAACCTCGCCGATGAGGTGGTGCGGGCCCGTTACGGTGGCGGTACCTGGAATATCTACGCCGCCCAGGCCTCGGATGGCGACAACTGGGACTCGGACTCTGCCGTTTGCCGGGAGATCCTCACCGAGCGCCTGATGCCCCTGATGCGCTATTTCGCCTATGTCGAGATCATCCCCCGTCAGCATCAGAGCCTGTGGTATGCCTACGAGGAGGTGCGCACGGCCCACCCGCACTTCGCCATGCAGCAGATCGACGGCCCCGACGGCATCTACCCTGTCTTCCGCGAGTTGTTCAAGAGGCAGAGTGCATGACCAGCCGACTCATCTCCGACTCCTCCGAGTGGACGTTCCCGCTGCTCGAACGCTTCGATCGGGAGATTGCCCAGATCGCCCACAACGTCCATGGGCTCGATACCTACGCCAACCAGATCGAGGTCATCTCCTCCGAGCAGATGATCGACGCCTACTCGTCCATCGGGCTGCCCATCGGCTATCAGCACTGGTCCTTCGGCAAGCAGTTCGTGTCCACGGAGCAGACCTATCGCCGCGGTCAGATGGGCCTGGCCTATGAGATCGTCATCAACTCCGACCCCTGCATCGCCTATCTCATGGAAGAGAACACCCTGCCCATGCAGGCCCTGGTGATTGCCCATGCCTGCTATGGGCACAACAGCTTCTTCAAGGGCAACTACCTGTTTCGCACCTGGACCAGCGCCGATGCCATCATCGACTACCTGGTCTTCGCCCGCCGCTACATCGCCCAGTGCGAGGAGCGTTACGGCGAGGATGAGGTCGAGTTGCTGCTCGACTCCTGCCACGCCCTGATGAATCACGGGGTCGATCGCTACAAGCGTCCCGCTCCCCTGTCCATGGCCGAGGAACAGCGCCGTCAGCAGGAGCGTGAGGCCTATCTCCAAGGCCAGATCAACGACCTGTGGCGGACCCTGCCCAAGGCAGACGACGTGGAGGCGGAGCGCAGCGCGTCGCGGTTTCCCGAGGAGCCCCAGGAGAACATCCTCTATTTTCTGGAGAAGCATGCCCCCCTGCTGGAACCCTGGCAGCGCGAGGTGGTGCGCATCGTGCGGCGCCTCAGTCAGTACTTTTACCCCCAGCGCCAGACCCAGGTCATGAACGAGGGCTGGGCGACCTTCTGGCATTACACCCTGCTCAACGACATCTATGACGCGGGCATGGTGACCGACGGCTTCATGATGGAGTTTCTCCAGTCCCACACTGGCGTGGTCTTCCAGCCGCCCTTCGACGCCCCCTATTACAGCGGCATCAACCCCTATGCCCTCGGGTTCGCGATGATGCGTGACATCCACCGCATCTGCGAGGCGCCCACGGACGAGGATCGCCACTGGTTCCCGGACTTTGCCGGGCAGGATTGGCACAAGGTCCTGGACTTCGCCATGCGCAACTACAAGGATGAGAGCTTCATCGCCCAGTATCTGTCTCCGACCCTGATGCGGGAGTTTCGGCTCTTCGGCGTCCAGGACGATGATCGCGAGGATAGCCTGGAGATTACCGCCATCCATGATGAGGCCGGCTACAGGTCCCTGCGCCAGGCCCTGGCAGATCAATACAACCTGGGCAGCCGCGAACCCAATATCCAGGTCTTCAACGTGGATCGGCGCGGCGACCGTTCCCTGACACTGCGCCACTACCGATACAATCGCCGTCCCCTCGGGGAGAGTGTGCCGGAGATGCTCAAGCACCTGCGCCGCCTATGGGGCTTCACCGTGCGCATGGAGTCGGTGGACGAAGAGGGGCGGGTCCAGTTGGTCGGGGAGTGTTGATGGCCCGACCCGGGCTTTTGCCTCAGGGAGATGCTGATTCAGGCCATCCGAGGCTTGAATCAGCTCGCACCCCCCGAGGCGCGACTCGTGGTACGGTGACATGGTCCTCAAAGGCGGTAGAATCTGCACCGCGTCATAGCTCCTGCCGGTCCTGCGCAGGCCCCTTTCCGAGCTTGGCCATGCCTTGGGTTTCGGCGGCACTTTGCGCCGGCTGCCCCCTGACCCTGACTGGCAAGCTTCCATGCTGGATGCATACCCCAAGTCGTAGAGGATTCCACCCAATGTTCCTGCCCCGCTGGAGCGCCCTGACCCTTTCCCTGATCCTGGCCTGTACCCTGGTCGATGGCCTGGTGCGCCCCGCCGCTGCCGAGCAGCCGCATGCCAGTCCCGCCCAAGCGGTGGCGCCGCAGCAGCCGTCGCCTGCCCGGGCGACGGGGCCACAGGAGTCCGTCCCGGCCCATGCTCCTGCGCCAATAGAGCAGGCGCGTTCCGGCACCCTGCGTACACGCCTGGACGCCCTTGTTGGCCAGGCGAAACCCAAGGTCGCCGGCCACGGGTTGGCCTCGGTGGCCGTCCTCGACGCCTTTTACCGCGGGCGTGACGACCGCCCTGCCTGGCAGCGCCAAGGTCAGGTGAAGGCCCTGCAAAGGGCGATCGAGCTGAGCCCCGAGGATGGCCTAACCCCGGGGGACTTCCAGGGCCAGGTCGTGACCTCGGTGCTCGGCGGCAAGGCCATCACCGATTTGACCGGCTCGGCGCGGGACGACGCCGAGCTGTTGCTCACCGACAGCCTGCTGCGGTACCTCCACCATCGCCTGTTCGGTAAGGTCGATCCGGTGGCGATCGACCGCAAACGCAACGGCGCGGACCCGGCGACCTTGGAGGTCCTGGTGAGCCAGCTGGACGGGGCCCTAGCTGCGCGAGACTTGGGCGACCACTTGGCCCACTTGGTGCGCGAACCTGTCTTCTATACCCGACTCAAGGAGGGCCTGGCCCACTATCGCAAGGTGGCGGCGAACGGCAGCTGGAAGGCGGTTCCAGAGGGTGGCAAGCTGGCCTTGGGTTCCCGCGATCAGCGGGTCGTAGCGCTGCGCGACCGGTTGCGTGCCTCCGGCGAGTACGGGTTCGCCGGGTCTGCGGACCCCAAGGTCTTCGACCGCGCCCTGCACGAGGCGGTCAAGACCTTCCAAAGGTCCCACGGACTCGCGGCGGACGGCGTTGTAGGACCCAATACCCTGGGCGAGCTGAACGTCTCGGCGGCGCAGCGGGTGGACCAGATCCGCGTCAATCTGGAGCGCATGCGCTGGGTCTATCGGGACCTTCCGGAGGATTACCTGCTGGTGGACGTGGTCGTCTTCCAGGTCAACTTGATGCAGGGGGGAGAGGTCACCTGGTCCACCAAGGCCCAGGTGGGCCGGGAAGACCGCCAGACCCCCACCTTCCGGGACCGTCTGGAGTACCTGGAGCTAAACCCGACCTGGACGGTGCCGCCGACCATCCTCAAGGATGACATCCTGCCCAAGGCGCGGGTCAACCCGGGCTATGTCGCCAAGAAGGGGCTCAAGGCCATCGACCGCAACGGGCGGAACGTGCCCCTTTCGGCGGTCAACTGGAATCTGCCCGCCCGGGCCTTCCCCTATACCCTGCGTCAGGATGGCGGCGGCAAAAAGGCCGCGCTGGGTCGGATCAAGTTCATGTTCCCCAACCGCTTCTCGGTCTATCTCCACGATACCCCGAGCCGCCACCTGTTCAACCGACCGGTGCGCATGACCAGTTCCGGCTGCGTGCGGGTAGACAAGCCCTTCGAACTGGCCGAGCTCGTGTTGCGCCAGCCCGAGCGCTGGGACCAGGCCAAGCTCCAGCAGGTGGTGGATAAGGGCAAGACTCGCTCCGTCCGGCTCAAGGAACCCCTGGAGGTCATCCTCGCCTACTGGACGGCGGAGGGCTTGGGCGACGGACAGGTACGCTTCCGCAGCGACATCTATGGCCGCGACCCCGAGGCCCTCGCGGCCCTGGATGGGGATCCCCCCATGACCGTCAAGCTGCCGCCCGATCCCGATCCCGAGCCGGAGCCAGAGGCGGAGCCTAGCCCGGATGATCCGCCTGAGCCGGCCGCCCCGATCAAGGTCGAGGCGGCGCCCGCGGCCGAGGTCGCGGACCATGGCCCGATCGGTGGGACGCAGGCCTTGGCTGGTATGTAGCCGAAGAAGTTTTCAGTTTTCAGTTTTCAGTTGGCAGTAAGAAGTTGTTGATATTCGCGAAACCGCCAGCGAAAAACGGGAATCCCATATGCAACGGGAAGCATTCAAGCCACCTCGGCCTTTGGCAGAGGGGTTGAGGGAGAGGGATCGCCAGAACAAGAGGTTGAATCCCCCTCACCCCAGCCATCTCCCCCTCGGGGGAGAGGGATCTGAACGGTTACGTGCGGTGGGTATATCAACAATCTCATACTGAAAACTTCTTAGTGTGCAGCGTCCATGCCGACCAACGCCTCGCCGTCCGGCGTGAGCGCGGTCAGCTGGACCGGGCGGATACGTCGCCGCCGATTCTCGACATCAGTGACGCTTTGTAGGCGCACCGGCAGATAGCTTGGCGTATAGCCCAATCGCTCGCCCTGGGCGGTGCCGCCGCTCTCCTGTCCCTCGATCAACACATCTACCCGTCGCCCCAGTAGGGATTCCAGGGCCCGACGACGCATCCGCATTGCCAGGGCTCGCAGCTCCCGGGCCCGCGCCTGGCGAACTTCGGGCGTTATCTGCCCCGGCAGTGCGGCGGCCCTGGTGCCAGGCCTGGGCGAGAAGGGGAAGACGTGGATGTCGCCGAAGCCGATCTCTGCCACCAGCTTCAGGGTCTCCTGCCATTGGTCTTCGGTCTCCCCGGGGAAGCCGGCGATCACGTCTGTGGTCAGATTCAGGTCCGGGACCTGCGCGCGCCCGGCGGCGGCCAGGGCTGCGAACTCCCGGGCCCGACCACGCCTGGTCATTTGCCTTAGCAGACTGTCCGAGCCGCTCTGGATCGGCAGGTGCAGGTGGGGCATGAGCCGTGGGTCCGCAAACAGCTCCCAGAAGCCGTTCGGCAGGTCCCAGGGCTCCAGGGAGCCCAGGCGCAGGCGCGAAACCCCTGTCTCGGCGAGCAGGGCCCGGATCAGGCCCATCAGGTCCTGTCCTGGACGATCGCTGCCATAGCCCCCCAGGTGCACGCCGGCGAGGACCACCTCGGCCACCCCGGCCGCGGTCAGGGCAGCGACCTCTGCCACTACCTCGATGATCGGGCGGCTGCGTTCTGCGCCCCGGGCCAGGGTGATGACACAGTAGGCGCAGCGATGCCGGCAGCCATCCTGGACCTTGACGAAGGCACGTTGGCGGGAGCGGGCAAAAAGGGTCTCGCCGTCGAATGCAACCGGCACACCGGACACCCGGCCGATGCCCAGCCGTTTCGAAGTCATCCCCACCAGATCGTCCTTGTCCGCGTTGCTCACCACCAAGTCAGCCCCGGCGCTCAAGGCCGGGTTCGGGGTCGGCAGGGAGACAGCGCAGCCGCTGACCACCAGGCGGGCTCCGGGGTTGTCGCGGCGGCTGCGGCGCAGGAGTTGCCCGGACTTGCGCACCGCCTCCTGGGTGACGGCGCAAGTGTTGACCACGACCAGGTCGGCGTTCTCCCCCTCCGGGCAGAGGCTATGGCCCTGGGCACGCAGTTCCCGTGCCCAGGCCTCCAACTCCGCCTCGTTGAGCCGGCAACCAAGGGTGTGGAGCTTTACGCGCATGGTGGATGGCAAACGCCCGCGCCAGGTTTTCTTGGCAAGGGCCGAGTCTCAGGCCGGGGTCTGTCCGCCCATGGCCCCGGGTGGTGGCGGGGTAGGGGAACACTGGTGCAGCAGCAGGTTCCAGCCCGCGGGGCCCTTACGGAAGATATTGGTGGCATAGAGGGGCGGCGGGGCTCGCTGGGCGGTCGGTGGCTTGATCCACTCGGTGACATAGTGAATGGCCAGGTCGCCGAGCTCGATCCAGCGAATATGCCGGACCTGGAGGTCGAGGGTCCCGCCCTGTGCAAACAGGGGCGCCCAGAGGTCGCGGGCATCGTCGCCGTGGAACAGGGGCTGCATGGGTAGCAGGCAGGCGACGTCCGGGGCCGTGCCCCAGACACTCGCCATATGCTCGGCGTTACCCTCTTCGATGGCGTCGTAGAAGGCGTCTTCCGCATCCTGGGCGGTGGCGAAGGTCTCGGTCATGGGGTGCTCCAGTGAGTGGTCAGGGGCGGATCAGCGTGGTCCGGTGAGAGGCTTGGTGCGCGGGATGGCGATATGGACGGCGTCGGGCGTGTCCTGGCGTTGGAGGGCGTTGGTGTCGCCGTCCTGGGGCACCCGCAGGGTGCGGCTGGCCGTGGCGCTGGAGTAGCTAAAGCTGCGTCGCCAACCGCGACCATCGCTGAGGGTCTCCTCCTGGCTGGCCTGGGCCCTGTTGTCCCGGGTGATGCGCAGCCAGGGGCCGCGGGCCTCGACCTTGATCTGCTCCGGCATGACGCCGGAGAGCTGGATATCCAGCAGATAGGCGTCATCGGTGGCGCTCTGTTGGATGCGCAGGCCGCTGGTTCGGGTGAACCGGTTCCTGGGATCCATCGCGTCCCTGGTGCCCATCGGCCCATAGGGGTCTGGTCGTTGGATGGGGTCCATCGGAGGCATGGCCTCGGCGCTTGGACCATAGGCATCGAAAGGGGGCCAGGCCAGGGCCAGTGCAGGCGCCAGGGCTGCGGCAATAACGCTAAGGCGACGACAGTGGGACATGAGAGCCTCTTCCAGCTTGGTCGGGTAGTGGGTAAGTATCTCCCATTATCGGAGAAAACCGCTGGGCAAGGTGGCTCGTCCGGTCTCAGTGGGCCTCGCTGCCGGTACGGTCATCGAGGTGACGTGCCACCTCTCGGCGCAGGATTCCGGTGGCGGTCTCGAAGCTCTGCCCCAGGTCGGTGACGCGCCGACCGGCGGACGCGCGTAGGTCGATGTCGCCGCTGTCCTGGAACCACGCCGCCTGCTCGCGCAGCGAGACCAGCCCCAGGTTGGCGGCGCTGCCCTTGAGGGCGTGGCCGAGGTCGCGCAGGGCGCTCCAGTCCTGTGCGTCCACCGCTTCGCTCATTCGGCGTAGGAGCTGGTGCCCGTCGGCCTCGAAGCCAAGGATGAGGCGCTCGCTGAAGTCCTTGTCGGGCAACATCGCGAAGAGGTCGGCGAGTTGCTCCGAATCGACCTGGTCGGCGTTGCTGTGCTTGGGGCTGGACGCCGTGGGCGGTGACCGCCTGGAGCGGGTTGCCTCCTCAATGGTCTTGAGTAGGTCCGCCGACGAGATGGGCTTGGTCAGGAAGTACTTGATCCCCGCCGCCTCCGCTTGCGAGCGCGCCTCCACGGTGGCATTGGCCGTGAGCAGAATAAAGGGGACCTGGTTGGACTCTCCTGCGTGGGCAAAACGATAGAGCTCGAAGGCCTCGATGCCGCTGAGGTGGGGCATGTGCATGTCCAGGATGGCTAGGTCGAAGCGTTCGACCTCCAGGGCTTCCAGCGCCTGTTCACCGTCCTCCACAAGACGGCAGCCAATCCCGACCCGTTCCAGCAGGTGCTCCATGACCAGGCGGTTGGTGGGATTGTCCTCCGCGACCAGGACATTCAGCCCGGCGGTGGCTGGGGCGGCGCGTCGTTCCAGATGCTCGGCGAAGCTCACCACTATGCCGCCCTGGGGGAGGTGCTGGGAGGCGTGCAGCGCGTTGAACAGGTGCGCCTTGTCCAGCGGCTCGGACAGGACGTGGGCGTGGCTTGGCAGCATGCCACGGGCGTGGAGTTGGTCAGCCTCGGCGGGCACCACGATGAGGGTCAGCCGGCCGAGTCCCGGGTGGTCCTCGCAGGCGGCGAGGAAGTCGCGGGTCTCGCGGTCCAGCGGGGCGCGGTCGAGGAGCAGCACCTCGTAGGGGACGACGCTTTCGCGCCTGGTCAGCAGGCGGCGGCGGGCCTCGCCCGGGCTATCGACCGCGTCGTTGTCGATTCCCCAGCCTTGCAGGCATTGGGCGATCTCTCCGGCGGTGCTGCGCGGGGGCGAGAGGCGCAGTACACGGCAGCCGGCCAGGCCTTGGGGCTGCGCAGCCGCATCGGCCCCGGCCTGGCGTGCGAACTCCAGGTCGAACCAAAAGTTGGTCCCGACGCCTGGCGTGCTGTCGAAGCCGATGCGACCGCCCATCAAATCGACCAGGTTCTTGGCGATGGTGGTGCCAAGCCCGCTGCCGCCGAAGCGTCGGGTGACGCTCTCATCCGCCTGGGTGAACTTGTCGAAGACGTTGGCCTGGGCCTCGACGGGGATGCCAATGCCGGTGTCCAGGACCTGGAAGCGGATCAGGACCCGCCCGGCGTTGTCCCGGAGGGGGTGGCAGCGCAGCTCCACCGAGCCGGCCGCGGTGAACTTGACGGCGTTGCCGATGAGGTTGATCAGTATCTGGCGCAGGTGGCCCGGATCCCCCATCAGGGCATAGGGGGTCTCAGGTGCGATCTGGATCAACAGGCGCAGGCCCTTGGCATCGGCCTGGGCGCCAAACATCTGTATGATGGTGCCGGCGAGGGCATGGAGGTCGAAGGGCACCTGCTGGGAGCTAACCTTGCCGGCCTCGATCCGGGAGATGTCCAGGACACCTTCGACCAGCGCCAGCAGGCTGCGCCCGGAGGATTGGATGGCATCGACATACTCGCGCTCCTGGGGACCGAACGGGCTGGTGCTGAGCAGGTCACTGAGCCCGATGATGCCGTTGAGCGGGGTACGGATCTCGTGGCTCATGTTGGCCAGGAAGTTGCTTTTCGCTCGGTTGGCGGCCTCGGCGCGCTCGGTCTCCGCGTTTAGCCGACGCAGGAGGACGGCGGCATAGCCCGGCAAGACCACCAGCGAAATCAGCAAACCAGCGGTCAGTCCCAGGTGACTGACCCAGAATGGGTTGATCAAAACGACGGTTCCAAACCCAAGGAGTGACAGCACAGTCGAGGCGTACAGGAAGCGCTCGCCGTAGCGGAAGCCGTTGCCGAAGGTCACCCATAGGTAAACCCACCACCACGGTGCTGCCAATTCACCGACCGTCCCAAGCCCGACCGACAATACACCGATGTCGCCGATCGCGCCCAAAAGGCGGCGAGTCGTGGAGGCTTGTGGCCAAACCGTGATCGCTGCCACGATGGCGAGGGAAAACGCCAGGAAACCTGCGGCAAGCCAGTAACCTAAGTCCCAGAGGTTGCGCGCTTCAGGGGGCGGTGGAGGCAGGAAGGAAAGATATACGAGGAACAGCAACGGAAAGACGACCCGGATTAGGGCCTGTTCAAGCTCGCTGTCCGATCTGCGGCCCAATCGGGCGATCAAGTACCCACCCAACCGGGCTTCGTCATGGAAGACCTCTTCTATAAGTCCGCGCATCGCTGTATCGTCCTCTTGCGCCACTCGCTCAGCGGATGGACAGCATCACCGGCTAGCATAGACATTATAAGGGCACCCGTTAAGATCATGACGCAAAGCATAGAACAGACTGTGATCAACCTCGTCGCCCGCCACAAGGGGCTTGACCCAGCGATGGTTGCCCCGGAGGCCGAGTTGATCGGATTGGGCATCACCTCCTTGGATGCCATCACCCTCGCCTACGAGCTGGAAGAGTCTCTTCGGCTGGAGATCCCCAACGCAGACATCGAGTCTCTGCGGACCGTGCAGGACATCATCGACGGCTTGCATCGTCTCACCGCTGACAAGGAATAGTGGCTAGGGTTTTCATCACGGGTCTGGGGTGCATGAGCGCCCTAGGCATCGGGATTGGGCCCTTTTGGTCGGGTCTCATCGCCGGACAGAGCGGAGTGAGGCCCCTAGTGTGGTCCGCAGGGCAGGAAGCACCCAAGGTTGGGGTCGCGGCCCGTGCATGGGGTTACGACTCCAACGATTGGTTCTCGGGCGACCACATTGCATTGCTCGACCGATTCAGTCAGTTCGCGGTATTGGCGGCGCGTCAGGCGGTCGGCGACGCGGGCCTGAGCCAGGAGGCCATCGGTACGGCCGCAGTGGTTCTGGGGACCGGCTGCGGTGGGAAGGAAACGGAGGAGCAGACCTATTTGCGCCTGTACCGTGAGGGGCGTGGACGGGTGCACCCCCTGACCATACCAAGAGGGATGCCGAGTGCCGCGGCCAGCCAGGTCAGCATCGACCTTGGGACCCACGGGCCGGCCTTCAGTGTCGCCAGCGCCTGTGCCTCGTCCGCCCACGCCGTGGCGCAAGCGGTTCTGCTCATCCGTGGCGGTTACGCCGAGGTCGCCTTGGCGGGCGGCACCGACGCCCCGTTTACCTACGGGTTGCTGAAGGCATGGGAGGCCCTCCGTATCCTATCGCCGGACGCCTGCCGGCCATTCTCCGCGGACCGCAACGGCCTGGTCCTGGGAGAAGGTGCTGGGGTCCTGGTCCTAGAGTCCGAGGCCCATGCGCGGGGCCGCGGCGCTAGTCCTTACGCTGAGCTGGCCGGTATCGGTATGTCGTCGGACGCCATCCATATCACGGATCCCTCGGCAGACGGGGCCGCGGCGGCCATGCGGGCAGCTCTCGCAGATGCCGGTCTTAGGGTGGGGGACATCGATTACATCAATGCCCACGGGACCGGGACCAGGGCCAACGATCCCAGCGAGACCAGTGCCATTCGCCAGGTCTTTGGCGCCCACGCCGACAGTCTCGCGGTGTCCTCAACCAAGGCTGCGCATGGCCATGCCTTGGGTGCTACCGGGGCACTGGAGCTTATTGCGACGGCTTTGGCCATGCGTGATGGGGTGGTCCCGCCTACCCTCAACCTCGAACATCCCGGCGAGGGGTGCGACCTCGACTATGTCCCGCAGAAGGCAACACCCGGGTCATACGCGCCGCCCTGTCCAATTCCTTTGGCTTCGGTGGGCTAAATGCTGTGCTGGCCTTGCGGAGCGTGCTATGACGGGTCGGCCGGCTGAGTCGGTCGGGTGCGGCGATCTATGGTTCGCTAGCGCATACTGGACCTAGCCAGTTTTTCTTACGCGAAAGTGCCCGTTGCCATACAGGGTCCCATCCTCGGGGGCGAAGCAGGCCTTGCAAAGGGAAAAATATTGATTCCAATGTTTGAC
>CAWJRN010000031.1:0-88223 GCA_963845265.1 uncultured Gammaproteobacteria bacterium | reverse complement strand
ACCGGTGGGTGGCCGACTCCCGCTTTCTTTTTCGAACAACCTGGCAGGGATAAACACCAAACCGATGCGTCATTTGATGAACACCGCCTTTCCGCTCTTCGCGACGTTGCTGCTCGCTTTCCTCACCACAGATGCCCGCGGGGCGGGTGTACGCCTGGAAACGTACCAATACCCATTCCCGGTAGAGATGTTCGCCTTCGAGGGCCAGCGGCAGCAACTCGAAATGGCGTTTATGGATCTGGCGCCCGAGGGCGAGGCGAAGGGAGCGATCGTTCTCCTTCATGGCAAGAACTTCTCCGGGGCCTATTGGGAAGAAACCGCGAAGGCCCTCGCGGCGGCCGGTTACCGCGTTGTGATGCCGGATCAGATCGGGTTTGGTAAGTCGTCCAAGCCGGAGCACTATCAGTTCTCGTTTGCGCAGCTCGCGGCAAACACCCGTTCGCTGCTCCAGAGTCTGAGATCGAAAAGGCCTTTATCCTGGGGCACTCGATGGGTGGGATGTTGGCCACTCGATATGCGTTGATTTATCCCGAGGAGACTGCCGGGCTTATCCTGGAGAACCCAATCGGGCTAGAGGATTGGGTCGCAAAAGGAGTCCCGTACACGACCATCGATGAGATGTATCGCCAAGAGCTCGGCAAGACGCCCGAGAAGATCCAACAATATCAATTGAAGAGCTATTACGATGGCAAGCTTGGAAGCCCGCCTATGACCCCTGGGTGGCGTTGCTGGCTAACTTCATCGCGAGCCCAGACTACCCACGCATGGCGTGGAACCAGGCGCTCACCTACGACATGATCGTCACCCAGCCCGTCTACTATGAATTCGGTGACATCGCTGTCCCAACCCTGCTCATTATCGGCCAACGAGATCGTACGGCCATCGGTCGCAACAGCGCATCACCGCATGTTGCCGCGACGTTGGGGCACTATCCTGAGCTCGGGCGCCAGGCCAACGCAGCGATTCCGACTCAAAGCTCGTGGAGATCGACGGCATCGGCCATCTGCCGCACATCGAGGCATTCCCGCGGTTCATCGCACCTTTTGGGAGTTTCTGACCCAGCACGGCGAGCACTGAGCGCGCAGCCTGGGCGGTGCGCAGGGAAACCCAGCGACGCCCGCGACAAGTCAGCGCTGGGTTTCGCTATCGCTCTACCCAGCCTCTCATGCGCTCCCGTACCGTGGCACCACGGCTCGACCGTGGGAACGCCGCCCCGGCGCGACGCAGCGTCTTGCGGAGCATCGTCGCTCCCACCGATCAACGATCATGGCCCGTCGGTTACTGCCGTTGGCTGAATAGGCCTTTGACGCGATCAAGCCAGATCCCGCTGAGCAGCCAGGCATAGCCGAAGGTGCCGATGGCGATGAGCACGAAGGCGACTGCAATGTCCGCCGGTGTGCCGTCCAGGGAGAACGCGGGCACATAGCCAAACAGGAACGGCGCCAGATAGAGGAACTTGGCGAACTTGAAGGCCGTGAAGGCGGTCCTCCACATATTCGCCTTGGCGATGGTGGCACCGGCGAAGGCGGCGATGCACACCGGCGGAGTGATGTTGGAATCCTGCGACAGCCAGTAGACGATCATGTGCGCGGCGATCTCGTTGACTCCCAGGTGCACCAGCGCCGGCACCGCGACCACCGCGGTGATGAGGTAGGCCGCGGTCACCGGCACCCCCATGCCGAGCACCAGGGAGGCCAGCGCGATGAGCAGGATGGTCAGGAACAGGCGCCCATCCGCCAGCTCGATGACGATGTCGGCAAAGGTCAGCACCAGCCCGCTGTAAGTCAGCACGCCGATGATGATGCCGATGACCCCGACGGTGGCGCCGATCTTGAGGCTGCTTTCGGCCCCGCTGCGGGCCGCCTCGACGAACCCTCTGGGCCCGATCCGCGTCTCCGCACGAAACCAACTGACGCCGATGGCGGTCACCAGGCCCAGCACCGCCGCGTAGCCCGGCGAATACCCATAGAGCATAAGGACCGTGATCACCACCAGTGGCAGCATGTAGTACCACTCCCGTCTTCAGGATCGCCATGGCGGAGACCTCGGAACGCTCGCCGACGATGTTGTGCTTCTTGGCCTCGAAATGGACCATGACGAAGACGCTGAAGAAGTACATCAGGGCCGGGAAGATGGCCACCAGCATGATGTGCGAGTAGGGCACACCGGTCAGCTCCGCCATGATGAAGCCGCCGGCCCCCATGATGGGGGGCATGAACATGCCGCCGATGGAGGCCGCGGGCTCGATGGCGCCGGCCACATGGGGGCTGAAGCCGGCCTTCTTCATCATCGGGATCGTGAAGGCGCCGGTGGAGACCGTGTTGGCGATGGCGCTGCCGGAGATCGACCCGAACAGCCCGCTGGCGATGACCGCGACCTTGGCCGGCCCGCCGATCTTGTGCCCGACCGCCGCCAGCGGAAAGTCGATGAAGAAGCGCTGGGCCCCGCTCTTCTCCAGGAAGGCGCCGAACAGCACGAACAGCAGGATGTAGGTGGCCAGCACGTTGGCCATGATGCCGAACACGCCGTCGCTCTTGTAGAAGATGCTGGTGCACAGCTCCGGGAAGGTGTCGCCGGCGTGCGAGACCAGGTCCGGCGCCATTCGCCGTACACGCCGTAGAGCAGCATCAAGCCGCCGAGGACCACGAAGATCGGCCCCACCACCCGCCGCGCCACCTCGATCCCGATCAGCACGCCCACGACGGCGATCCCCTGTCGAGGTGGGTCTCCGCGCCGGCGCGGTAGTTGATGGCCTCGAAATTGAAGATCCAGTAGCCGATGGTCACCACCGAGGCGGCCATCAGCAGGTAGTCCAGCGCCCTGCCCCAGGCCGCGGCAGCCGATAGAGCAGGAGCACCAGGACATAGGTGATGACGATATAGACGCCGCGGTGGTACTGGGTAGCCGCGGGCTCGACCACGGCGGCCCAGCCATAGAACAGCACCAGGGCCAGGGCCAGCAGATCGAACACCGCCTGCTCGACCCGGTTCAGTTTCTCGTGCAGCATCGCCTACTCCGACGGCCCGCCCCGGCGAGCGGCGAGCCGATCTTGGCGCAGCGGTAGGGGACCGCCCGAACGCCCATCGGGCGCAAGGGCGCCAGCTCTAGCAGGCCCGGCTATTTCAGGACACCCTTCTCCCTCCAGAAGCTTTCGGCCCCCGGGTGGAGCGGGGTGACGATGCCCTTGGTGCCGTTCTCGACGCTCATCTCCTTGAAGGTCTTCTTCTGCTCGCGCATGTGGGCCAGGCCCTCGTCCGTGTAGATCAGGGACAGCAGCTCGTAGACCACGTCGTCCGGCACCTCGGCGTTGGCGACCCACAGGGCGGCGTCCTGGAAGGACGGCGTGTCGTCGTCCACCCCGCGATAGGTCCCGGCCGGCACCGCCAGTTTGGAGAAGTAGGGGTACTTGGCGAAGAAGCCGCTGGCCTGGCCTCCGCGTAGAGGTCGATCAGGTCGATGTCGTTGGTCTGGGCGGCCATGATCACCGCGCCGCTGGGGAAGGCCGTGAACAGCCAGAAGGCGTCGAGCTGGTTGTTGCCGAAGGCCTGGGCGGCATCGTTGTAGCCCATGGCGTTGCGCTCGATCTTGTCCCAGACGCCGAGGTGGGTGAAGAACAGCTCGCAGTTGGCGAAGGCGCCGGAGCCGGCATTGCCGACGCCGACCTTCTTGCCGGCCAGGTCCTTCGACGCTCTGATGCCGGAGCCCTTGCGCACCACCAGCTGGGCCGGGGCGCCGTAGAGCTAGGCCACCGCCAGCACGTTCTCGTACTTGTTGGTGTCGTTCTTCATCATGCCGTTGCGGCCCAGGAAGACGTGGCCCGAGTAGACCACGCCGAAGTCGGACTTGCCGGTGTCCACCTTGCGCAGGTTCTCCACCGAGCCGGCGGACGACTGGGCCTTGACGGTGAACTCCTCGATGGCCTTGACCGGGCCGTAGACCTGGATCGCGTTGGCGACGACCTGGAAGGTGCCGCCGGCCGGCCCGCCGCCGAAGACGATCCGCTTGCCGGCCAGGGATAGGGACGGCGTCGTCAGCGACAGGGAGAGGACCGCGGTGGCGCCCAGCAACAGACTGCGTTTCATGCTCATGGAACTTGCTCCTCGTCTCAGGGTATCGACAGGCCAGCGTCTGCACCCAGACATCGGCCCTCTGGGAAGGCCGCGGACGACGCTTTGGACCCTGAGCGGACCGTCGTCTTGCGGCTACACTCGGCATCGGATCGCGCCGATGCTCCCCAGAACTGTAGCAGATTAGATATTGATGAAGCTGTAATATTCCCAGCGCGCCAGTGTCGAGCGGGATCGACATGGAGACCATCGCCGTCATCGACTTCGAGACAACGGGCCTGTCCCCGGACTACGGGGATCGCGCCACCTAGATCGCCGCCGTCCTGGTACACGGCGGGTAGATCGAGGCGAGCCGGGTGTCTACCCTTTTGACTTTAGAGTTAAGGAATAGGGCCAAGCCAAGAATGTGGAGCCTTCCGTTTTGCCGGCAGGCAACAGGGAAGGCCCGGCCCTAAAGACGGACCGTCATCGACGCCCAAGGCGTCGATGACGAACGGACGACCTTCGATGGCGCCTACGACATCCCCTTACGCCTGGTCGCCGTGGACGATGGTCTGCAATCCAGCATTTTCTGTACCGAATGAGGGCGAAGCAGGCATTCGGCCTCGGTGTCGTCGTTTGCGACATGACCAAGCCCTGGGCATACTCGGCTCCAGATAACCAACTGAGCCCTGCCATGAAGGTTGCATCCGTCGCCGATGCCAAGTCCCACCTCTCCGCGCTGATTGACGACGTAGAGTCGGGGGCGGAGGTCATCATCACCCGTCGCGGTCGGCCCGTGGCGCGGCTGGTCGCGGAGCCGACGGCGCCGCAAGCCGTCGGCTGGGAGGCGCTGCACGCCTGGGTGGATGCCGCCCCAGCCGTGGCCGCGGCGACGGTCGCCGAGTTGCGGGAACGCGACCTCCTGTGATCTAACTCGACACCTCGGTGCTGGGGCCATCTTCTTTCGCGAGCCCAATGCCGCCCTGGTGCTGAGTCAGATCGAGGCGGCGCGCCCCCGCGGGCTCATCATCTCCGCCTGGACACTGACCGAGATGGCCAGCGTCGGTGCCATCAAGGAGCGGACCGGAGTGGTCGACCGTGCGACCCGCCGACAGGCCCTCGCCCTCTTCCAGCGCTTCGTGTCGTCCACCTTGGGCATAACGGAGATCGAGCCGGCCGACTTCTGCGCTGCGGCCCTGTTGATGGACGGCCCCAGGCCCCTACGGGCGGGTGACGCCCTGCATCTGGCGGTCGCAAAGCGGCTGCCCGCGGACCTGGTGACCCTTGACCGCCGCCTCGCGGACGCTGCACCGGGCAGCGGTGTACCCTTGTTTCCAGTGGGCTGACTACGCCGGCACCAGCCGCACCTCGACGCGGTGCTCGCGCTGGTCATCGACCAGGGGGATTGCCATGCCATCCTGCACCGCACCATCGACGGTCATCCCCGGCGCGCCACCCGTAGCGCCATCCCCAGCACGCGCCTGGACGATGTCGATGTGGTAGACCGTCTCCCGGTAGCGGTAGTGGATGGTGAGCCCCGTCCAGTGTGCCGGCAGGCAGGGGGCCAGGTGCAGGCGGTCGACCTCCAGGCGCAGGCCGAGCAGGGATTCCACCACCAGCCGGTACATCCAGCCGGCGGAGCCCGTGTACCAGGTCCAGCCGCCGCGCCCGGTGTGGGGCGGCACGGCGTAGACATCGGCCGCCATGACGTAGGGCTCGACCTTGTAGGTCGCGATGGCCTCGGGGGATTTCGCGTGGTTGGCCGGGTTGATCAGGGTGGTCAGTTCCCAGGCACGCCGGCTGTCGCCTAAGGCCGCGAAGGCCATGGCCGCCCAGATGGCGCCGTGGGTGTACTGACCGCCGTTCTCGCGCACACCGGGGACATAGCCCTTGATGTAGCCGGGGTCCAGGTCCGAGCGGTCGAAGGGTGGGTCGAGCAACTGGATCAGGCCGTGCTCGCGGCGCACCAGTCGCTCGTCCACCGCTGCCATGGCGGTCCGCGCACGCTCTGGGCTGCCCGCCCCGGACAGGACCGCCCAACTCTGGGAGATGGAATCGATGCGGCACTCCTGGTTGCCTGCCGCACCGAGCGGCGTGCCGTCGTCGAACCAGGCACGGCGGTACCAGCCGCCGTCCCAGGCGTGGGCGTCCAGGGCCTCGGCCAGGCGAGCGCGCTCCGAGGCGCAGACCTCGGCGAAGGGCACATCGCCCAGGCTTCGGGCGAGGGCGTCGAACTGGCGCAGTACCTCGCATAGGAAGAAGCCGAGCCAGACGCTCTCGCCCTGACCCCCGATGCCCACCCGGTTCATGCCGTCGTTCCAGTCGCCGGAGCCCATGAGCGGCAGGCCCTGGGCGCCGACTCGGGCGAGCCCGCGGCGGATCGCCCGCACGCAATGTCGGTACAGGCCCTCGGTTTCCTCGCTGCGACCGGGCAGGTCGTAGTAGGACTCGTCCGCCGGGGCGAGCGGCCGGCCCGCCAGGTACGGGACGGGTTCCTCCAGCACCCCGGTGTCGCCGGTGGACAGCACATAGCGGCAAGTGGCCAGGGGCAGCCACAGGTAGTCGTCTGAGCAGTGGCTGCGCACCCCGCGCCCGGCGGGCGGGTGCCACCAGTGCTGCACATCGCCTTCGGGGAACTGGCGACCCGCGCAGAGCAGCAATTGGTCGCGCAACAGCCTCGGCTCGGCGTGGACCAGGGCCATGGCGTCCTGCAACTGGTCTCGGAACCCGAAGGCCCCGCCGGACTGGTAGTAACCGCTGCGCCCCCACATCCGGCAGGCCAGGGTCTGGTAGAGCAGCCAGCCGTTGGTGAGCACATTGAGCGACTGATCGGGTGTCTCCACCTGCACCGCGCCCAAGGTGTGGTTCCAGTAGCCCCACACCGCCTCCAGGGCCCGCCGGGCGGTCTCGCCGCCGCGCAGACGTTGCGCCAGGGATGCTGCATCTTCACCCCCCGGTATGCCGCCCACGCCGAGCCGGAAGACGATCTCCCGCTCCTGCCCCTCGCCCAGGTCGAAGGGGACCTGGAGCGCGGCGCAGGGGTCCAGCCCGCCGCCCACCCGGCCGGACAGGTGCGTGCGTGTCAGGGCCGTCGGGCGTCCCAGGTGGCCGTTGCGCCCGATGAACTCGGCGCGGTCGCAGGTGCAGGTGCGGTTGACGTCGTCCACGTCGAAAAAGGCGATCCGGTTGGGGAACTCGCTGTTGTAGGGGTTGCGCGCATAGAGGGCGCCGCTGTAGGGATCGACTTGCGTGGTCAGGTGCATGACCGTCTTGGGACGCAGGTCGCCCAGCACCCACTCCACGTAGCCGGTGGCGGATAGCCGGCGCGGCCGGCCCGAGTCGTTGCGCACCAAGAGCCTGGAGAACTTGACCGGGGCGTCCACGGCCACATAGACCCACAGCTCCGAGTAGATACCGCCCTCGGTGTGCTCGAACACGCTGTAGCCGAAGCCGTGGCGGCTGACATAGGGTGTGGCGCCGCGACAGGGCTGGGGGCTGGGCGACCAGTATTGGCTGCTCTCCTCGTCGCGCAGGTAGAAGGCCTCGCCGCTCGGGTCGGACACCGGGTCGTTATGCCAGGGGGTGAGGCGGAACTCGTGGGCATTCTCGCCCCAGGTGTAGGTCGAGCCGGCCTCGGAGACGACGCAGCCGAACTGGGGATTGGCCAGCACATTCACCCAGGGCGCCGGGGTGAGTTGCCCGGCGCGGGTGGTGATGACGTACTCGCGCCCGTCGGGGGTGAAGCCGCCGATACCATTGGCCAGGATGAGGTCGCGCTTGGGTAGCTCGTAGGCCCCGTCGGCCTCTTCCTGGCGCTCCTTGGTCGGGACCAGGCGTGGTACCCGCAGGACTGGGGCGACCAGGCGGTCGAGCTGTTCGGCGAGGGTCCCGCCACTGTCGCTCAAGGTCGCCCGTGCGACGGTCAGGAACAGGGTGCGGTCCTCGTCGGCGATCTGCTCCAGGGAGCGCACAAAGATGCCTCCCGGCCGCTCCATGGCCTGGGTGTCCAGGCCCGCCGCGACCAAGCCCATTGCGACCAGGCCCAGGATGCGGTCCTGCAAGGCTTGCCGGTAGCCCGCGCGGTCTTCGTTCCAGATCACCAGGTCCACCGCCAGACCCTTCAGGCGCCAGTAGGCATGGGCCTGGATGAGCTGGCGCACCAGCTCGATGTTGGCCAGATCGGCGATGCGCAGCAGGACGATGGGCAGGTCCCCGGAGATGGCATAGGCCCAGAGCCCGGACTGCCCGCGCCGGTTGCGCATGAGGATCCCAGCCTCGGCGCGCAGCCCCGCATGGGCGTAGAGGATCGCGCTGGCCAGGCGGGCGTAGAGCTGCGCGTCCGCTGCGCTCGCGTCGATCTGGCGCAGGATCACCTGGGCGTGGGTCCAGGCCAATTCGAAGACGCGATCGGCCAAGCGGCGATCCTGATACCGCTCGACCAGGCCCAGGGCCGCCTCGCGGTCCGCCCCGATGCCAAAGGCCAGGTCCACATTGGCGGTCTGCTCCGGCTTCAGGGTCATGCGGCAACGGATGGCGACCACCGGGTCCAGAACCGAGCCCTGGGTCCCGGACAGGGCCACAGCGCTGCCCAAGGCCGTAGGGGTGCTCGGGGTGCGCCCGCGGCCGATGAAGCGGGCACGGTCGGTCTCGCAGGACGCCTCGCGGGGCTGTGCGTCGTGCACGGCCATCAGATGGAAGAGGGAGGGCGGATGCTCGTCCCGGGAACGGGGGCGGCGGGTGCAGAGGATGGCCTGGTGGGCCGGGAGGATCTCCGTCTGAACGAACAGGTTGCTGAAGGCCGGGTGCAGGGCATCGGCGGCGGGGCTGGCCAGGACCACCTCGGCGTAGCTGGTGATCTCGATGGTGCGCGCCACCGGGGCGCGGTTGGTGATGCGCACCCGGCGCAGCTCGATGTCGTCCTCCGGCGACACCACGATGTCGGTGTGGGTCTCGAAATCGAAGCCGTCGCCCCGATCCCGGCGGCGGAACTCCGCACGCCCCTCGGAGAAGATCGCCTCTTGGTGCTCGGCGTGCCGCAGCGTGGGCTGGTGGGCCGTGGACCAGGTGGCCCCGCTGTCCAGGTCGCGTAGGTAGCAGAAGTTGCCCCAGGGGTCGCGGGTGCTGTCCTCGTGCCAGCGGGTCACCGCCAGATCCTGCCAGCGGCTGTAGCCACCACCGGCCGCCGTGACCATGACGTGGTAGCGGCCGTTCGACAGCAACTGCACCTCTGGTACCGGCGTGTCGGGGGTGGTCAGGACGCGCATCGGCATCTCGGTGCCGGCGGTGCCGGCGCGGACATCGGTTAGCTCAGCGGTCTGGGCGAAGAAGGTCGAGGGTCGGGGAATGCGCTCCTGGAGCAGCAACAGGGTCGCCTGGAACAGCAGGTCGGCCTGGAAGCGCTGCTGCATGGGGCGGTCGCGCAGCAGGTAGTCCAGGGCCAGCAGGCTCATGCCCTGGTGATGGGCCATGTAGGAGCGCAGTACGGTGTGGGTCTCGCCGCGGCGCTGCCGCGCCGGGGTGTAGTCGATGGCCTCGTGCAGGCCGAAGCGCCCCTCGGCCCCGGCAGCGGCGAGCCGTTGCAGGTTCCGGCAGGCCGCTTCCGGTGCCACCATCAGGGCCAGGGCCGTGGCATAGGGGGCGACCACCTGGTCCTCGGCCAGCCCGCGCTTCAGCCCCAGACCCGGCACGCCGAAGGCGTGGTACTGGTAGTTGAGCTGAAGGTCGACGGTGTTGTAGCCGGACTCCGAGATCCCCCAGGGCAGGCCGCACTGCCTGCCGTAGGCGATCTGTCGCGCCACCGCCGCCTGGGCGGTCTGGTCGAGCAAGGTGTCCGGGTAGGTCGGCATCACCAGTTGCGGCATCAGGTACTCGAACATCGACCCGCTCCAGGAGAGCAGGATCGGGGCACCGCCGGGGTTGGTGAGGGCGCGCCCGAGGGCGAACCAGGTCTCCTGCGGCAACTGCCCCTGGGCGATGGCGACGAATACGCCCAGCCGGACCTCCGAGGCGAGCAGGTCGTAATAGCTCACATCCAGGCGTCGGTCCTCGACGTTGTAACCGATGTGAAGCAACCGCGAGGTCTTGTCGTAGAGAAAGGCGTAGTCCATGTCGGCGAGCTTGCCGGCTCGCGCGGCCAGGCGCTGGATGGCGGCGATGCGGCCCTGGGCGCGCTCGCTGGCCTTGGCCCAGGTGCAGGCGCAGCTGCGCCAGCCAGGCGGTCTGCCCTGAGGTCGCCCCCGGCGGGGTCCCTGCCCGACCCGGCATGGGCCTGTCCCATCCCGGCCAGGGCGCGCAGGGTTGGGATGGCATCCAAGTCGGGCAGGTCGCTCGAGCCCTCGGGTGCCTGCCCCATCCCGGCCCAAGGCGCGAGCCAGGCCAGCTCGTCGCGCGTCGCACGGCATTGCCGGGTCAGGGCCTGCGCCCACCAGAGCGCCTCGGACCGGTCGCCTCGCTCGGGTGAGCGGCCAGATCCGCGGCCAGCGCCTCGGCAGAGTGCACCAGGGCGTCCAGCAGGCGGTGCGCCGCCGCGAGCCCGGTCGGAGCGGTGGTCGCCGCCGCGTCCAGTGCCGTGCGGAACTCCCCAAGGGAGGCCGGGGCCACCTTGCCCGCCGCCTCCTCCAGAATCCCTAGGGTGTCGAACAAGCCATCCACCCAGCGCGGTGGCAGGATCGGGTCATCGATCAGGGCGAACAGACCCTGGCGCAGGGTCAGCAGGTGACCCCCCAGGTTGCCGCTGTCCACGGTCGAGACATAGGTCGGCGGCAGGGGTTGCAGCGTCTCGGTGTCGTACCAGTTGTAGAAGTGGCCCCGGTGGCGCTCCAGGCTGGCCATGGTGTCCAGGGTGTTGGCGGTGCGCTCCAGCACTTGGCCCGAGGGGATGTAGCCGAAGTCGTAGGCGGCCAGATTCCCCAGCAGCGCCAGGCCCATGTTGGTGGGTGAGGTGCGATGGGCCAGGGCGTCCGCCCGGCCCTCCTGGTGGTTGTCCGGCGGCAGCCAATGGTCTTGGGGGCCCACGCAGGTCTCGAAGAAGGCCCAGGTCTTGCGAGCGATGCGACTTAGGAAGCGCGTCTGCTCCCCGGTCAGTCGGGCCTCGCGGCGGGGTAGCGGCCGGCTGATCCACCAGGCAATGGCCGGTGAGACCAGCCATAGGAGCAGGAGGGGGCCAGCGGCGATCAGGGCGGCCGGATGGATCTGGATCAGGGTGCCGGTCGTGGCGACGGCCAGGGCCGGCGAGAACCACATGGAGCGGAACGCCCCGCCCAGGTCGGTGCGGCTGCGCTGTTCCTGGTCGCCGGAGGAATTCCACTCCAGCAGCCGTTGATGGGTGACTAGCAGCCGGCCCAGGGTGCGCAGGATCGCATCCAGGCTGTAGTACGCCTCGTGGGGCAGGGTCGCCAAGCCCAGGCCGATAAGGGCGAGGCGCTGCCCGACGCCCTCGGCGGTCGCGGCCAGATGTTGACCCAGACCCCGGTCATCCGGCTTGCGTAGCAGGTCCAGGAGGCTGGCCAGCAAGGGTGGCATCAATACGACGCCGAGCACCGCCAGGGTCCAGAACCCGGGGGAGGACGACAGGGTCCAGGCAAGCAGCAACAGGGCCGTCAGGGCCGCCGGCACCAGGCTGCGACGCAGGTTGTCGAACAGCTTCCAGCGCGACAGCAGCGACATCGGGTTGGGCAGGCGTGTGCCATCAGGGCCGGGCACCCGCGGCAGCAGCCAGGCGGCGAGCTGCCAGTCGCCGCGGATCCAGCGGTAGCGGCGATTGACGTCGGCGCCGTAACGGGTCGGATACTCCTCGTTTAAGGGCACGTCGCTTAGCAGCCCGGAGCGGGCGTAGCACCCCTCCAGGAGGTCGTGGCTCAGGATGCGGTTCTCCGGGAAGCGGCCCTTGAGGGCCTGCTCGAAGGCGGCGAGGTCGTAGATGCCCTTGCCGATGAAGGAGCCCTCCTGGAATACGTCCTGATAGACGTCCGAGACGGTGCGGGTGTACGGGTCTATGCCTGGCTCGCCGCCGTGCAGGCGCCCGTAGCGCGACGGCTGGCCGCTCGGCAGGCTCGCGCTCACGCCCGGCTGCAGGATGCCGTAGCCGTCGACGACGCGCTGCCGTGCCGGGTCGTAGACCGCTCGGTTCAGCGGATGTGCCAGGGTGCCGACGAGCGCCCGAGCGGCATCGCGCGGCAGTTGAGTGTCCGTGTCGAGGGTGATGACGTAGCGCACCCCGGACAGGACGGCGGTGGCGCCGACCACCAGGGAGAAGCCCGCACGGTTGCCCTCCCGCAGCAGGGCGTTGAGGTCCGCAAGCTTGCCGCGCTTGCGCTCGTATCCCATCCAGATCCGGTCGTGGGGATTCCAAAGGCGCGGGCGATGGAACAAGAAGAAGATGTCGCCTCGGCCGTCCGAGTAGCGCGGTTCAGGGTCTCGATGCCCTCCCGGGCTAGGGTCAGCAGGGGGGCGTCCTGGGCCAGGGTCTCCTCGGTGGCATCGCGCAGGTCGGTCAAGAGGCCGAAGTGTAGATGCGAGTCCCGATTGGCCAGGAACCGCACCTCCAGGGCCTCGACCAGATTCTGGACGTTGCCCGTACTGGTGAGCAGCGTCGGGACCACCACCAGGGTGCGCGACTCCGCCGGGATACCCTCGGAGTAGTCCATGCGCGGTAACCGACGTGGTGCCGCCAGCAGGGGCATCAGCCAGTTGACCAGGGCGATGGCGAGCTGGCTGGTCGCCAGTGTCGCCAACACCGCCAGCGGGACCAGGGCCCAGGCCGGCAACGCCTCGGCCCGCGCCCGCACCAGGAGGCCCGCGGCCAGGACCAGGGTCAGCAGGGTCGTGCTGCCCAGGTAGAGGGACAGCGCCGACCCGCTCGCCCAGCGGCGCATGGCCACCGCCGGGGCCAGACGTGCCCGCGTGGCCTTTTCCAGGTCGCACCGGCCGCGGTCGATGAGGTAGTGCCCGACATGGGCCTCGCGGCCATCGCCCGTGGCCGGGGGCGATGGCCCCGCCGCTGCCAGCGCGACGGCCCGGCTGGCCACGGCTTCTTCGGAGCAGCCGCTGGCCTTAGCAATGGTCTCGACGGCGTGCCGGTAGCTGTCCCGGCTGGCAAAGTCCATCCCGGCGTAGGCCCCTGCGGGGTCGGTGCGCAGGGCCTGTTCGACCAGGCTCAGGGTCTCGACGAACTCGTTCCAGTCCAGGGTGCCAAGCAGGCGCAGGCTGCCGATGCTGTTGCTCACCGAGACCTGGTCGGCCGCTTGCTGCTGGTTGCCGGAGCGCACCAACTGCTCGATGGACCGACCCGACTCGGCTAGTTGCTGCTCGATCCATGTCAATGGGAAGGCCAGGGCCGGGCCCTGGCCCTGCAAGCGGCGCGACAGCTCCGAGACGAACGGCGGGGTCATGGGCGGGGACGAGCGGGCTAGATCCGCGATCACCAAGATCAGGTTCTTCGGGTCCTGGCGGGCCATCTGCGTCAGCTTGGTCGCCCAGGCGACCGCCAGATCCTGGTCCCTGCCGGTCGCCGGCCACGCGCGCCGCCACGCGGCGCAGATTCTCGATCAGCGCCAAGCGCAGCATGATGGGGATGGCCCATAACTCGCCCAGACGCAGCGGGGTGACCTGCTGGTAGGAGGCCACGAAACGCCTGAGGCTGTCCGGGTCGACCCGTCCGTCACCGTGGGCAATCGTCTCCAGGGCGATGCCGTAGACGCGCGGCAGACCGGCGGAGATGCCCGTGACCAGGCTCGGCAGCTCCCGGCTATAGCCCTTGGGCAGGTGTCGTCTGGCGGTGCGGATCTGCTCGGCGACCAGGTAGGCATTGTCCAGCAGCCACTCCCCGGCCGGGGTGACGCGCTGCTTGGCCGTAACCGCCGCGGTCAGCAGGTGGCAGGTCTCGATCAGCACTCGCTGATTGGCGGCGAGGCGCGCCAGCAACCGCTCCGGCACCCGTCCCGGCGTCAACCGGTCGGCGGTGGCCAAACGCAGGCCGTGCTGCTCCATCTGATCCGCGCTGAACAGCTCCGCCCGCAGCGGCGCCTCTACGGCGAGCCCCTGGCCCGTTGCAGACTGCCTGCCCAGGCGCGTCCTGATTAGATCCCGCCTCAGACCCAGCATCAGGCTCAGCCCACGCTGGCCCCAGCGCCACAGAGCGCCGGGGCTGCTTGCCTTCGTCACTGGTCCCACGTTGTGCTCCTATTGGCTCGGCGAGCGCCCGGTGTCGCGCCACCATGTTAAAGAGTCCACGATACGCTGATCTGTTCACCCCAGTACGCCCGGTTACCGCCGAAGGAGCGGCAGACCTGAGCAACCGGTTCGCGAGGACGCCCGATACATTCGCGCCCACCCTCATCCCCTGGTTCGACCTGTGCATGGCGGGTATGGCGACCGCCTGGTGGGCACCGCCACAGGATGCATACGCACATAAAGTTCTATTTGGCCATGAGAAATCGCAGGTTATGGTCTAGCCTTGGTTGAGTGCCGACGCAATCGAACGACGGACCGACGTCGGTTACCAAAGAGGACGGCATCGGTTCCGGCAACCACAGAGGCGGCGAACCGCCCGTATTCGAGGAGTGATGGTCATGTCCGCAGATCGCGAGCGCCCGGGGTCCGTCCCTGAGGGTGGGGTCTCCCTGGCCGAACCTGGCTTGCCGCCGCTTGGATTGTCCGGGCGCATTGCCCGCATGTTCATCAATACCCCGGTCACGCCCATGTTGCTGATCGGCGCCCTCTGTGTGGGGCTCCTGGGCCTGCTCTTCACCCCGCGCCAGGAGGACCCGCAGATCTCGGTCCCCATGATCGACATCTATGTCCAGTACCAGGGCGCATCGGCCCGCCAGGTGGAGACCCTGGTGACCCAGCCTCTGGAGCGGATCATGAAGGAGATCCCGGGGGTGCGGCATGTCTACTCCGCGACCCTGCGCGGGGCGGCTATCGTGACGGTGCGCTTCGAGGTGGGGGAGGACATGGGCGCCTCCGTCGTCAAGGTGCACGACAAGCTCCAGTCCAACCTGGACCGTATGCCGCCCAACGTGCAGCCGCCCCTGGTCAAGCCCATGGGGGTGGACGACGTGCCCGTGGTGACCCTGACCCTGTGGTCCGAGTCCGTGGCCGACAGTCAGCTGCGCAGCCTGGCCCTGGATGTGTTGCAGGACCTCGGCGCCCTGCCCAATACGGGCAAGGGTTTCGTAGTTGGAGGTCGGGCGGAGCAGATCCGCGTCGAGGTCCAGATGGACCGCCTGGCCGGGTTCAACGTGACCTTGGACCGTATCGCCGCGACCATTCAGGGGGCCAACTCCGAGCTGGCTACCGGGGCTAGCGAGTCGGGCGGCACCGCCTACAACGTCTATTCCGGCGCCTTCCTGCGTAGCGCCGAGGATGTTGCGCGCCTGGTGGTGGGTACCCAGGGTGGCAGGCCTATTTATGTGGGCGATCTGGCCCAGGTAGAGCATGTCCCCCAGGACGCCGAGCAAGTCGTAACCCACTCCACCGGGGCTGGCTACAGCGGCGATCACCCGGTCCAGGGGGCCGCTGCGGTGACGCTGGCCATCGCCAAGAAGGAGGGCAGTAACGGGGTCACGGTGGCCAACACCATCCTCGCGCGGCTGGCACAACTCGAGGGGACCCTGATTCCGTCGAATGTTCAGGTCGAGGTCACCCGAAACTACGGCAAGACCGCCAACGACAAGGTCAACGAACTGCTCAAGGCCATGTTCGAGGCGGCGCTGATCGTCGCGGTGCTGTGCCTCATCGGCCTGGGGACACGGGCCGCCTTCGTCGTGCTCACCGTCATCCCCATCGTCATCCTGGTGACCATCTGGTGGGCCTGGGTGGTGGACTACACCATCGACCGGGTGAGCCTGTTCGCGCTGATCTTCGCCATCGGCATCCTGGTGGACGACGCCACCGTTGTGGTGGAGAACATCTTCCGCCACTGGCTGGAAGGGGGTGAGACCTCAGTGGACAGTGCGGTGCGGGCGGTGGACGAGGTCGGCAACCCGACCATCCTGGCGACCCTGACCATTATCTCCGCCCTGCTACCTATGGGCTGGGTGAGCGGGCTCATGGGTCCCTACATGCGTCCCATCCCTGTGCTCGGGTCCTCGGCGATGTTCTTCTCCCTGGTGGCCGCCTTCGTCTTCACCCCCTGGTTCGCGCTGCGGGTGCGCCCGAGGCTCGCGGCCCTGCACGCCGCCGAGCGGCGCGAGGAGAAGACCCGCCACCTGGTGAGTAAGGTCTACCGGCCCCTGGTGGTGCCCCTGATCGAGCATCGGGCCCTGGGGATTGGCTTCCTGGTGGCGATCATCGCCGCCACCGCTGGGGTTTGCGTCCTGTTCTATACGCAGACGGTGGCGGTGAAGATGCTGCCCTTCGATAACAAGCCGGAGTTCAGCGTGGTGGTCAACATGCCGGAGGGGACCGCCCTGCCCGAGACCGCAAATGCCTTGCGCCTGCTGGCGGAGAAGGTCAAGGATCTGCCTGAGGTGACCATGGTGCAGACCTACGCGGGTACCGCACAGCCCTTCAACTTCAACGGTATGGTCCGCCACTACTACATCCGCAATCGCCCCTGGGAGGGGGATCTGCTGGTCATGCTCACCGACAAGCGCGAGCGGGAACTTGGCAGCCATGCACTAGCGGTCCAGGCCCGCGCCCTGCTTGCACCCATCGCCAAAAAGCTGGGGGCCAGGATCGCCGTGGTGGAGATGCCCCCGGGTCCGCCGGTCTTGCAGACTGTCGTCGCCGAGGTCTACGGCCCGACAGACGCGGTCCGCCGCCAGGTGGCAGCCGACCTGACCGGCCTGTTCGAGCAGGCCGAGGGGGTGGTCGATGTAGACAACTACATGGCCGGCCCCTACGACTACTGGCGCTTCGAGGTGGACACGGAAAAGGCAGTGCGCCGGGGCATCTCCGTGGACAGCGTCAACCAAAACCTGGCCATGGCCATGGGCGGGTTCAAGGCAGGGGACGTCAAGCGCGGCTCGCTCCAGGAGCCGACCTGGATCGTCATCCAGGTGCCGCTCGCCTACCGCGCCCAGCTCGACGCACTGGGCAGCCTGCCGGTCATGTCCCCGAGCGGGGAGGTCGTGCCCCTGGTGGAGCTGGGGCGCTTCGTCAAGGTCCCCGAGGACCCGATCATCTACCACAAGGACCTGCGCCCCATGGAGTACGTGGTGGGCGAGATGGAGGGGCGCCTGGGCGCGCCCATTTACGGCATGCTCAATGTCGAGGACCTGCTCGATGACTACACAACCCCGGACGGGGTCAAGATCAGCGGCATGCCCATGGGCCTGATTGGGCCACCGGATGACGTCACGAAGTCCGCCTTCGAGTGGAGCGGCGAGTGGACGGTCACCTACGAAACATTCCGCGACATGGGGCTCGCCTTCATGGCCGCCCTGGTGCTGATCTACGGGCTCATCGTCTGGGAGTTCCGCAACTTCGCACTGGCCGGGCTCATCATGTCGCCCATCCCCCTGACCCTGATCGGCATCGTCCCCGGGCACCTCATCATGGGGGCCGAGTTCACCGCCACCTCCATGATCGGGCTCATCGCCCTGGGGGGCATCATCGTGCGCCAGTCCATCCTGATCGTGGAGTTCGTCAAGATCGAGGCGGCCAAGGGCAAGAGCGTCACCGAGGCCGCGGTCCTGGGGGCCGAGGTGCGCATGAGGCCTATCCTGATCACCTCGCTGACCACCGCCGGTGGGGCCTGGACCCTGATCAACGACCCCATCTTCCAGGGTATGGCCGTGAGCATCTTCTTTGGGGCTGGGGTCGGCACCCTGATGGCGGTTATCGTCATCCCGCTCGGCTGCATCAGCGCCCGGCGCCAGTTCTACATGGTCGAGACCGTCGACGGCGATATCGCCCTATCCGAGCGCTATGCGGTGTTCGAGGACGAGGACCCTTGCGCCGGGCTCCAGCCGCTGCGCGCCCAGGCCGCGCTAAAGAGCAAGCGGGAAGCGGCACCGCTCGGGGCGGATGGTTGCAAACGCAGGCCCCTGGCGTTGCGCCTGTGGGGCTGGTTGGTTTCCGCGATCCTTGCTGTGGTGCGTCTGATCGGCGCCGTGCTCCGGTTGCTCGCCAGGCCCTTTGGACTGTTGCGAGGCCGGCCCAGGCCCGGACCCAAACCCGGGGGCGGTCCTGCGAGTGGCAGCCCAGGCCCTGGGGTAACCGGCGGTGGCGCACTCCCTTCGGCCCCGTCTGCACCAAGCACGCCTGTTGCGCCGGTCCCAGCGCAAGGCGTTGCCACGGCGCCGCCGTTCGTCCCAGCGCCGGATCAAGGGCAGACCCCGGCCCGGACGCCCGCTCAGGTGTCCGATGATGCCGCATCGAGGTCGACTGAAAAGAAACCACGGGCGCCCCGCCGGCCCAAGATCGCGACGCCTGCTAAGGCCGAGTCCGATGCCCAGCTAGCGGTGCAACCCGAGGCCAAGGCGAGGCCCGTGACAAGGCGTAGCCCCGCCAAGGGTGGAAATGGGGCTGAGGCACGTAAGGGGTCGTCCAAGAAGTCGGCCAGCCCCATCCAGGTCCCCGGTGTTGTGGTCGACTCGGTAGCGGACGCGGCTACAGGTCCGCGCAAGCCTAGTGCCAGGCGCCGTCCGTCTCGATCACCGAAGCCAAGATAAAGGGAAGGGAACGGGGCCGCTTCCCACTGTACTCAGCATTTCCCTAAAAGACAGCCGGAATGCCATCGCCCCGCTCTATCAGCTTCGGTGCGTGTCTAGACCGTCCTCGATCATGAGTTTCTTGGGGTCCTCGAAATTCAAGAAGCGCTCCAGCACTTCGTCGATCACCACCTGTGGCCTTTCCCTCTCTATCAATTCAGGATTCCAATGATAGTCCCAAATGTAGATCGTCCGATTGAAATGATAGCTGAGGAAAGGCTGCCAGCTTCCGGCAAAAGAGTCGCGAAACAGGATGGCCGTACCACTCGCGTGCGGATTCACCGTAATCATCGGCTCTGTCATAGCTGGCCATGCCTTCGGGTAGATCTCCGTGTCGTTCGTCGTTGCGACTCCCTCCAATGGTGAGCGCGGCGTAAGCTGGACCAAATCCCGTTCCACGAGATTGTCCTGTCCTAGCAGTTTGGCGAGATCGCCGCCCGGTTGGATCGTATAGGTTCGTGTGAACTCCTCTGTATCGACCGGCGCGATCCCCGGTATCTGGGCTGCCAAGGCGCGCAAGACCTCTTGGTAGGTCACAAAGCCGCCCTCAGGGGTCCAGTGTGTATCGGTGAACTGGTAGACACGTTCCCGTTCCTTTGATTGGATCAGCACGGAACGAAGGTCAACAATGGGTACCGTCGAATTCGCCTTCATATAGGTCAAGAATTGCGATAGTTTGGTCGGAGATTTCGCAGGTTTTATCCAGCTTGGCAGATATTCCGGGTACACGGTGTGTTTGTCTGGAGGAATGACGAACAAGTAGGCGATACCGCGCTCCGCGAGCCAGGCGCGCCGCGATTCCAGAAGGTCGCGCCAGTCGCGCAATGTCGCGTCGTCAAACTGGGTGTGCCCGGTGACGTTCTCGATCATGTTGCTTCCGGCGAAGAAATACCACCCATCTTGACCCTGCATAACATCCGGCAATGGAGATTCTTGGAACCACTGGCGCTTCCAGCGATTGTGTCGCCGCACGAGCCAGTTCCGAAACCCGAAGTGATCTCCGTAATACTTTTCAACCCCGATGAAAAACTGTCTCGCTCCCTCCGCGGTCGGGGTCAATTTGGGGAACGCAACGAGCGCGCGCTTCTCGTTCTGTTGCGGCGTGGGGTCCAAATGGAGAAAGCTGTCTAGCAACGGGAGCCAAATCACCGTCATGAAGAGCGCGATGAATACCAGGCTTTTCGCGGTGCAAAACGGGGGCGCCGGCGAGGTGGTGGGCGACGTAGTCATACCGGTCAAAAGCGGTAGTAGATGAATGGGTTGTAGGTGTCGCCGGCAAGCCATGCCGCCGAGATCAGCAGCAATGCTGTCGCCAGCAGTGGGTCCAGCACCAGCTCAGCGACGTCTGCCGCCGTGCGGCGGATACCCGTCAGAGTGTCCTTCCAGTTCGCCAATGTATGACGAAGCCAGGGCCAAAACGGTGTAACGAGCACGACGCCGACTGCGATGGACCAGAGCACTTGGTTCGTCGCGTAACGTGCGAGTGGCTGCGCGAGGGTATCGGGCCCGAATCCCCCCAGTGCGCTGAAGTAGGCCATCGCCTGTCCCCAGGTCTCTGCACGGAAAAATACCCATCCACCCATTACGGCCATCAGTGCATAGAGATGCCGAAGCGGTCTCGGTAACGTACCGATCCAGGTCCCAACGCTCGTGCGTTCAAGGACAAGGAAGCCGCCGTGGTAAAGGCCCCAGACGACGAAGGTCCAGCTCGCACCATGCCACAACCCGCAGAGGAAGAAGACCATCATGAGGTTGAAGTAGGTGCGAGGTTCAGAGAGCCGGTTCCCCCCAAGAGGAATATAAAGGTAATCACGGAACCAGCTCGAAAGGGACATGTGCCAGCGCCGCCAGAACTCCTTGATGGATTGGGAAATGTAAGGGTAATTGAAGTTTTCGATGAACGCGAAGCCGAACATCTTCCCGAGGCCGATCGCCATATCGGAGTAGGCAGAGAAATCGAAATAGATCTGCAACGTATAACAGACGATGCCAAACCATGCCAAGGAGGCAGAAAGCTCCTCTGGAGGCAATGCGAAGATCTGATCGGCGGGAACTGCAACGGCATTGGCCAGAATCATTTTCTTGGCCAGTCCCCAGACAAAACGGCGCACCCCTTCGGCAAAAAGGGCAGGCGTGGCGGTGCGCTTCAGCAGTTGGGGTGCAATGGCGTTCCAGCGGAGGATCGGCCCAGCGATCAACTGCGGAAAAAAGAAGATGTACAGTGCCGTATCGGCCGGGTTTGTCGCTGCAGGCGATTTGCGTCGGTAGATGTCGATGACATACGACAGCGCGTGAAAGGTGAAAAAGGATATGCCGATTGGGAGCGGGACGTTGCTATGTACTGGTGGGAGATTGAACGATTCAAAGATCGGTGCGAGTCCGTCTGTGACGAAGTTGGCGTACTTGAAAAACGCGAGGAGACCGATGTTCAATATGATGGCAACCGCGATGGCGGCTTTCCGCTTACGTGGATTCTCGCTACGGTCCACCCAAAGACCGAGCGCGTAATTTCCCAAGGTGGACGCGCATAGCAGGAACAGGAAGAGGATTTCGCCCCAGGCGTAAAAGACGAGGCTCATGAGCAGCAGCCAGTAATTGCGCGCCTTCACTCCGGGCAGGAGCCAATAAAGGGTAAGGACTACTGGGAGAAAAACGAACAGGAAGATGGGCGAACTAAAGACCATCGTTATTTAGAGTATCCACAATGAGGCGATAGGTGGAGCCCGGGTTGCCAGTCAGGGTGCGGCCAGCGTGCTCGGAGGCTGTCATTCTGACCATGCCGCCCGAGTAAATCCTTGCGGGATATCCTGCAATTGGACAGCGTCAGGCCCCGATTCCAATTGGGCATGGGATCAGGGTGAGGTCTTTACTTTAGACCTGCGACGATCCATATCGAGACGTGTAGGCGCGTGGGGCGGCGTGCACAGTTCGGGGTCGCCGCGTTCGATGGGTCGTCGAGGAACACTAAGTCGGGAACCCCGCCTTGGTGCGTCAGGAACTGAAGGGGCGGCTGCGCAAAGGTTCGGGCGGACGCTTTCCCAATGGTCTTCAGCGGGGCATCGTGCGGGGGTGTCATGTCGAGGTTCGAAGCGATGCGGCCTCATACGTCAATCCCCACAAGACTACGACGCGTTGCGTATTGCGGTGGTGGCCGGCAGTACGAAGCGGCTAGCTTGGTACTTTTTGGTTCGCCCGTCCCACGACAAACGGCGAGAAAGATAACCTGAACGCGGGTGTCGAGCAAGACCGAGGTAGGCCGCCGGAGGCGTGGTCGGCCGTTTGCTTTTTGGCGAGGGTGTTGCATTCGGGGGGCAGGGCGAAGCATGGGGAAGTCGGAGGAGACGGTGCCCGCGCTGCACACACGCCACTTGGCCATCGTTCTGGGCAGCGGTGGCTTCCTAGCGCGTCACGGTGATCCTGGAAAAAGCAATTCGGCCGCAAATAAGCGGGAAAGATGGCAAAAAAAAGACCGGCCAGAGGCCGGTCGGGAGGGGCTAAGCGGGAGGGCTCAGACCTCCAACTGGAGCTTCATCTTGTTCATGGCGTTCTTTTCGATCTGCCGGATGCGCTCGGCGGACACGCCGAACTGCTCGGCCAGTTCGTGCAGGGTCTGCTTCTTCTCGCTCAACCAGCGTGCCTTGAGGATGGTCTTGCTGCGCTCGTCAAGCAGGGACAGCGCGGCATACAGGCGCTTGCGCTCGTCCTGCTCGGTGTCCTCGCGCTCCAGCTGGGCAGAGGGTTCCATGCGCACGTCCGGCAGGTAGCTGCTGGGAGCGGCTGGTCCCTCGTCGTCATCGTCCGAGGCGCCGTCGAAGGCCATGTCCTGGTTGGCCAGGCGCGATTCCATCTGCAGCACCGTCTCGGGCTTGACGCCCAGGTCCTCGGCCACCGCCTGGACCTCTTCGTAGGTGAACCAGCCCAGGCGCTTCTTGGCGCTGCGCAGGTTGAAAAAGAGCTTGCGCTGGGCCTTGGTGGTGGCCACCTTGACGATGCGCCAGTTGCGCAGGATGTATTCGTGGATCTCGGCGCGAATCCAGTGCACTGCAAAGGACACCAGGCGCACGCCGACGTCGGGCTCGAAGCGGCGCACCGCCTTCATCAGGCCCACGGTGCCCTCCTGGATCAGGTCCGGCAGCGGCAGGCCGTAGCCCAGATAGCCGCGAGCAATCCGAATGACGAAGCGCAGATGTGAGAGGACCATGCGCCGCGCCGCCTCCATATCGCCTTGGTCGCGCAGGCGTAGGGCCAGGTCGCGCTCCTCTTCCGGGGTCAGGATCGGGATCTGATAGGCGGTGGTGATGTAGGCGTCGATGCTACCTGTATGCAAGACGGAGAGGTCTGTAGTCATGGTCGTTGGCCTATTTCGCAGTAATCTAGTTGGGTAAATGCTAGCACTCTCCGTGGGGTTTGCCAAGCGTGCATGCTGTGATAGTGCTGCCGTGCTAATTCTCGCAGTTCGATGGGACAGGGCAGGATTAGTTCCCGCTTGGGTTCGAGCGCAGGGCTCAGCGCGGGGCGCAGGCCGCGAGGAGGCGACGGACCGCCAGCCAGGCACCGATCAGCCCGAGCACGGGGCCACCGAGCAGGAGAGCGGCGAGCGCTGTCGGTTCGAGGCCGGCCAACGGAAAACTTGTGCCATAGAGGGTGGCGAGGCGCGCCACGGGGATCTGGATGAGAGCCAGGCTCAGGAGGAGCAGGGCAATCGCGACCAGTGCCCCCAGGAGCCCATACCAGGCCCCTGCGTAGAGGAAGGGGCGCCGCACGAAGGCGTGGGTGGCGCCCACCAGGGCCATGAGCTCGATGGCGTCGCGGCGTCGGGCCACCTCCAGGCGCAGGGTATTACCCACCACCAGCAGCACCGCCAGGCCGAGTAGGGCGCCTAGCAGCAGGGCGGCCTGGGTGCCGAGGTCGAGCAGTGCGCGCAGGCGCTGCACCCAGGCGGTGTCCAGGCGTACCTCGGCGACCTCTGGCAGGGCAGCGAGGGCATCGCGAAGGGCGGTCAGGCTGGCGGGATTGGCGGTGATGGTTCGGGATGGCTCGGCCGCGAGGACCGTCGGCAAGGGGTTGTCGATGAGTAGGTCCAGGGCGCCGGACAGCCCGCCGTAGTCGCGCAGCTCCGCCAGGCCCTCATCGGGGGTGATGAGGCGTACCCGGGCCAATTCGGGGCGTCGCCCGAGGCGCTCCGCCAGGGCCTTGGCCTTTGCCTCAGGGGTGTCGGGCGCGAGGAACAGGGACAGGGCCGTGCCCTCCTGCCAGCCTTGGGCCAGGGCGGCGAGGTTGCGGGTGGCCAGGTGCAGGGCTGCGGGCAGGGCCAGGGCGATGCCGACCACGGCCACGGTCATGAAGCTGGCCAGCGGCGCTCGTGCCAGGTCGCCGAGGCTCGCCAGGGCGCTTTGACCATGATGGCTGAACCAGGCGTCCAGCGCAGCGTCGGGTCGATGCATGGGGCTGCGGCGGCGTCCGGCCATGGGCTACCAGATCCCCGAGTCGATGGCCATGCGACCCTGCTCCAGGGTCAGGGTGCGGTAGGGCATGGCAGTGATGAGGGCGACGTCGTGGGTCGCGATCAACAGGGTCACACCAACCTGGTGGAAGCGGCGGAAGGTCTGCATGATCTCGCGCGACAGGTCCGGGTCGAGGTTGCCGGTGGGCTCGTCGGCGAGCAGCACCGATGGTCGCCCGACCACGGCCCTGGCGATGCCGACGCGCTGCTGCTCACCGCCGGATAAGGCGGTGGGCAGGACCCGCTCCTTGTCCAGCAGGCCGACCTGATCCAGGGCCGCCCGCACCCGCCGACCGATCTCTGCCCGGCCCATGCCGGAGGCGATGAGCGGCAGGGCGACGTTGTCGTAGACGCTGCGATCCCCGAGCAGTCGGTGGTCTTGGAAGATGATGCCAAGCTCGCGCCGGTAGTAGGGGATCTGCCGCGCCGAAAGGCTACCCAGGTCTCGCCCGTTGACCACGACGCTGCCGCGGGTAGGGCGCTCCAGGAGGCCCACCAGTTTGAGCAGGGTGCTCTTGCCGGCACCGGAGCGGCCGGTGAGGAAGGCCATCTCCCCGCTCTCCAGCTCGAAGCTCAGGTCGCTCAGCGCCTCGCCGCGCTCTGGGTAGCGTTTGCTGACGTGGTCGAAGCGGATCATGGTGGCATCAGGTGGCGAACAAGGCCTCGACGAACTCCTCGGCATCGAAGGGGCGCAAATCCTCGATGGCCTCGCCGACCCCGATGAAGCGAATGGGGAGCTTGAGGCGTTCGGCGACGGCGAACAGGATACCGCCCTTGGCGGTGCCGTCCAGCTTGGTGATGGCGATGCCGGTGACTCCCACCGCCTGGTGGAACTGCACCGCCTGGTTGAGGGCGTTCTGGCCTGTGGTCGCATCCAGCACCAACATGACCTCGTGGGGCGCCTGGGGATCGAGCTTCTTGAGTACCCGGGCGATCTTGCTCAGCTCGTCCATCAGATTTGACTTGGTGTGCAGACGCCCGGCGGTGTCGGCGATCAGCACATCGGTGCCGCGGGCGGCGGCGGCCTGAAGGGCATCGAAGATGACCGAGGCAGAGTCGGCCCCGGAGCGCTGGGCGATCACCGGCACCTTGTTGCGCTCGCCCCAGGTCTGGAGCTGTTCGACGGCCGCGGCCCTGAAGGTGTCGCCCGCGGCGAGCATGACGCTGTTGCCCTGGTCCTGGAGGCGCCGGGCCAGTTTGCCGATGGTGGTGGTCTTGCCCGCCCCGTTGACCCCGACCATCAGAATAACCTGGGGCCGACCCGGGGCGGCCTGGAGCACCGGGGCATCGCAGGGGCGCAGGATCTCAGTCAGTTCCGCCTTCAGCGCGGTCACCAGATCCTCCTGGGTGGCCAGGGCGGAGCGCCGAGCGGCGACGCGCAGCTTGTCGATGACCTGGGTGGTCGCGTCTACTCCCAGGTCCGCCCTCAGGAGCAGGTCTTCCAACTCCTCGAAGACCGACTCGTCCAGGCGCCGCCCGCCGCTGAGCAGGCCCCCGAGCCCGGCCCCGAGTTGACCGCGGGTGCGGGCAAGGCCGTCCTTGAGCCGGCCAAAGAGCCCGCGTGGGCGCTCTGTCTGGCCCTCTGGCTGGGCCGCCGCCTGGGGGGGCTCGGGACGCTTCTTGCCGAATCCGAACATCTGCCGTGTACCTGGAAGCTCTGGTGGGGTGGTTGGGGGCGGCATTTCGCCTCAGGCCCCGGGCGTTGGCGTTCGCCGCGCCTCTTAAAGACCGGTCATGCTAACAAAAGCCCGTCTGCGCGTCCCTGCTGGCTCCAGGTGAGGCGGTGGCGCTGGACCTGGCACCCGGTCGCCGAGCCTATGTGCAGGTGGCCGCGGGCGAGGTGCAGCTCAACGGGCAGGGACTCGTCGCCGGGGATAGGGCGCGGGTGCAGGACGAGGCCAGGTTGGAGATCGCCGGCCTGAGCCGGGAGGAGGTGCTGGTCTTTAGACTTGCCCTGAATCATGGGCACCGCTGAGTCGATCATTATCCCGTGGGGGGCAGGGGGACGCCCTGCCTCCTTATAACCCCATGAAGGCGTGCCGACACCCCCAAACACGAAAGTTTTTCATGCTAACGGGGCTGCCTTGAACCGTCTACGCCAGGCGTGCAGGGCCGGTTCGGTGTAGCCGTTGGGGGCCGCGCGGCCTTTGAAGACGAGGTCGCAGGCGGCCTGGAAGGCGATGCCGTCGAAGCTCGGGGCCATCGGTCCGTACTGGGGGTCGCTGGCATTCTGGCGGTCCACCACCTCGGCCATCCGGCGCAGCGCGCCCATCAATTGGTCCTCGGTCACGACCCTGTGATGGAGCCAGTTGGCGAGGAGTTGTGAGGCGATGCGCAGGGTCGCGCGGTCTTCCATCAGGCCGACGTCGGAGATGTCGGGGACCTTCGAGCAGCCCACGCCCTGGTCGATCCAGCGCACCACATAGCCGAGGATGCCCTGGCAGTTGTTGTCCAATTCCTGACGGATCTCGTCCTCGCTCCAATCGGGGTTGACGGCTAGGGGCAGCCTCAGGATGTCTTCCAGGACGGCGCGCCGGCCCTGGTTGGCGATGTCCCGCTGGACCGCGGCGACATCCACCTGGTGGTAGTGCATGGCGTGCAGGGTGGCGGCGGTTGGAGACGGGACCCAGGCGCAGCTCGCCCCGACCTTGGGGTGATGGATCTTGGTTTCGACCATGGCGCGCATCTCCTCGGGCATGGTCCACATGCCCTTGCCGATCTGGGCATGGCCGAGCAGGCCGCAAGCCAGGCCAATGTCCACATTCCAGTCCTCGTAGGCGAGCAGCCAGGGGGCGGACTTCATGGCGCCCTTGCGCAACACTGGGCCTGCCTCCATGGCCGTGTGGATCTCGTCGCCGGTACGGTCCAGGAACCCGGTGTTGATGAAGATAATGCGCTCGGAGGCGGCGCGGATGCACTCCTTGAGGTTGACGGTGGTGCGGCGCTCCTCGTCCATGATGCCGATCTTGAGGGTGTTGCGGGGTAGGTCCAGGGCTTCCTCGACCCGGGCGAACAGCTCTACGGCGAAGGCGACTTCTTCCGGACCGTGCATCTTGGGCTTGACGATATAGACGCTGCCGGCGCGGGAGTTGCGGTAGGGCCCGATCCCCTTGAGGTCATGCAGGGCGGCCAGGCTGGTGACGAAGGCGTCGAGGATGCCCTCTGGGGTCTCGGCCCCGTCTGCGGTGAGGACCGCGTCGGTCGTCATGAGGTGGCCGACGTTGCGCACCAGCATCAGGCTTCGCCCGGGTAGGGTCAGGGTGCCGCCGTCCGGGGTCGTGTAGATGCGATCCGGCGCCAGGCGGCGCTCCAGGGTTTGTCCGCCCTTGTTGAGTTCGGCGGTGAGGTCGCCGCGCATCAGGCCGAGCCAGTTCCGGTAGACCCGGACCTTGTCCTCCGCATCCACGGCTGCCACCGAGTCCTCGCAGTCCTGGATGGCGGTCAGGGCGGATTCGAGCAGGACGTCCTTGACCCCGGCGGGATTGAGCTGGCCGATGGGGTGCGCACGGTCGAGCTGGAGCTCGATATGCAGGCCATGGTTGACCAGCAGGATGGCGGTGGGCTCCTCCGCCGGCCCCCGATAGCCGGCGAACTGGTCTGCGTTGGTCAGGTGGGCGTGGCTGTTGTCGGGGCAGTGGATCCACAACACGCCCTCGTGAACCGAGTAACCGGTGGCGTTGGAGAAGGAGCATCGCTCCAGCGGTACTGCGGCGTCTAGGAAGCGGTGGGCATAGTCCACCACCAAGGCCCCGCGGGTCGCGTTGAATGTGGCCCCGCGCTCGGCGTGGTGGTCCTCTGGGATGACATCGGTTCCGTAGAGGGCGTCATAGAGGCTGCCCCAGCGTGCGTTGGCGGCGTTCAGGGCGTAACGGGCGTTGTCCACCGGGACCACGAGCTGGGGGCCCGCCAGGGTGGCAATCTCCGGGTCCACCTGGGCGGTGGTCACCTGGAACTCGGGCCCCTCCGGGAGCAGGTATCCGATGTCCGAGAGGAAGGCGCGGTAAGCCCCCTCATCCAGAGGTTGGCCGTGGTCGAGGTGCCAGGCGTCGATCTCGCTCTGAAGGGCGTCGCGGCGTTCGAGCAGCGCCCGGTTGCGTGGCGCCAGGTCGTGGATAATCCCCGTTAGGGCGGCCCACAGGGTGTCCGGGTTGAGGCCCGTGCCCGGGGTCATTTCGTCGCGAACCAGGTCGTAAAGCGGCGTGGCGACCTGGATGCCGCCGACTCGGATGTATTCGTTCATGCTGGGCCCTCGTTGCGGAGGTGGTGGCCGGGGTGTCCGGTCAAGGGGCCCATCAGAGGCGATCAGGCTCGGTGGGGCAACCCAGAACCGATGAGTTCTTTCAACCTAAAGCATTGGTTTTTCGGACGCGTGCGTCGCCTCGGCGCTTATCTGGGTTGCGCAGCAGGACATAGGTGGCCCCGGTGCCGCCATCGCGGCGGGTAGCGGAGCAGAAGGCGAGGACCTCTTCGCGCAGGCGTAGCCAGTAGTTGAGCTTGCACTTGAGTACGGGTTGGCGCTCGGCCGACCCGAACCCCTTGCCGTGGATGATGCGGGCACAGCGTACCCGCATATGGGCGCAATCGGCGAAGAATTGACTGAGGAGCCGGTGGGCGACTTGGCCCGTGAGTCCATGCAGATCCAGCTCGATGTCGACCTCGATATGTCCGCGTTGCAGGTCGTCGAGGACCCTCTTCTGCACTCCGGGGCGGGCGAACAGCAGGAAGTCCCCGGTCTCGACCTCGCCCTCGGACAGGCCATGGGGCCCATCGGGCTCGGCGAGGTCCGCCGGCTGGGGGATCGGGATCGGCGGCCGACGACGACGGTAGGGTTCCGCCTGGTCGTGGGTCAGGGGCTCGGCGTCTGCAACGGCGCTACGAAAGAGATCGCGTTCGCCCGGCGGAAGTTGTTTGCTCATGGGGGCCCCGTGGCACCAGTGTAACGCGAGGAGTATACCAGCGTACCCTGAGTCTGCCCCGAGGGTGTCCCGTGGGGTGACTTTGCCAGTATGATGCCGGTTTTCCGGCGCTGGGGGTGCCACAGTGTCAAGGGTCTTTCCGGGCCTGCCGGACCTCCGTCGCCCTATTGTGGCGCCTGTGCAACGTGCGGGCTCGACTCCCGCGTCAACCCCGGGGGCGCCCCACCGACCATCCGACTGCGATGAATATTCTGCTCAGTAATGACGACGGCTATCAGTCCCCTGGATTGCGCGTCCTCGCGGATGCGCTGCGCAGCCTGGGCCGGGTGATCGTGGTGGCGCCTGATCGGGACCGCAGTGGGGCGAGCAACTCCTTGACCCTGGATGTCCCGATCCGCGCCCATCGCCTGGGCCCGGATCTGTATCGGGTAGAGGGCACCCCGACGGACTGTGTTCACCTGGCTATCACTGGCCTGCTCGATGAGGAGCCGGACCTGGTGGTGGCGGGGATCAACCATGGCCCGAATCTGGGTGACGACGTGATCTACTCCGGGACGGTTGCGGCCGCCACCGAGGGGCGCTTCCTGGGTCTGCCGGCCATCGCCGTGTCCATCGCGTCCCACGAGCCCCAGTATCTGGAGACCGCGGCCCGGGTCGTGGCCCAGTTGGTGACGGGGCTTAAGTGTCGGCCCCTGGAGTCGAGCGTCATCCTGAATGTGAATGTTCCGGATCTACCCTTGGAGTCTATTCGAGGGTTCGCAGCAACGCGGCTCGGGCATCGCCACAAGGCGGAGCCGGTGATTGCGGGCAAGGACCCGCGCGGGCGCACCATTTATTGGGTTGGGTCGGCGGGTCCAGAGCAGGACGCGGGTCCGGGGACGGATTTTCACGCGCTGCGGGAGGGTTTTGTTTCCGTCACACCTCTGCAGGTGGATCTGACCCGGCACTCTGCCTTGGCGCCCCTGGAACAATGGTTGCTCGGGTGCTTATGATGCCGGCGTTCCTGGAGCAAGGGGTTGGGATGACCTCGCCACGCACCCGCGAACGGCTGGTGCAGCGCCTCATGGATGCAGGTATTACCCACCCGGGCGTGCTTGCGGCAATGCGCAATCTGCCCCGGCACCTGTTCGTCGACGAGGCCCTGGCCAGTCGTGCCTACGAGGATTCGTCGCTGCCTATCGGACACGGTCAGACCATCTCTCAGCCCTACACCGTGGCGCGGATGACCGAGGTCCTGCTGGCCGATGGGCCGCGCGCGACTGTCTTGGAGGTGGGGACCGGCTCCGGGTTTCAGACCGCGGTGCTGGCATCCGTGGTGCGGCGTGTCTATAGCGTCGAGCGGATCTTGGACCTGCATCTGGATGCTGCGCAACGCCTGCACGCCCTCAAGCTTAGGAATGTGCGCCTGCGCCATGGGGATGGCCACCAGGGTTGGTCTGAGTACGCCCCCTTTGACGGCATTCTGGTCACCGCAGCGCCGGCCGGGATCCCGCGGGCCTTGGTCAGCCAATTGGCTCCGGGGGGCTGCATGGTCTTGCCGGTCGGGCGACAGAATCAGCAGGTCCTGGTACGGGTGACGCGGACCGAATCCGGTTACGAGCACGACATGATTGAGCCGGTGATCTTCGTGCCCCTGTTGGCGGGGGTTGGCTGACGTGGTCCCCGTTTACTGCGTTTGCTTGCTCGCTGGTACCGGCGTCCAGGGCCTTGGCCCCGAGGTGACCGGGACGCACCCCGGGGATTCGCCATGAGGGTCTGGTCCGGTTTGGCACGTGCGGTGGCTCGCCTGGGCTCGCCAGTTGCCTGTGGTCGGGGGTTTGCCTGGTCGGTCGGTCTGTGCGCCATCGTGCTGGTCGGGGTGCTTGGCGGTTGCGCCTCCCGGACGCCGGCGCCTGTGTTTGGATGGGACGAGAATGCTCCCGCCCCGGAGGGCTACTACCGGGTTCAGCGGGGGGACACCCTGGGCGAGGTAGCGGAACGCCTGAAACTCAAATTCGCGACCCTGGCTCGATGGAATGAGTTGGAGCCACCTTACAAGATCATCTCGGGCGGGCTACTTCGGATCGTTCCCCCAGACGGGGGTGGGCAGGTCGCTGGGGCTCCTGCTGCCAAAGCGGGCAAAGCTGAGGCGGCGGCAAATCCAGCGGCGGACCGGGAGCCTGATTCGGCGGAGCATGCCCCCGCCGACTCCGCCAAAGTCGGTTCCTCGCGGAACGGTTCGCGCCTTCGGTGGCAATGGCCGTTGCGCGGGCCTATCCGGCAGACCTTTGTACGTGGTAATCGGACCCGCTCGGGCATCCGCATCGGCGGCAAGCCGGGGGCCAAGGTGCTGGCGGCGGAGGCGGGTGAGGTGGTCTACAGCGGCAGTGGACTCAAGGGTTACGGGAACCTTATTATCGTCAGACATAATAAGAATTACCTGAGCGCATACGGCTTCAATCGCAGGCTTCTGGTTCCCGAGGGAGGCCAGGTGAAGCGGGGTCAGGTCGTGGCGGAGGTTGGGCAGGCGGCGGGGGGGGCTTGGCTATTGCATTTCGAGATTCGCAACAAGGGCACTGCCGTCGATCCTCTGGTCTACCTACCGAAGGCTCGGTGATTCGCTCCCCGCAGCAGAGGATGCAGTGCATGGCGACCACCCACAAATCAGCGGTTTCCGATGCCGGGATAGAGATTGATCCCGACACCGTGCAGGCCCGCGAGCCGGATGATGAGGGCGACAGCCTGGACCTGCTTGCGACGGGCGATGTGGTCGACGGGGACGCAGACATGGACGAGGGTTGCGGCGGTGACGGCGAGCCTCGCGCAGTCGTCGGTGAGGACATCCCAGAGCCCGCTGAGGCCGAGCGATATGCGGCCGGGGACGGCGATGTCGATGCGACCCGTCTGTACCTCAACGAGATCGGCGCGTCCAAGTTGCTCACGGCAGAGGAGGAGGTCAGCCTGTCGCGCCTGGCGCAGCGGGGCGACAACCTGGCGCGTCAGCGCATGATCGTCAGCAACCTGCGGCTTGTAGTCAAGATCGCACGCCGTTATCTGAATCGTGGTCTGCCGCTCCTGGACCTGATCGAGGAGGGTAACCTCGGGCTGATCCGGGCTGTGGAAAAGTTCGACCCGGAGCGCGGCTTCCGCTTTTCGACCTACGCGACCTGGTGGATCCGCCAGACCATCGAGCGGGCCATCATGAACCAGACCCGTACGGTGCGGTTGCCCATCCATGTGGTCAAGGAGATCAATATCTACCTCAGGGCCGCGCGGCAACTGACGCAGCGGATGGACCACGAGCCCACATCGGACGACGTGGCGAAGATGCTCGACAAGCCGATCTCCGAGGTTAAGCGGATGTTGGGTCTCAATGAGCGCATCGCCTCGGTGGACACACCCTATAGCAAAGACGCCGACAAGCCTTTGGTGGACATGCTCCAGGACGATTCGGCCGAGGACCCGACCGAGCGCATCTACGACGAAGACATCCAGCAAAACCTCAAACACTGGCTGCATAAACTCAACGACAAGCAGCGCGAGGTGGTGGAGCGCCGTTTCGGGTTGCATGGCTACGAGCATTCCACCCTGGAGCGCGTCGCCCAAGAACTCGGGGTGACCCGCGAGCGGGTGCGGCAGATCCAGATGGATGCCCTGCGTCGGCTTCGCGACATCCTCGAAAAGGACGGATTCTCCGTCGATTCCTTCTTCAAATGACGCGATCTTGGGTCTCAGCGCCCTGCCGGTAGTCGGCTCCCAGAGTCTTGGCCCTCAGTCCCCGTGCCCCCGCAAACCGTCGGCGTCTGCCTGTCTTCACTTGTCCTAGGTCAAGGAACTTAGCGCTAGATCCCCCAAAACCTAGGGGTAACCCCAGTGTTCGTATTGACTTTTTGCCTTGAATCCCGTGTCATAGCGGGCGCTGCGCTCAAGGAGAAAGGGGCGCGCTGACCCTGGGCCGGAGCGCCCCCACACCCTCGTCTTTATCCCTAAAGTCCTTCGGGGAGGAACTATGGAAGCGCCACTGGAACAGAGGTACAACTTTGAAATTGTACGCTGGTTCACCGTCGCGGCGGTCGTCTACCTAGTGGTAGGTGCAACCGTCGGGGTTTATATCGCGTCCGAGCTGGCCTGGCCTGTCTTGAATTTCGATAGCCCGTATCTCTCGTTCGGGCGCCTCCGCCCGCTGCATACCAATGCTGTTATCTTCGCCTTCGGCGGTTGTGCCCTCATGGCGACCTCGTTCTATTCCGTGCAGCGCACCTGCGGCGTGCGGCTGTGGAGCGACAAGCTGGCGTGGTTCGTCTTCATCGGCTGGAACCTCATCATCGTCTCGGCGGTGATCACCCTGCCCCTGGGCCTCACCGAGGGCAAGGAATACGCCGAGTTGGAGTGGCCCATCGACATCCTGATCGCCGTGGTGTGGTTGAGCTACACGTTCAATTTCATCATGACCATCGCCAACCGTAAGAGTTCCCACATCTATGTGTCGAACTGGTTCTTCCTCGGCATGATGGTGATGATCACCTACCTGCATGTGGTCAACAGCCTGGCCATCCCGGTCGGTATGTTTAAGTCCTATTCCCTGTTCGCTGGTGTCCAAGACGCCATGATTCAGTGGTGGTGGGGCCACAATGCGGTGGGCTTTTACCTGACCGCCGGCTTCCTGGGCATGATGTACTACTTCGTGCCCAAGCAGGCCAATCGCCCCGTCTATTCCTATCGGCTGTCAGTCATCCACTTCTGGGCCCTGATGTTCGGCTATGTCTGGCTCGGCGCTCACCACCTCCAGTACACGGCCCTGCCGGACTGGACAGGTTCCCTGGGTGCCGCCGTCTCCATCGCCATGATCATCCCCTCCTGGGGCGGTGCGGTGAACGGCATGATGACCCTCTCCGGGGCCTGGGATAAGTTGCGTACCGACTACGTCCTGCGCTTCATGGTCATGGCCCTGGCCTTCTACGCGATGTCCACCTTCGAGGGCCCGGTCATGTCGCTGAAGACCGTCAATGCCCTGTCTCATTACACCGACTGGACCGTTGGTCACGTGCACTCCGGTGCCTTGGGCTGGGTCGCGGGTATCGCCATTGGCTCCATCTACCACCTCATGACCCGCCTCTGGTACACGGAGATGTGGTCCGAGAAGCTGGTCAATGCCCACTTCTGGACCGCCACCATCGGCACCGTGGTCTACATCGTTGCGATGTGGGTCTCCGGCATCATGCAGGGCCTGATGTGGCGCGCCTACGACGAGTACGGGACTCTGGCCTACACCTTCGTGGAATCGGTAGACGCCATGCACCCCTACTACGCTATGCGCGCCATCGGCGGTGGGATCTTCTTGTTCGGTGCCGTGCTCATGCTCATCAATGTCCTGATGACCGTGCGCAAGTCCGTTTCCCAGGGCAGCTTGCAGCAGGCCCGTGCCGCTGCGGCAATGGCTTGATCTGAGGAGGTCACACAATGGTTGACAACACAGCACCAAAGGGCCTCCAGGACCGCTTGGAGCGGAATATCTGGGGTCTGTTGATCGTCACCGCAATAGTCCTTTCCGTTGGCGGTATCGTCGAGATCGTCCCGCTCTTCTACCTGAAGAGCGTTTTTGAGCACAACCAATACCCGGAGATTGTCTGGAGTGAGGCGGGCAAGACGCCGATCGTCACGGTCGCCGACGATGGCAAAGCCAAGTGGAACTGGAAGGCGGGTGATGGCGTTCGCCCCTATACCGCACTCGAGTTGGCAGGCCGGGACGTCTATACGCGCGAGGGTTGCTATACCTGCCACTCGCAGATGGTGCGTCCGTTCCGTGATGAGAAGGAGCGCTATGGCCACTACTCCCTGGCCTCCGAGTCCATGTTCGATCACCCCTTCCAGTGGGGTTCCAAGCGCACCGGTCCTGACCTAGCGCGCCTGGGTGGAAAGTACTCCGACGAGTGGCACCGCGCCCATCTGCGTGCCCCGCGCTCGGTGGTCCCGGAGTCGGTGATGCCCAACTACCCCTGGCTGGACAAGGCAGAGGTCGATGGGACCACCATGCAGGCCCACATGAACGGGATGAGGACTATCGGCGTCCCCTATACGGACGAAGACATCGCGCAGGCCCCCAAGTTGGTCGCGGGCAAGACCGAGATGGACGCGATGGTCGCCTATTTGCAGGTCCTCGGCACCATGGCCAAGCTCGATGAGACCGAGTCCTATCGTGAATAGTCTGAAGGAGCACTTCGCTACCGACTGGGCGGCGATGACGACCACCGACTGGATCGGCACGATCCTGACGGTGGTCATTGCCCTCCTCATGGTGGTGCTCTACGTCTACGTACTCGCTCCCAAGAACCGGGATCGCCTTGAGGCCATGCGCAATATCCCGTTCGATGAGGACAAACCAGACAGCGGAGAAAGAGATGGCGGAAAATAACCCGTTCCCCGGTGAAAATAACACCGGTCACTATTGGGACGACAATCTGCGCGAATTGGCCAATCCACCACCCAGTTGGTGGACCATCGCCTTTTGGGCGTCGATCCTTTGGGTCATCGCCTATGGGATCCTGTACCCCTTCTGGCCCACTGCAACCAGTTACACCAAGGGTGTTCTGGGTTGGACCCAGATGCAGGAGTACCAAGAAGGTGTGGCGCAGGTCCAAGAGATGCGCAAGGTGTTTGAGGATCAGATCGCCAAGCTGACCCCGGCCGAGATCGCGCAGGACCCCGGCCTGTCCGAGTACACAGTGGCCTCGGCCAAGGTGCTGTTTGGCGATTACTGTGCCGCCTGCCATGGCAGTGGCGGTCAGGGCAACGTCGGCTATCCGGTTTTGGCGGATGACGACTGGCTCTTTGGTGGCAGCCTCGCAAAGATCCAGGAGAGCATCGTAGGCGGGCGGCAGGGGGCCATGACGGCTCACGAGAAGATCCTCACGCCCGAGGAAGTGGATCAGCTGGCCAACTTCGTCTTCGCGATGTACGAGGGTGGGGCGGCCGCCGGTGGGGATGAGGGCTGGGCCCTATACAACGCCAAGGGTTGCAATGCCTGTCATGGTGCCAAGGGAGACGGCGTGCTGGCCGAGCTGCCAAACGGGGATGTGGTCACTGTCGGTGCCGCGAATCTGACGGACAAGGTCTGGCGCTTCGAGCCCGCTAGCGTGGATAGCGCGAAGCACACCATCCTGTACGGCGTCAATCAGGCCGATCAGCCCGAGTCCCGCAACGCCGTGATGCCGGCCTTCGGCACCACTAAGAAGCTGGACGACCAGGCGATCAAGAAGCTGGTTGTGTACGTTCGCCAATTGTCGGCTCAGTAAGGCGTCACTCGCCGATGCAGTACCGAGGCTGTGGGCGGCGCTTGCGCCGTCCGCGGTCCTAATTTCCGGAAAGGGGGAAGACCATGAACGTGATCAGCAACATGATGAATTGGGATCCCGTAGCCTGGGTGTCGGTCCTGATGGTGTTGGGGTCTATCGTCGTCGTCTCGTTCCTGTATTTCAAGGTGAAGGCCTTGATCAGGCGCGACGCCGAGGCTCATAAGCACCAGCAGTAGGCTGTTGCCGGGTCGGACATGGACGCAAAGGGGGATGCCAATCCCCCTTTTTTTCGTCTGGAACTTGCAGGAAATCATCCGGTTACAATTGAGAAAGCGCAATGTTCCCAGGTCCGTAGTTCGGTACAGTGTGCGCTTTCACGGCCCCGTTTTATGCCTTTTTGGCGGGGCCGATATAGGTCCATTGCGAGCCCAGAGCCGCATCAAGCCGGGCCGGGTCCACCCTGGGGAGAAGATCAGTGAGTAACAGTCAGGTCGACAAGGGCGCAGGGTCGCTCGATGATCTCTACGCGGATGCAGGTCACTGGGAGGTCAACGCCGGTGGGCAGACCATTCACGCCAAGCGGCTGACCGGCAAATTTCGCACTATCAAGTGGCTCTTGGCCTCGGTCTGGATCGTCTTCTTCCTGGGGCCCTACCTCAGGTGGGAGGGGCGCCAAGCGGTGCTTTTCGACATCCCGAACCGGCAGTACCACCTCTTTTCCGCCACGGTCCTTCCCCAGGATTTCTGGATGTTGTCGCTGCTGTTGCTCTTCTTCGCCATCCTCCTGGCTGTGATCACCGCTTTGGCGGGCAGGGTCTGGTGCGGCTATTTCTGCTTTCAGACGGTTTGGACCGATGTCTTTACCTGGATCGAGGAGAAGATCGAGGGTCAGCCGCCCCAGCGGCGCAAGCTGGATAAGGCCCCCTGGGACCTAAACAAGATCGGAAAGCGGGGTTTGAAGTATGGCATCTGGCTCCTGATCGGTTTTTTCACCGGGTTCAGCTTCGTTGCATGGTTCACCGATGCCCCATCTTTTTGGGCGCGCTTTTTCACCGGCGAGTCGGATCCGGCTGCCTATATCACCGTGGTTTTGTTCACTTTTGGTACCCTGGGGCTGGCGGGTTTCCTGCGTGAGCAGGTCTGTTTCTGGCTGTGTCCCTATGCCCGTATCCAGGGCGTGATGTTGGACCGTACGACTGTAGTTCCCACCTATGACCTGAAGCGCGGCGAGCCCAGGGGCCGGGTCGTCAAGGGCAAGCAGGCCGCGGAGCGCACGACCGGAGACTGCGTAGACTGCAACCAGTGTGTGGCCGTGTGTCCCACCGGTATCGACATCCGCAATGGTCAGCAGGAAGGGTGCATCACCTGCGGTCTATGCTTGGATGCCTGCGATTCGGTGATGCAAAAGGTCGGGCGTCCGACCGGGCTGATTCGCTACGCCTCCCTGGATGAGTTCGAGGGTCGCCCGGTCAAGTCGTTGTTCAAGCGTCCGCGGGTTTGGGTCTATGGCGGTATCCTCTTGCTGGCCTGGGTCGGCATCATCTTCGGCTTCTCGACCATGTCCGCGATCGAGTTGAAGGTGCTGCACGAGCGGGCCCCGCTATTCAGTCGCATGAGCGACGGGTCGATTCAGAACAAATTCACCCTCAAGTTGTTGAACAAATCGCCTGAGGACTTGTCCATCCGGATCACCGCCGTTGGGCCGCAGAACCTAGAGTTGATCGGTGCCGAAGAACCCGTCTTGACCAAGCATGGCGAGGTAGTTCCCGTGCAGGTCTTCGTGAAGGTGGCGGGCAAGGATCTGACCGCGGAGCGTGAGCCCGTAACCTTCGTGGCCGAGGGGGAGCGGTCCACTGGGGTGGCGGTAAGCGCCGAACGTGAGAGTGTATTCTTTGGGCCGAAACGCCGCTAGTTGTTAGGGCGCTTGGCGTATACCTTGGCGGGCTGGGTTGCCAGCCCGCCTTTTCGTTTTCTTGTTTGGGGTTCGATATGCAGCAAACTTCCCACGAGCAGGTACGACCGATTCCGGCCTGGCGGAGCCCTTGGATCATCGGTTGGTTCGCCCTGATTGGGGTCTTCCTGGTCGTCAATGGGGTGATGATCTACCTCGCGGTGACCACCAATCCCGGCCTGGTCGTCGAGGACTACTACGATCGGGGTCAGGATTATGAGCGGCACCTGGTCTCCCAAATGGCCAAGGATCCTGGCTGGGTGATGCGCGCGGAGGTACCGAGGGACATCAAGGCGGGGCAGACCCGACAGATCGAGTTCTTCGTCTCCGACAAGTCTGGGCAGCCGCTGGCCCTGGACAAGGTGACCTTCTACGCCTACCGACCGTCTGACGTGGGGTTGGATTTTACCTTGCCGATGAGCGTCGCAGCGCCTGGTCACTACGTCGTTGACGTCAGCTTTGCGCAGATGGGGGTGTGGGACGGGGTATTTTCCGGCCGCCTCGGTGAGGACGAGCACAGCCACGGAAAGCGTCTGTTGATTGGCCGTCCCTGACTACTCTGCGTTTAGGCCCATAGAGTACCTGGGTTGATCGCGTCCCGCTCCAGGCGGTTTTCCCGAGGCGGGGTGCAGCACCCCGCGGGTGTGAGCAGGCGTCAGTCCCTGGCGGCCCCCGCACCTTCATGATCGACGATAGGAAGCCGATGCCGTCCGAAAAGGTGCGTTGTTTTCACTGCGGTCTGCCGGTGTCTCCCAAGGCCGCTGTGCTCGGCTATCCCGGTAACCAAGAGCGAGCCTTTTGTTGCAACGGCTGCAAGTCGGTGTGCGAGGCGATTTACGCCGCCGGCCTGGACGGCTTCTATCGGCGCACCCCGGAGGGTGAGGTCTTCGGGCCGCCCCCGGACCCACCCAAAGACCTCGCCCTCTACGACCTCGATGCCGTGCAGGAGGAGTTCGTCCCGGCGCTGGCGGAACAGCGGGAGATTCATCTCCTGGTGGAGGGCATCCACTGCGCCGCCTGTGTCTGGCTGATCGAGACGGGTCTCGCAGGGGTCCCCGGTGTGGATGAGGCGCGGGTCAACCTGACCGGCCGCCGGCTCAAGGTGCGGTGGGACAACGGCCGGGTCAAGCTCTCCGGCATCCTGCGGCGTTTGGCAGAGATCGGATACGCGGCGGTGCCCTTCGATCCGGAGGCGGCGGAGGGGGCCCTAGCGCGGCAGAACCGCCGCCTGCTCTATCGCATGGCCTTTGCCGGCTTCGCGATGATGAACCTGATGTGGATCTCCATCGCGCTCTACAGCGGCGCGGATCGGGGCGAGTTCCGCGGCATGTTTCAGTGGATCGGCTTCCTCATTGCCACGCCGACCCTGCTCTATTCCGGCTACCCCTTCTACAAGGGCGCCTGGTCGGGGCTGCGTGGTGGCCATCTGACCATGGACCTGCCCATCGCCATCGGCGTCACCAACACCTACCTGTACTCCCTCTATGTGACGGTCTCGGGCACCCTGGCCGGCGAGGTGTACTGGGATACTGTGGTCAACTTCTTGTTCGTGATCCTGGTCGGGCGTTTCCTGGAGGCGATTTCCAAGCGCAAGGCGGTCGCCTCGACCCAGCGCCTGCTCGACCTCCAGCCCAAGGTCGCCACGGTGCTGCGCGACGGCGAAGAGGTCCTGCTCCCGATTCGGGCGGTGCGCACCGGTGAGACGGTTCTCGTGCGCCCGGCGGAGAAGGTCCCGGTGGACGGCGTTGTGTTCGAGGGGCGCAGCAGCGTGGACGAGTCCATGCTGACGGGTGAGGCCGATCCGGTGGCCAAGGCGCCGGGTATGAGCGTCTGGGCCGGCACCCTCAATGGTCGCGGGCCACTCCACGTAGAGGTGCAAGGCCTGCTGCGCGACACCGCCTTGGGGCGCATCATTCGCCTGGTGGAAGATGCCCAGGCGAGCAAGGCGCCCATTCAGTGCATCGCGGATCGGGTGGTCCCCTGGTTCGTGGCCGTGACCCTTGGCCTGGGGGCCCTGACCTTCATGCTCTGGGTTGGGGACGATATCGAGAAGGCCCTGATGGCGGCCACAGCGGTGCTCATCATCACCTGTCCCTGCGCCTTCGGCATGTCCACCCCCATGGCCATCGCGGTGGCCTCAGGCGTCGGCGCTCGGCTTGGTATCCTGGTCAAGAACGGGGCCGTGCTGGAGGGCCTCTCTTCCATCGACCACTTCGTCTTCGACAAGACCGGTACCCTCACAGAGGGTCGCCCCTCGGTGACCGCGGTGACTCGACCCGAACGGCCATTGGAACGGTGACGATCCTGCCGCCCTGGCCCCTGGGGCGCGCGCCGACCTGCGGCGCCTTGCGGGCCTGGAGCGGCTCTCCGAGCACCCGGTCGCGGGGGCCATCCTTGCGCTCTGCACCCGGTGCGAGATCGATCCTGCGGGGCAGCAGGTCGCGCAGGTAACGACCGAGCCTGGGTTGGGTATTCGTGGGGTCGTGGATGGGGTCTCTGTGGTCGCCGGAACCGCCGAGTGGCTCAGGCGCAATGGGGTCGGGTCGGACCCTGTGCTGGCGGCGAGCGCGGCCTCCCTGGAGTCCGATGGGGGCAGCGTGCTGCGGGTAGCCGTAGACGGGCGCGAGGCCTTGGTCATCGGTGTAGAGGATCTGCTCCGCCCGGATGCCGCAGAGGTGGTGGCACGACTCAAGGCGGACGGTATCCGTGTGACCCTGTTGACGGGGGACCGGCGTGCCGCGGCTGAGCGCATTGGGGAGCGTCTGGGCGGCGTCGAGGTGATCGCCGAGGTCCTGCCCCAGGACAAGGATCGGGTCATTGCCCAGTTGCAGGCTGGGGGCCAGCGAGTCGCCATGGTCGGCGATGGCGTCAACGACGCGCCGGCCCTGGTGCGGGCGGATGTCGGTATCGCCATGGGCAGCGGTACCGACGTGTCCATCGCCAGTGCCGACATCGTCCTGATGAGCAGCGAGTTGTCCAAGGTGGCGCAGGCTGGTGCCCTGTCGCGACGCACCCTGAGGACGATCCGTCAGAATATCGGCATCTCTATTCTCTACAATGTCATCATGGTGCCACTGGCGATGGCGGCCTTGATTACGCCCCTGGTGGCCGCAGTCTCCATGCCGCTGAGTTCCCTCGCCGTCATCGGCAATTCTGCACGTATCCACGCCCTGTTTCGCAACGCTAGTCGGCGCCGTGCCGACGATTGAGGTCCCGATCCGATGGAAGTCATTTATGGGCTCATCCCCGGCATGCTGATCCTTGGTTTGGTCGCGGTCGGTGTCCTGTTCTGGGCCGCACGCAGTGGCCAATTCGACGATCTCGACGGGGACGCGCACCGTATCCTAATGGACGACGAGCCGGTCGCCGACCCCCGCGAGCGCCCCGATGTCGATCCCGATCCAGGTTCCAAGGAGGACAAGCGCTAGGGTCTGTCGTAAGTCCCTTCGGGCAAAATGCGCTCAGTGCTGGCCAGCGGGGACTTTTAGGGTAACCCGACCCGACGGTCAGCAATGTTGCACGGCGTGTGCACGTGGCGTAGCGTATCGACATTGAAGATACGCAGCGGATACGAAATGCGTGTGACTGTGAAGAAATGGGGCAACAGTGCGTCGGTGCGTATTCCTGTTGCCATCATGGAGGTGGCCCATCTGACGCTGGAAGAAATCGTGGATATCCGCGAAGAAGGCGGGCGGATCGTGCTCGACCCGGTGCGCCCCAAGCGATACGAACTTGCCGACTTGTTGGCGGGCATCACGCCGGAGAACCTGCACGCGGAAGTCGGCTTCGGTAAACCCTTGGGCAAGGAGGCGCTCTGATGGTTCGACCTTACATACCTGAGGCCGGCGATATCGTGTGGCTACACCCTAGTCTCCAAACCGGGGATTCGCAGGCCGGACATGAGCAGATTGACCACAGACCGGCACTGGTCGTTAGCAATTTGTCCTACAACGGCAAAACCGGGTTGATGCTCTGCTGCCCCATGACCACGCACGTCAAGGGCTATCCCTTCGAAGTACAGATACCGGGTGATCGTTCTGGCGCTGCTTTAGCCGACCAAGTCAAGCGTCTCGATTGGGTGGCCCGCAAGGCCCGATACAAAGGGAAGGTTTCCTCCGCCGAACTGAACGACGTCAGGGCCAAGATAGTGGCGTTGGTAGCCCCGGAATCCCGACAGTGAATAAGGCAACGTGAAGGCTGGACTCGATACAAGCTGGCCGACGGGAATGATGTTCGATAGTTCAAACAGGGAGTAGGGTCAAGGGAGGGAGCATGAGGAGTGGGTCTCGACTCATGCCTCGGCCTGGCAGCCCCGTCCAGGTGCAGCGCGGATGATCTTGCTGATGCGCGATTGGTGCAGCCCGAAATAGTCGCCGATCTTCTCCATGGTTTAAGTGCCACTGGCCCCCGCCGATCGCCAGCAAGATGTCCTCGCGTCCGTCGCAGTGCGACGTCACGTGGCAAAGCGTATCGGCAAATTCCGATCGCAGTGGCCTGACCATGACCAGGCAGGTAGATTCGAAGAGGAATAAGTTAACAGGAGTTTCCGGGTTTTGAGGGGGGTTGGCGGCCGGGGTAGGGGGTATTCTGATACGGTTTGCTCATTTCTGCGCAAACCCACCTAATAACCCTTGCCCCCAAGCGCCTGGCCTTGGGACGGTTTTAAGATCCCGGAAACTTCAGTAAGTCAAGACCCGACTCCGCGTGTTAACTGCTGATAGCTGACGGTTGACTGCTCCATTTAGGTTCAGAGTCTCCGGCGGCCAACCGTGGCCCATGGTCCCAGGACGGTGACGCCTGCGAGGACGAGAAGGGCGACCACCAGCAGGGGGCCAAAGGGCTGATCGAGCCCCAGGGCAAGGGCGAAGGCCGCGAGATAGGCGCCGATCCCCAGTAGGACCCCAAGGGCCAGGGTCCAGCGCCAGCCGGGGGCGACCCGGAAGGCGACCCAGGCCGGGACCAGTACCAGGGCGAAGGCCCCCATCAGGCCCAAAGTGGCGGTCCCCGCCGCCATACCGAGGGCCGCCAGGAGGTCGAAGCCCAGGTGCCAGCGCCAGGCCGGCAGGCGATTGGCGCGCTCATGGCGGGGGAATATCCGGGCTCGGAGTAGTCGGAGGCCGAGCCAGGGCAGGGCCAGTCCGGTCAGGCCAGCGAGCATCAGGGCCGCCGCGAGCTCGGTCTGCCCGGCAAAGTAGAGCTGACCATCCACCAGGGCATGCCCAAGGGCGTCGCCGACCTGGGTATTGGCAGCGGCCAGCATCATCGCGGCCCACCCCACCAGGATCATGAAGCCATAGGCGACATTGCCCCGGGCCTGGGCCAGGGCCTTGACCCCTCCGCCGAGGAGGGCACCCATGGCTGCCCCGGTCATCGCGGGGGCCCCGACGGCGACCCCGAGCAGGGCCCCGGCCGCGGCCAAATGGGCCAGTCCGAGGGCCGCCAGCCACTCGTCGCGCAGCATCAGCAGAACCCCGAGCAGGGGCAGGACCGCGGCCACCAGGAGCCCAGTGAAAAAGGGCAGGCGAAACAGGGGGTCGAAGAGCAGGCCAGTGTCCATCAGCCAAGCTCCAACACGCGGGAGCAAGCGGCGTCCAGGAAACCCCGCTCGTGGCTCACCAGGAGCACGGCCCGGCGCCCACACTGGCCCGCGAGCATGTCCCCGAGCAGGGCCTCGTGATCCGGGTCCAGGTTGTTGGTGGGCTCGTCGAGCAGGACCAGGTCCGCCGGCCCCGCCAGGGCGGACCAGACGCACAGGAGCTGGTACTGACCCCCGCTCAGGGTATCGAGCCGGCGCCCCAGGAGGGTCCGGAGGGAGGCCGGGGGCGACGGGACGGCTGCGGGCGCCGCCGGCCGCTCCATCCCAGCCAAGCGCAACAGGTCGCGTCCGGTGAGCGGCATGGCCGGGAGCCGCACCGGGCGTTGCTCCTGATAGGCCAGGGTCAGGCCTGGGGCGCGCTGCACCGAGCCGGAAAAGACCCGGGCACTGTCGGTGATCGCATCCAGCAGGGTGGACTTGCCGCTCCCGTTCGGCCCCCAGAGCCCCAGGACCTCGCCGGGCCCCAGGGCGAAGGATAGGGGCCCGACCACGGGCCTTTCGTGACCCGCCACTAGTTCGGTGGCCCGCAGCAATGGGGAAGCCGCTGTCACCGGGCCTCCGAGAGGGTGTCCACCCAGCGCCCGATATGGCTCAGGTAGGCGTCGCCGCCCGCGTCTGTCGGCGGTTCCAGCGGCAGCTTCTCGGCCGACCAGCCCAGGTCCTGGGCGAGACGCTCCGCGCTCTTGGGGGACTGATAAGGGGCATAGAGGATCACACCCCGCCGGCCCTTGAGTGCGCCGGCCAGGTCACTGATCTGACGGCCTGTGGGCGGGACTCCCGGGACCGGCTCCAGGACCCCGAGCAAGGGGACACCGAAGCGGTCCAGCAGGTAGAGGGCGTCGCGGTGATACAGGACCACCCCGGGGGCGCCCGCCAACTGCTTGCGCCAGGTTTGGACCCGGGTTTCCACCTTGGCCGCGAAGGCGTTCGCCCGCTCCCGATACTGTCCGGCCCCCGCCGGGTCGAGCTGGCCCAGGCGCCCCGCCAGGGTCTGGCCTATGGCCGCCATGCGCACCGGGTCCAGGTCCACATGGGGATTGCCCACCGGGTGAACGTCCCCCAGGGCACGGTCCGCCACCCCGCCGGTGTCCAGCAGCTTCACCTGGGCGGCGGCCTCGAAGTAGCCGGGCTGGCCCGGCAGTATCCGCGGATTGGCAGCGCTTGCCAGGGCCGCCGGGAGCCAGCCCACCTCCAGCTCGGCCCCAATGGCCACCACCAGGTTGGCCCGGCTCAGGGCGTGGATCATGGTCGGCTTGACCTGGAGGGCGTGCAGATCCCGGTCTGGGGAGGCCAGGACCTTGAGGGCGATGCGGTTCCCGCCCAGCTCCCGGACTAGGGCCCCCAGGCTGGGGGCGGTGGCGACCACCTCCAGGACAGCGGCGGCGGTGGGCGGACCGACCGGCGCCATGGCCGCGGCGGCCAGGGCGCAGGCCGCAAGGATTCGACGTAACAGCATGATGAGACTCCTCTTGGGATGACGCAGGGTCAGAAAGTGTGGGCCCCGTGGCTGCCCATGCTGACGATGAACTGGAGATAGAAGGCGTCGAACCGCTCCCGCTCCCCGGGCTCCACCAGGATGTCGTTCCTCGCGTACTGGGCCCGCAGCCGGGAGAACTCCGACAGGTTCCAGCTCACATCCAGCGTCCAGCGATCCGAGGAGCCGAAGCCCTGGTCCGCGGCCCCACCGCTCACCTCGTTGGTTAGGCCGAGGACGTCGTAACGCAGTCCGGCGGTCCAGCGCGGCGCAAACCCATAGACGGCCTGGGCGTAGAGGCCGTCGGTAGTGAAGGTACGCCCGGCCCCGATGGCCTCGGGGTGAGGGCTGGAGCCAATCTCCAGGTCCTTGATGGCGCGCAGGTACTCGGTCTGAAACTTGAAGTCCCCGTGACCCTGGGCGCCGTCGCCGTCGTACTTGTAGACCAGGTCCAGACCCCAGAGGGCGGCGTGTCCATCCAGGCCGTTCTCGTGGTACTCGACCTCTATCGCGCCGTCCTCGCGGACGTGCTCGTCGCTATGCTCGTAGACCTCTTGGTGCCGCCGGTTGTAGGCGTAGGAGACGCCGAACTGGAGGGCGTGACGCTCGCCCAGGTCCGGGGCGACCTTGGCGAAGGCGGTCCACAGGCGCGGCCCCGACTCGGTCCCGCCCAGGCCCAGTTCGTCACGCTCGGCCTCGTCCAGGGTGGCCCCAAAACGCTCCTGATCCCCCTGGGCGAGTTCGGCCCCGATCAGGGTGTAGAAGGGGAGCCTGGGCAGCCAGGTGACCTGAACCCCGGTGTCCTGGAGCCCATGGGCCCCCAGCAGGTTCAGGTAAGGTCAGGTTCTGGTCCACGAAGTCCCACTGGTGCGGGTGCTGCTTGTTGATGTAACCGAAGTCGCTCAGGAACTTGCCGGCCTTCACGCGCAGCCCGTAGGGCAGGCCCCGGGTCTGGAGCCAGCCTTCCTCCAACTCCACATCGCCATCACCATCCACCGCCAGGTACAGAGATGCGTCGAAGTAGGGGTCGATGGTGGCGCTGAGGGCGATCTCCGCCTCGCGGAAATTGAAGCCGTTGTTGGCCGCTCCGTGGGCATGACCCTCGGCAGCGACCTCCTCGCCTTCATGCTCGTGGCCGTGACCGCCGGGCCGAGACGGCTGGAAGGCTAGTCCGACGAGGGTGGAGCCGTCGCCATCGATACCGTCCTGGTAGTAGTTGCCGTCCAGGATCACGGAGATCTGGGGGTTGAAGGCGCTACCTGAGGTCAGTGCTCCGAGGGCACCGCCAGCCGAGGGGGCGCTCACCTGGGGGGCAGCCACCACTGGGGCTTTCATCGGCTTAGGCTCCGCCTTGGCTGCCGCCCACTCGGCGTCCCTGGCCTCGGTCTGCGAACGCTTTGCGGGGGGGCTGGCGGCATCGGCCTCGGCCTTTGCTAGACGCTCCTCCAGGTTGCGGATGCGCGATTCATACTGGGACTGCATCTGGTTGATCATGGATCGCAGTTCGGCGATCTCGGCATCCGTCGCCGCCAAAGCGGCGGCAGGAATCGACAGCGCGGCGGCAACGGCGCCCCGCAAGAGAAGCTTGGACATGGAAAGGCTCCGATCAAAGAACAGAGTCCGTCCCGGGGATGGCACCCCGGGCGGGCTTCAGGAGGCAGATCGGAGCGAAAGCGGGGGTGCCCTGGGGGCCTGGGGTCGGAAGGAGCAGGAGATCGGGGCGGTCGGAAGGCCCGGCGCCGGCGCTGGGGGCAGCCCCTGGACCACTGGTGAGAGAACCGCGGCGCGGGCGGCCAGCGGGGCCCCGAGCCCGCCGCCGGTCAGGCAGACATCGCAGCCGGCATCCCCAGCCGCGTGGTTGACGTGCTCGACCTGATGGCAGGCGAGCAGCACCTGCGCAAGCACCAGGACGCAGGCAACCAGGATCAGGGCTCGGGGGCTTGGTCGCTGGATCTGCAGGGGCTGGCCTGGGGGCATGTCGGTGCTGGAACTGAGGGGGGCGCGGAGGGCGTTATAGTATCACTCCGTCTCGAAGAGCAACGGCTTCGGTTTCCATGGCTTACGGCACAGGCTGCCGGCCGTATAGATGACCGGCACGCCCTTGGGGTTCCAGCGACCGCCATAACGCCGGGCCCCCTCGCCGGAGAACGCGGTCTCGGCATAGCGGGCGGTCACCAGGCGCCAGACCCGCCGCATCAGGCGAAGACGCCGTGCTCGATCCGCCCCAGGGTGTCTATCACGCTCTCGGCGCCGATGTCGGTGTCCAGCAGGCTCAAGGGGGTGCGCCCGCCGAGGGAGGCGTTGGGCGACTTGAGCCAGTCGACCGCGGCATCCAGATCCTCGAAGACATCCTCCCCCCGGGCAACTGCCCGCGCCAGACGCACCAGGCGCGACGACTCCTCTCTGGTGAGCCTGCCCTCGCGTTTGCGTCGCGCCAGGGTACGCTCCGGGATGCCAACGGCGGCCGCCAGCTCGGCCTGAGATAGGCGCGTGACCTTGGTTAGCGCGTCCACGGCGGCGGAGGGTAGGCCGCGGCGGATCGCGTCTACCCAGTCGAGCGGCGAGCGAGGAGCGGACGCCAGGACGCGCGGGCCGCCAAGCAAGTCGTCGACGGTGAAGGAGGGCGGGGCAGATAGTGCGGCGGCATGGGACATATGTCGGGGCCTGAAAGTGCCAATTGGCATCAGAGGATAGTCAATTGTGGCGGACTGGTCGACCGACCAGATGGCTATCGCGTCCAGAGCCGAGCTGCGAAAGGGCGGCGTCAGGGATCCTTTGATTGAGCCTCAGGGGGCTGTTGGCGGGTTGCACCGGGCGCGTCCGTGCTTCTCCAGATAGCGCTGGTGGTAACCCTCGGCGGGGTAGAAGGGTCCGGCTGCGGCCAGCTCGGTGACGATGGGCGCTTGAGGTCGGTCGCGTGGCGCTCTATGGATGCCTTTGCGGTCGCCTCCTGGTCCTGGCCCTGGAACAGGATCAGGCTGCGGTACTGGCTGCCATAGTCGGGACCCTGTCGGTTGGGCGTTGTGGGATCGTGCTGCTTCCAGAAGACCGCGAGCAACTGGTCATAGGAGATGCGCTTGGGGTCATATTCCACCTGCACCACCTCGGCATGGCCGGTGTTGTCGCGAGAGACCTGTTCATAGCTCGGATTGGGGGTTTGGCCGCCGGCGTAGCCCACCGTGGTCTTGATCACGCCGTCCAGTCCGCAGAAGGACGCCTCGGCGCCCCAGAAACAGCCCATGCCGAAGGTGGCGATCCGGGTCTCCCCTGCGTGCGCCGTCGGTCGGTGTGGCGTGCGAAACAGGGGCGCGTATTCGCCGTAGCCCTCGCGCTCCAGGTCTGCCGCGGGGATGAAGCGTAGGGACGCCGAATTGAGGCAATAGCGCAGCCCCGTGGGCCCGGGCCCGTCGTCGAAGACGTGCCCCAGGTGGGAGTCGGCGAAGCGCGAGCGGACCTCGGTACGGGTCATCCACAGGAGGTTGTCCTTGCGCTCGACGATCAACTGAGGCTCCAGCGGTTTGGTAAAGCTCGGCCAACCTGTGCCCGAATCAAACTTGTCCCGGGAGCTGAACAGGGGCTCGCCGGAGACCACGTCCACGTAGATCCCGTCGGCGTGCTGGTCCCAGTAGGCATTGCGGTAGGGCGGCTCCGTGTCCTCCTCCTGGGTGACGCGGTACTGTTCGGGCGAGAGTTTGGACTTGATCGTCGTCTCGTCCGGGCGCGACCAGGTGCGGTCGGGGCCGGTCTTGGCGCAGGCTCGGCCTGGGTCACCGCTGTCCGGCGGCAGAGTGTCCGCGGCGACCGCGGGCGTTACCGGCACGAGGCCGAGGGTCAGCATGGCGAAGACGAGGAAGGAAGGATTCATGGGGGTACTCCTAGGGGTTGCTCAGTGGTGAGACCCCACTTGGGGCCAAATTCCTTCCAAGCCTGCTGAACGGATGCGACGGTCCGCCTGCAATAAGACAGGATTTACCGGGTTCGCCCGATTAACAGGATGATCACGATGGGTGTTACCAAGAAATCCTGTTAATCCTGTCCATTCTCTCTCAGCCGCTCCGAACCTTGCCGGATGAGCCCTAGCGCGCCGCCGGTGTCTTTACTTGACCAGGATCTTCACTGGAAATTCCGGGAAGCGTGGTTTGGATCGACCATGCCAGGGCCTGGCCACCTGGTCGGCGACCCAGAGCGCCAGCAGGCCAAGGGGCACCAAGCCGAGCCAGCCGGGCAGGGGCAGGCCCAGCGGCGCGGGGCCGCCGATCAGGGACAGGTTGTAGACCCAGAGGGGGCCAACCCAGTAGTTCCATGTCTGGGCGGCGAGGCCGAGCCCCAGCGCCGCCACGGCGGTGAGCAGCAGTCGCCCCCAATCCCCCCGGTCCAGCCCAGCCAGAAGCCCGCTCTTACCGCCGATGCTTTGCAGCCCGATGGCCAGAAGCAGGGGCGAGAGCCAGGTCAGGGGATAGATCCAATCGGGCCAGACGCCGGCCCCGATGAGCCCGAACCCGGCCAGGGCGATCAGGGGCCAGGCGATGGCCTGCCCGTCTCCGGTGTCCAGGGGCGCGGCGTGGCGTCCCAAGCCGGTAAGCCAGGACTGGGTGCCAAGCCATTGGCGCAGGCTCAGCAGGGCTGGGAGCAAGGCTGCGTAGCCCAGGGTCGTCAGCAGCGCGAAGGGCAAGGGGGCGGGGGCATTCGGGTAGTGCCAGAGCTGGAGGTAGAGGTTGATCCAGTAGAGGGTCCAGCCGAGCAGGACACCAGCGGGGAAGAGGGCGAGGAAGTAGCGTGGGTTCTGGGCGAGCAGGCAGACCCCAGAGCGGCGCAGGCTATGGGCTTCGAGGCTGAGGCTCAGGCCCAGTAGGGCCAGGGGCCAGCCCAGGTGGCCTCCCCAAAGGTCGGCAAGGGCCGGGGCCGCGATGAGTAGGGAGGGACCGATCCAGGCCCAGGTGGGCCAGGCCCCGGTGCGGGCCGGCTGCTCCTGGGGCTTGGCTGTGCTGCGCGCTCGGGACCGCCATAGCACCAGGGCGATCAGGACGGCGCCTAGTGCCAGAGCAATCCATGTCACCAGAGGGTTCGGCGGCAGGGCGTCCCAGGCGAGGGTCTCCAGGGGTAGTTGCATGAACTGGCCCAGGGGCTGATCGGCCACCAGGGCGCCGATGGGGGGCAACGTCAGGCAGGCGCCGAGGACGATCGCGAGCGGTAGGAAGGCGGCGAGCAAGGGCGGCTCCGCGTGCGAGTGGTTGTTTGGGTTCGGCCCGAACAGCGGGCGCTGGGTAAGCGGTCATGGGGTGTCCGCACGATGCTGCGGGTGGGAGCAGTGGGCCGACGGTTGGTCAGGCCCGCCTCAGGTGTTGGCGTCGGTCAACTTTTTGAAGTGGTTGGGGTGATGTCTTGTGGGAGCGGCGCCTCGGCCGGCATTCTAAGCGCGGCTCTGCCTCCGCCAGGTCAGGAGTCGTCGCGGCGACGTCGCCACCGGGCTCGCGTGCTTCGCCCAGTCGCGCCGAGGCGACGATCCCACGCGCCGGATGAGGGGGAAGCCTAGGCTGCTAGGGCCGCACCCGCCCAATGGTCACGGTGACCGGATTGGCCTGGCTGGATGCCACCGGGCTGACCTCGCCCTCCAGGTCGCCGCTCTGGGGCATGGCCTGGCCGGAGCGGGAGATGCGCGCACCCACTGTGACCTGGGGGAAGGCCGACAGGCGCATCTGGGGCATCATGGCCATGCTGTCGTCCAGGGTCAGGGTGATGGGGAGGTCCGAGACCCGCACCCGCTGGGCGGCCAGGGGCATGGGTGGACCGGCGACCGCCTTGGCATAGATGAAGACGGTCGCATCCTGGGGCGCCTGGGCGGCCAGGGCAGGGTCGAGCGCGACGGTGACGGTGATGCCCGCCGCTGCTGGGGCGCTGGCCGCCACCGGCTGGGGGGCAGCCTGGACCGGTACCTGCGGGGTGGCAGGAGCTGCCGGTGCGGCGGCCGGCGCAGGCGTCGGCTCCTGAGCCGCCATCGGCTTATCCAGCGGAGCTTGGTTCGGGGCCTGGCCAGACCGAGAGCGGGCCTCGTCAATCAGGCCGGCAATCTCGGTGGCATCCTGGCTCCCGGGTTCCAGCAGGGGCAGGAGAGGTTCCCAACGGGCCAGGGCCCCAGGGAAATCGTCGGTCTGGAAGGCCGCCAAGCCGCGTAGCCAAAGACCGTTGGGGTTGTTTGGTTCGACCTCCAAAAGGGTGTCCAACATCGCGGCGGGCTTTCCGCTGAACTGTTGTCCGTTGGACTCTGCCAACAGCTCAGCGTAGGTGAGTAGCACCGTCGGGTCGCGGGGCGCGACCTGAAGGGCGCGATCCAGCGCCGCCATGGCCTTGTCCTGTTGCCCCAGGGTGAGCCGGGTACGGGCCAACATCAGCCAGCCGGTGACATTGTCGGGCTTCTGCTCCAGTCGTGCGGCGAGTTGGTCGGCGAGGACATCCAGGGAAGGCATGGGGCTGCCGTCCGGCATGGTGGCGGCACTGTGCCCCGCGGCATTGCCGGTCTGAGCGCTCGGCGCCCCTGGGGCTGCCTCCAGCTTGGCGATGATGCCCTGGTCGCCGATGGCCATGTAGAGGGTCACTGCGGCGACCGGAATCGCCAGCGTCAGCAGGGCTGCGGCCCAACGCCCGGTGGGGCCGGCCTTCGTCGCCGTGTCAGTCGCGGCGGGGGCGAGGTCGTGGACCAGCTCCCGCTCCAGGTCGCGTCGAGCGGCCTCGTGCTGGGCCTGGTCGAGCTTGCCCAGGGCGAGGTCGGCGTCCAGCTCCTGGAGCTGCTGACGGAAGACATCCAGATTCAGGGCATTGGCATCAGGGTCGGCACCGCCCGTGTCGCGCCGCAGCAGCGGTACCAGCACGAAGGCCAGGGCCAGGGTGGCGAGCCCGCCGGCAAGAATCCAAAAGACCATCATGACTGCCCCCCCGTGCGCTTCTCCGTCTCGGCCAGCAGTGCGGCGATGCGCGCCTGCTCGGCTTCAGTGATTGCTTCCTCCGGCTCCTTGCCCTTGGCCCTGATGGTGCGCAACAGGACCACGGCCCCCAGGAGCCCGAGGGCCAGGGGACCGAACCAGAGGACATAGGTCGAGGGCTTGATGGGCGGCGAGTAGAGGACGAAGTCTCCATAGCGGGCGACCAGGAAGTCCACCACCTCGGCCTTGGACTTGCCGGACTGCATCATCTCGTAGACCTCCCGGCGCAGATCCTGGGCCAGCTCGGCCTGGGAGGCGGAGAGGGACTCGTTCTGACAGACCAGGCAACGCAGCTCGTCGATCAGGCCGCGAAACTCGGCCTGCTCGGCGGGGCTGTCGAAGGTGAACTCCTCCAGGGTGAAGGCCTGCGCCGGTCCGGCCCAGGCAAACACCAGGCTGGCCAGGGCAGCGGCTTGCAACAACTTCAATCTCATGAACTTTCTGCCTTGAGCTGGTCAACGATGGGGAGCAGGGTCTCGTCCCATACGGTGCGGTCGATGGGGCCGATCTGCTTGTAGCGGATGGTCCCCTTTTTATCCACGATGAAGGTCTCCGGGGCCCCGTAGACCCCCCAGTCGATGCCGACCCGGCCATCCTGGTCGAAGGCGATCTTGTGGTAGGGGTTGCCGAACTGGCGGAGCATTTGCAGGGCCTCTGGCTTGTCGTCCTTCCAGTTGAGCCCGACGATCTGGACGCCGCTGCTCTTCGCGATGGCCATCAGCTCGCGGTGTTCGGCCCGGCAGGAAAAGCAGGACGAAAACCAGACATTCACCAGGGAGACCTGTCCGCGCAGGTCGGCGTCCGAGACGGTGCTGTTGGGGTCCAACAGGCTCGGCAGGGTGAAGGTCGGGATCGGCTTGCCCACCAGGGGCGAGGGGACCTTGCGCGGGTCCGTACCCAAGCCGAAGAACAGCAGGGCGACAAGGCCGGCAAACAGGGCCAGAGGGATCAGGGCGCGTAGGGATTTGGGCATAGTTCAGATCCTCGCAGTGCCGTCGGTGCCGATTGCGTCCGCCGCGGCGACCCGCCGGGCGCTGCGATAGCGGCGGTCGGACAGGGCCAGCAGCCCGCCCAGTCCCATGAAGATGGCCCCCAGCCAGATCCAGCGGACATAGGGCTTGTAGTAGAGACGCAGGGCCCAGTCGCCCTGGTCGTCCACTGCCTCGCCGAGGGACACATAGAGGTCGCGCAGCAGGCCAGGGTCGATGGCCGCCTCGGTCATTGGCATGCCGCCGGTGAGATAGGAGCGCTTTTCAGGCTCCAGGGTGGCGATCTGTCGGTCACCCTCGAAGACCAGGAAGCGCCCCTGCCAGGCCCGGTAGTTCGGCCCGTTCACGGACTTGGCGCCCTCGAACTGGAAGCGGTACCCCGCCACCTCCTGGGAGGACCCGGGGGACATGCGCACGTCCTTTTCGATGCCGAAGTGGGAGACCATGGTGATGCCGACGATCATCACCGCCACCCCCAGGTGGGCAATCAGCATGCCGTAGTAGGAGCGGCTATAGCCCACGAGGTCCGCCACGGCCCCACGCAGACCGCGCTTGTGGCGCAGGCGCTGGTAGAGCCCGGTGAGGTGGGAGAAGAGCAGCCAGGCCGCCAGCCCGAGCCCGAGGGGGACGGTGACATGCCCAGCGGAGACGCCGGGCAGGAATGCCAAGCCGGTGGCGACCAGCGACAAGGCGAAGGCGATCCACAGTTGGCGGGCCAGGCGGCCGGGCTCGTCCTGTTTCCATCGGGCCATGTGTCCGACGCCCATGAACAGGGCGAGGAAGGGCATCACCGCCAGGAACATCTGGTTGAACCAGGGGAAGCCCACGGAGATCTTGCCCCAGGCCATGGCCTCGTAGATCAAGGGCGCCAGGGTTCCAAACAGGACCAGGGCGGCAAACAGGGTGAGCAGCAGGTTGTTGGCGAGCAGGAAGCTCTCTCGGGAGACCAGGGCGAAGCCGCCCCCGGAGGAGACGCTCGGGGCGCGCACCGCATAGAGCGCCAGGGAACCGCCGATGACGACGCACAGGAAGATCAGGATGAAGGTGCCGCGGGTCGGGTCGGTGGCGAAGGCATGGACCGAGGTCAGGACCCCAGAACGCACCAGGAAGGTTCCCAACAGACTCAACGAGAAGGCGGAGATGGCCAGCAGCACGGTCCAGGACTTGAAGGCCCCACGTTTCTCCGTGACCGCCAGCGAATGGATCAGGGCCGTGCCCACCAGCCAAGGCATCAAGGAGGCGTTCTCCACCGGGTCCCAGAACCACCAGCCACCCCAACCCAACTCGTAGTAGGCCCACCAGCTACCCAACGCGATGCCGATGGTGAGGAAGATCCAGGCGACCGTGGTCCAGGGTCGCGACCAGCGGGCCCAGGCGGCGTCCAGGCGCCCGCCGATGAGGGCGGCGATGGCGAAGGCGAAGGCCACCGAGAAGCCTACATAGCCCATGTAGAGCATGGGCGGATGAATGGCCAGGCCGAAGTCCTGGAGCAGCGGGTTGAGGTCGCGGCCCTCCAGGGGCATGGGGAAGACACGCTCGAAGGGATTGGAGGTCAGCAGCATGAAGAGCAGGAAACCGACCCCGATCATGCCCTGGATCGACAGGACCCGGGCGACCATGGACAGGGGCAGCTTGCGGCTGAAGGCCGCTACCGCGGCCCCCCAGCCGGCGAGGAGCATGGCCCACAGGAGCAGGGACCCCTCGTGGGCCCCCCACACGGCGGAGATCTTGTAGATGTCGGGCATCAGGGAGTTGGAGTTGTGCGCCACATAGGCCACGGAGAAGTCGTCGGTCAGAAATGCCTGCGCCAGGGCCGCAAAGGCGATCAGGGCAAAGGTGAACTGCCCCCAGGCTAGGGGTCGGGCCATGTCCATCCAGGGGCGCGAGCCTGTGAAGGAGCCCGCCAGGGGGAAGCCTGCCTGGACCAGGGCCAGGACCAGGGCCAGGATTAGGGCGAAGTGACCGATCTCGGGGATCATTGGGTCACCCCCGGGGCCTTCTGGACGGCGTCCAGGGCAGCGGCTGCGTCCGCATGGGGCTTGAGGGTCGCGGCAACCTCTGGGGGCATATATTCCTCGTCGTGCTTGGCCAGGACCTCCTCAGCAAGGAAGGTGCCGTCGGGGCCCAGCTTGCCCCGGGTGACCACCCCACGGCCCTCGCTGAAGAGGTCCGGCAGGATGCCCGTGTAGCTTACCTTGACCTTCTCGGCGTTGTCCGTGACCACGAAGGTCAGGGTCAGGCCGTCAGGCTGGCGCTGCAGGGTGCCTTCCTCCACCAGCCCGCCGAGGCGGAACACATGGTCCGCCGGGGCCTCCTTGGCCACGACCTGGGAGGGGCTGAAGAAGTAGGCCAGGTTCTCCTGCATGGCACCAATGGCCAGGTAGGCGGCGGCACTGACCCCGGCAATACCGAGGGCGACGAAGAGTAGACGTTTCTGTCGGGCTTTCATGGATCATCCCCTAACGAGTTTGCGCAGTCGGCCTAATCGACCCAAACGCGCCAAAATGGTTCGCCGCTCCCGGCGTAAAAGGAGCATTTCGATCACCAGCAGGGCCAGGCCCATGCCGTATGAGGACCAGACAAAGAAGGCGTAACCGCCCTGGGAGAGAAATTCGTTCACACTTTGTCCTCCGCAGCGACCAGATCGCGCACCCAATGGGACTCCGCTTCGCGCGTCAGGATGATGCCCCGGGCCCGGGCGAAGATTACGGCGAAAGAGTAGGACCAGAGCCCCAGGGTAGTCGTCAGCATGGCCCAGAGGATGTTCGGGTCGATCCGATCCACCGACGAGCGCTGGTGCAGGGCCGCGCACTGATTCGGGTCCGGGCAGTTGATGGACCAGAAGATGATCGGCACGCAGGCCAGCCCCACCAGGGCCAGCAAGGCCGCGGACCGGTCGGCGCGGCGCACGTCGTCGATGGCCGAGTGCAGGGCCATGTAGCCGACGTAGAGGAACAGCAGGATCAACTCCGAGGTCAGGCGCGGGTCCCAATCCCACCAGGTGCCCCAGCTCGTGCGGCCCCAGAACGACCCGGTCCACAGGGCGATGAAGGTGAACAGGGCGCCGGTGGGGGCAGTAGCCGCCGCCATCATGTAGGACAGCCGGGTATTAAATACCAGGCCGACGGCCGACCAGGCGGCCAGAACCAGGTACAGCCACATGGACAGCCAGGCCGCCGGGACATGCAGGAAGATGATCCGGTAGTACTCCTTCTGGGGGTTCGATCCGCCCAGACGGTCCGGGGTCTCGAAGAAGCCCCAGTAGAGCCCGGCCAAGGTCAGGACCAAGGCGATCGCCCCGAACCAGGGGATCATGCGCCCCGCCAAGGTATAGAAGGCGGGCGGGGAGGCGTGCTTGAACCAATTGATCTTCATCGGGTGCGCGGATCTTAGGGATATCTGGTGAAGTCAGGATGCCTGGCAGGACCGCAGATTAGCGCTATTCGAGGGCAATGCGTAGGGCCGCGGCGGTGGCCAGGGGTGACAGGGTTAGCGCCAGCAGGAAGAAGGCGCCCAGCAGGGAGAAATAGGGTTGGACATCGGCCAAATCAATCATGCTCACCGTCACGGCCCCAGCCCCGTAGACCAGCACCGGGATATAGAGGGGGAGGATCAGCAGCGACAACAAGATACCCCCGCCGCGAAGCCCTAGGGTTAAACCAGCCCCGATGGCCCCGATCAGGCTCAACACTGGGGTCCCGATCAGGAGCGAGGCCATCATGACCCACAGGGCATCCCCCGGGAGCTGGTACTGGATCCCGATCAGGGGCGCGATGAAGACCAACGGCAACCCGGTAAGGAGCCAGTGGGCCGTCACCTTGGCCAGCACCAGCAGGGACGGCGGCTGGGCGGTGAGCAGCATCTGTTCCAGGGTGCCGTCCTCGTAGTCTGCCGCGAATAGCCGCTCCAGGGCCAGCATGGAGGCGAGCAGGGCCGCCACCCAGACCACGCCGGGGCCGAGGATGCGCAGGGTCTCGCGCTCGGTGCCCACCCCTAGAGGGAACAGGCTGACCACGATGACGAAGAAGAACAGTGTGGTCAGGACATCAGTGCGTCGACGCATGGCGAGCGTCAGATCGCGACCGAGGATGCACAGAAAGACGCGCAGCATGCCCTAGGCCCCCAGATCCAGCCGGTGGACCTGGCCGGACGACAGGGGCACCTCCTGGTGGGTGGTAAGGACCACTAACCCGCCGTCGGCGACATGCTCTGCGATCAGGGTGCCGAGCAGATCCACCGCGTCCATATCCAGGGCGCTGAAGGGCTCGTCGAGGATCCAGAGCGGGGCGCGGCTCACCAGCAGTCGTGCCAGGGCGACGCGCTTCTTCTGCCCCTGGGACAGGACCCGGGTCGGCAGGTCCTCGAAGCCGGTCAGACCCATGCGGCCCAGGGCCTGCCAGAGGTCAGAGTCGTCCACTTGGTCGCCGTCCAGGGTCGCGGCGACGCGCAGGTTCTCGACCCCGTTGAGGTCGCCCTTGATGCCATTGAGGTGGCCGAAGTAGAGCATGTCGCGGCGGTAGTCCTCACCCAGGGTGGCGATGTCCTCGCCGCGCCACAGGATGTCCCCGGCGTCGCGGGCGAGCAGGCCGCACAGGGCCCGCAGCAGAGTCGTCTTGCCGCAGCCATTGCGCCCTCGCACATGCAACAGGGTCGCCGCGGGCAGCGAGAAACAAAGGTCCGAGAACAGGCGGCGGTCGCCGCGCCTGCACTCGAGGTCGACGACATCGAGCATGGAGTTCCTGATCGGCTGGTCCGGGATGAGGTCCCCGGTGCGAAGGGGGCGCCTTGGTTCAGTGCGGCGCATCCTGCCCCGAAAGGGCGCGCAACAGTAACCCGAGCGGAGGCAGACCACAACCCGCGGGGGCAAGCCAAAGGCGTAGTGGGGCAGGCCCTAGGCCTGCCCGTGGAGCTCGCGCCCTTGGTCGCAGTGGGGAAAGGTCGCCCTGCCATCGCGTAGGAGAGACGTGCAACGCGCTGGATCACTCGCGTGTGATGCGTTCGACCGCCGGGGTCGCCACGCCCCGCCCGAGCCTCATCGCCAACAAGCTCTGCCGAGTGTTGCGCGGCCGAGGCTGTCCTGCGGTCCTCAGGGCAAGGCCGGGGTCGGCGGCACTTATGACGAAAGCATGGCGTCCACCTCACGCTCGGCCTCGGCCCAGTCCTGGGCTTCGAATCCGGGGGCGAAGTTACGCGCTTCGGCTTTGTAGTATGCTGCTTTTTCGATCATTGCTCGGCGAGTCGCGGCGTCTACGACGGGCTTGGACGGGGCCGGCCTGGGGGCGGGTTGAGCTGCCGCGGGCCTGGCTGCTGCCGGGGTACCCGTGATCGGGCTGGTCTTGGGGGGGGCGGGGCTGCCGCCATGGGCGCACGCGGGTTTGCGGTAGCAGTCCTAGCCGCAGCTGCCTTCGGCCTTGGCGCCGCTTTGGGCTTGGGGGCCGCCGTGGTCGACCTAGCCGGAGTGGAAGCTGCTCTGGTCGCTGGTTTGGCCGCTGGTCTTGCAGCAGGGGTCGTCGGCGCCTTGGTTGCTGGTCGGGCGGGCGTCTTCGTCGCCGCGTCGCTCGTCCCTGCCGTTGGGGCGGCGGCGGTCTTGACCGGGGTCTTTTTGGTTACGATCTTCTTACCGTCGTCAGCCATTGTCTCTCACTCGCCTCTTTATCACGTCGGGTTTGGCTTGGTCGTATTGCGACGTTGTTACCCGCAGGCACGCCGTCGGCTTTGGAGCGGTCTTGGTGCCGCTTAGTCGATTACAGGCTCCGTAAAGCCTGGTCGTCCAGGGTCGGGAGGTATTCAAAAGGGTCTGATTCATTCGTCCCGTCTTATCCTTCGACAACACAGCGGTCCTTAGCCGCGAGGCGCGCGATCGGTTCGGGATGATCCCTTAGCAGGGGCCGCTAGTGTGCCATCGACGGGCGAGTGGGGAAAGCACCGATCAAGCGGTTCGGGTGTGGTCGGCTTCTCCTTTCGACAATCTCTCATGAATGAATCGCAATGCTGCGCACCGAGGAACGGTGACGGGTCGGTGCCAGGCGGCCTTTCTTCACTGTGGCCCCATCGGTACCTCGGCAGGATGGCGTCAGTCCAGCCATCGGACCAAGTAGAAGACGCGGACACCCTCCGAGGAGTGGGATGGTCCGTAGACGATGGCCGGGTGTAGGTTCTTGTCCGGGTTCGCCCCCGATCTGGCGCCTGCCTCATCGGCCACGAGGGTGACGCACCCCTCCGGGTAGCGGGGGCGATTGCGACGCGGTGACTTGATCAGGGCGAAGCGCTCACTCAGGGATTTGGATTCTAGATCGACGATGACGTTGGGCAAGGGTCGGTACCCTGAGTACTCTGCCAGGCCGATGTTGACGGTCTCAGCGAGGCGAGATGCGGTCGGTTGCTGGGCGTACGGGCTCAGGAAATGCCATTCTATACCTATCGTCCGTAGATGCTCAGTTTTTGGAAGGACGAAGATCCTCGGTTTCCAACGTCTTAACACTTAAAGACTTAAAACTTAAAACTGATCGGTCTATATCGAAGCTTGCGTCACGAAGCACCTGGTTGCTTGTCGCGCCCGAGACGTGCAGTACTTGGACTGTCAGTGCGATATTCCGGCAGCACTCCAGGCGACTCAGCAGGTACAATGCGCCGGTCGTCCAGGTGCCGCCGAAGGTCCACTGGCCTGGCTCCACGGGCGGCGGCCGCCATACCGCATCCATCCCGCGACGGGGGGTATTGACGATGATCGCCCAGCATGCCCTTGTGCTCAATCTGCATCAGCCCTCCGGCAACTTGGAAGACCTCCTTGCCCACAACGAGTGGGAGGCCAGGGAGATCCTCTTCGCCCTGGATCGCATCCCGCGCAGCCTGTGGGGTTATGAGGACCTGGCCCGGGTGCACCTCTCGCTGTCGGGTACCCTGCTCGAAACCCTGTCGAACACCGATTTTCAGAAACGTGCCTACGGTATCGTCGATTGCGGCACCCTGTTGTGGCGTCTGCAAAACCACGACCTGTTCGAGATCCTTGGCACCGGTTACTACCACCCGGTCCTGCCCCTGATCCCGGAGGCCGACCGCCCGGAGCATCTGAAACGTTGGCTGGGTATCGCCCACCACCTGTTCTGGCGGCCGCGCTTCGATGGCTTCTGGCCACCTGAGATGGGATTCTCCATGGAGTTGATCCCTCTGCTCAGGGCCCATGGCTACCGCTATGTGATGGTCGACAGCGAACAGGTCGAGGCGGTCAGCCCCATGAGCTGGCAGGAGCTGCGCTACCGCCCCCACATCGCTCGTCATGGCAATGAAGAGATCATCGTCGTCGTCCGCGACCGGGACCTGTCCAACGCCCAGGAATCCGGCATGGAGGTGGAGTGGTTCGTCAAGGAGGTGGCGGAGCGTACCAAGTGGTGTGATTTCCCGCCTCTGGTCACCACCTGCACCGATGGCGAGAACGGCGGCTGGTTCCGCAATACCACCGAAGGTGCCAACTACTGGAGCGCCTTCTACCATCCGCTTCTGGAGCGCGCTCGGGCTGGCAAGGCTGGGATTACGCCGACCTTTATCAGCGACTATCTCAAGACTCATGGGGCCCATGGCGAGGTGCGGGTCAAGACAGGGGCTTGGAACACCGGATGGCACGACGGGCGTGGCTTCGTCCAGTGGACCGGTTCTCAGACCCAGAAGGATGGACTGGCGGCCCTGGCGGATGTGAGCGCGGCACTGCACAGCGCGCGCGCGCGGGCGGCGGCGGAGCGTCCCGAGGACGGCGAACTGGCCGGGATGGTCGAGACCGCACTGTGGCACATACTGCGTGCGGAGACGAGTTGCAACTTCTACTGGGGCGAGGAGTGGGTCCCGCGCTCCACGGCCGACCTCGATATCGCCCGCCGGGTTCTGGCGGGCATCCAGGCCCGGCTTGGCCCCATGCCCAAGCCAGCAACGGTTCCGGTGCGTAACCCCATGTCCGATCCCGTTTCCGAGGCAGGAACCATTCCAGATCCGGTACCCAAACCCGTTGCTGATCCTTGAGTGCCTGGTCCGCGCTTCGCCGCGGGCCGGGGTCCGAGATCCCCATATAGGCGACTGATCACTCTGAGGCGTTCGGTTTGTCGGGTAAGCTCGCGAGCCATTTCTCGGTGAAGAACCACCGACCCGAATGCCACCACGAGTCTCCCCGTCGCCTCGGGTTGGCCGACAACCCCATTCGCATTCCGCCCCGCTCTTAATGAGGACCCCAACGTGACTGCATTACCCGAATACGTGGAAGGCCTGCCGAATATCGCCGGTGCCGAGCAACAGGTTGCCGAAGCCGTCGCCCGTGGTCGCGACAAGGACTTCTATTGTTATCACGGCGGGGTGGCCTTCGGCTCCGTGCGCGCCGCCTGCGCCATCGCCCTGCACCAGCACCAGCCGCTGATCCCGGCCGGCGGGGGCGATCTGCATACCGCGGCCATCATCAGCAATCTCCAGTACATGATGGAGAACCAGGGCATCGGCGATAACTACAACGCCCCGGCCTTCGTCTGGTGCTACAAGCGCATCGGCGAATTCGTGCCCCAGCTCATGGGCGAGGGCAAGTCCCCGCGCTGCATGCTGGAGTATTCCGGCACCCTGCTCCACGGCTTGCGTGCCATGGGTGAGCACCACGCCATCGATGCCCTGAAGAACATTACCTGCAATCCGGACTATGTCGGCGCGGTGGAGTGGCTCGGCATGCCGTGGGGCCATGCGGTCGCCCCCTCCACCCCGGTGCAGGACTATCGCCTGCATGTGCGCGCCTTCCAGCACCACTTCGCGGCCATCTTCGGTTGGGAAGCCCTGGAGCGGGTGCGCGGCTTCTCCCCCTCCGAGATGGCCCTGCCCAATCACCCGGATGTTGCCTATGAATTCGTCAAGACCCTGGTGGACTGCGGCTATCAATGGGTCCTGGTCCAGGAGCACACCGTCCAACAGGTCAGCAATCAGCGCCACCCGGAACGCCCGCATCTGCCTCACCGCCTGGTCTGCACCAACTCCAAGGGTGAGACGGCCAGCATCATCGCCATCGTCAAGACCCAGGGCAGCGACACCAAGCTGGTAGCCCAGATGCAGCCCTGGTACGAGGCCCAGGGCCTCAATCGCCTGGAGCTGGCCGGGCATCAAGTCCCGCCCCTGGTCACCCAGATCGCCGATGGCGAGAACGGTGGGGTCATGATGAACGAGTTCCCCGACAAGTTTTTCGAGGTGGTGCGTGCCTCCAGCGGCACCGACGTACCCATGATGAACGCCAGCGAGTACCTGGAGCACCTCTTCGCCCTGGGGATCAAGGAGTCCGATCTCACGGAGATTCAGCCCCTCTTCCACGACAAGATCTGGGGTCAGATGCAGCCCGGTGACGGGCCGGAGCGCCTGGAAAAGGTCATCGCCGAGCTACGCGCCGCGGATCACCGTTTCCACATGGAGGGTGGGAGTTGGACCAACAACCTGTCCTGGGTCGAGGGCTACGACAATGTGCTGGGCCCCATGGAAGAGGCCAGCTCGGTGTTCAACGAGCGGGTCATCAAGCCCGGCATGCCCACCAATGAGCAGCGCTATCGCAACGCACTGTTCCATCTCATGAGCTCCCAGACCAGTTGCTACCGCTACTGGGGGCAGGGGCATGGACCGACTATGGGCGTGAGCTCTGTCGGCGCAGCGAGCGATATCGTCCGGTACGATTACGCCTAGCAGCCTGTTGGGCTTAGGTGGATCGAAGCGAGGGAGTGGGAGGGCGAGGCCATTTTGTTCCGGTTTTGAGGCGCATAGTGGGCTCTATGTAACGAAAAAGCGGGGCGAAATGGGCCGTCCTCGCGCTTCCGCAGCCGATTCATCCTAAGTCCGACAGGCTGCTAGCCCCCAGTCCGATTCATATGCCGGAAGATGACCGGCTGTGCCTGGATATCGAACTCATGTCCCTCGGGCTTGATCTGCATGGCCTCGCAGATGGCCTGCTCCAGGCGGGCGGTGTCCCCGGGGTGCCGGCGTAGGATGGCGCGCAGATCCAGGGAGTGCTCCTGGCCCAGGCAAAGTAACAGCCGGCCCTCGGCCGTGACCCGCACCCGATTGCAGTCGCTGCAGAAATTGTGGGTGTGGGGGGAGATGAAGCCGACCCGGGTCTCTGCACCGGGGATGCGGTAGTAGCGGGCCGGGCCGCCGGTGGTCTCGGTGGTGGGGACCAGATCGAAGTGCGGGGCGAGGTCGGTCCGAATCTGCTCGCTGGAATAGAAGGACTCGGCCCGATCGTGGTCGCCGATGACCCCCAGCGGCATCTCCTCGATGAAGCTGATGTTGATGCCCTTGGCCACGGCGAAGGCGACCAGGTTCGGGACCTCGTCGTGGTTACGCCCGCGCAGGATGACGGCGTTGAGCTTGATGCGCTCGAAGCCGGCGGCGATGGCGGCGTCGATGCCCTCCAAGACCCGGCCAAGGTCGCCCTTGCGGGTGATGCGTCGGAAGCGCTCCGGATCCAGGCTGTCGAGGCTGATGTTGATGCGCCGCACCCCGGCGGCGCGGATGTCTTCGGCCAAGGCCGGGAGTTGGGAGCCGTTGGTGGTGATGACCAACTCATCCAGACCCCGTTGGGCGGTGATATGGCGCATCAGGCCCGCCACACCCGGACGCACCAAGGGCTCGCCGCCGGTGAGGCGGATCTTGCGCACCCCCAGACCGACGAAGGTGCTGACGATGGTCTGGATCTCCTCCAGGGTCAGGACCTCGTCCCTGGGAGTGAAGCGCTGGTCCGGCTCCATGCAATAGACGCAACGGAAGTCGCAACGGTCGGTGACCGAGATACGCAGGTAGGTCACGCGGCGACCGAAGCGGTCGATCAGAGCGCCGGGGCGGTCTTGGTTAGCGGCGGGCATGCGGGGCTCCCCAATGATGGGTAGATCAGTATCCACCAAACCATTTAACAGATACCAGGGCTGGTGCCAAGCCGGTGAGTCAAGGCAACTGTATCTGTCTGGGGTCAATGCCTCGAACCAGTGCTTTTGGGATCAGCTGGTGCGCCGTTACGTGGGCTCCCTCGGCCTCGGGAGTTTGGCTCAACCTCCGACAACATCTCGGTTGTCGCTGCATCGACGCTTATCCAGCCGACAACTGTGTGTGCGGTCGGCCAAGTGACCGGCCGAGTGTCCTGGCCTCATAGGTCGGAGACGGCCGAGCGGGGAAGTACATGAAGGTGGGTGCGCTCGTCCCGCCCGGGTAGGGCGTCGAAGCGGGCCTTGAGCGCCGGACCCAGGGCGTCCGGGTCGCTGGTGACCACGACCAGGCGCAGACGGTTCATGGCCGCGGCATCGCGCTCGGCGCGGCCCGCCGCCAGCCAATCGGGCAGCTGTACCAGGACCCTATCTGCGTCGTCCGTGTCCAGCACATACACCAGCAGGCGTCCGCCGATGGCGATGCGCCTGCCGATGTGTGTGAGCCCGGCCATCCGCACCGGGCTTTCATCGATTCGCTCGAAGACCTCCGCCGGGCAGGTGCAGCCCAACTGGCGACGGACGAACGGCTCGATCACCTCCCGGCGGGACATGGTTTAGGGCCGGATGTAGACGTAGCCGTCGCCCTGCAACTCGGCGATGCGCACCACCCCGCCATGGGTGGCCTCCACCAGGCCCGGGAGCATCTCATCCATGGCGAGATCGAAGGACTTCAGGCTGTTGGCGCACACATCGACCTCCACGCCGTCGTCCTGCAACTTCTTGACCGCATTGCGGGTCTTGTCCACGGCGTCGATGTCGGTGAAGGACTTGACCACCGGGCCATGCATGACCAGGACAATCTTCACATTCGCGGGACCGCCCACACCATCAATGTGGTTGCGGATATTGTTGAGGACGAACGCGGCCTTGTCCGGGTCCGAGAGGTGGTAGACCACCTTGGTCTTGTCCGCGGCAAAGGCGGGTAGGGCGACCATGAGGGTAAACAGCAGGGCAAGCAGTCGGGTCTTGAGCATGGTGGGGTCTCCAGTGGTGATGATGTCGTTATGCCAGCGCGCCGATCATATGTCGGGTGCTGTCCCGCTGCCATGCCGATCTTCTGGAACCTGGGTTGGGGTTTTCCTGGGGCTGGGCGGTACGCCCCGGTTCGCAGCCCGCCTGTTGAACCTACTGCTTCGCGGAGCTCGTGGGTCCCACGCTCCAGCGAATGGGCAAGTATTCGTCTGGGACCGGTCTCACGCCCGATCCGAGAGGCTGGGTTGAGCGCAGCGAAACCCAGCACTCAACGGCTTAGGTGCCTGACAACGACGGGTTTCGCTGCGCTCTACCCATCCTACGGGAATACTTGCCCAGCCTCTCCAGCGTGGGAGCAAACCCCGACGCTCCGGCGTCGCGTGTGCTTTCTGGCCGCTGGAGACCCTTGTCCGTCTTACGGATCAATGCGCCCGTTACCGGCCGCGCCTCAAGGCTCGATACCGGGCTCGCGGCGCACGACCCAGGCGGGATCCCCACAGCTAGAACCCCCGGCCTTGCCAGGCCGTACGGTCTCCGCAATTGTTCCGTGGACGGCGGATGCTGGCCAGGTCCACGAGTCGAGTTACATCCGCTGTGCGCGGAATTCCAACCCCGAACTAGGTAAACTCTCCCCCGGAATTGCCCAGAAATGACGGGAAGTCCCGGAATTCTGCCGGAATTCGGGTGGGGCACAAGGAGTGCCGATGGCACGACTCGCACGGTGACAGCGCAGAACCGGTTTTTCCCCTTCCCGAACTAGGCCCCTTTTCACCCGAGAACGACGGAATGCGCCGAGAAGAGCTGTTCAGCCGCAGTGGTTATTACCGGTTCCTTCTGGATTGCAACGTGCTGCTTCACCGGGAGGCGGCCGAGGTTGCGACAGAAGGTCTTGCGTTTCTGCTTCGAGGGCGCGCGCTCGACAAACCAATCAAGGTGTTGGACCTGGCCTGCGGCGGGTGGCCCATGGCGATCGCCGGGGTGATGGCCAACTTTCACCAGCGGACGTTCGAGTACACGGGTGTCGACATCAATCCCGACCAGGTGGAGCTTGCCTCCACCGGGTTTGAGTTTCCCGCCAATGTCCGCGCCGTCCGCGTCCTGGAGGGCAATGCGTGGGACCTGCTCCCGCTCGGGATTTCCGGCGAGCACGACCTGATCTTCAGCGGCATGAACCTTCATCACGGCAACCCGGAGGAACTGCTCTACCTCGCCAGGCAGTTGCGTGGGCTCCTCGCCGCTGACGGGCTGCTCATCAGCCACGACGTTTACCGCCCGGACGCTCCGGCGTATCGCCGGCGGCCCGATGTGAATCCGGACAACCCCGCCGAGTCGTTCCGATTGGTCGATGCCTTACGGCTTGCGACCGCAGGAATCGCCACGCTGGACGTCCCCGAAGACACCGCTTCCGGCGAGCCGGCCTGGCGCCGGGACTACCTGGAACGTATGGGGCGAGCCGTCATTGGCCGTGGCGGTGATGCCGAAGGTACCGCGGCGACGGTTGCACATATGCGGCAGCGGGATTACCCGGTCTCCACCCGGGAACTGAGCGAGATCCTCGCGCGCGTGGGTTTCAGCACCAGGATTCGGCGTTTCGACGACAGCGCCGAGCCGCTGGGACCCTATGTTGCCTGCTGTATCGCCCGCCTGAGTTGACATTCGCGGCCAAAATCACTGCCTGTCCACCTGGAAAAAGTAATTCGGCCGCAAATCGCGCAAATGAACGCAAATAGTTCAAAAACATAGGGAAAGCCCAGATGCCACACGCAGGGTGAGCCGGGCCCCGACACTAAGTCCTTGTTTATTTGCGTCCATTTGCGTTCATTTGCGGCTGAACTGCTCTTCTTAGGCGTCACGCTCGCTTCGCGTTTCCAGGCGACGCCGACCCACGCCAGACTACAGCGCGCCGATCACCGCCTCGTAGTCGGGCTCCTGCGCGATCTCGGGCACCAGCTCGCGGTGGATCACCTGACCGGACTCGTCGATGACGACCACGGCACGGGCCAGCAGGCCACCCAGACGCCCCTCCGCCATGTAGACGCCGTAGTCCAGCCCGAACTCGGGCGCTCGGTAGACCGAGGCAGTCTCGACGTTTTCGATGCCCTCGGCGCCACAGAAGCGGCTCAGCGCGAAGGGCAGATCGGCCGACACGCACAGCACCCTGGTATTGGGCATGCTCGCCGCGCGCTCGTTGAACTGACGCACGGACTTGGCGCAGGTCGGTGTGTCGATGCTGGGGAAGATGTTCAGCACCAACCGTGAGCCTGCGATAATCCGACAGGGTGACCACCGACAGGTCCGCCTTGCGCAGCGAAAAGGGTGGGGCGGCACTGCCCACCTCGGGCAGCTCGCCGCTGGTCTCCACGATCTCGCCCCTCGAAGAAATCTTCGCCATGATCCCCACCTCTACAGTTACATGTGTTTAAACTTGGCCGGAACGAGTCCCCATAGACTAAGCCCTATCGCCATCTGAGGAAGCTTGCATGAGCAAGACGCTATCTCACTATGTCAACGGCGTCCACGTCGCCGGAACCAGCGGCCGCTATGGCGATGTCTATGACCCGGCCGATGGCAGCGTCAAGGCACGCGTGCCGCTGGCCTCGGCCTCCGAGACCGCCGCTGCGGTCGAAGCGGCCGCCGCCGCCTTCCCTGCATGGCGCGACACCCCGCCGCTGCGGCGTGCCGCGGTGCTGTTCCGCTTCAAGGAGCTGCTGGATCGGCACCTGGACGAGCTGGCGCAACTGGTGTCCGCCGAGCACGGCAAGGTGCTCGACGACGCGCGCGGCTCGGTGACCCGGGGCATCGAGGTGGTCGAGTTCGCCTGTGGTGCGCCGCACCTGCTGAAGGGCACCTTCTCGGAGAACGTCGGCACCAACGTCGACAGTCACTCGGTGCGCCAGCCCGTGGGCGTGTGCGCCGGCATCACGCCGTTCAACTTCCCGGCCATGGTCCCGATGTGGATGTTCCCGATGGCCATCGCCTGCGGCAACACCTTCGTGCTCAAGACCTCCGAGCGGGTGCCCTCGACCGCGCTGCGCCTCGCCGAGCTGTTCACGGAGGCCGGCCTACCGGCGGGGGTGTTCAATGTCGTCAACGGCGACAAGGACGCGGTCGACACCCTGCTCACCCATCCCGACGTGGCGGCGGTGAGCTTCGTCGGCTCGACCGCGGTGGCCGAATACATCTATCGCACCGGCACCCAGCACGGCAAACGGGTGCAGGCCCTGGGCGGTGCCAAGAACCACATGGTGGTGATGCCGGACGCGGACCTGGACCAGGCCGCCGACGCCCTGATGGGCGCCGCCTACGGCTCGGCCGGCGAGCGCTGCATGGCCATCTCGGTGGCGGTGGCTGTTGGCGACGACACCGCCGACGCCCTGATCGACCGGCTGGCGCCGCGGGTGGCGGCGCTCAAGGTCGGTCCGGCGAGCGACCCCGACTCCGAGATGGGGCCCCTGGTCACCCGGGCACATTACGAGAAGGTGCGCGGCTACGTGGACCTGGGCGTGGCCGAGGGCGCCAGGCTGGTGGTCGATGGCCGCAACATCGCCGTTCCCGGCCACCCCGACGGCTTCTACCTAGGCGGCTGCCTGTTCGACGCGGTCACCGCCGACATGCGCATCTACCGGGAGGAGATCTTCGGCCCGGTGCTGTGCATCGTGCGCATGCCCGATTTCGAGAGCGCCCTGGCGCTCGTCGATGCCCACGAATACGGCAACGGCACGGCGATCTTCACCCGCGACGGCGACACCGCGCGCACCTATGCCTCGCGCGTGCAGGTTGGCATGGTTGGGGTCAACGTGCCCATCCCGGTGCCCATGGCCTTCCACAGCTTCGGCGGCTGGAAGCGCTCGCTGTTCGGCGACATCCACATGCACGGCATGGAGGGCGTGCATTTCTATACCAAGCTGAAGACCATCACCTCGCGCTGGCCGACCGGTATTCGGGCCGGCGCCGATTTCCACATGCCGACCATGAAATGAGCGGCCGGCCGACGACGGAGCATCCCCCGACATGAACAAGATTGGCTTCATCGGCGCCGGCATCATGGGTCGGCACATGGCAAGACACCTGCAGGACGGGGGCCATGAGCTGTTGCTCTACCGGCATCGCTCGCCGCTGCCCGAGGAGCTGCTGACGAGCGGCGCGCAAGTCGTGCGCCACCCGCCGCGAGCTGGCCGAGCGGGCCGAGGTCGTCATCCTGATGGTGCCGGACACCCCGCACGTCGCCGATGCCCTGTTCGGTGACCAGGGCGTCGCCGAGGGCCTGAGCGCCGGGAAGCTGGTGATCGACATGAGCTCGATCTCGCCGATCGAGACCAAGGTGTTCGCGGCGCGGATCGAGGCCGCCGGCTGCGACTACCTGGACGCGCCGGTCTCCGGGGGGGAGGTCGGTGCCAAGGCGGCTACGCTCACCATCATGGTCGGCGGCACACAGGCGGCCTTCGGGCGTGCCCGCCCGCTGCTCGAACTCATGGGCAAGAACATCACACTTGTCGGCGACAACGGGGCCGGGCAGACCTGCAAGGTCGCCAACCAGATCATCGTCGCCCTCACCATCGAGGCGGTCGGCGAGGCCCTGCTGTTCGCCTCCAAGGCCGGCGTCGATCCGGCGCGGGTGCGCGAGGCGCTGATGGGCGGCTTCGCCGGCTCCAAGATCCTCGAGGTCCACGGCGAGCGCATGATCAAGCGCACCTTCGACCCCGGCTTTCGCATCGACCTGCACCAGAAGGACCTCAACCTGGCCCTGTCGGGCGCACGGGCGCTCGGCGTCAGCCTGCCCAACACGGCCACCGCGCAGGAGTTGTTGAACGCCTGCGCAGCGCAGGGCTGGTCGGGGCTGGATCATTCCGCCATGGCGAAGGCCCTGGAGCTACTCGCCAATCACGACATCGCCTGAACCGCGATAGTCCCAACGCCACCACCCGTCGGGGGAATCGCCAGATGCCTACAGTACACATCAGCGTCACACAGCTCGACCACTCCGCCTCCAGGGCCGAGGCGCGCGACCATCGGCTCACCATCGACCGGCCGGAGGCCAAGGGGGGTCAGGACAAGGGCCCGATGGGCGGCGAGGCGCTGCTAATGGGCCTCGGCGGCTGCTTCATGAGCACCCTGCTGGCCGCCGCCAAGGCGCGCGACATCGTCCTGCGGGACGTCAAGGCGGAGATCGCCGGCGAGCTTGCCGATGCACCGCCGCGCTACGTCGCCATCCACATGACGGTGAGCGGGAGTTGCGAACCGCCGGACCAGTTGCAGAAGCTGGTGACGATCGCAGAGCGCGGCTGCATCGTCGCCAATACGCTCGGCGCGGCGGTCGAGCTGACCATCGCCTGTGCGGCCTGAAGGAGGCGAGGTGTCCGGGAGTTGTCCGCGGTCCAGCCGATGTCGCACAGGCGCCGCACGTCCTGCTGCTGTGCGAGGAAAAGTTGCCGGGGTCAAGATCGATGTCAAATCGAGCGATGCGTCAACCGGCGACTGAGGGCGCGTGCACGGATGACGCTCATTGCCAGGCCGGACGGGACTCGGCCGGCCTCGGACGATGCGTTTGAGCCGCAGACCGCTGCGGAGTATGTTTCGAATGCCGAACACAAAGAGTTCGCTCATGCGGTGAGATCCGTTGGGAACCTCTCCGGAGAAAGCGACGATCACGAGGGGGCCGAACGAGATGAGTTCATGCTCGGATGGGCTCCTCGGAGGGCAGGGCCGCTACTGCGGCAACATCACCAGACCAGGAGAACAGAACTGATGACCGAAGAAAAACATGACACCGGAGCCGCAGACCCCAGCACGGGCCAAGAAGCTGGCAGACGTCGATTCCTGAAGGGCAGCCTTGCCGCTGCGGCGGGCGTCGCAACGGGCACGTTCGCCGCGCCGGCAGTCGTGACCGCCGCCGCACCGAAGGTGGTCAAGATGCAGACCTCCTGGCCGGCATCCGACATCTGGATGGATTTCGCCCGCCAGTACGTGGAGCGGGTCGAGCGCATGTCCGGCGGCCGCTTGAAGATCGACCTGTTGCCGGCCGGCGCAGTGGTCCAGGCGTTCCAGGTCATGGATGCCGTCAACGACGGCGTGCTCGACGCGGCGCATACCGTGCCGGTGTACTGGTACGGCAAGCACAAGGCCGCCTCACTGTTCGGCACCGGACCGGTGTTCGGCGGCAGCGCCACGACCATGCTGGCTTGGTTCAACACCGGTGGCGGCTCGGAGCTGTACCGTGAGCTGACCCAAGACATCATGAAGATGAACATCTACGGCTTCCTCGGCTTCCCGATGTTCGCCCAGCCGCTGGGTTGGTTCAAGAAGCCGGTCACGACGGCCGCGGAGCTGAATGGTCTCAAGTACCGCACCGTGGGCCTCGCCGCCGACCTGATGCAGAAAATGGGCATGAGCGTCGCCCAGCTGCCGGGCGGCGAGATCGTCCCGGCCATGGAGCGCGGCGTGATCGATGCCTTCGAGTTCAACAACCCGTCGTCGGACATGCGTTTCGGCGCCCAGGACGTGGCAAAGTACTACTACCTCTCGTCCTACCACCAGGCCAGCGAGAGCTTCGAGTTCCTGTTCAACAAGGACTTCTTCGACGACCTCGATGACGACCTGAAGGCAATCCTGAAGTACGGCGTCGAGGCCGCCAGCACGTCAAATACCGCGATGGCGATGGACAACTACTCCAAGGACCTGCAGACGTTGCAGGAGAAGGATGGCGTGAAGGTCGAGCGTACGTCGCAGGATATCCTGGATGCAGAACTCAAGGCCTGGGATGGCATCATTCCGGAGCTGGAGAAGGACCCGTTCATCAAGAAGGTCCTCGACAGCCAGCGCGCCTGGGTCCAGCGCGTCGTGTACTACGAGCTGATGAACGCGCCGGACTACGCCCTGGCGTATAACCACTACTTCCCGGGCAAGCTGAAGCTCTGACCGGACCGCGCCCCATCTACCGCGGACGGTGTCCCTTTGGATGCCGTCCGCGGTCCATGAGAACCATCGGCAGTTTCGCCTAGGGGATATCGGATGCTCGGTTACATACAGTTTGCGGACCGGCTGTCGGGCTGGTTCGGCAAGGCCTTCGCCTGGCTCATCCTGGTCATGGCTATCGGCGTCGGCTATGAGGTCGTCGCACGTTATGGCTTTAACGCGCCGACGAGCTGGGCATTCGACCTGTCCTACATCACTTACGGGACCCTGTTCATGATGGGTGGGGCCTACACCCTATCGCGTGGCGGTCATGTGCGCGGCGACTTCCTCTACCGCCTGTGGCGGCCGCGCACCCAAGCGCGCGTGGAGCTGGTGCTCTACTTCCTGTTCTTCTTCCCCGGCGTGCTCGCACTGATCATCTCCGGCTGGAAGTATGCGGAACGGTCCTGGAGATACATGGAGGTCAGTGTCAACAGCCCGGCGGGCATCCCCATTTTTCAGTTCAAGACCGTCATCGTTGCGGCCGGCATTCTGCTGCTGATCCAAGGCATCGCCCAGGTCTTCCGCTGCGTGATTTGCATCCGGACCGGCGAGTGGGTGGCTGCCGCCGAAGATATCGAGGAGACCGAAGTGCGGCTGGCGCGTGAGCGCACCAATTTCGTAGCAGGGGCCGCCCGCGACGATGCGCGCGGATTAAAAGAAGAATATACCGACCTGCGGGGGAACTGACCCATGTCCGACCCGATCATCGCGCTCTTGATGCTCGCGATCTTCCTGATCATCATCCTGCTCGGCTTTCCGATCGCCTTCACACTGATGGCGATGGGCATCGGTTTCGGTTACTACGCCTATTTCGACCCATCGCGGATGTGGCGCGCCTATGACAAGGCGGTGGCGGTCGATGCGGACCAGTGGACGCAAATCCAATTGTGGATCGATGGCCTGTTCAACAACAGGATCTTCGACCTGTTCATCAACCAGACCTATTCGGTCATGTCGAACGACGTGCTGACGGCGGTGCCCCTGTTCCTGTTTATGGGCTATATCGTCGAGCGTGCCAACATCGTCGCCCGCCTGTTTCACACGCTGAATATTGCCGCCCGGCGCGTCCCCGGGTCGATGGCCGTGGCCGCCCTGATCACCTGCACCCTGTTCGCGACCGCGACCGGTATCGTGGGGGCGGTCGTGACCCTGATGGGGCTGCTCGCGTTCCCCGCGATGCTCAAGGCACGCTATGACACCAGCTTGGCCGCCGGCGTCATCTGCGCCGGGGGTACGCTCGGCATTCTGATCCCGCCGTCGATCATGCTGATCGTCTACGCGGCCGCTTCGGGCGTGTCGATCGTCAAGCTGTACGCCGGCGCTTTGTTGCCCGGACTCGCGCTGGCGGGGCTTTACGTTGTCTATGTCGTCGTCCGCTCGATGCTGCAACCTCATTTGGCGCCGAAGCCAACGCGCGAAGAGATCGGCGATATCTCGGGCGGCGCCATCTTCATCCAACTGCTGACCTCCTTCTTCCCGCTGGCCTTCCTGATCCTGGCGGTGCTGGGCGCCATTCTGTTCGGTCTCGCGACGCCCTCGGAGGCGGCGGCCGTCGGCGCCCTCGGCGGTCTGCTGCTCACCTTCATCTATCGGGCCTTCACCTGGCAGCGTCTGCGCGAGTCCGCCTACTTGACGCTACGCACGACGGCCATGGTCTGCTGGCTGTTCGTCGGCTCCTGGACCTTCTCATCCGTGTTCTCCTATCTGGGTGGCGAGCAGATCATCACGGAGTTCGTCACCAGTCTGGATATGTCACCGGTCATGTTCCTCATCATGGCCCAGGTCATCATCTTCCTGCTTGGCTGGCCACTGGAATGGTCCGAGATCATCATCATCTTCGTGCCGATCTTCCTGCCCCTGCTGCCGCATTTCGGCATCGATCCGCTGTTCTTCGGCATCCTGGTTGCGCTCAACCTGCAAACGTCCTTCCTGACGCCGCCGATGGCGATGTCGGCCTATTACCTGAAGGGGATTGCGCCGCCCCACGTGCAGTTGGTGGACATCTTCAAGGGCAGCTATCCGTACCTCGGGATGGTGTTGTTCGCAATGGTCGTCATGTACAACTTCCCGAATCTCATTTACTGGCTGCCCGACCTGGTGTACGGGCGCTGAGTGGCGATGAGCAACGACATGCTGGACCTTTCCGACTTGACGGCCCTGGCCGCGCGTGAGCGCCTCGCGAATGGCGCGATCAGCGCCGTCGAGCTGACGACGGCTTGCCTGCGGCGGGTCGCCGCACGCGACCAAGCCGTCCAGGCGTGGGCTCATCTCGATCCCCCTTACGCCCTCTCCCAGGCCGAGGCGCTGGATGCGCGTCGCCGCGCGGGTCGGCCCATTGGGCCGTTGCACGGGCTGCCGGTCGGCCTCAAGGACATCGTCGACACCCGGGACCTGCCGACCGAGAACGGCAACGCAATAGACAACGGCCGGCAACCGACCCAGGATGCCTGGCTGGTTGCGCGCCTGCGTGCCGCCGGAGCGGTCGTCCTCGGCAAGACCGTCACCACCGAATGCGCCTATCTCGCGCCGGCGAAGACGCGTAACCCGCATGATCCCGAACGCACGCCGGGAGGCTCCTCGTCGGGCTCCGCGGCGGCGGTGGCGAGCGGCATGGTGCCGCTGGCGATCGGCACCCAGACCGGCGGGTCGGTGATCCGCCCGGCGTCGTTCTGCGGCGTCGTCGGCTTCAAGCCGAGCTTCGGGCTGATCCCGCGTTCGGGCGTGCTGCGCACCTCGCGGCACCTCGACACGGTCGGGACATTCGGGCGCACGGTCGAGGATGCCGCTCTGCTCGCCGATGTCCTGGCAGGTTACGACCCGGCCGATCCCGACACGGTCCCGGCGCCGCCACCACGCCTGCTGGATACCGCTCTGTCGGAGCCCCCCGTCACGCCGCAGCTGGCGTTCATCAAGACGCCCGCCTGGTCCGGCGTCGAAGCCGATTGTGCCGAGGGGTTCGCGGAGCTGGTCGAGGCGCTCGGGGTGCGCTGTGACGAGTTCGAGCTGCCGGCGGTTTTCGCCGAAGGGGCCACGGCACATCGGCGCATCATGATGGCCGAGATCGCGCATAACCTGCGCCATTACTACGACCGCGGGGCGGCCCGGCTTGCGGACGAGACGCGGGCCGCGATCGAGGAGGGGCGCTCCATCACGGCCGCCGACTACCTATCGGCCCTCGACTGGCGCGATACTCTCTATGCCGGGCTGGACGAGGTGTTCGACCGCTACGACGCCATCGTCACGCCGGCCGCGCCGGGCCAGGCTCCAGCCGGTCTTCAGAGCACCGGCAGCGCGTCCTTCAACGTCCTGTGGTCCTTGCTGGGCACACCGGCGGTGACCCTCCCCCTGCTGACGGGGGCGAACGGCCTTCCGGTGGGTGTGCAGCTGATCGGCCGGCGTGGCAACGACGGGCGCCTGCTGCGCACCGCGCGCTGGGTGGCGGCGACTCTAACGGCCGGGGCCTGACGGCGTTCAGCGATCAATGAAGAGGTACGACAAGTGATAGACAAGATCATGGCGATTCTGGGCCTCGCGACGTTTATGGCCTTCCTCGGGGTCGTGGTCGTCTTCGTTCCGGAGCCGGACCTGATCGTCGTGGTCACCTTCGTTTCGGTGCTGGCGATCTACGACTTCTGGAGCGCTCTGCGCGCACCGGGCAAGGGCGACCGCAAGGAATAGCCCATACCCGCAGTTCTCAGTCGCTTCAGACCAATCGGTCCCGCGGCTCCCTGGCTGCCATGATCGCATCCAGATTGTCCAGGGCGCGGAAGCCCATGGCATCGCGGGTCTCGCGCGTGGCACTGCCGACGTGCGGCAACAGGAAGGTGTTGTCCAGCTCCCGGTACCTGGGATCGATGTTCGGCTCGCCGTTGAACACGTCGAGCCCCGCCGCAAACAGCTTGCCCGAGGACAAGGCCGCGATCAGCGCATCGTCATCCACCACGGCGCCGCGGGCGGTATTGACCACGACCGCTCCGTCCGGCAGCAGTGCGATCCGCTCGGCATTGAGCAGATGATGGGTCTCGGCCGTCGCCGGGCAGTGAATGGATACAAAATCGCACTGCGGCAGCATTTGGCGCAGGTCCTCATGGAAGATCGCCCCCATCTCGAGCTCCGGCGGCAGGCGATGCCGATTGTAGTAATGGATCTCCATGTCGAAACCGCGCGCCCGCTTCGCCAGGATCTGGCCGACCCGACCCATGCCGATGATGCCGAGGCGTTTCCCCGTCACCTCGATCCCGAGCTGACCGATCGCACTCCAATCGGCCCAGGTGTCTGTCCGGATCATGCGCGTGCCCTCATGGGCGCGCCGCGCCGCCCCCAGCAGCAGCAGCATGGCGACCTCGGCGGTCGCATTGTTGAGGACCTCCGGCGTATTGGTCACCAGGATGCCGCGCGCCTTGGCCGCGGCCAGGTCGATGTGGTCGTAGCCGACCGAGAAGCTGCAGATCGCCCGCACACTCTCCGGCAAACGGGCGATGACATCCGCAGTGAGCTTCTCCGTGTGGCAGGGAATGACAGCGGCGGCATCGGAGGCAAGCTCGACGAGCCGATCGCTGGAATAGATCTCGTCGGCGTCATTCAAACGGGCGTCGTAGTCGCGCCGGAGGCGATCTTCGACGGCTTGCGGCAGGCGGCGTGTCACCAGGACGACGGGTTTTCCGTTCATGTTGTTCATTCAACCTTTGACCAATTGCGTGAGCTCGGAGCGAGCAGATTCGTTGCCCATCCCTGCGCACAGCGTCCGACTTGTTGCGCGGTGGCAAGGCCGGTGCTCATGGGCACCCAATTTAGTACGTTGGCGTTCGAAAGAAAACGACGGCGTGCCGCCCCGTCGGCGTCTGCGAAACTCCGCGCGCTAAGCGGCTCCCATCAAGCGGCGGGTCAGGTGCAGGCGCACCGCCGTCGCCACGGTGATGGGAGCGTTGTCCCTCGTTCCACCGCTCCAGCGGTGGAACGGAACGCCAGGCGCTCTGCGCCTCGGACTGCAGGGGGCGCAGAGCGCCGGAGGATGGTTACACCGCCGACAGACTGGATAAGTATTGCTGAAACCGCATCATCAGGCGGACCGGGTAGGCTGGGTTGAGCTTGCGAAACCCAGCAATCAATGGGTTGCGGGTCGCGATACGCTGGGTTTCGTACCTCAACCCAGCCTACGCAGCATTCTTTCACCGTCTCCGGGCGGTGTAATCGGCAAAACTGGCCGGTGCCGTTCGCCCCCAGCTGCGCGACGGCGCGGTTTCAGATGACATAGGCCAGGACAGAGGGAAACAGGGTGACCTTGGCGATGGCGCCAGGGTGACGACACGGACCTCGGAGCCCAGCCCGCGCCCGAGCTCCCAGAGATGCGGCATGGTCTGGTTCCGCGTCAGCCCGAGGTTGAAGTTGCCGGACCGGAAGCGCGGCGCCAAGCTGGCAGTTGGGTGCGGAGCGATTGGGTTGGGCACGATGAAAAAAGTGTCGGGTTCCTTTCTTCTCCCAGCCAGATCATGACTGCTCGGCTTCCCGAAGCTCCCGGACCCACAGGGCCGTGGCACCGGCGACGGCGGCGGGCATGACCACGAAGTTGAGCACGGGAACGAGCGTCATCCCCGCCGTGGCGGCCCCGAAGCCAAGCCCCAGCAGGCGTCGCCCACGTAAGCGCGCACGGATGGCAGTGAATTTGTAGCCATGGTTGCCCATGGGGTAATCCACGTATTGGAAGGTGAGCATCCAGGCCGTGTAGAGAAACCACAGCACCGGCGCGGCCAGGTTGACCCCGGGAATCAGGAACAGGATCAGGAAGGGGACGGCCCAGAGCAGGGCGTAGGCCACCTTGCGCAGCTCGTCGAACAGGGTAGGGATGAGGTCACGCATGGCCTTGGCGATGCCGCCGCCCTGGTCCAAGGGCTGCCCGGTGAGGTGGAGCTCGACCTTTTCTGCCAACAGGGCGTTGAAGGGGGAGGCGATCAGGTTCGCCACCATCCCGAACGTATAGAAGATCAGGACCAGCAGGGTTAGAACGAAGATCGGCCACAGCAGCCACTCCAACCACTGGAGCCAACTGGGGACCCGCTCCTGTCCCCAGGCGATGAAGCCCTCGAACCAGGTGACCCCGCCCCAGATGGCGCCGGCAAAGACCAGAATGTTGATCAGCAGCGGGATCGCTACGAAGCGTCGCAGCCCGGGCCTGGTGATCAACCCCAACCCTTTGACCAGATACGAGAGACCGGAAACGGGTGTGACTGCCATGGAGGTACCGCCGAAGACTGCCGTGGGTGGGGAGCGGATTATACCCGCCTTGACTCCCGTGGCCGTCGGGCCGACCCTTGGCCGTCCGGGTGCCATGAGACTGCCCTTGGAGCCCAATCTTGCCGGGCTTTGCGGCCTCGCCGGACACCGCGACACCCGGATCGGTTACGGGCGGGTCAGGCCTTGTATTTACTACATATTGTGCTTGACGGCCGAATTTAGGCCCAAGATGTAGTGCGTCTGGCCCCTGGACATCCGCCGATCATCCCCTACAATAGCGACCACGCCAGGGCCCTGCCGTTGATGCCCAGGCCCGACCTGACCACCGCCACCATAGCGAACCAGGCGCCGATCGGAGCGCCGTTTCAACACCTGAGGAGCAGACGCCATGCTGAACTGGGACGATCCCCTTGCCGCTCTTGCCAAGCCCAGCGCGCGGGGCGCAGCCCAGTCCGGTGCGCCGAGCATGCCCCCGCCTCCCGCTGCCCTGTTCGACGAGCCCTCGGACCCTGAAGTCCTGGATAGCGATTCGGTCCCCACGCAGGCCGCCGCGTCCATCGCCATCCATCCCCATGACACCGCCCGGCATGTGCGCCCGGGGCAGGGGGTGGTCGGGAATGCGGACCTGATGGCCACCGCCGGGGCTGCCACTGTGGTGAGCCCTGATCCTAAGCAGGCGCCTGAGCAGGCCCCGAAACTGGCACCCGCGGCCGTCGCCCCGGCTCCGGCCGACCACGTCTTCGATGAGGCCGAAGGTGGGGCCACCGGGCTGGAGTCCCTGGAGATGGGCGCCGGTCGGGTGCGGGTGGACGACAAGAAGATCATCAACTGCCGCGCCGACCTCAACCAGCTCGTGCCCTTCAAGTACGACTGGGCCTGGCAGAAGTACCTGGATGCCTGCGCCAACCACTGGATGCCGCAGGAGATCAACATGAACGCGGATATCGCCTTGTGGAAGGACCCCAACGGCCTGACGGAGGACGAGCGCACCGTTATCAAGCGCAATCTGGGCTTTTTCTCCACCGCAGACTCCCTGGTGGCCAACAACCTGGTGCTGGCCGTTTATCGCCACATCTCCAACCCCGAGTGCCGCCAGTACCTGCTGCGCCAGTCCTTCGAGGAGGCCCTGCACACCCACGCCTACCAGTATGTGGTGGAGAGCCTGGGCCTGGACGAGGGCGAGATCTTCAATATGTACCGCGAGGTGCCGTCGGTGGCGCGCAAGGCCGAGTGGGCCCTGCCGTACACCCAGTACCTGGCCGACCCCCACTTCAATACCGGTACCCCTGAGAACGACCAGAAACTCTTGCGCGAGCTGGTCGCCTTCTACGTGATCTTCGAGGGCATCTTCTTCTACGTCGGCTTCGTGCAGATCCTGAGCATGGGGCGGCGCAACAAGATGACCGGGACCGCCGAGCAGTTCCAGTACATCCTGCGCGATGAGTCCATGCACATGAACTTCGGCATCGACGTCATCAACCAGATCAAGATCGAGAACCCGCACCTGTGGACGGCCGCCCTCAAGCAGGATCTGGTGGAGATGATTCGCGATGCCGTGGCCATGGAGGCCCAGTACGCCTTCGACACCATGCCCCGCGGGGTCTTGGGCCTCAACGCGCCCATGTTCGAGGAATATCTCCAGTTCATCGCCAACCGCCGCTGCGCCCAGATCGGCCTGCCGGAGCAGTACCCGGGGGCCACCAACCCCTTCCCCTGGATGTCAGAGGTGCTCGATCTCAAGAAGGAGAAGAACTTCTTCGAGACCCGGGTCACCGAGTACCAGACCGGCGGGGCCCTGAACTGGGACTGAGCGCTCCGATGGCCAACGCAGTCGTCCTGCTCAGCGGCGGGCTGGATTCGGCCACGGCCCTGGCCTTGGCCAAGGCCGCCGGCTTCACCCCCTATGCCCTGTCCTTCCGCTACGGACAGCGCCACGGCATCGAGTTGGAGTCTGCTGCCCGGGTTGCTGCGGCCCAAGGGGTGGCGGAGCACGTCGTGGTGGACATCGACCTGCGCCGCTTCGGCGGTTCGGCCCTGACCGCCGACATCGCCGTGCCCAAGGGGCGCGGTGCCGAGGACATGGGCGCCGGTATCCCGGTCACCTATGTCCCGGCGCGCAACACCGTGTTCCTGTCCTTCGCCCTGGCCTGGGCCGAGACGCTGGGGGCGCAGGACATCTTCATCGGCGTCAACGCCCTGGATTATTCCGGTTACCCGGACTGCCGCCCGGAGTTCATCGCCGCCTTCGAACAGTTGGCCAACCTGGCGACCAGGGCTGGGGTCGAGGGCCATCGGCGCATGCGCATCCACGCCCCCCTGATCCGCATGACCAAGGCGGAGATCATCCGCCAGGGCCAAGCACATGGTTTGGACTACGGGCTGACCAGCAGTTGCTATGACCCCGGTCCAGAAGGCCGTCCCTGCGGCTCCTGCGACTCCTGCCAACTGCGCGCCAAGGGTTTTGCCGAGGCTGGGCTCCCGGACCCCTTGCTGGTGCGCTTCGCCATGCACCCATGACTCCGCGCCTCTTCCATGTGGCCGCGGCCCCCTTCGAGGCCGCGCGGCGGGTGCAGATCCTGCCCGCCGGGCACCGCTGTCGCGACCTGCACGGGCACAGCTTCTGGGCACGGGTGCGGGCCGAGCTGCCCATGGGTTGGGCACCCTTCCCGGGCGGCGAGACCCAGGCCCTGGGCGCGGCATTGAATGCCGCCGTCGCCCCCCTGGACTACGCCGACCTCAATGCCCACCTGGACATCCCCACGGATGAGAATCTCGCCCGCTGGGTACGGGCCAGGGCCGGCGTGCCGGGTATCGAGTCCATCGGCATCCAGAGCACCAGGGACCAGGGGGCGGACCTGGACGGAGGCGATCACGCCCACCTCTGGCGCCGCTTCCGCTTCGAATCCGCCCATCGCCTGCCGAGGGTCCCCGAAGGCCACCCCTGCGGGCGCATGCACGGCCACGGCTTCGAGGTCATCCTGCACGCCGACCAGGACCTGAGCGGTCCGCAACGGGCGTCGGACCCGGGACGGGACCCAGGTCGGAACCCCGGATGGGACCCCGGCGGGGGCCTGGACATGGGGCTCGACTTCGATCAGCTCGACGCCCTCTGGGCCCCGCTCCACGCCGAGCTGGATCACGCCTGCCTCAACGACATCCCGGGGCTGGAGAATCCCACCAGCGAGCACCTCTCGCACTGGATCTGGGACCGGCTCAAGCCGGAGCTGCCGGCCCTGTCCTGGGTCACGGTCTACGAGACCGCCACCGCCGGTTGCCACTTCGACGGCACGCATTACCGCATCTGGAAGGAGCAGCGCTTCGAGAGCGCCCTGCGCCTGACCGAGGCCCCCGAGGGCGACCCGCGCCGACGCCTGCACGGCCACAGCTATCTGCTGCGGCTGCACCTGACCGCGCCGCTGGACGAGGTGCTGGGCTGGACGGTGGACTACGGCGACGTCAAGGCCCTGTTCCGACCCGTCTACCGGCGCCTGGACCACTACCGTCTCGACGAACTGGAGGGCCTGGAGCAGCCGGACCCGGGGCGCCTGACCCAATGGATGCGCATCGCCCTGGGCGACGCCCTCCCGGCCCTCGACCGCATCGACCTGCACCAGACCCCGGGCTGCGGGGCCGTGCTGTGCTGGGGGGAGTTGGGGCCGGCCCTGCCTACCTGAGTCAACCGGGACATGCCGCGCAGCTACAGCGTCAAAGAGGTCTTCTACACCCTCCAGGGCGAAGGGGCCCAGGCCGGTCGGCCGGCGGTGTTCTGCCGCTTCGCCGGATGCAACCTCTGGTCCGGGCGCGAGCAGGACCGCGGCCGGGCGATCTGCACCTTTTGCGACACCGACTTCCGCGGCACTGACGGCCCGGGTGGTGGACGCTTTCGCAGCGCCGAGGACCTTGCTCGGCACATCGGAGCCGCCTGGCCCGCCGCAGAGGGTCGGCCATTTGTCGTTTGCACCGGCGGGGAGCCACTGCTCCAGCTCGACCCCAAGCTGATCGCGGCCCTGCATGCCCAGGGGTTCGAGATCGCCGTGGAGACCAACGGTACTCGCCCGGCCCTGCCGGGCATCGACTGGCTGTGCGTTAGCCCCAAGGCCGCTGCGCCTCTGGTCCAGACCAGCGGTGACGAGTTAAAACTGGTCTATCCACAGCCCGAGGCCATGCCTGAGCGGTTCGCCGGGCTCGCCTTCACCCACCACCTGCTGCAACCCATGGACGGCCCCGACCTGGCCGCCAATACGCTGGCGGCCATCGACTACTGCAAGGCCCATCCCACCTGGCGCCTGAGTATCCAGAGCCACAAGCTGTTGGGGATACCTTAAGCCTCTTTCCCCATAATGCTGCAAAACAAGGCCATGCGCAGGTAGGTAGCCCCGCGTGCCTGAGCGAAGTACGCGTTGTGCTGGGACTGGTTGAGGTAGTCGCCGAAGGTCTGGCCGGGCAGCTCCGGGCACAGGACCATGGCGTCCGGGCGCAGGAAGGCGATGCCCTCGATGAAATTCATGCGGGGCGCGCGCAGGGCCACCAGATGATGGACATAGATCACGTCCGTCTCGGGCAGGATCTTCTTGTAGCCGCCCATGATGGTCTCGTTGGGCATGATCTCCGAACCCAATTCCACCTTGAGCCCGGCCCGCTCCAGGGCCTCCCGCTGCCCCGGCTTGAACGGCTGGGAGAGCCGATCCATGACCAGGACCCGCTTCACCATCTTTGGGAATTTGGCGAGTAACATCAGGAAGCTGCGGACGGTCCGGGTGCGCGCCGGGTCGCCGGAGATGGCGATGGTCAGGGGGTGCTCCGGGTTCTCCGCGAGCAGGTCCGGGCGCCACTTGAGCAGGGTGTAGAGGTCCGCCATAGCGTTGGTCGGGTGCTCGTCGTCGCCGTTGCCGGCGTTAATGACCGGGACCCGGAAGTGATCGACCATCGGCTCCAGGGACTCGCTGTCGGAGGTGCGCAGCACGGCGATATCGCCGTAGTTGCTACACAGCTCGGCCAGCTCGTCCGGGCCGTAACGGTCTCCCGTGGGGCGGGACGGGGACTCCTCGAAGTCGAGGATGCTCCCACCCAGGCGCAACCAGGCGCTGGCGAAGGAGAAGCGGGTCTCGCTCAGGGCGCCATGGATGAAGATGCTGGTGAGGATGCGTCCCGCCAGGGGGCAGGCATCGGGGCGGGCCTGGGACTCGTAGTGCGCGGCCAGGCGCAGCACCTGGAGCAGGAGCTCAGGGTCCAGGTCTCTGGCCGAGAGAACGTGGCGATTGTGCAGCCGTGCCAGGACCTCGGGGTGCTCCGGGATATCCGCCGCCAGGCGTGCGGCATTGGCGACATCGGCGACTGGGTGTTCGACGGTCTTGACGGCGTCCTGGGGGCCGCGCAGTTTAGATTCGCTCATGGGGGTTCCTTGATTCAGATCGGTAGGTGGAGGGGCCGTACACGAAGCGGGCGCCGATGGGGTCATCGGCGCCCGAGACTATAGCCGACTGCACAGCCCTGGGGGAGTGCGCCCCAGGGCCTGTGGGTCAGCTGCGCTGGGTCTCGTTGTCGCGGTAGTGGACATCGGTCCAGCAGCGCGGCAGGGATTCATTGGAACAGAAGACCAGATCGACCTTGGCGAACTGCTCCGGGTCCTGAAGCTCCTCACCCGCGTGGTAGCGCCCGACCAGGGTAGGGTGCATGGGGTTGAACAGGTCGCGAATACTCAGGACCTCGACCAGCTTTCCGGTGGAATTGTGTTTGAGGAACATGGCGAGCCTCCTTGGTTGGTTGTCATACCTACACTGAGTATGGCGCGGGGGCATCCCTTTGCAACCGTCGTGCCTCCAAAACGTGCTGCTCGGCAGCGGATGCCTGCGGATATCGCAGGCCCCCTATGGCTGCCGTTGGTCCTGCGGGGGACCCATGGTGCCGCCGGGGGACAAATTGCGCTGCAAGTCGCCGATGGCGTCTGCTGGTCCGATGACCATCAGGACATCGCCAGCCTCTAGGCGGATCTCCCTGGTCGCCTGGCTGTAGACGAAATGCTGGGCTTGCTCCCGGTCCACCACGCCCAGCAGGATCAGGTCGTAGTGTCTTTCCAGGTCTAGCTCCGGAATGGGTTTGCCGACCAGTGGAGAGCCCTCCGGCACCGGCACCTCGGCGATGTTCAAGTTGGCCTGACCGAACAGGGTGCGATCCAGAATCGCGGTCACCAACGGCCGGGTCATGATGTCCCAGATCCGCAACCCGCTGATGTCCTGGGTCTCCACGACCTTGTCCGCCCCCGCGGCCTTTAGGTTGGGCACGGCCCCACGGCGATGGGCGATACTGAAGATGCGGATGCTGGGGGCCAGGGCGCGCGCGGACAGGGTCAGAAAGACGTTCTCCGCGTCGTCTGGAAACAGGCAGAAGACGGTATCGATGGTTTCCCCGAGACCTAGTTTGGCCAACTCAGCGTCGTCGCGGAAGTCCAGCTCGGCGGTCTCGAATCCGGCGTTGCGAGCCTTTTCCAGGTTCTCCGGGTGATCGTCGATGATGACGAGCCGGTAGTCCCCGGTGCGCAGATAGGACGCCACCTCCACCGCGGCCCGGTCGAAACCGAAAAGGGCGATGCCGCGAACCGCCACGTCAGCGCAGCCCAGACCGAAAGAGGCCGGCCCCCAACTCGCGCCGGAAATGCACGAGGCTCATCTCATAACCGAAGACCACCAGCACGTCTCCTTGCTGAATTCGAAAGTCCGGTGGTGGTTTGAAGGCGAAGCAGAACTCGTCCTCGAGCGGATACAGCAGATCCACAATCTCTGCGGTCCACTCCCTGGCGGTGATCACCCCGAACAACAGCAGCTTGCGCCGAGGGAAGTCCACTTCCGCGACGCTGAGGTCGCACACCGGGGCGTTTTTTTCCACCCGCACCGCTTCCAGGGCGATGTCCCGTTCGCCGCGCATGATGCCGTAAATGGCCTCGAAGGCGGCCGGCCGACCGACGTATTCCGCCCCCATCAGGCCGACGATCTCGGACGGGGAGACGACGTGGTTCGCCCCCGCCAGGGTCAGCTTGCGCGTCACTTCCTTGGTCCGGGCGCCGGCGATGATGCGCAGGCCCTCGTTCATGCGCCGGGCGCTCACGGTGATAAACACGTTCTTGACATCGTCGTCTGTGACACACACCAGGGTGTGGGTACGGTCCCGAACCCCCAGCGCCTCCAGCAGCTCGTTATCTGCCGCGTCGCCGCAGACCGCCAGGTACCCGCGCTTGGCCGCCAACCGCACCTTGTCTGCGTCCGGTTCCAGAATGACGAATCGCTGGCGGGCCTCATACAGCTTGGCGGCCACCACCTGCCCGACCTCGCCGAATCCACAGAGGACCGTGTAGCGGCGGCCGCGCTCCAGCTCGGAGAGCACCCGGTACTCGCGCAGATCTCCCAGCTTTTCCTGGAATGCTGCCACCACGATGGAGGTGGAGAAGGCGACCACACCGATACCCGCTACGATGAGTGCGAAGGCTACCACCCGACCCTCGGGCGTCTGCGGCGTGATGTCTCCGTAGCCGACGGTGGAAAGGGTCACCATGCTCCAGTAGATGGCGTCGAACAGCGTATCGATGGAGCCACCCGGAATGCCTCCCTCAAGCACGTAGATGGCGCTGGCCGCCGCCAACACCACGAAGATCATGAAAAATGCCAGGGTATAGAACTCGAAGCGGTGCTCCGAGAGCACCTCGGCCATGCCGTGTACGCTGCGTGCGTACCGAAACAGCTTGAACAACCGAAACAGCAGGAACACGCGCAGCAGCCGGACCGGGCGGTAGCTGGGCAGGATGGCCAGCAGGTCGATGATCGCCAGCGGGCTGGTGACATACTCCCATTTGCGCCGCGCCACTTCCCCCAGAGGCGCCCATGGCCGAAAAGGCAGCATCAGGTATTCGGACTGGCGGTAGGAGTCCAGTACGGTCCGGTGAATGTCGCCTACGATCCACACGCGTGCCAGGTACTCCAAGGCGAACACGGACACCGCCAGGTACTCGAACCACTCCATCCATGGATCTATCGGGTTTTCCACCGAGTACACCAGCAGCGCGACGCTCGCCAGCACCAGCACAATCATACCCAGGTCGAAATAGCGCTTGGACGGGGAGCGAGGGTTGTCCAAGATGTTGCGCATCCAGGCCTTGACCCCCAGATAGGACTCGCTGGATTCGAGCAAAAGACAGCCGCGCACGAGCAAGATGCTTGGCTGCATACCGTTATTGATGAAACCCTGGCCCATAGTCAGCAGGAAATCCGCTTAGTCCAACCGGCTGGCATTATGCGGCACCATCGGTGCGATATACCCGAGCATATGCACCCAGCTTCGGGACCGCTTGGGCCGTGCGAGCGGCGCCCCGCCGCGATGCGGCGTCTTCCACAGACCAAGCCCGAACACACCCGGCCGGACCAATACCTAGCGCAGGCGTAGCCAAAAAAAAGGGCCCGCATTGCTGCAGGCCCGTGCTTCTGTTGGTACCGAGGGCCGGAATCGAACCGGCACGGTGTTGCCACCGTCAGATTTTGAGTCCTGCTAGATCAATAACTTACAGAACTACACAACACGGCACGGCACGAAATCCAGGGGTTTGCAGCGTGGCGATATGCTATCAGGTACTACCGTTTGTCGGGTGATGTTTTGGTGAGTGTCCCATGAGTGTCCCACGGGACAGCGGGGCAGGTGTCTGCATGCCTGTGCCGCCAGACAGCAACCCCCCGCACATCGCTGGACTCCAGGTGGTCGGTCTGAGGGTGCGCGGTGAGCCGGCCAGCTCCACCAGCAATCGGGCCAGCTCGTGGCTGCGCCCTGCTTCACCTGCTCAGCGAGTTCCGGCGATGCGGTGATGATGGTCTGCGCCCGCTCGACGGCGGCGCGGGATACCCCGATGCGTTTGGCTTTGGCGGTGGATGCCTTGCCGGATTTGTCCGCTGGTTTGCTTGGGTGCTTTGCTGGTCGAGCCTCACATTGAGGCTTTACTACCTCACCAGTTTCGAAATGCTGGTTACCCCTGAACTCGTGACCACTTGCCGCCTCAGCCCACCTGGCGTTCGCCTCGCCCCTGATCCGATCCTGCGCGGCCTGCCAGCCCTGCGTTGTGCGTGTCTGTATCTCTGTCGTTTCGCTTATGAAATTGACCGGGAAGGCCCCTGCCGCGCCCAGGTGGTGTTCTGGTATGCCCAGCCCTCAGTCCCACCGTTTGAGCCCGGCAGGCGCGGATACCTCGGGGACCTGGGGCACCGGCCTTGCAGGGCAATCCAGGACCTCGTGGGCGGCATGAATCAGTTCAGCCAGAAGTGCAGCACGGCCAGTGACGCCACGGGCCTGAACCAGGGCGTCCAGCTTGACGAGAATGTCTGCGGGCACTTGTACCTGTAGCGCCTCCAGTGCCTTTCGGGCTCGCCATGCTGCGGTTGCTCGGGTGCGCGCTTGGGTGGTGGACATGCTTGGGGCTCCAGGGGGATATAGGCATGCCTATAGCCTAGCCGGCAGTAGAAGGGGTGTTTACATACCCATATCCCAGACAGCAACCCCATGCCGATGCCGCCGGTCTGACGCATCGGGCAGGGCCAGGACACGGAGGCGTCGTCTGACGGGCCGACAGTCTACGGACAAGTTTCGGTGTTGGTGGATCACGTGTCGACGCGGTGATGCTCGCTACACGGGTTGCGATGCCCACGGCGGGTAGCGGCGACAGACCGCAGTCG
>CAWJRN010000030.1:0-33915 GCA_963845265.1 uncultured Gammaproteobacteria bacterium | reverse complement strand
TCCCGCAATGCGGGATATGTAGCCAGCGGCGAGGTAGGCCAATCCTGGAAGTTCGTGACGCAATACACTTGGAAACAACCCGGGGTCTTGGGACGACGCGGAAGATGTGCAGAGTCGCACTGACGACCATCGCCCCCACGCCAGTGTCGCCACCAGCCTTGAAAAGGTCGAACCCTTAGCCGATGTCATGGGGTGTTGGGCGGAGGTCGCCAATATTGCAGCGACAGCGCCGGGATTCCCGCTCATCGATGCTCTTCGACGGAAGCGCGAGGCGGACTGTGGCGGATATGGTCGTCATGGCGAGACAAAGCTGGCCCCGGTCGCGCCGGGGCTCTTCTCCTTCGATGGCGGCAGAACTTCGACACGATCCCCACCGCGACCGCCGGAAGCGAAAGCCCGTTCGCTTCTCCTCCGATCGCGCCATCGGCGCATACTGCGAGGGGATCTGGTGGGTCCAGGCTGTGACGGTGCCATCGTAACCACTAGATTCGCACTTCCCGCGCCAGGCGCTGGCGTGTGGGAGATGAGGCGCCGATCATCCGCACCGCACCGCGGCCCCGACCGCGATCTTCGACATCACTCGGAGCACAGGACAGCATGGCCGACATCTCGCACCAGCAAGGGGTAGCCATCGCGCTTCTCGACCGGTTCGAAAAGTTCAGGCTCCCAAGGGCACTGGATATCAAGGCGAAGGTCGACCGCGGAGAGCGACTCGACGAGACCGATATCGCCCACCTCAACGACGTCCTCGTGGACTCGGAAGAGATCAAGCGCCTCGTGAGCGAGCGGCCGGACCTGCAGGACATCTATACGCGTGCCATCGGACTCTACCAGTCCATCACGAAGAAGGCGCTTGAGAACGAGCAAGCGTCCGGAGGCGAGTCCGGAGCGGATCGCGATCTTCCGTGAACGCCCGAGCCGCTCGGACACGGTTCAGATGCCCCGCGCCGGGCGCAAGCGAACCGGGAACGGAGCGCTCAGGGTGACCGTCCCGATAGACCCGCATGGGGATGGGTTGGCCGAACAGGAGCGCGGTCTGTACCAGTAGCCGCTCGACCGGACTCAGTTCGGCGCGTTTCTCCAGAACGGCGCGCGCCAATGCCGGCTCGTCGGTGATGACGCCCGCCACGCCGAGCGACATCATGCGCCACATGGAGACCGGGTCGTTTAGGGTCCAGACGTAGACCTGCTTCCCCAGCGCACGCGCCCGGCGCACCAGACTGGCCGAGGCCATGCCCTGGTTGACAGCGAAGAAATCCGCATCCAGCCGGGTCAGATCTCCGATGACCTTGGCCGACAGCAGGCCGATGGTCCAGTCGGGCCTGAGCGCTCGGATCTTCTGAATCGCTGCGTAATCGAGCGACATGATGACGACCTCGGACGCCATGCCGGCCGCCTCGACGCGGTCGACCACGCGTTGCTCGAGCTGCTGGTCGTGTCCGTAGTACTTGAGCTCGATGACGACCCCCACCTTGCCGCGTGCCAACTCGAGCACTTGGCGCAGCGTCGGCACCCGCTCCCCGCGGAAGGCAGGCCCGAACCAGGCGCCGACGTCGATGGCGCCGAGTTGGTCCATGGAGGCATCCCAGACCTTCAGATCGACGCCCGCCAGCTTCATGAAGTCACTGTCATGGACCACCACGACCTCTCCATCGCGGGTCTCCTGGACATCGATCTCGACCCAGTCGGTGCCGTCCTCGATGGCCTGGCGAACCGACGCCAGCGTGTTTTCCGGCGCCTTGCCCGCGGCGCCGCGGTGCGCCACGATCCTGACTTGATCGTCAACCTGGATGCCCTGGAGCAACCAATAGCCTGTCCCGGCAGCGACGACGACGGCCGCGACCAGGATCGCGGCCAGGGCGTGCCAGCCCATCCTCGGCCCAAGCCGTCCGTGCGTCGCGCGCACCGCCACGTCATCGGGCTGCCCGGGCGGCACCCCGAGCCGCTCGCCCAAGCCCAGGATCGAGAAGGCGAAGGTTGCCGAGTTGAAGATGCCAAGCAGAAAGCTCAGGCAGGCCCACAGCGCCACCAGACCGCCGAGGACGAGGATCATCAGCCCCGGCTGGTCGTGGAAGTGCGGGACGATCCAATTGGCAGAGCGCAGGAAGACCCAGAGGACCGCCGCGCCGAGCAGCAGGGAGACCACAGTCCAGAGGATCAGGACCCAGAGTACAAGCCGCCGCCCCGGCCGCGTCAGGCGCTCGCTCTCGGCAAAGGCGCGTCCGGGCGCGGTCTCCGCGAAGAGCATCAGCGGTAGCGCGAGTGACCAGCCGATGAGCTTGCGTGCGACCAGGATGGACATGAGCAGCATCAGAGCGCCGACGATGAGCAGCGCCAACCAGAATTCGCTCGGTCTGAGCGCGAGATAGTAGTTGATGTCGTATCCGCTGATCAGCAGCCAGGCCGCCAGCGCGCTCGCGCCGAGGAAGGGCGCCGTGATGACGATCAGCCGCGCGACCAGCCGCACCGAGAAATCAAGGATGGGCACTGCCCGGTGTGCCGCGAACTGGAGCGATGCAAGGGTCGGCGAGCCAGTGAGCCAAGCCCCGCGACCGATGTGCATCATGGACGCCTGAGCCAGCGCCTGGATGGCAATCAGGATGGCGGCGAAGAGGGTCAGGGAGGCGGCGCCGACCGGGGTCAGAAAAAAAGGACGCGATGTCCTGATCGGACAGCACCGGTCGGCCCGACAAGCCGATCAGGAACCTCCCGACGACACCGGTCAGGGGTAACAGCACGAGAATGCCGAGCGCCGCATAGACGAGATTGACGCTCAGCAGCGACCGCCATGTCGGCCCGATACGCCTCAGCGATGCAATCCAGACCTCAAGCACTAGTCGCGCCATACTTCGTCTCGGTCAGTCGGTGGAGAGGTGTTTGGTTCGTCGAATCCCTAGGGGAAAGGTGCGGGGTCGGCGGCCTTTTAGATCTGCCGCAACCACGCCACCCCGGATGAAGCCTGGCCAGTTACTGACCAACACCGCAGTTGGCATCCGTACCCCACGATAGGCCGGCGCAGCGTTACTCATCGCTAGGATTCTCCGTTCGATCACGTTCAGTGGAGTGCAGCGCAGTCGAGCGCCTAATCGAAGTGTTCGAAACACGATAACCCACCCAGTTTCGCGGCGCGAAGGATTCTGCGCAGACGTCTTTTGAGTCAGACGATGGGTGTCGCAGCCGCAAATCCTGAGATCAAATAGACCGATGCGTCTGTGAATGGCGGCTACGGGGAGGACTGTCGTCATCATGAAGCTCCCATTCTGGGATCGCCTTCGGCGTGCTTCGGAAGCGCTCAGGCGCAAGAGGACGATCATGGCACTCAGCGGAGATGACATTCGTCTTCGGGCCAGTCCATACAGCCTCCTCTATCGTTATTTGTCCCCGTTGACCGGGAACCGCCAGGTCGCCCGCCCGGTCTTGAACAGCTCTTGCCCCGGCTCGCCCAACTGTTTGCCGTATCGGGTCAATTCCATCAGATCGGAGCTGACCTGCGGATTGGTCGTGAAGTAGGAGTGCCCGAACAGGTCCGTGCGCTTGCCCTCGTAGGAGACCAGGTCGATGCGTCCTGCGGTCTCGAAGTACCGGTGCGGCCTGTCGGGAAGGTCCTCGGGACGCAGTTGGCCCACCCGGTTGCGGCTGCGGAACAGTATCTGGGAGACCAAGAACGCCCGGTCCTGCGGCGACGCATAGAAGGTTAATTACTCGTCCCACTGCTCCTGCGGTGGAATGTATCGGCCGGCGCTCCGCGCCGCGGCCTCTCCGGGGCGCAGAGCGCCGGGACGCAAGCGCATTGGCTGATTTCAAACCTGGTAGTCGGTCGAGGCCGCCGGGCCGCCGCTGCCGGTCCAGTCGGTGTGGAAGCGCTCGCCGGGTGCGCCGTCCACGCGCTCGTAGGTGTGGGCGCCGAAGTAGTCTCGTTGGGCCTGGATCAGGTCTGCCGGTAGGCGCGCGCTGCGATAGCCGTCATAGAAGGACAGGGCGGAGGTGATCGCCGGGGCGGGGATGCCCAGGCTGACGGACATGGCGGCGGTCTTGCGCCAGCCGTGCAGGGCTGTGGCGAGCTCGCCGCGGAAGAATGTGTCCTGGAGCAGGTTTTCCAGGGTTGGATCCCGGTCGTAGGCGGCCTTGATGTCGCCGAGAAAACGACTGCGGATGATGCAGCCGCCACGCCACATCAGGGCGACATCACCCATCTCGATGTGCCAGCCGTATTCCCGCGCAGCCTCGCGCATCAGCATGTAGCCCTGAGCGTAGGAACAGATCTTGGCCGCATAGAGGGCGTCGCGGATGTGGTCCACGAAGGCGTCGGTGTCCACGTCGAAGTTCAGACGCTCCTCAGCGAGGACCAGCGAGGCGCGTACCCGCTCGTCCTTCATGGCTGAGAGGCAGCGGGCGAAGACGGCCTCGCCGATGAGCGTCAGGGGTACACCGAGGTCCAGGGCGTTGATGCCGGTCCACTTGCCGGTGCCCTTTTGCGCCGCCTTGTCTTGGATCTTGTCGATCAGAGCCTCGCCATCGGTGTCGCGCATGGAGAGGATGTGGCCGGTGATCTCGATCAGGTAGGAGTCCAGTACGCCGGTGTTCCAGCGGGCGAAGATGGCCTGGATTTCTGCCACCGAGAGGTCAAGCCCTTGGCGCATCAGGGCGTAGGCCTCGGCGATGAGCTGCATGTCGCCGTATTCGATGCCGTTGTGGACCATCTTGACGTAGTGGCCGGCGCCGTCGGGACCCACCCAGTGGCAGCACGGGATGCCGTCTACATGGGCGCAGATGGCCTGAAAGATGTCTTGAACCAGGGGCCAGGCTGCGGGGTTGCCGCCGGGCATGATGGAGGGGCCGTGACGCGCCCCTTCCTCGCCGCCGGAGACCCCGGTCCCGACGAACAGGATGCCCTCTGCCGCCAGCATCTGGGTGCGCCTGGTGCTGTCCGGGAAGTGGGAGTTACCCCCGTCGATGATCACGTCGCCCGGGGCGAGCAGGGGTACAAGGTCCTCGATGAACTGGTCCACGACCTCTCCGGCGCGGACCATGAGCATGACCTTGCGCGGCACGCTCAGAGCACCGACGAGTTCCTCGAGGGAATGGGTGCCGACGATCTGGGTCCCGGCGGCAGGCCCGGCGAGAAAGGCGTCGACCTTGCTGGTGGTGCGATTGAATACCGCGACCCGAAAGCCGTGGTCATCCATGTTGAGAGCTAGGTTTTGGCCCATGACCGCCAAGCCGATGAGACCGATGTCTGCGCCTGCCATAGATGCCTCCTGAATGTGCTTGGGCGTAGGGTTGGGGCCTGGCCGCCCGCACGAGCAGGGGCCAGAGGCCGAGCCCGGATTATAGGGCCTGCCGGGGCTGGGAGTGCCGGGCGGTGCCTCGATCAGCGCCGCCCGGCGGGGTAGAAGCCGGGCAGGGGGATATAGTCCGCTAGGGTCCGCTCCCCAGGTCCGCCGCGGAATTGGGTGAGGACGCCGAAGGGCTTGTTGAAGAGCACCAACCTGGCCAATCGCGCATATCTCCCGAAACTTGCTGGTAAAGGAGCCGATTTGTGCACCAGGATCGGGCCCTCTCGCACCGATCCGGTGCCCTGCCGGGCGGGCTTTACCCCGCCCGGTTTTGCAGTGGTAGACTCTGCGCTTCTCAGCCCCACGATACAGGACCCAGCATGGCCTACGACAAGATTCAGCCCCCCGCCGATGGCGCCAAGATCCAGGTGAACGCCGACTTTTCCCTGACGGTCCCGGACAACCCGATCATCCCCTATATCGAGGGGGACGGCATCGGCATCGACATCTCCCCGGTGATGATCCAGGTGGTGGATGCGGCGGTGGCCAAGGCCTACGCCAGCCAGCGGCAGATTCGCTGGATGGAGATCTATGCCGGCGAGAAGTCCACCCGCCTCTATGGCGAGGACGTCTGGCTCCCGGCGGAGACCATGGCCGCGGTGAAGGACTTCGTGGTCTCGATCAAGGGTCCCCTGACCACCCCGGTGGGCGGGGGCATCCGTTCCCTCAACGTGACCCTGCGCCAGGAACTGGACCTCTACGTCTGCCTGCGTCCGGTGCGCTACTTCAGCGGTACCCCGTCGCCGCTCAAGGAGCCTGAGTACACCGACATGGTGATCTTCCGCGAGAACTCGGAGGACATCTATGCCGGCATCGAGTGGCAGGCCCGCTCGCCCGAGGCTCAGAAGGTCATCGCCTTCCTCCAGCAGGAGATGGGGGTGACGAAGATCCGCTTCCCGGAGTGCTCCGGCATCGGTATCAAGCCGGTCTCCGAGGATGGCACCAAGCGGCTGGTGCGCAAGGCGCTCCAGTACACCATCGACAACGACCGCCCCTCGCTGACCCTGGTCCACAAGGGCAACATCATGAAGTTCACCGAGGGGGCCTTCAAGCAGTGGGGCTATGACCTCGCCAAGGAGGAGTTCGGCGCCACCGAGATCGGCGGCGGGCCCTGGTGCAGCTTCAAGAACCCCAAGACCGGGCGCGAGATCGTGGTCAAGGACGTGATCGCCGACGCCTTCCTGCAGCAGATCCTGCTGCGACCCAAGGAGTACTCGGTCATCGCCACCCTCAACCTCAACGGCGATTACATCTCCGACGCCCTGGCAGCCCAGGTCGGCGGTATCGGCATGGCCCCCGGGGCCAACTTGTCGGACTCGATCGCCATGTTCGAGGCGACCCACGGCACCGCGCCGAAGTATGCCGGCAAGGATATGGTCAACCCCAGCTCGCTGATCCTGTCGGCGGAGATGATGCTGCGGCACCTGGGTTGGACCGAGGCGGCCGACCTCATCGTGAAGGGTGTCGAGGGAGCGATTGCCGCCAAGACTGTGACCTACGACTTGGAGCGGCTCATGGACGGGGCCACCAAGCTCAGTTGTTCGGAGTTTGGCGAGGCACTGATCGCAAAGATGTAGGCACAAAAAAAGGCCGCTGGGTCGGGGACCAGCGGCCTGACGCGCCCCGCGAGGGGCGCCTCTGGAAAACTTGGTAGAGCGATCGCGAGATCGGTCTACAGCGCCCGACTCACCTGAGCCGCGTGCAGCCCCTTGGGGCCCTCAGTGATCTCGAATTCGACCTTCTGCCCTTCTTTCAGCGTCTTGTAGCCATCCATGGTGATGGCCGAGTAATGGACGAAGACGTCCTCTTCGCGCCCGTCGGGCTTGACGAACCCATACCCCTTGGCATTGTTGAACCACTTGACAATACCGGTGTTCATTGGCACTCCTCCGCGAGTCCATCTTGTATTTTGGTAGCAGTCGTTTCTTCGTTGTCGGGCGCCGCTCCCCGAGTTCGGCGGCGAACGCCTCGGGGCCAAGTATAGTGGTCTGATTTCGTTGGTCAAATTCCAGTTTTAGCAGATACTTATCGAGCCCTGCCCCCTGGCGGTAGGGGAAGATACCGGTGCGGGGGGCCTCGCCGGTCCATAATTCGACTTGCGGGGCGTGAATTCGTCGCCACCTTGTAGCCGGACGACGTCCCCCGTTTTTGGCTAGACTCGACTATCTATGAGTACGCAGGACCCAAACGAACATCAGGAATCCGGACCTTCGGTGGAAGAGGCGCGGCCTAGGCTCAAGCGCCCCCCCATGTTCAAGGTGCTGCTCCTCAACGACGACTACACCCCGATGGAGTTCGTCGTGCAGGTCTTGGAGACCTTCTTCGCCATGTCGCGCGACAAGGCGACCCAGATCATGCTCCACGTGCATACCAGGGGCGTTGGCGTCTGCGGCGTCTTTACCCGCGACATTGCGGAGACCAAGGTCGCGCAGGTCACGGAATATGCACAAACGCACCAGCATCCGCTGATGTGCACCATGGAAGAGGCGTGAGTGCCGTGACCCCCGGCGTCCACCTGTCTTTACCTCGTCAAAGGGCTTAGGGCCATCATGCTTAGCAAAGAGCTCGAATTCTCGCTGAATCAGGCCTTCAAAGAGGCCCGCGCCAAACGCCATGAGTACATGACCGTCGAGCACCTGCTGCTGTCGCTCCTGGACAATCCCACCGCGGCGCGGGTGTTGCGTGCCTGCGGTCTCGATGCGCCGCGGCTGCGTCGGGAGGTCGGCACCTTCATCGACGAGACCACCCCGCTCATCCAGGGCGATAACAACCGGGAGACCCAGCCGACCCTGGGCTTCCAGCGCGTCTTGCAGCGGGCGGTCTTCCACGTTCAGTCCGCCGGCAAGAAGGAGGTGACCGGGGCCAATGTCCTGGTGGCCCTGTTTAGCGAACAGGACTCCCAGGCGGTCTACCTGCTCAACCAGCAGGACATCACCCGTCTGGACGTGGTCAACTTCATCTCCCACGGCATCTCCAAGGTGCCTGGCGAGAATCCGGAGGACGAGTCCCAGGGTGCGGAGGGCGAGGAGGCCGGTCAGGGGGAGAAGGAGGCTCCCTCGCCCCTGGAGGCCTTCGCCTCCAACCTCAACGCCTTGGCGGAGCGCGGTCGTATCGACCCACTGATCGGTCGCGGCCCGGAGATCGAGCGCACCCTGCAGATCCTCTGCCGACGGCGCAAGAACAACCCGCTGTTCGTCGGCGAGGCGGGCGTGGGCAAGACCGCCATCGCTGAGGGTTTGGCAAAGAAGATCGTCGATAAGCAGGTGCCTGAGGTCCTCGCCGATGCGGTGATCTACTCACTGGATCTGGGCGGGCTGGTGGCCGGGACCAAGTATCGCGGCGACTTCGAGAAGCGGCTCAAGGCGGTGCTGGCCCAGTTACGCCGTCAGCCCCATGCCATTCTGTTTATCGACGAGATCCACACCATCATCGGTGCCGGCTCGGCCTCCGGCGGGGTCATGGATGCCTCGAACCTGATCAAGCCCTTCCTCGCCTCCGGCGAGCTGCGTTGCATAGGCTCCACCACCTATCAGGAGTACCGGGGCATTTTCGAGAAGGACCGGGCCTTGGCGCGGCGCTTCCAGAAGATCGACGTCAACGAGCCTTCGGTAGAGGAGACCGTGGAGATCCTCAAGGGGCTCAAGTCCCGCTTCGAGGAGCACCACCAGGTCACCTATACCCAGCCCGCCCTGCGCTCCGCGGCGGAACTCTCCGCCAAGTACATCAATGACCGCCACCTACCGGACAAGGCCATCGACGTCATCGACGAGGCGGGCGCCCATGTTCAGCTGCGACCGGCGGATAAGCGCAAGAAGCGTATCGATGTGGGCGACGTGGAGGCGATCATCGCCAAGATGGCGCGCATCCCGCCCAAGCGTGTCTCCACCTCCGACACCGAGGCCCTGCGTAGTCTGGATCGGGACCTCAAGATGGTGGTGTATGGCCAGGACGAGGCCATCGATGCCTTGACCTCGGCCATCCGCATGAATCGCTCCGGGCTGGGGCATGAAGAGAAACCCATCGGCTCCTTCCTGTTCACCGGCCCTACAGGCGTTGGCAAGACCGAGCTGACTAGGCAGTTGGCCCGTGTTCTCAGCATGGAGCTGATCCGCTTCGATATGTCCGAGTACATGGAGCGCCACACCGTCTCGCGCCTGATCGGCGCCCCGCCCGGTTATGTCGGCTTCGACCAGGGCGGGCTCCTGACCGAGGAGATCAACAAGCACCCCCATGCAGTGTTGCTACTCGACGAGATCGAGAAGGCCCATCCGGACGTCTTCAACCTGCTGCTCCAGGTCATGGATCACGGTACCCTCACGGACAACAACGGGCGCAAGGCCGATTTCCGCAACGTGGTATTGGTGATGACCACCAACGCCGGGGCCTCCGAGACCAGTCGCCGCTCCATCGGCTTCACCGAGCAGGACCACGCCACCGATGGCGTCGAGGCCCTCAAACGCTTCTTTAGCCCCGAGTTCCGCAACCGCCTGGATGCCGTGGTGCAGTTTGGTTCCCTGGCGCCACCGACCATCGCCAGCGTGGTGGACAAGTTCATCTTTGAGCTGGAGCAGCAATTGCTCGACAAGAAGGTCGGCCTGGTGGTGGATGCGGACGCCCGTGCCTGGATCGCCGAACGGGGCTATGACCCAAGCATGGGCGCCAGACCCATGGCGCGAGTCATCCAGAATCACATCAAGAAGCCGTTGGCCAATGAGGTCCTGTTCGGGGAGTTGGCTGGTGGCGGCACGGTGCGGGTCTACGTCAAGGACGATAGTCTCGCCTTTGAATTCAGCGACCGCAAGGTGCACTAAAGCGCGTTGATCATGGCGCAACCGCCCATCCGTCGCCGCGGTGCTCGGGGCGGCGTCGGGTGCTCAGTGAGCGGGGAGGACCGGCCTGACGGCTTGGTCTGCGGGCCGGGGTCGAGCTGGCTTAGCGGGCGCGGTAGGTGATGCGGCCCTTGGTGAGGTCGTAGGGCGTCAGCTCCACCGTGACCTTGTCTCCGGTCAAGATGCGGATGTAGTGCTTGCGCATCTTTCCGGAGATGTGGGCGGTCACGACGTGACCGTTCTCGAGTTCCACCCGGAACACGGTATTGGGCAAGGTCTCGACGACCGTGCCTTCCATCTGGATTGAATCTTCTTTTGACATGGATTGAGACTGATTGGCTTGGATTCCGGCTACAAAACCGGGGGAGTCTAACACATTGCCGCGGTGTGCAGTTCGGCCGCCTGCAAGGTGTTTTCCAGCAAGCTTGCGATGGTCATGGGCCCGACCCCGCCCGGGACCGGGGTGATCCATGCCGCACGCTCGCGACAGGTATCGAAGTCCAGGTCGCCGGCCAGGGTCCCATCTTCCAGGCGGTTGATACCGACATCGATCAACAGCGCCCCCTCCTTCACCCAGTCCCCGGGCACGAACCGCGGCCGCCCCACGGCGGCCACCAGAATGTCTGCTCCGCGCGCCTTTTCGGCCAGGTCCTTGGTGCGGCTATGGCAGACGGTGATGGTACAGCGGGCGGCCAACAGCTCTAGGGCCATGGGGCGCCCGACGATGTTCGATTGACCGATGACGACGGCGTCGAGGCCCTCCAGAGGCCGGCCCGTGTGTGCCAGCAGGGTCATGACGCCCTTGGGCGTGCAGGGGCGAAGCAGGGGCATCCGCAGGGCCAGCCGGCCCACGTTGTAGGGGTGGAAGCCGTCTACGTCCTTGGTGGGCAGGATGCGCTCGATGACCGCTTCCTCGTCGATATGTCCGGGGAGTGGGAGCTGAACCAGGATCCCGTCGATGCGCTCCTCCGCATTGAGGGTGTCGATCAGGCTCAGCAGGGCCTCGGCCGGGGCGTCGGCCGCGAGCTCGTGCAGCTCAGAGTAGAAGCCGACCTCTTCGCAGGCCTTGCGCTTGTTACGCACATACACCTCGGATGCCGGATTGGCGCCGATCAGGACCACTGCCAAACCCGGTGGGCGTCGGCCCTGAGCCGTGCGCGCCTCGACCTTGGTGCGGATAGCGCCGCGGACCTCGGCCGAAATGGACTTGCCGTCTAGAGTTTGTGCGGCCATGCGAGCCCCCTGTGCGTCTGGAAAGCCAGGCATCATAGCGTTCAGCGGTCGGGTTGCAAGCCAGGAGCCGCTCCTGTAAGCCGAGCTGCACCGCCCGGTCGTACCCAGAGGGTTCCTATGCTGGTCGGGTCGCCACGCACTGAGGAGGTTGGGTCTGGAGTCGCCGCTGACCGTGGTTTGAGCCCCCGCCGGCTGCGGCAAGAGCTGGCCGAGCTGCGCCGACGCCCTAGCAGAGCGTGTTCTTTGACGCGAACCCAGGTACTCTCGCTGAGGAACACGCCACCAGTTTTGTCGAAACCGCTCAGGACCAAAGGAGTCCGTCGCTGAAGACCCGGTCCCTCCAACAATGTGGCCTTCACCGCCAGGCGGCAGCCACCGCCGGCCGACATGGGTTCGGGACACGGCTGCGCCAACTCTCGCTCTTGCTTGCGTGGGTTCTGGTGCTGGCCGCACCTTCGGCACTGGCAGATGAGGCACGGCTCGAATTTGCGGTTGGCGCAACGACGGTCGCAAGCTTCGATCTCGATGAACTGAGCGCGCGCATCGAGGCCCAGGACATCGGTCTGTTCGACCCGGAATATGGGAAGCAGAAACACTACCGCGCCTTCCCGCTGCACGACGTGCTTCGGCTCGGGCTCGGGCCGGGCTGGGCGGACGATGGCCAGGCGGACATCTTCTTCCAGGCCATCGACGGCTACCGCGCCGTTTCGCCCGTCTCCCAGGTCGCCCAGGACGGCGGCTTCCTGGTGTTTCGCGACCTGGACGTTGAGGACTGGGAGCCGGTGGGGCGTATGCAGGCCAATCCGGCCCCCTTCTATCTGGTGTGGACCGGTGCCAACCAGACCACCCAGCACGGCTACCCCTGGCCCTGGCAGTTGGCGCTGGTCCAACTGGCCCAGTTCGACGAGCGCTACCCGCATGTGCCGCCCAAGGATGCTGCGCCTGACTCCCCAGCGTCTCGCGGGTTCGCACTGTTCAAGCAGCGCTGCGTGCGCTGTCACTCGATCAACGGTCAGGGCGGCGCCATCGGTCCAGATCTCAACGCCCCCATGAGCATCCTGAGCTACAGGTCCATCGATTTGGTGAAGGCGTTCATCCGACATCCGTCCCTCTACCGGCACACCCAGATGCCCGATCACGCCGACCTGTCGGAACAGGACCTCGACGCGCTGATCGCCTATTTTTGGCACAAGAGCCGAGAGCCGCGCCCGGAGTAGGCGCGGACTTCTATCGATCAGCTCAGCATTGCGTCCGACCTGGAGCAAATTGCGTTTTGTCAGGTCGCCCACTCTCCCGTCGGGTTTAGTCTTGGTCCGAGCGCAACCCCTGTTGCGTCAGACTTTCGACAGAGAGAGCAGCACCATGAGTACCAAAGACAATCTTCAAGAGGCATTTGCCGGCGAGAGCCAGGCCAACCGCAAGTACCTTGCCTACGGGGAGCGCGCGGCGAAGGACGGCTTTGCCCAGGTTGCCAAGTTGTTCCGGGCGGTCGCCGCCGCCGAGACCGTTCATGCCCATGCCCACCTCAGGGCCATGGACGGGGTGCACGGGACGATCGAGAACCTGGAAGAGGCCGCGGCAGGGGAGAAGTATGAGTTCGAAGAGATGTATCCGCCCATGTTGGTCACCGCAGAGGCTGAAGGCGAGCGACGGGCGACGATGTCCATGAAGTACGCACTGGAGGTGGAGAAGGTCCACTATGGGCTCTTCAATCAGGCCCTGGAGGCGACCAAGGCTGGGGCGGACCTGCCCGACGCGGCAGTTCGGGTGTGCCCCGTCTGCGGTCACACCGTCATCGGCGATGCGCCGGACGAGTGCCCGGTGTGCAAGGCCAAGGGCGAGAAGTTCATGCTCATCGACTAGCGTCCAACACTGGGGTGTGGATCATGACCGATACAGCCGGTTCCCAAGTTTGTAATACCTGCGGCTGGGTCTATGACCCGGCCCTCGGTGACCCGGACGGCGGCATCGCCCCGGGGACCCCGTGGCAGGACATCCCGGACGACTGGATGTGCCCGGTGTGTGGGGCCGGCAAGGATGCCTTCGAGCCGGTTGGGGTGCCCCATGCCCCGGCCGTGCCGCAGCCACACACCGCTCGGACCCCTATCGTCATCGTCGGCAGCGGTCTGGCCGGCTATGCCCTCGCCAAGGAGTTGCGTCGGCGCGCCCCGGCTGTCCCTGTGGTACTGATCACCGCCGACGGCGGGGAGGTCTACGCCAAGCCCATGCTGTCCACGGCGCTGGCCCGGCAGCAGTCGCCGGAGGACCTGGTGCAAAAGGCGGCGACAGAGCAGGCGCGGGAGCTGGACATCGAGATCCGCACCCGCATCAGGGTGTTGGCTATTGATCGCGGCGCCCGCAGCCTGGCACTGGAGACCGCCGATGGACGCGACACCCTCACCTATGATCGGCTGGTCCTGGCCCTTGGGGCCGACCCTAGGATCTTCCCCGCCGCGGGGTCGGAGGGGGTTCCCATTGCCACGGTCAACGACCTGGATGCCTACCGGGTGTGGCGGGGGCATATCGGCGACGGCGGGCGGGTCCTGCTCATCGGGGCCGGACTGATCGGGTGCGAGTTCGCCAACGACCTGGCCGGTGCCGGGTTCGAGGTGGCCCTGGTGGACCCGGCCCCCTGGCCCCTGGCCCGCCTGCTCCCGGAGCCGCTCGGGGCCATGTTGTCCGGTGCACTGGGGCAGATCGGCTGCACGCCCTACCTCGGCCGAAGCGTCGCTCGCTACGTCGCCGAGGGCGACGGCTGGGTGGCCGAGTTGAGCGACGGCACCCGGGTATCCTTCGACCACGCCCTGTCCGCCGTTGGCCTGACCCCGCGGACTAGTCTCGCCGCCGAAGCCGGTCTGGACGTGCGCGCAGGTATCCTCACGGACCGACTGCTGCGGACCTCGGACCCGTCCATCTATGCCCTTGGCGACTGCGCCGAGACCCCCGCCGGGCCCTTGCCCTACATCGCGCCCCTCCTGGCCCAGGCCCGAGCCCTGGCCGCAACCCTCAGCGGAGAGGCGACGCCCCTGCAACTGCCGGCCCTGCCGGTGGTGGTCAAGACCCCGGCGCTACCCCTGGTGGTCTGCCCGCCACCCCAGGGGACCGAGGGTGCCTGGGAGCTGGATCTGGGCGACGGGGAGGCGCGGGCGCTCTTCCGTGCAGCGGACGGCACCGAGTTGGGCTTCGCCCTGGCCGGCGCCAGGACCCGTGAGCAACAGGCGCTGGCCAAGCGGATGCCCGACCTGTTGTCCGCCGAGGTTGAGACTCAACCCGAGCCTGAGCAGGCCCCGGCAGCTGCCGGGGTGCGCTACGAATGCGCCACCTGTGGCTATGTCTATGACCCCGTCGAGGGCGACCCGGACGGCGGTATCGCCCCCGGTACGCCGTGGGAGGACATCCCGGACGACTGGATGTGTCCGGTCTGCGGGGCCGGCAAGGCGGACTTTGCGGTCCTTGGTTGATGAGAAACCGGTTCGGGCCTGTGCCTGAACCGGAGACTCGCCATCAGACGACGACGGACCGGGACAACCGGCGGGCTCAGCCTCGCTTCTTCGGCGGGATCAGGTCGGTGATGGACCCGTGGGCCATCTCGGCGGCCAAGCCGATGGTCTCGTTCAGTGTCGGGTGGGGGTGGATGGTCAGCCCGATGTCCTCGTAGTCCGCGCCCATCTCCAGGGCCAGCACCGTCTCACCGATCAATTCCCCGGCATTCACGCCGATGATGCCGGCACCCAGGATTCGCTTGGTCTCCGGGTCGAACAGCAGCTTGGTGAAGCCCTCGTCGCGCCCGCTGCCGAGCGCGCGCCCGCTGGCGGCCCAGGGGAAGACCCCCTTCTCGTAGGCAATACCATCGGCCTTGGCCTGGGTCTCGGTCAGGCCCATCCATGCGACCTCCGGGTCCGTGTAGGCCACCGAGGGGATGGTCATAGGGTCGAACAGGGCAGGGAGCCCCGCAATGACCTCCGCCGCCACCTTGGCCTCGTGGGTCGCCTTGTGGGCCAGCATGGGGTTGCCCACCACGTCGCCGATGGCAAAGATGTTCGGCACATTGGTCCGCATGTGCCCGTCGACCGGGATGAAACCGCGTTCGTCCACCATTACTCCGGCCTTGTCGGCGTCGATGAGCTTGCCGTTGGGGCGCCGACCCACGGCCACCAGCACTTTGTCGTAGGTTGCCTCCGCCGGTGCCTTCTTGCCCTCCAGGCTGACCTTGATCCCCTCGGGGCCGGCGCTCATGCCGGTGACCTTGGTCCCAAGCCAGATATTGTCGTAGCGCTTGCCGACCACCTTCTGTAGGACCCGCACCAGGTCCGGGTCGCAGCCTGGGATGAGCTGGTCCTGTAACTCCACCACGTCGATGTGGCTGCCCAGGGCCTGATAGACCGTGGCCATCTCCAGCCCGATGATGCCGCCGCCCAGGATGAGCAGTCGCTCGGGGATGGAGGCCAGTTCCAAGGCGCCGGTGGAGTCCAGCACCCGCGGGTCCTCGTGGGGGAAACCGGGGATACGTACCGGGGTCGAGCCGCAAGCGATGATGGCGTGGTCGAACAGCACATTGACGTGGCCCTCGCGGGTCTCGACGCCGATGCGGTTCGGGGCTTCGAAGCGGCCCGTGCCCTGCACCACACGCACCTTGCGCTGCTTGGCCATGGCAGCCAGGCCGCCGGTGAGCTTGGCTACCACCTTGTCCTTGTTGGCGCGCAGCTTGTCGATGTCGATCTGCGGCTCGCCAAAGGTAATGCCCAGGTGGGCCATCTCGCGCGCCTCGGTGAGGATGGCCGCGGCGTGCAGCAGGGCCTTGGAGGGGATGCAGCCCACATTCAGGCAGACCCCGCCCAGGTTCGTGTCGCGCTCGATCAGGACCACGCTCTTGCCGAGGTCCGCGGCGCGGAAGGCGGCGGTATAGCCGCCGGGGCCGGCGCCGAGGACGACGACCTCGGCCTGGACATCCTGGGCTGGTGTGATTGCGGTCTCGTTCATGGGGATTCCTCTTGCCGGATACTGGGGATTGGGGCTTCGCGCCGATTATGCCAGTGCCGGGATTGTGGCGCTCCTTAGGTGATGGGCCGACACGTGAGCGGGTTGCCGCCAAGTTAGGCAATGGCTTGCGTCGGGGGACTACCTCGGCGCGACGCGGGGTTCGCGTGGCGCAGTGGAGGTCAAGGGCCCACTCAAAGACCATTTACCGCATGGCTTCTGGACTGAACCGCCAAGGTGCTGTATCAAGACAAGCTCGATCCTGCCACCGTCCCGTAGTCCCAAACCGGTGCGCCAGACCATCCGGTCGGCCTGCCGATAACCCATGAGAGGAACCGAACGCATGCATCACTCCCACACCCGAACCGTTCTGGCCGCAACCCTGCTGAGCCTCCTGACCGTATCAACCTTGGCAACCGCCGAGGCCCCGGCCGCGGTGACCTTCAGCGGCGATGCCAATATGCCGTCGCTCCGGGACCCCAAGCAGCATGACAAGTTCACTATCACCGTTTCCGATGCCCAGGTGATTACCGCTTTCGGCATCGAGTGCAGCGCGGGTAGAAGCGCCCTGGGCGGCCTGGTCAAGGCCAATGAGGAGTGCGCCGTCAGCGGTAACGGGACCATCGTCAACCCCCGTGACCCGTCCCAGCAGTTCCCGCGCACCCAGTATTCCGGAGGCTACATGGTCCAGCCCGATGGGGCGACGGATATGTCCAAGGTGGCGGTCAACTACCTGCCGGTCGGCAAGGTGCCGGCATCCACCGCCAATCTGAACGGTGTCATCCAACTCAAGCCGGAGAACCCCTCGCCCACCGCGGGAATGCTCAAGGCGGCCATCCTCAAGCGCTTGCAAGCGCAGGTGGTGGAGGGCGGCGGCCTGGTGGATAACCGGGTCGATACGGTGGAGCTACCCGACCTCTTCATCCCCTCCGCAGGCTTCGCCAGCGACAAGGGCTGCACCTGGCGGGGCAGCATGGCTTTCGCCTATCAGACCGATAGCTGGTTCATGGACCTGACCGCAACCTGCGACGGCAAGGACTTTGCGCTGAAGGGCAACATGCCCTGGATCGATTCCCCTGGGGCCACTGACCGTACCCAGTACAACCTGGTACTGACCCTGCCCAGCCCGGAGGCAGTCGGCGACGACGCCATGTTTGCGACCCCGACGGGCGATGGTGACATGTTCGCCGCGGCTGACGGTATTAGCGGGACCATCGTCATGGAGGAGAGTGCCTATGTGGACACGATGGTGGATGGCAAGACGGAGCATCTGCCGTCGCGCTCCAAGATCAGCGGCACCATCACTGGGCAGGCCGTGCCTTTGGATACGGTACGTTCCTTTGCCAACCTGATCGCCCTGCTGGCGCGGACCTTCTTCGGGGCCTAAAGGGTGATGGGGCGGCGACGCCCCATGCCTCAGGCTTTCTCGTCAAGTCCTGGGCCCCGTCCATTCCTCTACTTAAATAAGGAGCAAGATCCATGACATCGCCACATTCCAGTCAGGCGTCAAGCGGAAGTGTCGTAAGGCGTTTCAATATTGCCTTGGGACTACTGTATCTGGCCGGTATCTTGGTCAGCGCGCCCGCGATCTATTTTTATACGCAGCACCAAGTCTATTCCCAGGCGGCCACCAAGCTCGGGATGCTGGTCGACATGGTGGATTCCATCAAGGGCTACGTGGCCAAAGATCTAAGACCCTATTTCTTGGAAAAGGGACTATTCCACACAGCGGGATTCTCTGGCATCGTGGCCACGGCGCGGATAGCGATGAATTTCGCGGAGAAGCAACCAACTTACACCATCCGGAGCATCGGCGACAATCCCCTGAATCCGTCGAACCTACCCGAGCTAGCGGAACAGACCCTTTTGGAACGTTTCAGAGAGGACCCGTCGCTCAATGGGGTCACAGAGGAGGCCACCTTAGGAGGTAACCGAATGTTGCTGGCGGTGGCACCAATGAAAAGTAAGAAGGGCTGCCTGAGGTGTCACGGTGATCCAGCCCAGGTGCCGGAAGAGATCGTGAAGGAATACGGGCTGGAGGCGGGATACAACTACAAACTGGGGGATACCGTCGGACTCAGCGTCATAGGCGTTCCCCTCGCCGACGTCAACGATGTGGCCTTGCAGCGCAGCCTGATGGCAATAGGATTCATGACCCTAATGTTCGGAGTGGTCTTCATTACGATCAACGTCTTGGTGCGCCGATATTTGATTTCCCCGATCCTGGCCATTACCGAGGTCGCTCATGCAGTGGCAAAGGGTGATCTTGAGCAGTCCTTGAATATGCCGCGCAATGACGAGATTGGGGATCTGGCGCGTTCTGTCGAATTGCTCCGTAGGAGCTTCGCCCAGGTCATGAGTCGGATGCGCAAGGGTGGCCGCTGAGGTTAGCGTGCCGTCCCGTTCGATCGTCTGCGGGGCAGGATGCCCCAGGGAGGGCGTATCGCACGGGCCCGGAGTTCGATGAGCCCGTGATTTTGCCCGGCGCGCCGGTCCGTAGAACATGGAGTGCTCCGCCAGGCGCGCACCGGGGAGCGCGAGATGATTAAAGCCAGGGATGGCTTTAATCAACAATTTTCATAGCGTTTCCGTCGATGAGACGCGTAGCGCTCAGATTTGACACGCCTGCAAGCGCTTCCATGCCCGGGCGAGAAATTCCTCCGCCTCCTTGCGGTCTTGGAGTTCCCCTGCGATCTCCTCCAGCGCGGCCTTGATCGTGCCGAGATCCGCTGAATCGCCCATGGCAACGACCTTTTCGTCGCAAATTATGGGGGCGAACGGTCCGAGATAATCGGTCAGCAGTTCACACAGGGCGGATTTTGCGCGTTGCATGTCGAAGGAAGGTGCCTCGGGCGGCGGGGAGGCCTCCCTCTTCTGCAGCAAGCGATGCGCTTGCGCAATGAATTCCTCTGCTTCTCTGCTATCCGGTATCTCGGCGGCAAGGCCACGGATTACGACTTCGACCTTCTCCGGGCTATCGAGCCCTCCCGCGGCGGAGATATTCTCTCCGCATACCATGGACGCAACTGGTCCTATGAAACCCGCTAACAGTTTGCACAGGCCCTCGGCTCCGTCCATCTCCCCCACGGAACCCCGCTGCCGTTCAGCCGAGGGCGCTAACAGGTCGAACATCGGTCCATTGGCGAACGGCTTGGCAGGCCCGTCAGGCTTCAGCTGATCCATGATCACGGATGTGGGCGGTAGCTCCTGCGCCTGATCCGCGATCGCGCTCCCGTCAAGCCGGATATCTCCAAATTTTATTCCGCGGATCAAAGGGATAGCGGCTTCACCGCGTTTCGGACCATACCTCAGGGAGATGATCTTCCCATCGCGTACCGCGACAATGATGAGGTGATTCTTGTCGCATTTAGTGAACAGGGTTCCCTGTGCCTTGGTCTCAATCAAATCGTGAATCCGGTCATAGAATTCGCTGTAATCGACTCGATCCGGCATTGCTTTTGTGCTCCGATGGTCTTCGTTTTGCCTGCGTTTTGGTAGTCAAGTCGGCGAACGCGGCGCTGTTTCCGGGGGGATTGAACTCAATCCACCGCGTAGCGTATTCAGCGAATGCGTTAATCCGAATATCTGCCCAGTGGAGTAAGATCTGCGCCGCTATTTCGTATATAACCGTTTTCTAATCAAGGCGCTAGGCGTGCGTCGAGAGGGCGACTCCAAAAAACACAGTGTAGCGCGATGTCGATGGAATTTCGCCTAGCGGCGGCGTGCGGAGGTGGCGGAGCTCAACGGAGAGGCGCAGCTCGGCGGCCCACAGTCGGGTGCGGGTTTTCTGGACCGACAGGCCGGGAAGTTAGTCGATGACCGCGAACGCTTGGCTATTGTCTAAAGGGGCAGAGTTCTGGTGAACCAGTTGGGGTCCGGCTGGCTCTGAGCTGAGATCTCCATGAGCACCATCGCCCGCGCCTGGTCCCCTTGCTGACCACCCTGGTCGGCAAGCGAGGACAGGCAAAGGCAGATTGGATGTCGGCGCGTGACCGCGACCCGGTCTCGGCTAGTTCCAGCAACCCTTCCGGGAGCGCCAACCAGCGTCGCCTGTCGTCGACACCTTTCGCCGACGTTAGAGCAGGACTTGACGAATATCGCCCAGCAATTGACCGAGCAGGCTGGTGAAGCGGGCCCCCTCAGCACCGTCCACCACCCGGTGGTCGTAGGACAGGGAGAGAGGCAGCATGAGCCGTGGGGCGAAGGCGGCGCCGTCCCAGATCGGCTTGATGCTCGCACGGGAGACACCGAGGATGGCGACCTCCGGGGCGTTGACGATGGGCGTGAAGGCAGTCCCACCGATGCCGCCCAGGCTGGAGATGGAGAAGCAGCCCCCCTGCATGTCCCCGGGCAGCAGCTTGCCGACGCGGGCCTTGTCGCTCAGTTCGCCGAGTTCTCGTGCGAGCTGATACACGCCCTTTTGATCCACATTGCGCACCACCGGGACGACCAGCCCGTTGGGGGTGTCGACCGCAACGCCGATATGGGTGTACTGCTTGAGCACCAGTCCCTCGCCGTCCGGGGTGAGGGATGCCTTGAGGTTGGGCATGGCCACCAGGGCATGGGCGACGGCCTTGAGCATGAGGGGCAGGAAGGTGAGCTTGACCCCTTGCTTGGCGGCGGCGTCCTTTTGACCCTTGCGGAAGGCGTCCAGCTCGGTGATGTCCGCCTCGTCGAACTGGGTGACGTGGGGGATGCCGACCCAGCAGCGGTGAAGGTGGGCCCCGCTCAGGCGCTTGATGCGCGAGAGGGCAACGGTCTCGACCGGACCGAACTTGCTGAAGTCCACCGCGGGCGCGGCGGGGAGCTGGAAGGGCGAGCCGGTCGGGGGCGGGGCACTGCCCTGGGCCAGGGCCTGCTTGACGAAGCCCTGGACGTCGCCCTTGAGGATGCGGCCCTTGGGCCCGCTGCCCTTGACTTGGCGCAGGTCCACGCCCAGTTCTCGGGCGAAGCGGCGTACCGCGGGGCTGGCGTGGGGGGTGCGCCCGGTGGCGATGGCGGCCATATCCGCTGGGCGCGGCAGGATGGGTGCCCGGGCGCGCTCCTTCTCGCCGGGCATGCGCCCGCCCGGCCCTTCGGGTTTCGGCACCGGGGCAGGGCCCTGGGTAGGCTCGGCGTCTTCCGCGGCGGTGCCTGGGACTTCAGCCGCGGCACCCGGTGCCTGGGCAGGGGCGTCGGGGATCAGGGTCATCAGTAGGTCGCCGCGGTTGAGCTTGTCGCCGACCTGGACCCTGACCTCCGCAACGACGCCGGCCTGGGGGACCGGGATCTCCATGGTCGCCTTGTCGCTCTCCAGGGTGAGGAAGGACTGCTCGGCCTCCACCCGGTCGCCCGGGGTGACCAGGACCTCGATCACCGGGATGTCCTGGAAGTCGCCCACGTCCGGGAGCAGGATGGGGATGGGCGCGGCGTCCGCGGTGGGTTGCGCTTCAACCGGCGCTGGCGCCGGTTTAGGAGTGGGGCCCGCGGTTTGTTCCGCCGCCGCCGCCGGCGCCGCGGCCTGAGCCGGTTCCTCGGTCACTGGGACTGCGTCGCTGCCTTCCAGGGTCAGGATCAGGTCCCCGACGCTGATCTTGTCGCCGATCTTGACCTTGATCTCCTTGACCACGCCGGCGCGCGGCGCCGGGATCTCCATGGTCGCCTTGTCGCTCTCCAGGGTGAGCAGGGACTGCTCGGCCTGGATGCTGTCGCCGGGTTGCACCAGGATCTCGATGACCTCGACCCCGGCAAAGTCCCCGATGTCGGGGACCAGAATCTCTTCGACTGTTGCCACTTTACGTCCTCCTAAGCCCTGTTGCCGCCGGTCACACCGTCACCGGGTTGGGCTTGTCTGGGTCGATGCGGTACTTCGCGATGGCTTCGGAGACCTTGGCGGCGGGGATCTGTTCCTCGTCCGCCAGGGCCTTGAGGGCGGCCAGGGCGATGTAGTAGCGATTGACCTCGAAGAACTTGCGCAACTGGCTGCGCATGTCGCTGCGTCCGAAGCCGTCGGTGCCGAGTACGCTGTAGCGGCGCGAGATATAGGGTCGGATCTGGTCGGCGTAGGTGCGCATGTAGTCGGTGGCGGCGATAACCGGGCCGGCGGTCTCGTCGAGCTGGCTCGCAACATAGCTCTGCCGCGGGGTCTCCTCCGGGTGGAGCAGGTTCCAGCGTTCGCAGTCGATGCCCTCGCGCCGCAGCTCGTTGAAGCTGGTGACGCTCCATACATCCGAGACCACGCCGAAGTCGTTGGCCAGGAGGTCTGCTGCCGCCAGGGTCTCGCGCAGGATGCACCCGGCACCCAGCAGTTGGACCTTGGGGCCGTCTCCGGTACCTGTCTGGATGCGGTGCATACCCTTGAGGATGCCCTCGGCGGCCCCCTCGGGCATGGCCGGCTGGACATAGTTCTCGTTCATGGCGGTGATGTAGTAGAAGCAGGATTCCTGCTCCTGGAACATGCGCCGCATGCCGTCCTGGACGATGACCGCCAGTTCGTAGGCGTAGGCCGGGTCGTAGGCGATGCAGTTGGGGATGGTCGATGCCTGGATCAGGCTGTGCCCGTCCTGGTGCTGGAGTCCCTCGCCGGCCAGGGTAGTCCGCCCAGCGGTACCGCCGATGAGGAAGCCGCGGGCGCGCAGGTCGCCGGCCGCCCAGGCCAGGTCGCCGATGCGCTGAAAACCGAACATGGAGTAGTAGATGTAGAAGGGGATCATGGCCTGGCCGTGATTGGCGTAGGCCGTGGCGGCGGCGATCCAGGACGACATGGCCCCGGCCTCGTTGATGCCCTCTTGCAGGATCTGGCCCTTCTTGTCCTCGCGGTAGTACATCACCTGGTCGGCGTCCACGGGCTCGTAGAGCTGACCGACGGAGGAGTAGATTCCGAGCTGGCGGAACATGCCCTCCATGCCGAAGGTGCGCGCCTCGTCCGGGATGATGGGCACCACCAGGTGGCCGATCTCCTTGTCTCGCAGGATGGTGGTCAGCAGCCGGACCAGGGCCATGGTGGTGGACATCTCGCGCTCGCCGCTGCCCTCCAGCAGGGGGGCGAAGGCGGTGAGGTCCGGGATCTTGAGTGGCGGGGTGTTTGGGTTGCGGGCGGGCAATGGGCCGCCGAGGGCCTCGCGGCGCTCGTGCAGATATTGCATCTCCTGGCTGTCCGCGGCCGGCTTGTAGAAGGGCGCGGCACCGATCTGGTCATCGGAGATGGGGATATTGAAGCGGTCGCGGAAGGCCTTGAGCGCCACCTCGCCCATCTTCTTCTGGGAGTGGGTGATGTTCATCCCCTCGCCGGCGTTGCCCATGCCATAGCCCTTGACGGTCTTGGCCAGGATCACCGTCGGCTGGCCCTTGTGGCGCATGGCCGCGGCATAGGCCGCGTAGACCTTGATGGGGTCGTGGCCGCCGCGGTTGAGGCGCCAGATGTCGTCGTCGGTCATGTCCGCGACCATGGCCTCCAACTCGGGGTATTTGCCGAAGAAGTGCTTGCGGGTATAGGCGCCGCCCTTGGCCTTGTAGGCCTGGTAGTCGCCATCCACGCACTCTTCCATGCGCTTGAGCAGCAGGCCGTTCTTGTCCCGGGCGAACAAGGGGTCCCAATAGCTGCCCCACAAGACCTTGATGACGTTCCAGCCGGCACCACGGAAGACCGCCTCCAGCTCCTGCACGATCTTGCCGTTGCCCCGCACCGGGCCGTCCAGGCGCTGGAGGTTGCAGTTGACCACGAAGACCAGGTTGTCCAAGCGCTCCCGGGCCGCCAGCGAGATGGCTCCGAGGGACTCGGGCTCGTCCATCTCGCCGTCGCCGCAGAAGGCCCAGACCTTGCGGCCCTCCGTGTTGACCACGCCGCGGTCGGCCAGATAGCGCATGAAGCGCGCCTGGTAGATGGACATGATGGGTCCGAGGCCCATAGACACGGTCGGGAACTGCCAGAAGTTGGGCATCAGCCAGGGGTGGGGGTAGGAGGACAGGCCGTTGCCGTCCACCTCCTGGCGGAAGTTGTAGAGCTGGTCCTCGCTCAGACGCCCCTCGAGGTAGGAGCGGGCGTAAATGCCAGGGGCCGAGTGGCCCTGGATGAAGACCAGGTCCCCACCGAACGTCTCGTTGCGTGCCCTAAAGAAGTGGTTGAAGCCGATATCGTAGAGGGTCGCCGAGGAGGCAAAGGACGAGATGTGCCCGCCCAACTCGGTGGACAGCCGGTTGGCCTGGACCACCATGGCCATGGCGTTCCAGCGCACGAAGGAGCGGATGCGTTGCTCGATGGCGCGGTTGCCCGGGAAGCGCTCCTGCTTGGTCACCGGCAAGGTGTTGACATAGGCCGTGTTGGCGCTGAAGGGCAGGTAGGCCCCGCTGCGCCGAACCTTGTCGATGAGGCGCTCGAGCAGGAAGTGGGCGCGATCTACGCCCTCGTTCTCCAGCACGGCCTCCAGGGAGTCGAGCCATTCCTGGGTCTCTTGGGGGTCGATGTCGGGCTTGTTGCTCATGGTCGTTCCTGCTGAATCTGGCACCGTCGGTCCCGGGACCCGGGCGTAAACGCCGCGGATTGTATCAAAGGGCTATCCGGCAATAGTCAGAATTTGGCTGGCCAATGATTGGCGGTTGGGGTTGGCCGCATTCGATGAGGCCTGCGCCACGGTTGGTTCATCGTCAACGTAATAGGCCACATAGCCGTCGTACAGGAGCGGCCGGTAGCCGGATGCCACGGGCGGGCCATACACTCCAGCCGTCGTGGGACCAGCCGCGGTCACGAAACAGCCGGTGCTCCCCAGGGCGCAGAGGGCGGCCAGGATGCATGCGGCGATACCCTTGTGACTCATGACGATGTCTCCAGGCTCCGGGGATTGCCGGGGCCGCACCCTGGACTGGTGGGCGGCATGGCTTGGGTTGAGCTGCATTCTATACTGGGTCTCTTGGTCACCACTGCGGCCGTCTAGTCGAACAGGATCGAGATCATGCCCATCAAACGCGTCCTCACCCAAGGCCGGGTCCCGGTGAAGATCTTCACCGATGACGTGGCCGACAACGCAGTGGAGCAGCTGACCAACGTCAGCCAGCTCCCCTTCGTCCACCACCATGTGGCGGCCATGCCCGATGTCCACTGGGGCATGGGGGCCACCATCGGCTCGGTCATCCCGACCATTGGGGCCATTATCCCGGCTGCGGTGGGGGTGGATATCGGCTGCGGCATGAATGCCCTGCGCCTGTCCCTGAGCGCTGCCCAGTTGCCCGACAGCCTAGCCCGATTGCGTTCGGCCATTGAGGCCGCGGTCCCGGTGGGGATGGCCGGTCACGGGCCAGGCGACCTGCGCGCCGAGGGTCTGTCTCGGGTCGCTGCTGGCCTGCAACCCATCCTGGCCAAGCACCCCAAGCTCCACGCCCGCTGGGAGAGCCAGTTGGGCAGTCTGGGGGGCGGCAACCACTTCATCGAGTTGTGTCTCGACGAGGCCGGTCGGGTCTGGATCATGCTGCACTCAGGGTCGCGGGGCATCGGCAATCGCATCGGCATGCACTTCATCGAGCTGGCCAAGCGGGAGATGGAGCGCTGGCACGTCCAGCTCCCGGACCACAATCTCGCCTACCTGCCGGAGGGAAGCCGCTGGTTCGACGACTATGTGGAGGCGGTGGGCTGGGCCCAGGACTACGCTATGGAGAACCGCCGACAGATGATGGAGTTGATCCTGGGCGTGTTGCGCGAGGAGGCCCGTCGTGGGCGGCTGCCCGATTTTCAAGCCACAGACGAGGCCATCAACTGCCACCACAACTATGTCTCCCGGGAGCGGCACTTCGGTAAGGACGTCTATCTCACCCGTAAGGGCGCCATCCGTGCCCGGGCCGGGGACCTGGGCATCATCCCCGGCAGCATGGGGGCACGCTCCTTCATCGTGCGTGGCCTGGGTGAGCCCATGTCCTTTTGCTCCTGTTCCCACGGGGCAGGGCGACGCATGAGCCGCGGCGAGGCGACCCGCCGCTATACCCGGGCGGACCTGGAGGCCCAGACCCAAGGCGTCGAATGTCGCAAGGACAAGGGCGTGATCGACGAGATTCCGGGCGCCTACAAGGATATCGACGCGGTCATGGCCAACCAGAGCGATCTGGTGGAGGTTGTCCATACCCTCAAACAGGTGCTGACGGTCAAGGGGTGAGCAGGCCGATTGTTCGACCTTGGGGAGAATGATGGCGATGATGAGCGCACAGGGACCGTCTGAGGTGATGGATGCGGACCAAAGGTTCTGCATCGTCGCCGACGACCGCGAGTCGCCGGGCCCTGTCTTGGCCGCCCTGCGACGGCGTGACTGCGTGCGCCTTCGGGTCGCACGGCTCCCGGTCGGTGACTACCGGGTGGATGACGTCCTGCTCTTCGAGCGCAAGACCCTGCGTGACCTGGTCGCCTCCATCAAGGACGGGCGGCTCTTTGCCCAGGGATTGCGCCTCACCGAGGGGCCCCTGCGGCCGGCGTTGATTCTGGAGGGCCGATCACAAGACCTGACCAATAGCGGGATGCGGCGCGAGGCGATCCAGGGTGCCCTGGTGACTCTGACCTTGTTCCTGGGCATCCCACTGCTGCGGTCTCTGAATCCTGAGGAGACGGTCGATTTAATGCTTTGTGCGGCCCGTCAGGGGCGCGCCTTCGCGTCTGGGGCGCTGCCCCGCAGGGGTCGGAGACCGCGTGGCAAGGCGTGTGTTCAGAACCACATCCTGCAAGGGTTGCCAGGGGTTGGACCGGCTAGGGCGAAGCGTTTGCTGGATCGGTTCGGCAGCATTGAGGCGGTCGTCGTCGCCCCAGTCGACACCCTGGCCACCGTGCCCGGTATCGGCAAGCAGACGGCAACGCAGATCCGCTGGGCGGTACAAGAGACCGCAGGCCTTTTCAGTGCCATGCTGGATAGCGATCCTCTTTGGCCGATTTGACCCTGACGCCACAGGCAAGCCCCAGATGGCGTCTCCGCCGGCCTTGCTGGCCACCCGCGCTCCGGCCATCGTCCGCCCCATCTCATCCGATTTGGCGGTGGGGTGGTTGAATTTCCTGTCCGTCTCCTAGAGACTGGAGCGACCTTAGGGAAGGCAGCCGCGAACGTCCTATGCCGGCTGGATGCGGCGTTGGCGTCCGCAAGCCGGCGTTGCCTACGACTTGGCGGGGGACTCATAGCCGCGGACGTTGCTCTCCTACCGCCCTCGCACCGACAATACAACGCTTTGGACGCCGTCGGCATCCACGGCAGGGAACGTTTATGCTCGCCCGACTCGCTGAACGCTATTTCCGCCTGACCCTCGACCATCCGTGGCTGGTCTTGATCGCGATCACGCTGCTCATGGTCGCCGCGGGTTACTACGGCAGGGACTTTCGTCTCGACGCCTCGTCCGACTCCCTGGTCCTGGAGAATGACGCAGATCTGCGCTACTACCGCGGCGTCAGGGCAAGGTACGGGTCGGACGACTTTCTGGTGGTGACCTACACGCCGAGGCAGGACCTGATGTCAGAGCCGGTCCTTGCGGACATCAAGGCGCTGCGTGGGGAACTCGCCGCGCTGGAGCGCGTGCAATCGGTGACCACGCTGCTCGATGTCCCGCTCATCGACAGCCCGCGCATGACTCTCTCGGAAGTTCAGGACCAGGTGCGTACCCTGGAGGCCGCCGATACCGATCGGGAGTTGGCGCGCAAGGAGCTGACCACCAGCCCCCTTTACCGCGATCTGGTCGTCAGTGCGGACGGCACCACTACGGCGATGCAGGTCAACTTCAAGCGGGACGAACTCTATGTGTCCCTGCTGGACCGGCGAGAGGCCCTGCGTCTGGCCGAGTCCGAACGGATGCTGACCCTGCAGGAGCAGGCCGAGCTGGCAGAGGTCTCGGCTGAGTTTCAGGCGTACAGCTCACAACTTCAGGATCTGGAGCAGGCGGACATCGCCACCGTTCGGGGCATCCTCGACGGCCACCGAGACATGGCGCAGATCTACCTCGGCGGCGTGCCGATGATCACCTCCGACATGATCGACTATGTGCGCAACGACATCCGCGATTTCGGGATTGGCGTCGCGTTGTTCCTGGTTGCGCTGCTCGCCGTGGCCTTCAAACGCGTGCGATGGGTGCTGATCCCGATGGCCATTTGCGTGGCGTCGGCCCTCGCGATGCTGGGCTACCTAGGCTTCGCCGGGTGGCGGGTGACCGTGGTTTCGTCCAATTTCATCTCCCTGATGCTCATCACCGCGCTGGCCCTGACGGTGCATCTGATGGTCCGTTACTTCGAACTACAGGCCGAGCATCCCGGACGCGACCAGCGCGGACTGGTGCGGGAAACCCTGGAGTCAAAGTTTCTGCCCTCGCTCTATACCGTGCTCACCACCCAGGTCGCGTTCGCGTCCCTGGTCGTGAGCGGCATACGGCCGGTCATCGATTTCGGATGGATGATGGTGGCTGGCGTTGGCATGGCCTTCGTCCTCTGCTTCCTGATGTTTCCCGCGTTGGCGGTTTGGCAAAAAAACGACCACCCGGTGTTCCGGCGCCACGATGTGACCGCCTCGATCACGCGCTCGCTGGCCCATTTTATTGAGCGTTTCCGCGTGCCGACCCTGGTGCTGTACGCCCTGCTGTTCGCCCTGGGTATCGCCGGGCTGTTTCGGCTCACGGTCGAGAATCGGTTCATCGACTATTTCAAGGACAGCACCGAGATCTACCAGGGGATGGTGCTCATCGACCAGAAGCTCGGCGGGACCACGCCGTTGGACGTGGTGATCGACCCCGACACGAGCTTTCGCGAGTACATGGCGGAGCAGGCAAGGGAAGAGGCGGCACCGGACCCGCTGATCCCCGAGGAGGACAGCGGGGGCATCAGCGGCGAGAGCTACTGGTTCAACATGTTCGAGCTGCCGCAGGCGGATCGCATCCAACAGTATCTCGACGAACTGCCGGAGACCGGCAAGGTCCTCTCCATCTCGACCACCATGGCGCTGCTGACCATGCTCAACGGTGACGAGCCGTTGGACAATCTCTCGCTGGCCGTCATGCACAAGCGGCTGCCGGACCATATCCGTGATGCCCTGTTCAAACCCTACATGTCGGCGGACGGTAACGAACTTCGCTTCGCCATCCGCGTCATCGACTCCGATCCCAATCTGCAACGCGCCGAGCTGATCAAGCGGGTACGTTCCGATCTGGTCGGCACCCTGGGCCTGGAAGAGGAGCAAGTGCACCTCTCCGGCATGCTGGTGCTCTACAACAACGTGCTGCAGAGCCTCTTTCGGTCCCAGATCTTGACCCTGAGCATGGTCTTCGTCGCCATCATGGCGATGCTCCTGGTGCTGTTTCGGGATTGGAAGCTGGCGGCCATCGGTGTCACGCCCACGGTCCTCGCCGCGATTCTGATCCTGGGCGTCATGGGGTGGTTAGGGATACCGCTGGACATCATGACCATCACCATCGCCGCCATTACCATTGGCATCGGCGTGGATAACACGATCCACTATGTCTATCGGGTCAGGGAGGAGTTCGCGCTGGATCGGAATTACTGGGGAGCCGTCAGGCGTAGCCACGGCAGCGTCGGTCGGGCGATCTATTACACGTCGGTGACCGTGACGCTGGGGTTCTCGATCCTGGTGATGTCCAACTTCATTCCCACCATCTACTTCGGCATTCTCACCGGCCTGGCCATGCTCGTCGCCCTGATTGCCAATCTGACCTTGCTGCCGTTGCTGATCGTCTACTTCAAACCCTTGGGCAAGGAGCAACCCGACGCCGTGGCGGTCGGGTAGCCACGTCGTTCGTGACCGATGCCATTGAGGCTGGTCCCTGCCGTAACCCATGCAAATAGCGATATTGAATGCTGACCCCCTGCGGCCGGTCCGCGGCGGTTTAGCGAGGCGTCACCGGCCGCCCCAACAGCGCGCCGAGTCCGAGGTCGGTCGATCCTTCCAGGAGCCCGCCCATGCCTAAGCCAGTGACCCCCCTACTCGCCGCCGACGCCATCATCGAACTGGCGGATCGGCCCGGTCGCCCCATCGTGCTGATCGAACGGCTGAATCCGCCCCGCGGCTGGGCAATCCCAGGTGGCTTCGTGGACATCGGGGAGCGGATCGAGGTCGCGGCGGTGCGCGAGGCCCAGGAGGAGACTGGGCTTGCGGTGACCCTGCTGGCCCTCCTCGGAATCTACTCGGACCCGGCCCGGGACCCGCGCGGGCATACGGTCACCGCGGTCTATGTGGCCGAGGCAAGCGGCCAACCCCAGGCCCTGGACGACGCCCGCGCCTTGGAGGTCTGTGCCCCGGACGCACTACCCGCGGAGCTCGCCTTCGATCACGCGACCGTACTGGCGGACTACCTCGCCTACCGCGCCTCGGGGGCCGTGGCGCCGCTGCGTTTCGGATAAGGGCGATACCCGCGACCAAACTGGCCTGTTCAGGCCGATTGGGCCCAAGTGCGCCTCCCGTACTCCCGGATGAAGCCAAGCGCACTTCTGGTCTACCCAGCGGAGCGGCGCCTTTCATGAGTCGCGAATGGAAACAATCGTTATACTTAATCCAGCGTTACCGGCATTACGGAAATAATTCTTTCTATTAGGCATGTTCACTCCAACATCCGAAGAGTCCGATGCCCTGCGCCGACTGGGGGCACGGTTGCGGCGCCGACGCCTACAGGCCGGCGAGCCGCAGCTGCGGTCCGCCGGGCGTATCGGCATCTCCCTGCCGACTTACCGCAAGTTGGAGCAAGGTGACCCTGGGGCGCAGATCGGCCTCTGGGTACGTGCCCTAAGGCTCTATGGCGGTTTGGGAGATCTGGACCTGCTCTTCCCCGAATCGCTCTTCGATGCGGCGACTTCACGGCAGCGGGCGCCGAGGGGAGGCCTGTGATCCACCTGCACGTCTGGTTGCGGACCCTGGCCGCTGACTTGCTGCATGTCGGGGAGATTCGGGTCGCGGAGCCGGACCCGCGCCTAGGCGGCCTCCTACGGGGGGAATTTCGCTACGACTCGGGCTTTCTGGACCGCTCGGATGCCTTCGCCCTGGACCCCATCCACCTGCCTCTGACGCCGATGGTCCAGAAGGCCGAGCGTCCCCAGGCCGGCATCCACGGCTGCTTCGAGGACTCGTTGCCCGACGCCTGGGGCCGCGGCCTGCTCATCCGCCGCTACCGGCTGCCCCGAGAGCGCCAGACACCACCGCATCTGCTAGCCCGGCTCGGGTCCGACGGGCTCGGGGCCCTGGCCTATACGACGGGTCCGGAGGCCCCGCCTCCATCGTCTGCCGAGCCGACCAGAGACCTGGAGGGCCTGATCGAGGCGGCCGAGCGTTACGATCAGGATCCGGGCGCCCTGAGCCCCGATGACCTGGCCCAGCTATTCCGCGCCGCCAGTTCCCCGGGTGGGGTCCGTCCCAAGCTGGTCCTGTCGGAGGGGAGCGAGGGCCGGATCGCCAAGCTTGCCTCGGCCCGCGACCCCGTCGACATGGTGCGCATCGAAGCTGCCTGCCTGTCCTTGGCGCGGGACGCAGGCCTGGATGTTCCAGGCTTCCGGGTCGCGACTGTCGGGCGGCATAGCGCACTGCTGCTGGAGCGCTTCGACCAGACCACGGCCGGAGGCCGCTACCCGGTACTCAGCCTCCAGACCCTCACTGGGGCCCAGGGCTACTACCAACTCGGGTATGCGGACCTGGCTGACTGCTTGAGGCGTGTGGGGGCAAGGCCGGAGATCGACCTGCCAGCCCTCTACCGCCAGATGACCTTCAGCGCTGTGCTCGGAAACGCCGACGATCACCTGAAGAACTTTGCGGTTCGCCACGAGGCAGCGGGCTGGCGGCTCACCCCGGCCTTCGACCTGCTCCCGGACGTGCTCGGGCGCGGCGAGCACTGCCTGCACTTCGGGAGTGCCGGGTACAGCCCGACCGCGGCGGCGGTGCGGGGTCTTGCTGGTGCTTTCGGTATCTCCCGGCCGAGGGCGTGGGGGCTGGTTGATGAGGTGGTTGCGGCCCTGGCCGGCTGGCGGGCTAGGTTCGCCGATTTTGGCGTGCCCGAGGCCGACTGCGACCGGCTGGGGAGGGATATCGAGCGCCGATTGAGTGGCTATCGGTAAGCCCGTAGGATGCGGTGAGCCTGAGAAACTCATCCTTCGCGACCGATGCGGTTCCTTCGTCACCGCAAGCTACGGGCTCATTTCAACGCATTCTTTGCCGCATCGATGAGTGATCGTCCTTGCTTCAGCATCGCTTGCTTGACCGTCTCCGCCAAGTCCGGCCTGGATAGGGCGCTGCCATTGAACAGCATCTTGGACGGTGATGTGGAGAAGGGAGAGAGCGGATCGGCGAGGGCCAGGGCGGTGTCATCGACCGCGTCGTAGTTGTAATAGCAGGAGGCCGTACCCTGACCCCCGGGGCCCGACCAGCTCAGCTTGACGGCTGCATACTCCTTTCCCCGGGTCTCGGCCGTGGCCTGGGTCCAGTTCACCGGGTCAGCAACCGCCAGCTTCACCGCGACCATGTCTTTGCAGAGGGTGACGCGAACGTCTTCGCCCGAGCCAGAGCAAGCGCTCAGCAACAGAGTTGCGGCGAGAACGGTCGAAACACGGATCGGACGTGGTGTAGCGGTCGGTGTCATGGGTATGGCTTCCTGTGTGATGTGGTGCGGGTGTGTTAACGGCACCCCAGGTTGGCGCGGGGACCGGGGTCGCTCCGCGGCGGCCGACGATCGGGCCGTAGAGACGCTGTTCCGATGCAAGTGCGATTGGCGTGCTGTCCATAAATCGGTCTTATCATCTCCCGGGAGTCACGGACGGCCTATGAACGGTGCGGTCTGTCCCTGTTGCTACCAGGCTTGGGGGCGAATTGGTTGGGCCTAGGGGCAGAAGTGGCTCCGCGTTTGATGCCACCTTGCATCAGCCGGGTAACCGGCTCACCACAGGGTTTCGATGGCGGAACTCTCAAGCAGCTTCTCGTCGCTGGTCACCAGTACGGCCCCATAGGCATTCGCGGTCGCGGCGATGAGGCGGTCGGCGGGGTCGCCATGGGGCAGATCGATGTCGATGGAAGCGCGGGCGATCTCCGGTGTGATTGGGAGCACCAGCACCCCGCGGGCATCCAGGGCCAGGCGACAGAAGGTGGCGCTGTCTACTCCCGGATCAAGTCGCCCCTTGCCAACCAGCATCGCGATCTCCCACAGGGTGATATCTGCACAAGACAGGGTCGCCTCCGCCTCGCCATGCTCCAATGTCTGCCTCGCCCGAGGGCTCAGGCGCTCTGGGGTCAGGGCGTCGAAGATCAGAGTGCAGGTGTCCAGCAGGATCATTCCGCCGCAGTCCAGTCAGCGTCGATCGGCGTCACGACATCGCCGACCCGTGCGTGGATGCGCAAGGCGGCCAGACGTTCTTTCGCCGCCGCCCGTGGCCCTGTTGCTGCGGACAGCCTGACTACGACCCGTCCACGTCGGGTGACCAGGATCTCCTCACCAGACTCGGCCCGCTCCAGATAGGCGGGCAGGTCCGCGCAACTCGCTCACGTTTACCTCAAGCATCGCGGTGTTCCCTGTTGTACAAACGGAGTGTGCGCATTATAGGCCCGTCGCGTCCGGCGGCGCCCTTTGGGGAC
>CAWJRN010000029.1:0-77921 GCA_963845265.1 uncultured Gammaproteobacteria bacterium | reverse complement strand
TCATTGATCCTTGGTTTGGATTTGAGGGGATACTTCAGCTCGGCCCCCGTCTTTCCTCCGGCGCGGGCGTCGGCGTGCCCAGGGACCAGGAGATCGTTCCGAAGTCCCCAAGGATAGTATCTACTTGCCCAGCGAAACCTATTAGGTTAATTTGCGCCGCTATGGAGAAGCGCGCCCCGCACTGCAAGCTTTCCGTCGTCAGAGCGCTGATCGCGGCGGGCCAGGTACGTTCTACCTTGTCGGCACTGGCAGGTGGTGCCGCAATGGGGTTCGATTTCCAAGGGATGGTGGGCGTAGTCAATGCGCTGCATCCTGCGGATTTTTTCAAGAGCATGACTACGCACGCCGACCACCGGGTGTGGCAGGACGTATACCGGCCAAGCACGCCGGCCGGTGCCGTCTACCTGAAACTTACGGTGACCGATGACGTGCTCATTGTGTCCTTCAAGCAGCTATGAATATGACATGTCCAGTGTGCGCGGTCGCCGAGATGGTGCGAGATACACGGGATTTCCCCTATATGTACAAGGGGGAAACCACCACGATTCCGTCCGTGACAGGAGACTACTGCCCGGCCTGCGGCGAGGCGGTGCTGGATGCGGACGAATCGGCTCGGGTCAGTGCGGCAATGCTGGCGTTCAACAAGCAGGTGAATGCGACCATCGTCGATCCCGCCTTTATTGCCAGCGTGCGCAAGAAACTGGCGCTCGATCAGCGCGAAGCGGCTGAGATCTTCGGCGGCGGCGTAAACGCATTTTCCCGTTACGAAAACGGCAAGACCAAGCCCCCCCTGGCACTGGTGAAACTGCTCAAAGTCCTGGACCGACACCCGGAGTTGTTGGGCGAGGTCAGGGCTGAATGGCACTGACTTAAGGGTGGGCCGCTTAAGAAACCAAACCTCCCACTCCGGTTCTCAAAGTCTTTTGTGCCCACGCGGCACGGATCCCAACGGCTTGCACGATACTCCGCACATATGCAGGGTCACACATATGCGGCATATGCGGGGTCAGGGGTGCTTCAAGGGCTGCGGTATCGCGCTGCTCAATCCATTCGGCCAGGAGGTCTTGGTTCTCGCGGTTCGAGATTGTGAACGCATTCGCGCAAGCGCTAGCCCAGCGTGTGCCGGGGCAGGCCTTGATCATAATTCCGGCCAGCGGCGATGGGTCTGCATAGCGGACCAACGACCTCGCGGTTAGCGTGGCGGCCGAGCTCATGACCAAGACCGCCGGGGTACGAGGCGCGCCGAGAATCCAGGGCTTTCGGTGTGCCTCGGGAACTCGGCAGCACCGAAAGAAAAATTTGCCCATTCCGGAGGGCTCCAGGGTAATGATGCGGAGTATCCACAACCGCATTAGAGCGTATCTGGCCTGGTTCCAGTCCGCGACAATGCCCTGTCCAATCCGCACTTCGAGTTCCGCTGGGAGGACCAGTTCAACCTGCCCCTCGACCCCGAGCGGGCGTGGGAATTCCACGATGAGACCATGCCTCACGAGGCCAACAAGGTCGCCCACTTCTGCTCCATGAAGATCACCCAGGATGTGCGCGACTACGCCAAGGCCAAGCGCATCGCCGACGCCGAGGTGGCCCTGGCCGAGGGCATGAAGGAGAAGGCACAGGAGTCCTGAAAGATCTATCGGGAAGTGCAGTAGCGGGTTTTCGTCACCAATACGACCAGCGGGACGGGGGTTTTACCCCGTCCCGCTGGTCTTGGCTTGCGTATCTGTCGTTTTCTTGAGAGCCCTAGCTCGCCGCTTGGACGCTGCTGTCGGGACTGCCTGCCGTCAGGGCATCGAGCGAGCTGACGCGCGGTGCCGTCGCATCCATCACCTGGACATAGTCGGAGGTGACTCGTACCGAGCTGTCCGGGTTGCCGGCCTGCAGTGCATCCAGCGACGTCCAGGTGTGGCCTGAGGTCGCATGACCCTGGCTCTGGATGTTGGGGACGGTCTCCTGATTGGTGAACCCGCCGTAGAAGTCGAAGGCGCTGGCGGCATTGGTGATCAGGGCCAGGGTGGAGGCGGTGAGAATGGTGATGGTCTTGGTCATTTTGGTATCTCCAGGTCTTGCTTGTTTGGGAAGTGGCAGCGACCTTGTGTCGGTGCTTATCCTGGATTAAGCACCTGCCGTGCCAACTTGCTAGTGGCAAATAAAAGAGGCATATAAACAAATCGGTTGTGCGTGATGGCGCGCGCCAGGGCGGGATCGCAAGGCGCTACTGGGCCTAACGGTTCGTTGAGTTCCGCGTTACATTTGTCGCTCGGAACGTTCAACCCGGAAACAGAATTCGGCCGCAAATCACGCGAATTAACGCAAATGGTCCGGTGATTTAAAGGGGCAAAGGGTCGGGGGCATAGAACGGGCATAGGGTCTTGACTTGTGCCACTGGCACAAGTCAAGACCTGACTCCCAACCCCTGTGTGCCGCGAGCCCAATATCGAGCCTTGTGGTGCGGCCGGTAACGGGCGCATCGATGCGTAGGAACGAAAGAAGGCGAGGTGTAAGGGGAACGGGTGGGAGCCGACCTTGCGAGTGTTGACCCCAGAAAAGTTTATCGTTGGAGCGTACCGGCGGGTTTGCTCCCCCGGCAGGCAACAACCGGCGTTGTCGTGACGGCGAGCAACGCGGGTGCTCCACGGGGCCGTGCCGGTGTCGTGCTTGACGTCGAGAACACAGCGCGAGGAGAGTCTCGTTTCGTAGCATGCTACGAAGCGAGACCACCCCGGCCCCCGCGTGACCCCGTGCATTCATCTATCCTTGTGCAGGGAAAGTCAAAAGGAGAAGACCTGACCCCATTCTCCCGAAACTGCATCAAAGTCCTGGACCGACACCCGGAGTTTGTTGGGCGAGGTCAGGGCTGAATTGCACTGACTTAAGGGTGGGCCGCTTAAGAAATCAAACCTCCCACTCCGGTTCTCAAAGTCTTTTGTGCCCACGCGGCACGGATCCCAACGGCTTGCACGATACTCCGCACATATGCAGGGTCACACAAATGCGGCATATGCGGGGTCAGGGGTCCTTCAAGGGCTGCGGTATACGCGCTGCTCAATCCATTCGGCCAGGAGGTCTTGGTTCTTGCGTATCTGTCGTTTTCTTGAGAGCCCTAGCTCGCCGCTTGGATGCTGCTGTCGGGACTGCCTGCCGTCAGGGCATCGAGCGAGCTGACGTGCGGTGCCGTCGCATCCATCACCTGGACATAGTCGAAGGTGATGCGTACCGAGCTGTCCGGGTTGCCGGCCTGCAGTGCATCCAGCGACGTCCAGGTGTGGCCTGAGGTCGCATGACCCTGGCTCTGGATGTTGGGGACGGTCTCCTGATTGGTGAAGCCGCCGTAGAAGTCGAAGGCGCTGGCGGCATTGGTGATCAGAGCCAGGGTGGAGGCGGTGAGAATGGTGATGGTCTTGGTCATTTTGGTATCTCCAGGTCTTGCTTGTTTGGGAAGTGGCAGCGACCTTGTGTCGGTGCTTATCCTGGATTAAGCACCTGCCGTGCCAACTTCCTGGATGAGAATAAAAGAGGCATATAAACAATCTGTTGCGCGTGATGGCGCGTGCTAGGGCGGGATTGCAAGACGCTACTGGGACTAACGGTTCGTTGAGTTCCGCGTTACATTTGTCGCTCGGAACGTTCAACCCGGAAACAGAAGTTCGGCCGCAAATCCCGCGAATTAACGCAAATGGTCCAGTGAATTTAGGGGGCATAGGGTCTTGACTTGTGCCTGTGGCATAAGTCAAGACCTGACCCCCAACCCTGCGGCCCCGGTAATTCACCCTTCCCGGCCGCCAACCCGCCCTCATGGGGCTATACTTTGGTGTAGAGAAGTAATTGCTGAAATACGGTCGGAGGAGCCGGGCTTTGCCCCCGGACACGACCAGTCGGATAGACAACACGCCAAACCCTAACGGGGGGGCCGGGGCTCAAGCGCAACGCCTATCCCGCCCCCTCGCGTCCTTATTCTCCCCAGCCAACCTGTTCCGCGAACCGGGGCCGACCGTACTCCAGCGCCAGGGAGGGCATCTCTGCGCCCCAGTTCGCGCCCGGCCCGACCGCCCCCCGGCGGGCCGGGATCTTGGAATCGGTATCGCCCTCAGGGCGAAAAAGGAGACAACATGAAATTCACACGATTGGTTATCGGGGCGTTCGCCCTGCTGTTGCTGCTGCCGGCCGCACGTGGCGGCGGAGAATATCGGGAATTGATCCCCACAACCTGGGACTACGGTGGAGTCGTGATCGGCGATCGTCAGCCCATGGCCTTCACCTTTGAGAGTATAGGGCCGAATCCTTTGCTGGTGGACGATATTCTTGATACGGGATGACGCAACCGGCTCGTTTGAAATTACCTCCGTTCATCGCTTGAATGGGGAAGAAGTGCGGATTCTTTTCGGACTATACTCCCGGTTGGTGAGCCAAGTCGAGATCGAAGTGACCTTCACCTCAAGTCGAGGGGGTGGCGACGCGCACTATACTTTTCTCAGCGACGCGCTCAACTACCCCTGCCTCTAATCCCCCTCCAAGGCGAAGGCATCATCAACGAGCCCACGCCGGGCGAGTTGATGGAGGACCTCATCGATACCTTCGATGACGGCGTGGAAGACGGGGTCATCTGCGGTGTGGGTCCGGGTAACTCGGCGAATGGCGAAAGTGCGCATCTTCGGTCGCATGCTGGATACGGCTGACGACCTGATCGCGGCCGGGATTATGCCGCCGCCTGCGACGAACTCGAACGGCGCCGGCCCTAAGGTCCGACGGTGCGTTCCGACCGCCGGACTTCATCGAGCTGCGAGCTGGCCCCATACCGTCAACATCATGATCGGGGAGGTCATGGACGCCCTCGGGTGCGAATAAGGGCAGCGAGCGCGCCGGAGGGAATAGCGCCAACGCACCGGCCATCGCGCCGGTGCGCTACATTTGGCCTTTCGGTTCCAACCCACCCCGAAACGCCCAGCCGGACAGCACCCGATGCCCCGCCCGATCCGTACCCGGCAAACCGAAGACCCCAACGCGGAGCACGCGCACCGTCCGCCGGGCTCCGTGACCCTGCTGATCTTCGTCTCCGGCGCCGTGCTGATGGCGCTGGAGATCGCCGGCAGCCGGGTGCTCGCGCCCTTCTTCGGCAGTTCCGTGTTCGTCTGGGGCAGCCTCATCGGCATCTTCCTCGGGGCCATGAGCGGCGGCTACTGGCTCGGGGGCTGGCTGTCCGAACGCTGGCCCCGGCAGATCCTGCTGAACGCCCTGCTGGCCGCCGCCGGGGGCTTTCACCCTGCTCCTGCCCCTGTGGGCCGCGCCCCTGTGCCAGGCGCTGGCCGGTGGCCCCGAAGGCCTGGTCGACCTGGGGCCGCGCCTGGGACCGCTCACCGCCGCGCTGGTTCTCTTCGCCCTGCCGAGCCTGCTCATGGGCGTGGCCTCGCCGTTCGCGGTGCGCCTGCTGGCCCGGGACCTGGAGCGGGTGGGCGCGGTAGCGGGCGGCTCTATGCCGTGGGCACCCTGGGCAGCATCGTCGGCACCCTGGTCACCGCCTTCTGGCTCATCCCCGCCTTCGGGGTGAACACCATCCTCACCGGCATCGGGGCGCTGCTGGCGGCTACCGCCGCCTTCACCCTGCCGTTCGGGCGTCACGGGGCTCTTGATCCTCGCTGCGGGCGGAGGGACTGCTGGCGCTGCGCCTGCTCATCGGAGCCCCCGGTGCTGCTGGCCCAGCCCGCCAAGGGACGCTTCGAGATCATCGAGACCCGCGACAGCGCCTACAGCTCCATGACCGTGGTCGACCACCTGCTACCCGGTCCCGGCGGACGCATGGCCCCGGTGGCGCGGCAACTGCGCTTCGGCAAGTACGTCCAGGGGGCGGTCTTCGTTCATCCCTGGCAGCAGCGCGGGCGCGAGCACTGGTCGGCGGCCCCGTACACGGACCTGTTCCACCTCGCCCGGCTGTTTACCCCCGGATGGAACGGGTGCTGTTCATCGGCGGCGGCGTGGGTGTGGGACCGCGTTCCTTCCGCCGCCACTACCCCGAGGCCCACATCGACCTGGTGGAGATCGACCCGGTGGTGGTGGAGTTGGCCGAGGAGCACTTCTCTTCACCCCGGACGAGCGGATGCGCGTCCATGTCGAGGACGGGCGGGCATTCCTGCGGCGAAACCCTAACCAACGCTGGGACGCCATCATCCTGGACGCCTTCAGCATCGGCGGGCGGTTGCCGTTTCACCTGATGACCCAAGAATTCCTGGCGACGGTGAAGGCACGGCTCAACCCCGACGGCGTGGTGCTGGCCAACCTGCCCTCGGCACTGGCGGGTGAAGGCGGGGAGCATCTTCCGCGCCGAGTACCGGACCTTCGGGAAAGTCTTTCCCGCCGTCTACGTGTTCCCGCGCCACGACCGCGCGGAAGCGGATGCGGGCAGCCCGGCATGGTGGTCACGCACCCGTAACGTCTTCCTCGCCGCCACCCTGGGGGAGCAACGAACGAAAGCCGAGCTGACCGCCCAGGCCGAGCGGCTGTGGGGCGACTCGGACGGTCACCGCACACGCGAGTCGATACCGAACTGTTCCACCTCGCCTTCCATGCCGGAAACCTGCTCGACCCGGAGACGCTCGACGGGATAGTGGATCCCGCAGATGTGCGCCTGCTCACCGACGACTACGCCCCGGTGGACACGCTGGTGTTCGCGGTGGCGGTGGCGGAAGAGTGAAACCGCGGGACAGGCGCGAGGGTCAGGTCTTGACTTATGCCTCGGCCAACACGGTTACTCCCCAACCTCTCGCAAGATGTATTGCACCAAGGCGTCGGAGACATACAGCCCGGTCCTGCGCAGGTGCTCGATGACCGGTGCTGCCTGTGCGATCCGCCCCATGGCCTTGGCCCGACCGACGACGCCGAGCGTCCCGATGATCCTCATCCCCATCGCCTGGGCGCAGCGTCGCGCTTGCAGGTCGTCGAGGACCACCCGGCCGGCGCCATTCCGGAGTGCATGGGTGATGACCCTGGGTCTTCCCGGCGCCCAGGTCCCACGCGACGACTTCAGGGGGTGCGGGCTCAGAGCCGACGACGCGGTAGGCCGGGTTTCCGGTCAGCTCCGCCAGGATGGCCGCCCCATCGGGCTTGGCGCCAACCTCGTTGGCGACCGCCTGGGGGACGACGACGGTATCCGCCAGCGCGGCGAGCAGGTCCAGGTGCCTGATCTTGCCCAGCAGAATCAGCGGCGAGGCATTCACCACCCAGGGGTTAGAGCCCATGAATCTCGTCCGTCAGCTCCTCGGCGGTCACTTGGCAGGCGGGAACCCGGCGCCGGTACAGTTCTTCGAGGAACTCAGAGCGGGTCAGGCCCGCCAACTCGGCGGCCTTGCCCTGGGAGACGATGCCCTGGGCGTACCACTGCACCGCCGCGGCAATGCGCATCTCGCGGGCGAACTCGATAGGCGCCAAGCGTAGCGCGCTGAACGTAGAGGGCTCGAACTCGAAGCTGATCGTTGCCATTGTCTGCACCAGCGTTGAAAAGGTTGGGGCGCTTCGTCATCCCGGGCCGGACCGACCTGGCCCGGGAGAGATCGCGGTCTCGGCCAACATTTACCACATCCGCCCCGAAATCCCCAAGGGCGTTGCAGTAGCTCGTCGTCGGAGTTCTTTTTCCTACTGCCCCGGGCATGCTCGCCCGACCACCGTGGCCAGGGCGCGAGGGGGGGCGAGGGGGGGCAGCTCTCGAGGGGGCAGTTCTCGCCCGCGCTGTTCTGTTCCCAGTCGCCTTAGGGGCACTGGGATTCTAGCGCAGGCAACAGGGTGGCATGGTGACCTTCCTACACCGGCGTTATGTCCGTCGCTCGGAGCGTTCAATCGAAGGAGGCCGAAGGATGGGTTTCGCTGTCGCTCCACCCATCCTGCTTGTTGCCGCTATGAGGCCGCGGGGTGGGGCGTCGGTGTAGGTCCGGATTGCCCAGCCGCGGGCCCCTGTTCTCCTGGCGCCGGCTTGACCTCCTGTGCCGGCGTTTGACCACAGAAGGCACTGCGCGCGGAGATGCAGCGCAAGGGCAGGGTGAGCATGGTCAGGGTCACGGAGGTGATGGCCCCGAACAGCAGGGAGATGGCCATGCCCTCGAAGATGGGGTCGAACAGGATGGCGGTCGCGCCGGCCATCATGGTGAGGTCGGTGACCCAGATCGGGCGCATGCGGGTCTGACCCGCGCGCAGTACGGCCTCTTCGACCGCGAGCCCGCGGTGCATCTCGTTCTTGGCGAAGTCTACGAACAGGATGGAGTTGCGGACCTCGATCCCGGCCAGGGCGATGAAGCCGATCATGGAGGTGGCGGTGAACTCCGCGTCGAGCAGCCAGTGGCCCGGGATGATGCCGATGACGGTGAGGGGGATCGGCAGCATCAGGGTGGCGGGGATCAGGAAGTCCTCGAACTCGATGACTAGCAGGATGTAGATCAACACCAGGGCCGCGGCGAAGGCGAGACCCAGGTCACGGAAGGTCTCGTAGGTGACGGTCCACTCGCCGGTCCACTCGAAGCTCGACTTGCCATCGTCCGGCGGCGGCCCGGTGAGGGTGCCGGACGGGCTGACGCCGTCGGGCGCCTGGTAATCGGCGAGTAGGTCACCAACGCCCAGCATGCCGTAGATGGGTGCGCCGAGCCGGCCGGCCATTTCACCGACCACGTATTCCATGGGGCGCAGGTCCGTGTGGTAGGCGATGTCGTCTTCACGGACCTTCTCGAACCAGCCAAGCTCGGCCAGGGGCACCGATCCGCCCTCGGCGGTGGGGATGGGTAGTTGGTCAAGGGAGCTGGTGGAGGCGCGCAGGGCCAGCGGCAGCTCGACGACGATGCTGACCGGCTCCAGGACCTTGCCACGCTTGACGTCGCCGAGTTGGTAGCCGCCCATGGCCATGCCCAGGTTGCGGTTGATGGTGTCCACCGTGATGCCGCGGCGCGTCGCCTTCTCCGTGTCCACCTCGAAGCGCCAGCGGTCGTGGGGCTCGGTCAGGTAGTTATCCACATCGACGATGTCCGGGACCTCTTCGAACAGACGCGTCAGGTCCTTGGCAACCTGCTGGCGGGTCTCGGCGTCTGGTCCGTAGACCTCGGCCACGACGGTCTGCAAAACCGGCGGCCCCGGCGGCATTTCCACCACCGCGATGCGGGCGCCGAGGTCTTGGGCGACGGGTGTGAGCAGATCGCGCACGGCGCTGGCGATCTCGTGGCTGCTGCGCTCGCGCTCGTCCTTGTCGAGCAGCATGACCTGGATGTCGCCCTCCCAGGCATTTCCGCGCAGGTAGTAGTGGCGCACCATGCCGTTGAAGTTGAAGGGCGAGACGGTGCCGACGTAGGTCTGGAGGGCCGTGACCTCCGGGACCTCGCGCAGGGCCTTGGCCAGCCGCAGGGTGGCGTTGGTGGTCACCGGCAGCGCAGTGCCTTCCGGCAGGTTGACCACCACGTTGAACTCGGGCTTGTTGTCGAAGGGCAGCATCTTCACCGTCACCGCCTTCGTGTAGAACATCGAACAGGCAAGCAGGAAGGCCGTGATGATGCTCGCCAGCAGCACCCAGGCCAGGGGACGGCTGCGGATGAAGGGCGTGACGATGGGCCGGTACATCTGGCCGATGATCTCCTGGGTCCGGTGCTCACGCTCCTCGGCACGGGTCAGGGCCTCGAGCTGCGGTCGCAACTTGTAGGAGCACCAGGGCGTGAACACGAAGGCCGCGAACAGCGAAAAGCCCATGGCCACCGAACCCAGGACCGGGATCGGCCGCATGTAGGGGCCCATCATGCCGCTGACGAAGCCCATTGGCAGCAGTGCTGAAAGCACGGTCAGGGTCGCGATGATGGTCGGGTTGCCGACCTCCCGGACGGCATCCACCGCGACCTCGATGCTGGTCTTGCCCTCCAACAGCCAGCGGCGAAAGATGTTCTCGGTCACCACGGTGGCGTCGTCGACCAGGATGCCGATGGAGAAGATGAGGGCGAACAGGCTGACCCGGTCGATGGTGTAGTTCAGCGCCCAGGCCGACCAGATGGTGATGAGGATGACCAGCGGGATGACGATGACGACGACCAGGGCAGGGCGCCTGCCGATGGTGATCCAGGAGATGATGCTCACCGCCAAGGCGGCCTCGAGCAGCGCGAACAGGAGCTCGTTGACCTTGTCGTTGGCGGTCTTGCCATAGTTGCGGGTCACGCTGACCTGGACATCGTCAGGGATCAGGCGCCCCTTCAGCCCGTCCAGTTGGGCCAGGATGGCGTTTGCTACCGTCACGCCATTGGTACCCTCCTTCTTGGCGATGGCGATGGTTACCGCGGGCGCGCCGTTGGTCGACGGCTCTCCTTGCAGACCGGCGGGACCCGTGTGGTAGCTGACTACCTGGGTGGTCTCCTCCGGGCCCTCGTAGACCCGGGCGACGTCGCGGACATAGACCGAGGTGCCAAAGTGGCTACCGATCACCAGATTGGCGACGTCGTCCGCCCTGCGCAGGTAGCCTCCGGTGCTCACCTTGAGTACCCGGTTCCCCGTCTCCAGGGTCCCGGCGCCCAGTTCCCGGTTGGCCTGACGCACGGTCTCGGCCAGTTGGTCCAGGCTGACGCCGAAACCGCTGAGGCGCTCGGGCTGCACCTCGATACGGATCTGCTGGCGCCGGCCGCCGACGACGAACCCCGGTCCTGTGTCGGGGACCTGCTCCAGGCGTTGCAGGACGTCGAAGGCGAGGCTTCTCAGGGCGCTGTCATTCAGTTCTTGTGACCAAAGGGTTACCGTCACCACAGGCACATCGTCCACGCTCTTTGGCTGCACCAGGGGCATCGAGACGCCCGGGGGGATCTTGTCCAGGTTGGTCTGTAGCTTGTCGTGGACCTTGAGGATGGAGGGGCCGAGGGGCTCGCCCACCTCGAACCGGACGATGACCATGCCGCGTTCGCGCTCGGCGGCGGAATAGACGTGCTTGACCCCCGGAATCTCGCTCATCATGCGCTCCAGGGGCTGGACGGCGAGGCTCTCCACCTGGTCCGCCGACGCCCCCGGGTAATCGAAAAAGACATCAATCATCGGCACCGAGATCTGCGGATCCTCCTGGCGCGGCGTCACGTACAAGCCGATCACGCCGATCACCAGGGTCGCGATCATCAGAAGCGGCGTGAGGGGGGAGTCGATAAACAGCCTGGCGATGTTGCCCGCCAAGCCGAGGGACGGGCGCTCGATCGGGGCGGGCGGCAGGTGATACGACGCCGGGCGACGCGAGCGGTGTGTGGGTTGATGGTGCGGCACGCGAGTCATGATCCGACCTCCTTGAAGCAACCTCGCCCCTGGACGGGGTGGTGTCTTCTCAGCGAACCAGCGCTGCTTCGCCGTCCTGGCGGTGCAGCCCATGCTGATCCGAGCAGGGGCTAGGTTCCCAGGCAGGGAGACTGTGCAAGTATTGCTGAACCCGCATCATTAGGCTGAGCGGGTAGGTTGGGTTGAGTTCGCGAAACCCAGCAATCAACGGCTTACGGGTCGCGATACGCTGGGTTTCGTACCTCAACCCAGCCTACGAAGAATGCTTCCACGGTCTCAGGGCTTGGTAATTGGCGGTCTGCGCCAGCTCGACGCCGATGCCCCAGGTTCGGATCAGTACCTATGTCTAATATTCTAGTTTGCTGAAATGGATTCGCTCGGGGGGCGGGTGCCCATCGATCAGGTGCATCGCAGAAGCCCCTCGATCAACCAGGCGTCATTGTTGTTCCGCAAAGCAGTCGCTCGCGTTCAGCCGCTGTAAAATGCTGCCGCCACCCACCCACCCAACCAGGCGGACGCCCCATGCACGACGACCGGAGCCCCAACCCCCAGCCGACCACCCCGGATCTGGATCGCTTCACCCTGGACCACGACCAACTCCACGCCCTGGCATCGGCGGAGGTCGTGCGTGCCGGGCTGCGCCATTGCAAGGACAACCGGGTCACGGAGGTGAGTCTGGAGGGGGACCGGTTGTGGGCGAACGTGGAGGATGAGGAGACCGAGGAGGTGGTCGCCCTGGAGGTCGCCTACGATGCCGACGGCAAGCTGGTGTCTTCCTGTGGTTGCGGGGCCGAGTCCGCCTCGCCCTGCGTCCATGCACTGGCGGCCCTGTTCGCCTGCGCGGCTAGGGCCGCCGGCAGCGGGGAGCTGCTCGGTGCCGTGGAGGGGGCCATCGACGAGCGCGTCAAGCGCGGTCGCGCGGAGGTGCAGGCCGAGCACCTCTCGGGGGAGCCCGCCTTCGGCGCCTGGAGCGCCCGTTCCATCAGCTCCGCGACCCATTTTCCGGTGAGCTACCGGGTCCATATCCGCTCCCTCGACCGGCGCGCCAACTACTGCACCTGCCCGGACTTTGCGACCAACCAGTTGGGGACCTGTAAACACATCGAGGCGGTGCTCCACAGGATCGGCAAGCGGCGCGACTACGCAAGCATCAAGCGCCTTCCGCCACCGTTGCCGTTCATCTGGCTCGACTGGGAGTCCGACCCGGCCCCACAGATCCGCCTGCACCGGGCCGCCGGCTCGGACGCGGACCTGACCCGCCTGCTGGACGACCACTTCGACGCGACCGGGGCCTTCCGGCGGCGCCTGCCCGAGGACTTCCTGCGCCTGGCCGATGCCTTGGCAGGCCGCCCGGACATCGATCTCGGTGAGGATGCGGTCGGGTACGCCCGCCGTCTGGCGGAGCAGGCCGCCCAGCGCCAGCGGGCGCGGGAGATCGGCGAGCGCATCCGTGCCTCGGGTGGGCGTCTGCCCGGGGTCAGCGCCCGGCTCTATCCCTATCAGGTCGAGGGCGTCGCCTTTCTGGTCGCCAACGGCCGCGCCCTGCTGGCCGACGACATGGGCCTGGGAAAAACCCTCCAGGCCATCGCCGCGGCGGCCTGGTTGCAGGGCCAGGCGGAGGTGACGCGCATCCTGGTGGTCTGCCCGGCCTCCCTCAAACACCAGTGGGCGCGGGAGATCCGCAAGTTCACCGGCCAGACGGCCCAGGTGGTGCAAGGGCCCCGCCGCCGGGCGGGCGGTGCAGTACCGGCGCGGCAACGGCTTCTTCGTCATCAACTACGAGCTGGTGCTGCGCGACGCGAGCGTCCTCAACGAGACCCTGTGCCCGGACCTGGTGATCCTGGACGAGGCCCAGCGGATCAAGAACTGGCGCACCAAGATCGCCTCGTCGGTCAAGCGCATCGGTTCGCGCTATGCCTTCGTCCTCACCGGCACGCCCCTGGAGAACCGCCTGGAGGACCTCTACAGCCTGATGCAGGTGGTGGATCAGAAGGTGCTTGGGCCCCTGTGGCGCTATCTGGTGGACTTCCACATCACCGACGAGCGCGGCAAGGTGCTGGGCTACCGCAACCTCTCCGAGCTGCGCCGGCGCCTCGCCCCGGTCATGCTGCGGCGTGACCGCCGACTGGTGCGGGACCAGCTCCCGGAGCGCATCGAGAGCCGCCTCGACGTGCCTTTGAGCGCGCCACAACAGGACCTGCACGACTCGGCCGTCAAGAACGCCGGCAGGTACGCCACCATCGCCAAACGTCGCCCCCTCACCCCGGTGGAGCAGCACCGCCTGCTCGCCGCACTGCAGGCGGCGCGCATGGCCTGCGACGCCGCGGGGCTGGTGGACAAGGAGACGGAAGGCTCGCCCAAGCTCGACGAGATGGAGGCCCTGCTCGCGGACCTGTGCGTGGAGGCCGGGCTCAAGGCGGTGGTCTTTTCCCAGTGGGAACAGATGACCCGCATGGTCGAGGCGCGGGTGCGCCAAATGGGCTTGGGGTGCGTGCGCCTGCACGGTGGGGTGCCTACCGATCGGCGCGGCGATCTGATCGACCGTTTCAACCAGGACGCAGCCTGCCAGGTCTTCATCTCCACCGACGCGGGCGGGGTGGGGCTCAATCTGCAAGCCGCCTCGGTCCTGATCAACCTGGACATCCCCTGGAACCCGGCGATTCTTGACCAGCGCATCGCCCGCATCCACCGCCTCGGCCAGACCGAACGGGTCCAGATCCTCCTGCTGGTGGCCGCCGATTCCTACGAGGAGCGGGTCCTGGGGCTGGTCCAGGGCAAGCGCGACTTGTTCGACAATGTGGTGGACGCGGAGGCCAGCGAGGACGTGGTTGGGGTCTCGCGCAAGCTGGTGGAGATCCTCGCGGCGGATCTGGCCGGGTTGGCCGAGGTCTCGGCGACTGGGGCACCGGGGGATGCGGATGAAGCTGCTGTACTCGAGACTGTCGTGGAAGGAGCCGATGCCGGGGAGGCAGGGCCGCCGACCGATCTGTCGAGCCTGCCGCCGGCCCAATTGCCTGCCGGGCTACCGGCCGAATTGGCCGCCGAAGCCCCGCCCGCGGAGCGCGCCGAGACCTCACCCCTGACGGAGGGCGGTCCCGACGAGGCCGAGTTAGAGGTCCGCAACGCCATCCTTGCCGCACAGGACGCCTTTGGGGCACGCATCGAGCGCATCCTTGGGTCTGGTGGTGGGTTGTTGGTGGTGCTCGACCGGGTGGACGAGGCCGCCGACCGGATCGCCGCGGCCATCCCCGGACGCATCCCCGTCGCCCTCATCGATCCGCGCACCCTGGGTGGGCTGCGGCGCTTGGGGGCCGCCTCTCCGGTGGCCGATGCCCAGACCCTGTTCGAGCCCTCGGACGCGGGTGCCGAGCCCGCGGAGCCGCGGCTGCTGGTGCAGGCCCGTGAAAAGCTGCGTGGTGCTGAGGTTCTGATCCAACAGGCCTGCCCGGGTCCGGCGATGGACCTGCTGGTGTCGGCGTTGCTCGCTGCCGCCGCGGTGCGGGCGGACCAAGCCACTGCCCCTGCTCCCCAGCAGGCCGGGGTCTGGCTCTACGGCGAGGCCCTGCCTCGGGGAGCCCTGAACCAGGACCAGGCCGCGCTGATCATGCGCGGCCTGGCCCTGGCCCAAGGGGCCGATGCCGTGCCAGAGGCGCTGGTGCGCGCCCTGGCGGCGGATGTGGCCGGGTTTGTGGAAGGGGCGGTCAGGGTTTGATGTAGGTGTATCCCATCTGCTGGAGCCGCGACAGCTCGGCGACCCCGCTCGGGACGATGTCCGCCTCATCGGTGTCGTAGAGGGCATCCATGGGGACTTGTCTACCCTTGAGGGTGTTGGCACAGACCTCGAAGGCCACGCCCTGGCCCTTCAGGGTGGAGATCGTGGCCTCCATCTCCGGGGTGGCGTTGGCCGCCTTCATCTTGGTCCCCTCCAGTGCCGCAGGTTCCATGACCAGGGAGATACCGTCCCCGTGCATGACGACCTTGACCTCGATGTTGTCCGCGCCGACGGCAGTGATTTGGTTTTGGATATTGCCCATAGCGGCCTTCTGGGTCTTGGCGTCGTCGAAGTTGACGTGGTAGACGACCTTTTGCTTGCCGTAGCGATCTTCCGCCTGAGCGGCGCCGACGGCGAGGACGATCAGTGTAAGGGCGAGTAGCTGTTTCATGGTTATTGATCTCTCTTTATGGTGGTTGGCGCGGCACTAATACCCGTTTTTGCAGCCGCTGTCTCCCTTTTACCTGACAGGGGTTTTGCGTCTGTTGGGGTGAGGGTCTACCCGGTGACGGGAGTGGCGCACTGCCGCGAAGGATTCTGAGGATCACGCATTGGCGCGGGGTGTTCGGTCGCGGCGGGGCACCGCTCCCGCCGCGACCGAACCGGCGTCATGGCGTAGTGTGATTCGTCTGCCTCAAGAGCCGCTCAGACATTGGCCCAGGCCGCTTCGGTAGACCAGGTTGGGCGGCGCACCGGGTCTTTGAGGGTCACCAACTCCTCGGCGGCGGTGGGGTGAATCGCCACTGTGGCATCCAGATCGGCCTTGGTCGCGCCCATCTTCAGCGCTACGGCGAAGCCCTGGAGCATCTCGTCCACCCCGTCGCCGATCAGGTGGATGCCGACCACCTGTTCGTCCGGCCCGGCGCAGACCAGCTTCATGGCGGTCCTCGGCCCGTGGTCGTTCAATGCATAGCGCATGGGGGTGAAGCGGGTCTCGTAGACCGTCAGGGTGTCGCCGTATCTCGCCTGCGCCTCCGGCTCGGTGAGCCCGACCCTGGCTACAGGCGGGTGGGCGAAGACGACGGTGGGCACGTCCCGGTAGTCCAAGTGAAGCCCTCGCTCGCCTCCGAACAACCGCCGCGCCAGGCGCCGACCGGCGGCGATGGCCACCGGCGTCAGAGGTTCTCGACCGGTGACGTCTCCGATGGCGTAGATGCCCGGCACATTGGTTTGTTGCCAGTCATCGGTGGGGATGATGCCATTGGGCCGCACCTCAACCCCGGCGGCAGCCAGGCCCAGACCGCTGGTGTTGGGCGCGCGACCTACGGCCCAGATCACCGTATCGAAGCCGCTCAGGTCTTTGCCCGCCTTGCCCTTTAGGCGGATGCCGTCCTCGTGGCGCTCCAGCCCTGCCACCTCGAACCCCAGGTGCAGGCGCACGCCCTCGTCGCCCATATTCTCCGCCAGGGTCTCACCCATCAGCGGATCGAAGGCCCACAACAGGCGCTCTTCCAGGGCCACCAGGGTCACCTCCGAGCCCAGGGCGCGCAGCACCCCGGCCAGCTCGACGCCGATATAACCGCCGCCGATCACCGCCACGCGTCGCGGCTGCTGTTGCAGGGCGAAGAAGCCGTCGGAGTCGATGCCGAGTTCCGCCCCGGGCAGTCGCGGCAACAGGGGGCGTCCGCCGGTGGCGATGACGATGTGGTCGGCGCTGTAGCGGGTCCCGTCCACCTCAACCGTCTTGGCATCCACCAACCGGCCCCAGCCGGCGATGCGTTCGATGCCTTGCCGTTGGGCATAGCCATCCCAGTAGTCGTTGATATTCGAGACATAGCGGTCGCGCCCATCTATTAGCGTGGCCCAGTCGAAGCCCTGGCTCTCGGCGCGCACTCCGAAGGCGGCGCCGTCGCGGGTCGCGCTGGCCAGGTGGGCGGCGTACCACATCACCTTCTTGGGAACACAGCCATGGTTCACGCAGGTCCCGCCCAAGGGTCCCGGCTCGACCACGGCGACGCGCTTGCCGAGTTGGGCCGCCTGCTCGGCGACCGCGAGGCCGCCGCTACCGCCGCCGAGGGCGATCAAATCGTAGTGTTGACGCATGTCGTCATGCTCCTGTGATTGAGAGGCGTGGATAAGCGAGGCGCTTCCACCAGCTTGGGTACCAGGGGCCGCGCCCGAAGGTCCCATGGGCGTCCATGCCCAGGGTCACTGTCATCAGGCCGCCTTGCTCTGGTTCAGCCAGGTGGCGACAGCCTCGGACCCGCCGATGTGGTCGCCGTTGACGAAGACCTGGGGGACCGTCGCGGCCTTGGCCACGGCGCGTAGGGTCTGCTCCGTGTAGTCGCGGCCCAGCACCAGCTCCTCGAACGCCATGCCGGCGTTGCGCAGTTCCTGCTTGGCCTTCACGCAGAAGGGGCAGCCGTCGCGGCTGAAGACCGTGACGTCCAGAGGCTTGGCCGCATGGGGGGCGATGTGGGCAAGCATGGTGTCCGCGTCCGAGACCTCGAAGGGGTCGCCGGGAAGGTCCGGCTCGACGAACATCTTCTGCACCACCCCGTCCTTCACCAGCATGGAGTAGCGCCAGGAGCGCTTGCCGAAGCCCAGGTCGTTCTTGTCGACCAACATGCCCATGCCGGCGGTGAAGTCCCCGTTGCCGTCCGGGATGAAGGTGACGCGGGCCGCGTGCTGGGTCTTCTGCCACTCGTTCATGACGAAGGCGTCGTTCACCGAGATGCACACGACTTCGTCCACCCCATGGGCCTTGAAGGCCGGCACCAACTGGTTGTAGCGCGGCACGTGGGAGGACGAGCAGGTCGGGGTGAAGGCCCCGGGCAGGGAGAAGACCACCACGGTCTTGCCTGCAAAGATCTCGTCGCTGGTCAGGTCGACCCACTCGTGGCCTTGGCGGGTCCGGAAGGTCATCTTAGGGATGCGGGTACCGGTGCGGTCTTGGAACATGAGCTTGATCTCCAGATTTAGGTGCTTGGGTTGCCTGGGGCGGCGTGTCTGCCGCCGACGGTGTGTAATCTACCGACGCACCAATCATCTTTAAAATGGATTGTATCCATGGAAGTCATCGTCCATATCGATGAACGGGTGGGAACTCCGCGATCCGCCGGCGTTGCCGGGTTCGAGCCAGTTGGGGTGCGGAAAGGGTTCAAGCTGGATCTATGCGATTGAGCGGACTGGGGCGACACAGGTGTCACGGCGTGTCCTGGTTGTGAGGGTAGGCCATCGCCGCGAGGTCTATCGTCGCTGACTGGAGCCCCCGCGTTACAATTCCCCGCTTTCCCCCCAAGGCGGTAACCGACCATGATCTCGCTCCTCGACTATGGCGCCGGCAATGTGCGCAGCCTGCGCAATGCGATCCAAGCCCTGGGCTTCTCCCTGACGGAGATCGAACGCCCGGAGGACATTCTCAAGGCCGAGCGTTTGATCTTCCCGGGCGTGGGCTCCTTCGGGGCGGCCATGCAGCGGTTGCATGCCCAGGGCTATGTGGAGCCGCTCAAGCAGTACCTGGCGGAGGGGCGGCCCTTCTTCGGTATCTGCATAGGGCTTCAGACCCTGTTCGAGGGTAGCGAGGAGTCGCCGGGTATCCCAGGGCTCGGGCTGATCCCGGGGCAGATCCGCAGATTCGACCCACAGGGAGGTGGAACTCCCGGCAAGACGCAGGAGCCGGGCGGGAACGACGCGGGCCAGCTGTCGGTCCCGCACATGGGCTGGAATGGGGTCCACCTGCTCCGTCCTTCCCCACTGTTCGCGGACTACGCGGGGGAGAAGCTCTACTTCGTGCACTCCTATCGGGCGGTGCCCGGGCCGGAGAACGCCGGCTGGGTCCTGGCGACCACCGACTATGGCGAACCTTTCGTCAGCGCAGTGAGCCGCGGTCGAGTGGCGGCGGTGCAGTTCCACCCGGAGAAGAGCGGGGCCGCGGGTCTCAAGCTGCTGCGGCACTTCCTGGCCGGGGAGGACCCGGGGGCGGTACCGGTCGATGTGCCAAGCCAGGAGCCAGGCCCGACCCGGCTGGCCAAGCGCATCATCGCCTGCCTGGACGTGCGTACCAACGACGCCGGGGACCTGGTGGTGACCAAGGGCGACCAGTACGACGTGCGCGAGGCCGGGGCGGTGCGCAATCTCGGCAAGCCCGTGGAGTTGGCGCGGCGCTATTACGACGAGGGTGCCGACGAGGTGACCTTCCTCAACATCACCGCCTTCCGGGACTTCCCGCTCGCGGATCAGCCCATGCTGGAGGTCCTGCGGCGGACCTCGGAAAACTGCTTCGTGCCCCTGACCATCGGCGGCGGCATCCGCGCCTTCACCGACGCGGCGGGGTGCAGCTATTCGGCCCTGGACGTGGCCGCGGAGTACTTCCGCTCAGGGGCGGACAAGGTCTCCATCGGCAGCGACGCGGTCGAGGCCGTCGAGCAGTACCTGGCCCGGGGCCACAAGGACGGCTCCACGGCCATCGAACAGATCGCCCGGGTCTATGGCAACCAGGCCGTGGTCATCTCCATCGACCCCAGGCGGGTCTATGTCAACGACCCGGAGGAGACCCGCCACCACTGCCTCAAGAGTCCCGAGCCTGGCCCCAACGGTGAGGGCTGGTGCTGGTACCAGTGCACCGTCAAGGGTGGGCGCGAGGGGCGCGACATCGACGCGGTGGAGCTGGCCCGGGCCTGCGAGGATCTGGGCGCTGGGGAGATCCTGCTCAACTCCATCGACCGGGACGGCACCGGCCTGGGCTTCGACCTGGGTTTGATCCGATCGGTGGCCGATGCCGTCACCATCCCGGTGATCGCCTCCAGTGGGGCAGGGCGGGTGGAGCACTTCTCCGAGGTCTTCGACGCCACCGGCGTGGAGGCGGCCCTGGCCGCCGGCATCTTCCACCGCGAAGAGGTCCCCATCGCCGCGGTCAAGGCGCATCTGCGCGAACACGGGGTCGAGATACGCGGTTAGGGAAGGGAGCTGCCGATGGTGATTTGCGTATCAAGTGTTTGTCGGGTCTTGTTGGCTCTGACCCTGTCGCTCCTGGCTGCGCCGACGGTTGCGGGGCCGCTGCGTTTCGCCTGGCCAGCCCCGGCCCAGGCCCTGGTGACCGTAGAGGCGTCCAAGGCCGGCCGGATCATGAGCTCCTCTCTGACCCTCAAGGTCTCCCGAGACGCCGAGGGCCTTACCCGGCTGGACTTTGCCGACGCCCGTTTGCTGACGGTGGATGGCCGGGACCTGCCCCCAGGCGAAGAGCACGCCTTCGGCCCCCTCGCCGCCGCCATGCCGTCCTTGCTGATCGGCAAAGACGGCCGGGTGCAGAAGGTCCTGGGTCTGGGGCGCCTCGCCGAAGCGCTGGTCGCCGACAGCCCCGAGGCGAAGCGCGCCGATCTACGCCGGGCCTTGGCGTCTCCGAAGTTACGGGCGGAACTCGAGGCGAAGGCGGGCGAGGACTGGAACGGTTGGGTCGGGGTTTGGCTCGGGCGGGAGGTCCCTGCCGGTGGCCGCCTGGCCTTGACGGCGACCACCGAGGTCCTGGGGGATCAGGTTCAGTCCCGTGGCTCTATCGCCGACCTTGGGCGGGTCGAGGGTGATCCGGCCGGAGCCGTGCGGTTACGTCTGGAGCTGACCGCTGACGGACCCGACCTCGCACGGGCGGTCTTCGGTGCCTTGGAACGGATGGCTCGGGACTCCGGGCAACCCCTCGGTGGCCTGGGGTTGGACAAAGTCGAGACGGCCTCGCGGCGTGATTTCGTGGTGTTGGTCGCCGACCGCAGCACCCTGAGACCCTACCGGGTCGAGACCGGCACCCAGAGCGTCTTCAAGCTGCGCGGCGAGGCGGCTCAGCGCCAGTCGGAGACCAAGTCCTTCCGCTTCGACTGGCGTTGAGTCCGCAGTGGCGCCAGCTGAGCGAAACGCAGCCAGATTGCCTCCCGATTGAGGCTGCGCCGATCTTCGGCCGCATCCGAGCGCAGTTGCTTCAGCAAGGGCGTCGGGATGTCCTTGAGCGTTAAGGATGGCATGGGGCTGACCTCGTTGACTTGCTCGACCGCAACCGTTCTGGTTGCGGATGCGATCTGCGTCAACCTAGTGCTGTCTGCTGTCACCCCGCCCGATGCCTCAGGAAGTACTCCAGCAGCGCAGTGGTTGAGGCATCGTGTGGTGTGCTGACCTCGCCCGCCTCGATCTCGCCCAGGATGACCCCGGCGAGCTGTTTGCCCAGCTCCACGCCCCATTGGTCGTAGGAGTTGACCCCCCAGACGACGCCTTGGACGAAGATGCGATGTTCGTACATGGCGACCAGGGCGCCGAGGGTGCGGGGGGTTAGGCGGTCCATCAGGATGCTGTTGGTGGGGCGGTTGCCGGGGAAGGTTCGATGGGGCGCGAGTTCGTCGGCGTGCAGCGGGTCGACCCCCTCGGCAATCATCGCTGCGCGGGCCTCGGCGGAGGTGCGCCCGCGCATCAGGGCCTCGGTTTGGGCGAAGAAGTTGGCCATGAGCTTCGCGTGGTGATCGCCCACCGGGTTGTGGCTGTGTACGGGGGCGATGAAGTCCGAGGGGATCGTCTGGGTCCCCTGGTGGATGAGTTGGTAGAAGGCATGTTGGCCGTCGGTGCCAGGCTCGCCCCAGACCACTGGGCCTGTGCTGTATTCCACCGGTTCGCCGTCGCGGGTGACGCGCTTGCCATTGCTCTCCATGTCCCCCTGTTGCAGGTAGGCGGGGAGATAGCGCAGGTATTGATCATAGGGCAGCACTGCGTGGGTGCGGGCCCCGGCGAAGTTGGCGTACCAGACCCCGATCAGCCCGAGGATGGCTGGCAGATTCTCGGCGATGTCGGCGTTGCGGAAGTGCTCATCCATCTCGTGGGCGCCGGCCAGCAGCTCGCAGAAGCCCTCGTAACCGATGGCCAGGGCGATGGGCAGCCCGATGGCGGACCACAGGGAGTAGCGCCCGCCGACCCAGTCCCAGAAGCCGAACATGTGGTTGGTGTCGATGCCGAAGGCTGCGACCCGTGCGGCGCTGGTGGAGACGGCGACGAAGTGGTTGGAAACCGCTGTCTCGTCCCCCAGAGCCTCGACCAGCCAGGCTCGGGCGCTGAGGGCGTTGGTCATGGTCTCCTGGGTGGTGAAGGTCTTGGAGGCGACCACGAATAAGGTGGTGGCCGGGTCCAGGTGGCGGACAGTCTCGGCCAGGTGGGTACCGTCCACGTTGGAGACGAAGTGGACCCGCAGTTCCGGCGACTGGTAGGGCTTGAGGGCCTCGCAGATCATCAGCGGGCCGAGGTTCGAGCCGCCGATGCCGATATTGACCACATCGGTGATGCGTTCACCTGTATGGCCGCGCCAATCGCCGCTGCGCACCTCGTTGGTGAAGGTCTCGATCCGGCTTAGGACGGCATTGATCTTGGGCATGACGTCGTGACCGTCCACGATGATCGGGCGGTCGCTGCGGTTGCGCAGGGCCACATGCAACACCGCGCGGTCCTCGGTGTTGTTGATGTGGTCGCCGGCGAACATACGCTGTATCCAGCCTTGCAGATCCACCGCCGTGGCAAGATCGCAGAGCAGCCCCAGGGTCTCCTGGGTGACGATGTTCTTCGAGTAATCCACATGGAGCCCTGCGGCGCGCAGCGTCATCTCTGCCGCCCGCTGCGGGTCGCGGTCGAACAGATCGCGCATCTGGACTTGGCGCATCTCCTGCCAGTGGGTGTCGAGGGCGCGCCAGGCGGGGGTGTGGTTCACGAGCGACATCTTCGGGGACTCCTTCGCTTTACGTCTTTTGGTTCTGCGGGGGTATGGGAGCGGCTTGGGGTCTGGGGGTCAGCCGTCGAGGCCGTTGCGCCAATCCTGGTCGTCGCGGTCGAACAGGCGGTTGGCCTCCGGCGGGCCCCAGGTCCCGGCCGGGTAGGTGTGGATGTAATCGCGCTCCGTGGCCCAGAGCTTGAGCACCGGGTCCACCACCCGCCAGGCCCAATTCACCTCATCGTAACGCAGGAATAGGGCGTGGTCCCCTTCGATGACATCGAGGATCAGGGCCTCGTAGGCGTCGATCTGGTCAGGGGCGATGGTGCAGGTGCTGGCGTCGAGGCGTTCTGTCTGAGTGCGCATCTCCAGTCCGGGCTGCTTGACCTGGATCTCCAGGCGCATGCACTCGCTGGGCTGGATGTTGAGTAGCAGCCAGTTGGGCTTGAGGCTCTCGATGGCGGTGTAGCGGAACAGTTGCTGGGGCGGGTGCTTGAAGCGGATGGCGATGAGCGACTGGCCCTTTTCCAGACGCTTGCCGGTGCGCAGATAGAAGGGCACCCCGCGCCAGCGCCAGTTGTCGATATAGACCTTGAGGGCGGCGTAGGTCTCGGTGGTGCTGTTGTGGCCGACGCCGGGCTCTTCGAGGTAACCGGGGACCTTGCTGCGCCCGACCTGGCCGGCGCGGTATTGCGCCCGGAAGGCGTGGGCGTGGACCGCCTCGCGGGGGATGGGGCGGATGGAGCGCAACACCTTGACCTTCTCGTCGCGCAGGGCCTCGGCGTCCAGGCAGGGCGGGGGTTCCATGGCCACCAGGGTGAGCATCTGCAACAGGTGACTCTGGATCATGTCGCGCATGGCTCCGACCCCATCGTAGAACCCCGCCCGTTCCTCGATGCCCCGCGCCTCGCTGTGGGAGATCTGCACGTGATCGATGTAGTTGCGGTTCCACAGGGGTTCGAGCAAAAGGTTGGCGAAGCGGAACACCAGGATGTTCTGCACCGTGCTCTTACCCAGGTAGTGGTCGATGCGGTAGATCTGATCTTCGGTGAAGTGGCGGTGCAGGCGCTCGTCGAGGATCTCGGCGCTCTCCAGGTCAAAGCCGAAGGGCTTCTCCACCACCAGGCGCGACCAGCCTTGCTGTTGTGTCTGCAATCCCTGAGTTGCCAGGTGCTGCGCCACTTCCCCGTAGTGTCGGGGGGCGATGGCCAGGTAGAAGATCAGATTCTGGGGCAGGTCGGCATCGCCGCGCAGGCGCTGGGCCAGTCGTTCGAAGGAGGATGCGTCCTGGAGATCGCCGTTGACGAAGGCGAGGCGCTCGCCCAGGCGTCCAACGACCGTGGCATCCAGCCCGTCGCCGATGCTCTCAGCCAGGGCCTGCATGACCTCGGCGCGCCAGTCGGCGTCTTGCCAGTCACGCCGGCCAAAGCCGAGGATGCGTGTCTCCTCGGGTAGGCGGCCCGCCCTTTCGAGCTGGTACAGAGCAGGCAACAGCTTGATGCGGGACAGATTTCCGGTCGAGCCGAAGATCACGAGTGTACAGGCTTCGTTCATCGTGGAAACTCCCCGGCGGTGAATTGTGATAACTTGGTTTCCTTCCGACCGGCGTGGTGCGGGTCGGCAACGCACAAGCGAAGTCCAGCGCCTGCTTATGGACCAGTCTACGCCCTCATCGAGGTTCGCCCCTCAGTCCAAACGTCAGGCCAATCCGAAGGCCGATTCGCACGCCGGTGGCCTGCGGATTCTCATGGCCAGCAGCGAGGCACATCCCCTCATCAAGACCGGCGGTTTGGCCGACGTGGCGGCCAGTCTACCCGCTGCCCTGGTGGAATTGGGTCATGACGCCCGGCTCATTATCCCCGCCTACCCCAAGGCGGTAAAACAGGTTCGCGAACCCAAGTCTCTGTGCGAGGTCCGCATCCCTGGTACTCACGAGCAGGTGCGTATCCTAGGAGGGCGCCTGCCGGACAGTCGGCTTCAGGTCTATCTGATTGATGCTCCAGATCATTTTTGTCGCGAGGGTAGCCCTTACACGGACCTGACCGGTCGCGATTGGGGCGATAATGCGGAGCGCTTCATGCTCTTCAACCGCATCCTGGCGCGTATCGCCATGGGGATGCCGGCGCTTGGCTGGAGCCCGCAGATCCTCCACTGCAATGACTGGCAGACCGGACTGGCCCCGGCCCTCATGCAGGATACCCCGGAACGACCGGCGACCATCTTCACCATCCACAACCTCGCTTACCAGGGTCTGTTCGATCGTGCCACCTTCGATCGGCTCGGGCTGTCCCCGGCGCTCTGGGCCGTCAATGGGCTGGAGTTTCATCAGCGTATGTCGTTCATCAAGGGGGGGCTGGTCTTCTCCGATCTGGTCAATACCGTCAGCCCCACCTACGCCGAGGAGGTCTGCACCCCGCGCTACGGCTGCGGGCTCGACGGTCTGTTACGCCAACTCGGTGGGCGTTTCCAGGGCATCCTGAACGGCATCGACTATGGGGTCTGGAACCCCCAGACCGACACCCTCATCCATCAGAATTACACCGCGGAGCACGTCAATCTCAAGGTCGAGAACAAGCTCAGCCTTCAGCGCGAGATGGGTCTGCCGCGGAGCGAGCGTACCCTGTTGTTCGGTTACATCGGCAGGCTGGTGGAGCAGAAGGGGGTGGACATGATTCTCGACATCCTGCCGCGTCTGCTAGATCAGCGCGATGTTCAGGTGGTGCTGCAGACCACGGGCGACCTGCGTATGGAGCGGATACTGGAGGACCTGGCTGCGGCCCATCCGGATCAGGTGGCCGTGCACGCCGGCTATGACGAGGCCCGTGCCCACCGTATCGAGGCCGGCTGCGACGCCTTCCTCATGCCCTCCCGCTTCGAGCCCTGCGGGCTCAACCAGATGTACAGCCTGCGCTACGGTACCGTGCCCATCGTGCGGCGCACCGGCGGGCTAGCGGACACCGTAGTGCATGCATCCCCCGAGCGCTTCGCGGACGGGACAGCCACCGGCTTCCTGTTCGACGAGCCGACCGCGGAGGCCCTCTGGGGCGCCGTCGAGCAGGCCCTGGGTCTGTACCGGGAGCACCCGGATCAATGGCGCGCCATGGCCGTGGCAGGGATGGGGCTGGACTTCAGTTGGCAGCGCAGTGCCCGCGAGTACGAGCACCTCTACGAACAGGCCCTGGCGGAGCGGCGCGAGGCCGTCCCTGCGGCTTGACGGTGCTGCAGGGTCGGCTGTGGGGGCCTGCTGGCAAGTTCCTGCCACCGCGATATTGCAGCTGATGGGTGCCCGGGTCGTCGGAGTGGTGCTCGGTTTTTTCTGGCGAGCCAATCCGGGTCCCATTGCCGCGACCCGATCCCGTCGGCGAGGTTGAGCAGCTTCGAGACTGGGTAAGTATCCGCCGGAGCCGGGGAGTTCGTCGCGAATACTTGCCCAATCTGTTCGTTTGCGAACGCTGCCGCGTCCGGATTAGCGTCGGCCCAGGGCCCCGCGCCTGCGGTACACCCAGTCCTCCGTAACGATCAGGTCCAAGGGAACGTCCCAGGGCTGCACCGGCAGCCGATCCACCCGCTGGCACTCGTGGGCGACGCCGATCAGCCGCGGGCGTCGCCAGTGCTCACGGTGGGCGAGGTAACCTAGGGTACGGTCATAGTACCCGGCCCCCATGCCCATGCGGTTGCAGTCGGCGTCGAAGCCGACCAGGGGGAGCAACAGGATATCCAGGGAGCGGGCCAGGCGCAGGCGCCGATTGCGTCGGGCAGGTTCCGGGATGCCGAAGCGATTCGGTCGCGTCGGCTCGCCCGGGCGGTAGCTCAGAAACCACAATCGCGGTTGGGGGTGCGGACAAAGGACTGGCAGGGACCAGCGTTTGGCACCAGCCTGAGACAGGTTCAGCAGGACCCTCGGGTCGATCTCGCCGTCTGTCGGCCAGTAAATCCCGATCCGGCGGGCATGCAGAAAGACCGGCTCTTGGCCTAGGCGCCTAGCCATAGCCAGCGCATGGGAGCGCTGAGTCCCCTCCGAGAGGGTGCGGCGGTGGACGCGCAGGGCGCGGCGCAGGGTCGCGGGGATTTCGGACCTCATGCCGGGGGAGGGTTGGACGTCTGAGGGATCGGGTTCGTGTGGGAAGGGAGGGACACCCCCCACCTGTGTCGGTCTCGACCATCGTTCCTGAACCGCGAGGTTCAAGTGGGGACAGGCGACTCTGCTTCAGGCTTTCCGCTCGGGGGCGGACATGCGCAACGGCTCGGTCATTATGTCCCCGGGGTACAAAATAGGCTCAAGAAAATACCCAGGCCGTTCTCGAACACCGCAGGGGATGTCTTGCGTAAGAGGCTATACCGTTTCCCGGCTTCCGTCTAGGGTGCCGCCTCGGATTGGTCGGGCCGTCCGTCGGAGGGCTCGTCGAGGGCGGCATCGAGGCGCCCATGGAGGGCTGCTAGGCGCTCCGAGGTCATGGTGTCCATGCCCGGTGCTTTCTGGCCCTGTTGCAGTAGCTCGTAGGCCAGATTGAGGGCCGCCATGACGGCGATGCGGTCGGTACCGATCACCCGCCCGGTCTTGCGGATCTCGCGCATGCGCTCGTCGACGTGATGGGCAGAGGTCAGTAAGCCCTCTTTTTCCTCGGGTTCGCAGGCGATCATGTAGTCCTTGTCGAGGATGCGGACGGTGACGGGGGTGGGTTCCTGACTCACAGTTGTTCCTCCATCGCCTTGAGGCGTTCGAGCATGGCCTCGACCCTGGCCCTGGCCTGCTCGGTCTTTTCGATGAGTTCCGCCCGCTCTGCCACCAGGGCATCCTGCCGCATGCGCAGGCTCTGGTTCTCCTCGCGCAGGCGCTGACAGCCCAGGATCAGGCTTTCAACTTGTCTTTCCAGTCGTTCTAGATCGAATGTCGCCACTGATTTTGTTCCCCAAGTACTTCTGTGCATTATTGAAGCCCATGCCGTTCGGGGTCAATCCGCGTGGCGTCGAGGCCCATAGAGCGTAATGGCTCCAGCCCCTCGGTGCAGCGTGCCAGCGGCCGCCTCACTGCAGTGATGGCGCGGTCAGACCTCGATGTCAGGTGTTATGATCCGCGCTTCCCGTTTGAAACAATCCCGCCTCTGTGCCGGAGCAGATGACCGCCATCCCCTATCAGCGTTTTGCGCAGTGCCTCTCGGCCAGCGCCCTGTCACCCAGCCCGGCCGAGGTACACGGTATTTATTGTGGACTGATCTGCGCGGGTCACCCCGAGCCCGAGGCGGCCTGGCTAGCGGAGATCGCACTCGACGCCCCCCAGGGCGATCTGCTAGCCGAGGCCCAGACCCGCGAGTGTCTCGCTGAGCTGAAGGCCGTGGCGGAGCGCACCCGCGCCGACATCGAGGGCCCTGGTCTGGGCTTCACGCCCCTGATCCCGCCGGATGATGCGCCGTTGCGCGAGCGCGCTAACGCCGTCTACGACTGGTGTCGCGGCTTCCTCTTTGCCCTCGGGCTCGCCGGTCTCCGAGAGTGTGACCTCTCGGAGCAGACCAGAGAGGTGTTCCAGGATTTCGTCAACATCACCCAGATGGATTTCGAGGCTCTCGATGAGGGTGAGGCGGACGAGGAGGCCCTGACCGAGATCGTCGAGTTTCTATGGGTGGCCGCCATGTTGGTCTACGAAGAGCGGGTTTGCGCCAAGGAGGGGATCTGATGTCGGCGTCCGCCTACCGCCGTCGGCGCCGTGCCGTGCTCGCGGCCCTGACCCAGGGCGCGGTGGCCATTGTCCCGGCGGCGCCGGAGGTGGTGCGCAGCCGCGATGTCCATCACCCCTTTCGCCAGTCCAGCGATCTAACCTATCTCACCGGCTTTCCCGAGCCTGAGGCCTTGGCCGTGTTTGTGCCGGGGCGCAAGGAGGGGGCCTTCGTGCTCTTTTGTCGCCCCAGAGACGAGCAGCGGGAGCTGTGGGACGGTGTTCGGATCGGCGTGGAGGGCGCCGTCAGCGCCTATGGGGCGGATCAGGCCCACCCCATGACGGAGATCGACACCGTCCTGCCGGGCCTCTTGGAGGGGCGGCGGCGGATCTACTACCCGCTGGGCCTGGACCTGGAACTCGACCGCAGCCTGATGGGCTGGATTGGCCGGGTCAGGGCCAAGACCAGGGCTGGGGTGCAGGCACCTACCGAGATCGTCGCCCTATCGACCCTGCTGCACGAACAGCGGCTGATCAAGGACGGCTCGGAGATCAAGCTCATGCGCAAGGCGGCACGCATCTCTGCCGCCGCCCACAAACAGGTCATGCGCCTATGCCGCCCGGGGGACTGGGAATACGCCCTGGAGGCGGCCTTCGTCCACGGCTGTGCGGAACAGGGTGGACGCTTTCAGGCGTATCCGCCCATCGTCGGCGGTGGGTCCAATGCCTGCGTCCTGCACTATGTGGACAATGGTGATCGCCTGCGCGACGGCGACCTGGTCCTCATCGACGCCGGCTGCGAGTATCAGGGCTACGCCTCGGACATCACCCGCACCTTTCCGGTCAACGGGTGCTTCAGCCCAGCCCAGCGCGAGCTTTACGAATTGGTGCTGGAGGCCCAGCTTGCGGCCATCGCCATGGCGGTGCCCGGCAACCGCTGGAACGATCCCCATGAGGCAGCGGTACGCGTCTTGACCAACGGGCTGGCCAGGCTCGGCATCCTCCCCGGGGGTAAGTCCGCCGTGGTGCGGCACATAAAGGACGAGAAATACAAGCCCTTCTACATGCACCGCACCGGCCATTGGCTGGGCATGGATGTGCACGACGTGGGCGAGTACAAGCTGGACGGTAAGTGGCGGATCCTGGAGCCGGGCATGGTCCTCACCGTGGAGCCGGGGCTTTATATCCCCGATGGTGTTGCCGACAGCGAGCACGCGGTGCCCGAGGCCTACCGGCACATTGGCATCCGCATCGAGGACGATGTGCTGATCACCGAGGGGGGTAACGAGGTCCTCTCGGCCGATGCGCCCAAGTCCGTGGCGCAGATCGAGGCTTGGATGGGGACCTAGCCATGCAAATGAACGCATTCGATCTGGTCATTGTCGGCGGCGGACTGGTGGGGGGCAGCCTGGCCTGCGCCCTGCGAGGCTCTGGGCTGCGGGTGTGCAGCGTCGAGGCGGTGGCTGCGGACGCCGCTTCCCAGCCGAGCTACGACGAGCGCGTCATTGCCTTGTCCTGGGGGAGTCGGCGCATCCTCGAAGGGATTGGTCTGTGGGGCGACATTGCCCCGGGCGCCGAGCCGATCCACAAGATCCATGTCTCGGAGCGAGGTCGCTTCGGTTTTGCCCATCTGGATCGGACCGAGCAGGGTGTCGAGGCCCTCGGCTATGTGGTCCCGGCGCGCTTGCTCGGTACCGCCATCCGCGCTGCCTTGGGCGCGGCAGCGGGTGGGGAGGGGGCACTGTCCCAGCTCTGCCCGGCACGCCTGCTCGGCCTGCGCATGCAGCCCGGCGGGGTGGACCTGGAGGTGGCCGTGGATGGGGTCTCCCGGACCCTGCAAACCAAGTTGCTGGTGGCGGCCGACGGTGGCGACTCCTTCGTGCGCCGCCGCCTGGGTCTGGCGGTGCGCGAGCGCAGCTATGGGCATGACGCCATCATCGCGACCGTCACCCCGGATCGTCCCCAGCCCTGCATCGCCTACGAGCGGTTCACCGACAGCGGCCCGCTGGCCATGCTGCCCATGACCGAGGGGCGTTGGTCCGTGGTCTGGACGACTCGAGAGGCGGACACCGAGGCCCTGCTCGGGCTCCCGGACGCGGCCTTCCTGGCCCGCCTCCAGGAGCGCTTCGGCTACCGCCTGGGTGGTCTGTCCAGGCTGGGGCGGCGGGTCGCCTACCCCCTGCGCCAGGTCCTCGCCCAAGATCCGGTAGGGGAGCGCCTAGTGCTCGTCGGCAACGCCGCCCACACCCTGCACCCGGTCGCCGGGCAGGGGTTCAACCTCGGCCTGCGGGACGTGGCCGCCCTCGCCGAGGTCCTGGTGGACGCTGCGTGCGAGGGCTCGGACCCGGGCAGCTCCGGGGTGCTGGACGCCTACCGCGGCCTGCGTGGGAGCGACCAGGCCGATGCTGCCTGGGTGACGGATGCCCTGGCACGACTCTTTGCCAATTCCTGGGCCCCGCTGCGCCTCGCCCGGGACCTGGGGCTGGTGGGGTTGGACCTGATCCCCGCGGCGCGCGGGGTCCTGGCCCGCCGTTTCATGGGCATCGGTAGCGCGGGTGGTCGGGCGTCGCGCCTGTCCCTTGGTTTGAGTCTGGAGCGGCGTCGTGGCTGAGTCGAACACCCAATACGACCTGATCGTGGTCGGCGCCGGTATGGTCGGCGCCGCCTTCGCCTGCGCCTGTCTGGGCAAGGGGTTGTCCATCGCCGTGGTCGAGCCGCGGGCGCCCCGGCGGGCCTGGCCCGAGGGCGAGGTGGACCTGCGCGTCTCGGCGCTCAGTCGCGCCAGTCAGCGCATCCTGACCCGGCTCGGGGTCTGGGGGCGGGTGATGGAGCTGGGCGCCAGCCCCTACCGCGAGATGGTGGTCTGGGAGGGGCTGGGGCGCGGGCGCATCCGCTTCGAGGCTGCCGACCTGGGTGAACCCGACCTCGGCCACATCGTCGAGAACCGGGTCACCCAGCTCGCCCTCTGGGAGCGCCTGGAGCAGGCGCCGGATGTCACCCTGATCTGCCCGGAGACCTGCGCCGAGGTGGATCTGGGCACCGACGCCGTGGCCCTGACCCTGGCCGATGGGACCCGGCTGCGTGCGCGCTTGCTGGTGGCCGCCGATGGCCGCGACTCCTGGGTGCGCCAGTCTGTCGGGATCGGGACCTCGGGATGGGATTACGATCAACAGGCCATCGTCGCCAACGTCACCCCCAGCGAATGGCACGCCGAGACGGCCTGGCAACGCTTCCTTCCGACCGGGCCCTTGGCCTTCCTGCCCCTGCGCGACGGGCGCTGCTCCATCGTCTGGTCGGCCCAGCAGGACCGTGCCGGCGAGCTGATGGCGCTGTCGCAGGACGCCTTCGCCGCGGCGCTTGGAGAGGCCAGCGAACACCGATTGGGGGACATCCTGGCCGTGGGGCCTCGGGCCTGCGTCCCGTTGCGGCTCCAGCACGCCGACGCCTATGTGCGCCCGCGTTTGGCCCTGGTCGGCGACGCCGCCCATGCGGTACACCCGTTGGCGGGGCAGGGGGTCAACCTGGGCCTGCTCGACGCGGCGGAGCTTGCCGACGCCCTGGACCTGGCCCTGGCCCGGGGGCGTGACCCTGGCGGTCTTTGGACCCTGCGCCGCTATGAGCGCGCACGGCGCGGTGACAATCTGGCCATGCTCGCCGCCATGGACGCCTTCAAGCGACTGTTCAGTAACGACAGCGTCCCGTTGGGTACCCTGCGTGGCTGGGGTCTGTCCCTCACCGACCGCCTGGCGCCGGTCAAGCAACACTTCATGGCCCGTGCCCTGGGGCTGGGCGATGGCCTGCCGCCCCTGGCCCGACCTTGATCCTGAGGCGCGTCAGGATGCATCCGACGACATCGCGACCGGCGGAAGGCGAGCCCGGTAGATCCTAATATTGGAAATTAGTAAATTTCATAGACCTATCCAAGTTTTGGATTAGGACTCGCGAGGGGCATTGAGTACCCTTATACCCCGCTAAAAGCGGCCTTTTTGCCCTGCCCCACGAGTGCCCCCCACATGCCGACTATCCCCGACATCACCGAGACCGAGATGTGGGTGACGCGCACCACCCTGAAGGAGCGCTACGGCCGCGATATGGAGATCCAGATCGGGGATGCGGACATCCGTCTGCACCCGTCGGATCGCGAGCTGACCGCCTGCCCCCTGATCTTCTGGCAGTCGGAGGACGGCTGCCACTTCGTGGTCTTCAAGTCCGGGGAGCGCAACTACCGCAGCCAGTTCTATTACCAGCCCTACAAGCAGATGGGCACGGGTACGACCGAGTACGACGACCTGACCGAGTGTCTGGTCGCCACGCTCCAGGCCCAGGCGGATTACGCCGCCGAGCTTCGCGGCGATCTGCCGGAGAAGCGACATTAGCCGTGCGGGGCCGCGAGGCCGCCGGCACTCATCCCACGCCGGGCCGAAGGCCTAGGCAACACCACACGACAACCCGAGAGACACAACCGAGGGGAGCACTATGACCGCTAAGAACGCCTTTTACGCCCAGTCCGGTGGCGTCACCGCTGTAATCAACGCATCCGCCTGCGGCGTCATCGAGACGGCCCGCGCTCACCCGGACAAGATCGCCAATGTCTACGCTGGCCGCAACGGCATCATCGGCGCCCTGACCGAGGACCTGATCGACACCAGCAAGGAGTCGGCCGACGACATCGCCGCCCTGCGCTCGACCCCCTCCGGCGGCTTCGGCTCCTGCCGCTACAAGCTCAAGAGCCTGGAGGCCAACAGGCGCGAGTACGAGCGCCTGATCGAGGTCTTCAAGGCCCACGACATCGGTTACTTCTTCTACAACGGTGGCGGCGACTCCGCCGATACCTGCTACAAGATCTCCCAGCTCTCCGAGAGCATGGGTTACCCCATCCAGGCGGTGCATGTCCCCAAGACCGTGGACAACGATCTGCCCATCACCGATAACTGCCCGGGCTTCGGCTCCGTGGCCAAGTACATCGCCACCTCGACCCTGGAGGCATCCTTCGATGTGCGCTCCATGTGCGCCACCTCCACCAAGATCTTCGTCATCGAGGTCATGGGTCGTCACGCCGGCTGGATCGCCGCCGCCGGCGCCCTGGTGGCTGATCAGGGCATCCCGGTCCTGACCCTGTTCCCCGAGGTCGAGTTCGACCAAGAGAAGTTCCTGGCCGCGGTCAAGGCCAAGGTCGAGGAGCACGGCTATTGCACCATCTGCGTCTCCGAGGGCTGCCACTACCCGGACGGCCGCTTCCTGGCCGAGCAGGGGACCCGCGACGCCTTCGGTCACGCCCAGCTCGGCGGCGCCGCCCCGGTGGTCGCGAACATGATCAAGGACGCCCTGGGCTACAAGTTCCACTGGGCCGTGGCCGATTACCTCCAGCGTGCCGCACGCCACCTGGCCTCCAAGTCCGATGTCGATCAGGCCTATGCCCTGGGCAAGGCCGCGGTCGAGCTGGCGGTCGCGGGCCACAACTCCATCATGCCCACGGTGGTGCGCAAGTCCTCCTACCCCTATGTCTGGGAGATCGGCCATGCGCCCCTGTCCGAGGTGGCCAATGTGGAGAAGTTCATGCCGACGGATTTCATCTCGGAGGACGGCTTCGGTATCACCGACAAGTGCCGGGAGTACCTCTATCCCCTGATCGAGGGTGAGGACTACCCCGCCTACGAGAAGGGTATGCCCAAGTACGTGACCCTCAAGCACGTCGGGGTGCCGAAAAAACTCTCTGGGGCTTTCGAGCTTTAATCCGGTAATGTAGAGGGGTAAGCGCCCCTCTACCTCTTTCCGCCCGCAACCCCGGTCGGGCCGTCTAACCCCGGAGCCAGACCATGACCTTGGACCGCGCCCGCGAGTTGATAGAGACCCAGATCCGCTTTGGCAGTGGCTATAACCGCAACGCCGTGCGGCTCATGCTGGGCGAGGTCCAGCGGGAACATGGCCAGGCGGCGGTGGATGGGCTGATCCGAGAGCTTGATCTGGAGCAAGCTTTCGGGCTCAAGCCCGGAACCGATTTCGCTGGGGTCGGGCGCTGACCCCGCACGCAAGACCCGTTCGTCGAAATATAGAAGTACAACTTCACAACTGCAGAAGAGGAATCCCGCATGTTCGCAATCATCTTTGCCCTAGCTCTGCGCCCTGGTGGCGCTGGGCTATGGGGTTTGGTCCGTCAAATGGATCCTGGCACAGCCGGAAGGCAACGCCCGGATGAAGGAGATCGCCGGGGCCGTTCAGGAAGGCGCCAGCGCTTACCTCAACCGCCAGTACACGGCCATCGGCATCGTCGGTGCCGTCGTCTTGGTGGTGATCTTTTTCGGGCTGAACGCCTATACCGCCATCGGGTTCGCCATTGGGGCCATCCTCTCCGGTGCCACCGGCTACATCGGGATGAACATCTCGGTGCGCGCTAACCTGCGTACCGCCCAGGCTGCCCATGACGGGCTCAATGCCGCGCTGCAAGTCGCCTTCCGCGGTGGCGCCATCACCGGCATGCTGGTGGTGGGTCTGGCCCTGCTGGGTGTGGCCGGCTATTACGGCATCCTGCATGCCATGGGCGTCAGCGACATGCACGCCCTGCACGCCCTGGTCGGGCTTGCCTTCGGTGGGTCCTTGATCTCGATCTTCGCCCGGTTGGGCGGCGGCATCTTCACCAAGGGCGCAGACGTGGGCGCCGATATCGTCGGCAAGGTCGAGGCCGGCATCCCCGAGGACGACCCACGCAACCCGGCGGTCATCGCCGACAACGTGGGCGACAACGTGGGCGACTGCGCCGGCATGGCCGCCGACCTGTTCGAGACCTATGCCGTGACCGTGGTTGCCACCATGCTGCTCGGCTCCCTGGTCGTCGTCGGCGGCGGCAGCGCGGCGGTCACCTATCCCCTGGTGCTCGGCGGCGTGTCCATTATTGCTTCCGTCATCGGTACCTTCTTCGTCAAGGCAACCCCTGGGCAGAAGATCATGAACGCCCTGTATAAGGGGCTGGCCGTGGCTGGCGGACTCTCCGCGGTGGCCTTCTTTGTGGTCACCTGGCTCATGATGGGCGACGTGCAGATCGAAGGCGTCACCAACCCCGTCATGGCCCTGTTCGGTGCCTCCATGATCGGCTTGGTGCTGACCGCGGCCATGGTGGTCATCACCGAGTACTACACCGCCACGGAGTTTGCCCCGGTGCGCTCCATCGCCGAGGCGTCCACCACCGGTGACGGCACCAACGTCATCGCCGGCCTGGGTGTGTCCATGAAGGCCACCGCCGCCCCGGTGCTCGTGATCTGCGCCGCCATCTGGGGCGCCTATGAACTGGCCGGGCTCTACGGCATCGCCGTCGCGGCCACCGCCATGCTCTCCATGACCGGCATCATCGTCGCTCTGGACGCCTATGGTCCCATCACCGACAACGCCGGCGGCATCGCCGAGATGGCCGAGATGGACGAGAAGATCCGCGCCATCACCGACCCGCTGGACGCCGTGGGCAACACCACCAAGGCAGTCACCAAGGGTTACGCCATCGGCTCCGCCGGCCTGGCCGCCCTGGTCCTGTTCGCCGACTACACCCATAGCCTGGATGCCCATCTGGGGGCTACCACGAGCTTCGATCTGTCCAATCACATGGTCCTGATTGGCCTGTTTATCGGCGGCCTGGTGCCTTACCTGTTCGCTGCCATGGCCATGGAGGCGGTCGGTCGCGCCGCAGGCGGCATCGTCAACGAGGTCCGTCGCCAGTTCCGGGAGATGCCCGGCATCATGGCCGGCACCCAGAAGCCGGACTACTCCAAGGCGGTGGATATGCTCACCAGGGCGGCGATCAAGGAGATGATCATCCCCTCGCTGCTGCCGATCGCCGTGCCCCTGATTGTGGGTCTGACCCTGGGCGCCCAGGCCCTGGGCGGCTTGCTCATCGGCACCATCGTCACCGGGCTCTTCGTCGCCATCTCCATGACCGCCGGCGGCGGTGCCTGGGACAATGCCAAGAAGTACATCGAGGACGGCAACTTTGGTGGCAAGGGGTCCGACGCCCACAAGGCGGCGGTCACCGGCGACACCGTCGGCGACCCCTACAAGGACACCGCCGGCCCCGCCGTCAACCCGCTGATCAAGATCATCAACATCGTCGCCCTCTTGATGGTCCCTCTGATGTAAGCGGTCCAACCGGGCCCTTTGGATTGGGATTTCCAGGGGCCCGATGGAATACAATTGGCGCTTCGAGCGCGTCGCCAAGGGCCCGACAGGGCCCTTTCCTTTTGGCGGCATCTTCGGATCAGTCACCCACAGCAACCGCCAGAGCACACTAGAGGTCGAGTCATGGATCTAAGCAAGGTATCCCGCGGGGCCAACGTACCGAACGAGATCAACGTCATTATCGAGATCCCGTCCCATGCCGATCCGGTGAAGTACGAGTTGGACAAGGAGACCGGGGCCATGTTCGTGGACCGATTCATGACTACCGCCATGTATTACCCCTGCAACTACGGCTATGTGCCCCATACCCTGTCCGCCGACGGCGACCCGGTGGATGTGCTGGTGGCGACCCCTTATCCCCTGATCCCCGGCTCCGTCATCAAGTGCCGTCCGGTCGGGGTGCTCCTGATGGCCGACGAGTCCGGCGACGACGCCAAGGTCCTGGCCCTGCCCATTGACAAGCTCTGCAAGGGCTACCGCACGGTGAACAGCTACCGCGACCTGCCTCAGGACCTGCTCGACAAGATTTCCCACTTCTTCGAACACTACAAGGACCTGGATGAGGGTAAGTGGGTCCGCGTCGGCGGCTGGGGGGGCGTGGACGAAGCCAAGCAGGAGATCCTGAGCAGCGTCGCGATGTACGACGAGGCCCCGCAGAAGCCGGCCTTTTAGGCCTATCGAGCTCGCCATGAAGGTCTGCATTCTGTCCGACAGCCACGACCACATCCCCCTTATCGACGCCGCCGTAGCCGAGGCCAAGGCGGCGGGGGCCGAGGCGGTGTTGCACTGCGGCGATGTGGTCGCGCCCAGCACCTTGCAATGCCTGGAGCGCCATGGACTGCCGGTGCATGTGATCCACGGCAACAATGTCGGGGACCTTTACAGCCTGGGCCGAATGGCCGCCAAGCCGGATAACTGCATCCATTACCATGGCATGGACGCGGGCTTGAACCTCGGCGGGCGGCGCATCTTTCTCGTCCACTATCCCCACTACGCCCGCGCCATGGCGGCCACTGGCAATTGGGATCTGGTCTGTTGCGGGCATAGCCACGCCCCGGCGCGGGAACTGCTGCCCAACCTGAGCGGTGGCCACACCCTGTTGCTCAACCCCGGGACCATCGGTGGCGTCGGGCAGGCCCCGGCCACTTACATCCTCGGGGATCTGGATACCATGACGTTCGAGTTCCACGAAGTCGACAAGGCACTGGAGCGCGAGCCCAGGACCCCGGCGGCTGCCTAGGACGCGACACCGCAAAGGCTTCGGTCTCTTGTTTCGAGTCTTTCGATTTACCAGAAGGTTTTCAGTTCTTGGTTTCTCGTTTTTCGATACTGCTTGAAATGCGGGGGGTCACTAAAAAACTGAAGAACCGAAAGCCGATGCGTATACCGCTTAAAACTTAAAACTTAAAACGAAGAGCCAACAACCGATGGGTAAATAGCCTCTTTGGCTTCCCATGAGGTCTCCGATGAGCGAGCTGACACATTTCAATCCAGCCGGCGAGGCCCATATGGTCGATGTCGGCGGCAAGGCCGTGACCCGCCGCAGGGCCGTGGCTGAGGGGACCATCCGCATGCAGCCCCAAACCCTGGAGCGTATCCAGGCCGGTGGTCACAAGAAGGGCGATGTCCTCGGTGTTGCCCGTCTTGCCGGGATCATGGGGGCCAAGCGGACCGCAGACCTGGTGCCGCTCTGTCACCCCCTGGCCCTGACCAAAGTTGGGATCGACCTCGAAACCCGGCCATCCGAGTCGGCGCTATACTGCCGTGCGGTCGTCGAGACGGAGGGGCGCACCGGGGTAGAGATGGAGGCACTGTGCGCCGTTCAAGTCTGCCTGCTCACCGTATACGACATGTGTAAGGCGGTCGATCGTGGCATGACCATCGAAGCGGTCCGGCTGGTGGAGAAGACGGGCGGGAAGTCTGGTCACTGGCAGCGGGGGGAGCAGAAGGTCTCCCGGGTGGCTTCCGATTGATCCGCCTTTCCTTAGGGAGATCTGTGATACCACCAATTGCGGTCGGCACATCAAGGGCCGACGCGCTATTCGAGCGAGGTAGTTGGGATGGCAAAATTTGTCGAGTGGTCAGATGACCTGAGTGTCGGTATCGAAGAGATCGATGTCCAGCACCAGGTCTTGGTAGATCTGATCAACGAGATGCACGAAGCGATTCACCAGCGCCGCGGCAGCGAGGTTGTGCGCGATGTCCTGGGTCGGCTGGCGGATTACACCAAGATTCACTTCGCGGTCGAGGAAAGCCTGATGCGCATCCTCGGCTACCCGGACTACGAGGCCCACAAGGTGCAGCACGAGGCCCTCGTCGAGTCCATGCATGAACTCCAGCACAAGGTCGAGACCGGTAAGACGGCGATCGGTTTCGAGCTGATGCACTTCCTCAAGGTCTGGCTCACCAAACACATCATGGAGAGTGACCGGCAGTACAGCAGCTGCTTCCTCAACGCGGGCGCGAAGTCCAAACTCAAGAAGAAGGGTTGGACGGCCCGTCTCTGGCACGGGATCCGTGGCTGAGGGCGTCCCCGTCCGGCCTCAATCCATGCACGCCCTCTACCAAGGCGCCCACTTTCTCACCGCAGCCTCCCGCATCGAACAGGCGCCACCGGACATCGGTCGCGAGGTCGCCTTCGTTGGCCGGTCCAATGCCGGCAAGTCCAGTGCCATTAACACCCTCTGCCACCAGAAGGCCCTGGCCCGCACCAGCAAGACCCCAGGTCGTACACAGCAATTGATCTTCTTCGAGCTGGACGCGGAACGGCGCCTGGTGGACCTGCCCGGCTACGGCTATGCGAAGGTCTCCGAGAAGATCAAACTGGAATGGCAGGCCCAACTGGCTCGCTACCTGGAACTGCGTGCATCCCTCTCCGGCTTGGTCATTGTCATGGACATCCGTCGTCCACTAGCCGATTTCGACCGGCAGATGCTCGCCTGGGGCCTGCGCCGAGGCCTGCCCATCCTTGCCCTGCTGACCAAGGCGGACAAGCTCAAACGAGGGGCCGCCGCTGCCGCCCTGGCCCAGGTCAGACGCGAGACCGGGACCATGGGTGGGGATATTTACTGCGAACCCTTCTCCGCCCTGGAGCGCACTGGTATCCAGCCCGTCCATGGCCGACTCGATCACTGGCTCCGTGTGGCTTGCCGAGCCTGAGAGGTTCGGCAGCGGGCTCATGTGCCCAAGTCCAGGGCCGCGAGGTAACGTCGCGCACTGGTTTCCTGGTTGTACTCGCTCACGGCGCCCTTGAGGGTGCGTGCGGGCAGGTGGCGGTCCAGGGTCGCGGTCATAGCCCCTGCCAGGGCGGGGGCATCGCCCACTGGGACCAAGGGACCATAGCGGCCACCGTCCAGCAGTTCGGAAGGGCCGCTAGGGCAGTCGGTGGAGACCACCGGGGTGCCCAGCGCCAGGGCCTCCGTTAGGGCGTTGGGGGATCCCTCCCAGGCGGAGGAAAGGACGAACAGCGCAGCCCTTGCCATAAAGGGATAGGGGTTGGCGTGGAACCCCGGTAGGTCTACCTCGCCGGTCAGACGGAGCTCGTCGATCAACTCCCGCAGGCCGGTCCGGCCGTTGCCGTCGCCCAGGATGACCAGTCGGCAGGGGCGCTCCCGGCGCACCTGGGCGAAGGCGCGGATCAGGGTCGGAAAATCCTTTTGTCGTTGCAGTCGGCCCACGCCGAGGATGACCGGTGGCAGACCGGGCTGAAACCAGGGGTGGGTGCAGGGCAGCGCGGCCTGGGTCAGCAGCTCGGGGGTAATGACCGGGTTGCGGATGACCTGTATGGTCCCGGCCGGGATGCGGGCAATCTGCGCCGTGTCATCCGCGACCCCCTGGGAGACGGCGATGATGCCATCGAGCCTCGGGTATAGGCGGCGGATCGGCCAGTAGCGCAGGCCTCGCTCCAGGGCGCTGCGCCCGGCCATGGCCGTGGAGAGGTTGGTACCCAGGCGCAGCACGATGCGGGTGTCTGTGCCCGCCAGGGCCCGGGCCAGGACGGCGACCCGCCCGGCGCGGTCCTTGGCCGCGAGCAGGGCGGCGGGGCGGCGTTGGCGCAGATAGCGGGCTAGTGCGGGTAGGGCGGTCAGCCCGTGGTTGGCGCCGAGGTGGACCCGCCGCGCCTCGGGCGGGATGCGTGCCAGGTGCGGGCCCTCGGCGCGCACCAGGACCAGGTCCACCGTCTGGCCCAAGGCGACGAAGCCCCGGATCAGGCTGGCAATCATCCGCTCGACCCCGCCCTGTCCTGAGAAGGAGACGAAGACGGCAAGGCGGCTTGGGTCGCGGTCCAGGGTCATAAGCGCGTGTCGAGTGGTTGGGGCGCGGGCATTCTAACCAAGCGCTCGCTTGCCCCGTGATATATTCCGACGGCCCCGGCGGCTGCTTCCGTTTAGCAATCCTGATTGGACACACATGGCAAAGACCCCAGAGCCCAGCATGATGCCCGCGACGCCATCGGTCGACCCTGCTCATTCCCCGGGTCGGCTGCGCCGATTCGGGCTCATGCTGGGGGTCGTGCTGGTGGCCCTCGCCTATATCCTCCCCGGGCTGACCGGCCACGATCCTTGGAAACAGGACGAGGCCTACTCCTTCGGCATCATCTACAACATGGTCACCACCGGGGACCTGGTGGTGCCGACCCTAGCGGCTGATCCTTTTTTGGAGAAGCCGCCGGCCTACTACATCAGCGCCACGGGTATGGTGCATCTGTTGGGTGATGTACTGCCCATGCATGATGCGGCCCGGGTCACGACCGGCATCTATCTAGCCCTGACCTTCTTCTTCGCCGGCCTATGGGCCAGGCGCACCTGGGGCCCCGGGCTCGGGGGGGCGGCGGTCCTGGGGCTCATCGGCAGCCTGGGGCTGATGCTCCACGGGCACTGGATGATCACGGACGTTGCCCTCACCGCGGGCATGGCCATGGCCTGCTATGGTCTGCTGCGGGCGCGGGAGTCCGCGGGCTGGGGTGGGCTCTGGCTGGGCACCGGGGCCGGCCTGGCCTTCCTGAGCAAGGGGCTGCTCGGGGCCGGCATCCCGGGTGTGGCTGCCCTGTTGCTCCTGTTGTTTGCGGATTGGCGCAATAGGGCCTACCTGCGGGCGCTGGCCCTGGCCCTGGTCTGGGCCGCCCCCTGGCTGCTGGTCTGGCCCGCCGAGCTCTATCTGCGCAGCCCGGACCTGTTCCGGCTCTGGTTCGTGGACAACAATCTGGGGCGCTACCTGGGGTCCGCCCATCTGGGGCCACCGGCGGACTGGGGCTTCTGGCTGCGCACCCTACCCTGGGTGACCTTTCCGCTCTTGCCCTTGGCCCTCTGGACCCTGGTCCGGCACCCGCGCCGCGCTCTGGGCAAACCGGGGGTGCGGGTGGCACTGGTCGTCTCCCTGGTGGGCTGGGGGGTGTTGTTGTCGTCCGGGACCGGCCGAGACCTCTATGCCCTGCCGTTGCTCGCGCCCCTGGCGGTGATCGCGGCGGGCGGGCTGCGCGACCTCCCCGGTTGGCTGGTTGCCCTGTGCTATTGGACCTGTGTGCTGCTCTTTGCGGCCCTGGCCGTGACCCTATGGGTCGTCTGGGGCTATGGTCAGGTGGCGGGACACCCGCCCGAGGTCGCCCTGATCGCCAGATACTTACCTCTGGAGTTCATTCCGACGCTCCAGCTCGATACGGCCCTGCTTGCCCTGGCCCTGACGCTGGGCTGGGTGCTGGGTCTCAAGTGGCTAAGTCCCCCGGGTACTGCGGCGCTGGCCGCCTGGCCCCTGGGGCTGACCCTGAGTTGGGGGCTGGTCATGTTGCTACACCTGCCCTGGTTGGACGCGGCCAAGAGCTATCGCGGCGTCTTCACGGAGTTGGCGGCCCAGTTACCGGCTGGTTACGACTGCGTGGCGGCGCCGGCGGACGAGAAGGACCCTGCCAAGCTCACCGAATGGACCAGGATGCGCTTGCGCGAGTCTGAGCGTGGTTTGCTGCACACCGTGGCCGGGATCAAGGCGGTTGAGGCGGCAACGGCTGCGCAGATCGCCTGCGATTGGGTCTTGGTGGAGGTGAGTCGTGGGCGCGCGACGGGGTCGGTGGACCTTGGCCCTGATTGGCTGCCTGTCTGGGAGGGGCGGCGCACAGCGGATCGGCGCGATACCTTCATGCTGTTCCATCGTGCACAGGTCGCAGAGCCGGACGCCCCGGTGGGCCCGGCAGAGTCCCTCTCAGGTCAGGCGGCGGAGTTCCAGACGCAGCAGGAGGTGCGGCCGGGGGGCGGAGTCCAACCGGAGCCGAAGCCACAGCTGGAGCCTGAGACCCAGTCGGAGCCTGAGACCCAGTCCGAGCCAGTGGGCCAGGCGGAGCCAGAGGCCCAGCAGGCGCCCCAGGAAGATCCGGACCCAGAAATCGAGCGCCCCCAATCGGGGACTGCGCAGGAGGTGGTGCCCCATGCCTGATTCAGTATCCGGTGCGGCTAGGGTGTACGTCTTCGGCACCTGCCTTATCGATGCACTCTTTCCCCAGGCAGGGCTGTGCGCCATGCGGCTCCTGGCTCATGCAGGGGTACGGGTGGTCTACCCCCAGGACCAGACCTGCTGCGGCCAGCCGGCCTTCAACTCCGGCTACAGGGACGAGGCACGCCGGGTTGCGCGGGCACAGCTGGATGCCTTCCCCGAGGACCTGCCCATCGTGGTCCCCTCGGCCTCGTGTGGCGGTATGTTACGGGTGCACTACCCCACCCTGTTCGCCGGTACCCCGGACCAGGGTCGGGCCGAGGCCCTGTCGCGGCGGGTCTATGAACTGAGTGAATACCTGGTTCGGGTCCTGGACTGGTCGCCGCAGGACCTGGGGCCGCAGGTCCGGGTGGTGGTCCACAACTCCTGCTCGGCCCGTCGTGAGATGGGGGTGGCCGACGCGACCCTGGCCCTGCTAGGACGCCTGGCCCGGGTCGAGGCGGTGGAGCCGGAGCGGGCCACCGAGTGCTGTGGCTTCGGCGGCACCTTCGCCGTCAAGCAGCCGGAGATGTCCGCGGCCATGGCCGCCGACAAGGCCGACGCCATCGCCGCGACGGGGGCCGAGATCCTGCTCGGGCAGGACTGCGGTTGTTTGTTGAACCTGGGCGGCACCTTCGCCCATCGTGCTGCATCGGGCCAGGGTGCCGGGCCGCGGGTGCTGCACATCGCCGAGTTCCTCTGGGAGCGTATCCATGACCAGTGACTTGCGTGGACGCATCGGTATCGCCCTCGGACAGGACCGGGTCCGGGCCAATATCCGCCGCGCCATGGATGGGCTCGTGGTTAAGCGCCGCAATGCCTTTGCCGACGCGGATGAACTCGGGCAGCTACGCGATCAGGGCGCGGCCATCCGTAGCGCTGCGGTGGCGAATATGGCGGACCTGCTGGAGGAGCTGGAACATAACTGCACTGCCAACGGCATCCAGGTCCACTGGGCGGAGGACGCGGCACAGGGCAATCGGATCGTCGCCGAAATCCTCGATCGCCATGGGGCCGACCTGCTCATCAAGGGCAAGTCCATGGTCTCCGAGGAGATGGGCCTCAACGCCTATCTGGAGGCACGCGGGGTCGAGGTCGTAGAGACCGACTTGGGCGAGTTCATCATCCAGCACGCCGGGGAGCACCCCTCCCATATCGTTGCCCCGGCGGTGCACAAGGACCGTCACGAGATTGCCGCCCTGTTTCGCTGCAAGTTCCCCGAGGATCTACCCGCCGGGCCTGAGGGCGAGGGCATCGAGGCCCTCACCAATGCCGCCCGCGGCCTCCTGCGGGCCAAGTTCGCCGAGGCCAGGGTGGGGTTGAGCGGGGTCAACTTCGCCGTCGCCGAGACGGGTACCCTCTGTCTGGTGGAGAACGAGGGCAATGGGCGCATGTCGACCACGGCCCCCGAGGTGCACATCGCTGTCATGGGCATCGAGAAGGTGGTGGCGCGCCTGGACCAAGTCCCGCCCTTGCTCACCCTGCTGACCCGCTCCGCCACCGGCCAGCCGATCACCACCTACTTCAATATGATCACCTCCCCGCGCCGGGTGGGTGAGAAGGACGGGCCAGAGGCCGTCCACCTGATCCTGCTCGACAACGGGCGCACGCGTATGCGCGCCGACTCGGAGCTGCAGGACAGCCTGCGCTGTATCCGCTGTGGCGCCTGCATGAATCACTGCCCGGTCTATACGCGCCTGGGTGGGCACGCCTACGGCACCGTCTATCCGGGGCCCATCGGCGCCGTCATCGAGCCCCAGCTCCAGGGCGTAGCCGTTCAAGGCGAGCTGGCCTGGGCCTGCACCCTGTGCGGGGCCTGTGCCGAGGTCTGTCCGGTGCGCATCCCCCTGCCCAAGCTGATCAACCGGGTGCGCCACGAGGGAGTGCGTTCCGATGTCTCCGGCTCCGGCGTGCTGGGGACCGGGGCCAGGCGCAAGACCACTGGAGGCCCTGGTCTGGCGGGTCTGGGTCCTGATGCATGCCCATCCGTCCCTATACCGGGCCGCGATGGGGCTGGCGGCCCGCCTGCGCTGGATGCAGCCGCGCCGGCTGGGTCCCTGGACCCTCACTCGCAGCGCCCCACGCCTGGCCCCCAAGGGCCTTCATCGTCTGGTCCGAGAGGAGGGGATCGATGTCGAATAGCGCCCGTAGTCGCATTCTGGCCCGGCTGCGCAGCGCCCAGCCCGATGCGCCGAGGCCAGACGTGGTCGTGCCCGCGCGCCGGTTCGACTGGACCCCGGCCGAGCGTCTGACGCGCTTTCGCGAACGTCTGGAGGCGGTGCATGGCGAGGTTCACTTGGTTGGTGGCGACTGGCGCCACCACCTCTTCGGCTTGCTGAGCCAGCGCGGGGTGCGCAGCCTCCTGTACGGCGACGCCGGTCCCCTCGGTGCCAGCCCGGCAATTGGCTGGCCGGACCCGGACGCGGTGAGACTGATCCCCTATCTGAAGCCCGTCGAGACCTGGCGCGAGAGTCTGTTTGCCGACATCGACGCGGGCTTGACCGCCTGCCGGGCGGGTATCGCCGAGACCGGGTCCCTGGTCCTCTGGCCGACGCCGCAGGAGCCGCGGCTCATGTCCCTGGTTCCGCCCATCCATGTCTGTTTGTTGGAGGCGGACCTCATCTACTCCACCTTCGCCGAGTTGATGGCGGTCCAGGGCTGGGCCAGGGGTATGCCCACCAATGCCCTGGCGATCACAGGCCCGTCCAAGTCGGCGGACATCGAGCAGACCCTGACCTATGGTGTGCACGGGCCGAAGGAGTTGATTGTGTTGGTGGTCGCGCCGGGCACGGTCGCCGACCCCTAGGCGGCATCGACGCGCGACAGCCCCTGCGCTGGCCTTACAATCCCACCTTTTTTCGCCTAACGGAGTTCAGGCCCTGACCAAGACCGCAATCCAGGTCATCGATCGTGCCGCCGCCCTGCTCGATGCCCTGGCTAGGGCTGGGGGCGACGCCAGCCTCAAGATCCTCTCGGCCGATACCGGGCTGCACCCATCGACCGCCTCCCGCATCCTCGCCTCCCTCCTGGCGCACGGGTTCGTGGAGCGTGGCGAGGGGAGCGGGCGCTATCGTCTCGGGGTGAGGTTGCTCCAACTCTCGGCCCGGGTGGGGCGCCAACTCGACGTGCGCCGGGAGGCCCCACCGATCATGGAGTGGCTGCGCGATGAGGTGGGCGAGACTGTCAATCTGAGTCTGCGTGACCGCGATGAGGTGGTCTATGTGGAGCGCGTCTCGTCCAGCCAGATGGTGCGGGTGGAACAGGTGGTGGGCAGCCGAGCCCCGCTCCACGTCACGGCCGTGGGCAAGCTGTTCTTGGGCGAGGCCGGGAATGCGGAGGTACGCTCATATGCCCTGCGCACCGGCCTGCCGCGCTACACCAAGCACACCATCGTCAGTGCAGAGGCCCTGGGTAAGGCTGCGGCCGTCGGGATCGCCCAGGGGTTTGCCTTCGACGATGAAGAGGCGGAGTTGGGGGTGGGCTGCATCGGGGTCCTGGTGCGCAATGCGGACGGTCAGGCGGTGGCCGGGTTGTCGGTCTCGGCGCCTCGGGCGCGGCGTCAGGATACGTGGGTGCCCTTGGTGCAGGAGGCCGGGCGGCGGCTGTCTGCCCGGCTAGGGTATCTGGATCCGCCGGTCGTTGAGGACTGACTGGGGCCTGCCGAGTCAGGGCACCTCGATGACGCGCAGTTCGATGTCGGTTTGTCCCTCCAGCTCTACATCATCCCAGTAGGTCGGGCCGCTGCCGCTGCGGCTCTCCTGGGACTGGGACCCGCCGATGGGGACCCAGTCTCCCAGCCGTGTACTGACGCTGGTTTGGAGGTCGCCGGTGTCCAGGCGCCTACCTCCGGCGGGTTGGGCGGAGAAGGCGCCGACATCCAGGGTGACCCGATCACCGTTGACCCTTGGCGTGACGTAGAAGCCGGTCTCGGCGCGCCGGTAGGAGATGCCCCTGCGGGCATAGGCCCCCTCGGGTCCCCGGTACCCCTCGCGCCAGGATTCGGGACGCTCGGTCCCAGCGGCGATGAAGGCTGGACGTCCGTCCAGGGTCCTCACCTCCTGGGCGATCTCGGAGTTCCGGCTGGCGCTCCGGGTGCCGCCTGCGGCGCCGGCGGTGGCGGAGCGGCGGACCTGGATCAGCAGGTTGCGCCCCGGCGTGTCGAGGCGGGCCAGGGCGCGGCGGATGTCGGCCAGGTGCTGCGGGGAGACGCGCAGGAACAGACTGTGCCCGGATCCGGTGACCACACCGTCGGGGCCGGCCAAGGGTTGTAGGCTCGGGATGAGCTCCTCAGGCAGTCGGGCCCGCAGGTCGATGATCTCCAGCGGGTAGTCTGGGCGGGCGGTGGAGGCGATGAGGGTCAGCGCCACGGCGAGGGTGACGCCCAGGTGCCGTTTCCAGTTGGCCCTGCGTGAGGGCGGTCGGTGTGATGCGGTGTCTGTTGCCATGGTGCGATCCTCGGTGATGCGTTTGGCGCGGCAAGCTGGTGGTGACCTACAGGTATAGGCGTCTGAGTTCCAGGCAGGGCTCGGCCTGATCCCACATGGTCTGGAACTCCTCGCGCAGACGGCGTACCGCCCGGGGGGCCTGGAAGTCGGCGTCTGCACGATACCGATCGGCCTGGGGGAGTCGAATGTAGCCCGCCTCGTCCGCAAGCAGGAAGGCATCGACGCGGTCCTGGGCCATGTCCACCAGGCAGCGGACGCCGATGCGCGAAGTTAGCTGCTGGATCAGCGGGACCAGGCGGTGGCCGTTGCGCGACCTGGGCAAGGCGTCCCATAGCAGGATCCTGACCGGTAGATCGCGTCCGCGAATGGCTAGCTGGCGCACGGCGGCGATGAAATTGAGGTCGTCATATAGGGCGGGTTCCAGGTTGCGGCTCAGTAACCAGAGGGAGCGGCGCGCCTGGCCGGCCATGCGTACGCCGGCGGCGCGGATGGCGGCTTGTCCCTCCAAGGCCAGGAGGCCGGGGTTTTGGCCCAGGACTCGCGTGATTTTTGCCTGGATGGGCACATGGTCTGGGCTCAGTTCCATGCGTCGATGCGGTATGCCCGCGTCGTAGAAGACGGCCCCGACAGGGACGAACCCGGCGCGCTGATAGAAGGGCAGGGCGCTGACCTGGGCGTTGAGGAAGGGGGGCGGGTAGGGACCATCGCCGACGATGCCTAGCAGTTCGCGCAGCAGGGCAGCGCCGACCCCGCGCCCGCGCCACTGAGGCAGGACGGCCATGCGTCCGATCTGTCCGCTGGGGAGCAGGCGGGCGGTGCCCACCTGGGTGTCGTGCGGGTCCGCCAGGGCCAGAAGGTGGATGGCCTGGGCGTCGGCGCCGTCCCATTCCAGTTCCTCCGGGACACCCTGCTCGCGGACGAAGACCGCCAGCCGGATGGCGCCCAGGGCCTCGCGGTGCTCCGCCCAGTCGACGCGGAGGATGCGCAGGCCTGGTACCTCAGTCGGGGAAGACATAGTGCCCGTTGTTGTAGAGGCGGCAGAGTAGCCCGAGGGCGGCGGGTTGCGTCAACCAGGGTGCGAGCTGGTTGAAGGTCAGGTCGCGCTCGCCCGTGATGAGCCCAAGCAGCGCCGCCTGGGCCTTGGGTAAGTGGTGGACCTCGCCGTTGGCGAAGAGCAGGTCGTCGGCGCCGTCGCCACGGCAGAACAGCAGCCGCGACCAACCGTGGCGGAGCAATACCCCGGCCGCCGCGAACTCTCGGTGGAAGGCCGCCGGGCTCAGGATCGGCTCGGTGCTGACTAGGCATAGGTGCTCCTTGGGTTCGGTCAGGGAGGCGCCCAACCAGGCGCGGAAACTATCCGCATCGGCACCGGTGAGGGCCTGCTCCAGGGTCGTGCGGACCTGACTGAAGACCTCCGGGAGGATCTCGCCGCTCTGAGCCTGGAGGCGGAGCCCAGGGTCGCGGTAACGCCCCGGCGGTACGGCGCGCTCGGCCTGGTGCTCGTACCAGTCCGACGCCAGCTCACTCCAGGCGGCGGCGCGCAGGCCGACAGACCAGGTCATACACTCGCCCTCGGCGGTGCCCCAGTGGGGCACCCCGGGGGGTAGATAGAGGATGTCGCCCGGCTCCAGCACCCAGTCGTCGGTGGGGGTGAAGTGTTCGAGGATACACAGGTCCAGGTCGGGGATGCAGGTCAGGTCGGGCCTGTCGCCGGCATCGATGCGCCAGCGTCGCCGGCCCTCGGCCTGGATCAGGAAGACGTCGTATTCATCCACGTGAGGGCCAACGGAGCCCTGATCCTCGGCATAGCTGATCATGATGTCGTCCAGACGCCAGGTAGGGATGAAGGCGAAGGCGCTCAGCAGGTCGGCCACCTCCGGGTGATGCTTGTCCGCGTCCTGGACCAGGAGGGTCCAGCGGTCCTCGGGCAGTTCGGCGAAGGTGTCCTCATCGAAAGGGCCGTGGCGCAGTTCCCAAGGGCCCATGGAGCCCTGTTCCAGGACTAGGCGTGACTCGACCTGGGGCTCGCAGGCGAGCCCCGCCAGCTCGTCGGCGGGCAAGGGGCAGCGGAAGCCGGGCAGAGCGCCGCGCAGGAGCAGGGGCCTGCGTTGCCAATACTCCGCCAGGAAACGCTGTGCATCCAGTCCGTCCGGAAATTGCAGGGAATCAGGCATGGGACCTACCTCGGTACGGGGGCTGTGGGGTCAGGGTCGAGGGCGGCTGGGTCCACGGGCAGGGAAGTCTGCGGATTGCGGGTCAGAATGACCCCGGACGCCAACACCAGTAGCGACCCGATCAGGGTTCCCCAGGAAAGCGGTTCCGACCACAGCAACCAACCGTAGGCCAGGGGGATGTGGGCGATGGCGAAAAAGAAACAGTACATGGCCCCCACGCCCGCGAGGGCGCGCAACAGGTGCAGCCAGGGGACAACGGTTGCGAAGCGCGGGCGGGCCCCCCGGAGGAGCCAGGGTGTTAACAGCAAGACGCTGAATGAGTTCCGGAAAAAGACCACGACCTCGTTGGGTACCTCGGCGGAAACGAAGCGGATACCGACTCCCATGGAAGCAAACAGGAACTCCCCCAGGATGATGAGGCCGGCCCCGGCGAATAGGTGCCCAGTGGGTGTCAGGGGTAGCACAGATGCGGTTTGTATTGATTGTGCAACAGTGTCAATCCAGATACTTAATCTGTAGTCGCATGATTAAACGACATTTTATCCTTCATGGCTTGATCGGAAGAAATTTACGTTGCAGAATTGCTGCGAAAGTCAAAAAAAGTTGCACTTATGTCTGAGGTTTACGCTAGAATAGCCAGCGACGGCGAACTCGTCACCTATACGACCCGATGCGAGGCTCAAAACTCCTAATCGCCGGAGCACGTGCCCCGGGGCTCGCCCACAAAGGGGCAAACTGTTGCTTTTTTGTCCCATTCGGCCCTGGTGCATTCGATCCGCCTTTCATTCAAGCTCTTCAACCAACATAGGAATCAACACGATGCATACCAACACCATGAAGCTTCGCCTGACGGGGCTGCTTGCCCCGGTCGCGATTGCCCTGACCCTGTCTGCCCCTGTGGCCGTTGGCGCCGACGCCATCGATCAGTACTGGAGTGCTGCCGAGCCCCAGACCGCCTGGGTCAACCCCTACGGCGAGTGCTGGAAGAGCGCCGAGGGCCCGACCGACCTGTCCCCCTGCGTCAAGCCAGTTGTTGTCCCGGCCGAGGTCACCCTGCACCTGAACTTCGAGTTCGATAAGTACCATGTGCCGACCAACGTCGTGAACAAGGAAGAGGTCGCCAAGATCGACGACTATATTGCTCAGGTGAACGCCACTCCGGAGCAGGAGTTCGTCACGGTCGTGGGCCACACGGACGCCAAGGGCTCCGAGGCCTACAACTACGATGTTGGGCATGCGGCGTGCCGAGGCGGTGCGTAACTACATCGTTGCCCAGGGCTACCCCGCCAGCCAGGTCGGTCCCGCCGAGAGCCGCGGCAAGCGGACATGCTTCCTGGCGTCGATCCGTACTCTGTTGAGCAGCGCCGTGTCGTGCTCACCAAGACGGACATGTAAGGTTCTAATACCTGATGCCCGCAAAAAACCGCCTCCGAGGTTCGGAGGCGGTTTTTTTTTGCCCCTCAGACCGCTCGCGCTTGCGCGGCGGCGTTGCCGATATAGCTTGCCGGGGTCAGGGCACGTAGCCGCGCCTTGGCCTCCTCCGGGATCTCCAGATCGGCGATGAAGCGCTCCAGGTCCTCACGGCCGATGCGCTGGCCCCGGGTCAGGTCCTTGAGGCGCTCGTAGGGGCGATCTACCCCGTAGCGTCGCATGAGCGTCTGGATGGGCTCGGCCAGGACCTCCCAATTGGCGTCCAGGTCCGCGGCCATACGCGCAGGGTCCGCCTCCAGCTTGCCGATGCCGCGCAGCGTGGACTCCAGGGCGATGGCGGTATGGGCGATGCCGACACCGAGGTTACGCAGCACCGTGGAGTCGGTGAGGTCGCGCTGCCAGCGAGACACCGGCAACTTGGCGGACAGGTGTCCGAAGATGGCGTTGGCCAGCCCCAGGTTACCCTCGGCGTTCTCGAAGTCGATGGGGTTGACCTTATGGGGCATGGTGGATGAGCCGACCTCGCCGGCGATGGTGCGCTGGCGGAAGTAGCCCAGGGAGATGTAGCCCCAGACATCCCGGGAGAAGTCGATCAGGATGGTGTTGAAGCGGGCCGTGGCGTCGAACAGCTCTGCCAGGTAGTCGTGGGGCTCGATCTGGGTGGTGTAGGGGTTCCACGTCAGCCCCAGGGACTCCACGAATCCGCGTGCAAAGGTCTGCCAGTCGACATCCGGATAGGCCGCCAAATGGGCGTTGTAGTTGCCCACGGCCCCGTTGACCTTGCCCAGCAGTGCCACGGCCGCGACCTGCTCGCGCTGGGCGTGCAGGCGTTGGACCACGTTCGCCATCTCTTTGCCCAGGGTGGTGGGCGAGGCCGGTTGGCCGTGGGTGCGGGCGAGCATGGGGACCTCGGCGTAGCGGTGGGCCAGGTCGCGGATGGCGCCGATGACCGCATCCATGAGAGGCAGCAGGACCTGGCCGCGGCCCTCTCGGACCATCAGGGCATGAGCCAGATTGTTGATGTCCTCGGAGGTGCAGGCGAAGTGGATGAATTCGCTGACGGCTTCCAACTCGGCGTTGCCGGCTATCCGCTCCTTGATGAAGTATTCCACCGCCTTGACGTCGTGGTTAGTGGTGCGCTCGATGTTCTTGACCCTTTGGGCGTCCTCGACCTGGAGCGACTCCGCCATGGCCTCAAGCAGGTTCAGGGCATGCCCGGAGAGATCCGGGACCTCGGCGATCTGCGGGTGGCGTGCCAGGGCCTGTAGCCAGCGCACCTCCACCAGGACACGGTGACGGATGAGTCCGTATTCGCTGAAGATGGGGCGCAGGTCCGCGGTCTTGGACCCGTAGCGGCCGTCTACGGGCGAGACGGCGGTGAGGCTGGAAAGCTCCATAGGCATGGGGGGGCTCCTGGTCGTGGGGTTGCTGGCTGGTTGCCGTGCGGGTCAGCCGCGAGAGGCTGCCTGATGCTGCAGTTCAACGCAAGGATTGCCGAATGCGCCGGAGGCGCGACGCCGGGATTCGTCTCTTAGCGCACCCTATGCGGTGCGCTTTTACTGTAACCGATAGCCAAAAAAAAACGCCGAATCGCTTCGGCGCTTTCTGTCCCCCTGAGGTGGGGGGCTCGGGGCGGGATCTGGTCCCCGGACTTAGACGCAACCGGTGGGCTTAGGAAGGCCGCCCCACTTGCAGACCAACTTCATCGGGCCCTTCTTGAAGATGTCGTAGAGGTCCTTGGTAGAGAGGCCCATCTTCTTGGAAAAGATGCGGATGGGGGGGACCACGCCGTCGGCGTCGTACATCTCGCGGGCCTTGAGGATCAGGCCCATGATTTGGTCGGTGACTTCGAATTCGTCGGCGGCGGCCAGTTCACGCGCCACGGCTTCGCTCCAATCGTCGCGGTTGACCAGGAAGCCTTCGCCGTCTGTCGGGACACTAATTGCCATTGCTACTACCTCGGGGATATCTTTCTAAGGGGTTTTAGGGGCTTGTCTGGGTGCGGGCCCGTCCCTGTGCTTCGGTCGGCATCCGCGGTCTTGCCGTCTCCCGCCCAGCCAAGGCTGGATGCTTGAGTACCCCCTCAGTGCGGGCGAATGCCTGAGAATCAACCTTACCCTGCTACGATCAGGGTAGCCAGATAGGCGCCGATCCTTTCCGCGTCACTCAGAGGTCGCGGAAAGGGGCGACGGTGCAGTCGGTCTCCGCGGCCAAGGTCCAGCCCCCAGGGGTCGATGCCTGCGATCCGCAGAGGTGCTGGGGCCTGGTCTGTGCCCGTAGGGAGCAGGGCCTCAAGGGACAGGCTCGCGTGTTGTGCCAATGCGCGTCGTAGCTCCACCTCGGCAGCGGCGTCCAGTGTCGAGGGTCTCAGCACACGCTCGTTGCCCAACCAGCGGGCCGTCGCGAAGCCGCCGTTGTAGTGAAAACGTTTGGGTTGCAACCGGTAGGGCCGGAAATTGAGTTGCTCGTAGTACAGTCGCGCCTCGGGGAAGTAGCTCAGGTAGCGGCGGATGGCGTCTGGGTCGGGGGGCTCAATGGGCGTGCAGGTAGCAACGCAGGTCAGGCGCTGCCCCTGTTGTATATCGCCCGGGACCGGTTCCGCGAGGGTGAAGGCGCAGCGCGGGTCACTGGCCAGGTTGCGGGCGTGCTGGGCGAGGTGGCTGAACAGAAAGATCGGCAGGCCATCGTGGTCCAGGCAGTAAGGCACTAGGGAGCCGAAGGGGTATCCCGGCTCGGCTGTCGACTGGGTGGAAATGACGCCCTGGAAGCGCCCGGCCCAAAGCTGGCGGGCGGGCTCGAAGTTGTCATCTGCGAGATCTTGCATGTGTCCCCTTAGTGTCTTCGGCGGATGCGCTTCGCTTATCCACCCTACCGCTGTTGGGATGGCTTGCGCGCGACGGTACTAGGTCCCACGGTTGGCCTGGATGGCTTCCAGGATGCCGTCCCAGAGGCGGATGCGGGCGCAGATGGCCTCTTCCGCGGCGGTCTCTGCCTCTGCGATCAGGTCCGGCTCGCCTCGACAGAGGGTCTCGACCAGCTTGAGTGAGAGGGGGCCGTGGAAGTCCCCGTCCATCTGGATGTGTCGCTCCAGATACCTGCGGAAGGTCGGGGCCTGGTCCTGACCCACGCCTATGTGCTCCGCCAGGCGGCGGAACATCATGGGGACGATGCGCTCCCTTCCCAGGGCCAGGGCAGCGGCCACCGCGTGGGGCTTGTCCTCGCGGATGAAGCAGAAGGTGGTCTCGCAGAAGTAACGGGCCGCCAGTGGGACCAAGTCTGAATAGAGGGCAGTGTCGGTGCCTTGGTTGTGCATCAGGTCCAAGAAAGCCAGCGCGGGCGTTGTGTCTGCCCCGATCTCGTCCATGGCCGCCAGGTAATGCTCGAAGTGGCTGGCGTAGGTGGGGCCGCCCGGATGCTGGGTGCGGTCGGACTCTTCTTCCAGCACCAATCGGTTGATGAGGAACCGCAGGGCCGGGTCGCCATGGGGTCTCCAGGGGACGGCGGCCGGGGCTAGCCGGCCCTGCAGATATTTGACGAGGGACATGAAGTCCCAGACCGAAAACACATGATGGGCCATGAAGATACGCAGGTCCTCAAGCCCCTCTACGGCAGCGTAGATGGGGTGTCCATCAAGCTCCGCCTGCAGGCCCTGCAGGCGGTCGAGATTCACCTCGGCCATCGGGTTTGTCCTCTGGGGCTGGTGTGTGATAACCACGCCACTATAAGCCCCCGAGTGCCTCCCAAGAAAGCAGGCCCCCCCGTCACCTTCCTGTGAAAGCGATCTGACGCTTTGACAAATTCGGCCCTTAGCCGCTACCATGGCGTGCTTATGTCCACCGACCTGCCCGCCCAGATCGATCCATGGCAAGCGGTCACCCGGGAGTTGACCTATGCTGGTTCGTTCGCCTTGGCGGCGTTGCCCAGGGTGGCTGACGTCCTGGCCAAGGATGCGCGTAACGGCGATGTCTCCGATGGGGTCCTTCCGGACGGCGCTGCTCCCGCTACCTACGAGCTGACTTTTCGGCGCGATGAGGTCGGGCGGCCTGTGGTATTCGGGCGAGTGCAGGGGGCGTTACCCCTGGAGTGCCAGCGCTGCCTCGGTGTGGTGATGCACCAGGTCGATGCGCAAGTGCACCTCATGCTGACGCGCGGCGACACTGAGGTGGATGTCCCTGAGCCCTATGAGCCGTTGCCGGTCGTTGCTGACCGGATGAATCTGGCCGATCTGGTGGAGGATGAGTTGTTGCTCGCCCTTCCGCAAATCGCCATGCATCCACCTGAGACGTGCCACCCAGAGGTCCAGGCATGGGGTCCCGCTGGGGCGGAATCCGCGGAGGCGGCAGAGGGCGTGGTCAAGCGGCCCAATCCCTTTGCGGCCCTCGCCGGCTGGAAGTCCGAACCGAACAACTGAACTTAAACGAACTGGAAGACAGCATGGCCGTCCAACAAAATCGCAAGACCCGCTCCAAGCGCGACAAGCGCCGTTCCCACGATGCCCTGACCGGCCCGACCCTGTCGGTGGACCAGACCAGCGGTGAGACCCATCGTCGCCATCACGTCACCCCGGACGGCTTTTATCGGGGCCGCAAGGTCGTCGATTCGGCCGAATAGGTCGACTGTGTCGTCCTTCCCCTCGTGCGCTGCCCGTTGCTGGGGGTAAGTCCGTGATAGAACGAACGACCATAGCCCTGGATGCCATGGGCGGAGACCATGGCCCTGGGGTCGTGGTCCCTGCTGCCCTGGCTTTTCTGGAACATACCAAGGATGCCGACCTGATCCTGGTCGGGCGTGAGGAGGAGATCGCGCAGCACCTCGGTGGGGCCAAGGTCGGCGGGCGTCTGCGTATCCATCATGCGTCCCAGACCATTGCGATGGATGAGTCCCCTTCCAGGGCCCTGCGCAACAAGAAGGACTCGTCCATGCGCGTGGCCATCAACCTCGTCAAGTCCGGTGAGGCTCACGCCTGCGTGAGCGCCGGCAATACTGGCGCCCTGATGGCCACGGCGCGCTTCGTCCTCAAGACCCTGCCCAACGTCGACCGGCCCGCCATCATCGTCGCGGTCCCCTCCCAGCATGGCAGTACCCATATGCTGGACCTGGGTGCCAACGTGGATTGCAGCGCAGAGCACCTGTTCCAGTTTGCGGTCATGGGCTGCGAACTGGTCACCGCCGTCGAAGGGGTCGCCGCTCCCGCCGTGGGGCTGCTCAACATTGGCCAGGAAGAGATCAAGGGCAATGAGCAGGTCAAGCAGGCCCATGAGTTGTTGTCGGCCAGTTCACTGAATTACATCGGCTATGTGGAGGGGGACGAGGTCTACCTCGGCAAGGTCGATGTGGTGGTCTCCGACGGCTTTGTCGGCAACGTGGCCCTCAAGTCCAGCGAGGGCGTGGCGAAGATGGTCAGCCATGCCCTGCGCGCAAGCTTCACGCGCAACTGGATGACCCGCCTCGCGGGTTTGGCAGCCATGCCCATCCTCAAGCAATTCCGCAAGACCTTCGATCCGCGGCGTTACAACGGCGCCAGTCTCCTGGGGCTGCGTGGGATCGTCATCAAAAGCCACGGCGGCGCGGATGTGATGGCCTTCGAGAATGCCATCCACATTGCCGAGAAGGAGGTCCATTGCAACATCCCGGAACGGATCAGCCATCAGGTGGCCGCCCAACTCGACACCACCCGCAGGGCCGAGGATCGGCTGAGGAAGATGGCGTGACAGCGGTGTATTCGCGGGTCCTGGGTACGGGTAGTTTCCTGCCCGAGAAGGTGCTGACGAATGGGGATCTGGAGGCCATGGTCGATACCACCGACCAGTGGATCCGCGAGCGCACAGGCATCCTCAAGCGGCATGTCGTGGGGCCGGACGAAACCTGCGTCGACTTGGCCGAGGCCGCTGCCCGCAGGGCCATCGAGGCCGCCGGGCTGGTCCCGAAGGACATCGACCTCATCGTCGTGGCGACTACCACCCCGGATCAGGTCTTCCCCAGCAGCGCCTGCCTGCTCCAGCAGCGCCTCGATATCCATGGCTGTCCCGCCTTCGACATTCAAGCCGTGTGTACGGGCTTCGTCTACGCGGTGAGCATCGCGGACAAATTTATTCGCACCGGCTGTGCGCGCACCGCTTTGGTGGTCGGCGCCGAGACCTTGTCGCGCCTCCTCAACTGGGACGACCGCGGGACCTCGGTCCTGTTCGGCGACGGCGCTGGTGCTGTGGTGCTGGGCGTGAGCGACGAGCCGGGCATCATTTCCACCCATCTGCATGCGGACGGCGCCTTCAAGGATCTGCTCCAGGTCCCGGCGGGGATCGGCAACGGGCAGCGCGGATCGCCCTATCTGGAGATGCGCGGCAACGAGGTGTTTCGCGTCGCGGTCACGACCCTGGGCCGGATCGTGGATGAGACCCTGGAGGCGAGCGGTCTGGATCAGGCCGACGTGGATTGGTTGATCCCCCATCAGGCCAATATCCGCATCATCCAGGCCACGGCCCGTAAGCTCAACCTGCCTATGGAGCGGGTGGTAGTCACCGTCCACGAGCACGGCAATACCTCCGCCGCCTCTATCCCCCTCGCCTTCGATCAGGCCGTGCGGGATGGACGCATTCGCCGCGGCGAGACCCTGCTCATGGAGGCCTTCGGCGGGGGCTTTACCTGGGGTTCGGTGCTGCTGCGCTACTAAACGCCTCGCATCACGTCGCGGTAACTGCGCCCATTGCGGCTATGAGAACAGCCAAATGACTGATCCCAAACCCAGTGTCTTCCTTTTCCCCGGTCAGGGGTCCCAGTCCGTCGGTATGCTTGCGGGCTTTGCCGAGTCCCAACCTGAGGTCCGCGCGACCTTTGCCGAGGCGTCCGAGGCCCTGGGTATCGACCTATGGCGGCTGGTCGCCGAGGGCCCGGCGGAGGAACTGGACCGCACCGAGCATACTCAGCCCGCCATGCTCGCCGCCGGGGTCGCCGTATGGCGCACCTGGCTTGCCCGAGGCGGGCCAGAGCCCCAGGCTATGGCTGGGCACAGCCTGGGTGAGTACAGCGCCCTGGTTTGTGCCGGGGCTCTGGGTTTTGCCGATGCCATCGCCACCGTCGCCGAGCGCGGGCGATTGATGCAGAGCGCAGTCCCGGCAGGGCAGGGGGCCATGGCCGCCGTCTTGGGTCTGGACGACGAGCAGGTCGGCGCCCTCTGTGCCCAGGCCGCCGAGGGCGAGGTCCTGGAGCCGGTGAACTTCAATGCCCCCGGGCAGGTGGTTATCGCAGGCAGTGCCGGCGCGGTCGGGCGTGCGGTCGCCGGGGCCAAGTCCGCTGGGGCCAAGCGGGCCATCGTGCTGCCGGTCAGTGTCCCCTCCCACTGCGCACTGATGCGCCCGGCGGCCGATCTGCTGGCCGAGCGCCTAGCCGAGGTTGCCGTGGTCGCGCCTCGTATCCCGGTGGTGCACAACGTGAGCGTCGAGACTGCCGCCGATCCGGATGCCATTCGTGCCCTGCTCGTGCGTCAGTTGCACAGTCCGGTGCGCTGGGTCGAAACCGTGCGCCGGCTTGCAGCCGACGGTGCGGTCCTGGCCCTGGAGGCTGGGCCAGGCAAGGTGCTGACCGGCCTGGGTAAGCGTATTGCGCCGGATCTCTCCACCCTGCCGGTCTATGATCCGGCGACCCTCGAATCCGCATTGGAGGCAAGCCGCCATGCTTGAAGGCGAAATCGCATTGGTCACCGGGGCGACCCGCGGCATCGGTCGCGCCATCGCCCTGGCCCTCGGGGTCCAAGGGGCCACCGTCATCGGTACCGCGACTAGCGCGGAGGGGGCGGAGCGCATCTCCGCGGCTCTGGCCGAGGCCGGCGTCAAGGGCGAGGGGATGGTGCTGAACGTCACCGATCAGGCATCTGTGGATGCAGTGCTGGGCGCCATGGCCAGCGGCGTCGGTGCCCCCAGCATCCTGGTCAACAACGCCGGCATCACCCGCGACAACCTACTCATGCGCATGAAGGACGCGGAGTGGGACCAGATCATCGATACCAATCTGACCTCGGTCTACCGGCTCAGTAAGGCCTGTCTGCGGGCCATGACCAAGGCCCGCAAGGGCCGTATCGTCAATGTGACCTCCGTGGTGGCCATGAGCGGCAACGCCGGCCAGACCAACTATGCCGCGGCCAAGGCGGGGATGATCGGTTTTACCAAGTCCCTGGCCCGTGAGGTTGGCTCCAGGGGGGTGACGGTCAATTGCGTCGCGCCGGGGTTCATCGACACCGATATGACCCGGGCCCTGAACGAGCAACAGCGCCAGGGTCTGCTGGGGACCATTCCGCTGGGGCGCCTGGGTCAGCCGGAGGAGATTGCCGCGGCCGTTGGGTTCCTGGTTTCCCCCGCCGCAGGCTACATTACCGGCGAGACGATCCAGGTCAACGGTGGCATGTACATGGGCTAGATCTGGCAGGGCTTTGGGCCCCATTGTCAAAACCAACCTATAAACAAATGCTTGAATGGCGCCATTGGATCCAATTGCACCTTTCATAAGCAAGGGATTATCACTAGAATACCGCGACCCGTGGGGGCCGGGATCATCCGGCAGGCTGGTAGCAGCCTGCGCAACCCAGTCAGCCCGGTCCACTCGATTCAATCCAGTCAACCCAGAGAGGGTGCAATCAAGATGAGCAGCGTCGAAGAAAGAGTTCGCAAGATCGTGGTAGAGCAGCTTGGCGTCAAGGAGGAAGAGGTCACCCTCAGCGCATCCTTCGTCGACGATTTGGGTGCCGACTCCCTGGATACCGTAGAGCTGGTGATGGCCCTCGAGGAAGAGTTCGAGACCGAGATCCCGGACGAGGATGCTGAGAAGATCAACAAGGTCCAGGACGCGATCGACTACATCAACGCGCATCAGGGCTAAAGCGCACCTGCGCAATTGGCCTCCTGGCCGGCGCCGAGCTTTAGGGTTCCGGGGCGCCGTCGCTGGTTTCGAAGCTGATCCGATCTGAGGGGAATCCCATGGCTGGAAGAAGGGTAGTGGTGACTGGAATTGGGCTTGTTGCCCCGGTCGGTCTGGATGTCGTCTCCTCCTGGGACAATATTCTGGCCGGCAAGAGCGGTATCCAAGCAATCACGCACTTCGACGTGGGGCCGTTCAGCACCCGTTTCGGTGGGCCGATCTACGGCTTCGATCCGACCAAGTACATCTTGCCCAAGGAAGTGCGCAAGATGGATAAGTTCATCCACTATGGCATCGCCGCCGGGTGTCAGGCCATCGAGGACTCCGGGTTGGAGGTCACGGACGAGAACCGCAAGCGCATCGGCGTGGCCATCGGATCGGGGATCGGCGGTATCACCGGCATCGAGAACAACTACGAGGCCTACCGCCAGGGTGGCCCGAGGAAGATCTCGCCCTTCTTCGTCCCCGCGAACATCGTGAACATGGTCGCCGGGAACCTCTCCATCAAGTACGGGCTCAAGGGTCCGAACTACTCCATCGTCTCCGCGTGTAGCACCGGCAGCCACAATATCGGCGAGGCGGCACTGATGATTCGCCACGGGATGGTGGACCGCATGATCGCCGGGGGTGCCGAGATGGCCACCTCACCGGTCGGCCTGGGTGGCTTCGCCGCGGCCCGCGCCCTGTCGACCCGTAACGATGAACCCGAACTGGCCAGCCGTCCCTTCGACAAGGACCGCGACGGCTTCGTCCTGAGCGACGGGGCCGGGGTGGTGGTGCTCGAAGAGTACGAGATGGCCAAGGCCCGCGGGGCTAAGATCTACGCCGAGCTGGTGGGCGTGGGGATGAACTCCGATGCCTACCACATGACATCCCCCTCGCCTAACGGTGAGGGTGCCTGCGACTGTATGCTCCTGGCCATGGCGGACGCAGGGCTGAATCCGGAGGACGTCCAGTACGTCAACGCGCACGGCACCTCCACACCCGCCGGTGATGTGGCCGAGACCATGGCCATCAAGGCCGCCTTCGGCGCGCACGCCAAGTCCCTGGCAGTGAGCTCCACCAAGTCCATGACCGGCCACATGCTGGGGGCCGCGGGCGGGGCGGAGGCGATCTTCAGCCTGTTGGCGATCCGCGATCAAGTTGCCCCGCCGACCATCAACTACAGCACCCCGGACCCGGACTGCGACCTCGACTACGTCCCCAACATCGCCCGTCAGATGCGTATCGACGTCAGCCTCAGCAACTCCTTCGGCTTCGGCGGGACCAACGGGACCCTGGTCTTTAAGCGGGTCTAACCCGTCGTGCCCGCCGCGTCTGGCCCTGGGGATGCGGTCCTCCGGGCACCGGCGAGCCCTGCGCCCATCCTCGCCGCCCTGGTCGATGGGGTTAGGGGCGATGCCATGTCTATTGCCGATCGAGGCCTGCACTACGGGGATGGGCTTTTCGAGACCATCTCTCTGCGGCAAGGGGCCCCCTGCCTCTGGCCCGAGCACCTCGCCCGGCTGCGCCTGGGCGCGGAGCGACTCGCTATCCCGCTGCCGGATTCCGAACTCCTGCTCCGCGAGTGCCGCGAACTGGCCCGTGGAGTGGCCGCGGGTGTGATCAAGCTGATGCTGACACGCGGCGTCGGCGGACGCGGCTATCGACCGCCGCGTCACCCGCGCCCCAGCCGCTTGCTCATGCTCTACCCTCAACCTGCCAGGCTTGCATCGGCGTCTCGGGCGGGCGTTGCCGCACGCTGGTGCCAGATGCGGTTGGGAGGGAACCCGCAGCTCGCCGGCATCAAGCACCTCAACCGTCTGGAGCAGGTCCTGGCACGTGCCGAATGGGATCCAGACGCGGATGCCGACGCTTGCATCGAGGGGCTCATGTGTGACTGTCGCGGTCGGGTTATCGCAGGTACCATGTCCAACCTCTTTGTGTATGCTCGGGAGCGACTGCTGACGCCGCGCCTGGATACCTGCGGGGTCGCCGGAACGGCCCGCGCCCTAGTGCTGAGGCTGGCCCCGACTAAGGGGCTGCCGGTGGCCGAGGTCGACCTGTACCCGGTCGACCTGGGGGCTGCCGATGGGCTCTTTCTCACCAATGCGGTGAACGGGGTCTGGCCGATTCGCCGCCTGGGTGACCAGATCTTCGATGTCGGGCGACTGCCGCAGGCGCTGATGGCGCAGTTCGACGCGGCCATCTTTGCGCCTTTGCCGGAGTAGGTCAGGGCTGCTCGTCGGGTACGGAGTCATACCCATTGCCCGTAGGTTTTCAGTGTTTAAAAGGATGAAGATCTCTGTTTCCACAGTCTTTTCTTAACACTTAACACTTAACACTTAAAACTTAAAACTGATCGGTACAGATACCGGGTTCGGGACTTGGACCGGATTGCCGTGGTTGGTGATGGGATGACCCATATTCGATCTATCTGGGGCTTGTTGCGATGAGAATCTTTAAGGCCATTCTTGGTGCCCTGTTCGCCCTGTTCCTGATTGGAGCGGCGGTGACTGGTAGCCTGTGGGTCCATTACCAGACCTTCGTCCAGACCCCCCTGAGCGTGCCGGGCGAGCGGCTGGTTCTGGATGTCCCTCGGGGCACCGGCTTCCGCACCCTCGGGCAGCAGCTGGTTGTCGACGGAGTCCTGGCCGATCCCTACAGCTTCCTCGTCCTGGCGTACCGCAGCGGCAAGGCCAACCAGCTCAAGTCCGGGGAGTATGCCCTGACCACGGGCATGACTCCGCTTCAGCTCCTCGATGACCTGACCTCCGGCAAGACCATCCAGTACAGTGTGACCCTGGTGGAGGGGCTGAACTTCCGCCAGGCCTTGGCCGCGATTGCTGCCGCCCCGGTATTGGAAGGCAGCCTCACGGACCTCAGCGATGAGGAACTCATGGCCCGCATCGGCCACCCTGGCGAACACCCGGAGGGGCAACTGTTCCCCGATACCTACGCCTACCCGCGCGGTACCCAGGCCTTGGATCTGGTCAAGCGCGCCTATGCCCGCATGCAGACCATCCTCGGTGAGGAATGGGCGCAGCGGGAGGAGGGCCTGCCCTTGACGACGCCCTACGAGGCACTGATCCTCGCCTCCATCGTGGAAAAGGAGACCGGCCTTGCCGCCGAGCGCCCGGAGATCGCCGGGGTCTTCGTGCGGCGCCTGCGCAAGGGCATGAAGCTCCAGACCGACCCCACGGTCATCTATGGCATGGGTGCCGCCTTTGACGGCAACATCCGTCGCTCCGATCTGACCACCGATACCCCGTATAACACCTATGTTCGGACCGGGCTGCCGCCGACCCCCATCGCCCTGCCCGGGCGCGATGCCATCCATGCCGCACTCCACCCGGCAGCGGGCGACAGCCTCTACTTCGTCGCCAAGGGGGACGGGGGCCATGCCTTCTCCGCGACCCTCGAAGAACACAACCGGGCAGTTCGGCGCTACCAATTGGGGGGTCAATGACCGCGGTGGGGGCGCACCCGAGGGGTCGATTCATCACCCTCGAGGGGATCGAAGGGGCCGGCAAGAGCACCCAGGTCCAGGCCCTGAGCGCCTGGCTCGTGGGCCTGGGGTTGCAGGTACGGACCACCCGCGAGCCCGGCGGTGCCCCGGTGGCCGAGCGCATCCGCGCGGTCCTGCTCGACCGGGACAATACCGGCATGGCTGAGGACACGGAGCTGCTGCTCATGTTCGCGGCCCGGGCGGAACACCTGGACAAGACCATCCGTCCAGCCTTGGAGGGAGGGTCCTGGGTCCTCTGCGACCGTTTCACGGATGCCACTTACGCCTACCAAGGGGGCGGGCGCGGGGTCTCCCGGGGGCGTATCGCCCAGTTGGAGGAGCTTGTGCAAGGGGATCTACGCCCAGACCTGACGCTACTCTTCGATCTGCCCCCCGCGGACGGGCTGGCGCGGGCCCGGGGGCGTTCAGCCCCAGACCGCTTCGAGTCCGAGACGGTGCGCTTTTTCGAGGCCGTACGGGCGGAATACCTCGCCATCGCCGAGCGTGAGCCCCTGCGCGTCAGGGTCATCGACGCTCAGGCCGATACAGCCGACGTCGCCGCCCAGGTTCAGGTGGCGCTGGGGGCTCTGGTCGTTGCGGACCAATATCCTCTTGTCTGCGCAGACCTAAGATGACCGACCCAAACGCGACCCTCGCTGCCCCGCCGCCCTGGCTCGCCCCCCAGTGGGCGACGCTGCAGCGGGCCCGTGCCGCCGGGCGCCTACCCCATGCCCTGCTCATTGCAGGACCCGCCGGGGTCGGCAAACGCCTGCTCGCGGATCTGCTGATGCGCTCCCTGCTCTGCACGGCCCCAGGCCCCGACGGCCAGCCCTGCGGACGATGTGCAGACTGCCGACTCAACCAGGCGGGCACCCACCCTGACCTGGTCCGACTCGGCCCGGACCCGGACGGCAAGTCCGACGAGATCAAGGTGGCGGGTGTCCGCGATCTCATCGATTCGGAGGGCCTGACGCCTACCCGGGGGGTGCACAAGCTCATCCTGGTCGACCCCGCAGACCGCATGAACCCCTCCGCCGCCAACGCTTTACTCAAGACTCTGGAGGAGCCAGCCTCCGGGACCCTGTTCTGTTTACTCAGCGAGCGTCCTCATGCCCTCGCGGCCACGGTGCGCAGCCGTTGCCAGCGCCTCGTCTTGGGTCTGCCGGACGAGGCGCTGGCAATGAACTGGCTCGCCGGGCAGATCCGGGGCGGCGACCTGCGACTGTTGCTCCGCCTCGCCCATGGGGCCCCCCTGAGGGCGCTCGGGCTGGCCGACCCGACCTTGCTGGCGCGCAGGGATACTGCCTTCGCCGGTTTCGTCGACGTCGGTCAGGGCCGCCGCGACCCGGTGGCCGAGGCCCAGAGTTGGGGGGACCTGGGTCCCAGGATAAGCCTGGAGTGGCTGGGCGGATGGGTCAGCGATCTGTTACGCTTGACTGCAGTTGGGGTCTCCGCTGGGGCCGTCGACGGGGCCGCCCATCTGGGCAACCCGGATAAGCGCCAGGCCCTGTCGCTGTTGGCCTCACGCCTGAATCCCGAGGAAGGGCATCGTTATCTGCAACGGATCCTGCGCCGACGTGCCAGCCAGGATACCCCTCTCAACCCGCAGTTGCTTCATGAGGCGCTGCTGATCGATTGGGCGCATGTGGCGCGAAAGGTGAGCTAGATGGACACCGGTACCCTAGGCGGTCAACAGCGAATTCTGAGCTTTGCAATCAAGGACCGTCACTCCCTCTACCAGTCCTATATGCCCTTCGTGAAGAACGGCGGGCTTTTCATTCCCACCACCAAGCGCTACCAGCTGGGCGACGAGATCTTTCTCCTGCTCCAGCTCATGGAAGAAGTCGACCGTATCCCGGTCGCCGGGCGGGTGGTCTGGGTGACGCCCGCCGGTGCCGAGGGCAACCGCACCGTTGGGGTTGGCGTCCAGTTCAGCGAGCAAGACAAGGGCGTTGCCCGTCGCAAGATCGAGGAGTACCTGGCCGGTGCCCTCAAGGCGGAGCGCCCGACCCACACCATGTAAGTATCCGTCGTGAAACGCACATAAACGCAAGTAAACAAGGGCTTGGTGTTGGCGGCCGGCTCGCCCATCGGGTGCCCTCTGGGCTTTGCCTAAGTCTCTGAACCATATGCGTTGCTTTGCGTGATTTGCGGCCGAATTGCTATTTTCAGGATCACTGTCTGTTTCATCCACCCACCCCCAGGGCGGAGGCTATTCCCATGCTGGTGGATTCCCACTGTCACCTCGATCGCGTCGATCTTGCGCCCTATGGCGGCGATTTTGCCAGGCTCATGGCCGATACCACGGCCGCCGGTGTGGCTAAGCTGTTGTGTGTCTCCATCGACCTGGAGCACTACCCGGCCATGCGAGCCCTGGTGGACCCCTTTCCCCAGGTCAGCGTCTCCGTCGGCGTTCACCCGAACGAGGATGAAGGCCGGGACCCGACCCCGGACGAGTTGGTGGCTCTGGCCGAAGACCCGCGAAACGTGGCCATTGGCGAGACTGGGCTCGATTACTACCGCAGCGAGGGCGACCTGAATTGGCAGCAGGAGCGCTTCCGCAACCACGTCGCCGCGGCCCGTGCCTGCGGCAAGCCACTGATTATTCACACTAGGGCGGCGCGGGCGGACACCATCCGTATCCTGCGCGAGTCCGAGGCCAGAGATGCGGGTGGGGTCATGCACTGCTTCACCGAGGATTGGGAGACCGCAAAGGCGGCCCTGGACCTCGGCTTCTACATCTCCTTCTCCGGCATCCTCACCTTCAAGAGCGCGGCGGATCTGCGCGAGGTCGCCCAGCGGGTCCCGGCCGATCGGCTGTTGATCGAGACCGACTCCCCCTACCTGGCCCCCATACCCCATCGCGGTAAGTCGAACCAACCCCGCTGGGTCGCCCATGTGGCGGAGTGTCTGGCGGGGCTGCGGGGTCTGGAGGTAGAGGATGTGGTGGCCTTGACCGGAGACAATTTCGCGGCCTTGTTTCGCGGTTGAGTGGGATGCCCGGTCTACCGGCGCTGCTTGAGCGATCGGTGCGCCTTAGTCAGCGTTTCCCTAGGCAAGAACACTGTCCTCTAAAATGCCCCGCTCAATCAACTGCCTGAGAATACCCGTACACTTACCGCTACGGGCCGGTTTGCCGCTTTGGAGCAGGCTGGGGTGACTACCGTTGGCTTGTCGGGCGCGTATGGCGTAGTTACTGGCGCCGCGAACTGCGTGACGGCGGCCTGCGGTGTCAGCCACCAGGCAGCAAAATGACTGAAGGAGGATGATCGGAATGATCTCGAAGGAGCAGCGCGCCCGCTGTCCAGCGCACATTTCGACCATTCGAAATATACTGCAACCTCCCGTGCGAATCAGCATGGAAGTGGACGTGATACATAACAACAACAATGCCCGCCGAATTAGGTTCGGATACTCCGCCACCAGGAAAGTAGCGTGAACCCTGCACAGTTTCTAGTCAACGATAGGGGCCACCAGGTCGTCAAGATCGGCGCCTACGTCCTGCCGAGCGACGATTTCGACCTGGCCCGGTTTCTCCGGGACGACCTTGGAACGACATGGCTGCATGCGGGCGGTATCGTGGGTACCAGAAGAGTGCTCGACCAGCTCGATATCCGTCCCGGCATGACGGTTCTCGACCTGGGCTGTGGTGTGGGCTCGGCGATGTGCTATGTCGCGAAACGGGTGCCCTGCCGTCTCATCGGTGTGGACAAAGATCCCGAGATGCTCCGCCGTGCCCGTCTGGCTGTGCCGCCGCAGCTCCTCCCCGATGTGCACTACGTTCAAGGCGACGCTACCCGCACTGGCTTTGCCGCCGACAGTGTCGACCGGGTCATCGTCCAGTCCGTAGCCTGTTTCAACGATAACGATGCCTTCTTCCGAGAAGTCGCGCGCATTCTCAAGCCCGGCGGCATGGTCGGCATGAACGAGGTGACCTGGCGAAAACCCCCGACCGAGGCGATAGAGAAGGTCATGTGCGCGACGATCTGCGAGACCTTTCGTGGCGCCCGCCTCGCCGAGGGATGGGTCGAAAAGATGCAGGCGGCAGGGCTTGAGGAGGCGACCTGCGAGCTGCATGCCTTCACGGCTTCCACGCCCTATCAGCTGCTCAAAGAAGAGGGTCTGGTGCGTACTGCGGGCATCATGTGGCGGGTGCTGCGCAACGCCGAGCTCAATATGCGCCTCGCCGCGATGAGCAATCTCTTCAGCCGCTGTCCCGAGTACTTCGGCTACGGCGTCTTCACCGCCTGCAAGCCTCGATCGACGGGGCGCGGTATTCCGCGTCCAGACGGTGCAGGTGCCGAGTGCGCAACCCCGTGAGCTCCCCAGCCATGCCGGAACTCGCTGTCAGCGACTCTACCTACCAGGGGCAGGAGGAGCTGCTGTTTCGAACGGCAGCTCAGCTCAAAGGCGTCGTATTTTACCGCGGACTCTTGTTGATCCTGCTCCCCACCTTGGCCTGGCTATCCTCGAGGGGAGTGGCGCTGCCCGGCATCATGGTTGCGGTTGTGCTGGCGCATCTCGGCGTCAACCTACTTTGTATCGCCGTCAGCTACGGAGGCATATGCCCGTCATTTCGACCGGTTTGGATGATCGCTCTGGATGCGGCGTCGTTCACCGCATTGGCGCTGATGAGCGGTGGGGTGGCGAGCTACTTCGTCTACTGTTTCTTTCTCCTCATTCTCTACTCGACGGTCTGGTTCGACAGCGGGCTGAGCCGCACCACCGGGCTGCTGGCGATTGGATGCATCCTGAGTCTGGCCTGGCTCGCGCCCTTCTCTGGGGAGGGCGCCCTGACGGCCGTTGTGATCTTGGCCATGGCGGCGCTGGCTCTGGGGACTGGCGAGATCGCTGAGCTGGTGTCATGCACGCGCGAGCGCAGCGTGCGCGCCGTGATGGACCTGATCGCAGCCATCGGCGAGCGCAAGCGCGCCGATGAGGCCCTGCACCGTCTCAACCTCGAACTCGAGAGCCGCGTCCAACACCGCACCCAGGAGTTGGCCGCGGCCAACACCCAGCTCGAAGAGACCCTGGATACCTTGAGGCGCGCACAGCAGGAGTTGGTCCGCACCGAGAAGCTGGCCTCGCTCGGCTCCCTGGTCGGCGGGATTGCCCATGAGTTGAGCACGCCGGTGGGCAACAGCCTCACCGTTGCCACGACAATGGCCGATCGTACCGCTGCATTCGCCGAAGAGGCCGCCGGCCGTCGGCTACGACGTTCCAGCTTGATCGACTTCGTGTCCCAGGTGCGGCAGGCGTCCGATCTTCTTGTCCGTAGCCTCCTCGGCGCCAGCGAGCTGATTGGCCGTTTCAAGCGCGTCGCCGTCGACCAGACCAGCGCGCAACGGCGCCGCTTCGATCTGTCCGAAACCCTCGAAGAAGTGGTCACGACGCTGCGTCCCCAGATTAAGAAGACGCCTCACCGTATCGAGCTTGCAGTGCAGGAAGGCATTGGCATGGCCAGCTATCCTGGGCCCCTCGGGCAGGTGATCATCAACCTGGTGAACAACGCCTTGGTCCACGGCTTCGAGGGCTTGGCCGCGGGTGTCGTGCGCATCGAGGCGACGTCCGAGGGCTCCGATCGGGTCCAGGTGACGGTCAAGGACAACGGCCGAGGGATCCCCGCTGAGCATCATTCACGGATCTTCGACCCTTTCTTCACCACCCGCCTGGGGCAGGGGGGCAGCGGGCTTGGGCTCCACATCGTCTTCAACATTGTGACCAGGGTCTTGGGTGGGCGAATTACGGTAACCAGCCGGCCGGGGGAGGGCGCAGCCTTTGTGTTGGACCTTCCCTGTGTTGCCCCCAAGACTGCGACAGAAACCCTAGGCGGCAGTCTCGCCGTCGAGCCGGAACCCATCGAATGATTCACCCAGGTGACGAAGAAGACCTTGTCGATTTCGACGAGGATGAAGGCGAGCGGCCAGCGGCCCCGGATAGACCTACCTGGCGCATTCTGGTCGTAGACGATGACGAGGATGTCCACACGAGCACCGTCTTCGCCCTTTCCGACGTATCGATTCTCGGCAGACGGCTGGAATTCGTCCATGCATACGGCGCTCACGAGGCCCGCCTGTTGCTGCTTGACGAGACTGATGTCGCGGTGGTGCTGCTCGACGTCGTCATGGAGGCGGAGGACGCGGGGCTCAATCTGGTGCGAACGATCCGGGAGGACCTCGGCCTTACCGAGATCCGCATCATCCTGCGCACCGGTCAGCCGGGCTACGCGCCGGAGATCGAGGCCATCAGCGACTATGACATCAACGACTATCGCACCAAGGCGGAGCTCACCCGCACGCGGCTCATCACTTCTCTGACGGCGGCCCTGCGGTCCTATGAGCAGATCCGCACCATCGCCTATACGCGCCGGGGGCTGGAAAAGATCGTACATGCCAGCTCCGATTTGTTTGAGAAACGGGCCCTGGAAGGCCTTGCCGAAGGGGTATTGACCCAGATCGGTGGGCTCCTTCGGCTGGCGCCGCCTGACGGATTGGTCTGTGCCCAGCGGGGATTTCCCATGGACGGATCCGATGCCGACCGGCTCTATGTGATCGGCGCCATCGGCGGTCTCGCGGCAGCGGTCAACCGCCCGCTGGATGCCTTGGGCGAGCCGCGCATCGAGGAGGCCATCCGCGTCTGCATGGGGCGAGGTTGCAGCACCTATGCCGACGACCACATGGTGCTCTACCTCCGTTCCCCGGGCGACCGCGAGCAGGCGATATTCCTCAATTGCGGCACGTGTGTCAGCCTGCTGGACCGGCAGCTCTTGGAGGTGTTCGCCACCAACATTTCTGTCGGTTTCTCTAATGCCTACCTGTTTCATCGCCTCAACTATCTGGCCTATCACGATCCCTTGACCGACCTTCCCAATCGCCTGAAGCTCGCCGACATCATCGACGCCTTGTGGCGCGGCGGCCAACCCTTCGCAGTGGTGCTCTTGGACATCAACCAGTTCTCCGACATCAATGATGTGCTGGGCGGTGCCATGGGCGATGCGACGCTACGCGCCGTAGCGGCGCGTCTGCGGGCTTGCCTTCCCGACACGGTCCGGGTCGGCCGCTATGCGGGAGATGTCCTCTGTGTGGTGGGGGACCGGGAAGTGGTGACGCCCCAGACGATCCGCGAGCTGTTTCAGGAGCGCTTCACGGTTGCAGACTACCATCTGCCGATTTCCGTAACCCTGGGCAGCTGTTCCCAGGAAGCGGCGGGCTCTGGCACCGAGATGCTCCAGAACGCTGGGTTGGCGCTCACCCACGCCAAGGCCACCGCCCCAGGGGCTTGGGTCCGGTTCAGCAGCGCGATGGCGGTCGCGTCGGGTGAGCGGTTGGAACTACTCAACGCACTGCGCTCTGCCGTGGCGCAGCAGCGGGTGCGTGTGTACTACCAGCCACAGGTCGAGCTGTCGACGGGGAGAGTGATCGGCGCGGAGGCACTGCTTCGTTGGTGGCGGGACGATGGGCGTGAGGTGTCCCCCCAAGTCTTCATTCCCCTGGCGGAGCGCAGCGGCCTCATCCGCGAGCTTGGCGCCTGGGTGATGGCGGCTGCCTGCCGCGCCGTTTCTGGCTGGCGCGACCAAGGACTGGGCCACCTGCGGGTTGCCGTTAATGTTTCGGCCCTTCAACTCCGGCATGGGTACTGTCATCGACAGGTCAGAGACGCCATGGAGACCTATGGCGTCAGCGGCGACCAGCTGGAAATCGAGGTGACGGAGAGTGTGCTCATGGACGACGTCGAGGCGGCAATCGAATGTCTGAGGCAAATCAAGGTGCTCGGAGTGACCATCGCGCTCGATGATTTTGGAACCGGTTTCTCGTCTCTGTCCTACCTCGAGCAGTTGCCCATCGACGCCATCAAGGTGGATCGCGTCTTCATGCCCAGTGCCGACGTCGTGGGCGATGGTAGCCGAATCGTCCGGATGATCGTTGGCCTCGCCCAACACCTCGGCTTGAAGACACTGGCCGAGGGCATCGAGACCGAGGGTCAGCGCGATGGGGCGATCAGCTGGGGGGTTGAGTTTGGCCAGGGCTATCTGTACGCCCCGGCCTTGGCAGAGGAGGACTTCGTCAACTGGGTTAGGCAGCAACGCGAGCGGGATTCGGTGGTCGCCGAGTGAGGAGCCGTCGATGTCTTGTCCCGATAGTCGCCCGTCTGCTCCATCAAGGCTGTCCGAACCTGTGACGCCGTCCGTGAAACTGCACCGGCGCTGGCATAGGTCGGGCGGCTCAACCTGTCTCAGACCGGTCACTCCGCCAGCGCACCGTGCCGTCTGTAACGGTGCGGTCAGCAGAGTTTGAGCGTCTTCCCACCGTGGGGAGGTGACCGGCCTCTGTCGTGGGACGGTTGGATTTCCTCTACCAATTTTTATTCCTTGATCGCGCCCCACACAACCGGACAAAGGGCATCATGAGCCCATTGTTGGGCCGCCGGGGCAGGACGGAAAACGAGCGCATATGAGAAGCTTGGATAACGAGATCGAAAGCACCGCATCCATCGAGCAGGAAGAGCTCAGGGGAATCTCCCGCTCTGTGGGCGAAATCGAATGGCTCTTAATGGTCGTTGTGCTTTCGTATTACGTCTTCGGCGGCATTGGAGAAGAGGAGAGGCCTATCATTGTTTTCGCCATGGTGTTGTACGCCATGTGCATCATGGGTTTCCGCTATGTGAATTTCTTCAAGCACGAGTCGCGCTGGAAGCTCGCAGTGGAAACCTGGATCATGACCGCATTCATCACCTGGGCGCTGTGGCACACCGGCCGGCTCGAAAGCCCGCTGTTGAATACCTACCTGCTGGTGATCATCACCAGTTCATTGGCTTTGGGCAAGCTCACTACGTTCCTCGAACTGGCGTTGATCGGCGCCTGTATGGTCTTCCTGGGATGCCAGTCCCCGCTCGACCAGGTCCTCTCGCTCAAGTACGCCGCCGGCATCTTTGCCCAGTTCGCACCGATGGTACTGGTGGCCTACATCACCACCATGTTCGCATCCGACATACGCTACGGCATCAATAGGGTAAAAATTCTGTCGGAAACCGACGAATTGACCAAGATCCTCAACCGGAGGGGTTTCGCCATCATTGCCGATCGCCTGTTCGGTCAGGCCGTTCGCTACAATAGACCCATCAGCGTCCTGCTCATCGACTGTGACAACCTCAAACCGGTCAACGACACGATGGGGCACAGGGCCGGTGACACCCTGTTGGTAGAGTTGGTAAAGGGCATTCAGGGCCAGTTGCGCCATACCGACACACTGGCACGCGTGGGCGGTGACGAATTCGTCGCGCTGTTGCCCGAAACGCCGGCTAGCGGAGCCTACAGTCCCGCCGAAAAGATACGTGCGGCGGTTGAAAATATGTCGCTTGCGTTCGGCGGCAAGCTCGTCCGCACTACGGTCAGTATTGGGGTGGCCAGCTATCCGGCTGATGGCAGCACACTAGATTTCCTGCTGGCTCATGCGGAACACAACATGTATCAGGCCAAGCTCGCCGGCCGTAATCGCGTGTTTCGCCCGACAGCAGCCCCTGCAGTCACGGTTACAAACGCATAGGAGATCAGCGCTATTGCTCTGCGCAGCACCAGTGTCCGCAAGTCGCCGACTGCGGTCGTAAGGAAAGCTGACGACGAGCAAGGATTCCGAAGGCTCTAGGGGAGTGCTGGCGACGGTGGAGCAGCCCGGGCGAGTTGGCGCGATTTATTCTGAGAAGATCCGGTGAGATCAAGTGAGCGCTAACAGTGCAAGCCCCGGACGGCCCCGGACCCGCATCCAACCTGCCGATCTAACGCGCCCTCGGGCGGTTGAATCTCCTATCCGTTATGCGTCGCCAGCCCTGGTTGGCTCTGTCCACAATAAAGGGCCAGAGTCTGCGCTTTTCCCATAGGATGCGGGCGAACATGCGGCCCTTGTTGACGGGCGGAATCGTCGACTCGGGTCGTGGGACCAGGTGGATGGCGTTGCGCTCGCAGGCATCTATGCAGGCACCGCAACCCAGGCAGACCGTCGCGTCCACGCCGGCATGTCGCTCGGTTTTGGGGCGGGCGCGGGCCGCGTCATCCAGGCCGATGCACTTGACGTTGCAGGTCTTCAGGCATTCACCGCAATAATCACAGCGCGACGGGTCGATTTCGGCCAGGAACGGCGTCTTGGCGATGCCGTCGGTGAAGCCCATCTGAACCCCCGCCATGAGCTCGCAGCAGCAGCGGCAGCAGTTGCAGATAAACGAGGGTTGCTCGCGCACATTGTCGGTGACATGGGTCAGCCCCAGGGCGCGTGCCTGGTCCAACTTGGTGAGCATGCTCGACTTGTCGAACTCCTTGGCGAATCCACGGCGCACCAGAAACCGTGCACCTTCTCCGAGGACCATGCAAATGTCTTCAACGGGCGCACCCTTGCGGCAAGACTGTCCAAGGTGCTCCTTTTTGTGGCGGCAGTAGCAGAGGGTGACGGCGCAGAAATCCGACTGCTCGATGATCCGCCGGGCGTCCTCGTAGTCGGTGATTCTTGACTGGACCGGGATCTGGTCCCGATAGACCAGGGCACGGGTGAGCTGGGTGGGGCTGCCGAAAAACTCGCCGGCCTGTCCGGCGCGTCCGTTCTCATGCAGATACTCAGACATGAGCCTGGCCAGGTCCGACATGGAACATTCGGCGGTGAGTTGGGCACGCCGACGCATGAAGGTGAACTCCATGAAGCCGATCAGGCCTGGCACCAATAGGTAGTACGTCTGGTCGCCGTAGGGCAGATCCATCACCAGGCCTTTGTCGGCCATGGTCTCCAGGATTGGCCGAAGCCGGTCGGCGGCAATCTCGGTGCGTCTTGCAAGCTCGCCGAGGGTGGCCTCGTGCAGTGGGAAGCGTGATGCGACGAAGGCCTCGCGCTCCTCGAAGAGCAACGACAGGATTTGCCTCAGTACTGGGCTATCTACCAGACCAATGGGGTACAGATTGAGTCGATCGATCAATGGCACCAATGACGACTTGGTGCCGAGCAGGTGTCCCATGCGATGCGCTCCCCCGTAATGGGCGCCGATTGTAGCCTTCTTTTTTGATGAACGGCCGCGAGGGGATGCCCCTTGTCAGCTTGCCCCATACGCTGGAAAAAAGGAGAACAGGCTGTCGTTATCCTGCAGTTTGTGGGCAAGCAGGTATCCCGCCGCGGTCCAGATCTGATTGACATGGGCGCGGCGCCCGATCAACTGGCCGCGCGGGCCGTCGTAGTATTCCGGCCATTGGTCCTCGGGGAGCGAGCGGTCCGCCGCCTCGATGGCCAGCTGGGCCAGGTCGCCCCGACCGGCCTTGAGGGAGGCGGCGACGAAGGTCCACAGGAGCACCGGCCAGTTGCCTCCATTGTGGTAGGACCAGGGCGCGTTCTTCGAGTCGCTACCGGTCATGAATTGCCACTCCTTGCCGGTCACCGCGGGGTAGACGATCTTGCAGGGCATCTCTCCGACCAGGTCGGCCCAGCGGTCGCTGTAGAGGAACATGATCCGGGCAGCTTCCTCCCGAGTCGTGATGCCGAACAGGATGGACAGCAGGTTGCCCAGGGCGAAGAAGCGGAAGTCCATGCGCCCTGGGCCCAGGTTGCCCACCAAAAACCCGGCCCGGCGGGGCAACCAGTCCACCACCCAGTCTGGGATCGACTCGGGGTGGATGTTCAGCATGTTGACGCTGCCACTGCCGAATTCCTCGGTTTGGTAGCGGTGGATGGTGTTCAGCTGCGTGAGGTCCAGCCAATAGAAGATGCGCATGTAGGTCCGTAGCATCTGGGCGCGCTTGGTGGCCATGCCGATCATGGGCGCGGTCTCCGGGGTCGGGACCAGCAGCTCGGTGGCGGTGATCAACATGCCGTAGAACAGGGCCTGAATCTCCAGCGGATGGCCATAGACGCCCATACGCCGGTCAATCATAAAGGCGCCGTCGGGCACCAGCAGGGTAGGGAAGACCTCGAAGCCCTCTTTGAGGGAGAGCTCCAGGATGCTACGGATGGAGCGTTGGATGTTGGGCTCCTCCGCCAGGGCGGTGTCGCCACTTGCACGCACATAGATGCCCAGCAGGACCACCCACCACATCATGGCGTCCACTGGGGCGACGCGACCAATGGCTTGGTCGCCGAAATCCGCGTGGATTCTCTGGGTACCGTCCGGGTTATCGATGACCCGGAAGCTGGCGGGCAATACCGCGGGCTCCAGCTCGTGACCCTGCACCGCCTTGTGTTGACTACGCAGATCCACGACGGTGACCAGAAATTTGCGCACAATGGCGTAGTCCCCGTCCGCCATGAAGACCAGGGCTGAGGGGATAAAGTCGCGGACGAAACAGTCGTTGTAGTTCGCAGCCACGGCTCCGGCGGGGTCGCAGGCGGCGACCGTGCCCACCGGTTCGCCCTGGTAGTACATGATAGAGGCGCGCAGGAGTTTGTAAGCGGCGTCTTGGTGGGTGTTCATGGACGGCATGTTACAACGGCTCGGTGGCAATAGTTGGCCGATAGACGCAGGGCTGATTGCCGTCAGCTCAGCTATCCTTGGGAGCGGCGCCCCGGTCGCAACGGGGCGTCTTGCCCTGATATTTCAGACCACACTCAAGCGCCGCGTGGAAATATCGTGGCTGCCAAACAAAGCAGCGGCGGGGAATGCTCCCACACGCTTTACAGGGCAAGCTGAGTTCCGACGCCAATCGCTTACGCCGAGGTGATTAGCGTCGTAGCTCAGCTATCCGTGGGAGCGGCGCCCCGCCGCGATGCAGGGGGTCGGCAGCTTGCTTGGCATCCGCTGCGCCTGCACGCCGCGCTTGGCGGCGGTCCGCAGTGCCACTGGAAGACGCTCCGTCGCGGCGATGGCCCCCAGGGACGGGGGACATACTGGGGACGCAGGAGCAGTTCCCCAGTGTGGTGCCGCTCCCACAGGGTGTACAGGGCCAGCTGAGTTTCGACGCTAATCAGCTACGCCGATGCAGTCAATAGAGGTGCCGGAAGCAAGATCGAAGGCGGCCGGGCGTCGTCAGATCGCGAGAGCTTGCCCTGGTCTCCCCGGGGCGCCGAACGCCGGCGGAGGTGGGTGACACCGTGGTACGGTGTCACCAGGCAAGCCAGCTAAAATCCTCCCGCCAGCAACGTCCGGTTCAGGCAAGAGGCACTCACACCTCCTGGTTAAAGCGGAGGGGCCAGGCTCCTTTGTCTTGCGTTCGGGGTTCCGGTACGACGTGGGGAGCGCCTGGATGACATACTCACGGCCTCCCCGCTGATCGCTGGGTGGCCGACTTCCGTTTACTTTCCGAATAACCTGCCAGGGATAAACACCGAACCGATGCTTCATTTAATGAAAACCGCCATTCCGCTCTTCGCGACATTGCTTCTCTCCGTCCTCGCCACAGGTTCCCACGGGGCGGGTGTGCGGCTGGAAGCGTACCCATACCCATTCCCGGTGGAGATGTTCGCCTTCGAGAGTCAGCGGCAGCAACTCGAAATGGCGTTTATGGATCTGGCGCCCGAGGGCGAGGCGAAGGGAGCGATCGTTCTCCTTCATGGCAAGAACTTCTCCGGGGCCTATTGGGAAGAAACCGCGAAGGCCCTCGCGGCGGCCGGTTACCGCGTTGTGATGCCGGATCAGATCGGGTTTGGTAAGTCGTCCAAGCCGGAGCACTATCAGTTCTCGTTTGCGCAGCTCGCGGTAAACACCCATTCGCTGCTCCAGAGTCTGAAGATCGAAAAGGCATTTATCCTGGGGCACTCGATGGGTGGGATGTTGGCCACTCGATACGCGTTGCTTTATCCCGAGGAGACTGCCGGGCTTATCCTGGAGAACCCAATCGGGCTAGAGGATTGGGTCGCAAAAGGAGTCCCGTATACGACCATCGATGAGATGTATCGCCAAGAGCTCGGCAAGACGCCCGAGAAGATCCAGCAATATCAATTGAAGAGCTATTACGATGGAGCTTGGAGGCCGGCCTATGACCAGTGGGTGGCGTTGCTGGCTAACTTCATCGAGAGCCCAGACTACCCGCGCATGGCGTGGAACCAGGCGCTCACCTACGACATGATCGTCACCCAGCCCGTGTACTCTGAGTTCGGTGACATCGCCGTTCCTGCCCTGCTTATAATCGGCCAGCGAGATCGTACCGCCATCGGTCGCAGCAGCGCACCGCCGCAGGTTGCCAAGACGTTGGGGCACTACCCTGAGCTTGGCCGTCAGGCCGACGCAGCGATTCCAGACTCAAAGCTCGTGGAGATCGACGGCATCGGCCATCTGCCGCACATCGAGGCATTCCCGCGGTTCATCGCACCTGTTGTGGAGTTTCTGACCCAGCACGGCGAGCACTGAGCGCGGATGGTGGCGCGCAGGAAGACGCAGCGACGCCCGCCATAAGGCAGCGCTGGGTTTTGCTATCGCTCTACCCAGGCTATGCGCTCGCCCTTTTCCAACGCTTCGTGTCGCCTGCCTTGGGAATAACGGAGATCGAGCCGGTGGACGTCCGCGCTGCGGCCCTGTTGATGGACGGCCCCTGGCCCCTACGTTCTACGCCGGCACCAG
>CAWJRN010000028.1:0-26924 GCA_963845265.1 uncultured Gammaproteobacteria bacterium | reverse complement strand
GGCCGGCAGGAGTCACCCGACCCACTCGGAAGCGGCCAGTCGCAACAGGCGCCTGGATCGAGCCCCGTCGGGAGCGACGGTGGTCAGACGCGTGGCGGCGCCCACTCTGGGGTTGAGTCGATTACGGACCTTCCCGCCCTGTCTCGTACGGTGCCGCAATGTGACGAGGATAGCCGGTGGCGAGGTGGGTGAACGTGGGGAATTCGCGACGAAAATATTGTTGGAGATAACAGCTAGGGTAGGGCGGATAAGCGCAGAGCATCCACCAAATCCATTGGGAAATCCCCCCGGCCCATTTGGGACCCGACCAGAACTGTGGTCGAATGCGCCCACCATTTTGAGGAGCCCCCATGGACCATTACGCCGCAGTTCCCTACCAGAGCATCCCCTTCCCGGACAGCCACCCCAGCCACTTGGCGACCATCGGTCGGCTCTTCGGCCTGTCTCCCGCCGACCCCAACCGGGCGCGGGTCCTGGAGCTGGGCTGCGCCGCCGGGGGTAACCTGATCCCGCTCGCCTGCTACCAGCCCGAGGGGCGTTACCTGGGCATCGACCTAGCCCCCAATCAGGTCGCCGACGGCCAGGCCCTGATCCAGCGCCTGGGGCTCACCAACTGCGAGCTGCGCGCCGGGGACATCCTGGACCTGGACCAGACGCTCGGGGAGTTCGACTACATCGTCGCCCACGGGGTCTATTCCTGGGTCCCGGACCCTGTGCGTCGCCACCTGCTGCGCCTGTGTTGGGGACTGCTCGCCCCCCACGGCATCGCCTACATCAGCTACAACACCCTGCCCGGGTGGCGGATGCGCGGCATGCTGCGGGATCTGCTCCAATACGCGGCCCGCGACGCCGAGAGCGCCGCGGACAAGCTGGCGGCCGCCCATGCGGCCATGGCACGCATGGCCGCTGCCGTGGACGGCCTGGATGCGCTGAGTGCCCGATACCTCAAGGCCGAGCTGGCCGGCCTGAAGGACACCCACCCGAGCTACCTGCTCCACGAATATATGGCTGAGGAGAACCGCGCCTTCCTGCTGCGGGACTTCATTGGCGACGCCGCCGAGGGGGGCCTGACGTACATCGCCGACAGCGAGCTGCAAACCCTCTTCCCGGCGGTTCTGGGGGACCGGGTGGAGCAGGCGCTGGCGGACATCGAGGACCAGATCGAGATCGAGCAGTGGCACGACTTCGTGGCCAACCGCAACTTCCGACGCAGCCTGCTGTGCCGCGACGACGCCCCCGTGGTCGAGCGCCTGGACTTCGCCGCCTTTGAGGCCATGGCTTTTAGCGCCGATCTTGTCCCGCCCAACAAGCTCGACCTGCGTCGCACCAAGCCCGCCCCCTTCCGCCAGACCAGCGGGGCCACACTCAATGTCTCCCACCCCCTGACCAAGGCGGCCCTCGTACACCTCGCCAACGTCCACCCGGACGCCTTGTCCCTGGCGGATCTCTATGAACAGGCAGCCGCCCAGGTCAAGGCCGCCGGCGGCGGGGCTCAGGCCGGGGAGTCTGCGGCCCTCTCCTCGGAGTTGTTCAGCCTGTTCGCCCACCGCGCCGTGCGCGTCCAACCGACCCCCAGGCACTGGTTCCGTCAGGTTGCGGACAAACCCCTGGCCGGCGACCTGGCCAGGGGTCAAACCGAGCTCGGACTTGGTCAGGTGACCGGGGTGCACCACACCGGGCTCGACCTGGACCCCATCAGCGCCCGGCTGCTCGGGTTGCTCGATGGCAGTCGAGACCTGGACACCCTGACCCAGATCATCGCTGCCGATCTCGCCAGTGGCACCCTACCTGCGCCCCCCGGCCTCGACCCCCAGCGGCTGAAGCCGGAGCGGCTGACCCAGCAGGTCCGCGCTGGCTGCGAACGCCTGCTGGCGCTCTTTGCCAGGCATGGGGTTCTGGTTGCCGGTTAGGAACGGTTCAGAAACAACCGAAACAAGCGCGCGGACGACAAGAAACTACGAAATACACGTAAGTCGCAAAAAACAGCAATTGCTCCTGTGTATAAAGAGGCTTTTCGCCTTTCTCGCGTGTTTCGTAGTTCCAAAAAGATGTACCGGTTGTTTTTGAGTCGTCACTTATCGCCCTGCCGCTCGCGGAGCACGCCCATGAACCTGGAAAGAGCCGTTGAACCGCAGATTCCGCAGATAAACGCAGATGTTTCGGTGTGTTGCCATCAATATCCGCCTCGCCCGGTGGGTGAGCGGGGTGTCCTGAGTAAGGCGTTGATTCTCAAGTGTTTTATCTGCGGACATCTGCGTCATCTGTGGTTTCAAGGATGAACGAGATTGCCGCAACGCCGCTGGTCGCATGGGTGACGAGTGCCGCCTCGTCCTTCGGATTGATCTTTTTGGCGGAAATGGGCGACAAGAGCCAACTCGTCTGCATGACCCTGGCGGCCCGCCACCGCCATTGGCCTGTGACGATCGGGGCGATTGCCGCCTTTGCGGTGCTCAATACCCTGGCCGTCGTGTTCGGCGTGGGGCTCGCCCATTGGGTGCCCGAGAGGGTGCTTGCGGGCGTCGTCGCCGTTCTGTTCGGGGTCTTCGGCATCATGTCGTTGCGGGCCAAGGAGGAAGACGGGGACGAAGAGGTCGAGGAGCATCCCGGCCACAGCATTATCATCACGACCTTTCTGATGATCTTTCTGGCGGAAATGGGTGACAAGACCCAGCTTGCGGTGGCCGGTATGGCCAGCACCATGCCCGTCGTTCCGGTCTGGGTGGGCGCGACCCTTGCCTTGTCCGCGACCTCGGTCCTCGGTGTGATCGCCGGGCGCAAGCTGCTGGCGCGCATCCCCCTGCATCGGCTTCACCAGTTCAGCGGCGTCTTCTTTCTGATCCTGGCGGGCTTTGCCCTGGTCAAGGCCTTCGGCGCTTGAACTTGCTTGGGGCTTACCATGAACGTCATGGGTAACCCACGCAAACACGGTAACGTCCATGAAGGCGCATCGAGACCCTAAGGCATGAAGGCTGTCGGACACGATGCACATCCGATCCGCACCAATCCGGCTGATCCTGCCGGCGTCATGGTGCGGTTCGTCCCTCACCGCACCCTACGCGCTGCGCTACGTACCCAACGTCGTCCGCATGATCGATTTGAACCGCCCCCCCTCGACGGCGAGGCGCAGGAGCACCTCCTGGGCCTGCAGGCTATTGGGCCGCCGCTCCGCCCACTGGTAAGCGGTCAGCGCCGCTGCCGAGTGGCCCTTGCCCAGCCCCAACGCATCGACCAACAGGCGCCGGGCGCCCCCATGATCCGGGAAACGCGCGACCAGGGATCGCGCCCTTTCGATGGCCTTGGGATAGTCCCGGCCGGCCTCTATCAGCCGCTCTACGGCTTTGAGCTGTGCCGGCTCGGGCGATGGGGCCTTGGGGGGGGGCTTTTTGGGTGGCGTCTTAGCCATGGCAGTCTCTCGCGAATTCGAGTTGGGATAAGTGGAGCGGATCAAGTGCCTAGGCTGGGGTGAGCTTGCGAACCCCAGCAGCGGGTGCGCAGCCGGTCAGAGCCGAGGAGGTTCGTCTCTCGCCCCAGCCTAACTTCCGCACCCATGTGAAGCCCGAGCTACGCGCCTTCAAGGAGTTCCCGTCGCGCCAAAAGGCTGCTAGCTTTAGCGTGGACAAGCTCCTGGATACGTTGAAGAATTACCACGCTGGACATGAAAACATCATCGCGCAACTTCAGTGCCCTCGGATTGCTGAAGACCCTAGCACTGCACGCCGGGGCGCACGCCACCGACCAGGTTGGTAACAACCCACCGTCGGGTCAGTCCCAAACGCGTGCATGACGCTGCGGAGGTCTACGACGGGGCGCCGAGTCTGCATGATGCCAACGCCGCCGAGCTGATTGGGCGGTTGGACCTGCAAGGGGTCAGTCAGATGTGGGAAGAGCCTGGGGATGAGCGGCGCGAATTCAATGCCTGATTGACGCGGCTGGAGGTTACCAAGGCGCGCCACCAAGCCGGGCTCAACCGCCTTGAGGCGCACCTGAGTCGGCACTGGCCGGAGTTGCTCATCTGCCCGGATCTGGGCTCGGCGACGCTTGGCGAACTGGTCGGCGTCGACGGCGATCCGGCTGCGGTGGCCGCCGACCAGGTGGAGGCGGAGGCACTCATGCGCCGCGTCGGGCGAGCGGAGCTCGGCGAGGACAGCATTGCCGCGGTCCTGGCCAGTGCCCGCGGGAGTCTTGGTCTGCCCTGTGTCGCCGGTGTGCGACGGTGCCGGGGTCAGCGGCATTTGTTCAATGGGTGAACCGAAAGTGGCCGGGGAAGGTCTGCCAGCCCTTTCCCGGCCTGTCTTCAGCATGCGGTGCTATCGCGCACTAGGTCAGAGCAATCCCCAGGTTACTCCGTGGGTTTGCCCTTGCCTCCACGTAAAGTAGGCAAAGTAGCTGTTGAGGCAAATCCTTCAGGAGCCTCAACAATATCAGCAATTTCGTCACAGACCAGCTGGCTGCCGGCCTGGTCCACACCCGCCAGATCCGCGGGGAGGATGGCCGTAGAGTCGGCGACCGCATTGTCATGCACGAAGGCGATGACCGCACGGGCGTCATCTCCCTCGCCGCAACGGATAACCTCTTGGGGGGTCAAGGCTGCTTCCGTAGAGTACGCGGAGCCGTTGCGGTCCTTTTCCGCCGCCTCCTCCACATGCACGACCCCGGAGAAGCGGGCCAGAAATCTCCTTTGCCCTAAGCTTGGTAAACGGGGCGGGGTGTTGTTATGGGGTAGATACCCCATGGGGCGGGCGTCGTGGTCCCAAGCCGGGACTTCCTGACCAGGCTAGCGCTCCGGAGGCAGCTGGGGTTGTGATTCCTCCCGGATGGGGTAGGCTTTAAACCATCCCGCCGCAGGTGGCTGAGGGGCGGTGGCGGATTTCTGACGGGGTTGACCGGAAGGGATTGGCAGGGCGTTGCGACCAAGCTCAAGCAGTTCCCGCTGATGGGGTTTGCCGCGGTGATTGCAGTCACCCTGGGCATGTTTCTATTGCTGTACTGGCATGTCTACAACACCTTTCGGGTGAGTCAGACGCTCACCAACGAGTATGCCAGCGGGCTCGCGTTGGGTAGCCAGATCCTCTCGAGCCACCTCAACCTGATGTACGATGCCCATCTGGTGGTCCTCGATGGCGACCACACCAAGGTGAGCTCGTATCGCAGTCGGGAGACGGAGCTTCAATCCCACCTGGAGGAGGTACACGAGCTCGGCGAGACTGATCCGGCCTTCGCCTCCCTCGCTTCGCTGGGGGCGGTTAGCCTGGGGTTACGGCAGCGGGAGAATGCTGCCCTCGAAGCACTCGCCAAACATGAAAGTGCCAGCGCCGAGGCCATGCTGCACAGCCTGGAGTACCGGAGCCTCGGCTGGGCATTCGAAGCCCGAGTGGCCGACTCCATGACCCGCCTCAACCGTTCCTTCAGCGAGCGCCTGCGCGTGGAGGGTAACCGGGAGCTGGCCGCCCTGGTTTTGGCCTTTGCCATCTTCGGGCTCTCCACTGTGGTCTGGGTGGTTCTGCTCCAGCGTTTGCGGGCCTGGGGTCGCGCCTTGGAGGCGGAGATGGCGCAGCGCCGCGAGGCGGAAGCGCGGTTGCGCCGGGCCCAGCAGATGGAGGCCCTGGGGCGGCTGGCGGCGGGGATTTCGCACGACTTCAACAACATCCTGAGCGTCGTTCAGGGTTTCGTGGATGTGGCCCTCAACCGGCTCGCGCAGGATCACCCCGCCGCCGAGGCGCTGGGAAAGATCGGCGCGGCTGCCCAGCAGGGTACCGAGCTGATTCGATCATTGCTCACCTTCAGTGGCCGCACGGGGGCCGAGATGGGGCCGGTGGAGCTCGGGGGACTGGTGGCGGAGGCTGCCCGGTTGTTCCGCGAGACGCTGCCGGCTACGGTGTCCCTCGAGGTCGATGTACCTGAGCAGCGAGACGGCTACTGGGTTTGGGCAAGCCGCTCCCAGCTTCAGCAGGTATTGTTGAACCTAGTGCTCAACGCCCGCGATGCGATGCCCGAGGGTGGGCACCTGCGGATCGGTCTGGCGCCGGTGCTCGATGAGGCGGGCGAGATAGAGGTCGGCTGGGTCCGGCTGCAGGTGCAGGACACCGGCGTCGGGATTCCAGAGGAGCTGAGGGACCGGGTGTTCGAGCCCTTCTTCACCACCAAGCCGCGAGACCGGGGCACGGGACTGGGACTGGCGGTGGTAGCCGCCGTGGTAGAAGAGCATCAGGGTCGGATCCGGATGGAGTCCGAGCCCGGCAGGGAAACCCGTTTCACCATCGAGCTGCAAGGGCTGGGACCGGTCCCGGCGCAGACGGAGGTCCGCGAAGACGGGGCAGGAAAGAGCGTGCTGGTCGGGCTGGTGGATGCCTATACTCAGGAGCTGGTGATCTCGGCACTGGAAGCGGACGGCTATCGGGTGCGCGCCGCTGAGTCATCTCAAGCACTCAGGGATGCCGTCGCTGAGCTACCGCCGGATGTGGTGCTGCTCGATGCCAGCCTGGCCACGTGCAGCCTCAGGGAGTGTCTGCAGGCAGCGCGGGGCGGCGGTCGGGCGGTGCCGGTCGTGGTCCTCGGTCACGGCCACGGCGAGCTTGCGGAAGAGACCGGGGCGGATGTGTTGACCTTGGATAGACCCTTCCTGATGAGCGAGCTCATCCGGCTGATCCACAATCTGGCGAGCGACCATGGCCCCCTTGAGATCGCGCATTCTGATCGTTGATGACCACGCGCTGGTACGCGACATGCTGAGCCAGCGTCTGGTGCAGGAGCCCGACCTGGAGGTGGTGGGTACTGCGCAGGACGCCAGTCAGGCGCTCGATCTGACGCTTCGGCTGCGGCCCGACATGGTGTTGCTGGATATCGATATGCCGGGTCTTTCGGTGTTCGATGCGGCCCAACGCATCCACGAGGAGTCGCCGGGCACGCGGGTGTTCTTTCTGAGCGGGTATGTGCAGGACGGCTATATCGCCCAAGCGCTCCAGGCACGGGCACGCGGTTATGCCACCAAGGGTGGGGCGCCGGATGGTCTGCTTACCTGCATTCGCAAGATTCTTAAGGGGGCACCTGCTTCTGTCCCGAGGTGCGCAGCCGCCTGGAGATCACCGCCGACGGGCCGCGCCTGGCGGCGTGTGTGCGCACGCGCGCGCAGCTTCTGACCCCGCGGGAGCTGGAGGTCCTCGGCTACCTGGCCAAAGGACTGGCGAAGAAGGAGATCGCCCATACCGCTGGCCTGAGCGTCAAGACCGTAGAGCAGCACTGCACCCACCTGATGCAGAAGCTCGACATTCACGACCGGGTCGAGCTTGCCCGGTTTGCCATCCGCGAAGGTCTCGTCCAGCCCTAGCCGCTCCATTGATAGTCAATAGGTTATCTGCCTGATAGGCGGAGAGGCTGGTCTACGCTATACAAAGCCAAGAAGGAGGGGCGCTCGGGTCGTCGGTTCGCGGAGCGCGCCTTGCGGGCCGCCTTTGTCGCTAGGGCGGTAACACACTAGCGAGGTGAATCAGATGTTCAAGAAACTGGGTATGCTCGGCGGGGCTTGGCGATCCTCGCCGTCGGCGCTGCGACGGCTGCCGACTGGAGTCTGGTCGAGGATGACATGAAGTTCATGCGCGAGGAAGAGAAGCTGGCGCGGGACGTCTACGCCACGCTCTACGACTTCCACTTGGCTCAGGGCCTGACGCTCATCGTATGCGACAACATCGCCGACTCGGAGCAGCGGCATATGGATGCGGTGAAGCAGCTGCTCGACAACTACGGTATCCCGGATTCGGCGGTCGAGGGGGGGCAGGGAACCTACCCGGAGAGCTGCCGAGACGCTGACTGCAAGTTCAATGACACCGACCTCGCCGACCTCTATGCGAAGCTGGTGGCGGACGGTAAGGCCTCGGGTTTGGGCGCCCTCTTGGTCGGTGGCCTGATTGAGGAGGTCGATATGATCGATCTGGCCGAGGTGATCGCCAACGCGGAGGGTTACGCGGATATCCAGGGGGTTTACGACAACCTGCTGTGCGGCTCCGGCAACCATCTGAGGGCATTCGCGCACAACATCGAGCTGGCCACGGGGGATTCCTACATTGATGCGAGCGCGGATTATGTGGGTGGATTCGGAATCCGGCCCGAGGCGGGGACAGAGGCTTATGCCGCCTACGTGGCTTCCCTCAATGCGATCCTGGCCGCGCCGATGGCACATTGCGGTAGCGGCGCGGCAAGCCTCCAAACCAGGGGCGGACCTCCGCAGGGAAAGGGGTTCCGTGGCGGTCGTTAGTCCCAGTCGAAACGCCCTGTGTAGTTCGTTTCGCCCCCGCCCTAGGCTGGAGGGATAGGGGGTCGGGTAGAAATACGGCGTGCGCAACCTTAGGCCCGGACTTGGCTGTTTTGAGATGGAGAACACGACGCCAGCTGCCAACAATCGGACAGGAGCTGTCGCCCTGATGCCCGGAACCGGAGACTGCAATCATCACCGAGGCGACACCGGTGGCTTGGATTATCAACCACATCGGCGCTGGCCTTCCATATGATCATCGCTTGGCGAGTGTTGTACCTGACCATGCTCGGACGAGACTGCCCGGAAATGCCCTGCGACGCGGTGTTCGCCGATGAAGAGTGGAAGGCCGTCTACCTGGTCACTCAGCGCAAACCGCAACCCGAGCAGCCACTTCCTCTCGATACGATGGTACGCATGATCGGCACCCTGAGTGGTTTCCTCAACCGCAAACGCGATGGCTTCCCAGGCCCGAAAACGCTCTGGATCGGTCTACAGCGCATCCCCGATATTGTGCTCGCACTTGAGGCTCAGCGCAGTATCGGGGAGAGTTGTGGGTAATGGTATGGTCACATGGTGGGGTAATCCCGGCGCAACCACTCGGGGGAGTCTCGCCATAATTGGCTCCGGATTTCACCCGTAAGATTTCAACTGTCCAACTCTATCCGACCCTGCCGGCCACCGCCCAGAAATTCAGTAAACTACCCCAGGAATTGTGCGGTCCGCATGGCTACGTCTCTAAGGGAATCGAACTGACGGCCAGTCCGAAAGGCCCGGAATCACCATCGAACCCGAACCCTAATCAAAACACATCAAACGTCGAGGAGTTGGTGGCTCCGCTGTGAAGCCCTGAATAAATCAATTTTGTCTCGCCTTGTTCAATCCTCCAGATGTGATAGACTCTATCGAAAAGTTCTTTGTCAGAACCGAATCCAATAAAAAGAACCACGTCATACTCCTTTTCACTAGTAAATAGGTTTGAGGATTCATTGGCAGTATGGATCTTCCAAGACTGCATGGGCCCATATTTCCTAATTCTCTCTGCCCAGGCAGCTTCATACTGCTCTGGCGAAATGCGCTGCTGCAACTCCTTGTGGAAACTGGCATAGGCTTCACGGTGGTTTCCAGCCTTAACGAGGGAAAAATGTCTCTCCAACGTTACTTCCATAGATGCAATGCTCTCCTGGGTGCTAGCAAACATCTTGATGATAATCGCAGCGGCAACAATCATCATGAGAATAGCGCCGATTAAAACCTTCATTAGTATTGCTGTCCTTTATTTTCTCGTAAAGTTATGCCTGCCCGTGCAAGTCGCCGCATGGGCCTGGATCCCATCATCACGGACCTGGCGCAACGCTGTGCCGAACAAGTATTCCGGCCGGAAGAAAGCGGTTGTCTCGGCTTTGGCGGGGACCGACGCATGACCTGTACGGATGCGGTAAATACGTTGGGGATCAACTGAGAAGCTGGAGGCTGGAGTCTCCAGCCAACAGCCAACAGCCAACAGCAAAAAAAGACAACAGATAAGTGATACCTCAGGGCTCACACGCAATCACGAATAGAGGGCATTGCTCAGTCCTTCTTTTCAGCAGGGGGAAATGTAAGGCCTTTGCATAAAGCCATCAGCTCCGGCCAAGCAGTGTTTTCAGCGACCACCGGGCCGCTACCCGTGGCGATGAGATGATAATCCGCTCCCTCTTGGTAATAGAAGCAACGTGCCGCCAGTCGCGGCACGCAGGGGACGGCACCCTTACCTGGACAAGTCACCTTAGCTGCGAATACGCGCTTGTAGATATTGCCCTCAGACGCTGTATCCTCAAGCACGTGCAGTTCAGCCCGATAAGCATCCTTCTGCGGGTCGCCCGTATTCAGATTCGGAGTTTCCAGCCTCTTCTTATAACTCGCGTAGCTTCCGGCGATATTGGCCCTGATTTGTTTGCTGTCGCAGGTACCCTGACAGCTCGTATTGCCCTCACGAACCTCGAGTATGGTCTGGAAGAACTCGTCTGGCTGGGTTTTCGGCAACAAGCGCGCCACGTCATCGTGGTTGCCTTCCATCCAGGTGGCTGGCAAGCTCAACTGGACTGCTATCGATGGCGCGCCAAAGGCCCGCTCTACATTGATGCTGATTGATGATGGCATGGCAGGAACCGGCTTGGAGACTGCTACAGGCTGGACCACTGCCTCCTGCGCCCCTGCCGATTCAGAAGTTACGGGCTTATTTCGATCGCAGCCGGAGCCGAGCACTAGCAAGCCGAAAAGGGATAAAAAGAATAGTACCGGAAACTCATATTTCATGTGTTTCTCCGCTTCATAATGAGCCTAACTCCATACCCTTCACATGCAGCATGTGCCGGATGCAGATAAGGCCCAATTGTAATTACGGTCTTTGACATCCGACTCCCATATGCAGTGGCAGACGGCCGTGTATGCGATCCATCATTCAAGCGATAGCGTCAATGGAAGCGCCGCTCATGTTGACCTCCTCTACCTAACGGATGCGTCGACGGGGAAACAGGGTACTAGCCCACAGAGGCTAAAAACGTGGCGCCTGTCGCGATACCAAGGAGGACGGTCGCACCTACCCGAGCTGCGAGGGCAAGACGATCTTGTCTCGCCGGGAAGATTCAAGCAGGATACCAATCGGGCCGAGGGCTTGGGGGCGGATCAGATCCCCGGCCGGACCCGCTATGGACCAACACCACCAACTGCATCTTACAACCTAGCTTGCACTGCCAACCAAAGAGGAACCACAACGATGCAACCAGCACGCACACCGCCCAGCCAGTTGGGCCGCCAACGGGGTCGCCTTGCCCTCCCTGGTACGGCCTTCCTGGCGATTACCGCTCTGGCGGGCGCCATCGCCTTTGCGGGCCCGGCTAGCGCCGCCGACAAGCCCAACATCCTCGTTGTCTGGGGCGACGACGTCGGTCAGTCCAACATCAGCACCTATACCCACGGGCTGGTCGGCTACCAGACTCCCAACATCGACCGTATCGCCAAGGAGGGCATGACCTTCACGGACTATTACGGCGAGCAGTCCTGCACCGCCGGGCGTTCATCCTTTATCACCGGCCAGAGCGTCTTCCGGACCGGTCTGTCCAAGGTCGGCCTACCCGGCGCCAAGGAGGGGCTCAGCGAGCAGGACCCGACCATCGCCTCCATGCTCAAATCCATGGGCTACGCCACCGGCCAGTTCGGCAAGAACCACCTGGGAGACCGGGACGAGCACCTGCCGACCAACCATGGTTTCGACGAGTTCTACGGCAACCTTTACCACCTCAACGCCGAGGAGGAGCCGGAGAATGAGGACTACCCGAAGAATCCCGAATTCCGCAAGAAGTTTGGGCCCCGCGGTGTCATCCACTCCTGGGCCCTGCCCGACGGCACCCAGAAGATCGAGGACACAGGCCCTCTGACCAAGAAGCGCATGGAGACGGTGGACGACGACACCTCCGACCGCGCCATCGCCTTCATCCAGGACCAGACCAAGGCCGGCAAGCCCTGGTTCGTCTGGTGGAGCGGCACCCGCATGCACTTCCGCACTCATGTGAAGCCCGAGCTGCGCGGCATCTCCGGTCAGGACGAGTACGCCGACGGCATGGTCGAGCACGATATGCATATCGGTAAGTTCCTCAAGGCCCTGGACGACCTGGGGGTCGCGGACAACACCATCGTCTTCTACTCAACCGACAACGGCCCCCACTACAACACCTGGCCGGATGCCGCCGCGACACCCTTCCGGGGCGAGAAAAACACCAACTGGGAAGGCGGCTGGCGCGTGCCGGCCATGGTCCGCTGGCCGGGCCACATCAAGGCCGGTGTTTGGAACAACCAGATCGTCCACCACATGGACTGGTTCCCGACCTTCCTGGCTATGGCAGGTGCCCCGGACATCAAGGAGATGCTCAAGGTTGGCGTCAACGCCCAAGCGGTGAACCGGTTCTACAAGGTCCATCTCGACGGGTACAACATTCTCCCTGTGCTGGATGGGACCACCGACAAGAGCCCGCGTCACGAGATCTTTTATTTCGGCGACGGCGGGGAACTCACGGCCCTGCGTTATGACGACTGGAAGATCATCTTCATGGAACAGAAGACCCAGGGAACCTTCCGGGTGTGGATGGAGCCCTTCGACGCGCTGCGGGTGCCGCTCATTGAAAACCTGCGCCGCGACCCCTACGAGCGTGCGGAGATCACCTCCAACACCTACTACGACTGGCTCCTGGACCGCGCCTTCTTGCTGGTGCCGGCCCAGGCCTACGTCGGGCAGTTCCTTGCGACCTTCAACGAGTTCCCGCCGCGCCAAAAGGCGGCCAGTTTCAGCTTGGAGAAGGTCCTGGGTGACTTGAGCGCGCCAGCCAGCCATTAACCCGCCCAAGGACTGCAAGGACAGGGACGTCCGCCCCCCAATTGACCTATCGAGGACTCAGATGCATCAACTCATCGCGGCCCTTGCCCTCGGCTTGACCCTGGCGGCCACTCAGGCCGCCGCCGACCCTCTGCCGTCCTGGCGGGCAGGTCCAGCCAAAGAGGCCATCACCGGCTTCGTCTCTGACGTCACCCGGGCGGACGGACCCGAATTTGTCCCGCCCGCACAACGCATTGCCGTGTTCGACAACGACGGCACCCTGTGGGTCGAGCAGCCCATGTATACCCAGCTCGCCTTCGTGCTGGACCGGGTTAAGGCCCTGGCCCCGCAACACCCGCAATGGCGGGAGCAGCAACCCTTCAAGGCCGCGATCGATGGGGACCTGCAAATGCTGCAATGGACCACCGCCGGTGAGGGGCGTCGGCTCGGCCTGATCCTGCACCACACCGACGCGGAGCGGGAATACGCCTATGACCGGGAGGGCCACATCGGCCGACTTGATCAGGCCCTGGCTCTGGCCCCGGAAAACGGCTGGCTGGTGATCTCGATGAAGGAGGATTGGAATCAGGTGTTCCCGGCACCCTGAGGCCAGGGCAAGCCTGCCGAACAAACAACCTGCACGTGCTCCGAGCTATCCGGTAGATGCGGCCAGAACCGACCTCATAGGATAATGTGTCCCTATCCACTGCGGACCACCTGGGATCCCGCCATGACCACAGACGCCGACACCACCGCCGCCGCAGCCTCGGAGCCGGACCTTACCCCGGTCGAGGCGCGCATACTTGCCTGCCTCATGGAGAAGCAGCGCACCACCCCCGACCAGTACCCCCTGACCCTCAACGCCCTGGTCCTGGCCTGCAACCAGAAGACCAGCCGCGACCCGGTCATGGCCCTGGAGTCCGGGGAGGTCGGGCATGTGGTCAACACCCTGCGTGACCGCAACCTGATCTACGCCAGCTTCGCCGGGCGCACCGAGCGCTACGACCACAAGATGTCATCGACCTATCACCTCAATCGCCAGGAACAGGCGCTGCTGTGCGCCCTGATGCTGCGCGGGCCCCAGACCCTGGGCGAGTTGCGGACCAACACTGGGCGCATGGCCGAGTTTCCGGACCTGCCGGCGGTCGCCGAGGCGGTGCGGGGCCTGACCGAACGCGACACGCCCCTGGTGACCGAGCTCTCCCACCTGCCGGGCAAACGTGAGGACCGCTTCGGCCACATGCTGTGTGGGGAGCCCAAACAGGAAGCGGTCGCGGCAGGGTCTGCCGCGGCCCGATCCGGCTCCCGCTCCGGCACAGGGGATGATCGCATCGCCGCCTTGGAGGCACAGGTCGCCGCTCTGCAGGCGGAGGTCGCGGCACTCTGGGAATTGACCGGGCTGGCCGGACAGCGGCCAGGCCCCGAACCTCTCGTAGGCGATGCTGATTAAAGCCATTCCTGGCTCAAATCAGCGCGAGCCCCCGTGGCGCGACTTGTGGTGGGCTCTATTTTCAACGGCTTAACTTCGTTGAATATGGCGGGCTGTCCCTGCCTCGCACGGGCAACGATTCGATCCTAAGATCGGCGGTTGCTCACGCCAAGTCGCCAAGAAAAACAGGAAGGTAGGTATCCTGAACCAATCTCCCGCCGGGTGAAGCGCCGGGCAACGGTGTTGCGTTGAAAAACTTGGCGGTTTGGCGCCGTGGTGTGGCAACTACTCTCTCTAATTGCTACCCCCGGGTTGCGCCGCAGTTGGGGAGCGCCGCCCGGGACGGCGTCACCGAGCCGCCGGAAGGTATTGGCCAGCCGGCGGGTTGACGTGGACAGGGCCCAGCGGTACCCGCCGGCAACAAGGAAGGCCATGTTGGCCGCGATGACCCAGCACGCCCATGGCCAGGATCGCTCAACGCCAGGTTGCCGACCTCCACCAGGCTTGTCGTAATCGGTTTAGGGTTCGCAAACTATGCCGACCTTCGCCATCCCCCCGCCGAAGACATCTCCCTCGCTGGGTCGCTGCCGTTTACATCGAAAAATACGATGTATCGATGCCCTATTTCGTCGGAAGTGATCCTTCTCTCAAACCCCGCCGACCCCAACTGTCTTCTCCAGCAAAACCAACCACGCGATCTTCTTCGCTGCAGTCCCGTTGGTCGGCGTCGGGCTGATCGTGGCTGGGTTGACCCGCTGGTGCGGCATGGCCGACTTGCTGGCGCGCATGCCGTGGAACCGCCCGGGCCGGTGCCTCGACCAGGCGGCAGCCTGATTCTGATCGCATACCAGGAGACCATCATGATCTTCCGCCAATTGTTCGACCACACTTCATCCACTTACACCTACCTGCTGGCCGAGCGCGCCGGCGGAGAGGCGTTGTTGATCGATCCGGTGCTGGAAAACACCGACCGCTACGTGAAGCTGATCGAGGAGCTCGATCTCCGGCTGGTGCTGGCGGTGGACACCCACATCCACGCCGACCATGTCACGGCCCTGGGGGCGCTTCGGGAGCGCACGGAGTGTAGGATCGCCATGGGCGATAAGACCCACGCCGAGTGTGTGTCGGTGCACTTCCGCGAGGGGGAGCGGCTGCGCGTGGACGGTCTTCACCTTGATGTTCTGTACACGCCTGGGCACACGGAAGACAGCTACAGCTTCCTGCTGAGGGATCGGGTCTTCACGGGCGACACCCTGCTGATCCGTGGCACGGGGCGTACCGATTTTCAGAACGGCGATCCCGCTGCCCAGTATGACAGCCTGTTCGGCAAACTCCTCAAGCTCCCTGAAGCCACACTGGTCTACCCAGCCCACGATTACAACGGCATGACCGTGAGCACGATTGGCGAGGAGCAGCGTTGGAACCCGCGGCTCCAGGTCAAGGGGAGGCAGGCGTACGTGGACCTCATGAATGGGCTCAAGCTTGATAACCCGAGGCTAATGGATGTCGCGGTCCCGGCCAACCGGTCGTGCGGGCTGGAGGCCGCGGCCTGATCTTGTTTTTCCCGGGGGCTTAGACCGGCGTGCTTTCCAAGGAGATGCTGTTCAGCGATTCCCTAGCCCAGCCAACTCGTAGGAGTAATGGCTATGTCCACAGCAGCCCTGAACAACGCACCCACCACGGGCTTTGGCATCGCCACCTTCTTCATCGGCGTGGTGCTATTGGTCCCGGGACTCGCCTACGCGACCTGGCACAGTTACAAGGCCTCGGTCGGCTGGCAGGGATGATGCGGGCCGGCAGCAGCACGGCCCCTTCGGATCGGGCGCGGCGTCGCCCCGGTTCCATGGGGGCGGCACGCTTGCCGTTTCCCGGTCGTCCGATCACCGAACGCGCCCCGAGTCGATTACCACTGCCACCGGGCACGGAGAGACGCAATGCAGCGCTTTAAGAACATTCTTTACGTCGCGGATGGTCCAACCTCCCAGAGGCAAGGTTTGGATCGGGCCGTGGCCCTGGCCCGAATCAATCAGGCCCGCCTCACCATCCTCGACGTCACTGAACCGGTGACCATCGGTTGGGACCTGGAGCAGCAGTACGGCCTAAAGCTGACCGAAACGCTGAGCCAGCGGCGCCTCGACGAGCTGGAAGTCCTCACCGAGCCCTATGCCGACGCAGGGGTCATGCTCTACACGCAGGTCCTGACGGGGATCCCATTCATTGAGGTCATCCGCGCCGTCCAGCGCAATGGCCACGATCTGCTGATGAAAATGCCCCGCACAGGCGAAGACCCCGGCGCCCAGGTTCTCTGCAGCACGGACATGCATCTCCTGCGCAAGTGTCCGTGCCCCGTCTGGATCGATCGTCCGCAGAGCGCCTACCCTTACCGCACGCTACTGGCGGCGGTCGATCCGACGGACTCCCAGACGGGCGACCTCGACCGACTGATCCTGGATCTCGCCACCTCGTTGTCGGGGCGAGAGGCAGCAGGGTTGCATGTGGTGCATGCCTGGTGCCTGCGGGGGGAGCAGATTCTGAGCGGCGCTGCGGCCGGCCTCACCACCGACCAGGTCCAGGCCCTGCTTGCCGGGACGGAGCAGGGTCACCGGAGTGCCTTGGACAGGCTGCTGGCTCCCTACGGCCTGAACGCGGCCGATCCGTGCGTTCACCTGATCAAGGGTGATGCGGCCACCGTCGTCGGAATGAAAGCGGAAGAGATCGGGGTCGATCTGATCGTCATGGGTACGGTGGGCCGAACCGGCGTCCCTGGGCTCTTCATCGGCGATACCGCCGAAGACGTTCTCAGGACCACCCGTACCTCCGTGCTGGCCGTGAAACCCGCGGGCTTTGCCTCACCGGTGACGCTGTCTTAACTTGCGCCGATGGCTCACCTGAACCTGAAACACCTGCGGTATTTCTGGGCGGTCGCGACCCACGGTTCCATTGCCCGCGCCGGGGAGATTCTGCACCTGACGCCGCAGACTATCAGCGGGCAACTGGGAGAGCTGGAGCGTCAGGTCGGTGCCAAGCTCTTCAGCAAGGATGGACGCGGTCTGGCCCTGACGGAAACGGGGCGCGTTGTCTTCTCCTACTCCGACGAGATGTTCCGCCTGGAGGGGGAGTTGCGGGACCTGCTCGGGGGGCGCTCGGCCAGCCAGGTGCCGGTGCTCACCGTCGGGATCGCCATGGTGGTGCCGAAACTCCTGGCCTACCGGGTCCTCGCCCCTGTGCTTCGAATGGCGGAGCCGGTCCGGCTCGTGCTGCCTCGAGGCCCCCTTGGTGGATTTGCTCGCGGACCTTTCGGTGCACAAGCTCGATCTGGTCCTTGCCGACAGCCCGGTGAGCCCCGCGCTCAGTGTTCGCGCCTACAACCACCTTCTAGGGGAATCGGGTATCGGGTTCTTCGCGGCCAAAGCGGGGGCGGGCCGGTATCTGGAGGGCTTCCCCCAGTCTCTGGACGGCGCACCCCTGCTCATGCCGACTGGCAGCAGCGCGCTGCGCCGGGCCCTGGAATATTGGTTCCAGCGGGTCGGTATCGCCCCCAGGGTGGTCGCGGAGTTCGAGGACCGTGCCCTGATGAAAGCCTTCGGCGAGGCCGGTGCGGGGATCTTCACGGCACCGACAGCGGTTGAGCGGGATGTCGTTGCGAAGTATGGGGTCACGGTGGTCGGCCGCACCGAAGAGGTCAAGGAGCGCTTCTATGCAATTTCCGCCGAGCGCCGTATCAAACACCCGGCGGTATCGGCTATCACCGAAGCCGCACGCAGCACGCTGTTTGGTTAGCTCTAAGTGCTGTGTCTCGGCACGTGCCTTTCAGCTCGCAGGGATGTGTTCCTGACCCTCTGTAAACGCAGCTGTACCCCACGCTTGAACGGGGGGCAGAGGGATGCGTCCGTTGGGCTTCGCTGGTTCCTGCCTCGATTGCAATGAGTTGGTCGTTAACCCCCCGGCGTTCTGCTCAACTGACTCCGCTCGCCCATCAAAGTGCATCGAGCGACATCCTTTGCACCGACGGGGGTAGACGCGACAATCGCCGGACCCCGGCGCCCCCGATCCAAATAGTTATCCCGTCGGGAATACGAGCGGCAAGGTCATCGAGGTCGCCCCGAATGGATCCGCGTGGATAACAAGCACTGAACGACAGCGCCACCGTCGTCACCCCCGTGCGCTTCGCCGCGGCAACGATTTGGTCCATCGGCACGTCCGTACCCAGATTCAGCGTTACGTTTCCCGCCTGACACAACAGGGCCTCCGCCATCAGCAACCCCAAGGCATGCTGCTCCCCAGGCAGGGTTGCGAGCAGGATCTGCGGGGCTCCCGGCGGGCGCCCGATACGGCTCATGGCCACATCCAGGAACTGCACCAGATGCCTGGTTAGCAGGTGCTCCTCGAAGATCTGCAGCTTGCCGCTAGCCCACAGTTCACCGACAAGTCCGGTCAGTGGTGCAAATGTGTCTATGACAAAAGAACGTAGCCCGTCGCGGGCCAAAGCCTGCTCCAGCGCGGCATTCAACGCCTTCAAGTCGCCCGATGACGCCAGCGCGATCAGTCGCTCCTGGACGGAACTGACAACCTGCGGACGCGAGGCGGTCTGGGGCAATGTACCGGTCAGCTCACTGAGCGCCTCCTCGCCCAACGGCACCACTTTGCCCGGGCGCAGACCCTGGTCAAGCAGGCGCCGGATCGCTTGCAGGCGGCGAATCTGCGCGCTGCTGTAGACCCGCTCGCCCTTGGCATTGCGCTCTGGAGTCGGGAAGCCGTAGCGCCGCTCCCAGATCCGCAAGGTATCCCGGCCGATGCCCGTGTCGCGCTCCACTGTACCGATGGCGAACCGGTCCGCGCTCTCGGATGTCTTCGAAGAGCTAGGCATGTTCAATTTCCACAAATTCTATGAAGCATAATTGTCCTAGACAAATGAAATTTTATGACTATATTAGACCCATCGGCAACGTACCGCCGAAACGGTTCCAGCAAACTTCCAGTCAGGAGATGCGGCGATGAGCAGTTACGAGAAGCAAATTCGGGCGACCGCCCAGTACTACAACCAAAGCATCCGCGAGATCGAGCGGGAAGGTGGTGAGGTCCTGTCGGCGGTGGCTCCAGGCAGCAACCTCCACCAAAAAATTCACAACCCCGTGACCGAGGGCATCGACGAGGGTTAGCGCGTCGCCGACTCCCAGCCAAAGACCCACCACCCGATTTAGTCGTCCATTACCGGAGAACACCCATGCATAACCCAGTTGCCGACGAGATCCTGGAGTCCTACTGCACCGACAGCCGCGTGCATGCCCTGATCAACAACCCCGTCACCGAGGGCATCGATGAGGGGTAGCGCGTCGCCGACTCCCAGCCAAAGACGTACCACCCGATTCAATCGTCCATTACCGGAGAACACCCATGCATAACCCAGTTGCCGACGAGATCCTGGAATCCTACTGCACCGACAGCCGCGTGCATGCCCTGATCAACAACCCCATCACCGAGGGCATCGATGAGGGGTAGGGCGTCGTCGCCTCCCAGCCAAAGACGTACCACCCGATTCAGTCGTCCATGACCGGAGAACGCCCATGCATAACCCAGTTGCCGACGAGATCCTGGAGTCCTACTGTACCGACAGCCGCGTGCATTCCCTGATCAACAACCCCGTCACCGAGGGCATCGACGAGGGTTAGCGCGTCGCCGCCTCCCAGCGACAGACATCCTAGTCGATTCAGACTCACATCACCGGAGACCATCCATGAACCACCCAGTTACCGACGAGATCCTGGAGTCCTACTGCACCGACAGCCGCGTGCACGCTCTGATCGATAACCCCGTCACCGAGGGCATCGACGAGGGTTGAGCCTGGATCAGGAGAGCGGCGCCAGCAGCTCCCCGATACAGCAACAACCGAAACAGGGGAGCTGTAGGGTGGACAAGCGCGGCGCAGTCCACCGGCGGCGTCGGTGGATTGCGCTGCGCTCATCCACCCTAAGGGATGTTCAAGTTTCTTCTGAACAGTCACCTGACACAGGTTAGCCCCAGCATCTGCGCACGTTGAAGCAACGCAAAGATGGTGGGGCTTCCAAGGCTGAGCCGGGGATGGGAGATTGGTGAGATGGGTACTCGATTCATGGCCGGGATTCTCCTGCTAATGGCGACGATCAATGGCGCGGCTGCACACGATCTTGGTCAGTACCAGTGGCGGCATCGTTTGCTGTTCATGGTCTCTTCCAGTAGCGAGGATCCAGGAATCGGGACGCAGCGGCAGTGGATGCAACAACGATCGGAAGCGCTACTCGACCGCGATGTCATCGTCTTCCAAGTGTTCTCCGACCAAGGCCTGGTCGGAGACCGGGCTCTGCCCGCTCAGGCAGTTAGGCAGTTGCGCCAGCAACTGAAGGTGGCGGCGAACGATAGATCGGTGGTCCTGATCGGAAAGGACGGGGGAATCAAACGGCGAGCCGCGCTGGACACGGATCTGGGCGATCTGCTTCTCCAGATCGATGCAATGCCTATGCGGCGTGACGAGGTGGAGGCCAAGACCGAGGCGGGTGTTAGCGTGACAGCACCCTGATCACCCATTCCCTTAGGGGCTCAAGCGGCTTCGTCCGGCATCGGGCGCCGAGCCAGTGCGCCGCTCGACGCCCCCGTCACTGAAGGCTTCGACGCGGATCGAACAGGGCCTGTGGTGTCCGGTCCAGTCGGCCCTTGCCGCTTTCGCCGCTCGCCCCAAAGTCCTCGAACCAATTGGGAATCGGTCCCTGCCCGAGGTCAGGGCGCGCAGGGGAGGGGCCTGGTATTCGCCCCTCGCGGGACCGACTTGCGGACAGGGCCTGCGTATTCGAGCATCATTCGATCTGCCCCATCGCATGTTTCGATTGTCATCATGACCGATCAACCAGAGACCGGACGCCGACGCCCGCCCAACTCGCCGGCGGAGCCCTCGATGCAGGCCAACGCCTTCTGGGTGACCGAGCCCGGCCGGGGCGAGCTTCGCCGAGAACCCTTGCCGGACCCCGTCCCCGGGGATGCCCTGGTGCGCTCCCTCTACAGCGGCATCAGCCGCGGGACCGAGTCCCTGGTGTTTCGCGGCGAGGTGCCGGAGAGCGAGTACCAGGCCATGCGCGCGCCCTTCCAAGGCGGCGACTTTCCCGGACCGGTCAAGTACGGTTATTGCAGCGTTGGCGTGGTGGAGGAAGGCCCCGAGCACCTGCTGGGGCGGACGGTCTTCTGCCTGCATCCGCACCAGACCCGCTACCGGGTCCCGGCGGAGGCGCTCCACCTCGTACCGGAGCAGGTCCCGGCTGGGCGCGCCGTGCTCGCCGCCAACCTGGAGACCGCCGTCAACGGCCTCTGGGACGCAACCCCGCGCCTCGGTGACCGTATCGCCGTGATCGGTGCCGGCACCCTCGGCTGCCTGGTTGCCTGGCTCGCGGGACGAATCCCCGGCTGTCGGGTCGAGCTGATCGACCTGAACCCCCGGCGTGCGGCCATCGCCGCGGCCCTCGGGGTCGGGTTTGCCCGGCCGGAGGAGTCGACCCTTGACGCGGACCTGGTCATCCACACCAGCGGCTCCCCGGCAGGTCTTGCGCAGGGTCTGCGGATCGCGGGCTTCGAGGCGACGGTGCTGGAACTGAGTTGGTACGGGACGCGCGAGGTCCCGCTGCCCCTGGGCCAGGGTTTCCACCGGCGCCGGCTGACCATCCGCTCGTCCCAGGTCGGCAGCGTCGCCACCGCCCAGCGGGCGCGTTGGGACTATGGCCGGCGCATGGCCCTCGCCCTGTCGCTGCTGGCGGACCCGGTGCTTGATCGGCTGATCACCGGCGAGGACGCCTTCGAGGACCTGCCCGCGGTCCAGGCGCGCCTGGCCCTGGACCCCGGCGACACCCTGATGCACCGCATCCGCTACCCCTAGAGGACGATTCCGATGTACAGCCTGTGCGTACGCGACCACGTCATGATCGCCCACAGCTTCCGGGGTGAGGTCTTCGGCCCCGCCCAGCGGCTGCACGGCGCCACCTATGTGGTGGACCTGGAGTTCCGCCGGCCGGAACTGGACCAGGACAACCTCGTCGTAGACATCGGGCTCGCCAGCCAGGCCCTGCGCGCCGTCCTTGCGACCTTCGATTACCGCAACCTGGACGAGCACCCGGATCTTAGGGGCCAGAACACCACCACCGAGTTCATGGCGCGGCAGATCTTCGAGGGTATGGCTGCGCGCATCCTCGCCGGTGAGTTGGGCGATGCCGCACGGGGCATCGGCTCCCTTCGGGTGGTCCTGCGCGAGTCGCACCTCGCCTGGGCCGCCTACGATGCGGAGCTGCCGGTCTGAACCCGCCCCCCTCAGATCGCAGGCCCCTGTGGTTCCTGATCCCCGGGGACCTCGACACGCCCACCGGGGGCTATGGCTACGACCGGCGCATCATGGCCGGTCTGGCCGAGCTGGGCTGGCGGGTGGAGCATCGCGCTTTGGACGCCAGCTTCCCGGTGCCGACCCCGGCTGCACTGAGGCAGACCGAATCCGTCCTCGCGTCCATTCCGGATGCTGCCCTCACCGTCGTCGACGGGCTTGCCTTCGGCGCACTCCCCGAGCTGGCGGAGGCGCAGGGTGAGCGGCTCCGGCTCGTGGCCCTGGTGCACCACCCCCTGGCCGAGGAGACCGGGCTCCCGCCCGACCTGGCCAAGGCGCTGCGCCAATCCGAGACCCGCGCCCTGGCCCAGGCCCGGCTGGTCCTGGTCACCAGCGCCTTCACCGCCCGGTTGCTCGCCGCTTACCATGTGCCGCCAGGGCACATCCGGGTGGTCGAGCCCGGGACGGACCCGGCGCCGGCGGCCCTGGGCTCGCAGGACGATCGGCCGCGCCTCCTGAGCGTCGGCGCCCTGGTCCCGCGCAAGGGCCATGATGTCCTGCTGCGGGCGCTGGCGGATGTGTCCGACCTCTCCTGGGGACTCGACTGCGTCGGCGCCGTCGACCGCGACCCCGACTGGTCCGGCACCCTGCTGCGGTTGCGCGATGAGCTGGGGCTGCGGGAGCGGGTGAGCTTCTCCGGGGTCCTCTCGCGGCGGGAGCTGGATCGGCGCTATGCAGAGGCCGACCTCTTCGTGCTGGCCAGCCGGTTCGAAGGTTACGGGATGGTCTTTGGGGAGGCCCTCGCCCGGGGCGTGCCGATCCTGGCGACCCGGTCCGGCGCGGCGCCCGAGACCGTCCCTCCAGCGGCCGGAGTCCTGGTTCGGCCGGATGACCCCTCGGCCCTCGCCGAGGCGCTGCGGGGGCTGCTGACGGATGCGGACCTGCGCCGGCGGCTCGCCGCCGGGGCCCGAGCGGCAGGGCTGCGGCTCCCCACCTGGCCGCAGGCCGCTGCCGCCTTCGCCGCCGCCTGCGAGGAGGTCCTGCATGGGTGACTTCAGTACGGGCTGGCTGGCCCAGCGGGAGGCGGCCGATACCCATGCCCGCTCAGTTCACCTGGTCCACCGGCTTGCCGGTTGGCTGCCGCAGCCTAAGGAACAGGCCGGCAACCCGGCGGCACCCCTGACCGTGCTGGACCTGGGCTGCGGCACCGGATCCAACCTGCGCTATCTGGCCCCACGGCTTTCGACCTCCTTGAACATGCGACAGCGCTGGGTCTGTCTGGATCGGGACGAGGAACTGCTCGCCGCCCTGCCGCCCCGGACCGCCGAGTGGGCGGGCGGCCTGGGCATGGCGACTTTTCCGCAGGTGGACGGGCTGCGCATCCAGGGGTCAGCGGCACCCTGGCAGATCGCGACCCGGACCTTCGATCTGGCGAGCGGTGCCGATACCCTGGACATCGACCGCGGGACCCTGGTGACGGCCTCGGCCCTGTTGGACTTGGTCTCCGAGCCCTGGCTCGCAGGCCTGATCGGGATCTGCCATGCCGCCCGGGCGCCCCTGCTGCTGGCCTTGACCTACGACGGTCGGGTGGACATCGAGCCCGGACACCCCCTCGACCAGCGCGTCATCGGCCTCGTCAACGCCCACCAGCGCCGGGACAAAGGGTTTGGCCCGGCCCTCGGCCCAGACGCTACAGTGCGCCTGGCCCAGCTGGCGGAGGCGGCGGGGTTTTCGGTGGAACTGGCGGACAGCGACTGGCTGCTCGACCCCGATCAGACCGAGATCCAGTTAGCCCTGACGGAGGGCTGGGCCGCCGCCGCGCTGGAACAGGCCGGCGAGCGCTCGGGTCCGGACGGCGAGGCGCTGAGGCCATCCATTGAACATTGGCGAGAGGTCCGGCGTGCGGCGATCGATGCCCGCCGTTCGCGCATACGGGTGGGTCACCAGGACGCACTGCTGCTGCCCAAGTGATTTTGCAGGCGCAGCCGGGCTCGTGCAGCCGAAAGGGATGAAGGTTGAAAGCCGCAAACCGGCAACCAGTTACGACGCTGCTGTTTAGCCGAGCGCTCTTCTTGGGTCAACGAGGTGGAATCATGATAGAGACCGACCGCTACGCCCTGGTGCAGCGCCTGCTGCACTGGCTGATCGCAATCCTGGTGCTGGGCGTCCTGGGGGTCGGCATGACCCTGGGCTTCCTCGGGTACGACGGGGTCAAGGAGAGCTTCGGGGACGAGGTAACCAACGCCCTCTACACCTACCACAAGACCTTCGGCGTCATGATCCTGGCCCTGATGATCCTGCGCCTCGCGCTCAGGCTCGGTCTCGGCGCGCCACCTTATCGGCCGCCGCTGGCGGGGTTCGAGCGCGTCGCCAGCCGCGCCGTCCATGACCTCTTCTACGTCGCCCTCCTGGCCATGCCGGTCATCGGCTGGCTTGCAACGGCGGCGGGCGGCTACCCGGTGCAGTTCTTCGGTTGGACCTTGCCTGGGTTCATCGGCAAGGACAAGGAGCTCAGCGAGACCCTGTTCACCATCCACGGTGTGATCGGCTGGGTGATCCTCGGTCTCGTCGTCCTGCATGTCGCCGGCGCGATGCGGCACTGGCTGATCAAGCGCGATGGGGTGATGGCGCGGATGAGCCTGCTCGGCTGAGCAGTCGGAGATGTCCTGTCGGCGCTGGCAGCTCGGCTCGGTGCGGATGGGACGCACGCGGCAGACCTCCATCACCACTAAACCCAGGGGGCGCAGGATGTCCGCAGGCGGAAACTGGCAGGATCTGACCACTCGGGACTTCGAGGCCATCGACCCCGAGGGCACGGTTGCGCTGCTGCCCGTCGCGGCGGTCGAGGCGCATGGACCGCACCTGCCCCTCGGCACGGATGCCATCATCAACGCCGCCATCGTCTCCCGAGCCCTGGAGCACCTGCAAGACGGCACTAGGCTGCTGGTGTTGCCGGCCCAGACCGTCGGACATAGCCTGGAGCATACGGCCTATCCCGGCACCTTGAGCGCCACTGCGGAGACACTGCTGGCTCTTTGGACCGAGATTGGGCGTGGCGTCGCCCGCGCCGGGGTCCGCAAGCTCATCCTGTTCAACAGCCACGGGGGACAGAAGGCCCTGGTGGATCTTGCCGCGCTGCGTCTGAGGGCCGAGCTGGGAATGCTCGTCGTGCGCGCCAACACCTTCGCCCTCGGCACGCCCGCCGGGCTCTTCCCTGCGGAGGAGTTGACCTACGGACTGCACGGCGGCGAGGTCGAGACCTCTCTGCTCTTGCACCTGCGGCCGGACCTGGTCCGCATCGACCAGCTCCAGGATTTTCAAGGTCTGCCCGAGCAGGCGGGGAGGGACCTTTCGCTGCTCGGAGTCGAGCACCCGGTCGGGTTAGGATGGATGAGCCAGGACCTGCACGCGGCCGGGGTCTGCGGCAACGCCGCCCGGGCCGACCCGCGGCGGGGCGAGCAGCTTCTCGACCATCTGGCAGGGCAACTGGTCCTGCTGGTGCGGGAGGTGGCGGCCATGTCCCTCAATCGGTTGCAGACAGCCCCCACGAGCGGCTGACACGGCAGGACAACCCATGCAGCAGCCAGGCCGCAAAGCCCCCTTGCCCCAGCCCTCGCAGCCGAGAGGTGACACGGTCACCTGGACAGCCATCCTGGCCGCCTCCCGCATGGGGCGTTCGGCTCCCCTGCCGCGGCAGACGAGCGCCTTCGCCGCCGACGCGGTGACGGGTCTGAGAGTGGTGGAGATGGACAGCCCCGACGCCCTCTTGGTTTGGTACCCCAGCGATGGCTGGGCCGCGGCACCGGGGTGCAAGGCCGAGATCCGGGACCTGCTGGATCTCTATCTGCCGGTCCTGCCGAAGGAGACCCATGCAACTCTAACAGTCGGTCACCTGGGGCAGAGCCTGGATGGCTATATCGCAACCAGTCGGGGCGATTCCTGCTTCGTCACCGGCCCCGAGAACATCCTGCACCTGCACCGCATGCGGGCCCTGTGCGATGCGGTCTTGGTCGGTGCGCAGACCGTCGCTGCCGACAATCCGCGCCTGACCACTCGGCTGGTCCCCGGCGACAGCCCTGTGCGCGTGGTGCTCGACCCCAGCCGCCGGCTTGGCGTCGATCGGTGTGTATTCGACGACGGCGCAGCACCGACCCTTGTGATCTGTGAGGACGGACTGACCGGATCCGGTCGACACGGCCAGGCCGACGTGATCGGAACTCCAGTGCTGGACGGGCGCTTGGAGCTTCGCACCCTGTTGGCGCAGCTCCATTGGCGTGGGCTTCGCCGGGTCTTCATCGAGGGGGGCGGGATCGCCGTCTCCGCCTTCCTGCGTGCCGGCCTCCTGGATCGGCTGCAGGTGACGGTGGCACCTTTGCTCATCGGCGAGGGGCGCCGTGGGGTGACCCTGCCTGCCACGACCTCCCTGGGCGACTGCCTGCGCCCGCCTTGCCGCATCTTCCGCATGGGGGAGGACATCCTGTTCGATTGCGAGCCGGGGCGGACCAGACGGGGGGGCGAGGCGGGGTGTGAGGCGCCAATCACTCGGGTTCTTTGACCTGTCCCCTACCAG
>CAWJRN010000027.1:0-112843 GCA_963845265.1 uncultured Gammaproteobacteria bacterium | reverse complement strand
TGCCTCTTCTAAGCTACCTTTGCGGTCATGGCGAGGCCATTGCGACTTGAATTTGCGGGTGCGCTGTACCACGTCACCTCGCGCGGTGACGGACGCGAGGATATTTTTCTGGCGGTCGGCGACCGGCGAGTGTTTTTCGACGTGCTCGGGGGCGTATGGGGACGGTTTAACTGGGTCGTCCACGCCTACTGCCTGATGACCAACCATTACCATCTCCTGGTGGAGACCCCGGACGGCAATCTTGCCAAAGGCATGCGGGAGCTCAACGGCGTGTACACGCAGCGGTTCAACCGAGTCTACCAACGGGTGGGGCACGTCTTTCAAGGGCGCTATAAGGCGACTCTGGTTGAGAATGAAGCGTACCTTCTGGAACTCGCGCGTTACGTGGTCCTCAACCCGGTCGTGCGCGCATGGTTCCTTCTCTGGGAGATTACTCGTGGAGCAGCTATCGGGCCATGACTGGCGAAGATGCGGCCCCTGAGTGGCTGGAGCGCCGCGCGATCTTCGCGGCTTTCGGCCAGACCGAAGCGCAAGCCATCGAGGGTTACCGGGCCTTCGTCGCCGCAGGTAAAGGGCAACCTTCGCCCTGGGATGCCCTTAAGCGGCAGGTCTTTCTCGGCTCGGACGCCTTCGTAGCGGCCATGCACCACAAGGTGCCAAAGGCGCGACCTCCGCGAGGTGCCCCAGGCGAAACGCCGGCCCCTTCCGCGCTCGTTGTCTGAATATGACCGGACGCATGCGGACCGAAAATCAAGCGATCATTGCCGCGTATGCCAGTGGCGGATACACGATGAAGGAAATCGGCGACTATTTCGGATTGCACCAATCGCGCATCAGCAAGATCATCCGCGCTGCACCGGGGCGGGGCATGAGTCAAGACCTGACCTTAGGCTCCCCATGACCCCAGCCCCCCACAAAACCCCATGGCCTTCCCTAATTTCAACTATAAGTACAGTAATCAATATGACAACAAAACTCACCCAAAAACACGTATTGAAAGGTAGCCGGGAATTTGAAATTGTCGGTGATGAAGTTAGATACGAAATCAAATCACCACTTAAAACAGAGTCGCTGAGTGTTGTTCTGTATATACTGAATTCAGAGCCTGTAATATCTGGTTCAATGCTTTCGTTTGTCAGCACAATAAACCAGGAACCGCTGGTTGAGTTATTTATTGACAAGCCAGACAAGGAAACTTTCGATCGGTTTGTCAGCACCATGTCACAACGAATCATTGAAGAAGATTTTAGCCGTCTTAGCGTAAGCGACAAGTGCGTGAATGTTGATATTGAACAGCTCAGTATATCGATAAAAATGTTACAAACGTATCTAAACCCGGGTGAAATTGGTGCGTTGCTAGATGCGCTGTCAGAGCTCAAAGCAAAACCAGACGACATGAAATGCCTGGGCAAAGTTGCTGATGCGTTTAATGATCTTGGTTTTGCACAAGGACAGGTTCTAACTTATGCACCTTATATCAATTTTCTGTTATCCCCAGTCGATGAGGATGCCGGCCATAAAGATACATACGAGTAACGGTATATGCATACTTTTCGATCCCCTGACGTGAGGCATGTATGACTGCAAAAATAGAAGTTTACGGTACCAGCAGCTGCAAGAAGTGCGTTGACGTCAGAGCGTTTCTTGATGGCAAAGATATCGAATATATTGATTACCTGATTGACCTGATGCCTCTTGAAAAAGACGACATGATCCGTCGCAGTGGACTGAAATACTACCCCCAAATATTCATCAACGGGAAACATATTGGCGGTGATGAAGAATTACTGGCTCTGGAAGTTAGCGGGGAGTTGAACAAGCTACTGGGTTTGTAATTTCTTGGTTTTGGGGATGATTATGAGAAGCTGGGGGTCACAAAAAGCCGGTGGTCAGGTTTCGCCTTTTGATTTTGGCAAGTGCGAGGCATGGGTCAGGTCTTGGCTTATGCCTCTTCGGAGCTACCTTCTGGTTATGGCCAGGCCACTGCGACTCGAATTTGCCGATGCGCTTTACCACGTCACGTCGCGCGGAGACGGACGCGAGGATACCTTTTGGGCGGTCGGCGACCGGCGGGTGTTTTTCGACGTGCTAGGGGGCGTATGGGGACGGTTCAACTGGATCGTCACGCCTACTGCCTGATGACCAACCACATTACCATCTCCTGGTTGAGGCGCCGGACGGGAATCTTGCAAAGGCGATGCGGGAGCTTAACGGCTTTACACCCAACGGTTCAACCGCGTTTATGAACGGACGGGTACTCTTTCAGGGGCGGTACAAAGCGATCCTGGCGGAAAAGGAGGCCTATTTTTTGGAACTTGCGCGTTACGTCGTTCTCAATCCGGTTCGTGCGCAAATGGTCCCATCCCCGGGGGACTACCCCTCGAGCAGCTATCGGGCGATGACCGGCGAGGAAGCGGCCACTGAGTGGCTGGAGAGGCGTGCGATCCTCGCGGCTTTCGGCCGGACGGAAGCGGAGGCCACCGATGGCTACCGCTCCTTCGTCGCCGCAGGTAAAGGGCAGCCTTCGCCTTGGGATACCTCAAGCGGCAGGTCTTTTTGGGCTCGGATGCCTTCGTCGAGTCCATGCAGCAGAAGGTGCCAAACGCGCCCGACCTCGCGAGGTGCCCCAAGCGAAGCGTCGGCCCGTTCGGCTCTCGTTGCCGGAATATGACCGGCAGCATGCCGACCGAGATCATAGCGATCAAGGCCGGATATGCCAGTGGCGGGTACACCATGAAAGAGATCGGCGACTATTTCGGGCTGCACCAATCGCGCATCAGCAAGATCATCCGCGCTGCCCTTGCTGTCCTGGATGGGGCTGCCAGGCTGAGGCATGAGTCAAGACCCCAGCTTTCCCACCGCTTTCCCACAGCTTTCCCACGGCCTGCCCGCCGACCGGTGGGTGGCCGACTTCCGCTTTCTTTTTCGAATCACCTGGAAAGGATAAACACCAAACCGATGCGTCATTTGATTAACACCGCCATTTCCGCGCTTCGCGACATTGCTGCTCGTCGTCCTCGCCACAGGTTCCCACGGGGCGGGTATACGTCTGGAAACATACCCATACCCATTCCCGGTGGAGATGTTCGCCTTCGAGAGTCAGCGGCAGCAACTCGAAATGGCGTTTATGGATCTGGCGCCCGAGGGCGAGGCGAAGGGAGCGATCGTTCTCCTTCATGGCAAGAACTTCTCCGGGGCCTATTGGGAAGAAACCGCGAAGGCCCTCGCGGCGGCCGGTTACCGCGTTGTGATGCCGGATCAGATCGGGTTCGGTAAGTCGTCCAAGCCGGAGCACTATCAATTCTCGTTCGCGCAGCTCGCGGCAAACACCATTCGCTGCTCAAGAGCCTGAAGATCGAAAAGGCGTTCATCCTGGGGCACTCGATGGGTGGGATGTTGGCCACTCGATACGCCTTGATGTACCCCGAGGAGGTTGCCGGGCTTATCCTGGAGAACCCAATCGGGCTTGAGGATTGGGTCGCAAAGGGAGTTCCGTACACGACCATCGATGAAGTGTATCGCCAAGAGCTCGGCAAGACGCCCGAGAAGATCCGGCAATACCAGCTAAAGAGCTATTACGATGGAGCTTGGAGGCCCGCGTATGACCCGTGGGTGGCGTTGCTGGCTAACTTCATCGTGAGCCCAGACTACCCGCGCATGGCGTGGAATCAGGCGCTCACCTACGACATGATCGTCACCCAGCCCGTCTACTATGAGTTCGGTGACATCGCCGTTCCTACCCTGCTCATAATCGGCCAGCGAGATCGTACGGCCATCGGTCGCAGCAGCGCACCACCGCAGGTTGCCAAGACGTTGGGGCACTATCCTGAGCTCGGGCGCCAGGCCAACGCAGCGATTCCGAACTCAAAGCTCGTGGAGATCGACGGCATCGGCCATCTGCCGCACATCGAGGCATTCCCGCGGTTCATCGCACCTATCATGGAATTTCTGCCGCAGCACGGTGAGCACTGAGCGCGTAGCCAGGGCGGCACGCAGGGAAACCCAGCGACGCCAGCGACAAGTCAGCGCTGGGTTTCGCTATCGCTCTACCCAGCCTACGCGCTCCTGACCCCCTCCCTCCGGAGCTGATGGCAGTGAATCGGGTAGAGAAAGGGTACTGACTTTTTCTTCGGACCCCTTTTTCTTGCGGAGACATCGCCGCTCCCACCGATCAACGATCGGGGCCCGTCGGTTACTGCCGGTGGCTGAATAGGCCCTTGACGCGATCAAGCCAGATCCCGCTGAGCAGCCAGGCATAGCCGAAGGTGCCGATGGCGATGAGCACGAAGGCAACTGCAATGTCCGCCGGTGTCCCATCCAGGGAGAAGGCGGGCACATAGCCAAAGAGGAAGGGTGCCAGATAGAGGAACTTGGCGAATTTGAAGGCGGTGAAGCCGGTCCTCCACATATTCGCCTTGGCGATGGTGGCACCAGCGAAGGCGGCGATGCACACCGGCGGAGTAATATTGGAATCCTGCGAAAGCCAGTAGACGATCATGTGTGCTGCCAGCTCGTTGACTCCCAGGTGCACCAGGGCCGGCACCGCGACCACCGCGGTGATGAGGTAGGCCGCTGTCACCGGCACCCCCATGCCGAGCACCAGGGAGGCGAGCGCGATGAGCAGGATGGTCAGGAACAGGCGCCCATCCGCCAGCTCGATAACGATGTCTGCAAACGTCAGGACCAGCCCGCTGTAAGTGAGCACGCCGATAATGATCCCGATGACCCCCACGGTGGCCCCGATCTTGAGGCTGCTTTCGGCCCCGCTGCGGGCCGCCTCCAGGAAGCCCCTGGGCCCGATGCGGGTCTCCGCACGAAACCAGCTGACGCCGATGGCCGTCACCAGGCCCACCACCGCCGCGTAGCCCGGCGAATACCCATAGAGCATAAGGACGGTGATCACCACCAGTGGCAACAGGTAGTACCACTCTCGTTTCAGGATCGCCATGGCGGAGACCTTGGAACGTTCGCCGACGATGTTGTGCTTTTTGGCCTCGTAATGGACCATGACGAAGACGCTGAAGAAGTACATCAAGGCGGGGAACAGGGCCACCAGCATGATGTGCGAGTAGGGCAGACCGGTCAGCTCTGCCATGATGAAGCCGCCGGCGCCCATGATGGGGGGCATGAACATGCCGCCGATGGAGGCCGCGGGCTCGATAGCGCCGGCCACATGGGGGGCAAAGCCGGCCTTCTTCATCATCGGGATCGTGAAGGACCCGGTGGAGACCGTATTGGCGATGGCGCTGCCGGAGATGGACCCGAAGAGCCCGCTGGCGATGACCGCCACCTTCGCCGGCCCGCCGATCTTGTGACCGACCGCCGCCAAGGGAAAGTCGATAAAGAAGCGCTGCGCCCCGCTCTTCTCCAGGAAGGCGCCGAACAGCACGAAGAGCAGGATATAGGTAGCGAGGACGTTGGCCATGATGCCGAACACCCCGTCGCTCTTGTAGAAGATGCTGGTGCACAGTCCCGGCCAGCTGTCGCCGGCATGCGAGACGAGGTCTGGGGCGTATTCCCCGTAGACCCCATAAAGCAGCATCAAGCCGCCGACGGCCACGAAGATCGGCCCCACCACCCGGCGTGCCACCTCGATACCGAGCAGTACCCCCACGACGGCGATCCCCTGATCGAGGGGTGTCTCCGCACCGGCGCGATAGTTGATTACCTCGAAATTGAAGATCCAATAGCCGATGCTCACCACCGAGGCGGCCATGAGCAGGTAGTCCAGCGCCCTACCCCAGGCCGTCGGCAGCCGATAGAGCAGCAGCACCAGCACATAGGTGATGACGATATAGACGCCGCGGTGATATTGGGTAGCGGCCGGCTCCACCACGGCCGCCCAGCCATAGAACAGCACCAGTGTCAGGGCCAGCAGATCGAACACCGCCTGCTCGGCACGGTTTAGCTTCTCATGCAGCATCGGCTACTCCGACGGCCCGCCCCGGCGAACGGCGGGCCGATCTCGGCGCAGCGGTAGGGGACCGCACGAACGCCCACCGGGCGCAAGGGCGCCAGCTCCAACAGGTACCGGCTATTTCAGGACACCCTTCTCTCGCCAGAAGCGTTCCGCCCCCGGGTGCAGGGGGGTGACGATGCCCTTGGTGCCGCTGACGACGCTCATTTCCTTGAAGGTCTTCTTCTGCTCGCGCATGTGGGCCAGGCCCTCCTCCGTGTAGATCAGGGACAGCAGGGTGTAGACCACGTCGTCCGGCACCTTTGCGTTGGCGACCCACAGGGCGGCGTCCTGGAAGGACGGAGTGTCGTGGTCCACCCCACGATAGGTCCCGGCCGGCACCGCCAGTTTCGAGAAGTAGGGGTACTTGGCGAAGAAGCCGCTCGCCTGTGCCTCGGCGTAGAGGTCGATCAGGTCGATGTCGTTGGTTTGGGCGGCCATGATCACTGCCCCGCTGGGGAAGGCCGTGAACAACCAGAAGGCATCCAACTGATTGTTCCCGAAGGCCTGAGCGGCATCGTTGTAGCCCATGGCATTGCGCTTGACCTTATCCCACATGCCGAGGTGGGTGAAGAACAGCTCGCAATTGGCAAAGGCCCCGGAGCCGGCATTGCCGACGCCGACCTTCTTGCCGGCAAGGTCAGCCACCGACGCGATGCCGGAGCCCTTGCGCACCACCAACTGGGCCGGGGCGCCATAGAGGTAGGCCACCGCCAGCACATCCTCGTACTTGTTGGTGTCGTTCTTCAACATGCCGTTGCGGCCTTGGAAGACGTGTCCAGAGTAGACCACGCCGAAGTCGGACTTGCCGGTGTTCACCTTGCGCAGGTTCTCCACCGAGCCGGCGGACGACTGGGCCTTGACGGTGAACTCCTCGAGGGCCTTGACCGGGCCATAGACCTGGATCGCGTTGGCGACGACCTGGAAGGTGCCGCCGGCCGGCCCGCCGCCGAAGACGACCCGCTTGCCGGCCAGGGATAGGGACGGCGTCGTCAGCGACAGGGAGAGGACCGCAGTGGCGCCCAGCAACAGACTGCGTTTCATGCTCATGGAACTTGCTCCTCGTCTCAGGGTATCGACAGGCCAGCGTCTGCACCCAGACATCGGCCCTCTGGGGAGGCCGCGGACGACGCTTTGGACCCTGAGCGGACTGTCGTCTTGCGGCTACACTCGGCATCGGATCGCGCCGATGCTCCCCAGAACTGTAGCAGATTAGATATTAATGAAGCTGTAATAATCCGCGCGCGCCAGTGTTGAGGGGGATCGATATGGAGACCATCGCCGTCATCGACTTCGAGACCACGGGCCTGTCCCCGGACTACGGGGATCGCGTCACCTAGATCGCCGCCGTCCTGGTACACGGTGGGTAGATCGAGGCAAGCCGGGTGTCTACCCTTTTGACTTTAAAGTTAAGGAATAGGGCCAAGCCAAGAATGTGGAGTCTTCCGTTTTGCCGGCAGGCAACAGGGAAGGCCTGGCGCTCAAAGGCGTGGATGACGAACGGGCGACCTTCAATGGCGCCGACGACATCCCCTTACGCCTGGTCGCCGTGGACGATGGTCTGCAATCCAGCATTTTCTAAACCGAATGAGGGCGAAGCGGGCATTCGGCCTCGGTGTCGTCGTTTGCGACATGATCAAGCCCTGGGCAAACTCAGGCTCCAGATAACCAACTGAGCCCTGCCATGAAGGTTGCTTCCGTCGCCGATGCCAAGTCCCGCCTCTCCGCGCTGAACGACGACGTAGAGTCGGGGGCGGAGGTCATCATCACCCGTCGCGGTCGGCCCGTGGCGCGGCTGGTCGCGGAGCCGACGGCGCCGCAAGCCGTTGGGTGGGCCGCGCTGCATGCCTGGGTCGATGCCGCCCCAGCCGTGGCTGCGGCGACGGTCGCCGAGTTGCGGGAACGCGACCTGCTGTGACCCACCTCGACACCTCCGCGCTGGGGGCCATCTTCTTTCGCGAGCCCAATGCCGCCTTGGTGCTGAGTCAGATCGAGGCGGCGCCCCCCGCGGGCTCATCATCTCCGCCTGGACCCTGACCAAGATGGCCAGCGTCGGTGCCATCAAGGAGCGGACCGGAGTGGTGTACTGCGCGACCCGGCGACAGGCCCTCGCCCTCTTCCAGCGCTTCGGGTCGTCCACCTTGGGCATAACGGAGATCGAGCCGGTCGACTTCTGTGCCGCGGCCCTGTTGATGGACGGTCCCGGGCCCCTGCGGGGGGGTGACGCCCAGCACCTGGCGGTCGCAAAGCGGCTGCCCGCGGACCTGGCGACCCTCGACCGTCGCCTCGCAGACGTTGCACCGGGCTGCGGCGTACCCTTGTTTCCAGTGGGCTAACCGGAGGGGGCAAAGGGGATAAAGGGGTCAGCTTCGATAGCCTCACAGAGAGCCGAAGGCGGCTCCGCGCCGAACCCGGGGCGGCGTGTGTCGGGCACCCAGCGTACGACCTGGCGCATGCCGCGGGCCTTGAGCCGGTCACGGGAAGCTCGGTGGCGCTCCGGGTAGGTGTTGTTACTCATGGGGATTCTCCAGCCTGTCGCATAGCGACAGGGTAGACCAGGGCCGCGACGCGCCGGAAACTCTACTGCCCGTGGATGCTGCGATGCGCGAACTCGCCCTGGGACCCCGCTCGGCGCAACGCCCCGCGAGCGGGGCCGATCCACGGAGTCCACGCCGGGCTAGGGCCCGCATCGCAGGCCCCGGTCCCATCTGCCAGCCTACCGCCTTCGCGGATCGAGAACCGACAGGGGGCCAGACTCGTCGATGCTGGACTCAGTCCAGCGACACGCCGCCATAGGCGATGCCGGTCAGATGTGCCATCTCGCGCTCGAAGGTGCTCAGATCGTCGAGGCAAAACTCGTTGAGATGGTCGTGCCCGCAGGCCCGTGCCATGACCTGCATCAGCTCGGTCGAGGCCCGCAAGAAGTTGTTGAGCTGCTTGGCGCCCGTCTCGATCTTCAAGCGGCGGCGCAGATCGGGCCGCTGGGTCGCGATGCCGACCGGGCAGTTGTTGGTGTGACAGGCGCGCATCCCCAGGCATCCGATGGCCTGCAAGGCGGCGTTGGACAGCGCGACGGCATCGGCGCCCAGGGCCATGGCCTTGATGAAATCTGCCGGCAGCCGCAGACCGCCGGTGATCACGAGGGAGACGTCGCCGCGGCCCTTCGTGTCCAGGTAGCGACGCGCACGCGCCAGCGCCGGAATGGTCGGCACCGAGATATTGTCGCGGAAGATCAAGGGGGCGGCGCCGGTACCGCCGCCGCGGCCATCGAGGATGATGTAGTCCACGCCGATCCGCAGCGCCGCCTCGATGTCGCGCTCGATGTGCTGGGCCGATAGCTTGACGCCGATGGGGATGCCGCCGGTGGCCTCGCGCACCTCCGCGGCGAAGCGGCGGTAGTCGTCCGTGCCGTCCCAGTCCGGGAAGCGCGGCGGCGAGATGGCGGATTCACCCTCGGGCAGTCCGCGCACCTCGGCGATACGCCCCTTGACCTTGTTGCCGGGCAGGTGACCGCCGGTGCCGGTCTTAGCCCCCTGGCCGCACTTGAAGTGAAACGCCTGGCACCGCTGAACCTTGTCCATGGAGTAACCGAACCGCGCCGAGGCCAGCTCGTAGAGGTAGCGGGAGTTGGAAGCCTGCTCGTCGGGCAGCATGCCGCCCTCGCCGGAGCAGATACCGGTGCCGGCGAGCTCGGCGCCCATGGCCAAGGCCACCTTGGCCTCTTCGGACAAGGCGCCGAAGCTCATGTCGGAGACAAACAGTGGGGTCTCCAGGCGCAGCGGTCTGGCAGCATTGGGACCTATGACCACCTCGGTGCCGACCGGGTGCTCGTCCAGCAGCGGCACCCGGTGCAGTTGGGCCGTGAGGATCTGGATGTCCTCCCACCGCGGCAACTGGTCCCGCGGCACCCCCATGGCGCTGACCCGGCCATGGTGACCCACTCTGGACAGGCCATGTTCGGCCAGGTGCTGAATGTACTGGTAGTGCGGCTCCTCGGGTCCACCGTGGTGGTCCTTGTACAGCCCCTGATAGGCATCGCGATCGTATGGCTGAGGGTTGTCCAGCGCCCAGGCGTCGATCTCGTTCGCGTCGACCCGGACCTCGCCGTCCTCCAGCCAGGCGTTGAAGCGGTGCAGTCTTTCCGCGGGATTGTAGGAGCTGATGCCGGTCCGGTAGCTGTAATCCCAGTCATGCAGACCACAGACGATATTTCCTCCCTCGATGCGGCCGTCAGACATCAAGGCACCGCGATGGGCGCAGCGCCCGTAGAGCACCGAGACCTGGTCTCCCTCCTGCCAACGCACGACCACCAGATCCACACCGGCGACCAGGGCGTAAGCAGGTTCGAGGGGTTTCAGATCGGACCATTGGGCGACGGTGGTTTTTCTCATGGGCATCGCCTCTTGTTGATAGACATTTCCGGCCATGTCCGGCCTTGCGACGGCCGGCCATTCAACGGGGCCTGAGCCTGATCGAGGTCGCAGGTACCCGGGCTTAAGTCTTGGGGGCTCCAGGGTCAGTTCTCGACCCCGTCCTCCCATGGCCGCCGCCCCTCCCGAGGGCAAGCCGCAACTCTATCCTATCGGCGCGACTGGCCGGGCGGAACAGCATGCGCCAATCACCTGCACAGCCGGCGGCACTGGGGCGGACGCAGGGCATCGTGGAATCTGCTCCGCCTCAGCTGGTCCAACGATCGTGCTGCGATGTGGCAAGTCATTCTATAGTTGCGCGCCTACCGGGCGCGCGATGGTCTCTGATCGAAGAGGAGCAGGCCTTGAGCAACGAAGACAACGGGCAGCAGCAGCGCACTGTGCATGCCTATCTCAACGAACGATTCTTGAAGAGCTCGAGCGCCAGGGCACTGCGGATCCTCTCCGAGTACCTGGAGCCGCAAAGCCGATTCGCCCGCTATCGGGTGGACGACACCATCGTCTTCATGGGCAGCGCCCGGATTCCTTCGCGGGAACAGGCGCAGCAGCGGCTCGACGCCGCCGAGCAGGGCGACGGCGACTTGGACCGGGCGCGGCGGGACCTCGGGCTTTCCCGATTCTATGAGGCCGCGCGGGAGTTGGCAGGGCGCTTGACGGAGTGGTCCAAACAGCTCGAAGACGAGGAGCGGCGTTTCGTCGTTTGCACGGGCGGCGGGCCCGGCATCATGGAAGCCGCCAACCGCGGTGCCTCGGAGGCCCGTGGGGTGAACCTGGGGCTGACCATCTCGATTCCCGTGGAGGAGTTCGACAACCCCTATGTCACCCGCGAGCTCGGTGTCCATTTCCACTACTTCTTCATGCGCAAGTTCTGGTTCGCCTACCTGGCCAAGGCGGTCATCGTGTTCCCCGGGGGGTTCGGTACCCTGGACGAGCTATTCGAGATCCTCACCCTGCTGCAGACACATAAGATACGCAAACACCTCCCGGTGGTCCTGTTCGGCACCGACTACTGGGATCAAGTCGTCGACTTCGATGCGCTGATTCGCAATGGCATGATCGACAGCGATGACGTCGCCATTTTCCACCGCACGGACTCGGTGGATGATGCGTTTCGGTTCGTGACCGGCAGCTTGGCCCAGTACGCGCTCGCTGAGCGTGGGGCGATTCTGTAGGCCCGTCCCCTGCCGCCCCAGCTACAGGGGGGCGGGCTACCCGAACAGCGTGCTGCGCGCCGCCGCGGTGATGGCGGATACCCGCCGGATGCTTGATCCGTCGCTCGGCGGAGATGGCGTAGAAGCGCTCGCTGACCTCCTCGGTGCGACCGAGGATGGCGACGCCATACTTGGCAACCACGTCCGCCTCGACCACCGTCGGTGCGGTGAAGACGCCGACGCCCGCCTCGCCGAAGGTCTTCATCAGGGCACGGTCTTCGAACTCCGCCACCACCCGCGGGTTGGCGCCAATGCGCTAGGCGGACGGGGTCATAGGCGGACGGGGTCAAGGCGGACGGGGTCAGCGGACGGGGTCAGCGGACGGGGTCAGCGGACGGGGTCAGCGGACGGGGTCAGCGGACGGGGTCAGCTCTTGACTTATTCCCCTTCGAAGCTAACTTTGTGGCCATGGCTAGGCCACTGCGACTGGAATTTGCCGGGGCGCTCTACCACGTCACGTCGCGTGGCGACGGACGCGAGGACATCTTTCGGGCGCTCGGCGACCGGCGGGTGTTTTTCGACGTGCTCGGGGGTGTTTAGGGACGGCTCAACTGGATCGTCCACGCCTACTGCCTGATGACCAACCATTACCATCATCCTTGTTGAGACGCCGGACGGGAATCTTGCCAAGGGGATGAGGGAGCTCAACGGCGTTTACACCCAGCGGTTCAACCGCGTCTACCAACGGGTGGGGCACGTCTTTCAGGGGCGGTACAAAGCGATTCTGGTTGAGAAGGAAACCTATTTTCTGGAACTTGCGCGTTACTTGGTCCTCAACGCGGTGCGTGAGGGTATGGTTCTATCCCCGGGGGATTACCCCTGGAGCAGCTATCGGGTCATGATCGGCGAGGAAGCGGCCCCTGAGTGGTTGTAGACGCGCGCGACCCTCGCGGCTTTCGGCCAGACGGAAGTGCAAGCCATCAAGGGTTACCGTTCCTTCGTCGCCGCAGGTTTGGGGCAGCCTTCGCCCTGGGAGTCCCTCAAGCGGCAGGTCTTTCTCGGCTCGGACGCCTTCGTAGAGTCCATGCAGCACAGGGTGCCAAACGCGCTTGACCTCCGCGAGGTGCCCCAGACGAAGCGTCGGCCCGTTCCGCGCTCATCACCAGAATCTGACCGGCGGCATGCCGACCGAAATCAAGCGATCAAGACCGCTTATGCCAGCGGCGGATACACCATGAAGGAAATCGGCGACTATTTCGGGCTGCACCAATCGCGCATCAGCAAGATCATCCGCGCTGCACCTGGGCGGGGCGGCCAGGCTGAGGCATGAGTCAAGACCTAACCCCAGCCTCCTGCTATTTGCAAATTCAAGCGTGCGGGTCTAAGCGCCCGTCATACACGCGAGGCAAGATGGACGCCAAACCACATTACCCCTTGGATTGGGGGGTCGAATCGCGAGCAATACACCGAGACCGAGGTTGAACCCGGGGTTCGCATACCCTAGTGTCCCTGACCTGATGTTCCGATCGTTTCCCCTGAAGAGGACACCAAATACCGTGATCAATCTTACGACGGCTAAAAAATGGGTAGTGGGGCTCGTTGTCGGTTTGCTGGCCACCTCGGTCGTGGCCGCCGACACCTTCGTGTTTACCGCGATACCAGACCAGGATGAGGCCCGATTGCAGGAGCGTTTCGGCAAGGTTGCCAGCTATCTGACGCAGGAACTGGGTGTGGAAACCCGTTATGTACCGGTCAAATCCTATGCAGCGGCCGTCACGGCCTTCCGCAACGACCAGGTCCAACTGGCCTGGTTCGGCGGCTTGTCCGGCGTGCGTGCCCGGCTGCTGGTCGAGGGCTCGGAGGCCATCGCGCAGGGGGTGGAGGATCCGGAGTTCGTGACCTACTTCATCGCCCATGCTAGCACCGGGCTGGCGGTCGCTGATGATTTCCCGGTCGGCATCGCCGGCAAGACCTTCACCTTCGGGTCCAAGGGCTCGACGTCCGGTCGACTCATGCCGGAGTACTACATCCGCAAGTACCTCGACAAGGCACCCGAAGCGGTGTTTGAAAAGGTCGGTTTCAGCGACAACCACTCGAAGACCATCGCGTTGGTGCAGTCGGGTGCCTACCAGGTCGGCGCCGTCAACTTCAAGGTCTGGGACGAGGAACTCAAAGACGGCAAGGTCGATCCGAACAAGGTCTCGGTAATCTGGGCGACGCCGCCCTATCCGGATTACCAGTGGTCCATCCGCGGCGATGTCGATGCCCGCTGGGGAGCCGGCTTCAAAGAGAAGGTGACGACCGCGCTGTTGAACATGCGCGACCCGGATCTGTTGGCCTCCTTCCCGCGCAGTGGCTTCATTCCGGCCTCGAACGCCGATTTTCAGCCGATCCTCGATACCGCCCGTGAGATCAAGCTGATCGATTGACGCCCAGTGTTGCTGCAACTGGTCAATCAGGACCTCGGTTACGACCGGGGTCTTGTGCTGCGAGATGTTTCGATCGCGATACGGGCGGGAGACCGCATCGCCCTTGTGGGCGAGAGCGGTGCCGGCAAGTCGACACTGCTGACCGCGATCCAGGGGCGCCTGCACCAACAGGCCGCCCTGGTCACGCAGAACCCGGGACTGGTCGGTTCATTGAGCGTCTTCCACAACATCTACATGGGACGCCTGCATCGGCATTCGACCTGGTACAACCTGCTCAATCTCGCCTGGCCCCAGCGCCGGGAGATCGCGGCGATCCGGCCCCTGGTGGAACGTCTGGGGCTGGAAGAAAAGCTCTTCGAACCGGCGGCTGCGTTATCCGGCGGACAACAGCAGCGTGTCGGCGTCTGTCGGGCAATGCATCAGGGCGGCGCACTGGTGCTGGGGGACGAACCGGTATCGGCTGTCGACAGTCACCAGGCGCGGACGGTCCTGGATGCCCTGCATGAGCAGTTCGAAACCGTCGTCCTGGCCATGCACGATGTCGAGCTGGCGCTGTGCTACGCGTCGCGCATCATCGGCCTGAAGGATGGCGGCATCGCACTGGACCGGGCGAGCGCCGGGCTTACGGTGTCCGATCTCGATTTCTTGTACAAACGCAGCGATGACAATCGCGACTGATTCGCACAGCGGTCTCAGGCCGCGCTACTCCCCGGCCGTCATTGTCAGCTTTGTGTTCGTTGCCATCGCGGCGGTCTGCCTGCTGTTTGCCGACGTTTCCGTCACCACGCTCGATCCGTGGTCGGAACTCGAACGCATGCTTTGGGGGGTATTGACGCCCGACTTTCTGGCGTTTGAAACCCTCGGTACGGCGATCATTCAGACCATCGCCTTCGCCCTGGTCGGCGTTGCGCTGGCCGCCGTTGCCGGCTTTGTGCTGGCGCAGTTCTTCCACGTCGGCCCGGTGCGTTGGGCCTGTGCCGTCGCGCGCTCGATCCATGAACTGTTCTGGGCCCTGATCTTTCTGCAGATGCTCGGGTTATCACCCTTGACCGGCGTGCTCGCGATTGCGATCCCCTACGCCGGCATCTGCGCCAAGGTCTATGCCGAGACCCTCGAAGAGGCGCCGCCGGCGGCGTTGAAAGTCTTGCCGGCCGGCGTTTCGACGATCTCGGCCTTTTTCTTCGTCCGCCTGCCGGATGCCTGGGTCCACATCAAGAACTACACCTTCTACCGCTTCGAGTGCGGTCTTCGCTCCAGCGCCGTGCTGGGTTTCGTCGGCCTGCCTACGCTCGGCTACTACCTGCAAACGGCGTTCAGCGAAGGCAATTATTCAGAGGCCGCCGCACTACTGATCATCTTCTACGTCATCATCGCCACCCTGCGAGTGTGGATGAAACCCAAACTGCTTGGCCTGTATTTGCTGGTCGCGCCTTTTCTGCTGGGCGGTACTTCCGACATTCGGTGGGACAACATCCGCCGGTTTCTCACCGAGGACATCGTGCCCGCGCCGCTGCGGCATGCCGACCTGCTCGACCCGCAGTCCTGGTCGCACTTCGCCGATTGGCTCGCGATGCTGCTCACGGATCAGGCATTGCCCGGTATCGTCGCGACCGTGGTGTTGACCCAGATCGCGCTGGTCGCCACCGCGTTTCTGGCGCTGGCCTTTTTCCCGCTGATCTCGCAGCAATTCTTCGGTCGTTTCGGTCGTGGCGTGGGACACCTGTTTCTCGTCGTCGCACGTTCGACCCCGGAGTTCATCCTGGTCTACATCTTCCTGCAGCTCTGGGGCCCTTCGATGCTGCCGGCAATCGTCGCACTGGCCCTGCACAATGGCGCCATCATCGGGCACCTGCTCGGCCGCTACAGCGACGAGATCCGCCTGCGTCCGGATAGCTCGACCGGCGTCAACCGTTATGCCTTCGAGATTGTGCCGCGGATGTACGGCCAGTTCTTGGCATTCCTCTTTTATCGCTGGGAGGTGATCATGCGGGAGACGGCCATACTCGGGGTGTTGGGTATCGCGACCTTGGGTTTCTACATTGACAGCGCGATCGCCGACATCCGGCTGGATCGCGTCATGCTGCTGATCCTGATCACCGCCTTGCTCAACCTTGGCATCGACAGCCTGTCGCGGCTGATCCGTTCCCGTTTGAGGCTCAGCACCCGGGTCGAAACCTGCCAGGGTTGATCCGCTACACGCCCTGACAGGCCGTGGTCCGCCGCATTACACTCCGCTCTTCCAGCGTTCGCGAGAAAATAGTGGAGAACATAGGGCCAGGTCTCACATTGCACATGATGGGCGATGTGAGACCTGGCCCTCCACGGTCCTACCATACCGAGGGCGACACCCCCACAAGGTCGACTATGAGCGCACCGCACGGGTTGTCGCCGGGCTGGCGCTCGTGGTTGCGGACCTGGCCAGCGCTCCTTGAGCTGACGCCGGAGTGGCTCCAACAGGCATGGCGCCTTCACGCGTCTCCAACGCACCCGGGAGGCCTCACGCTCCCGCGCAAGGGCGCCTGCAGCAAAAATGGCGATGCGCTCAAGACCGGCACCGCCGCTAACATCCGCGAACGCCTCTTCGCCTTCTGCATCGAGGTCCCAGCGAAATGCTTGTTTGCAATGCCTGTCCCCAGCGCCTCATAGCATCTCTGCTTTGAACGGCCTCGATCGCCTCGTGACTGACGTTGTCACAATCGATCAGCAGGGCGGTCCGTTTTGGTGTCTGCACAGGGGGCTCCAATTGAGCCTGTTGGGCTCGTGACGAACCGAGAGCCTACAACACGCTATGAACACCGGCCGAGAATCTGGCGCCCTTGCCCCCCAGCCACCAACGTCTCAACTCACCATCGAAAGGTCGCAGGCCGGAGCGGTACCGTCGAGTGCTGCGGGGCACACAGGAATCCAGCACCGGGAGGGAAGACCCATGGCCAAAGGTCGGGAACCGTCGGCCTGGCATGAACTGATGTCCTGCCGTGATCGGACTTCCCTCTCGCGATGATCGGATCTTCCAAATGGATCGTTTCGTATCAATCGGTTTAGCTTGCGTTGGCGTAAAACCCCTGCCAAGGCAGAGCCGATCCGGGTGGAGACCACATCGTTCAGGTGCATGCTCCAGTTCGGCGCGCGAAAACAAGAGCGGGGGGGCGCCCGACAGTTGAACCCACCGAAGAGAGGTAACAACTCCATGATTAGAAAAGCGATCCCCGCAGCCGTCCTGGCTACCCTGCTCGCCGCGCCGGTGGCTGCAGACCCAGCCATGGCGCCCGGCAAGCCGAGGCCCAACCAGTTCTGGTGGCCTGATCAGCTCAACCTTCAGCCCCTGCGCGACCACGACCCGGCGTCCAGCCCCTACGGCGCGGACTTCGACTACGCCGCGGCCTTCGCCAGCCTCGACCTCGCGGCCGTCAAGAAGGACCTCAAGGAATTGATGACCACCTCCCAGGACTGGTGGCCGGCCGACTTTGGCCACTACGGCCCGCTGTTTATCCGCATGGCCTGGCACAGCGCCGGAACCTACCGCGTCGCTGACGGGCGCGGCGGCGCCGGCGGCGGCCAGCAGCGCTTCGATCCGCTGAACAGCTGGCCCGACAACGTCAACCTCGACAAGGCGCGGCGCCTGCTCTGGCCGATCAAGCAGAAGTACGGCCGCAACATCTCCTGGGCCGACCTGATGGTGCTGGCCGGTACCGTCGCCATGGAGGACATGGGCTTCAAGACCTTCGGCTTCGCTGGCGGCCGGGCGGACGATTGGGAGCCGGATCTCGTTTACTGGGGCCCGGAAGCCGACATGCTGGGTCGGGAGCGCTTCGACGCGGAAGGGAAGTTGGAAAACCCCCTCGCCGCCACCCAGATGGGCCTCATCTACGTGAATCCGGAAGGTCCCGGCGGCAACCCGGACCCGCTCGCGGCCGCCGAGCAGATCCGCGTGGCCTTCGGCCAGATGGCCATGAACGATGAAGAGACCGTCGCCCTGATCGCCGGCGGCCACACCTTCGGCAAGACCCACGGCGCGGGCAAGCCGTCCGAGTGCGTGGGTCCCGAGCCGGCCGCTGCCCCCATCGAGCAGCAAGACCTCGGCTGGGCCAACAAGTGCGGCAAGGGCAACGCGGAAGACACCATCAGCAGTGGTCTGGAAGGCGCTTGGACCCAGGCTCCGACGCAGTTCACGATGCTGTACCTGACGAACCTGTTCAACTTCGAATGGGAGCAGACCCGCAGCCCCGCCGGTGCTATCCAGTGGCAACCCAAGGGTGGGGCAGGCGCCGACACAGTCCCCGACGCCCACGTCGAGGGCAAGAAGCACGCGCCGATGATGTTCACCACGGACCTGGCGCTGAAGTTCGACCCGACCTACCGCGAGATCTCCAAGCGCTTCCTCGAGAACCCGCAAGCGTTCGAGCTGGCCTTCGCCAAGGCCTGGTTCAAGCTGACCCACCGCGATATGGGACCCCGCGCACGGTACCTGGGCGCCGAGGTACCCAAGGAAGTGCTGATCTGGCAGGACGCGGTACCGGAGGTCGACTACCAACTGGTCGACGCGAAGGATATCGCCGGGCTCAAGAAGAAGATCCTCGACTCCGGCCTCTCCACCGCCGAGCTGGTGCGGACCGCGTGGGCGTCGGCCGCCACCTACCGCGATACGGACATGCGCGGTGGCGCCAACGGTGCGCGCATTCGCCTGGCCCCACAGAAGGACTGGCCGGTCAATGACCCGGCAGAGCTGGCGCGGGTGCTGAAGACCCTGGAAGGCATCCAAAAGGGCTTCAACGACTCGATGTCCGGCGCCAAGAAGGTCTCGCTCGCCGACCTGATCGTCCTCAGCAGCGCGGCGGCCATCGAGCAGGCGGCGAAAGCAGCCGGCTACGCGGTGGAGGTACCCTTTACGCCCGGCCGCGCGGACGCGACCCAGGAACAGACCGACGTCGAGTCCTTCGCCGTCCTCGAGCCGACGGCCGATGGCTTTCGCAACTACTTCGGTAGCGGCAACCGCCTGTCGCCGGCAGAGATGCTGGTGGACCGCGCGGACCTGCTGGGGCTGACCGTACCAGAAATGACCGCACTGGTCGGCGGCATGCGGACCTTGGGTGCCAACGCCGGTGGCGTCAAACACGGCGTGTTCACGGACCGTCCCGGGACGCTGAACAACGACTTCTTCGTCAACCTGCTCGACATGGCAACGACGTGGTCGAAGGCGAAGGACGCCGACGGCATCTACGAGGGACGCGACCGCGCCACGGGTAAGCTGAAGTGGACGGCTACGCCGGTGGACCTGATCTTCGGATCAAACGCCGAGCTGCGTGCCGTCGCCGAAGTCTATGCGTCCAAGGACGGTGATGAGGAATTCCTCCGCGACTTCGTCGCTGCATGGGCCAAGGTGATCACGGCCGACCGCTTCGACCTGAAGCGGGGGTAGGGAAAAGCTGCTCGGGTCGTGGCTGGCCTCAGCCCGGCTCGAGCGCTCCCAGAGACTCAAGAGACTTGCGCCAGGTCTCACAACGCCCACGTATCCGCAGCTATGAGGCACGTGCAATGGTCGACCTGACTCCACCTAGGCTGTGTGACCCCACCTAGGCTGGTGGTCGCAGGGCTGGCGCTTGTGGTTGCGGACCTGGCCGGCGCTCCTTGAGCTGAGACCGGCGCAGGGGAGAAAGGGGTCACCCTTTACCACCCCGCCTTTACCACCCCCCTGGGGAGCCCGGGCGCGTACATGCCCGGCTCTTCGACCCCGGCGGGACCTCCGCACAAGGCCCATACGGTGCTTCGGTGCCGCCTTCCGTCGTCCGAAAACGTCGGCTCCCGCAATGCGGTCATTTCGGGGCTCAATCACACGGCCTGCATGCTCGCGGTCTACGCTTCGCAGCGGCCGTTACCCGACGCCACGCAAGACTCGCTTCCGGTGGGTGGCCAACCGTTTCCGGGCGGGGCCGGGCACGCGCCGGGCTCCATATGCCATTTCACGTCGAACCTCCCGGCCGACGTTCCCAAGCGACCAGGCTTTCCTGGCGCACCAAGACCTGTCCCCAGCCTCCCCCGCGACGCGTCCAATCCGGTTTGTATATCGAATTATCAGGCCATGCTTTGAACCTAAAAAGAGGAGTTTAGCCGCAAATAAACGCAAAAAGACGCAAATAAACAAAGGCTTGGGTTCTGTGGCCGGGTCCCCCTGCGGGCGTCCTCGGAGCTTCGCCTAAGCTACTAATACATTTGCGCTAATTTGCGTGATTTGCGGCCGAATTCCTTTTTTCAGGTTGAAGGCATGTAGACTTGGTGGGGCTTTTTGGTCAAGAGTGGTTGACTTTCCTGTCCATCCATCGCTGAAACGCAAGAGAGCCTAAAAATGTTCCGATCCCGCCGCCGTGGGGAATTTCCAGCGATTGTCTGCACAATCCTGTTTGCCGCCGCCTTCGCGGTCGCCGCGGCGGATTCGCCTACTGAGACTCCGAAGAAAGAGCTGATATTCCTGAACTGGTCGGAGTACATGGATCCGGGTCTGCTCAAGGAGTTCGAGAAGCGATTCCACGTCAAGGTGACCGAGGTCTACTTCGAGTCTGACGAAACCCGCGACGACATGCTGTTAGAGACCGACGGAAAGGGCTACGACGTTATCCTGGCCAGCGGCATCACCCTGCGCCCCTACGAGAAGCGCGGATGGCTGGCCCCGCTGGGAGCTGCCGAGGTGCCCAACCTCAAGCATATCGACGACCGCTGGCTCGACACCTTCCCGGAGTCGCGGGGTTACGCCGTGCCTTTCTTCTGGGGTACCACCGGGATCGGCTATCGCAAGGACCTGGTGCAAGGCGAGATCGACAGCTGGATGCAGCTCTATCGGCCCGACGAGTACCTGCGCGGGAAGATCTTCATGAACAAGTACTCGCGCGACGTCGTCGGCATGGCCCTCAAGGCCCTCGGGTTCTCTGCAAACAGTACGGACAGTAGTGAGCTCGCGGCCGCCGAGGCGCTGGTGCTCGAGCAGAAGCCCTACGTGAAGGACTATTTCTATCCGGCTCTGAACGCAGAATCCTCACTGGTGACCGGAGAGGTCTACGCCGCCATGATGTTCAACGGCGATGTCCTCATGGTTCAGGAACATCATCCCGAAATCACCTACGTGCTCCCCAAGGAAGGGGGCAATATCTGGGTTGACTACCTGGCGGTCGGCCAAGCATCGACGAAGAAGGATCTGGCCTACCAATTCATCGACTTCCTCAATGAGCCCGAGATCGCCGCACGGCTCGCCCAATTCGTCTACTTCGCCACCCCCAACAAGGCCGCCGAGGCCCTGCTCCCCCGGGAATTCCTCGAGGACCCGGTGATATACCCTGACGCAGCGACCCTTCAACGTTCGGAGGTGTATTCGCACTTGCCTGCAAAGTCCATCCGGCGGATCAACGGCATCTTCGCGCGCCTGCTGCAATGAGGTCGCACGCTTGAATCTCCGAGCCAAGCTGCTCATTCTCCTCGTCCCGCTCGTCGTGATTCCCCTGCTCGGCGTGGGCGCGGCAGCCTACGTGCAGCTGCAACAGACATCGGAGCGCAAGACCCTGGATCAGATGGCCACGCTCCTGGATCTGATCGCCAGCCAGACGCAGTCGGTTCTGGCGACGACGCGGGCCAACGTGCAATTGCTGTCCACCCAAAATTTGGTCCGCCAGTACCTGCTCGCCGAAGACGAGGAGGAGCGCTACCAGGTGCTGCAATCGCCACTGTTGCGTCAGCTCATCGGCTACCAGGAGGCCTACCCGGACTATTACGAAATACGGATTTTGGGGCCGGACGGCTATGAAGACCTGCGCTGGACGCGCGAACCCCTGCCCAACGCCACCGAGGAGGAGGGCGTCAGCGCCTGGTTTCAGGCAGCGCGGGCCGCCCCCGACGACATTTACAGCGCCTTTGTGCGCGACCCGGACACGGGCGATCCCGCACTTGTCGTGTCGAAGCGGATGCGGCTGCAGGACAGGACCAGCGAGGCTATGGGCGTACCCGCCAAGCTTCGTGGCTATCTTGTAGTGACCGTCGATCTCGAGTTCCTCGCCCGCCTGCTTCTGAACAACGTCATCGGTGGGCAGGGTTTCCTCATGCTGACCGACGCCGAGGGCAAGGTGCTGATACATGCCGACCGCCCGGAGGCCAATGCGCCGCTCCACGTGGCCAACGGGCCACCGACCCACCAGTCCGAGGACACCGACATCGGTGATCACGAGCCGTTACCGGCGTCGCTGTTTGGCGATCTGTGCTCGTCACGCAGAGACCGGCGGCCCGCTGCGCGCCGAGTTTTCGGACCACCTGTTCCTGTTTCTCGGGAAGCGCCTGGAAGGCAACCTGTATCTGTTCGCCGGACTGCCGAATGCCGAGCTGCGGTACGCCGGACGCAAGCTAGGCGCCCTGGTTGCAGGGGTCGTACTGGCAGCCGTTCTGATCGCCACGATCCTGCTCTTTTTAACCCTGGATCGCCTGCTGGTGACGCCGGTTCAGCGGCTCGGCGAGGCGTTCCGAGAGGTCGGGCGCGGCAACCTGGGCGCCAAGGTTCGGTCGAGGCGCCGGGACGAGATCGGCGAACTGGCAAACATGTTCGACGACATGAGCGAGAATCTGCGGGTCTCGGATGAGCGGGTTCGTTACCTGGCCTACCACGACCCTCTGACAGGGCTTCCCAACCGCATGATGTTCGGGGAATACCTGAACCATGCCCTGGCCGACGCGCGGCGCCGGCATCAACTGCTGGTGCTGCTGTTCCTCGACCTCGACAATTTCAAGAACGTGAACGACACGCTGGGCCATCAGGTGGGGGACGCGTTGCTGCAGGTCGTTGCCGAGCGCTTGGAGCAATGCCTGCGTGAAGCCGACTACATCGCTAGGCTGGACGCCATTGAGGCGGAAGGCGTGGTGGCGCGCCTGGGTGGGGACGAGTTCATCGTCATGCTCACCGACCTCAAGGATCCCTACGAGGCCGCGGCGGTGGCGCACCGCATCCTGACTTCGCTAGCCAGGCCGATCCCGATCGGAGACAACGATGTCTACGTGAGTGCCAGCATTGGCATCACCACATCCCCCGCGGACGGCGATGACGTGGACACGCTGATCAAACACGCCGATATCGCCATGTACCACGCCAAGCAACAGGGAAAGAACAATTACCAGTACTTTTCGGACAAGATGAACACGGCGTCCTTGCACCGCCTCACAATGGCGAACAAGCTGCGCAAGGCCCTGGAGCAGGATCAGTTCCTTCTCCACTATCAGCCAAAGTTCGACGTGCGCAGCATGCTTATCGTCGGGGTCGAAGCCTTGATCCGCTGGCGAGACCCAGAGATCGGGATGGTGCAGCCCGACGCATTCATACCCATCGCCGAAGAAACGGGCATCATCACGGCAATCGGGGAATGGGTTTTGCAGGAAGCCTGCCGCCAAACCAAGGCCTGGCAGGAGGCTGGGCTAGACGTTGTGCCTGTGTCGGTCAACGCATCGGGTATACAGGTGGCGCGCCAGGACTTCCCGGACGTCATCGCCAAGGCCCTGCGCGAATCCAAGCTCGACCCAAGATACCTCGAGATCGAACTCACGGAGACCTCCATCAATTCGGCCCTGGAACGCGGCGTAAAAACCCTCCGGGAGATCCATGCCCTGGGGGTGAGTATTTCCATCGACGACTTTGGGACTGGCTACTCGTCGCTCAGCTATCTACGGCATTTCCCCATCGACACCCTCAAGATCGACCGCGGCTTCACCGGCGAGATCGGAAAAGGAATCGATGACACGCCCATTATCTCGGCAATCATCGCCATGGCGCACGCCTTGAACTTGACCGTCGTGGCCGAGGGTGTGGAGACCCAAGACCAGTCGCGCTATTTGACGTCCAAAGACTGTGACACCATGCAGGGCTTCCTGCTCGGCCGTCCCGTGCCCCCTGAGCAGATCTCCGCGCAACTTGTTCGCCGCGGACCGCCCCCACTGGAACAACATCAACAACGGGGTCACAAGCAATTACCAGGCGTGGCGGTCGACGACGCCCAATTGGAGTCTCCTGGCTAACGGATATCGCTCGAATCCCGATGTCGCCAATGACAAGGGCCGCCCAAGGGGAGAGGAGAAAACAGGGCCAGGTCTCACATTGCAGATGATGGGCGATGTGAGACTTGGCCCTCCATGTTGTCTCTTCCCACCGCCAGCGGCCTTCCCTTTTTGACCACAGGGTCGGCGTCTTCGACAAAGTGACGAGGCTACATCTAGATTCGCTTGAGCTGCGGCCTGCGGTTTTTGCACCCGTGGAACTCACGACCTCCGGTTACCCGAACGCCGCGCCAGAGCACAGCGAAGGTGTACGAGCAACTCCTTCGGCGGGACTCAAACCAGCCAGCTAATCAGCCTGTTACGGCATACGGTCAGGTCTTCCCGCTTGACTGCGAGGAAGGAGTACTGGTTAGCAAGGAAAAGTAACAGACGCGGTGGGTGGTGGCAGAGCTTGCGAGGCCCTACGATCAAGGCCAGACCAAGGCTCACCATGTTGGGCCTCGTGCCCCGGCCGCACCTACGTGTCCACGTTGTTTTTGAACCGTTCCTAAGCTTGGTCCGGTGGTGCCCAGATCGGCAAGGAGAAGGTGAAGGCGGTGCCAGCGCCCACTTGGCTGACGACCTGGACCTTGCTGCCGTGCAGATCCAAGATTCGCTTTGTGATGGCCAGGCCCAGGCCCGCGTGCTGGCCATCGCCACCGCTGTTTGCGGCCTGAAAGAAGCGGTCGAAGATACGTGGCAGGTCTTGCGCAGGGATTCCGTGGCCCGTGTCTTTGACCTGGACGCTGACGGTCTGGCCTTGCATTCGGGTACTGACACGGATTCCGCTGGACGCCGGCGTGTGCTCGATGGCATTGTCGATCAGATTCTCCAGCACCCGCTCGATGAGCCCGATATCCGCCTTGACCAGGGGTAGATCCGGAGCACCATGCAACTCGAGGCGGACGCCTTTGCGCTCGGCGGCCAGGTGAAACTTCTGCACCACGTCCTGCGCCAGGTCGCCCACGGATACGGGCTCAATGGACGGGCGCACGTCACAGGCGTCGAGCTTGGCCAGTTCGAAGAGGTCTTCGACCAGGCGGCGGAGCCGCAGGCTGTGGCGCAGGGCGACCTCCAGATACTCGACCCGCGTGGCGCCAGGTAGGCTGCCGTCCTTCATCCGCAAGGTCTCCAGGTAACCGTGCAAAGAGGCCAGCGGGGTGCGCAGGTCGTGCGAGACTTGGGCGACGAGCTGGCGGCGCAGGTTGTCCTTCTCTGTCAGCGCCTGGATCTGGTCCGTAATGCGGTGCGCCATGGCCTCGAAGGTGCGACCGAGGCGGTCGATCTCATCTTCAGGGCGAGCGTTCTTTCCGGAGGGGAACTGCACGAGCGTGGTGAAGTCGCTCTCGCGAAAGAGGTCCATGGTGCGGCCCAGTGCCTCGATGCGGCGCGTCAGCAGCCGAAAGAGCACAAGCCCCAGCACCAAACCCAACACCAGGCTGACGGTGACCGCCCCGCCGGTCAGACGTAGGAAGTAGCTTTGTTGGATCAGGGCGTCCAGGTTGTCGAACTGCTCCCCCCTCAGGATCACGTAAAGGTAGCCATTGGCTGCCTCGGAGGCGGGTACGGGCGTCACCGAAAAGGCCTTGCGCCGGTCGTGGCTGCGGGGGTCATCCCCCAACAGCGGGAAGGTGAGATCGCCAGTGAGGAAGCGCTGGATCGGCTCCAGAGAGACGCTGCGGCGCTTCACCTTACCCGGGTCGGCGGAATAGGCCAGGATGGTCCCGGCGCCATCGAGCAGGTAGATCTCGATGCTGGGATTGATGAGCATGTAGTAGTGAAACGTCTCCTCCAGGGCGGCCTGGTCGAGCCGGCCCTTGCTGGACCAGGTTGCGGTCCGCCACCAGGTTCTCGGCCAGATTCCGATTGAACCGCTGATTCACCTCCTGGAGATAATGCCGGGTGGCTGAGACGGTGAGTACGGCAAACAGGATGCCGACCATGACGAAGAGTGCGGCAAGGGCCAGCGAAAGCCGCGCGTAGAGGGTGTGGATCACGTCCTAAGGCTCCCCATCCGCGAACTTGTATCCGACGCCCCACACGGTCATGACGTAGCGTGGCTTGGCTGGGTCAGACTCGATCTTGGCCCGCAGGCGATTGATGTGCGAGTTGACCGTGTGCTCATAGCCATCGTGGCTGTATCCCCAGACCTGCTCGAGGAGCTGGATGCGGGTGAACACCCGCCCGGGATGCCGTGCGAAGTGCAGCAGGAGGTCGAACTCTCGAGCGGTCAGCGCGACCTCCTGCCCGCCAAGGGTGGCCCTCCGCTTGCCAACCTCGATGGTCAGCTCGCCCCGTCGAAGGGTCTCGTCCGCACAAGTGCCGGAGGCACGCTCCTTGAGGGCTTCCGTGCGCCGGAAGAGGGCCTTCACCCGTGCCAGGAGTTCCGGGATGCTGAAGGGTTTGGAGAGATAGTCGTCCGCGCCTATCTCCAGTCCCAACACCCGGTCCAGCTCGGAGGACTTGGCGGTGAGCATCAGGATCGGGACATAGCCCGGTCCAGCCCGTAACGCGCGGCAGACGCTCAGTCCGTCCATGCCAGGTAGCATGAGGTCGAGGATGACCAGATCATACGACCGGCTGCGGAAGCGGCGGACGCCTTCCTCTCCGTTGCCCGCGATATCGGCGTGACACCCGATGTCCTTGAGATGCATCCGCACCAGGCGGGCGATGTCGAAGCTGTCTTCGACGATGAGCGCGTTGTATTTCATAGTGCCCGCATGTTGATTGCGAACCACTGGCGCAGGCCCGGCCGGTCTGACCGGACCCGCGCCGGATCTGATTCGAGTCCGCCCTGTTGCGCGGCGGCCTCAATCGCGGTGCGATCCGCCAACGGTCACCGTCACCTTGGCCACGGGGTTGAGCCAATGATGCACGCCGGCGTCGAGATCGCTGGGACCACCCGTTGGGTCCAGATCCCCCAACACACCGCGGTGGATGTGCACGGTGGGATTGTAATCCGTCCCAGAGACACCGGTGCCGCCAATGCCCGCGTTGCCACCCGGATCGGCGGGTATTCCCGGCACCCCGGGCGCGCCCCCTCCGGTGATCCGCTCGTCGTTGGCTTCCGTGCCAGCGTCATAGCCATAGAGATAGAAAGTGTACACGCCCGATTGCTTGGGAATCGGCTCGCCATCCAGGCCCACAAAGCCGTCGTTGGTCGGCAGTAACATGGCGGTCAGCGATAGATTGCGGGCTTTCTTGCCGGTCTCCAGCGTCGCCGTCGCAGAGGCCCCCGGGGCGAGCAATCCGGCCGCCGGGTCTGGGACGTAGTCAGCGCCCGCAGCGGTCACGTCTTCGATCAGGCCGGTCAAGGAGCCGCCCTCGGCCATGGCCTGGAGATGTTCTGATGCTGGGGTCCCGACCTGGAACAGGTGGAAGTCCGACTCGTGCGCTGCAATGAGTAACGGCGTGAAGTAGGTGGCATGGGTCAGGTTGGTGATCACGACATCGACCAAACGATCACTGCCCCAACGATCACCGGCCGAAACGGCCGCTGACAATCCGAGGGACAATGACAAGGCGGCCGCGCTGATAATCGACTTCATCATGAGGATCTCCTGGGGTTGATTGGTGTGCGGTTCCAATTTCAACCCACGGAAATCCCGCCTAGCTCACGCAAGTATCACGATTCGATCACGCCGCCATAGGCGATGCCAGTCAAGTGGGCCATCTCGCGCTCGAAGGTGCTCAGATCGTCGAGGCAAAACTCGTTGAGATGGTCGTGCCCGCAGGCCCGTGCCATGACCTGCATCAGCTCGGTCGAGGCCCGCAAGAAGTTGTTGAGCTGCTTGGCGCCCGTCTCGATCTTCAAGCGGCGGCGCAGATCGGGCCGCTGGGTCGCGATGCCGACCGGGCAGTTGTTGGTGTGACAGGCGCGCATCCCCAGGCATCCGATGGCCTGCAAGGCGGCGTTGGACAGCGCGACGGCATCGGCGCCCAGGGCCATGGCCTTGATGAAATCTGCCGGCAGCCGCAGACCGCCGGTGATCACGAGGGAGACGTCGCCGCGGCCCTTCGTGTCCAGGTAGCGACGCGCACGCGCCAGCGCCGGAATGGTCGGCACCGAGATATTGTCGCGGAAGATCAAGGGGGCGGCGCCGGTACCGCCGCCGCGGCCATCGAGGATGATGTAGTCCACGCCGATCCGCAGCGCCGCCTCGATGTCGCGCTCGATGTGCTGGGCCGATAGCTTGACGCCGATGGGGATGCCGCCGGTGGCCTCGCGCACCTCCGCGGCGAAGCGGCGGTAGTCGTCCGTGCCGTCCCAGTCCGGGAAGCGCGGCGGCGAGATGGCGGATTCACCCTCGGGCAGTCCGCGCACCTCGGCGATACGCCCCTTGACCTTGTTGCCGGGCAGGTGACCGCCGGTGCCGGTCTTAGCCCCCTGGCCGCACTTGAAGTGAAACGCCTGGCACCGCTGAACCTTGTCCATGGAGTAACCGAACCGCGCCGAGGCCAGCTCGTAGAGGTAGCGGGAGTTGGAAGCCTGCTCGTCGGGCAGCATGCCGCCCTCGCCGGAGCAGATACCGGTGCCGGCGAGCTCGGCGCCCATGGCCAAGGCCACCTTGGCCTCTTCGGACAAGGCGCCGAAGCTCATGTCGGAGACAAACAGTGGGGTCTCCAGGCGCAGCGGTCTGGCAGCATTGGGACCTATGACCACCTCGGTGCCGACCGGGTGCTCGTCCAGCAGCGGCACCCGGTACAGTTGGGCCGTGAGGATCTGGATGTCCTCCCACCGCGGCAACTGGTCCCGCGGCACCCCCATGGCGCTGACCCGGCCATGGTGACCCACTTTGGACAGGCCATGTTCGGCCAGGTGCTGAATGTACTGGTAGTGCGGCTCCTCGGGTCCACCGTGGTGGTCCTTGTACAGCCCCTGATAGGCATCGCGATCGTATGGCTGAGGGTTGTCCAGCGCCCAGGCGTCGATCTCGTTCGCGTCGACCCGGACCTCGCCGTCCTCCAGCCAGGCGTTGAAGCGGTGCAGTCTTTCCGCGGGATTGTAGGAGCTGATGCCGGTCCGGTAGCTGTAATCCCAGTCATGCAGACCACAGACGATATTTCCTCCCTCGATGCGGCCGTCAGACATCAAGGCACCGCGATGGGCGCAGCGCCCGTAGAGCACCGAGACCTGGTCTCCCTCCTGCCAACGCACGACCACCAGATCCACACCGGCGACCAGGGCGTAAGCAGGTTCGAGGGGTTTCAGATCGGACCATTGGGCGACGGTGGTTTTTCTCATGGGCATCGCCTCTTGTTGATAGACATTTCCGGCCATGTCCGGCCTTGCGACGGCCGGCCATTCAACGGGGCCTGAGCCTGATCGAGGTCGCAGGTACCCGGGCTTAAGTCTTGGGGGCTCCAGGGTCAGTTCTCGACCCCGTCCTCCCATGGCCGCCGCCCCTCCCGAGGGCAAGCCGCAACTCTATCCTATCGGCGCGACTGGCCGGGCGGAACAGCATGCGCCAATCACCTGCACAGCCGGCGGCACTGGGGCGGACGCAGGGCATCGTGGAATCTGCTCCGCCTCAGCTGGTCCAACGATCGTGCTGCGATGTGGCAAGTCATTCTATAGTTGCGCGCCTACCGGGCGCGCGATGGTCTCTGATCGAAGAGGAGCAGGCCTTGAGCAACGAAGACAACGGGCAGCAGCAGCGCACTGTGCATGCCTATCTCAACGAACGATTCTTGAAGAGCTCGAGCGCCAGGGCACTGCGGATCCTCTCCGAGTACCTGGAGCCGCAAAGCCGATTCGCCCGCTATCGGGTGGACGACACCATCGTCTTCGTGGGCAGCGCCCGGATTTCTTTGCGGGAACAGGCGCAGCAGCGGCTCGACGCCGCCGAGCAGGGCGACAGCGACCCGGAGCGGGCGCGGCGGGACCTCGAGCTGTCCCCATTCTATGAGGCCGCGCGGGAGCTGGCCGGGCGCCTGACGGAGTGGTCCAAGCAGCTCGAAGACGAGGAGCGGCGTTTCGTCGTTTGCACGGGCGGCGGGCCCGGCATCATGGAAGCCGCCAACCGCGGCGCCTCGGAGGCCCGTGGGGTGAACCTGGGGCTGACCATCTCGATTCACGTGGAGGAGTTCGACAACCCCTATGTCGCACGCGAGCTCGGTGTCCATTTCCACTATTGTTGGCGCCAATGCGCTGGAACTAGAAGCCCCCAGCCCTGGTAGTGCGCCCGATACGACTCCACATGCCTTCAGAACGATCCGATCTCCCGATCACCGTCGCAACCCGGAGCCCTCGCCATGAACCTGCTGCGACCCCTGACGCTCGCCGCCCTGTGCCTCCAAGCGGTCCCGCTCGCTGCCAAGGATGCACCCAAGCCGCCGCCCACTCCGGTGATCGCGGCGGAGGTGCGAGTTGAACCCTTCGCCGACCGGGTGGAGGCCCTCGGCACCCTGAAGGCCAACGAGTCGGTCAATGTGACCGCCAACGTCACTGAGACGGTCTCGGCCATCCACTTCGACGATGGCCAGCAGGTCAAGACGGGCGATGTGCTCGTGGAGATGACCAGCGCAGAGGAGCACGCCCTGCTGGAAGAGGGACAGGTACGGGTGGCGGAGGCGGAGCGCCAGTTCAATCGGGTCAAGTCGCTGGCCACGCAGCGCTCGGCCTCCGAGTCCCTGCTCGACGAGCGCAGGCGCGACCTGGACACGGCACGGGCGGTTCTGGTGGCCATCGAGTCTCGGCTGGCCGACCGGCTGGTCAAGGCCCCCTTCGACGGGGTTCTGGGGCTGCGCAACATCAGTCCCGGGGCCTTGGTGGAGCCGGGGGACCTGATCACCACGCTCGATGACGACCGGGTCATGAAGCTGGACTTCACGGTTCCCAGCGTCTTCGTGACGGACCTCAAGCCCGGGCTCGCCATCGAGGCCAGGGCGTCCGCTTACGGGGACCAGGTCTTCGAAGGGGTGATCCGCAGCATCGACAGCCGGGTGGACCCCGTCACCCGATCCATCCAGGTTCGGGCCATGATTCCAAACCCGGACCGGACCTTGAGGCCAGGGGTCCTGATGCAGGTGGAGCTGCTGCGCAATCCCCGCGAGACCCTGGTAGTACCCGAGTCCGCCCTGCTCCAGCAGGGCAAGGAGCATTTCGTGATGCGGGTCGGCGAGGACGACAAGGTCGAGCGGGTCCAGGTACGCATCGGCGCCAGGCGTCCCGGCCAGGCGGAGGTGGTAGACGGCCTTGCGGCGGGGCAGCGCGTCATCACCCACGGCAACGATAAGGTGCGCCCCGGCCAGTCGGTGCGCGTCCAGGCCCTGGATGACGGCACCCGAACCCTCAGCGAGCTGCTGGGGGCCGCCCCATGATCCTCTCCGACCTGTCCGTCACCCGGCCGGTCCTCGCGGCCGTCCTGTCCCTGCTCCTGATCGCCTTCGGGCTAGTGGCCTTCGACCGCCTGCCGCTGCGCGAGTACCCGGACATCGACCCCCCAGTGGTCTCGGTGGAGACACGCTACCCCGGGGCCTCCGCCAATGTGGTGGAGACGCGCATCACCCAGCTCATCGAGGATCGCATCTCCGGGGTCGAGGGCATTCGCACCGTCGAGTCGGTCAGCGAGGACGGGCGCTCCGCCATCACCATCGAGTTCGACATCGCGCGCGACATCGACGGCGCCGCCAACGACGTGCGCGACCGGGTCTCCGGCATCCTCGACCAGCTCCCGGTGGAGGCCGACCCGCCGGATATCCAGAAGGTGGACAGCAACGAGGACGTCATCATGTGGCTCAACCTGGTGAGCGACCGCATGACGCGTTCCAGAGCTGACGGACTACGCACGGCGCTACCTGGTCGACCGCTTCTCCGTGCTGGACGGTGTGGCCCGCGTGCGGGTCGGCGGCAACCAGACCTTCGCCATGCGCATCTGGCTGGACCGCAACGCCCTGGCCGCGCGAGGCCTCACGGTGGCGGACGTGGAGGACGCTCTGCGGGCCGAGAACCTGGAGCTGCCGGCCGGCAGCGTGGAGTCCAAGACCCGCCAGTTCAGCGTGCGGGTCGACCGGGCCTTCGGCACGCCGGAGCAGTTCGCCCGGCTGGTGCTGGGCCAGGGCACGGACGGGTACCTGGTCCGCCTGGGCGACGTGGCGCGCGTCGAGCGCGGCACCGAGGAGGACCGTACCTTCTTTCGCGGCAACGGGGTGCCCATGGTGGGGCTGGGTATCATCAAGCAGTCCACCGCCAACACCATTGCGGTGGCGGACGCCGCCAAGGCCGAGATGGCGCGGGTCAACCCCAGCCTGCCCGAGGGCATGGAGATCAAGCAGAGCTACGACACCTCGGTGTTCGTCAAGGGGGCGATCCACGAGGTCTACAAGACCCTCGGCATCGCCATCACCCTGGTGATCCTGGTCATCTTCCTGTTCCTCGGCTCCGTGCGGGCCATGCTGGTGCCGGCGGTGACGGTGCCCGTCTCCCTGATTGCCACCTTCACGGTGCTGCTGGCCCTGGGGTTCTCCATCAACATCCTGACCCTGCTGGCCCTGGTGCTGGCCATCGGGCTGGTGGTGGACGACGCCATCGTGGTGCTGGAGAACGTCCATCGGCGCATGGAGCAGTACGGCGAGACCCGCCTGGTGGCCGCCTTCCGGGGTACCCGGCAGGTCGGCTTCGCGGTGGTCGCGACCTCGGTGGTGCTGGTGGCGGTGTTCGTGCCCATCGCCTTCCTGCAGGGGGACGTGGGCCGCCTGTTCTCGGAGTTCGCCCTGACCATGGCGGCGGCCGTGGGCTTCTCCACCCTTGTGGCCCTGACCCTCTCGCCCATGCTCGCCTCCAAGATCCTGCCCCAGGACCACCGCCAGGCCTCCCTGAGCCGGGCCGTGGACCGCGCCTTCGGCTGGGTGCGCCGGGGCTATCTGGCCGCGCTGCGGTTCCTGCTGCGGGCGCGCTGGCTGGTCGTGCTCCTGTTCGTCGGCACCCTGGCCGGCGCCTGGTGGCTGTTCGAGCAGATCCCCCGCGAGTACGCCCCCAAGGAGGACCGGGGCGCCTTCTTCCTCCTGGTGAACGGGCCTGAGGGTGCCTCTTACGGGTACATGAAGGAGTACATGGACGAGATCGAGCGCCGCCTGATGCCCTACGCCGAGAGCGAGGAGGCGCTCCGCGTCCTGGTGCGGGCGCCGCGCACCTTCGGCAGCGCCCAGATCTTCAACTCCGGCATCGTGATCATGGTGCTGAACGACTTTCATCAGCGCCGCTCCGCCTGGGCCATCATGGACGAGATCAAGGGCAAGCTCGCCGACCTCTCGGGCGTCAAGGCCTTCCCGGTGATGCGCCAGGGCTTCGGGGCGCGCATCCAGAAGCCCGTGCAGTTCGTCCTCGGGGGCGGCACCTACGAGGAGCTGGCCCAGTGGCGCGACACCCTGCTCGCGGAGATCGAGAAGGACAACCCGGGCCTCACCAGCATCGACTGGGACTACAAGGAGACCAAGCCGCAGCTGCGGGTGGAGATCGACTACGACCGGGCCGCGGACCTGGGGGTCAAGGTCGGCACCATCGGGCGCACCCTGGAGACCATGCTGGGTTCGCGCCAGGTGACCACCTATCTGGACGCCGGGGAGGAGTACGACGTCATCCTGGAGGGCGAGCGGGACGCCCAGCGCACCCCGGCGAGCCTGACGAACCTCTACGTGCGCTCCGACCGCAGCGGCCAGCTGATCCCGCTGTCCAACCTGGTCAGCGTCTCGGAGATCGCGGACTCCAAGAGCCTCAACCGCTACAACCGGGTGCGTGCCATCACCATCGAGGCCAACCTGGCCGACGGCCTGGCCCTCGGCGCGGCGCTGGACTATCTGGAGGGCAAGGTCCGCGCGCATTTGCCCGAGCAGGCCCAGGTGGACTTCAAAGGCCAGTCGGCGGACCTCCGGGAGTCCAGCGGCGGGATCCTGTTCGTCTTCGCGCTGGGGCTGGTGGTGGTCTTCCTGGTCCTGGCCGCCCAGTTCGAGAGCTGGATTCACCCCTTGGTGATCATGCTCACGGTGCCGCTCGCCATGGCCGGTGCACTGCTGGGGCTCTGGTGGAGCGGGGAGACCCTGAACATCTACAGCCAGATCGGGCTCATCATGCTGGTGGGGCTCGCGGCCAAGAACGGCATCCTGATCGTGGAGTTCGCCAATCAGCTCCGGGATCAAGGCATGGCCTTCCGCGACGCCCTGCTGGAGGCATCCGAGGTCCGCCTGCGGCCCATCGTCATGACCGGCATCACCACCGCCGCGGGCTCGGTGCCCCTGCTCCTGTCATCCGGCGCCGGGGCCGAGACCCGGGCCGTGATCGGGACCGTGATCCTGTTCGGGGTGCTTGCGGCCACCTTCTTTACGCTGTTCGTGGTACCCGTCGCCTATGACCTGTTGGCGCGGCGAACCGGTTCGCCTGGGGATGTCAGGCGCAGGCTCGACGCGGAGGCCACGGCGATACCTGACACGGCGGGTTGAGCGATGGTCAGAGCTTCACTTCCAGCGCCTCGCAGATGGTGTGCATCAGGGCCCATCCTGGTGGGAGGAATGCGGGTATCGTGACGGCGTACGAGACAGGCGCTTACAGTTACCGTGAGATTGCCGAGCAATTTGGTGTGCACCTCGCTACGGTCGGTCGTGTTGTACGGGGCGCAATGCAACGATACGAGACCCCGGGCCTGTGGGTGCCGAGGTTCTGTGCAAGTCGGCTCCCGCGGGGGAAGATAAAGACGAAGCACCCGCCGTAGCAAGTGGGCGGTCCGGATTCTAGACTTAAAAACGGGACAACATGACATGGAGTCATCCGAGGGAGAAGTGATATGCGCGCAAGAATGACTTACTGGGCCGCGGTATCTGCGGCGGCTTTGATGCTTTCCGCAGCCATGGTGCAAGCGGGAGATTACCTCGACAAGCAGGCCGTGGAAAAGATCGTTTTGGGCAACACGGCTGAGATGAACCTTGAGGGTAAGAAGGGTTCCATGTACGTCGCGAAAGGTCATTACCGGACCATCAAGTTTTTCACCGACGGCCGAATCGAGCAGCGCACGGCGCGTGGCAAGGGGGGTACCACAACGGAGACTGGATCCTGGCGGGTTGAGAGCGATGGTCGGCTCTGCATTAGCATCAAGGTGGGCCGTGAGAAGTGCCAAGCGCTGAAATCTACGGGCGGCAATCGCTACGAGCTATACGATGATCGAGGCGAACGAAAAGCCACTTGGAACAAGGTTACGCCCGGCACCTGATGCGGACTTCGCCGCGCGATTCCGAGCCCGTGGCCGGAGGTTCGGCGGGCTCTTAGGGCGCCCGCTGCCCCTCAGATGTGCCATTATTGGCGAGTCTTCTCACTGCCTCATCGGAGATTAGGGGGGCGCTCTAATTTCAGTTCTACCAACCGATAATTCAGCAGCTCAGCCTCTAAATTTCTTTCAGATCAGCGTTCCTACTTGGGTTGGCCGCTCAGGCGCACCTTCTCGCGTGCTACCGCCCTCGGTTGGGTCATCCGCGGACACTTCTTCGCGTGGCGCTTTGACGCGCGAAGGCGCACTCCAAGGCCGGAGACGGGTCCGGCGGGGACAGGACGGCCTGGGCAAAGTGCTCCGGGCTTGGCCAGGGACAGGCGGACGACATCGCCCTGCTCGATAGCGCGATGCGATGTGGGATCCGACCCAGCCCCTGGCCCTTGGTGGCTGCGCAGAGGCTCGACGACCCGGACGTCGGCACTTTGGCTGCCCGACCTAGCCCCAGGCGATGCGCTATTATCGATTCGAGGCCAGCTTATAGGGGGACAGACAGCATGAACATTGACGTCATCGATATGGAAGACCCGGTCCTGGGGCAACATCGCCTGGAGCGCCTGAACGAGCGTGGCGCTGTGTCCGAAAAGCTGATCATGTATGGGATGTCCAATGGCGTTGGGCAGATGATCGCGGACATCATGAGTATCGCCCCAGTCGGTGAAATTGACATTCTGCGCATCTGGGGCCACGGGCGCTCCGGCGGGCAATCCATCTCCGGCGGCCATGCCGGCGAGGAGGGGCGGCGCTTGCATTGGACCGGCATCTCCGTGGCGAACGTCGACGCGATGCATGACCAACTGGCCGCGCTCGCGCCCTACTTCGCCCATGGAGCCCGCGTGGAGCTCCGCGGTTGCAGCGTAGCCGCCGGCGCCGACGGCGAAACCTTGCTGCAGCGCCTGGCTACGCTATGGGGGGTACGGGTACAAGCGGGTACCCTTACCCAGTACAGCACCTGGACCGGCCCGGTGCACGAGTCCTCGCCGACCGGGCAGATGTGCAGCCGCCAAGGCATCGAACCGCCACCCTAGCAGCCTGTGGGACTTTGATCGGAGGAACTCAAATTGGCCAATTCTTGGCCGCTTCCGGTGGCGCTACGCGAAATTCGGCTGTCTCAATGGGTGCGAAGAATGGGCTGAATTGCGCGTACGAGCATGTTGGAAATCTAAGTCCGACAGGGGGATAGGGTCCCCCCTTTTGACTTTCTCGGGTGTCAAAAGGGAAAGCATGACCGCGGCTTCAGGGTAAAGGGATCACGGGTAAAGGGGTCAGATCCGAATGGCGCTTAGATAAGCACGCGACTCGTGTAAACAGTCAGTTACGAGTGCGCCAACGTTCAAGTTCTTGAACGATAAGACCCCGTACCTCGGATTTTCTGGGAGCAGGATTGCTCGGCGGACCCAAAATGCCTTACGTCCAGTGGCGTAACTTACTGTTTTCATAACCTAACCCGCTTAACTAAGTGCCATTCGGGTCAGATCCCTTTTTTAGAGATCCAAGCCGATCTGATCGACGTCCTGGCATGGTACGACCGGCGGGCTCTTGGGCCTGCCCCGCGTGCTGTATCCGACGTTAACGCCAAGTGCCTGCTCGATCTGTAGTCGGGAGCGGTCGTTGCCGCGAATGGAAACGGGGTCTAGGCTTGTATTTTTTTGCGCAGAAAACGGGCGTCGCGAGTGGGATGAGCGCCGCCGGGGACATTAGAGAGAGCATTGCGACCTGCCCGGCGCGGATCTAGCTCCCCCGTCCCAGCGATCGTCGCCCCGGAGGCATCTCGCCACTCGCTCGGAGGCCCCGCCGAGGGCTGCGCTTCCACGAGACTGGGTCAACCGTCATTTTGGCCATGCATCTCAAGACTCGTTCGTCTGAGGCTCAGCCCGCTAGGGGTGGTCTCGATATAGGCCGACCTCCGCCACGCAAAGCTCGGCGGTGAAGGCTCGGCCGATAGCCACCAGCCCGAGGCTGCGCAGGTGTCCGGTATCGAGGGGCAGATCGATGCGATGGGGCTCGAAGCCGCCGAAGGGCAGCCGGATCTCCCGCCATTCGGGACCTGCTTCGAAGGTGCTGCGATACGACTGCCAGGGCAGGCGCACCTCCGCCGTCTTTAGATGCAGGTTGTACGACTCGGCGTTGCCGCGAACAAGGATGCGGACCCCGGTATAGGCGCTGGCATCGAGGTCGCCCGCTGGAGCCAGATCCAGAGCGACCTGGACGAAGCCGCCATTGTTCTCCAGGCGGACTTCGCCCTGCAGGCACAGGGCGCGGCGCCCATCGATCTGCCCCAAGGACAGGCTTCCGGCGGAGACTCCCCCCATGACTCCATCGGTCACCAGGCGCCAGGGGGTGCCGAGACGGGAGGGACTATCCGCATCCGCGAAGTCGTCGATCAGCAGGGTATCGGCAGCGGAGGTGCTCACCATGAGGGCACCCAGAATCGCCAAGAGCCGCTGTGCTGGGAATCGCTGAGATGGCATGGGCTCACACCGAGCCCTTCTGTAGAAGCAGCATGTAGTTGACTCCCGTGTAGACGGTGTAGTGGAAGCTGCGGGTGAACGGGTTGATGCGCACGCCGGTGCGATGCGAGAGGAGGAATTGGTCGCCGAGACCTGCAATAACTTCGGCCGGCTTCACGAGTTTTCGCCAGTGGTGTGTGCCCTTCGGAAGCCAGCCCAGCACGTATTCCGCACCGAAGATGGCGATGACGAGCGCCGCCAAGGTGCGGTTGATCGTTGCCACCACCATGACACCGCCCGGGCGGACCAGCTTGCCGCAGGTCGATAAGAACTCCAGTGGGTCGTCGACATGCTCCACCACCTCCATGTTGAGTACGGCATCGAATTGTTCACCGCTGGCCGCCAGCGCCTCGGCGGTGGTCAGCCGATAATCCAAATCCAGGCCATTCCACTGCGCGTGAATCTGTGCGACCCGTATGTTCTTTTCTGTGACATCGACGCCCGTGACTTGCGCGCCCAGGCGTGCGAGGGACTCGCTCAGAATCCCGCCGCCGCAGCCGATGTCCAGTAACCGGAGACCCTCCAGGGGACGCTCGGCGTCTGGATCGGTTCCGAAGGCGTGATTGAGGCGCTCGCGCACATAACCGATACGGAATGTGTTGAGCCGATGCAGAGGCCAGAACGGCCCGTCAGTATCCCACCAGCGGTGGGCGACCTTCTCGAAGTAGGCGACCTCGTTGGGATCGATGCTCGGGGCGTGCAGCGGCGTAGTCGTCATCGTGCGCAAGTCCTTACGGTTCTTTGTCGTTGCCCTAAAGGTGGTTACAGCGATCGATTTATACAACCGCACTGTCTCCCCCCGATTAAGGTGCCGAAGTTGCTTGCGGCTCTGGGGCTCCCTGGGCGACCCTCACTTCGGCCGCCACTCTTGGCGCATCAAGTCCCCCACCAGGGTCGCTGCGCCGAACGACGCGTCTCCTGGCAGCCGGCCATATGCTGATGGTCGTCCGATGGTGCCCCGTCGGATCGACGGCTTACCGAGAACCCCGCTATGAACCGACATGCACGCCTCCACGTCCTTGGACTGCTTTGTGCGTACGACACCGACGGCATCGCCGCGCGCCTGATGCAGGACTCTGCCGAGCGGGACTAGCGATCCTGGCGGATCTGTCACTGCCGCGGACAGATGGGTTTTGCAGCTGGAAGCTGGGTTTCGCTGCGCTCAACCCAGCCTACGGATCTGCGCTCAACCCAGTCTCGGGTCTATCCAAGCCAAAAAAAAGGGCCGAGGCGCAATGCCCCGACCCCTTGATCCGCCCCGGAATGGGCGCTGCGCTTCGGGACGTCCCTGTCCCTATCGAACGTCTCCTCAGCCCTTGGCGTTGAGCGCCGCATGGGCGGCGGCGAGCCGCGCCACGGGTACCCGCGGGGCGGAGCAGGAGACATAGTCCAGCCCTGCCTCCTGGCAGAAGGCGATGGACGCCGGATGACCGCCGTGCTCGCCGCAGATGCCCACATGCAGCCCGGGCTTCACCGACCGACCCCAGTCCACGGCGAGCTTCATCAGCTTGCCTACGCCCTTCACGTCCAACACATCGAAGGGGTTGTCGATGAGAATGCCCGTTTGGTTGTAGAGGGGCAGGAACTTGTTCTCCGCATCCTCGCGGGAGAAGGAGAACACCGCCTGGGTCAGGTCGTTGGTGCCGAAGGAGAAGAACTCCGCCTCCTCGGCCAGGGACTCCGCCCGCATGCAGGCCCGCACCACCTCGATCATGGTGCCGAACTTGAACGACACGGGCCGACCGTACTTGGCGGTGACCTCGGCGTGGATCTCATCGACCATGACCTTGACCCGGCGCAGCTCCTCGGCGGTACAGACCTGCGGGATCTTGATCTGCGGGAAGACCGAAATCCCCTTCTTGGCGCTCTCGGCGGCTGCCTCGAGTACGGCGCGGATTTGCATCCGGTAGATCTCGGGGAAGGTGATGCCTAAGCGCACACCGCGATGACCGAGCATGGGGTTGGTCTCGTAGAGGGCGCGGACCTTGCGCAGCATGGCCTCCTTCTTCTCGATGGCCTCTTCGACCACGGACGGGTCGACCTGGCGGTGGAGGCTGTCGACATCCTTGCGGGTGGCATCGTCGGCGTGGATCAGCGTCATGGCCCCGGACAGCACGGTCATGCCCCTGGTCACGTTGGCCAAGTGTTGCAGGTCGGCGATATCGCGTTCGAGCTGGTGCTCGTTGGGCAGGAACTCATGGATGGGTGGGTCGAGCAGGCGGATGGTCACCGGGTTGGGGGCCATCACCTCCAGAATCCCTTGGAAGTCAGCCCTCTGCAGGGGCAGCAGGCGACCCAGGGCCTCTTCGCGTGCCTCCGGGGTCTCGGCAACGATCATTTCGATGACGATGGGGAGCCGGTCCACGTCGTTGAACATGCGCTCAGTGCGCGCCAGGCCGATGCCCACGGCCCCGTATTTGAGCGCTCGCAGGGCGTCGTCCGGGGTGTCGGCGTTGGCCATGACCTTGAGTTGCGCGACCTCGTCGGCCCAACCCAGCAGGATCCCGAGCTCGTCGGAGAACTCGGGCTCGACGGTGGGGATCTGGCCCAGATAGACCTTGCCGCTGGTGCCGTCCAGGGTGATGACGTCACCCTCGCGGAAGCTGGTCTCGCCCACGTAGGCGATGCGCCGCTGGACGTCCACGCTGATGCCCTCGGCGCCCGCCACACAGGGCTTGCCCATGCCACGTGCGACGACCGCGGCGTGGGAGGTCTTGCCGCCGCGGGAGGTCAGAATGCCCTTGGAGGCAAAGAAGCCGTGGATATCCTCGGGCTTGGTCTCCTCGCGCACCAGGATGACGTTTTGCCCCAGGGTGTTGCCGTGGTGCTCTGCGCGGTCGGCATCGAACACGGCGATACCGTAGGCGGCGCCAGGGGAGGCAGGCAGGCCGGTGGCCACGGGGTCCGCCTTGACCTTGGGATCGAGGTGGGGGAAGAGCATCTGCTCCAGCAGATCCGGGGCGATGCGCAGCAGGGCCTGTTCCTTGGTGAGTAGCCCTTCGCTGACCATCTCCACCGAGGTACGCACCATGGCGTGGGCGTTCATCTTGCCGTTGCGCGTCTGCAGGGCATAGAGCTGACCGCGCTCGATGGTGAACTCGAAGTCCTGGATCTCGTGGTAGTGGGTCTCGAGCTTCCGGCGCAGCTCCTCAATCTGCTTGCCCATCTCCGGCATCTCGACGCCCAACTGGTCGATGGGCTTGGGGGTGCGGATACCGGCCACAACGTCCTCGCCCTGCGCGTTGACCAGGTACTCGCCGTAGAGCTTGTTCTCGCCGGTGCCGGCGTTGCGGGTGAAGGCGACGCCGGTGGCGGAGTCGTTGCCGCGGTTGCCGAAGACCATGGTGACCACGTTGACCGCGGTGCCGTTGGCCATGTCCGGGGTGATCTTGAACTGGCGGCGGTAGTCCACCGCACGCTTGCCGCCCCAGGAGTTGAACACCGCCTTGATGGCGATCTCCAGCTGCTCATAGGGGTCCATGGGGAAGGGGCGCCCGGTGTACTCCTCCACCACCTTGAGGAAGCGCTCGCTGATCTCCTTCAGGGCATCCGCGGCGAGGCCGACGTCCGTGCGGACATGCTCCTTGTCCTTGACCAGTTCAAACTGCTGGTCAAACAGGTGATCCGGCACGCCCAGGGCGACCTTGCCGAAAAGCTGGATGAAGCGGCGGTAGGCGTCGTAGCCGAAGCGCGCATCGCCGGTGTGGCGGATCTCGCCCTGCAGGGTCTCGCTGTTGAGCCCCAGGTTGAGGATGGTGTCCATCATGCCGGGCATGGACATGGCTGAGCCCGAGCGCACGGAAACCAGCAGCGGGTTCTCCGGGTTGCCGAAGCCCTTGCCGGTCTTGCCCTCCAGGGCCTTCATGTTGGTCCGGACCTGATCCATGACCCCATCGGGCAGGGCGTTCTTGTCCAGGTAGGCCAGGCAGGCCACGGTGGAAATCACGAAGCCGGGCGGGACATTGAGCCCGATCTGGGTCATTTCGCAGAGGTTCGCCCCCTTGCCGCCGAGGAGCTTCTTGTCCTTGCCGTCGCCTTCTTCAAACGAAAAAACATACTTAGGAGCGTTGGTTGCAGTTTCCATGGAGACTTCTTTACTACCTCGTTTTTCAATGGGTCCAGATTATATGCAGGCCCGGACCGGACCTACGCCGGACCCGTGGGAAATAGAATGCGTAGCTTTGCATGCCCTATCGGGTGACACAAGATGCAGGGGTTGTCCTGGCTCAGTTAGATGGCATTTCGTCCCAACTCTGCCCTGGCTGCCCGTCGGCATCGGAGGTGGGCGGATCCGGCGACTCGATCCCTATTGATTGGCAGGGTCGCGGGGAGTGCCTGACCAAGCAGCCCGCGTTTCTCTGGTTGGGGCGCTAACGAGATCCTGATTCAAGCCACCTCTGACACCAGTCAATGTCCTATAAACCAAGCAAAATACATGGTTAATGAAACATCCTAGGTGTTTGGTTGGTCTATAGGGTTAAGTCAGACGCAGCCGCATGGCGCCTGTTCCGGTCGGGCCAACAATGCCCGATTCAATATGGAGAAATTGGAGCAACGACATGAAAACACTCACCATCCTGTTGACGACCACCCTGTTCTCGGCGAGCGCCTTGGCAGGCAACATCTATCATGGCTTCGAGGCAGGCAACACTGACCTATCCGGGGGGCAGGCCTACGAGAGCGAGGCAATGACCGGCGTACAACCCGGCGTTGGCGATAGCAATCGCGGCTATGGCACCAGTGATCGCATGTTCCAGCAAGGCGCCGGCGAGATGCAGGACTCGACGAGTTGGGGCATCTACAACGGCTTTGAGAGCCCGGACCTCTAATGTCCGACGTCCGAAGGGCGGGTGGGGACACGGACGCCCCCGTCCAGTCTCTGTTTCCTTGGGGGATGCCGATTGTAGTCACCGCTGGCTTTGAGTCCGCTCGCGCTCCCAAGGCGGGACTCGTGGAGCGGACATGTTCAACGGCTTAGTACCGTTGAAAACGGTGGGGCGTCCCTGCCCCGCACGGGAAACGCTTTCGTCAGCGTTTCCCTTGGCCTGTGCATCGCTGCGAGGTCCTGCAACGGTTGGCATAATTTCCTTTCTGAGGAGAGCGGAGGCGGTGCACATCGATGAGAAATACCCTGGGAATTATGCTCGGTACCCTGGCGATGGCAGTGATCGCGATGGGCGGCGCAAAGGTCGCATGGGGGTCGCATCTCGCCGTACCGGAAGATGCCGCCCGGGTTCGCGAGGCCGTCGCAGCCATCCGTCGCGATCTCACGCCGGTCATAGCGTCCGTTCAAAAGCGGTTCAAGGTCCCTGCCATTAGTCTGGTGCTGGTACGGGGAAACGAAGTGCTTTGGTCGGAGGGGTTTGGTCTTGCGGATGTCGAAAAGCAGCGGGCCGCAACTGCCGACACCCTGTATCGTGCAGGTTCCCTTGCCAAGCCTCTGACCGCCATCGCGGTGATGCAGTTGGCAGAGTCGGACGTGATCGATATCGATCAGCCGTTGGCGGGATACCTGCCGGCATTTTCCATTCGCAGCCGTTTCAATACCACGGCCGCGCCGATCACCGTCCGCAGCGTACTGTCGCACCACGCGGGACTGCCGACCGACCTCAACAAAGGGATGTGGTCCGAACAACGCTTTACGGAGGTGGCGACAAGCCTTCGCGAGGAATATGCCTGCTTTCCGCCCGGTCTGGTGTTCAGCTATTCGAACGTCGGTTACACACTCCTCGGGCACATGGTCGAACAGGTCTCCGGGCATCCCTACGCGCAATACATGAAAGAGAACATCTTCTGGCCTCTTGGGATGATGCGCAGCACCTTCCAGCAGGATAACGTCACCGCCAGTGACGTTGCCAAAGGGTACCGGAACGGTCAGGAGATGACCCTGCGGCCGATGCGTGATCTGCCGGCAGCTGGCCTTCACACCTCGGCCGCAGACCTCGGCCGATTCATGCAGGCGATGCTCACTGACAAGACGCCAGATAATCAAGCGTTTCTCAGGCCGGGGACCCTAAACGAGATCGTGGAACCCCAGAACAAGGACATCGATCTGGACCTGGATGTGGTCGTCGGGCTCGGGTGGTTTCTGGAACAGGACAGCATCCCCGGTGGTGGGATCGCAGTCCGCCACGGTGGTACGACCCTGGGTTTTAGTAGCGAACTGATCCTGTTACCTAAGATGCACTTGGGGGTCGCGGTCCTCGCCAACGGTGACGGCTCGCGCGACGTAACGGCGCAGCTGGCCGAAGAGATACTGGCGCGGATACTAACCGTCGACCCAAAGCCATTGGCCGCGGATCGGTTCGTGAGCAGGCTCGAGAAGAAGCGCCGCGACTACCAACCGGTAGAGATGGCGGGAAACTATGCCACGGATTTCGGCTTGATCTCGATTCGCCCGCAAAATGCCAAGCTGTGCGCCTGCATGGTCGAGGAGACCTTCGATCTGATTCCCTATCCGAACGGTTGGTTCGGTATAGACCAGAACGCCGCTGGTTCGATGTCGCCATCTCTGAAACCGCTGGCAGAAATGCGCTTTCAAACCCAACGAATCGATGGGCGAGAGGTGGTCGTCGCCAAGAAGGGCGACAAGAGGATTCTGATCGGGGAGAAGATTCCGCCCACGCCGGTCCCAGAGGTGTGGATCAAGCGGGTCGGCATGTACGAAGTGGTCAATCCCGACCAGGGCTTTCCCCTGACCGAGCCCCAGGTGAAGATCCGCGACGGTCAGCTTTGCATGAGCTACAAGCTACCACTGTTGTCGCCAAAGACCATTCAGGTCCCCCTCCAACCCATCTCTGACACCGAGGCAATTATTCTCGGACTTGGCAGGATGCGCGGCGAGACCTTGCGGGCACTCACAGTCGACGGCGAGGAGCGGCTGCGCTATTCGGGGTTCGAGGGTCGCAGACTGACCAACCCCGCGCCGGCACCAGAATAAAGGCATCGGTGAGCACGGGAAGGGCGGTGCGCCGAGCCGGACTCCCGCCGGCTCGGCGACGGGACCTCAGCGTCCCGGACCCGCGGGCACGAAGCGGTCTCGTCCGAGCCAGTGCCGCAGCCGATCGAGCAGGCCGCTGCGAAGCGCGCCACGCTCCCCGCTGCTGACCGCGAGTACCGGGCCGCCGTTACGGGCCTCGAGGGCCGCTTCGAGTCCGGCGGTACCGCTCAACCCCCCCCAGCGCGGACGCCCGATGACCACATACCTGGGGTGGTAGGTGCCCGCCAGCTCCGCCAGGGTCTGCACCCTTGGCCCCGTCCGCACTTGGATCTCAATCCAGTCCGTGGGCAGATCCAGGTGCAGAATCATGCCCATCAGGGAGGCGCGGGCATGGCGCACCATGTCCTGCAACACGGCCCCCTGGGGTTGCGCTCTGGGTTGGTCGGGCTCGTAGCCGCCGGGGTAATCGACTACATGGACCACCATCAGGCGTCCCTGACACAGGGCGGAGAGTCGGGCGGCATGGGCGATCACCCCGCAGGCGCGGGTATCGAGGTCAACGGCGGCTAGAAACAGTGGACTGGACATGTCGACAACCTCCTTGCCGGGTGCGGGGGCAGGGGATAACGATGGGGTTAGCATGGGATCAGGCCCGTTCCTTGGCGTCGGACTCGCCGTCGTCCCCTGGTTGCGCCTCTGCAACCGCTCCTGGCCCCGGCTGTCCGGCACACTCGCGGAAGATGCGCGCCGTGCAGGTGGCGCAGATCTTGGGGTCCAGCTTGGGCACGACAGTGGCGATGGCATCGGTCTTGCCCCCGAACAGGTTCTCCTTGCCGATGACGTCCACATAGGCCCCACGGCGCAGGGGCTCGCAGACACCCGGCTTGAGGCGAATCAGGTAGAGGCCGCCACCGATCTCGCGCCGCCGCTCTGCCTCATCGGCGAGAAACTCCGCCCCGGCCACGTCGATGAAATTCACGCCGGTCGCAGAGATCGCGATGTGCTTCTGTCCCGGGTTGCGTTCCTCCATGTGGGCGAGGGTCTCGGCCACATGGCTGACGGCGCCGAAGAATAGCGAACCGTCCAGTCGGGCGAGTTTCAATTGCGGACACTCCGGCAGGCTCGGGTCGGTCACGAAGTCGCGCTTGGGGCTGCTCGGATCGGGCACCCGGGTGAGCAGCTTGGGCTTGGCGGTGCGGTTCAGGTACAGCCCCAGGGACAGCAACACCCCGGCCATGATGGCGAACTCCAGTTCCAGGAACAGGGTGGAGAAGAAGGTCACCGCCAGCACCGCCGTATCGGAGCGGCTGGCCCGCAGGATGTTGCGCACCGCGTGGAAATCGATCAGCCCCCAGGCGACCATGAACAGGATCGCCGCCATGGCGGCGTTGGGCAGATAGGCCGCCAGTGGGGCCACCAGGACCACGACGCCGGCCAGCAGCACGCCCGCGGCTACTGCCGCCAGAGGCGTCTTGGCACCGGCCTGGAAGTTGAGTCCGCTGCGGTTGAAGGAGCCGGTGGCCACATAGCCGGAGAAGAAGGACCCGGCGATGTTGGACAGTCCCTGGCCGATGAACTCCTGGTTGCCGTCAATCTGCTGATGGGCACGTGCCCCCAGGGCACGGGCGATGGAGACCGCCTCGGTCAATGCAAAGAGGGTGGTGGCCAGGACCACAGGGGCGAGCTGGCGGATCGTACCCATGGAGAAGTCCGGCATGGACAGGGGCGGGAGCCCGCCGGGCAGGGCCCCGATGGTGCGGATACCGGTCTGGTCGACACCCAGGATTTGATTCAGTGCGAAGGCGACCAGGCTGCCCCCGATCATGGCGGCGATCATGTAGGGGAAGCGGGGGAAGAATCGACGGACCGCGAGCCCGATGGCCAGGGTGGCGATACCGACCCCGAGGACAAAGGGATTGATGTGCTCGATATTGAGCAAGAGGGTCCCGAGCATCTCATGGAAGTGCAGCCCACGAGGGATCTCGATCCCGAAGAAGTTCTTGAACTGGTTGGCGGCGATCAGGAAGGCCGCACCGGCGGTGAAGCCCACCACCACCGAGTGTGAGATGAAATTGACCAGCGACCCCAAACGGGCGAGGCCCATGACCAACTGCAAAGCGCCCACCATCAGGGTCAGGGTCAGCGCCAGGCGCACGTAATCGGCGCTACCCGGCTCCGCCATGACCGACAGACCGGAGAAGACGACGATGGATGCGGCGGTGGTCGGCCCCGAGACCAGGTGCCAGGACGAGCCCCAGAGGGCGGCGACGATGGCCGGCACGATGCCGGCATAGAGCCCGTATTCGGGCGGCATACCGGCGATGGTCGCAAAGGCCACGCCCTGGGGCAGGACGACCACGGCCCCGGTCAGCCCCGCCAGCAGGTCCGCCTTGAGGGTCCCGCGGGTGACCCGCGGCGCCCAGCGCAGGAAAGGGAATAGTGCGAGCAACCAGGGCGATTGCACGGACCTCTTGGGAGGTCCTCCAGAGGGTTTGGCTTGCGCCGGGACAGACGACATCGGTACACCTCGTCGAGTCGATTGGGCTAGGTTCAGCGGTCGACCGACAGGATACGCTTATGAAGGTGAAGAAGGCGTCAAGGCCGGGTGAACCTCTTGTAGTCCGGATGAAACGAAGCGGAATCCGGGTCTTCCCTGAACGCTCCCGGATTCCTCGGTAGGAGCTACATCCGGGCTACGGGAACATCGCGGGCAATGCGCGCCCGGTCCGGAAACGGGTCTACCGAACCTGCAAGCGGCTTTGCTAGGTGTCGGCACCCGCCGCTGGCGTGGGAAGGAACTGAAGGCGGAAACTGGCCCCTTCGCCGGGGCGGCTGGTGACCGACACACACCACCCCTGGTGGTCGGCGATGCGCTTGACCAGGGGCAGGCCGATACCCTCGCCGCGCACCCGACGCCGGCAGTCGGGATCTTGCTCGAACAGACAGTCCAGCTCCTCCGCGGGGATGCCGGGGCCCGTATCGTCCACCCGCACCCCGGTTGCGTCCAGGGTCGCCACCACCCGCCCTTGCTCGGTGTATGCGCAGGCATTGCGTACCAGGTTTCCAAGGGCGATAGCGAGCAGGGGTCGCTCCACCGCCAGCACCGGATGGGCATCGACCACGCAATCCAGGGTGACAGGCTTGTGCAGCACCAGAGGGCGATACAGTTCCACCACCTCCGCCAGGACGGCGTCCACGGCACATCCCGGCGGCGGGCTGGCGTGACCCTCCCGAGCCAGCATCAGCAAAGCGGTGGTGAGGTCGGTCATGCCCCGGGTTGCCCGGCCGATCCGATCCACCCGCCGTTGGGTGCGCTCATCCAGGCGGGGGTCGGCCTGGAGGACCTCCACCGCGCCCTGAATGACCGCTAGCGGGGTGCGCAGTTCGTGACTGGCGTTGCTGACGAAGGCCCGCTCGCGTTCGACGAAGGCCCTGAGCTGCCGCATATAGCCCTCGATGGTCAGGGCCAATTCACCCACCTCGTCGTCGGGCAGGCACACATCGTCGGTGGTGGCAGGGCCGGGTCGCCCGCCCGCGCTGCCTTCATTGAGCGGCTCACGGGTACGCACCCGCTCGGCCAGCTCTCGTACCGGGGCGATGACCCGTCCGGCCAGCCACCAACCGCCCGCCGCCGACACCAGGGTGGCGAGCGCCATACCCAGCAGTAGAATCAGGGCGAAGCGCTCCTCCCGGTGTGCCACCTGGGAACGATTGTGCAGCATTAGCAGGGTCCCGGTCGGCCCCTCATGCACCGCCACTCGGAAGCTCACCCCATCCAGGTCCAGGGTGTAGCGGCCCGCCGGCAGATCCCGCAGCGCAGGTGGAACCGCCTCGTCGCCGTCGTCCGGGCGCTGGACATAGCCGCGCAGCGTCGCCGTATCCGGCGGCAGGGAGTTGGGGTTGCGCGACAGCCGCGCCAGGTAGTCCTCCAGCTCGGCCCCCAGGGCCTCGTCGATCAGGTGTTGCTCCAGATCCCGGGAGGCCAGATGGAGCCAGCCCCCCAGGGCCAGACTGACCGCCACCCCGAGGGCCGCGAACCCGGCTGCGACCCGTAGGCGCAGGGTGGCCCTAAACATCGTCGGCCAGCCGGTAACCGAAGCCGCGGACCGTGTGCAGCAGCGGGTGGGAGAAGGGTTTGTCGATGACCAGGCGCAACTGGTGGAGGTGGGCGCGCAAGGCGTCGCTGTCGGGGGGCTCGTCGCCCCAGGCTGCGCGCTCGAGCTCCGCCCGGCTGACCAGGTGGGGGGCGCGACGCATCAGGGCCTCCAAGAGCTTCATAGGGATGGGCGGTAGTTCCAGCGGACGCCCGGCTCGACTCAGGCGGCGGGTGGCCAGATCCAGGGCCAGGTCCCCGACACCGAGTCGATTGGCACCGGCCAGGCGCGAGGCCGCCTGGCTACGACGCACGATGGCGGTTAGGCGGGCCTCCAGCTCGGCCAGGGCGAAGGGTTTGACAAGGTAGTCGTCCGCACCGCTGGCGAAACCCTCCAGCTTATCGTCCAGGCCATCCCGGGCGGTGAGCATCAGCACCGGCAGGGCCAGCCCCTCGGCCCGCAGCTTGGCGCACACCTCCAGGCCCGACAGGCCTGGCAGCATCAGGTCGAGGATCATGGCGTCGTAGGGTTGCTGCATGGCAAAGCCCAGGGCGGCGAAGCCGTTGTAGGCGATGTCCAGCGTATGACCCCGGTCCTCCAGGAAGTCCACCACATTGGCGACCAGATCCGGGTTGTCTTCGACCATCAGCAGATGCATGCCAGCCCCCAAGCCAGGCCCGACCGATGCCGGACATGTTAACCCGGCAGCTCGTTACCAAGTTGGTCCTGGGAAAATGGAGGACCGGCGCACGCCGGTCCGTGGTGCTGTCGGGACCCTCGGGTATACTTTCGCCCTTTCCCTCAGCCCGCGCCGGACCACGACACCCATGCTGGACAAGAACTACGACCCGCAGACCCTGGAACAAACCTGGTACCAAACCTGGGAGTCGCGGGGCTACTTCGCCCCGGCCCTGTCCGGCGATGGTCAGACCGATGGGGCCAGCGCCTATTGCATTATGATCCCGCCGCCCAACGTCACGGGCAGCCTGCACATGGGTCACGGCTTCAACAATACCGTCATGGACGCCATGATCCGCTACCGGCGCATGAAGGGCGACAACACCCTCTGGCAGCCGGGCACGGACCACGCGGGCATCGCCACCCAGATGGTGGTGGAGCGCCGGCTCGGTGCCGCGGGCCAAACCCGCCACGACCTGGGCCGCGACGGCTTCATCGAAAGGGTCTGGGACTGGAAGGCCGAGTCCGGCGGCACCATCACCGGCCAGTTGCGCCGGCTGGGCTCGTCTCTGGACTGGCAACACGAGCGCTTCACCATGGACGAGGGGCTCTCGGCGGCGGTGCGCGAGGTCTTCGTGCGCCTGCACGAGGAGGGGCTGATCTACCGCGGCAAGCGCCTGGTCAACTGGGATCCGGTGCTGCACACCGCAGTCTCCGACCTGGAGGTGCTGTCCGAGGAAGAGTCCGGCTTCATGTGGGAGATGCGCTATCCGCTCACCAATGGCACCGGGCACATGGTGGTGGCCACCACCAGACCCGAGACCATGCTCGGCGACTGCGCCGTGGCCGTGAACCCGGAGGACCCGCGTTATCGGCACCTGATCGGCGAATTCGTGGAGCTGCCGCTCACCGGCCGGCGCATCCCCATCATTGCCGACGAACATGCCGACCCCGAGTTCGGTACCGGCTGCGTCAAGATCACCCCGGCCCACGACTTCAACGACCACGAGGTCTGGCTGCGCCACCGCGACGAGACCTCCATCGCCGATCAACCCCACGGCGGACTGATCAACATCTTTACCCCGGACGCGGCCATCCGCGCCAATGTCCACGAAGAAGCCTGCCTCATACCACCGATCTATGTCGGGCTCGACCGCTTCGAGGCGCGCAAGCGCATCGTCGCGGACCTGGAGTCCCGGGGCCTGCTCGCCTCGGTCAAGGACCACCGGTTGCAACAGCCCCGCGGCGACCGCTCCGGGGCCCTCATCGAGCCCTACCTGACCGACCAGTGGTATGTCCGCGTCGCCCCCTTGGCCGAGCCCGCCATCGCCGCCGTGGAAGAGGGCCGTATCCGCTTCATCCCCGACAACTGGAAGAACACCTACTACGACTGGATGCGCAACATCCAGGATTGGTGCATCTCGCGCCAGATCTGGTGGGGCCACCGCATCCCCGCCTGGTACGACCCCCAGGGCAACATCTACGTCGGGCGATCCGAGGCCGAGGTGCGCGCCAAACACGGCCTCGCCGCCGACTTCCCCCTGGAGCAGGACCAGGACGTGCTCGACACCTGGTTCAGCTCTGCACTCTGGCCCTTTAGTACCCTGGGCTGGCCGGAGGACACCGAGCGTCTGCGCGCCTTCTACCCCACGGCGGTGCTGGTCACCGGCTTCGACATCATCTTCTTCTGGGTCGCCCGGATGATCATGATGGGGCTCAAGTTCATGGACGAGGTGCCCTTCCGCGACGTCTACATCCACGGCCTGGTGCGCGACGCCAACGGCGACAAGATGTCCAAGTCCAAGGGTAATGTCCTTGACCCCATCGATCTGATTGACGGCATCGAGCTCGAAGCCCTCGTTGCCAAGCGCACCAGCGGCATGATGCAGCCCCACCTGGCCGCGAAGATCGCTAAGCAGACCCGCCGGGATTTCCCCGACGGCATCCCCGCCTTCGGCACCGACGCATTGCGTTTCACCTTTGCCGCCCTGGCCACCACAGGGCGGGACATCAAGTTCGACCTGGGCCGCATCGAGGGCTATCGCAACTTTTGCAACAAGCTGTGGAATGCCTCCCGCTATGTGCTGATGAACACCGAGGGTCAGGACTGCGGCCAGACAGGCGGTGAGGTCAACCTCTCCGCCGCAGACCGCTGGATTCGTTCCCGGCTCAACGCCACGGTTGCCACCGTCAGCGATGCCCTCGACGGCTACCGCCTCGACCACGCCGCCCAGGCCATCTACGCCTTCGTCTGGAACGACTTCTGCGACTGGTACCTGGAGCTGTGCAAGCCGGTCCTCACCGGTGCGACCGCCAGCGAGGCGGACAAGCGCGGCGCCCGCCGCACCCTGGTGCGGACCCTGGAGGCCCTGCTGCGCCTAGCCCACCCCATCATGCCCTTCATTACCGAGGAGATCTGGCAGAAGGTCAAGGACCTGGCCGGTGTCACGGGCGATACGGTCATGTTGGCCGCCTATCCCGCCTTCGACCCCACCTTGGAGGACCCCGCCGCGGTCGCCGAGATGGACTGGGTCATGCAATTCATCCTGGGGGTGCGGCGCATCAAGGGCGAGATGAACATCCCCCCGGGCAAGCCCCTGCCGGTCCTGCTCGGCAATGCCGGAGAACAGGACCGCGCCTGGCTGACCGCCAGCCGGGCCTATCTCGACTTCCTGGCCCGCACCGAGTCCGTCACCATCCTCGAGCCCGGCCAGGAGCCGCCCGAATCGGCCATGGCCCTGGTGGGCGAGATGCAGATACTGATCCCGATGGCCGGGCTCATCGACAAGGACGCCGAATTGAAGCGTCTGGACAAAGAGCTGACGCGCCTGGAGGGTGACGTGACCCGCACCCAGGCCAAGCTTGCCAACCCCAATTTCGTCGACAAGGCCCCCGCCGCCGTGGTGCAAAAGGAGCGCGAGCGCATGGCCGAGAGTCAGGCCGCCATCGCCAAGTTGCGGCGGGCAGCGGGAGAAGATCCAGGCGCTCTAGTGCAATCGGAATCGGCTAACTGCCTCGGATAGATCCTTGCCACCGCAAGTGTGTGGGGCGCTGCCCACTCGTTGCCCAGACGCACGAGATCCCGCTCGTTTCACCGTCCATGAGATCCCGCTCGTTCCACCGCTCCCGCGGTGGAACGTATGGGCGGGCGCTCTGCGCCGCGGCGCAGAGCGCCGAAGAAACTGGTGACACCGCGGAGCGGTGTCACCAGATAAAACGTCGGCGATGAGGATGATCGAAAGTTCGGAACATCAAGGTAGCGGCGCGGTTCTGTGCCTACCCGTTTCCGCCGGAGCCGGCGCGGACGGCTTGTCTGCGCGGCATTCTGCCACAACCCCTGCTCGCCGTACCGACACAGCGCCGTCTCCCGGCAGTCAATGACCGATGGGGCTCATTCGCCGCACTCGCCTTCCCGGAGATAACGCCCGGCAACCCAGCCGGTGACGCCCAGGTACTCGACCTTGCACCAACGCGGATGCTCCCGCAGTCGCCTCGCCTTCTGTTCCTCGGAAAGTCCGGTGAACTCCTGGAAGCTCAGCCCGCCCTGGCAGCCAAGGTTGCGGATGCAGATCCCGTCGTGCGGGATCTCGCCGAGCTTCGGTGCGTGGGCCTGCGGTTCCCCGCGGATATTGAGGACATCGTTGGCCGCAACCCCCGTGACCGCATAGAAGTCCGGCCCGTCCGCCTCCGCACTTGCAATACCTGGCACTAAGCCCAGTGCCGCGACTGCAAGCAAGCATGAAACCCATTTGCTCATCGGGACCACCTCCAGAGGAACATGCACGCACCTATCCGCTCTCGCGGTGCGCCGAGCTTGGCGCCGATCACTTTTCTTGGCTCTGCGCGGCTTGTTGGAGATCGGCGATCATCTTCGCGCAATCCGCCTCGCTGCCGACCAGTTTCGCCTCCGGCGGAAGTTTCACCCCGCCGGCGATCTTGGCGACGGCACCATTGAGTACCTCGTCGATCTGCTCGGCCGTCAGCAGGCCCCGGTCCTTCGCCGCCTCCACGGCTAGGCAGGCACCGGCCTGTGAGCCAACCACGATACCCGCGCCTGCACCCATACCGGTGCCGATGCTGAGCGCGACGACACCGCCGAGTGCAGCGCCGATCAGGAGGAAGACGATTGCGATGATGAATGATTTCATTGAGCGTTACCTTTGTGTATTTGTTTGCGCTTCCGGTAGTGGATAGCGCGTCACCTGTTATGGCTGGTGGCATCACATCTGATGACGGGAATATCGGCCTCGCAGTGCTGCCCAGCAGGGCGACCCTACAAATCAGTTGATCAAGATCGACTCGACCGGTGCGGGGTCCCGGCCACGGCCCACCCTCGCCGACCCGGCGGTCGTCTCCACCTCGGGCAGGCCCGCTTGCATCACGGACAGCGAAGGGCCAGTCGTGTGCTCCAGCACCGGGGCGTCCGTGATGAGCAGCGTGGTGCCGGGCCCCAGCAGCGGGTAGAGGCGGCTGATGAGTTCTTTGGGCATGCGCAGGCGTTCGACGGCGTCATCGTCGTGCGCCCCGCCGCTCTCGGCGGCGTGGCCCGGGAGCCCGACGGCGCTCCAGCGCGGGTGCCCGCCGTCACCCCCGGCGAGCACCGTGTAGGCATGGGTCCCAAGCGGTTCCTCCGCATTCGCGATCCCAAGGTGCCCTCGGCCGATCTCCACCCCATTGCGCAGGACGATGACCCGGCGGTCGGCGCCGCTCGCCACCAGGGTGAGCGGTCCCTCGGGCGAGGCCTCGGGCTCCCAGCGATACTTCTCGAAAAGGCCCAGGGCATGGTCCGGCTCCGCCGCCCCGCTGTCCGCGTCCACGGGTGCCAGCATCGCCGGATGGACCACGGATCGCGGCGCCGTGGACTGGCCCGCAATCACCACAGTCGTCCCCTTTTGGGTGATGCCGAAGAGTTGGTGCGCGAACTCCGACGGCAGGTGCACGCAGCCGTGGGACGATGGGTAACCCGGCAGCCCCCCCGCGTGCAGGGCGACGCCGTCCCAGGTCAGGCGCTCGGAGAACGGCATGGCTGCGTTGTTGTACGTCTTGGAGTGATGGTCCTTCGACTTATTCAGGATGGTGAACACGCCCGTCGGTGTCCCGTGGCCCTTCTTGCCGGTGCTGGCGGTGGACACGCCGACGCGCACGCCGTTGCGATACACGTAGGCCATCTGCTCTGGGAGGCTGACCACCACGACCACGGGTCCGTTTGGTTCCAGGTTGCCTTCCCAAATGAACTCTCCCGGTGCGAGGGCATCGATCGGCGTGTCCGCCGGCGCTGAATGTTTGGCACCCCAGAAGGGGGTTGCGGTGCAGTCGACGGCCGCGAACGCGAGCAAGGCGGCAAGGGGGGACCAAAAACGCATAGAGTGTCTCCTTTGAGTTCTGGTGTGATCGAGAGAAAACGCCGCCGATAGCGACGAGGGGCCGAAATCGGGTCAAGCGTTCTTGACCAGACCGACGATGAGCAGAAAGACGACGCAACGCCTGCGCGCCGGCCGGAACCGCGGTTCCAGCCAACGCCAACGGTCAGATCAACCGCCGTAAATTGCAGCCTCGGGAACGATGTAGAACTCCCTGTCGTCGATGCCGATATACCATTCATCTCCTTGCTTCCCCCAATCCAGGCGGCCACCGTCGGGTGTCGTGACGTCGTCCGCATGGAACTTCAGGGTACGCTCGGTGCCGACCGGCGTGGTGACGCGGATGGTGGCCGAGCCGGACTGGCCGCGATCGATGCCCGCGGCACAGCGCTTGTCGTGAGTCGGCTTGTTCAGCGAGCAGCGCAGGCTGGTGGTGGCGTCGTACTTGGACGTGGAATACTTCTCCGTGGGAGCCGTCTCAGGCTCGCTATTTTCATTGCCCTTGCTTACCTCGGATCCGATCCAACCGGCCGCGATCGCTGCCGCGGCGCCTACCGCCAGCTTCTCGGCGGTACCCATTCCCTTGGGCATGGGTCCGCTGTACTCCGCGGCGGTCACATGGCGGTTCTTGATCTCGCAAGTCCAGGGGTGTTTGTCCCCATCCACCTTCGCGATGCCTTGAACCTTGTAATGGTGATCAGAGTCCATGAGCCGCTCAGCGTGGGCATCGCGTAGGTCGCTGAGGTCATATTCGCTCTGGATGCGGCTCTCGCAATCCCGGATAGCGTCCTTATTGCCGTAGGCAAAGGCCGCGCCGGGTGCGGCGAGTGCCAGGGCCAGCAAGACGCCAAGAGGGGTCTGGACGGGGTGGATGTGGTGCATCGTCGTTTGACTCCAGTGTAAGCACAGTTGAAAACAGTTAAGGGAACGCTCGTATCAGGCCTTCTTGACCAAACCCACGATGAAGAGCAGAACCGCGGCACCTGCCACCGCGGTAATGAGTGAGCCGACCAGCCCACCACCGGTGGAGATGCCGAGCAGGCCGAACAGGAACCCGCCGAGGACGGCACCGACGACACCAACGACGATGTTGCCGAGCAGGCCGAAGCCGCCGCCCCGCATGAGCAGCCCCGCAAGCCAGCCGGCCACGGCACCGATGAGCAGAAAGACGATGATGCTGGTTGGTTCCATGGTTATTTCCTTTCTCTTGGTTACTTGAGGCCAACCTTCTCGGCGGCGGACTTCGTGTTGAAGCCGAGTACCGAGTAAAGTGGACAGATGCCAGCAATGCCGGTCACGATCAGGATGACGCCGATCCAGCCGATCGGGTGTTGCAGGGCGAAGAAGACGTTCCCAATGAGGAGCGCGCCCAAGACCACGCGTACGATGCGGTCAGTCTTGCCTATGTTGTGCTTGAAAAGGTTCATTGGTTCGCTCCGGATTTGTGACTGAGAAATAGACCGCTTCAAGTGGACGCGAAACACTGTTGTAGGCGGGGCCAGGTCGGGCGAGGGAGGGCTGCCGGTCAAAGCCGGAGCATGTATATCGTCGAACCGGTCCCAAACGCGATTGGTCATTGCCACCACGGGGTCTGAAAGGCCTGCCGTTCCTCCTTGCTGCCGGGTGGGTAGAAGGAGTGCATGGAGTCGGTGAGGTAGTACCGCCAAAAGGCCGCTTCCAGCGATCTGTCGAGGAACTCGAAGGCGCCATGTCGTTGCTCGTCCCCGAGGAAGGTTCGGTACGCATCCAGCGGCTCCGGGCCGCCCTGCTGGACGATGATCCGCCCGCCGTATTGCTGGTAGAGCGCCTGGTTGAGCTTCCATTGCCGGATGAAGGCGGCCGCGATGGTTCGCCGCGTCTGCCGTGTCTTTTCGGCATCCTCACTATCGCCGCTGGACAGATCATCGAGGCTCTGCTGGAGCTGGTCCAACGAGTCGAGCTCCGAGGACACGGCCTTACGGTCCGCATCGCCCAGACCAGGGGTTGCCAGCCGCCCTTCGATCTCCTCCCGACGCGCCTCTCGCTGCCTGCGATCCTCCGCGGCGATCCGTGCCATGCCGTCGAGGTAGGCATCGATTTCGCCCTGCGTCACCTCGATGCCCTTCTCAGCGGCATATCGGTCAGTCAGCTTGCGGAGGATCCAATACCGCACCTCCTCCGGGTCGCTGGCATGGACCTCGACTCCCAAGACCCTCGCGGCCAAAGGTGCGTCCGGCTCGCCTTCGATCGTTTGGGCCTGAGAGAAGCATGAGGCGCAGGCCAGGCCGAGCGTGGCGAGGGCAGTCCATCGAGCCCATCGGTCACGCGGGCGCGTCAGGTTTTTCGCCATCGGAAGTATCAGCGGTCCTTGAGTTCGTCGATGCGTGACCGATACTCACTGGCCACGCAGCCGCGCATGTCGTCGCTCTTCCAGCAGTCATCCCGGCCCTTGACCCAGCCGCGCTGCTCGGTCTTGAGCCCCTTCTGCTGACTCGCCGGGGTATGTTTCAGCAGGGTGCTGTATAGGCTGGATAGGCTGCGGTCGAGCTTCGCCAGATCCGCGTCGTTGCAGATCAGCTTCTCCACCTCGTGGGTGGCCTTGGCACAGTTGAAGCTGGGCGAGGCAGCCCAGGTGCTTGCGGCACCCAAGCAAAGCCCGGCGGTGAGTGCGTAGGATGAAAGGCGCTTGGTGTTGAGCATCGATGATCTCTAGGCTGGTTGGAAAAGGCCCCGCGGAACGGGACGGAGGATGCGATTGGATTGGCCCAAAAATGCCGGGCGCGACTATTCGATGACGAATTCGACTTCATAGTCCGAGACCGAGCCGTCCGTACCCAGGTCATACACCTCCACTACATGGTCCCCGCTCAGATAGAGCTGGCCACGATACTGGTTGCCCGCCCCCGTGGACTCGTAGAGCATCTTGCCGCCGGGGACGAAGATATTGAAGTGGGTCTGGGCGTCGCTCGGCAGCAGGCTCACGGTGAGGAACTGGCCCTCGCGGGCGCGCAGCAGATAGCGCGTCGATTCGCCGCCGCGGAGCCGGCCGCTGACGATGTCCTTGGTTTCTCCGTGCTTGAATTGAACCCGTTCGGTGCGGGTCTCGGGTTCGCTCGGCTTGGTGGGGGCAGCCTGCCCACCGCCGCTAACGATCATCTCCAGGCGGTAGTTCGCCTTCTCACTGCGTCGCGCAGCGCTGCGCATCAGATAGACCCGGACCTTGTAATCGCCGCTCTCGGGGAGTTTGCCCTCGTACTGATTCTCGGCAACCGAGCCGTTGAACATGGCGACCTCATTCTCATCCGGGGCGAGGATGTTGAAGTAATTCGCGCCGTTGTCCGTCGCCATGCTCACGTTCATGCTCTGCCCCTTGCGGGCGCCCAGAAGATAGTCCACGGTCTCGTACCCAGTGATCGAGGCCTCGACCACGGCGCTGGTCGCGCCCCGTTGGAAATGCACACGCTCGGTGCGGATATCCCCCGCCCAGAGCGGGGTGGAGACGAACAGGGTAGAAAGGATCATTAGCGCGAGTCGCTTCATGGTGCAGACCTCCTGGTTCAGGTTGGAATACCGTCTTGGATACCGGCTGCGGTATCGAAATCGACTTTCACTATCGGAATTACCTGTCAGATTGACCCGAGTTACCACGGGCAATCATTGCGCCGCATTCTAGAAATTCAAGCAAGCATGGTTGGCCGGACGGAACATTCATGGATTGTGCAAGTATTGGCGCGAGTCGCATCATACTTGTGAACACCTATCGAAATTGCGCGGCGGCTCGGAGGTAGTTGTTGGGTCCAATCAGGCCTTCCTAATCAGGCCGCCAATGTAGATGAAGACTGCCGCGCCGGCGGCGGCGGCGAATGGGGCGCCGATCAGCCCGTCCTCGACGTTGAGGGGGGCCAGCCCGAACAGGAACCCACCGGCAAAGGCACCGGTCACGCCGAGGGCGACGTTGCCAGGTAGGCCAAAGCCACCACCGCGCATCAGCCGCCCGCCGAGCCAGCCGGCGACGGCGCCGATGAGCACAAGGCTCATCAGCAGGCCGACGACCAGGCTGGTGACGTCCAAATCGAGCTCCCCGCTCGCCGTTATTGGATGCCGATTTGCTCGCCGGCCCACCTGCAGACATCGTTCTTGAACAGCATTACTCGACGACGCGCAGGTCCTCGACCTTGCCGCTGTTCGAGGAGAGGCAGCGCCAGCGTTCCGTCGTCGGTCCGCCTCGCACGCCCACGGCGTCCAGCACCACCTCGGAGTTGGCCTCGGAGTACTCGGAGCGGATCACCTTCAGGTCATCGACCTTGCCGCCGTAGTTTCCGTTAACGGCGGTCATGCAGGCGGTTTCGGCGGCGCTCGTGGCCTGACGCGGCGCACTGCTTTCCGCTTTCGCGCTCTGATGGCAGTGGGATGCGTTCGCCGCGGAGACGGACTTGTAACGCCCCTCTGCAACCTTGATCCCGACGCACGCCTTGCTCTCGACGTTCCACCAATACTGGACGCCGTGGGTCATGGTCACGTAGGTATATCCGCGGTTGCCAAGTTCCGTCTCGCCGCCCGCGCCGCGCGCCCCGACCAGATCGGCCACGTCGCCAGGGGTCTTCGCGGCAACCGATGCGAAACCAAGCAACAAGGCCGTCGCCGCAACCGCGGCGGCCTGGGACTTGTAAGATGCCAATAGCTTCATGTGATTTCTCTCTTGGAAAGACTGGTCAAGCACTGACCCTAACAATTGGTTACTCGACGACGCGCAGCTCCGCGACCTGCCCTTCGTTGGAGGAGAGGCAGCGCCAGCGCTCCGTCGCCTGTCCGCCCCGCACCCCAACCGCGTCCACCATGACCGTGGAGTTGGCCTGGGAGAACTCGGAGCTGACCACGCGAAGCTCGCGCACGTTGCCGCCGTAGTTGCTATTGACGGACGACATGCAGGCGCTTTCGGCGGCGCTTGTCGCGTCGCGAAGAGCCGGCTCGGAGCGGGACATCTTCTCCTCCGTGACGCAGGCCGACAGGGTGAGGGCCGCCAGCGCCGCGGCGGTGATCTTGGTGAGGTTGTTCATGTGTTTGGAAACCGTCGTTAAAGGTAGGGCGACTTTGATTCGGCGGCGCCCAATTTCGCCGTAGTGCAGGAAGGGGAAAACGGGGTCTGACGCTCGTTCTCGCTAGGTGCTGCTTAGGCCACGCCCCCACGCCAGTGAAATGACGGCATATACGACCGCTGAGGTGAGGGTGCCCACCAGGGCCAGGACGATGAGCCAGATGAGGACGGGCTCCCAGCCCGTGGCGACCACACTCCCCAGCCTCGCGACCGAAAACAACAGGGTTGCCGTTCCAACGGCGAGCCCCGTGAGGGCGCCGTCGCGTAGCACTAGAAGAACCCTGTGGGGTCGGCGGACGGCATGCCAATCGGCGTAGGTCCGGACCCGCAGGTAGAGCAATCCGGACGCAATCAGATCGAGCAGTACGAGCCATACAAATCCAAGTGGGGGTGGGTGATCCGCGCCCGCGTAGAGGACGCAGAGCCAGAGCAGGAAGAATCCGGCGGCGATTGCGAGCGCGGGCTTATCGAGCTTCATGGGGATCACCGGGACTGTCGGAACGCGCTGAAACGCAACCTGCGTAGGGTGGAACAAGCGAAGCGGTTCCACCGCGCCGCCATTCGCAATGTTGGTGTGGACGCTGCAAGGCGCGCTCCGATAGCAAGCTTCTCCGCCTACCGATCAAAAAAAGGGATCTGACCCGAATGGCGCTTAGTTAACGGGTTAGGCATGAAAAAATAGTTGGTTACGATATCCCTAATTCAACGGAAAACGCGGGCCAAACGGCTTGAATCCGCTAAAGCCGGGTGGAAGATCCCAGTCTCTTCATCCGGCTGCTTCCCCGTAGAATCCTAACCAACTGATTGTACAGCCCTTCCGCTTAACTAAGCGCCATTCGGGTCAGACCCCTTTCGCCCTGCGGATCCGACCGCTTTTGTCTAGCGTTAGTTTACTCCGCGACAGCGAGTGCGAAATCCGACCACTTGAAGATGCCGCCTTTGCCCAGATCCCTGAATTGGACCTCCTCTGGGCCGTGCATCCAGGTCTTCCCGTCGGAGGTCGCGAACAGGAAGGGCTCTCCAGATCCCATCTTGACCGTGTAGATATTCGAGGTCCCGGTGACCTCCTGAGTGACGGTACATTCGCCGTTATAGAGCACTGTATCCTTTGCGACATTGGTGAGTTTGCAGCTCATGCTCTCGCTCGCTGTGAGTCCCGCGGCCGAAACCGCGGATGCAAACACGACAGCGGCAGCTGTGCCGAGGATGAGTTTTGACATGTGCATTGTCGATCTCCTGTACAAGTGAGTGGGGTGTCTATTGAGCCGTGGTTCGGGCTATTGGCTTGACCGCCTGGCTGGTTCGCCGCCGTGCTGTTACGGAATGGGGTCAACCACGTTAATCCGACAAACGATGGCCCAAGAGGGTATTGACCCCCTTTCTCCCTTTGCAGGTATCGCGGCGACGACGTTGCCTGTTCCCACCCTGTCGGTCATAGGGATCAGCACTCTATTTCGCACGCCGATGCGTCGATACCTCCAGAGAGCGTGAGTCTAGGAGAGGTGCCCGAGGTGAACAATCAGGAAGCGGAGTCGGGAAAAGGCGTCAGGGAATCCCTTAGGGGAAATCCCGATCAGCGCGATGCGGGGGTGGTTTAGAGGCCGGCCACACGGCCTACGTACTTTCAGCGCGCTCGAAACGTCGGAGTCCGCTCGACCCTCGACGCGGCCTCCCCTGGCAGTCCGCCCTTCGCAGCGGTGCGCCAAACTGCACGGGCACAGGCAGCCCCTCAGTCGATGCTGACGATACCGGCACGGATGGCGACCTTGACCAGTTGCGCGAGGTTGTCGACGCCGAGCTTGAGCATGATGTGACTGCGGTAGGTCTCCACCGTCTTGACACTGATGCCGAGGGCATCGGCAATATCCCTGGTGCGGCGACCAAGGGCCAGCAGACGGAAGACGTCGTGTTCGCGCGGCGTGAGTTTGTTCATGTCGATGTCGACGCTGCGCTGGGGTTGCGGGGCCGCTCGGTCGCGTAGCGTCGGGCTGAGGTAGGTTTCGCCCCGCAGCACGGCATCCACCGCCGCCAGCAACTCGGCGCTGGCATCGTTCTTCAGCACGTAGGCGCCGGCGCCGGCGTCGAGCATGCGCTGGCGGTAGTGGGCATCGCCGTACATGGACAGCGCGATGATGCGGGTCTGGGGGGAGACATCTCGGATTTGCGCGGCGGCATCGACGCCGCTCATCCCGGGCATGGCCACGTCGAGCACGGCCAGGTCGGGCTTGAGCTCGCCCGCAAGGCGCACCGCCTCGTCGCCGTTTTCGGCCTGGGCAATGACCCGCATGCCTGGTTGCCGTGCGAGCAACGCCGCCAGCCCTTCGCGAAACAGGGCGTGATCGTCGCAGAGCAGAAAGGTCAGTGGCATTGGCAGTTCGTGGTCGGTGGGTCGACGCGCTCGCGGGCGGCTCCGGTCGCGTGGTGATCCGCCGCCTCGGCGGGTTGCGGTCGTTGCCATCATACGACCATGCCCCTTTGGATGCAGGTCGCTCAACCGCAATGGCGGGTTTGGTGGGTCCGCTTCGCTTGACCCACCCTACGGCCGGGGCGATTTAGGGTTGTCCGAACCCTCCGCCGGGTTGTCGGGCGACAGCGGCAGCCGCACGATGAGCCGCGATCCGGTGGCAGAGGAGTGGATCTCGAGGTTGCCGCCGAGCAGTGCCAGCCGCTCGCGGATACTGTCGAGTCCGTAGCCATTGGACGCGCTCAAGTTGCCCTCGATGCGGTCGAAGCCACGTCCGTCGTCCTCGACCGAGAGCTCTATCACCTCCTCGGCCGCCGCGAGCTCGATGGTGCCGTTACGGGCACCGGCATGCTTGATCAGGTTGTTGACCAGCTCGCGGGCACAGCGGAATAGGACCGTGGACTGGCGACGATCGAGGGCCGGCAGGTCCGCAGCGACGGAGCAGGTCAAAGCGATGCCCCAACGCTCACGGGTGTCGGCGGCGAGCCAGTCCAGGGCGGCGGCGAGGCCGCGCTGGTGCAGTACCGGCGGGCTCAGCTCGAACTGCAGGGTGCGCAACTCGTCGATGGCCTCGCGCATCAGTTGAATACCCGCCGCGAGCTGCTTTTGCGCCTCCGCCCGATCCATTCCGGCGGTCCCGTTGCAGTCGGCACCGGCGTCGATCTGCATCTGCGCCAGGGCCAGCTTCTGCATCGGGCTGTCGTGCAGCTCATCGGCTAGGCGGGCCTTCTCGGCCTCCTCCGACATCGCCAGGTCGCTCGCGAGCCGCCGCAGCGCGGTGTTGGCCTCGCCCAGGGCCGCCTCGCGCTGCTCGATCTGCATCAGCATGCGGTTGAAGGTCTGAGCTAGGCCATGGACTTCACGCTCGGCGCGTAGCACCGGTACCCGCAGTGAAAAATCCTCCCGCTCCGAGACGGCCCGGACGGCGCCCTCCAGCTCCATAATCGGCCGCGCGATGCGTCGTTGCAGGCGCAGCGCGGTCGTCAGTGCGACGGCCAGCGTCAGCAGGGCGACGGCCGCCGCGAGCCAGGCATAGGTGCGGGCCTGCCGCTCCAGCTCGTCGAGCCGCACGGTGAGCACCAAGCGGCCGACAGGTCGCTCGTCGAAGCGTAGGGGGTACGCAATCTCAATGCCGTCGCCGACGTTGGAGTGCGGCACCGAGGGGGAGCGCTGCCAGAGCGCGAAGGGTTGGTGCTGGGCATCGTACAGCGTGGCGGAGCGGATCTGGTACTCGCCCGCCAGCGTGGCGAGTCTTTGCTCCGCGCTCTCCTTGCTGTTGAAGACCAGGGCGGAGACGCAACTCTCGCCCACCACCGCGGCCAGCACCTGCAGATCGCGCAACATGTGGTCGCGGAACAGGCGCAGGTCCATGAGCGCCGAAAGTCCGGTGGCCATGGCGAGCGTCAGCAGGGTCATCAGCATGAGCGCCAGCAGCAGCCGGCGGCGGATGGACGGCGGCTGCCTCACGGGACGATCTCCGCCACGTCGTAGAGATCGGCCTTGACCTTGAGGCCGCGACCATCCAGTGCGGCGGGGTGGATCTCGAAGCGCAACTGTTCTCCGGCACCGAGGATGTCCCGCTGGAGGAAGAAGTTGATGGCGATGCCGCGTTTGGCCAGTCCTGGGCTGTCGCCCACCAGCAGGATCGGCTTACCGTCCGTGTGTGCGCGAATTCGGGGCAGCTCGGACACCGCCCCCGCACCGACGAACAGGATCTGTGCGTCATCGAAGCGGCTCCCGGCGTCGAGTGCTCGCACGCGGATGGGCCGCCCCTCGGCGCGCTCATCCCGATGTTCCAGTGCCCGCAGCGCCTCGGCCAGATGGGCATCACCCGCGACTGCAATGGCAAAGTCGTCGCCGACCGAGGCATCCGGCCAATCGATGTAGCGTGTGAAATTGAAGAGATAGACGACCTTGAGCCGCTGGGCCATGTCGTCAGCAGACGAGCTCGCAGCCGGCAGCAGGGCCAAGGCCAGGGCCAGGGCCAGGCAAAGCGTCAGGCCTAATCTCAACCGTAGCAGCGGGTGCATGGACAGTCGGGGCAAGAGGGGACACGGTCGCCGCGCGGCGCCTTGAGTCCCGGGCACGGATTCGGAGCTGACCTTAGCATCGGGGAGGACCCAAGGCGTCGACGGGGCTTGCGGCGCATGGGGCGTCAGAACGCGTAGCCGATGGTAGCGGTGACGATCCGGCCGGGCCCGATCAGGCCGCGCTCGAAGTCCGTCAGCTCGTTGGCGGGGTAGCGGTTCTCGCCGTCGAGCAGGTTCGAGACGTTGAGGGCCGCGTAGGGCCCCGGGCCCGTCGGGTCCCAACGCAGGTTGAGTCCGAGGTTCCAGTAGCCGGGCACCGGCTCGCCAATGCGCCTCACCACACCCGGCTCGGCACCCGTGACAAAGTCCCAGTCCGCATCCATGCCGTCGACGTAGTGGGCGTAGGCGGCATAGGTCATGGGCCCGTGGCTCCAGCTCGCCTTGAGCTTGCCCAGCAGGGCCGGCGAATAGCCCGGATCGACCCCGGTGTTCTTGTCCTCGGTCTGCTGCCAGGTGAGGCTGGCACTTATGTTGAGTCCCTGCAGCGGCCGGGCCTCGGCGATCAGCTCCAGGCCGCGGGTGCGCCAGCGCCCGGAGTTGTCGTCGACGGTGATGTAAAGGTCGGTCTGGGGGTCGACTCGCTGGATGGTGCGCACCAGTTGGCTCAAGCGGTTCTGGAACAGGCCGGCCGTGAGCATCCAGCGCGGTCGGGTCAGGGTGTAGTTGGCCTCCAGGGTGTGGATGCGTTCGGGCTCGGGAACATTGATTTGGTCCGTGTCCTGCGACGCCGTCCCCCAGGACAGCTTCAAGACCTGGTCAGGCCTCGGGGTCCAGAGCAAGGCGATCTGGCCATTGATCTGCGTGGGGTCGTCGTTGGCCACCGATAACAGAACCGGCACCGGGTCCGTACGTTGCCGCCGCATTTGCCGGTATGCGTCCGGTAGGAGGCTCACCCGCACGCCACCGATCAGGCGCAGGGGCTCGGCGATGCGCCAACTTACCTGGGCGAAGAGGTCGTGGGTGGTCACGGGCGCCAGCTCAATCCGATCATCGATCAAGGGCGGTATAGAGGGCCGGTTCTCGACCCCGTCGATGTGCAGCAGGCGGTAGCCGGCGATGGCGTCGAGGCTCGCCGTCGGCCGCCAATGCAGATCCATCTCGAGCTCCGCGCGCCGCGAGTCCTGGCGTTGATCCCCGCCGAACCCGGGGAATAGGAGGTCGATCTGGTAGGCGTTATAGCGCTCCGTGCTGTAGATGCCGGTGATCTTGAGCCCAAGGTCGTCGCTGAAGCGGTGGGAATAGCCGAGGGAGGCGTGCAGGGTATCGAGCTGCACGCGCGTACCCTGGTCGAAGGGGGGGCTGAAGGCATAGAGGCCGTAGTCGCGCCGGTTGAGGCGAACATTGGCCTGCCAGCCTTGCCATTGGGCGGACAGGTCGAGACTGCCTTGGCGTTGATCCATGTCGCCGTCCATGGTGCGGTGCATGGCCGGGCTTAGCGCCGCGAGCTGCCCGGGGCCCATCATGTCCGCGTAGGCGCCCGTGAGCCCTCCAGTCTGGTAGCCGCCGGCGTTGAGCACGATGAAGCCATCCTCGAAGACCGCACCGGCACGGCCGAACAGGCGTCCGCTCTGGTGGGTCCCCAGGCTTGCCGAGGCCCGGGGACCGCTCTGGTCGATGGCGTTGGTCACGACGTTGATGACGCCCTGGAAGGCGTTGTTGCCGTAAATCACCGACATGGGCCCGCGGATGACCTCGATCCGATCGATGGATTCGACGGGGATGTCCAGCCGCGCGATCTCGGTGCCCGTCAGGGTCTTCTGCAGTGAGGGGTGCTGCGAGATGCCGTTGACCAGGAACTGAACGCCCCCGCCCGCCGCACCGCGGGTCCCGATGTAGCGGTCCTCGATATTGTCCAGTAGGTAGAAGCCGGGGACGTTGCGCAGTACCTCCTCGAAGGTGACCCACCCGTAGCGCTCGATCTCCTGGCGAGTGACGATGGTCACGCTGGCCGGGATATCGCGGACCTCCTCCTCGCGCTTGCCCGCGGAGCGGATGCGCACCGCGAGCACGTCTTGGAAGGGCAGCTGGAGCAGATCGTCGACGCTTGGGACGGGGCCGGCGCCTACCGCCGCGACTGGGACCATGAGGCTCGCGAGACATCCAAGCCAATAACCGGCGAGATGCATCGACGAACGTCGCCGGCGCGTACTTTGAGGACAAGGGAAGGAGCGGGGCATGGGCGTGGCGACCGTGCGGTCTGGCGGTGATCCTAAAAAGAGGAGTTTTGCCGCAAATGAATGCAAAAAACGCAAATAAACAAGGCTTTGGGGGTCAAGCAAGCGGACCCGCAAGGCGCATCAGCGACTCTGTCGCTCCGCTCCTGATCGTCCTGCTCGATTGCCCTTGAGATTTCCGAATTTCTCCTGAGCTACTGATGATTGGCGTTAATTTGCGTGATTTGCGGCCGAATTGCTTTTCCCGGGGTGATCGGTTGTTGTCCGGCGCTCCTGCCGACGGTTGGTCTGCGCCGAATTCTGCCACAACCGCGCGGGTTTGGTTCTCGAACCCGCACGGTGGGCGGTCAAATTGGTTGTGTCGCCTCCTGGGTTAGGTTCGTAGATCGCCAAGCAGTCCATCGAGCAGTCGCTCTTCCTCGATGGCCTGGCCGCGGTCGCGCATGGCCGTTGCCAAATCAGGGTCCCAGGACGCGTCCACCCCGTCGTCGCTCAGCCGCTTTCCTGAGTCCTGCGCAGACAAGTAGTCAGCGGTCTCCATGCGCCAGGGCATGGCACCATGGCGTGCGATGACCCCATTGGCGATGCGGATGCCGGCCCAGTCGAAGTCGCCGTGGTAGCGGATCAGCGCGCCGGCCTGTGCAAGCTGCCTGAGTAGGGTGGTGACCGCCGTGCTGGGTTGGCCCTGGGTGCAGATCAGTGGGCGACAGGCGCTGCCGAGCCGATTCGCGGCCTCGGCGACCACGGCCGGGTTCTCGCAGACCGAGATGGGGTCGGCGCCGAGGCACCACTGGACTGGCTGATGCACCAGTTGACGCAGGGTGAGATAGATGGGCTCTCCGACGGCAGCCGCGGCGCGCACGCCGGTCGCCAGGGCGCCCTCGCCAGCGGCGGTCAGGTTGAGGATTAGGGCGGTGCTGGTGATGCCGCCGCCGACGAGCACGCCCACCGAGGCCCACAGCTCGTCGTCCGAGGCATCGGATGTCTGGGCGTTCACGGTCAGGGCGCGGCGCAGCAGGCTTGCCACCGGGCGCCCGGGATCCAGTCCGTGGGCGTCGCCGAGGCAGTCCGCGGCCAGGGTACTGAGTGCGGTGCCCCGGGCCGGGAGGCGTTGCAGGATACCGAGGGCCTGGTGGAGCAGGGTGTCGGCCCGTTCCGGGTCGGCTCCTGCCACTCGCTTCAACAGCCCGTCGGTCTCCAGCCCATCGAGCCAGGTGGAGGCCCCGAGGTGCCGGACCGTGTCGCGGTGTCGTTCGAACAGGGTGCGCCAGGCGGCGAGCGTTCGCTCCCGCTCGCCGGGACGGTCGCGCAATGGGCCGCGCAGGGCGGCGATGGCGCTCTTCAGGTCCGGGGCGATGCCGGCGCGTCGAAGGACGGCGTCGAGCTGATCCAGAGAGACGCTCAGGCGCTTGCCGGCGCTGGGGGGGCGGCCCAGCAGGTCGTCCAGGGCGCGGCGCTCCGGCTCGGTCGGGTCGGCGATGGAGACCCGCTCGGCACCGCCCCGTTCGAGTCGGTCGCGCAGGGCATCGACCACCCGTAGGAGCTGCGGGCGATCGAGCAGCAGGCGCAGGCGTGCCAGGTCGATGCCGCCCGGTTCAGAAGAGGTCTTGCTGGACGGCATCGGGCTGGGCCGCAGGGATCGCCTCAGGGTCTGGGTCCCCGATAACCGGCGGCGGGGGAGTGGGTGGGGGCTCGGCGATGCGGCGCTGATGCCCGTCCCAGGTCCAGCGCGAGAGATAGACCGCGTCGATGCCCTCGTGGCGGACCAGTTGGGCGATGGCCAGCCCAGGTACCTCGGCATAGCAGCCCCATTCGCGCTCGCTGGTGAGGACGAAGTCGAGGTCGAACTGGGCCATGAGCCCGAGGCACTTGGCGCGGGAGTCGTCGTCGATGCCGGCGAAGGCCTCGTCGAGCATGACCAGTCGTGGCGCCTCGGGGGCGGCGCTGCTGTAGTGACTGGAGGCGGCGGCGAACAGGGGCAGGGTCACGACCAGGGCGCGCTCGCCGCCGGAGGCGGGGCCATAGGCTGGGCGCCACTTGCCGCCCTGCCAGCGCTCGACGGTGAAGCGGTGCCAGCGGCGATAGTCCAGGGCCTGGGCCAGGTGCTCGATCAGGGTGCCGGCGTCGTCCGCCTGGCGTACGTCGTCGATGCGTCTTTGCAGGAACTCGCCGACCGCACGGCGATCCTCCTCGGACCAGGCGGCGACGGTCTGCCGCAACAGGCGTTTGCGTGCCTCGCCGAGCCCCACCGGGGCGGCGCCGGCCTCTTCGTCCAGGGGCACCCAGGCGAGGCGCAGCTTCATCCCGGTGCTGGTGGGGCGGTTCGCCAGCTCGCGATTGATGCGCCCGACCATGCGCTCGCCGTCGCCAATGAGCTGCTGCAAGTGGGTCGCCACGTCGCTCATCAGGTGGGCCTCGAGCAGCTCGCGCTCCTTGGCGTCGAGCAGGGCCTTGCGTTCGGCCACCTCGGTGTCCAGGTGCGCCGCCAGCTCGTCCGGGCCGCAGGGGCGCGCCTGGAACAGGACCCGCACCAGCAGCAACTCACCGTCCTGTTCGATGCCGGCGGAGTGGCCATAGCGCGACAGGGTTTGTTGCAGGGGCTGGAAGCGGTCGTGCAGGCCCTGTTGCTGCCGGCGCCAGGCATTGTCGTCGTGGGTGACCTGGCTGAGCGTCTGCTCCACCCGCCGGGCGAGCCGCACCCCAGGGTCGATGGGCCAGGGGCCGTCGCGCTCCGTGACCTCGATGTCAGGCGCGGCGATGCGCAGCAGGCCGGTGGCAGCGAATCGGGCCAGGCCGTCCACGGCCAGTCGGCGCTCCTGGTCGCGCTCGCCCAGGCCTGTGGTCAAACGGTCGTGGCGTTCGACGAGCTGGCTGACGCTTGCCGCGGCCTCGACCAGCTTGGCGTTGTTGTCCTTGCGCTGGCGCTCGAAGTCCCTGATCCGGTCCTCGCCCTCGGCGATACGGCGCTGCAACTGGTCGACGCGCTCGCCGACGGTCTCGCGCAGGGTGTGCCAGGTCTCCTCGGCGGCCCGCTGGGCGGTCTTGGCCTGGTCGAGCTCGTCGCGTTGTTCCGCCCGGCGTTCGGCCAACTCGGTGCGCTGTTCGACCAGGTCGCGCACCTGGCGCAGGCGGTCCCAATGGTGGCGTAGGGTGGGCCAGAAGCCGGCGGCATGACGCTCGTAGCGTCCCAGGGCTTTGTCGACCGACTTCAGTGCCTCGGGCTCAGCGGGTAGGTCGAGGTCCAGGGCGGCCTTGTCCCGGGCGTCGCGGCAGCGCTCGGCCTCGGCGCGGCTCTGGGTCAGGACCTGGGACAGATGCTCGACGGCCTCGCGCTGCCTGGCCAGGCGCTCGGCGAGGTCGGCGTGACGCTGGTGGGCGGCGCGCAGGTCGCGCTCGTCCGGCAGGGCACGCCACTCCCGGTCGAGCCGCTCGCTGCGTCGTTCGCCCTCGGCGATCTGCTCCGACAGGCTGCGGATCTGTTCCTCGAGTGCCGACAGGGCCTGGGCGATCTCGTCCAGGCGACGGCGGCGGGCCGCCTCACGGGCCGTATGGCCGATGTAGGTGGGCTCGGGCTTGCCCCAGGCACCCTGGGCCGGGCCGAGTCTCCAAGCGCCGTCGGCCCCCACCCAGGCCGGGTGCGGCTGCTCGCCCCAGCCGATGCCGGCGAGCACCGCGGTCACGGTCTCGGGGGCGATGCCGGACGCGGCCTGGTCCTTGGCATCGATGGCGACCGCCAGGACCTGGTCCAGCCCCCGGTCGGCCGGCGCGATGGCCGTGAGCAGGCAGTCCCAGGTGGCGGCGTCGTGCAGCTCGCCGTTGGGTTGCAGCCAGGCGTCGAGCAACCCGCTCGCCTCCAGTGCCGCCTCCAGACCGGCGCGCTCGTCGCTGCCGAGCCGGTCGTCGAAGTCGATGAGTTGCCAGAGGGGGGCGCCCAGGCGCCCGGTGCGGGCCTGCGCGTCGCGGGTGTAGGGCGGCGGCGGGACGGCCAGCTCGCCGGCCTCGATCCGGCGACGCTCGTCGATCAGTGCCTCGGCCTCGGCCTGGGCCGCGGCGAGCTGGCGTTGGGCCTCGCCACGGGCGCTGGTGAGTCGGTCGCGTGCCGCCGTGTAGGTGGCGTGGAGCCGATGCTGCACCGGGTTGTTGCCGTCCAGGGTTACACACCAGTCGGTCAGCTCGGCGAGCAGGTCCTCGGGGTCGGCGAGGCACAGCTCCCGGTTGCCCGCAAGCGCTTGGCGCAGGGCCTTGACCAGGGCCGCCGACGCCTCATCGACGGCCTGGGCGGCGCCGGCGCGGTCCTGGTCCAGACGTGCGGCCTCGTCCTGGGCCGACTGGCGGCGTTCGCGATCGGTCTGCTCCCGCTGCTGGGCCAGTGCCAGTGCGCGGTTCAACTCCCCTAGGCGGTCGAGCCCGTTGCGGCGGCGTTGTACCTGCTCGTCGAGGCGTCGCTTGGCGGCGTCGATGGTGGGGTCGCTGCCGCTGACGGTGCGTTGCCCGCCATCGGGTAGCTCCAGGGGTGCGAGGCTCTGGTCGTGGGTGGTGGCGATGCCGGCATCGACGGCCGGTCCGCGCCAGTCCCGTTGCAGCCCCTGCAGGGCCGTGGCGGCCTCGGTGCAGGCGCTGCGTTCGCTGCTCAGGCGCGTCTCCTGGCGGGCGAGGTCCTGGTCGAGTTGGGCGAGCCTGGTGGTCAGGCCAAGGGTGACCTTGGCCCGTTCCTCTGCCCGCTCCCGGACCTCCTTCAGGCGGGTCGCGTCGCGCATCTCCGGGCTGTCGCGCAGGGTCTGTAGGTGGGTGCGGGCCTGATCCAGCTTGAGGTCGAGGAACTCCTGGCGCTTCTGCTCGTGCACATGGGCGTGCTTTGGCGCCGGACAGAGCATCGGCGGTCTCGCGCAGTTCGGCGCTCACCTTGTCCCAGGCGCTCTGGGCCTGGCGCAGGGACTCGGCGCGGCGGCGTGCGGCCACCGCGCAGTAGCGTTGGTAGTGGAGCAGGAAGTCTCCCACCGAGGTGCGTGCTTCGCTCAGGCCGTCGAGGGTCTTGCGTTCCTCTTGCAGGTTGCGGAAGGCGTCGGCCACGTCGTTGAGCACCGCCGCGTCGATCGGCGGCAGGGCCTCGGTGAGGGCGGACGACAGGGCGCGCTCGTCCGGGCGCTTCGACAACTGCGGCTGGCGCAGTTGGAGCATCAGGTTGATCAGGGCCTCGTAACGCGGCCGGCCGAGGCCGAACAGGCGCCGGTCGACCGCATCCCGGTAGAGGGCCGCGCTGGTGAACAGCTCGCCCCGGTCGCCCAGGGCCTCGAACAGCCTGTCCCTGGAGAGGGTGCGGCGGTTGGCATCCAGAAGCCAGAGTTGCTTCCGGATACGCTGCGGCGTAACGAAGAACCATCGCTCTGGTGCCCCGCGTCCTGCCACCGCGCGCAGGCCGCAGCCGATGGTGCAGTATTCAGCACCGGCCTCCGTGAGGCGCCCGAACTCCATCCAGACATAGCCCTGGCGCTCCTGGTACTGACCGCCGAGCAACAGGTTCCACTCCATGCGCTTGCCCGGGTCGCCGTCGGGCTCCACGCGGGCAGGGGTCAGTTGGCCGTCGAGCAGGAACGGCAGGGTCAGGGCGAGCACCTTGGACTTGCCGGTGCCGTTGTTGCCGCGCAGCAGCAGGTTGCCGTCGCGCAGCCAGATCTCCTCGTCGTCGTAATGGAAGATGTCCACCAGACCCAACCGCAGCGGTTGCCAACGCGGGCGTAGCGGTTGGGGCAGGGGAGGGGAGTCGGTCATGGATGGGGTGGTCGCGGGTTTCTGGCGGGCGTACGAAGGATTCGGGGCGGGAGCATACCGTTTTGGCGCACCTCATGACGCGTCCAGCTCGGCTAGTTCCGTTCTGTGGCCCCGATGGTCAGCGTCATGGGACAAACACTGATCCCTTGGCGTGGAGTACCACGGCGTTGGAGCGCCGGCCTCCGGCCGGCACTGGGATGCGCGGCGTCTCGCCGCGCGTAGGCGAGCCGAAGCGACCGCGCCCCAAGCCCCTCGTTGCCGCTCGGCATTACCACGAGGTAGCGCGGCGCCTTCGGCGGATGCGCTTCGCTTATCCACCCTACCGTTGAACGATAGTAGTGCCCTGCGGCATCCGGTGAAGCGACCACGCAATGGGCCGGTCAGGGTGTCGGAGAGAAGTCCTGCAGGTACGGGTTGTCGTTGTGGCGGACGATGTGGAGATAGGGACGGTTGGCGGCCTTATGGCAGGTGTTACAGGCGGCCAGCAATCCATCGTAGGCCAGGCTGATCTGTGCCTGATCGCCGACCTCCACGGCGCCCTCCAGGGTCTCGAACGCCGGTACCAGTTTGACCTTGACCAAATTACCGATCTCGATCCCGCCCGCCTCTTTGATCTCCTCGAGTCTGTTCGATGACCTCCTCGACCTCGTGGACATAGTAGCCCTGGAGCCCCCGGTTCTCGGCGTTCACGGCGAGCCCAAGCTTATGCGTGTAATACTGAAGTCGACCCATCCACGAGACCAGCCCCAGGGACGCGTCCTCGCCGGCAACGGCGGGGGTTGCCAGGATACTGGCCAATAGGGTCAGAGATAGCGTGCAGGAAAGCGTTGTCATGTTGCGCATCACGTTGGCACCTCCAGTTAAGAACAAGCACGTAGTTTAAGCCTTCATGGGAGCCTTGTCGGAGGGCAGATGCTTGGATTGTGCCGCTGAGGACCGGACGGGGTAGGCGTCTGTCGATGATCATGTGCAATCGCCCTGTTGGAGCGCCGGCCTCCGGCCGGCACCGGGATGCGCGGCGTCTTGCCGCGTGTTGGTGAGCCGCCGGCATTCCTCTTCAACCACCTGATCGCCGCGCTGGATTCCCTGGGTGTAGCGCTGGACAAGGCACATTCTCCCTCGCGATTCAGATCCCACGCCGCAGGGGACTACCCCCAAAATGGATTTGCGACGATGCGGGTTGCTCAAGGAACCCTAACGTCTTCCTCACCAGGCCGAGGGTTCGAGGTCCCAGCCTTCGCGATGCGTGGCGCGGATAGGGCATAACGGGACACGGCAGGCAGGGGTTGGATGCCGTCGTCCTGCAAGCGGGCCAGCCCCAGCCCGCTCAGGCGCTCCGCGGCCTGTCGGGCGAAGGTCCGTTCGGCCCCTGTCTCCTTGGCGGCCTTCTTCCAATAGCGGCCGTATTGCTCGACCCAGTGGCGATAGGCGGTGTAGACCTCTGCCCAGGGGAGTGCTCCGCCGCCGTCGCCGTCGCGGGCAAAGTGGGCCAACAGGTCGGCGAGCAGGAGTGAGATATGGCCCTCGGTGCCCTCGCTGGGCATGGGTTGGTCGCTGAGATCGCCGAGCGGGTCGAGCATGGCGATGCCCTCGGCGCGGATCTCCGGGACCATCCCGGTGGCGTGCTCGATGCGTTGCACGATGGCGTGGCGTTGGTTGGCCAGGTAGGCGCGCTCCTCGTCGTTCAGGTCGGCGAGGTAGAGCACCGGGTCGTCGAGCAGGCGCTCGGTGAGGCGTTGGCGCATCTCGCGGTTGCGCGCATCCGGGGTGTCGGCGACGAAGCGGGCCGTGGTAGCCTCGATGCGCTGGTCCAGGGTCTCGTGGGACCCATCGAGGGCGATGACCAGGGACGGGCCGCGGCGGGTGACCAGCAGGGCGGAGAGGATGCGCCGGTCGATGTCGTAAAGGACGTCGCGTTCGCTGTTCCTGACATAGGCGTCCTCATCGCCGGCGACCCGGGCGAGGACACCGAGCTGGAGCAGCAGCCGGACCACGGCCACCAGGTCGCGGCGGTCCTCCTGGGTGCGTAGCTCGAAGATCATGCCTCCGGCCGCGAGCCTCGGGTCCGTGGCCTGATCCAGGGCCGCCTTACCGAGACGGCCGAGGGTGGTTTGCAGCTCGCTGCGCTCCAGCCCGGCCAGGACCAGGCACAGCAGGGCATAGCGGCGGCGGGTGAAGGGCAGGTCGGCGGGGCGTGTGCCCGGGCGGGCCGCACGGCTACCGTCGTCCCGGTCCGGGGCGGTCTTGGCCAGTCGGGCAAAGTCAGCCTCCAGTCGCAGGTCCCAGCGGCTCTCCTGCATCAACCAGGCGCGCAGCCAGTCGATATGGCGTTTGACCAGGGCGTAGGCCGGGTGGTCGGCGTAGAGCAGCGGTTGCATCAGCAGTGCGCGAAAGGCCCGACGGCGCTCGTCGAGCCGGACCTGATCGAGACGGTCGCCGAGACTCGAGTCCGGCGTCGGGTCGTCGGCGTTCACGCCGCGACGCCTAGGTTGTCGCGTCGCTCGGGTCGGGGTGGCAGGTCCTCGGTGCCCGCCTCCAGATCGGTGATGCGTACCCGATAGTCGCGTCCCGTGAAAGTGCCCGCTGGGGTCTCGATGGCGGCCCTGGTCTCGGGCCCAAGGGGCGCGAGTCTGATGCGGATGGCGCCGTCGCCGGTGACGGTCTCGACCGGTCGCTCCGGATCTGAGGCGGCGGCCAGGGCCTCGCCCAGCAGGCGCAGGAACAGGACGAAGGCAGCCGGCTCCAGGGTGCCGATGGCACTGAGTCGGGTCTCTTCGCCGGTGGCGAGGCGTCGGCGTGCGGTGCGGGCCTCGAGACTCTCGCGGGCGAGCAGCCCCTGGAGTCTGCGCTTGTCGTCGCCACGGTCCCGCACCTTGGGTGGTGCGCCACGCTTCCGATAGCTGCCGGTCTCGCGCAACCGGGGGCTGATGCTCAAGGGCGGGGCCTCCGACCAGCGCCGCGCCGCCGGGATCGGCACCGCGTCCCGGGAGGTCAAGGTCTCGGAGTCGATGCCGAGGTGCCGGGCCGGGCTCAGGCCGAATGTTGCGCGCCACAGCCTATGGGCCTGTGCCTCGTCCTCACAATCCATGAACCAAACGGCGAGGGTGCGGAAGTCTGCGGATCGGTCGCTGCGTCCCAGGCGGCGCTCGTTGAGTTGGACGATGGCGTCGAGCAGGTCGGAGATGGCCCGGCGCGCCCGCCCACGCAGCAACTCGGCCTGACAGGGCGAGTCCTGGGCGCCGATGAACCAGGCCTGGAGCCCGGCCCAACGCGCCTGCCATTCGGCCAGGGCCTTGGCCTTGGCGGCGTCCGGTGCGGCTCCGTCCGGCACCGCCGCATCCGGCGTTGGGGCCAGGTCGGCCGCCTCGCGTTCGCTGATTCGTTCGATCAGGGGTAGGAAGCCGGGGGATGCCTGGATGGCGAGGATCAGCTGGGAGATCTCGGTGGAGCGGGTCACCAAATCGCCGATGAATTGGCGCAGGTAGCCGAGCAGCCGGTCCTTATAGGCAATGAAGGCGTCGCGCTCGGTCGTGCGCAGATCGAGGCCGCGGGCCAGTCCGGCCATGAAGTCGCGGGCGTTGTCGGCGAGGTCGGCGAACACTCGGGTGATGTCGCGTAGGAGCAGGTGGGCCTTAGCGGGGTCTTGAGCGTTCCGCGTGCCGTCGGCGCCGAGTAGAGTGTCCAGCGCCCGGAGCTGGTTGGCGATGTCGGCCAGCGCCACGGATTGGAGCGCGCCCTGGTGGCCAAGCATGCGCTCGAAGGTGGCCAGGGCGGCCTGGGCCGCTTCGCCCTCGCGGGTGATCTGATACAGATAGCGGGCGCGATAGAAGTCCTCTACGGTGGTGACCCGGCTGGTGTCGGGCTCGGCCTGTAGGTTGCCCCATTCCACCAGTTGGTTGAGGGCCGACTGGATGGATTCGAGATCCGGTCGCCGACCATCCTGCGCCGTTCGCCCGAGGATGTCCTCCGGCCGCAAATGGACGAGGAACTGCTCCTTGGCCTCGGAGAATGCCTGCATGACCGCACGGTATAGTTCGGTCTTCTCCGCGGCCAGGTAGTTGAAACTGGTGTTGGACATGGTGCTAGGCGTGAGGGTCGGCGGGCCGAGCGATCACAGTGGTGTCCATCGGCCGCTCCCGTGGCGTCGAACTGCGTTTGCAGTTTCGAAGGCCGGCAGTCTATCCGAGGCGGTAGCGCCGTTCAGCCCGCGGACTTGAGGCGGGCGACGTTGTCCGCCGGTGCGACGTCGGGGTCGCTGTCCGCTGCCTCGTTGCCGTACTCTGCCTCCTTGCCCTTGAGGATGCGCTCGACGTTGCGGGCATTCTGCGCCAGGTAGATGGTGAGCTCTTCGAGGTCGTGCTCCGGTAGGTTCGGCAGGATCCCGTCATGGCGCAGCAGATCGGCCAGGCGCTCGGCGTTCTCCAGGGCCTTGTCGTAGGCGTCGGCGGCCTTCTTGTCGGTGGTGCGCAATCTCTCTGTCCCCTTGCGGTCTTTGACGATGTATTCGATCTCGATCACGATACGGTGCTCCAGTTGTGCTGTTTGGCGCGAGCCGGCGGAAAGCGTCACTCGGGCTCGACAGGCGATGATACTGTACAAAAGAACAGCTTCCAAGGTGTAATCGTTCTGGCCACAAGGCGCTTGAGTGCAGTAAAGCCCGGGAAAGCCGAGGTCTCTGCGTCTGCTGGGACGACACTCGCTGGGTGAGTCAGCCGCCGACACCAAGCCCTTGTTGATGTGCGTCTATTTGCGTTCATCTGCGGCTGAACTGCTCTTCTTCAGGTTCATCGGGTTCTGACCGCGGCCCATCGGGGCTCTGCTGCCCGGGGGGTGTGGAGGGCGGGGTCTATGCTTCCCCCAATGGGACTGCAAGTCTGCCGGATCCGCCGCCAGGTCGTAGAATGCCCTGATGTCTTGGTCTACACGCCTTCGTCGCCTGCTCGATCACCTACGTGTGCGCCTGTCCGGGCCGGATGGCGGTCTGCTCCTGGCCATGCTCGGGTTGCTCTGCGGGTTGGTCGCCGGCGCTGTCCTGGTCGCCTTCCGATTCGGGATCGAGACCGCCCAGTCGGGCCTGCTGTCCGGCGCCGGGACCGAGGGCTACGAGGCCCTGTCGCCCTGGTGGCGGCTCGGCCTCTGTGTCGCCGGGGGTATCCTGGTCGGTGGCCTGATGCACCTGGCCGCACCCAAGGCGCGAGGGGTGGGGATCGTGCATGTCCTCGACCGACTTGCCCATCACCAGGCCCATCTACCCCTGCGCAACGCGGTCATGCAGTTCGTTGGGGCCTCGATCTCTATCGTGGCCGGGCATTCCGTGGGACGCGAGGGTCCCGGGGTGCACCTGGGTGCAGCCTCCGGTAGCCTCCTAGGGGTCGGCCTGGGCCTGCCCAATAACGTGGTCCGGACCCTGGTGGGTTGCGGCGTCGCCGCCTCTATCGCGGCCTCGTTCAATACGCCCCTGGCGGGGGTTATCTTCGCCATGGAGGTGGTGATGATGGAGTACACCATCAGCGGCTTCACCCCGGTGATCCTGGCCGCGGCGAGCGCTGCGGCGCTGTCCCGGGCCGTGTTCGGCGCTGAACCGGTCCTATCGGTCCCGGCGGTGCACTTCGACTCCCTCGCGGGGCTGCCCCTGGTGTTGCTCACCGGGCTGGTGGCCGGGACCCTGGCGGCGATTTTTACGCACTCCCTGCTGCGGGTCGGCGCTCTGTTGCCTGGACTGGCAGTGGGACCCAGGATGGCACTTGGGGGGCTGGTGGCAGGCCTGGCCGCGCTCGCGGTCCCGGAGGTCATGGGGGTGGGTTACGACACCGTCGATCTGGCCCTGCGCGGGGAGGGGGTGATGTTGACCCTGGCGATCATCGCCTTGGCCAAGGTCTTTGCGACCGCGGCGGCGTTGGGGCTCGGCCTACCCGGTGGGCTCATCGGTCCGACCCTGGTCATCGGGGCCACGGCGGGGGCGGCCACGGCGATGGCGGCGGCCCAGCTAGGGCTGGGGGATGCATCCGCTGTGGGTCTTTACGCCCTGCTTGGCATGGGGGCCATGATGGCGGCGACCCTGCAGGCGCCGCTGGCGGCTCTCGCCGCGGTGCTGGAGCTGACGGCGAACCCACATGTCATCATGCCGGCCTTGTTCGCCCTGGTCACGGCGCAACTGGTCACCCGCCAGCTCTACCGTACCGAGTCGGCGGTCCTGGCCCTAGCCGGGGCCCGGGGCGTCGATGTCCGTCAGGACCCGGTGGTGCAGTCGCGGCGACGCATCGGCGTGCGTGCAGTGATGCAGCAGGGGTTTGTCATGCTGCCACGGGCGGCCCAGGCGGACGAGATCCGCGGTGCCCTGGTCGGGCACCCACGCTGGGTCTTGGTGAGAGAGGATCTGGAGCCGGTCGCCCTACTCGCCGCTCGGGATCTGGCCTCGGCGTTGGAGGGGGTCTCGACCGGATCCGGTCTGGATCTGCTGGAGATCCCTGGCGACCGGCGACGTTGTGCGGCGCTGCACCCGGAGGCGACCCTGCAAGAGGCGGTGGAGCGTATGTCGGCGAGCGGAGCGGAGGCGCTTTATGTGACCCGACCCGCGGCACCGGGGATACCGCGCATCTATGGGGTCCTGACTCGTGAGGATATTGATGAGGCCTACAGGCTCTGAGGCCGAATCCCGCAGACCCGACCGCCCTGGTGAGGGGCTGGCGGACACAGGGGCGAGGCCCCGTTACGGCGGTGCTTGCACCGATTCCCCGTTTTTCCCAGTCCCCGCAGCCGCTTTTGACCTCGCCTGCTTCATGCGTATAATGCGCGGTTCCCCGATTCTGGGGATAGTCCTCCTTGCCTCACCGTTCCGGATTGTGCCGCGCGGGAGGCTGTTTAATCCGAAAGGGGCATTCATGCGTCACTATGAAGTAGTTTTCCTGGTTCACCCGAGCCAGAGCGAGCAGGTCCCGGCGATGGTCGAGCGCTATCGCAGCAACCTGGAGAAGCGCGGTGGGGTTATCCATCGCTTCGAAGATTGGGGCCGGCGTCAACTCGCCTATCCCATCAACAAGGTCCACAAGGCTCACTACGTGCTCATGAACATCGAGTGCGACACTGAGGCCCTGGATGAGCTGGAGAGTGCCTTCCGCTACAACGACGCGGTGCTGCGCAACCTCATCACCCGCCGCGATGCGGCCGTCACAGAGCCTTCCCCGCTGCTCAAGGGCGGCGACGAGGTGGAGTTGGGTGGGGGCGACAGCGAAGAGCGTCCGCGCCGTCGTGACCGGGATGACCGTGAGGACCGGGACGAGCGTCCCCGCCGCCGTGATCGCGACGACGACTAAGGTTCGTCCTTAACCGGTTCGGCCCTGGCACGTACCACTCAATTTCAGTTTCGGAGACCTCTCATGTCACGCTTCTTCCGTCGTAAGCGCTTTTGCCGCTTCTCCGCAGAGGGCATTACTGAGATCGACTACAAAGATCTCAACTTGCTCAAGTCCTATGTCAGCGAGTCGGGCAAGATCGTCCCGTCGCGTATCACCGGCACCTCGGCCAGGTATCAGCGGCAGTTGGCCGACGCCATCAAGCGCGCCCGCTTCCTCGCCCTGCTGCCTTACACCGACGGCCACTAACGGTCATCGGTCGCGTTCCTGGGTTGCCCCGGCGGTTGCTGGGGCTGCCCTGGGAACGGGCTGATCGGACGGTTGCCAAGCGCCATGCGCTCACTCGCCGGGTTCGCCATGCGCGGCCCCTCCCAAGCCGCCTTGGTGGCGGCTGGGACTGCTGTATTGTCACTGCTGCTCCCCCTGGTCGCGGTGGTCAGCTCGGCCATCGTGGCCCTGGTGACCCTACGGCAGGGTCCCAGGGCGGGGCTGGTGGTGGTCGGTGGTGCGGGGCTGGGGAGTGCGGCCCTGGTCTGGATTGCCCTGGGTACGCCCTGGCCGGCCTTGGGCTTTCTTGCCGTGTTGTGGGGGCCGATCTGGTCTTTGGCTCTGGTACTGCGGGCCACTCGCAGTTTGAATATAACGGTCCTGGTGACGGCCCTGCTGGGGTTGCTGATCCTGGCCGGGATCCATCTGGCGACGGACGATCCTGCTGCTGTCTGGGTCGGCTTCATGGAGCCGGCGCGCCTGGCCCTGGTCGAGGGCGGCCTGATGGACGAGCCCGCCAGTCGGGACCTGATTGCGGGACTTGCCCGTTGGATGACCGGGGCCTTCGCCGCGAGCCTTTACGGGCAGTTTCTGTTGAGCCTGTTGCTGGGTCGTTGGTGGCAGGCGGTGCTCTACAACCCGGGTGGATTCGGGGAGGAGTTTCGCGCCCTGCGCCTACCTCGGGCACTGGGATATTTCGCCCTGGCCATGGTGGGGCTGCGGTTGTTGCAGCCGGACGCGGTGGGCGCCTACGAGGGCCTGATCCTGTTGGTGCCCCTATTGTTCGCCCAGGGGCTGGCGGTGGCGCATGGGGTCAGGCACGCCCTGGGGGCGAGCGTCGGTTGGCTGGTAGGCGTCTATGTGGCCCTGGTGTTGGTCATACCCTATGCGGAGCTCCTGCTGCTGGGGATTGGATTCGCGGACCTGTGGGTCGATGTCCGGGGACGGCTGGCACGAGCGGCCAGTGATGCCCGCTAGGCAAATCAATCAATTCGTTTTTCATCGAGTAGGGGAAACCCAATGGAAGTCATCCTGTTAAAGAAGGTCCCGAATCTTGGGGGCTTGGGCGAAAAGGTCGTGGTGCGTCCCGGTTATGGCCGCAATTATCTGATCCCGGGCGGCCATGCCGCCGCGGCGACGCCTGCCAACCTGGAGGCCTTCGAGGCCCGTCGCGCTGAGCTTGAGCGCGAGGCAGAGGTCGTCCTGGCCAAGGCCGAGGAGGACAAGCTGACTCTGGAAGAGCTGTCGGTCAGCATCGCCCGTAAGAGCGGCGACGAGGGGCGCCTGTTCGGGTCCGTCGGCACCGCTGACATTGCCACCGCCGCTGCGGAGGCGGGTGTGGCCGTCGATAAGCATCAGGTGCGTCTCCCCGAGGGTGCGCTGCGGACCGTCGGCCACTACGAGGTGACCGTCCAACTGCACGCCGACGTGCAGGGTGTCCTCAAGGTCGAGGTCGTGCCGGCGGTCTGATGACCTGACCGCCCCTGGCCCTGTTTGCCTCCCCGTTGCCGGTTGGGGGCGGGGTGGCTGGGCTATAGGGCCTCGCTCCGCACTCGGGCGGGGCTCGGCGTCCTGTTATCCGAACGATTGAATCAGCGGTTGATGGTCATCGCCTCGCCAGAGGCTTGCCGTGCCCATGCCGCCCCCCTGTACAATCCCCCGCTTCGGGCAGACGTACGAGGCGCCGCGGTTTGCCTCGCTCCGTCGGCTCGTCGCGCGCCCAGCCGCGGCGAGACTGCCCCACCGCACCGAATTTCGCAGAGGGGACATGAACGAGCCGCCTTACGCTCCCAACGATGCCGCCTACGATCCGGGCCCGGCGCCGGAGTATCCCGCTGGTTTCGATGCCTCCCGGGTCGGCTACGAAGCGGACAACCTGCGCATCCCTCCCCATAGCATCCAGGCCGAGCAATCCCTCCTCGGGGCCCTGATGCAGGGCGGTACCGCCTGGGAACGGGTCGCCGATCAGGTCAAGGAGGGCGACTTCTATCGGCGCGAGCATCGCTCCATCTTTAGTGCCGTCAAGTCCCTGGCAGAGGGCGACGAGCCCTGCGATCTGGTCACGGTGACCGAGACCCTGGAGCGACGCGACGAGCTCGACGACGCCGGGGGCCTGCCCTATGTGGGCGGCCTGGTGCAGGGGACCTCCTCGGTGGCGAACATCGAGGCCTATGCGCGCATCGTCCGCTACCACTCGGTCCTGCGTCAGCTCATCGCGGCGGGCACGGACATCGCGGACCTCGCGTACAACCCTCAGGATCGCAAGCCCCCGGAGCTGCTCGACGAGGCCGAGCGCAAGGTCTTTGCCATCGCCGAGCAGTTGACCCGGGGCGGCGGCTTTGCCCCCATCAAGTCCCTGCTGGTCAAGGCGGTCGAGCGGATCGACCGGCTGCACAACAGCAATGAGTCCATCACCGGCCTGCCGACGGGTTTCGGCGATCTGGACGAGCGCACCTCCGGCTTCCAGAACTCGGATCTCATCATCGTGGCGGGGCGGCCCTCCATGGGCAAGACCTCATTCGCCATGAACATCGCCGAGAATGTGGCCATCGAGACCCAGCGCCCGGTGGCGGTGTTCAGCATGGAGATGCCTGGCGACTCCCTGGCCATGCGCATGATGTCGTCCCTGGGGCGCATCGATCAGCATCGGGTGCGCACGGGCAAGCTCGAAGACGACGAATGGCCGCGCCTGACCTCGGCGGTCAACATGCTCTCCAAGACCAAGATCTTCATCGACGATACCCCGGCGCTCAGCCCCACGGAGGTGCGCGCCCGGGCGCGGCGCCTCAAGCGCGAGAACGGCGACCTGGCGCTGATCGTGCTGGATTATCTCCAGCTCATGCAGGCCCCGGACCAGCGCGAGAACCGGGTGGCGGAGATCTCCGCCATCTCCCGCTCCCTCAAGGCATTGGCCAAGGAACTGGACATCCCGGTGGTCGCCCTGTCCCAGCTCAACCGCAGCCTGGAGCAGCGACCCAACAAGCGCCCGGTCATGTCGGACCTGCGCGAATCAGGTGCCATCGAGCAGGATGCAGACCTCATCATCTTCATCTATCGCGACGAGGTCTATAACGACGACAGCAAGGACAAGGGCGTGGCGGAGATCATCATCTCCAAGCAGCGTAACGGCCCTATCGGTACGGTCCGCCTGACCTTCCTCGGCAAGTACACGAAATTCGAGAACTTTGTGGACAACTATTACGGTGACCCAGGCCAGTGACCCGGCCCAGCGACCCACATCCAGCGACCCACGTCCAGTGACCGCGATCGGCCCGCGTGCCCGCATCGACTTGGCGGCCCTGGTGCACAACCTTGGCGTCGCCCGCCGCAGTGCACCGGGGAGGCGCATCTGGGCGGTGATCAAGGCGGATGCCTATGGTCACGGCGTGTTTGCGGCCGCCCGGGCCCTGCATGAGGCCGACGGCCTGGCGGTGGCGAGGGTGGGCGAGGGCCTGGCGCTGCGGGAGGAGGGGATCGACCGGCCCCTGCTGGTCCTGGAGGGGGCGGCATCGCAGGGCGAGCTGGTCGTTGCGGCGGGGCAGGGGATACAACTGGCGGTCCACCAAGAGGGACAGATCCCGTGGGTCGAAGGCCTCGCCGGATCGGCACAGCAGCATCCCCTGGGGCTCTGGCTCAAGGTCGACACCGGCATGCATCGCCTGGGACTGGACCCGGGTGTCGTGCCCAGGGTCCTCGACCGGCTGGCGGCCTGCCCAGGCGCCCGGGTGCTCGGCCTCATGACTCACCTGGCCAACGCCGATACCCCGGAAGACCCGCTCTCGAACGATCAGTGTCGGCGCCTGCAAGCCTTGGCCGCAGGACGGGGCCTGCCCCTGTCCATCGGCAACTCCGCGGGCATCCTGGCGGTGCCGGCCTCGCGCACCGACTGGGTACGTCCCGGCATCATGCTCTACGGCTCCTCGCCCCTGGCCGGGGTCACGGCCGCGGAGCTGGGCCTCAGGCCCGTCATGACGCTGACCACCCAACTCATCGCCGTGCAACGGCTGCGGCGCGGCGACCCCGTCGGCTATGGCGGGACCTGGCACTGCCCGGAGGACATGCCAGTGGGGATCGCCGCCGTGGGCTACGGCGACGGCTACCCGCGCCATGCCCCGAGTGGGACCCCGGTGCTGGTGCGCGAGACCCGCTGTCCCCTGGTCGGCCGGGTCTCCATGGACATGATCGGCCTCGACCTCAGGCCCCTGCCGGACGCCCGCCCCGGCGACCCGGTGACCCTCTGGGGTCAGGGCCTGCCGGCGGACGAGATCGCGATCCGGTCCGGGACCATCGCCTACGAGCTGTTCTGTTGCGTCACCCCGCGGGTGCCGCGGTACCGGGTCTCGTGAGCCCGCCCATGGCTCCCGGAGGGGCGGGCAAGGGCGGAGCAAAGTCTGCCACCAAGGGCCGGGTCGCCTATGTCTGCAATGCCTGCGGGGCGCGCCTGCCCAAGTGGGCCGGCCAGTGCCCGGACTGCGGGGCCTGGAACACGGTCGCGGAGGTCGCCGACCGACCGGCCGCCGCGCCCCGTCGTGGCGGCTACGCGGGTGCGGCCGGCGCGGCGCGCATCCAGGAGCTGTCCGCGGTCGCCCCGGAGGCGGTCAGTCGCGTCGGCACCGGGGTTGCGGAGCTGGACCGGGTCCTGGGCGGTGGTTTGGTGCCGGGCTCGGTCATCTTGCTCGGTGGCGACCCGGGGATCGGCAAGTCCACCCTGTTGCTCCAGGCCTGCGCCGCCTTGGGGGCGGACGAACCGGTGCTCTATGTCACCGGCGAGGAGTCCCCGCAGCAGGTCAGCCTGCGGGCACGCCGCCTGGGCCTGAGCGGCGTCGGCATCCGGCTGCTGGCAGAGACCTGCGTGGAAGAGGTGCTGGCCGCGGTGGCGGTCGAGACCCCCAGGGTCATGGTGGTGGACTCCATCCAGACCCTGTACACGGAGTTGTTGCCCTCCGCCCCCGGTTCCGTGTCCCAGGTGCGCGAGACCGCCGCCCAGTTGGTGCGCTACGCCAAGCAGGCGGGTACGGCGGTCTTTCTGGTCGGTCATGTGACCAAGGAGGGCGCCCTGGCCGGCCCCAGGGTGCTAGAGCACATGGTCGATACGGTGCTCTACTTCGAGGGCGAGGCCGGTGGGCCCTTCCGCCTGGTGCGCGCCATCAAGAACCGCTTCGGCGCGGTCAACGAGCTGGGCGTCTTCGCGATGACCGACAAGGGGTTGCGCGAGGTGAAGAACCCCTCGGCGATCTTCCTGTCGCGCCACGATCAGCCGGTCCCGGGCAGTGTGGTCATGGTCACCCGGGAGGGCACCCGACCGCTCCTGGTGGAGGTCCAGGCCCTGGTGGACGAGAGCCCGCTCGCCAATCCCAGGCGTGTCACCCTGGGTCTGGACGCCAATCGGCTATCCATGTTGCTGGCCGTCCTGCACCGCCACGGCGGCATCGGCATGTTCGATCGCGACGTCTTCGTCAACGTGGTCGGGGGCGTGCGCATCAATGAAACCGCCGCCGACCTGGCGGTCATCTCCGCGGTGCTCTCCAGCTTCCGCGACCGGCCCCTGGACCTGGATCTGGTGGTCTTCGGCGAGGTCGGGCTCTCCGGCGAGATCCGTCCCGTCCCCAATGGTCCGGACCGGTTGCGCGAGGCGGCCAAGCACGGCCTGCGCCGGGCCATCGTCCCGGCGGGCAATGTCCCCAAGGGTGGGGTGGAGGGGCTGGAGATCCTGCCGGTGCGGGGGTTGCGAGAGGCCCTGGACGCGCTCTAGTCCTCGAAAACCCGGGGCAGCCTTCGGCTGTCGAGTGGGTCAAGCGCAGAGACTATGCAAATGTTGCTGAACCCGCATCATCAGGCGGACTGGATAGGCTGGGTTGAGCTTGCGAAACCCAGCAATCAACGGCTTACGGGTCGCGATACGCTGGGTTTCGTACCTCAACCCAGCCTACGAAAAATGCTTTCACGGTCTTGAAGCGGACCTACCGATCCCGCTATTCCTCGGCGATGCGCTTGAGGTTGGGGATGTCGAGCAGGAACAGGTTGGGGCTAGTCTCCACCAAGAGACTCTGACGCTTGTACTCGGCGATGGTGCGGCTGGTGGTCTCGGTGGTGATGCCGAGCATGGCGCCCATGTCCTCGCGGCTGAAGAGCTGGCACTCGCTGCTGGCGCTGTCGCGCACCAGGCGCAACAGCAGGCGCGCCACCCGCTGGCGGGCGGAGCCGGTGGACAGCTCGGTCAGCCAGGCGTCCGCCTCCGAGAGGGCGCGCTGCCAGCGCGACATCAACTCGCGGTGGAGCTTGGGACTGTCCTCGCTCATGTGGCGCACCAGGCGGGCGGGGAGACGGCAGACCTCGGTGGGTTGCAGCGCCACGGCGTCGTGTTGGTAGCGGTCGTCGAGTAGGGCCTCCAGCCCCAGGATGTCGGTGGCACGGGCGATGCGCACGATGCGCTGGCCGCCGTCTGGGAGGAACTGCACCAGCTTCAGCGACCCGGTGCGCACCGTGAACATGAACTCGGCCGCGGCTCCACCATGGTAGAGGGCGGTACCTGGCTTGAGGTGGTACTGGTCGATGGGTTCGTGGATGCGAGCGAAGTCGCTCTCTTCGAGCCCGGAGAAGAGCACTGAGGTGCGCAGGGAGCAGTTCAGGCAGTTCGCCTCGCCGGCCCAGGCATCGCGGAGTGTGACGATGTTTGACATGATCGATTGGGGGCTGGGCTTGCTCGGTAAGGCTGCCTGGGCGCCGTGGGCTAGGTCAGCACCCGCTGCGCCGGACCTAAGACCTTGGAGTGTACCTCAATTGCCGGGGGAGTTTGGCCCGCGACATTTTGGGTTTTGATCGGTGGCTCCCCAGCATTCCCCCGAACGGCCTTTCCAAGTAGCATCCCAAAGTGTCCCACCCGTCCGTTCCCAATCCCCGCGTCGAATCCCTATGCCCCTGATCTCCCTGCAAGCCGTCACCCTCTCTTATGGCCTCCCGCCGCTGCTCGATGGCGTCGACCTGAGCATCGAGCGGGGGGAGCGTATCTGTCTCATCGGGCGCAATGGGACGGGCAAGTCCACCCTGCTCAAGATCATCGACGGCGAGGTCCAGGCCGACGGCGGCGAGCGGCGCGTGCCCCAGGGGGTGACCATCGCCCGCCTTACCCAGGAGATCCCCGAGGGTGGGACAGGGAGCGTCTTCGACGTGGTGGCCGGTGGCCTTGGCGAGCTGGGTGCCCTGGTACGGGAGTGGTTCGACCTCAGCCACCACCTGGCGGGTGCCGGCGATAGCGCCGACCTGGGGCGCCTGTCCGAGGTGCAGCACGCCCTGGAGGCCGGCGGTGGTTGGGACCTGGAGCAGAAGGTTGAACGTGTCATCTCGCGCCTGGGTCTGGACCCGGCGTTGGCCTTCGCGGCCCTGTCCGGCGGCCTGCAAAGGCGTGTCCTATTGGCCCGGGCCTTGGTGACCGAGCCGGACTTATTGCTGCTCGACGAGCCCACCAACCACCTGGACATTGCTTCCATCGACTGGCTGGAGGGGTTCCTGCTCGACTTCCCCGGGGCCCTGCTGTTCGTCACCCACGACCGCTCCTTCCTGCGTCGCCTGGCCACCCGCATCCTGGAGTTGGATCGGGGCAAGCTCACCGATTGGCCCGGGGACTACGACAACTACCTGCGCCGCCGTGAGGAGCGCCTCAACGCCGAGGCCCTGGCCAATGCCCGCTTCGACCGGAAGCTGTCTGAAGAAGAGGTCTGGATTCGCCAGGGCATCAAGGCCAGACGCACCCGCAACGAGGGTCGGGTACGGTCCCTCAAGGTCATGCGCGACGAGAGTCGGCAACGCCGCGAGCTGGGCGGCACGGCGCGCATCCGCCTCGACGAGGCCGAGCGCAGCGGTCGCCTGGTGGTGGAGGCCATCGGGGTGGACTATGCGTGGGACGAGAAGCCCATCATCAAGGGCCTGGATACCCTGATTCTGCGCGGCGATCGGGTCGGCATCGTCGGACCCAATGGGGCCGGCAAGAGCACCCTGCTCAAGCTGTTGCTGGGGGAGCTGAGCCCGGACGCCGGACAGATCCGGCGCGGCACCAACCTCCAGGTGGCCTATTTCGACCAATTGCGCGCCCAACTGGACACCGACGAGAGTGTGCAGGACAACGTGGCCGAGGGCAGTGACACGGTCGATGTCGGCGGTAAGCCGCGCCATGTCCTGTCCTACCTCAAAGACTTCCTGTTCACCCCGGAGCGTGCCCGCCAGCCCGTCAAAGCCCTGTCGGGTGGCGAGCGCAATCGCCTGTTGTTGGCCAAGCTGTTCACACGCCCCGCCAATCTGCTGGTGCTCGACGAGCCCACCAACGACCTGGATGCCGAGACCCTTGAGCTGCTCGAAGAACTGTTGCTCGAATTCCAGGGGACCATTCTGCTGGTGAGCCATGACCGGGCCCTTCTCGACAACGTCGTCACCAGTACTTTGGTGCTGGAGGGAGAAGGCCAGGTGCGGGACTATGTGGGTGGTTACTCGGATTGGGTGCGCCATCGGGATGCCGCCGTCGCCGCCCAGGCGGAGATCCAGTCCCAGGCGCGCGTCCAGGCCCCCTCGGCTCAGCCCAAGTCCACCCAGCGCAAGCCTGCGACCAAGCTCAGTTTCAAGGAGGAACGCGAGCTGACCGAGCTGCCCGGGCGCATCGAGGCCCTGGAGACCGAGCAGGCGGCGCTTCACGCCAGGCTCGCCGACCCCAGCCTCTATCAGCAGGGCGGTGAGGCCGTTGCGGCGGCCCAAGGGCGCCTTGCCGCCCTGGAGACCGAGCTGGCCGTGGTCTATGCCCGCTGGGAGGCCCTGGAGGAGGTCAAGGACGGTGCGCTCTAACAAGCGTCACCCACGACCCCAGGTAACCGAGGCCTGCGAGGTGCCGAAATGACGCGGCTCGTCCCACCCGTCCCGGGCCCCGACAACGGCTACCTGGCCGAGCACATCGGCCTGCTGCGGCAGAGCCTCCGCCGTCTGACCGGCCGCGACCTTATCGATGCCGAGGTGAGTGCGGAGGAGGCCGCACGGCGCACCTATCTGGCCCCCTTCGTGGTCCTCTCCCACGACAATCAGGCCGATCCCATCCTGACCTACGCCAACCGTTGCGCATTGGAACTGTTCGAGCTGGATTGGGAGGAGCTGGTGCGCATGCCCTCGCGGCTCACCGCCGAGGCGCCGAACCGGGACGAGCGGGCCAGGCTGCTGGCCCAGGTGGCGGCGCGGGGTTTCATCGACGATTACGCCGGGGTACGGGTCTCCAGCACCGGGCGGCGCTTCCGCATCGAGGCGGCGACGGTGTGGAATCTGGTCGATGTAGGTGGCCTTAACCAGGGGCAGGCGGCCACCTTTGCAGCTTGGCGTATGCTCTGAGCGTCAGGGTCCGATGCGGGCGGAGCAGTGCTCCGGCTGTGGTGCCCATGGCTTTTCTTTCCAGGTGATCTTGTTATGCCAGATTTCAGACCTTTCTCTGCCGTTATGGCCCGAACCGCCGGGGTATTTGCCCTGATGGTCGTGGCGGTCCAATTGGGTGGTTGTGCGAGCGCCGAACGGCCGGTCCTCTACCCCAATGACCACTATCTAGCCGTAGGCAAACCCGCTGCCGAGCAGGCGGTGGCGGATTGCATTCGATTTGCCGAGGGGGCCGGGGGCGATGCCGGTGGTGGCGATGTGGCGCGGCGCACGGCCACTGGGGCGGCAATCGGTGGTGCCACGGGGGCTGTAGCGGGCTCCTTCAGCGCGGCCGCCGGGCGTGGTTTGGCGGCAGGTGCCGCCGCTGGGGCGGTAGGGGGCTTGGTCAGTTCGGCACTGTCGCCAAGTCGGCCGTCGGGGGCTTACCAGAGCCTGGTGCGTCGCTGCCTGAGCGACCAGGGGTTCGAGGTGGTCGGTTGGAAGTGACTCGGGGTCGTTCGATGCGTGTTGCCTAAAGCCGGCATGTTGTTGCCGCGCCTCATGAATCTTGCCGGCCTCAATGGTCCGTCGCCGTCTCGGTCCCGCCGAGCTTTGGACCGATCTGCCTAGATATACCTGTCGCGCGTCGATTCCTCGTCTCAGGATTTCGAATGTCTCAGTAGAAACAATCTTTTACTGGCAACTTCCAGCTGGCAACCGACAACTGAAAACTTCCCCGTATAACTGGTGGGGCACAGCAAATAGTTACCTCTAAGTGCGACGAAGGTCATGCATCAAGCTTGACAACTATATTAGCTAGTACTAATGTAGTGGCCAAGGTTGTTGCAAAAGAGGTTAAACGCAATGTTACCCATCATGTTCGGAATCGCTATGGCCCTGGGATTCGATGCCCTCGCCGTCGCCACCTACGGCAGCGCCGCCCTGACCGACTATGTCTGGGTGCAGATGGTCACCTGGGGGCTGATTGGCGGCGGTGTTGCCGTCCATGCCATGACCCGCCCCATGCCGCTCTGGTTGTGCGGCCTCGTGAGCCGGGCCAAGGTTTGGCTCCAGGGTCTGTCGGGCGTTGGGACACTCCATGTGCCCCGCGTCTGATTAGGGCAGTGCCGCCAAAAAGGCGTCTACTGCCGCTTGCAGTGGGCGCTCGCCCGCCAAGACCGCGGACTCGTGCGCCTGTCGCCACTGAAACATCAGCCCCTGGGCCCGGCGCCACTCCTCGAACAGGATCCGGGCCAGGGGGCCACCGTCTTCCAGCATCCCCGAGGTGTGAAAATCCCGTTGCGTGCGCTCGCGGTCGTAGGCGAAGCGGATGATCCGGGTGTCCCAGCGCCCCCCTCGGTGCTCCAACTGAGCCCAACTGCCGCGGGGGTCCCCATCGAAGGGTGAGCCCACTGAGCCGACATTGAGGATGCGGGTGTTCCCCAGGGACCGCTCCAGGGGCTTGTGGGTATGGGCCGTGACGAATAGGGCCAGATCGGGGGGTAGTTTGCCGGCCAGTGCGGCGTCCGAAACGCTCACCGAGACCCCATCGCGGTTGCCCGCCATGGTCCCGTGGGTGACGTGTATCCAGCTCCGGTCTCCGGGGGCGTGCAAGGTCAGGTGATCCGGCCAGGCCGCCAGGGCCTGGGCGCGGTCGCCGAGTTGGGCCAGGGTCCAGTCGGCGAAGCGGCGCATCTCCGCCTCCAAGGCGCTGGCCGGCGCCTCCCGAGCACAGCGTAGGATCCAGGTCTCATGATTGCCGTTGACGGGCAGCCAGCCGCGTTCGGTCTCTAGCGTCTGGAACAGGTCCAGACAGGCGGCGCTGCTGGGGCCGCGGTTGACCAGGTCGCCGTCCATGATCACCAGGTCCGCTCCCCAGGCGAGGATCTGTTCCACCGCCACCTCCATGGCGGGCAGATTGCCCTGGACATCGGAGAATACCGCGACCTTCACAGGGAACGCCTCGGGTTTGGGGTCCGCGCCGGGACCGGTGGAGGCGGAGGGTGGTCCAGGTCGTGCTCAATCGGTGTGGACATGGGTTTTACCTCCCGTGGCGGATGACGCATCATTGTCGCCCCGATGCCCGCAACGAACCAGGGGCGTCCCCCGCGATCACGCAGGGTACCAACGGCACAGCAAAGACGAGTACGCGAATGATCGAAGAAGAACGAGGCGACGAGCCCGATTGGGACAGCCCGCTGCAATTTACGCTTACCCCTGGCCTGCTGATTCACGCCCTCATGGCGACTGCTACGGCGGTGCACACCGGCTGGGAGAGCTGTATCGAGGATGGGTTGGTGGTGTCCGATCTGGTGGCCATGGACGATCACGCAGGGACCAGTATCCGCTTGGCCGAACAGGAGTTTTTCGAGGACAATAACCCCGATAGCGTGTGGCACGACTGGGCCCTTGAGATCCGCACCGGCAAGGTGTTGACCACCGGCCACTGGCAGATCCTGACGACGGCCAGCCCGGCGGAGTGGGAGTGGCACGGGCAGGAGGCGGAGAAGGCCTTCGAGCGCGCCTGTCTGCTGGTTGGCAAACGCGTGCGCCGCGGGTTGGTGGTCGAGGAGCCGATGCCCATGGACGCCCCGCCCAAGGCGAGTCGGCATTGATGCTGGCCGGGACACCTCACGAATCTCACGCGACTGCGCAAAGATCGCAGTAGTCCCGCCCCTTCACCAGTCACTGGAGTCTCGGAGTCCCCAATGAAGGTCACGATGAATGTCGATATCACCCCCGAAGAGGTCCGCAAGCTGTTTGGCCTGCCGGACGTAGAGGGGTTTCAGAACCAGCTCATGGATGACATGCGCGCACGCATGAAGGAGGGGGTCGAAGGCTATGACCCATTAAAGCTGTTCCAGCCCTATGTCACAGGCGGCATGGCGGGGTGGGATGTGTTTCAACGTCTGATGACGGGCACTGGTGCGACCGGTACGAAGGCGGAGGACAAGTAAAGCGGTTTCCCGCCAGCGGTCGGCCGCTCTCTGGTCGCTGAACGGCCTAAAATATGGGGTGCCGGCCCCCTGTTGCTCGGCGCCGCTTTGTCGGAGGTAATCCCATGGCACACCGCCTGCTAAGGCTCGGCTGCAAGACCATGCGCGACGGCGTCGTTGTCTCGTCGATCTTCTTTTTGGGCTCTGTCCTGCTGTTTCTCGCTGCCCGCTACGTCGTCCCGGATACCATCCCTATGGTGGGGCACATCGTGCTGCTGTTCGCCTTAGTGCTGGTAGTGATGGCACCGGTCATCCTCATCTCGACCTTCCTGCTCTCGGTCTTCCCGGGCGCGAGGGAGAAGTTGGAGAAGTGCGAGCATTGAGTCCGGCGTTCTCAGGGGGCCGGGTTTACCTCATCTGTCGCCTGAGGAAGATCGTCAGGCAGGGTGCGGATGAGTTCCATCACATACAAGCTGCCCCCCTCGTCACGCTCGACCCGCACCGGTAGCAGATACCGGGTCGGGTCCAGCCATAGTCGATAGTCGGTGCCGCGCTCGTCCTTGGAGCGCTCCAGGGCCAGGGTGTCACGCTCTCCCCAGGGTCCCAGTAGGGACTCCATGCCCACGACCCGGAAGCTATAGGTCTTGAGTCTCCCCCCATCGGCGACGCTGTAGCTGTGCTCGCCCTGGGATTGACCGAGTTCTTGGCGCAGGGTCAACAGGACCGAGAGTTTGTCCTGGGTCTCGGCTGGGACCGGCATGGACCAGGGCTTGCCCTCGCTCTCCATGAACGCACGACCCTGTTCCCAGTCGAACCTCAGATCCAGGGCTCGCACCGTCTCGCCGCCCTGGCGGCGGAACTTGTAAGTGTCCGGGCGAAAGCGCCCCTCGATCAATCGTCCGCTGCTTTCCTCTGTCTGGCTCGGGTCGTCGCCTAGTTCCAGGGCCTGACGGACCAGGGCGAGTGCAGCGTGTGGCTCGGTACTAGCAAGGTACCGGTAACCGCCATCCGCGGCGACGGTGAGCTCCATGGTCATGACCCCGAAGGGCAGACCATCGCGGGTGAGCAGGTACTCGGCCCGATGCGGTGGGATGGAGGCCGGCTGCGGCGGGGCCGCCTGGGTTGGCTGCCACACCAAGGTGACCAGCAACGCGAGTGCAATACGGCCAAGAGGCATAGGCGTCAGTCCGGCGGATTGGGGCACTGACCGTCGCTACCGAGCAACAGCGGCCGGATCAGGCGCTTGCCATCCAGGACCGGCCGGTCCGCCGCATCCAGTTCCAGACGTCCTGCGGCGAGCCAGCCCACCACACAGGGATAGATCCGGTGCTCAAGCTCCAGGACCCGGGCGGCGAGGCGCTCGGGGTCGTCCCCGGGTAGCACCGGGACCTCGGCCTGGAGGACTAGTGGTCCGCCGTCCAACTCTGCGGTGACGAAGTGCACACTGGCCCCGTGGACCCGCTCGCCGGCCTCCAGTGCGCGGCTGTGGGTGTGCAGGCCGCGGAATTTTGGCAGTAGGGACGGGTGGATGTTGAGCATCCGACCGCGATAATGGGAGACAAAGTCGGGGGTGAGGATGCGCATGAATCCGGCCAGTACCACCAGCTCCGGGTCGTAGCTGTCGATCAGCTCCGCGAGGGCCGCGTCATAGTCCTCGCGGCTGGCGAAGTCGCGGTGGTCCAACACCAGGCCGGGGATGCCCGCGATCCGCGCCCGTTCCAGGGCAAAGACGCCGGCGACATTGCTGACCACGGCACGGATGGCGATCTCCAGGCCGCCCTGCTGCGCGTCGATCAGTGCCTGGAGATTGCTGCCGCCGCCGGAGACGAGGACGACCATGGCTAGGGGGGGGGCTGCCGGGTGCAGCGAGCCCGGCTCCTTTCGGCTCACGCCGGGTGTCCCCCGGTCAACTCGACCTGCGCCTGGGCCTTCGAGTCACTCGGGTTGGTGGCGATATGGCCGAGTACCCAGGCCTGCTCACCGGCCCCGTTGAGGGCAGCGCAAACCGCCGCGGCATCGCCGGGAGCGACGCACAGCACCAGGCCGACGCCGCAGTTGAAGGTGCGCAGCATCTCCGTGTTGCTGATCCCGCCCTTGGTCTGGAGCCAGTCGAAGACCGCCGGGCGTCGCCAGGAGGCCAGATCGACCACCGCCCGGACCCCACTGGGCAGGACTCGCGGTATGTTTTCGAGCAGACCGCCGCCGGTGATATGGGCCATGGCGTGGACGCGGATGCGCTCCATCATGGCCAGCACCGGCTTGACGTAGATCCGGGTAGGGGCCATGAGCAGTTCGCCCAGGGTCGACCCGGCAAGGGGTTGGCGGGGATCGGCGCCGCAGACCTCCAGGACCTTGCGGATCAGGGAGAAGCCGTTGGAATGGGGGCCGGACGAGGCCAGCGCGATGAGCATGTCGCCCGGGCGCACGCGGTCCGGGGTGATCAGGGCGTCCTTTTCGGCGATGCCGACGCAGAAGCCGGCCAGGTCGTAGTCGCCGGCGGCATACATGCCGGGCATCTCGGCGGTCTCGCCGCCGGTCAGGGCGCAGCCGGCGCGCCTACACCCCTCTGCGATGCCGCCGATGACCGCGGTAGCGACCTCAAGGTCGAGCCGCCCGGTGGCGTAGTAGTCGAGGAAGAACAGGGGCTCGGCGCCGGCCACGAGGATATCGTTGGCGCACATCGCGACCAGGTCGATGCCGACGCCGTCATGTTGGCCCAATTCCAGGGCCAATTTCAGCTTGGTCCCGACCCCATCGGTGCCGGAGACCAGCACCGGTTGGCGGTAGCGCGCCCAGGGGAGCTCGAACAGGGCGCCGAAGCCGCCCAGTCCAGTGACCACGCCGGGGCGGGTGGTGGCTGCGGCCAGGGGTTTGATGCGCTCGATCAGGGCGTTGCCCGCGTCGATGTCGACGCCGGCGTCGCGGTAGGTCAGGGAGGGCGTGCTGCCCCTAGCGGGATGCTTTGCCACCGTCGTCCTCCTGGGGTTGGGGAAGGCCGGCATTCTAGCAGCCGGGGGAAACAGGCGGATAGCGTTGGGGTAGGAAACCCGCGCAGAATCCCGTGCAGCCGACACGCACAGGCGACGGCTCTGTTAACATTCCGCGCTTTCTATCCGCCCCAGAGGCCCTCGTGAAGCTCAGCGTCGAAGCGTTCCGCGACTGGAAGAACCGCTCCATTACCCTGTTGGGGATGTCCGGGGTGGGCAAGACCTATCTGTCTGCGCTGCTGCGGCGTAGCGATTGGTTTCACTACTCGGGCGACTACCGCATCGGCACCCGCTACCTGGACGAGCACATCCTCGACCTGATCAAGGGCCAGGCGATGCAGGTGCCCTTCCTGCGGGAGCTGTTGCGGCAGGACTGGATCTTCATCCGCAACAACATCAAGGTGGACGACCTGGGGCCGGTATTGAGCTTTGTCGGGAAGCTTGGGAATCCAGATCTGGACGGTTTGGATATGGAGGAGTTCAGTCGCCGTCAGGCCCTCTATCGACAGGGTGAGATCGCAGCCATGATGGATGTGCCTCACTTCATCCGTAAGGCGCACCAGGTCTATGGCTACTCTCACGTGGTCAACGACGTGGGAGGCAGCCTGTGTGAGTTGGAGGAGCCGGCGGTGATCGATCTGCTGGCCCGCCACACCCTGATCCTGTATATCCAGGTGCCGCCCGAGGACGAGATCAAGCTCATCCAGCGCGCCCAGGCGGACCCCAAGCCGCTCTACTATCGCCCGGCCTTCCTGGGCACGGCGGTGCGTGATTATCTGGAAGAGCAGGGTCTGGAGTATGTTGCGGAGATCAACCCGGACGAGTTCACCCGCTGGGTGTTCCCCCGACTGTTCCACTCCCGGGTGCCGCGCTACGAGGCGATCGCACGGCCTCACGGCTACACGGTGTCGTCCACCGAAGTGGCTCAGATCCGCGACGAGGCAGATTTCCTGGGCTTGGTTGAGGCGGCCATTGCACGCAAGGTGCCTGATCCGATCTGACCCGACCTGACCTCGCTGTGCTGAGAACACCGAGGCAGGCATCGCAGAGTACATAGGAGAGGGGAGACCCCATGCCCATCGTCGCGCACAACGATCTGCCCACCTTCCAGCGCCTGCGAGAGGAGGGTCAGCGCATCCTGGCCCCGGACCGGGCCCTGCACCAGGACATCCGCGAGCTGCATATCGGACTCCTGAACATGATGCCCGACGCGGCCCTGGCCGCCACCGAGCGCCAGTTCTTCCGCCTGGTCGGACAGAGCAACCCCATCGCCCAGTTCTATGTCCACCCCTTCACCCTGGACGAGTTGGAGCGCTCCGCCGACGCACGCGCCTATGTGGATCGATACTACGAGCCCTTCGCGCAGATCCGCGAGCAGGGGCTCGATGCCCTGATCGTCACCGGGGCCAACGTGACCCACACGGACCTGTCCCAGGAGCCCTTCTGGGGACCCCTGAGCGAGGTCATTGCCTGGGCGTCCGAAGAGGTCACCTCGACCCTGTGCTCCTGCCTGGCCACCCACGCGGTCCTGCAATTTCAGTACGGCCAGCGGCGCTATCCATTGCCCGCGAAGCGCTGGGGGGTCTACCCGCATCGGTTGATGGATCCTGCCCACCCATTGGTGCGTGACGTGAATACCCGCTTCGACGTCCCCCATTCGCGTTTCAACGAGATCAGCCGTGAGCAGTTCGACGCAGCTGGGCTAAGGGTCCTGGCCGAGAGCCCCGAGGCCGGGGTGCACCTGGCGGTGAGCGCGGACGGCTTCCGGCAGATCTTCTTCCAGGGGCACCCGGAATACGACACCATCTCCCTGCTCAAGGAATATCAGCGCGAGACCAAGCGCTTTGCCATCGGTGCACGATCCGACTGGCCGCCCTTCCCGGATAACTACATCGACCGCAAGCACCGGGCCATTCTCGACGAGCACCGCGGCCGCGTCGTGAACGCCTTGACTCGCGGGCAGCCTGTGCCCGCCTTTCCGGAGGCCTACATCGCCCGTGCCCTGGACAACACCTGGCACGACACCGCAGAGGGCGTGGTGGGCAACTGGATGGGTCTGATCTATCAGCTCACCAACAGTAACCGCAAGTTGCCCTTCATGGACGGCGTGGACCCCCAGGACCCCCTGGGCCTTGGCGGGCGCTGAGGCTCCGCACCAATCCCTGCGGGTTGTCGCAATTTGGCAACGTTTGGTCCTGGCCCCAGTCCGCGCCGTTGTTGCCTGAAAACTCTCGGTTGATGACAGAGTCTTGCGCTGTAATCTTTGATTCTGTAAAATTCCCGCCCTTCAGATTCGTGGTGTGACAAAAAAGTTACTGTTTCATATTTGTCATATCGGGATTCATGAACCATACTGGCCTTAGGCTGGCGACCGGGTGGTTGTTGGCTCTTAGTACCGACCACTGAGAATGACATAACGAGATTCGGGTAAGGACCATGTTTGACGAACAACAGCAAGTCATCAGCTACAAATGGGATCCGGCCTCGGAGACCGGTTATCGGTTGCGGTTCGACCCGCAGCTCGCACAAATGCGTGGGCAGACCCCCTTCCACGTGGAAGACTGGGTCCACCACATCGTCAATGACGAGTGGGCCTGCAAGAGCCTCGATCAGGCCCTCGCGATCCTGAATGGCCTGTTCAATCTGGATGTCGGCGAAGAGCGGCAGCGCATCCAGGGGTGGTTGCCGACGGCCATGTAGTCGTTAGAGTCCACCGTCCTGAGACCAACCCTAAGGGGCCGCTTGCGGCCCCTTCGCTTTTGGGCCTTTGGCATGCTGGAGTTGCGCGGTGTGTTGGCCAGCGGGGCGGTCGGGCGGGTATCCTTGGAGCCATCCTCTCAGGTACCTCTCGCTAACCCGATGACCCCAGACGGCAAAGCCCCCAAGACGGGGCGCCCACCCCAGCCAATGTCCGGCGACGAACCTTCCGGGGCCGTTCAGGCATCGTCCCCCGGCGCGCTCGACGCCTTCCTGCGTCAGGTCGCCGCGACCCCAAGGCGTGGCCCGACCGGGGCGCGCGGGCGACTGATCTTCGCCCTGGATGCCACCGGTAGCCGCGAGCCCACCTGGGATCAGGCGATGCGTATCCAATCGGCCATGTTTACCGAGACCCGGGACCTTGGTGGGCTTGAGGTTCAGCTCTGTTTCTATCGCGGTGTGGCGGAGTTCAAAGCCTCGCCTTGGTGTGGTGAGGCCCGCGAATTGCTCGGCCTCATGACCAGGGTGCGCTGTGCCGCTGGTCTGACCCAGATCGCTCGGGTCTTGAGCCACGCCCTGGACGAGACAGCTCGCCGGCAGGTCAATGCCCTGGTCTTCGTCGGCGATTGCGTCGAGGAAGACGCGGACCAACTGGCGGGTTTGGCCGGACAACTGGGGCTGCGGGGCCTGCCGGCCTTTGTCTTCCAAGAGGGGCACGACCCCTTGGCGGAGCATTCCCTGCGCCAGATCGCTCGGCTCAGCGGTGGGGCCTATGCCCCCTTCGATGCGGGCAGTCCCCAAGTGCTGCGGGATCTGCTCGGTGCCGTGGCGGTCTATGCCGCCGGCGGGCGCAAGGCGCTGGCCGATTTCGGCCGGAGCCGCGGCGGGGCTGTGCTGCAACTGACCCACCAGATGACCCGGCCGGGCGGCGAGGGCTGATCCGTGTTCGGTCGGCTCATCCTGCTGTTATTGCTGATCGGCCTAGTGCTCTGGGGACTCCATTGGTTTCGGCGCACCCCGCCGCATCAAGTCGCCGCCACCCTGCGTAAGGCGGCCCTCTACGGTGGTATCGGTCTGCTCCTGGTCCTCGTGGTCACCGGGCGCCTCAACCCGATCTTTGCTGCCTTGGCCGCCGCCGTGCCGGTCATCCTGCGGCTGGTCAATCTTGTGCGTCTTCTGCCCATGGTGCAGCAGATTCTGCGAAGCCTGGGCCTGATCGGGGTGCCGGGTGCCGCCGCGGGCGGGCAGGGCTCGTCGATGCGTACCCGATTTCTGGAGATGACCCTGGATCTGAACACTGGGCGCATGGACGGCATCGTTCGGGAGGGGCCGATGACGGGGCAGCGCCTGTCGGACCTGACCCTGGATCAAGTGCTGAGCCTGTTGGCCTTGTGTCGGGCCCAGGACCAGCAGTCCGCCACCTTGCTGGAGACCTACCTGGATCGGGAACGCGGCGATGCCTGGCGCGACCAGGACCCGGGTCCGGGTCCCGGCGGCGCCCAGACCGGGGTCGGCCTAAGCATGGACCGCGACGAAGCCTTGCGCATATTGGGCCTGGGCGAGGGGGCGAGCGCAGAGGACATACGTGCCGCCCACCGGCGCCTGATGCAGCGCTTCCACCCGGACCGTGGCGGCTCGGACTACCTGGCGGCCAAGATCAACGAGGCCAAGCGCCTGTTGTTGGGAGACTAAAGCGCGAACTGCGATGGCCGGCTCGCGAATCGCCCTGTGGCTTTGCGCGGGCCGAAAAAATTGGCGGGCGGTCCCAAGGTGCTTCAGGTACGCTGCCCGGTTTTCCGCCCGCCCGCCGGGCCTGTTCGACCGAGGTTTGCGCTATGTCCATCAAGTCTGACCGCTGGATCCGCCGCATGGTGGAGGAGCAGCGCATGATCGAACCCTATGCGCCCACCCAGGTGCGCGAGGGCGAGGCCGGGCGGATCATCTCCTACGGGACCTCGAGCTACGGCTATGACGTACGCTGTGCCGATGAGTTCAAGATCTTCACCAACATCAACTCGGCCATCGTCGATCCGAAGAACTTCGACTCCAACAGCTTCGTGGACCTCAAGGCCGACGTCTGCATCATCCCGCCCAACTCCTTCGCCCTGGCCCGCACCGTGGAGTACCTGCGCATCCCCCGCGATGTCCTAGTGGTGTGCTTGGGAAAATCGACGTATGCCCGTTGCGGCATCATCGTGAATGTGACCCCATTGGAACCCGAGTGGGAGGGGCATGTGACCCTGGAGTTCTCCAACACCACGCCCCTGCCGGCCAAGATCTACGCCAACGAGGGCGTGGCCCAAATCCTCTTCTTCGAGTCCGACGAGCCCTGCGAGTGTTCCTACAAGGACCGAGGCGGCAAGTATCAGGGGCAGCTCGGGGTCACTCTGCCCAAGCCCTGAGCGGTCGACTGACGGATCGAGCAACCCATACTCACCGATCACGCCTTGCTGGACCGTTATCTGGGGGCAGCTCTGACCGAGCGGCTTAAGCAGCAAGCGGCCCTCGGTTGAGGGCCGGTTGTGGCAAGGCGTCAGAACTTGTTTTCGATCAAGACTTCGTCAAGGGCCAACTGACCGGGCTTGGGCCAGGGTGCCTTGGTGCCTTTGCCGATGGCGATCATGAAGGCGATGGCGTGGTCCTCCGGTAGGCGGATGATCTTGCCCACGGCCTCATAGTCGAAGCCATCCATGGGGCAGGAGTCGTAGCCCATCTCCTTGGCCATGAGCATGATGGCCATGCCCGCTAGGCCACAGGAGCGCATCCCCTCGTCACGTTCCACCTGAGGCTTGCCCTCGTAATAGGTGGCCAGGGCCGGCAGCAGGAACCCCTGCACCTCGGCCGGTGCATTGCGCCAGTAGCGCTCCGGCTCCCGCCCCCAGGCCTTGTGGTCAAGGCACAGGACCAAAAGCTCTGAGGCGTCGGTGACCTGTGCCTGGTCCCAGGCGACAGCGCGGATGGCCTGGCGCTGGGCTGGGTCGGTGATGCGCACGAAGCGCCAGTTCTGAATATTGAAGGCGGTGGGGGCCAGGATTGCGTGCTCCATCAGGCGACGGAAATCCGCCTCGGGCATGCTGTGTTGCGGGTCGTACCACTTGACGGCGCGGCGGGCGGCAATGGCTTCGGATACCTGCATATCGGGTGACTCCTGCGGGGGTGAAGGTTCGGTGGGTGGATACCCTGTCGCAAGGTTGTGCCGATGGGCACGTCCTCAAGTCGGGCTCGCGCATGGCGGCACCCCCGTGGTTCCCCCCCGGACCAACCCGCCGAGTGTCGGCGAGGTGTTGCGTGAGGGCCTGACTGTCCCCAATGTCAGCCAAGACTCGGAATCAGAGACCCAGGGGCTTCCGGTAGAATCCTGCCATGTCGATACCTCCCAATTCGGACTCGGCCCAACTCGGTCCCTATTTTCTTATCGCCCGGACCCGCAACCAGGGCCCAGTGGAGCATGACTTGGCCAGTCGCTACGGCCAGGAAGGGCGCCGCGCCCCGGATGCCCTGGATGCCGAGGCCATCCATGCCAGGCTCGAGGCCATGGTCTTCATGGTCTTGTCGGTGCGCCGCAGCCTGGTGCCCAGTGCCCAGGCCCTAGCCTGGTTCCCGGCCGCACGGGTGTCCCTGATCCTGGGGCAGATCGAACGTGTGGCCCAGACCAGCGTCGAGCTCGCCTACCACCTGTGCACCCAGGCCCCGGAGGTGCTGCTGCACCTGACGGACGCGGACCTGCATCCCTGGGTGATCGAGCTGCTTGAGACCTACGACCGCTCCGGCGTACAGGGCGCCATCCGCGTCATGCAGTCGGTCGCCAGCTATGCGCAGGGGTTGGCCCGGAATCGCGGCTGCCAGCGCCTGGACCAGGCCCGGGTGGTGCTGGACTCCTTCGTTGCCGGCCTGGCCGGGCGCCGGCTCAAGTTGGCTGAGGGCGATACGGCCTATACCGACACCGAGACCCTCTACGTGCCCCCGCTCCTGGCCGAGTTGCCAACCCGGGAGGACAACTTCCGCCTCTACAAGGCCCTGATCGCCCACCTCTGGGCCCAGGCCTGGTTCGGGACCTGGTGCGGCCCCTTCCTCGATCGCCTGGCCGGTTATGCGGACCAGGTGCGTGCCCTGGGTCTGTTCCAGGCCCTGGAGACCCTTCGGTTGGATGCCTGTCTGGCGCGGGAGCTACCGGGGTTGGCCCGGGAGATGCGAGCCCTGGTGCCCCGCCAGGCCCCCAAGGGCGATTGGGCCAGGGTTGCAACCGCCCTGGCACTGGCCGAGGCCGACGCCCAGACCAGTTGGGTGTTGGTCGCCGAGTTGTACACCGCAGGGGTCGTGCCGCCCGCGGCCCCTTGTTATCAGGCGGAGATGCATCCGTCCAAGGTCGCCCAGGCGATGTCGGCGCGGGTGCAGCGCGAGCGTGCCGCCCTGGCGGAGGTCCTGGCGGCCATTGCCGACGAGCAGGGGGGCAACCTGTCCACCCCAGAGGGTGCGCCCCCGGCCTTCGATGTCGAGCAGCACCCGGACGACGACTGGCCCGGCGGTCTGGCCTTCCAGCTCGTCCTGGGGGATCAGCCGGTCCAGCCCAGAGCCGAGGCGGTACAGCTCCTGCATTCCATCGTCCAGGACTTCGGGCATATCCCGGCGGAGTACCTGGAGGCGGCGGGACAGGGGGTCTATCACCGGCGCAGCGGGGCGGCGGACAGCGAGCCCGGTGCGCCGTTCCAGCACGACGCCCAGGTCTATGACGAGTGGGACTACAGCCGCCAGTCCTACCGCAAGGGTTGGTGCCAACTGCGCGAGCGCGACGTGCACCCGGAGTCAGACGGCTTCGTCGGGCGTACCCGGGACAAGTACCGGGGTCTGCTCAAGCACCTCTACCGCACCTTCGAGGCCCTGCGCGGGGAGGAGCGCCTGGTCAAGCGCGAGCCCCAGGGCGAAGACCCCGACATCGACGCCATCGTCGAGGCCTATGCCGACACCGTGCGCGGCCTGGAGCCCAGCGCCGGGATGTTTCAGCGCCGTCGGCGCCTGGAGCGCAATGTGGCGGTATTGTTCATGGTGGACATGAGCGGCTCCACGAAGGGTTGGATCAATGAGGTCCAACGCGAGTCCCTGGTGCTGCTCTGCGAGTCCTTGGAGTTGCTCGGCGACCGCTATGCCATCTATGGCTTCTCCGGTTACACCCACACCCGCTGCGAACTGTTCCGGGTCAAGCGCTTCGACGAGCCGTACGCCGAGCCGGTCCATGACCGCATCGCCGGCATTCGGCCCCAGGACTACACCCGCATGGGCGTCGTCGTGCGCCACCTCAGCCGTCAGTTGCTGGAGGTGGAGGCCCGTACCCGGGTGCTGTTGGTCCTGTCCGACGGCCGTCCGGACGACGAGGACGGCTACCGCGGCGACTACGGGATCGAGGATACGCGTCAGGCGGTGTTGGAGGCCCGCAGCCTGGGGGTGCACCCCTTCTGCATCACCATCGACGACCAGGCCCAGGACTACCTGCCACACATCTTCGGCCCCTCCGGCTATACCCTGGTGGACAACGTCGCCAAGCTGCCCTACCGAGTTTCCGACATCTATCGGCGAATTACCTCCTGATGCGAGTTGCAATCGGCCCAGTTGGGCGAAGCCATTTGGTGTCGATTTTGGGGCGCGTACCGTGCTCTCTGGGTCAACAAATCGTGGCGAAGAGGGTCGTCTCACTGCTTCGGTCGGCGATGCATCCCTAGCTCGGCAGGCTGCTAGGTACCTGATCTGAACCGGTTCTGCGGCTAGAGATGCGCGGACTGGGGCTGGTGACGGAGTGCCATTTTGGCATGGGCAAAGCTGGCTCCCGGTGCCAATAATGCCCTGGCCAAGAGCAAAACCACTATTAGGAGCGAGTACATGACCAAGAATAAAATCTCAGTTGCGGTACGGGCGATCGTTATCTCCGGATGTGTCGTTGCAGCCAGTCCGGCACTAGCAGAAATGTCCGGCATGGGCGGCATGGGTGGCATGAGCGGTATGTCCGGCATGGGCGGCATGGGTGGCATGAGCGGTATGTCCGGCATGGGCGGCATGGGTGGCATGAGCGGTATGTCCGGCATGGGCGGCATGGGTGGCATGAGCGGTATGTCCGGCATGGGCGGCATGGGTGGCATGAGCGGTATGTCCGGCATGGGCGGCATGGGTGGCATGAGCGGTATGTCCGGCATGGGCGGCATGGGTGGCATGAGCGGTATGTCCGGCATGGGCGGCATGGGTGGCATGAGCGGTATGTCCGGCATGGGCGGCATGGGTGGCATGAGCGGTATGTCCGGCATGGGCGGCATGGGTGGCATGAGCGGTATGTCCGGCATGGGCGGCATGGGTGGCATGAGCGGTATGTCCGGCATGGGCGGCATGGGTGGCATGAGCGGTATGTCCGGCATGGGCGGCATGGGTGGCATGAGCGGTATGTCCGGCATGGGCGGCATGAGCGGTATGTCCGGCATGGGCGGCATGGGCGGCATGGGCGGCATGGGTGGCATGAGCGGTATGTCCGGCATGGGCGGCATGGGTGGCATGAGCGGTATGTCCGGCATGGGCGGCATGGGCGGCATGAGCGGTATGTCCGGCATGGGCGGCATGGGTGGCATGAGCGGTATGTCCGGCATGGGCGGCATGGGTGGCATGAGCGGTATGTCCGGCATGGGCGGCATGGGTGGCATGAGCGGTATGTCCGGCATGGGCGGTATGAACGGCATGTCCGGTATGGGTGGTATGAACGGCATGTCCGGTATGGGTGGCGACCGTATCTGGTGGCAGTTCTGGAAGTAGGCTGCGCTAGATCGTAGAAGGGCACATAGGGGGCACATAAGAAGCCCCAGGCCTGTTGGCCTGGGGCTTCTTTATGTTGTCAGCAGAAGGAAGGGCGACGGCGTAGGAATGCGCGTCGCTGCGTTCGGGCTATCCCAGAAAGGCGTCGTCCCAGGGGCCGTCGCCGACGGGCTGGTTTTGGGATTCAACGACGCGATTTGCGAAGGCTGCCTCGATGACCTTGATGAAGCACTTCGACTGGGCGGACATGAATTTTCCGCGCCGAAGTACCAGGCCGTAGCTGCGCTTGGGGAAGAATCGGTCCAGCGGGATCCGGGCCAGGCGCTCGTTTCCTGTGAGGCAGACATCGGTGACGATGGAGACGCCAAGCCCCTGTTCGACATAGACCTTGATCACCTCCCACCCCCCGGCCTCCAACGCGACCCGATAGCTCAGGTTGTGCTGGCGGAACACCAGGTCGACCATGCGCCATGTGCTCAGGTGTCGTGGCGGCAGGATCAGGCCGTAGGGGGCGATATCTTCGAGGGTGAGGTCCGCCTTCTGTGCCAGTGGGTGGTCCAGGGGGGTGATCAGAGTGGGGCTATAGGTCACCACGGGGCGGTAGTTGACGTCGTCCGGTACTTCCAATAACGAGCCTACGGCCAGGTCCACCTGGTCTGCCCGCAGCATGGCCAGGCCGTCGCGGCCCGTGACGTTATGTAGCTTCAGCTCGATGCCTGGGTATTGGTCGGCGAATGTGCGCACCGTCTCGGGCAGGATATACAGGATGGTTGACTCACCGGCGGCGATGTCGAGGGTGCCATGATCCACACGTCCACACTGGACGGCAAAGGTCTCGTGGAGCTTGTCCATCCCATCCACCAGCGGCTCGGCCAGATGGTAGAGCAGGTCACCCTCAGGAGTCAGACGGATCTTTGGACCGCGGCGCTCGAACAGAATGGTGTTGAACTCCCGCTCCAGGGCTTGGATCTGGAGCGAGACCGTAGGCTGACTGAGGAATATCTTGTCCGCCGCGGCGCTTACGCTGCCGGTGCGAGCGGCATGACAAAAGGCTCGCAATTGCTTGAGCCGATTCTGCTTGTAGTGGACCTGCGTGTTCGCTCCCATACCCATCCAGTCATCTTGTTGTGCGTGCCTGGGATCATAGAGCATCCCTCCTAGACGAGACAGCCGGGCAGTCACCGTTCTGCTGACGTTCTGTCGCCGATGCCCCCCGCCGGTCAACCTGTTATCCGCATCTTTCCCCGGCAGGCATGGCCTGCGGTGCCTCGTCGCTCCACAGTCTCGCTAAAGTGCCCGTCAGGCGAAGAGTCGTTGCAGCTCTGTGCCAGGATCTGGGGCGCGCATGAAGGCCTCGCCGACGAGGAAGGCGTGCACGCCGTGTCGGCGCATCCGGGCCACGTCCCCCGGGGCGAGGATGCCGCTCTCGGTGACCAGCAGGCGCTCGGCGGGGACGCTATCCAAGAGGCCGATGGTGGTCTCCAGGCTAACCTCGAAGCTGCGCAGATTGCGGTTGTTGATGCCCACCAGGTGACCCGGGACCCTGATGGCGCGGGCGAGTTCCTCGGCGTCGTGCACCTCCACCAGGACATCCAGGCCCAATTCCGCGGCCAAGTCACTCAGCTCGGCGAGACGGGTATCGTCCAGACAGGCGACGATGAGCAGGATGCAGTCCGCCCCCAGGCCCCGGGCCTCGTAGACCTGGTAGGGGTCGAGGATGAAGTCCTTGCGGATCACCGGCAGGTCACAGGCGGCGCGGGCCTCGATGAGGTGCGTTTCGCTGCCTTGGAAAAAGTCGCGGTCGGTGAGGATCGACAGGCAGGTGGCACCGCCCGCGGCATAGCTGGCGGCGATCTCGGCAGGATGAAAGTCGGGCCTCAGGACCCCTTTGCTGGGGGATGCCTTCTTGATCTCGGCGATCACCGCGGGTCCGCCGGCAGCCACCCGGGCAACCAGGGCGTCGGCAAAACCTCGGCTTGGCGGGGCATCGGCCAAGGCGGCCCTCAGCTCCGCCAGGGGCCTGCGCTCGACGCGGGCGCGAACCTCTTCGGCCTTGCGGTGCATGATCTTCTTGAGAATGTCTGGGGTCTCGGCCATGGGGGTTCTCGTGGACGGGGTCAGTCGAAGCTCTGGGACAGGATCACCAGCCGGTCGAGGCGGCTGCGTGCCTGTCCGGAGCTGATGGCGGCGTCGGCCTTGGTGACCCCGTCGGCGAGGGTCGTGGCCAGGCCGGCGGCGTAGATGGCCGCGCCCGCGTTTAGGGTGACGATGTCTCGGGCGGGCCCAGGCCTGTCTTCGAGGACGCCCAGGAGCATGGCCAGGCTCTCCGCAGGCCCCGCTACCTGGATGGCGTCCAAGGGGCTGCGGCCGATGCCAAAGTCCTCCGGCTGTATGGAGTAGCGTCGGACCTCGCCATCCTTAAGTTCGGCGACCTCGGTACGGTCACCCACGCTGATCTCGTCGAGCCCGTCGCGGGAGTGGACGACCAGGATGTGGCGACTGCCGAGGCGTTGGAGTACCTGGGCCAAGGGCGAGAGCAGGGCCTCGCTGAAGACGCCCAGGACCTGATTCGGGACCCCGGCCGGGTTGGTCAGTGGGCCGAGGACATTGAAGATGGTCCTGACGCCAAGCTCCCGGCGCGGGCCTATGGCGTGTTTCATGGCGCCATGGTGGCTCGGGGCGAACATGAACCCGACGCCGACCTCGGCCACGCAGCGGGTCACCTGATCCGGGCTGAGGTCAAGACGCACCCCGGCGGCCTCCAGGACGTCGGCGCTGCCGGACTTGCTGGAGACCGAGCGGTTGCCGTGTTTGGCCACATGGCAGCCGGCGGCAGCGGCGACGAACATGCTGGCGGTGGAGACATTGAAGGTGCCGGAGGCGTCGCCGCCGGTGCCCACGATGTCCACGGTGTGGGGCAGGGCGCCGATGTCCACCCCGCTGGCCAGGGAGCGCATGACCCCCGCTGCGGCGGCGATCTCCGCGACCGTCTCGCCCTTCATGCGCAGGGCCACCAGGAAACCCGCGATCTGGGCCGGGGTGGCACCGCCGGTCATGATGGCGCGCATGACCGCGCCCATGTCGTCGCCGCTTAGGTCGTGCCCGTCGATGAGACGGGCGATGGCGTTCTTGATGTCCATGGCTAGCCATGCTCCAGGAAGTTCCGCAGCAGGGCGTGGCCGTGCTCGGTGAGGATGGACTCGGGGTGGAATTGCACCCCCTGAACTGGCAGACGACGGTGTCTGACCCCCATGATCTCTTCCGGCTCGCCCGCCGCGGTCCGGGTCCAGGCAATGACCTCCAGGTCTTCCGGCAGGCTGGCCCAGTCGATGACCAGGGAGTGGTAGCGCGTCGCCTGAAAGGGGTCCGGCAGCCCCGCGAAGATCCCCACGTCGGCGTGATAGACCGGCGAGGTCTTGCCGTGCATCACGGCGCGGGCCTTGACGATCTTGCCGCCGAAGGCCTGACCGATGGACTGGTGTCCCAGGCAGACCCCAAGGATCGGCACCTGACCCGCGAGGGCCTGGATCAGCGGCACCGAGATGCCAGCCTCGTTGGGGGTGCAAGGTCCGGGGGAGATGACCACCCGCTCTGGCTTGAGGGCGACCGCCTCGGCAACGCTCAGCTCGTCGTTGCGCACCACCTGCACCTGGGCCCCGAGCTCGCCCAGGTATTGGACCAGGTTGTAGGTGAAGGAGTCGTAGTTGTCGATCATGAGGACCATGGTCAGGTCTCCTCCCCGGTCAGGCGGCCTAGCCCGGCCTCGGCCAGGGCCACGGCGCGGAAGATGGCGCGGCCCTTGTTCATGGTCTCGGCCCACTCCAGGGCGGGCACGGAGTCTGCTACCACCCCGGCACCGGCCTGGATGTGCAGGGTGCCGTCCTGGATCACGGCGGTGCGGATGGCAATCGCGGTATCCATATTGCCGTTCCAAGACAGGTAGCCTACGGCCCCGGAGTAGACGCCGCGTTTGACGGGCTCGAGCTCGTCGATGATCTCCATGGCGCGGATCTTGGGTGCCCCGGAGACGGTCCCGGCGGGGAAGGTGGCGCGCAACACGTCGATGGCGGTCAGGTCCGGGCGCAGGTCCCCGGTCACGTTGGAGACGATGTGCATCACGTGGGAATAGCGCTCCACGATCATCTTGTCGGTCAGTCGCACGCTGCCGATCTGGGCGACGCGGCCGGCGTCGTTGCGCCCAAGGTCGATGAGCATGAGGTGCTCGGCCAGCTCCTTGGGGTCGGCGAGCAACTCGGCCTCCAGGGCCTGGTCCTCGGCCTCGGTCTGGCCCCGGCGTCGCGTCCCGGCGATGGGACGCACCGTCACTACCCCGTCCTCCAGTCGGGTCAAGATCTCCGGCGAGGAGCCCACGATCTGGAACCCGCCCAGATCCAGAAAATACATGTAGGGCGAAGGGTTGAGCCCCCGCAGGGCCCGGTAGAGGTCCAGCGGCGGGGCGCCGAAGGGGATGGATAGGCGCTGGGACAGGACCACCTGCATGCAGTCCCCTTCCAGGATGTAAGCCTTGATCCGGTCCACCGCGGCCTCGAACCCCTCCTGGGTGAAGCCGGAGATGAAGTCGGTCTCATCCACGCGGCGTCCGGGCTGCGTCGGGGGCCGAGGGGCGCCGCGTTGCATGAGCCCCACCAGGGCGTCGATACGCGCCTGACCCTGGTCCAGGGTGTCCCCGGCCGTGGGGTCCAGGTGGACGATGATGTACATGCGCCCGCTGAGGTTGTCGAAGACGACCACCTCGTCGGAGACCATCAGCAGGATGTCCGGGTTGCCGAGCAGGTCCGGGTTGGGGCAGGTGGCCAGGCGCGGCTCGATATAGCGCACCGTGTCATAGCCGAAGTAGCCCACTAGGCCGCCGGTGAAGCGCGGCAGGCCGGGGCGCTCCGCGACACGGAAGCGCCCCTGGAAGGCTTGAATCCAGGCCAGGGGGTCGGCGCTCTCGACGGTCTCGATCGCGACCCCGTCGCGCTCCACGGCAATCTGATGGCCAGTCACCCGGACCAGGGTGCGGCAGGGCAGGCCGATGATGGAGTAGCGCCCCCACTTTTCGCCGCCCTGGACGGACTCGAAGAGGTAGGAATAGGACCCTTCAGCCAGCTTGAGGTAAACGCTCAGGGGGGTGTCGAGGTCGGCCAGGACCTCGCGTACCAGCGGGATACGGTTGTAGCCTTGGGTAGTCAGGGCGAGAAATTCATCGGGGGTCATCGGAGTCTCCGGGAAAACGGGCGAGCAGGGTTGTGTCGACGGTGGTGCACCGTCGCCATCGCCGCCCTGTCGTTGTTTCCCAAAGACTCCGAGACATGATGTGGATTTCCCTGCTAAGGATCGATTCTGAAACAACCGCAACAGGGCAGCTGTAGGGTGGACAAGCGTAGCGCAGCCCACGGGCGGCGTCGGTGGATTTCGCTGCGCTCATCCACCCTACGGGATGTTCAAAATCCCGAGCTTAGCCGGCAGCGGCCAACAGGCCCTTGAGCTCGACCATGGAATCGACGACCGCATCGGGGTGCGCCTCGCGGATGTCCTGACCGTGGTTGTAGCCGTAACTCATGCAGATGATGCCGAACCCGGCGGCCCGTGCCGCCTTCACGTCGCTGACGGAGTCCCCCAGCATCAGGGCATCCGCCGGCGCGACCCCGAAGTGCTCGGCGGCGTGGAGCAGGGGCAGGGGGTCCGGCTTTTTCTTCGGCAGGGTGTCGCCGCTGATGACGATCTCGAACTCGCCGTAGACCCCAAGATCCTTGAGCAAGGGCTCGGTGAACTGGGCCGCCTTGTTGGTGACGCAGCCCAGCCGATAGCCCGCAGCCTTGAGCCAGTCGATCCCCTCCCTCACCCCGGGGTAGAGCACGGAGCGCTTGGAGGTGTTCTCGGCGTACAGCTCCAAGAAGATCGGATAGGCCTGCTCGAAGTCGGCCTCCGGCGGCTCGCCATCGAGTTGGCCGATCAGCGCCCGACGTACCAGGCGCTCTACCCCATTGCCTACCCAATCGCGCACCCGGTCCTCGCCATAGGGTGGTCGGCCCAGGCGGGCCATCATCTCGTCCACGCAGTAGGCGAGGTCCGGGACACTGTCCACCAGGGTCCCATCCACGTCGATCAGGATCATCTTTGGTCGCAGCATGCGGTTACGGCTCCGATTGGATCGAGAGAGGTCGGCGAGTGGCCTAACGACTGACCGTGGCCATGGCCTCGCGCATCTTGCGAATGATGCTGTCGTACCGATGCGGATCGGCGGCGTTGGCCTTGCCGAAGATGCCCGAACCGGAGACGAACATGTCCGCGCCGGCGGCCTTGATCTCGGCGATGTTGTCGTCCTTGATCCCGCCATCGACCTCAATGCGGATGTCGTGTCCGGAGGCATCGACGAGCTTGCGCACCGCGCGCAGCTTGTCCAGGGTCGCGGGGATGAAGCTCTGACCGCCGAAGCCTGGGTTGACGGACATGAGCAGGATCAAGTCCACCTTGTCCATCACGTAGTCGAGATAGCTCAGGGAAGTCGAGGGGTTGAACACCAAGCCGGCCTTGCATCCCTCGTTGCGGATGAGCTGGAGGGAGCGGTCGACGTGCTCGCTCGCCTCCGGGTGGAAGCTGATGTAGGTCGCGCCGGCCTTGGCGAAGTCGGGGATGATGCGATCCACGGGCTTGACCATCAGGTGGACATCGATGGGCGCGGTGACGCCATGCTTACGCAGCGCTTCGCAGACCAGCGGGCCGATGGTCAGGTTGGGGACATAGTGGTTGTCCATGACGTCGAAGTGGACGACATCGGCACCGGCGGCGAGGACGTTGTCTACCTCCTCGCCGAGCTTGGCAAAATCGGCCGACAAGATGGAGGGTGCGATCAGGTCTACTGCCATCGAAGTGACTCCGCGTGGATTCGGGCCGGGGGTTCGGTCCGAGGGGTGGCCCCGTCTGGGGCGAAACGCTTGGCGCGCGCCCATCAGGTCTGGCCGGAAAGTTCAAAACTGTACCCCAATCCCGGGGGATTTTCACCCACCGGTGTGGCGTCGCTCCCACAGATCTCGGACTTTCTGGACGACGAAGCGTCCCGTGGTTCTTAGTTGGCCTGGGCCCGGGTAATGGTCTCGTAAGCGGCGCGGATCTCATGGGTCTTCTCGTCCGCCAGCTTGAGCATTTCCGGTGACGCCCCTTGCGAGACCAGCTTGTCCGGGTGGTGTTGGCTGAGCAGGCGGCGATAGGCGCGTTTGACCTCTGCCGCGCTGGCCGTGCTGGAGATGCGGAGGACCGCGTAGGCCGATGCCAACGCCGCCCTTGTGTCTCGTCCTGGCTGGGCGGCGGCACGCCATCCGGGGTCGGCGTGTGGTCGGGACGGGCCTCCCCGGCGGCGTCCCTGGCGCTGTCCGCTCGGATCAGGCCTGGCCTTGGCTAGGGCATCGAGGCTTGCTTTGATTTCTGCGGCCAGGCCGAGCCGGGTGGCGATATGCATGAGCAGTCGCAACTGGTCGGGCTGGATGGATCCTTCCGCATAGGCCATCTGGAACTGCATCTCCAGAAACGGACGCAGCAACACCGTGCGTCCACGACACTCGCGCTTGAGGGCATCGAGGACTGAATCCAGGGCAAACTCAGGCCCCTTGCCTTCGTTGAAGTAGGTGATGGCCAGTCGGCGTTCTCCCGCGGAGAGCTGCAAGCGTGTCATCTCCGCTTCGGCCAGGGAGATCTCTTGCGGGGAGACCCGTCCGTCGGCCTTCGCCAGGTGCCCCATCACGGCGAAGGTGGCGTAGAAATAGCCCCCCTGGGGGAAGCCCGACGAAGCGCCCCGAGGTTTGGGGCGGGGTTCGTACTCGCGCCCGGTCGAGCGGCGTTCCGGTCGCCGCATCGACCTGACTGGTTGCGACAGGAAGTGATCGACCCCATGCCCAATGGTGGCGCCGGCCAGCGCACCCAGGGGACCACCCAGGGTGAAGCCGATCCCGGCGCCGAAGAATTTGCCCAACCAGCCCATGGGATGCGTGTTACTTGCCCTTGAGGTATTGGTCG
>CAWJRN010000026.1:0-99934 GCA_963845265.1 uncultured Gammaproteobacteria bacterium | reverse complement strand
GGCGCGCCCGGAGAGATTCGAACTCCCGACCCCCTGGTTCGTAGCCAGGTACTCTATCCAACTGAGCTACGGGCGCGAAACGAGCTGGGTGCCCCTACCTTGGGATCTAGTCCGACCATGCCTGCCTGCGGGTCGGTCGTCCTGGCGCGATATCAGAGGATCTCGATCCAGGAAAGTCGCGCATTATGGGCATCGATTCGTGGGGCGTCAAGCTCCGGTCGCGGCCGGGTTAGAGGGGCAGTTCCAGGTTCCTGGGCTCCGGCGGGGGCTCGCGTGGGGCGTCGGGGAGCATCAGGTCTGGGCCCTCATTGCGGGGGCTGTTGACCCGCCGGGAGACGGGTTCTACGACCCAGCCATCTGGGTCTGCGGGGTGTAGCAGGGCGGTGAGGGCCGGCCGCTCCTGGTGGTTTGGGTCTAGCCAGGCTGTGTAGTCGTCGGGGTCGAGGATGACCGGCATGCGGTCGTGGATCGGGGCGATGAGGCTATTGGCTTCCGTGACGATGATGGTACAGCTGTGCAGGGGCTGGTCTCGGCCCTGCCATGTCTCCCAGAGTCCGGCCATGGCGAAGGGGGCTGTGTCGCGGCGGCGGATCAGGTAGGGCTGCTTGCCGGTCGGGGTGGTGCGCCATTCGTAGAAGCCTTCGCTGGGGATGATGCAGCGCCGACGGCGGAAGGCGTTGCGGTAGGCGGGTTTGTCGGCGACGGTCTCCGCGCGGGCGTTGATCATAATGTAACGGTTGTCTGGCCCCTTGGACCAGGCAGGGACCAGACCCCAGTGCAGAAGGGTCAGTTCGCGCACACCATCATCGGCCTGACGGATCGCGAGCACCTCTTGGCTGGGGGCGATGTTGTACCGGGGGGCCGCAGCGCAGAGACGATCCAGGGCGAAGGTCTCGGCGTAGAGCTCGGGGTGGCTGTATTGGATGAAGCGACCGCACATGTCGGACTCCCCTGGTGAGCGGATGGTGGGGGCTGGTCTGCCGGCAAGCATGGAGGCCGCGAGCGGTCATTCAAGGCTTGGCGAGGACCCGGGGATGGCTTCCGTTCGAGCATGGCGTTGTCGAGGGGGCTGAGACTTGCGGTCCGGCGTCGGCGCGGGCAATCTGCCCTGCCGCGAACCATGCAACGCCTGGGGGAAAAGATGCAACAGCACACAGATGCTTGGATGGAGCAGGTCCTGGTCATGATCTCGACCCTGAGGGGGCAGGGCGGCGCTTTGTTGGCCCTGCCTGACTATCGGCCGGATCTCGCCAAGGCCATCGCCCACAAGGTCGGTGTTCGCTTCTACGATTTTCGTGCCGAGGCAATGGCGCAGCAGGGCCACCGGGCCGGTGCGATGAGTCTCGTCGAGCTCGATGCTGTGCTCGGGGAGTTGGCGGCAGAGGGTGGAGCTGTGGTGTTCAACGTGGAGGCCCTGTTGAGCACCAAGTCGAGTGAGGAGCGCGGGGAATGGATCGAGGGGTTTGTGGGCCGAGATTGGCAGGGCCTATTGCTGGTGCCGTTGACCCTCTATGGTCATGAGGCGGCAGCCGTCACTGAGCACGTCCTGCGCCTGGAGGAAGAGGACTTGCCGGCACAGGGGCTTCTCAGCCGACTGGTGAACTAGTACGGTTGCGCACGGATACGGCTTAGGGGCCGAAAGGAGCGGATTTCGCTACCATGGTGGCACACGCAACCCATGCAGCACTGAACAGGCACATCCATGCATCATCGCCTCAAGCCCCAGGATCACCGGGTCGTGGTCCTCGGTGCCAGCCCCAAGCCGACCCGCTATGCCTATCAGGCGGTGCAGATGCTGGCGAATGCCGGCTATCAGGTGATCCCGATCCACCCCAAGGCGCACCGCATCGAGGACGTCCCGGTGGTAGCCAGTCTGGCCGAGGTGGCCGGTCCGGTCCACACCCTCACCCTTTATGTGGGGGAGGAGCGCAGTCGGGCCATGATCGATGCCATCGTCGGGCTTGCCCCGGGCCGGGTGATCTTCAACCCGGGTAGCGAGTCGCACGAGTTGGAGGCGGCACTGTCTGACGCCAAGATCCCTCACGAGCGGGCCTGCACCCTGGTCTTGCTGCGCACCCACCAATTTTGACCGCCAATCTGGGTCGCGAGCCACCGTTTTTGTCTCGGTGGACGATCGCTGATGCAGGGGTTCCGGACAGGCGGTCAATTTCGGCGCCGAGTCGTGTATCCTTTGCCGCCCCGTAACCGTTGAGGTCCGACCCGATGAGAAGAGCCCTCGCGACTGCTTGCTGCGCCCTGGTTCGCCCAATCGTTTCCGGTTGTACCAGTGTGGGTGAGCCGCAGACCAACACCTCCGCTACGGCGTCGAAGGTGTTTCGCGCGCCCGCGGTGACTACCAGCAGCGACCCCAGGCAGGCGGTGCTGAGTCTGCACGTCAAGAAGTAGCCTCGGGCGTACGGCCTGACACGGGCTCCCAGCGATGCGCATCGCCATCATTGCCCTTGCCGCCCTGTGGGGCATCCTGGCTGTGCTGGCCTTCGCCCAGACCAGCGAGCGCAGCGCGGATGCCAAGCTCACCGCGGCCTATATCGTCCTCTGGCCGGCCTTGCTGGTGGGCTTGTTGCTCAACGAGCCTGTGCCCCTGTGGCTGGGGGTCCCGGTGGTGTTTGGATTTATCCCCTGGATCATGGCTGGGCCTCACCTCTGGGCCGTGCTCAAGGACCCGTCCCAGACCGACCCGGACGAGGTCATCGGGATTCCCAAGGCCTATTGGGTCTGGGGTGGGGTGGCCGCGATCCTGCTCGGCATCGTCTTCAACTGAGGCCGACGTGACCAGACCCGAACACCCATTGGGCCCCGAGCGGTCGGGCATCGATGATTTGTTGGCCATCATGGCCCGGCTGCGCGACCCTGAGGGCGGCTGCCCCTGGGACCTGGCACAGGACTTTCGCAGCATCCTGCCCTATACCCTGGAGGAGGCCTACGAGGTCGCCGAGGCCATCGAGCGCGACGCCATGCCTGAGCTTTGCGACGAGCTGGGGGACCTGCTCCTGCAAGTTGTCTTCCATGCCCGTATGGCCGAGGAGCGCGGCAGCTTCGCCTTCGCGGATGTGGTGGCCGGGATTTGCGCCAAGATGCTGCGTCGGCACCCCCACGTCTTCGGCGATGCGCAGTTCGGGAGCGCAGCCGCCGTGAACGCCAATTGGGAGCTTGAGAAGGCCGCCGAGCGGGCGCACAAGGGAGGCGGGGAAGGGGCCTTGGCGGGTGTTGCCCAGGCCCTGCCGGCCCTGCTGCTTGCGCAGAAACTGCAGCGCCGTGCAGCCCGGGTGGGCTTCGACTGGGACGCCATCGAGGGGGTTCTTGCCAAGGTCGAGGAGGAACTGGGCGAGTGCCGGGAGGTCCTGGCGCAGCAAGAGGAGCCGACACGTCGGGTTCACGAGGTGGGTGACCTGTTGTTCTCCTGCGTCAACCTGGCTCGCCACCTCGGGGTTGACGCCGAGCAGGCCTTGCGGGCCGCCAATCACCGCTTCGAGCGGCGTTTTGGCGAAGTCGAGGCGGGTCTCGCCGCCGAAGGTAAGGCCCCAAGCGTCGATGTGCGCGACGAGATGGAGCGGCTGTGGGAGAGGGCCAAGGCGGCAGAGTGAGGCCGCTGTCTCAACGGCCCGCCACAGCCATGCCAGTCACGCGTCGTCGTCCGTTGTCTGATGGCACATGCTCTCGCAGCAGCTAACTTCCCTGACAACTGACAACTGACAACTTCCCCCCATGAAGCAGACCAGTAAAACCGGTACCGAATGCCGCCGATGAGCTTCCTAGACCACATCCACGCCTGCAACGCCTGGGACCCGACCGGTTTTGTCCCCTGGTTCCTCGATGGGGAGCGAATGGGCCGGCTAGATCTGGGCTTCGCCGACGAACTGCGACGCTGGCCCGGGCAGTTTCGGGTCGCCCCTGACGCTGTCCACTGGACGCCGACGGCTAGCGACTTCGATGGGCGTGCCCAGGCCCTGGCGGAGATCAACGCGGTCCTGGTCGCAGCCGGGGTCATCGACCATCTGCACGGGGAGTCCTTTCCCGTCACTGCGGGGGGGCGACACCAGGCCCGGCTGCTCATCGACCGCGCCTGTGCACCCTACTTCGGGGTGCGCGCCTTTGGGCAGCACCTCAACGGCTTCGTGCGGGGGGCCGAGGGGCTCAAGCTCTGGATCGGGCGGCGCTCCGCCGACCGCCGGGTCTGCCCGTCGCAACTGGATAACCTGGTAGCGGGCGGTCTGCCCTGGGGCTTGGGGCTGGCGGAGAACTTGCGCAAGGAGTGTCGCGAGGAGGCCGGCATGACCCCGGACCTGGCTGACCAGGCGCGCTCCGTGGGGGCCGTCACCTACTGCCGCGGCTCCAAGCGCGGCCTCAAGCCGGACGTGATCTACTGCTACGACCTGGAGCTGCCCGAGGGATTCACCCCCTGCAATACGGATGGCGAGGTGGCGGCCTTTTATCTGTGGCCGGTGGAGCAGGTCTTGCAGACAGTGCGCGATACTGGCGAGTTCAAACTGAACTGTAATCTGGTGATCATGGACTTCCTGGCCCGCCACGGTTACCTGGACCAGGACGCCCCTGACTACCTGGATATCCTCCAGGGGCTGCGCAGCCCCTTGCCCTGATTTGGAGCCGACATGAGCGCCACACCCATACAACGCCGCAAGGCAGTCTCCGTGCGGGTCGGTGACCTCTTGGTAGGCGGCGATGCCCCCATCGTCGTGCAGTCCATGACCAATACGGATACCACGGACGTTGTCGGCACCGTGGCCCAGGTGGCGGATCTGGCCCGGGCGGGCTCGGAGCTGGTCCGTCTGACGGTCAATACCGAGTCGGCTGCCCAGGCGGTGCCCGCGATTCGGGAGGCCCTGGACGCCCAGGGGATCGGGGTGCCGCTGATCGGCGACTTCCACTTCAACGGTCATCGGCTGCTGACCGACTACCCAGAGTGCGCCCAGGCCCTGGCCAAGTACCGGATCAACCCGGGCAACGTCGGCCGTGGCGAGAAGCGCGACAGCCAGTTTGCGACCATGATCGAGATCGCCTGTCGCTATGATCGTGCGGTGCGTATCGGGGTCAATTGGGGCAGCCTGGATCAGGACCTTGTGGTGCGGCTTATGGACGCCAACGCGCACTCGGCCCAACCCCAGGTGGCCGAGGTGGTGATGCGCGAGGCGATGGTCCAGTCCGCCCTGGAGAGCGCCCGCCGTGCCGAGGAACTGGGCATGGGGCGGGATCGGATCCTGCTTTCGGTCAAGATGAGTGGGGTCCAGGACCTGATCGCCGTCTACCGGGCCTTGGCCGGGCGCTGCGATTACGCCCTGCACCTGGGCCTGACCGAGGCCGGCATGGGTTCCAAGGGCATCGTCGCCTCTACCGCGGCCCTGGCGGTGCTGTTACAAGAGGGGATTGGCGATACCATCCGCATCTCGCTGACTCCGGAGCCGGGGGAGGGGCGTACCCGGGAGGTGCTCGTCGCCCAAGAGATTCTCCAGACGATGGGCCTGCGCTCCTTTGCCCCCATGGTTACCGCCTGTCCTGGCTGTGGGCGGACCACCAGCACGACCTTCCAGCACCTGGCCAAAGACATTCAGGGGCACCTGCGTGAGGCCATGCCGGCCTGGCGGGACCGCTATCCCGGGGTCGAGGCCATGCAGGTCGCGGTCATGGGTTGTGTGGTCAATGGACCTGGGGAGAGCAAACAGGCGAATATCGGCATCAGCCTGCCCGGCACCGGCGAGAACCCGGCGGCCCCGGTCTATGTCGATGGACAAAAGGTCGCGACCCTGCGCGGGGATGGCATCGCAGAGCAGTTCACCCGGATGGTGGACGAGTATGTTCGCACCCGATACGGGCAGGGCTGACCCAGCCGCTGGCGCGAGAGCGGCTCCTGAGGCGGCGGCGCGTTCGTCGAGCGGGGCGCGATGGCCGGCGCAGGATCTGGACAGAATTAACAGGATTCTTCAGTATTAACACGATGATCGAACCTGTTCTTAATCGAAAAATCCTTTCGAAAAGCGCTCTGTTGTCTGCCGGCGGCTCAAACTGTTACTGACAACTGACAACTGACAACTGACAACTGACAACTGACAACTGACAACTGACAACTGACAACTGACAACTTTCCCGTCCACCTACCGGAGAATCCGATATGTACAAGAAACTCATCCCCCTGGCCCTAGCCGCCAGCTTTGCCGCCACCCCTGTGCTCGCGGAGGACGTCCTGGTCGTGTCCGTCAAGCGCCTGTCCCTCGATGTGGCCGTCAAGCTCGCCCAGGGGACCATTGCCGCCTGTCGCGAGAAGGGCATCCAAATCGGCGTCACCGTGGTGGACCGCGACGGCACCGAGCAGGTCCAGATGCGCGACACCATCGCAGCGCCCATCACCGGGCCCATCAGCAAGATGAAGGCCTTCACCGCGGCCAACTTCAATGCGGCCACCTCGGCCATGAGCGCCCGGGCGGACACGCCCATCGGCCGCATCGACGGTCTGGCGATGTCCGCGGGCGGGCTGCCCATCCAGCTGGGTGGCTCCCTGGTCGGTGCCGTCGGTGTCAGTGGCGCACCGGACGGGGCCACGGACGAGGAGTGCGCCAAGGCGGGTCTGGACCTGGTGATGGAAGACCTGGAGCTATCTCTCTAGGGCTCCTTGAGCCCGGAAAAAGCGATTCGGCCGGAATTCACGCAAATCCTATACGGCTTGGTTCGCTGCGTTCCCGTTGGAGATCGGGCTTAGGCGGGATGACCGGTCAGCCCATAGCGTTGGATCAGGCGGTAGACGTTGCGCTCGCTGATATCCAAGACCTCCGCCACCTTGGCGCGGTGACCGGAGTATTTGTGGAGCTGCATCTTGAGGTACTCGGCCTGGAGTTGTTCCATGGTCGGGTCGTGGTCGAAACTGACGCTGACTTTGGCCTGACTGGCGCTGGAGCCGAAGGCGAGGTGCTCTGGGCGGATGGTATTGGTGTCGCGGGACAGGATGATGGCCCGCTCGATCACGTTGCGCAGCTCGCGTACGTTGCCCGGCCAGTCGTAGGCGACCAGGCGGCGGATGGCATCGTTGGAGACCCGCTTGTTGATACGCCGCGAGAAGTTGTGGTGTTGTACGAAGTGGGTGACCAGGTAGGGGATGTCGTCGCGCCGTTCGCGTAGCGGTGGCGTGTCGATGACAAAGGCGCTCAAGCGGTAATAGAGGTCGGCGCGGAAGGTTCCGGCCTGGCCCATGGCCGCCAAGTCCCGATTGGTAGCCGCGACGATGCGCACATTGGCCTGTAGGTCGCGGGTGCCGCCCAGGCGCCGAAAGGTCCCGGTCTCGAGCACCCGCAACAACTTGGCCTGGATGGCGGGTTCGATCTCGCCGATCTCATCCAGGAACAGGGTGCCGCCCTCGGCTCCCTCGATGAGGCCGCGCTTCTGCTTGTCTGCCCCGGTGAAGGCCCCGCGCTCGTGGCCGAACAGCTCGGACTCGAAGAGCTTTTCCTGCAGGGTGCAGCAGTCCATGGCGATAAAGTTGCGCACGGCTCGCCCGCTCTGCTCATGCAGGGCGCGGGCCACCAACTCCTTGCCTGCTCCGCTCTCGCCCTGGATCAGGACTGTGATGTCGCTCTCCGCGACCGCGGCGATGGTCTCCTTCACCCGCATGAGCGGCGCGCTGACGCCGATCATGAAGCGCGCACACCCCTCCTGCGCCTTGAGCCGCTTGGCACAGAACTGATGGTCGCTGCGCAGGGTGGCATCGTCCAGGGCGCGCCTCACCACGAGGGTCAGCTCCTCCGGGCTTACGGGCTTGAGCAGGTATTCGAAGGCGCCCGCCTTCATGGCATCGACGGCGTTGCGTACCGAGCCAAAGGCCGTCAGCACGATCACCGGCTGGTTAGCCACCAAGTCCGGCAGCCGCGCCAGGCTGTCGCCGTCGGGGAGTTTGACATCGGTGATGATCAGGTGGGGTTCGTGGGCGGTCAGGTAGGCGTCGGCTTCGCCCCAGCCAGCTGCATGGACGACCTCGTGGCCGAGACTGCTTAATTGCTGAGCGATCAGGCGGGAGAGGGTGCGGTCGTCTTCGACCAACAAGACCCGATGAGCCATGGGTTAGTGCTCCCTCGGCGTTAGGTGGTTGGGTTCGGCGCTGTCGTCTGGGCCGGGACCCAGGTCCGCGTCCGGCAGTTGCAGGGTAAAGCAACTACCCCGTTCGTGTTCGCTGATGACTTTGACGCTGCCGCCGTAGCCCTCGACGAAGGCCTTGGTGATGGAGAGGCCGAGCCCGGTACCCTCGACGCCATCGGCACGCCTGCTGAAGAAGGGTTGGAAGATCCGGTCCTGATCCTCGCGGGGGATCCCGATGCCCGTGTCGGTGAAGTCTATGGCGACGAATCGTCCGCGCTTGGCGCAGGTCACGGTCAAGGTGCCGCCGTTGGGCATGGCGTGCAGCGCGTTTTGGGCCAAGTTCAGCACGGCCATGCGCAACTCGGCATCGGTGGCCAGTACGCGCAGGGGGGAGGGGCCTAGCTCTTGGCGCAACATGACACCGCGTTCCTGCGCTTCCCAGTTGAGGAGCCTGACGGTGTCGTCCACCGCTTCCCCGATATCTACCAGTTCCAGGTGCTCCGGGACCGGCACGCTCAGGCGTAGCAGGCGATGGGTGACCTGGATGCAGCTGTCCACCTCCTGATCCACGATGTCCAGGCAATCGATGATCGCGGCCCGATCCGGAGGCTCGGCATGGGCGGCACCGACCGCGGCATGCAGGGCCAGGCGCACCGAACCGAGGGGGTTGTGGATCTCGTGGGCCACCCCGGCGGCCAGCCGCCCTAACTCCGAGAGGCGCTGCTCGTGGGAAAACCGTAGTGCCTGACCTAGGTCGCGGATGGATTCGACCACTAGGTGTTGGGTCTCGCTCCCCTTGGCAATGGTTAGGGCGGCGGCGTAGGTCTCCACATCCAAGCCCTCGCCATCGGGTCGCTGGAGCCGATGGACCAGGCGCAGCGGCTCTTGGGTGCGCGTGACCTCACGCAGGGGGCAGGTCATGAGCGTTTCCGGGCAGGGCTGATCCTGACCGTGGGTTTGCATGAAACAGGGCAAGCCGGTCGGGTCTGGGCCCTGAGGTCGCTCCTCGGTTGGCGGCTCGATCGGTCCGATCTGGCGACGGTAGGCAGTGTTACACAGCAGTACGCGATAGTCCTGATCGATAACCCGCACCCCATCGGGAAAGGCATCGAGCAGCTGCTGGAGGAACTGCTCCTTCTCACGTAACTCCGCCATCTTAGTTTCCAGGGCCTCGGCCATGTGGTTCATGGTCTCGCCGAGTGCGGTGAGTTCGTCCTTGCCGGTGAGGCTGGTACGGGTGCCGAGGTCCCCTTCGGAGAGGCGTGCGCTGGCGTTGGCGAGGTGGGCAACCGGGCGCAGGACATAGCGGCGCATGAACCACCAACCGCCGGCCAAGTTGAGCAGGACGATGATGGAGCCGGCCCCCATCAGGAGCAGTGTGGTCTTTCTTGCCTGGTGGCTGATGGAGTCGGCATCGAAATCGACGTACAGGACCCCGTTGATGGGATGCTCGGCCACAGGACCATGGCACTCCAGGCAGCGGGATTGGTTGTGCACCGGGTGGATGCTGCGCAAAACGGTCGCCCCGTCCTCCTTTTGGATGAGTAGGGTCGTTGGCTGCTCCCGGTGGTCGATGGGCAGGTGTTGTCCGACCCGTGACGAATCGTCCGCGAAGCGTATTTCCCCCTGGGGGTTGGCGATGGCGACCGCAACCACGTTGGGCTCTTGACCCAGGCGCTCGACGATCCCCCGGAGCCCATCCAGATCACGCCGCAACATGGCCGACTCGAGTGAGATCTGGAGTAGTCCACTGACTTGTCCCGCGGCATCGGCGCGTTGGTGCTCCAATTGGCCTCGGAAGAGGCCGACGAACAGAATCAGGAAGACCAGCGAACTTGCCAGTAGACCTGCGGCGGTGCCGAAGGCGAACTTGCGGGTCAGGCTGATGGCGGGTCTTGACATGACAGTGACCTGAGTGGTCCGTGGGTGCTGGCGCCTGGGTTGGGCGGATGTTAGCGTCTCAGTCCATGCGCAACGTCGCAAAAAGCCGGGGCAGCCCCGCACCTCTACGGTGGGTCACGCGAAGCGGACCCACTTTTGACCGGTATGCTAGTCGGCTAGTTGGTGTAAGTCCAACCGTAGCCCTTGGGAGAGGGGCACATGTAGGCGAAGGCAAGGTTGCCCGAAGAAACTCCCCCCTGCCCCTCACGGACGAGGAAGCCGGCAAGGCCACTGCCGGACGGGAGCCGATGAGGGATCTGTAAGAAGCCGGAGTCCAAACTCGTCACCTAAGCGCGAGCGAACCGTCGGTGACATCTACGAGATTTCCCCGGGTCCTTGAGAAGTGCCAGACCAACAAGTGTTGCCGCCAGAGCTTGGAAAATTCGGTCAAGCCTCCCTCGGTGTTGGCCCCGGAGTGTGGCCCTCCGACCCGTCTTCAAGGCTGCTTGGACGCACAGTTTCGATCGAGACCCGCAGGGGCTCACGGGAGTCCAGGTGCAAATCACGCTGCTGGAAGGCGACGCAGATGCCCTCCTGCTGGAACTTCCGATAGATGGCCTTGTGCAAGTCCGTGATGGTCGCGAGTCGGTAGTCGAGGTCGTCGATGAAGGCACGCAGGATCAGCGTCAGCGAGCTGTCGCCGAGACCCTCGAAGGTCAGCACGGGCTTGGGGTCTTTAAGCACGAGCGGGTGCTCCTGGGCGGCCTCTCGCATCAGGTCGTGGGCGCGCTCCACGTCGGTGCCGTAGGCGACCCCGACCACGACCATCAGGCGGGTGACGTGGTCGGATAGGGACCAGTTGAGCAGTCGGCCGGTGATGAACTCTTTGTTCGGGACCAGGAGTTCCTTGCGATCCCAGTTGCGGATGGTGGTGGCCCGGATGCGGATCTTGGTCACCACCCCATCGGTATCCCCGACGGTGACGATGTCGCCGATTCGGATCGGCCGTTCGAACAGGATGATCAGGCCGCTGATGAAGTTGGCCACAATCTCCTGCAGGCCGAAGCCGATGCCCACGCCAAGCGCTGCCACCAGCCATTGCAGTTGCGACCATTGGGCGCCGATGGTGTTGAGTGCCAGCACCGTACCGATCGCGATGATGGCGTAGGTGGTCAGCGTGGTGATGGTGTAGCGGTTGCCCGAGGCGACATGGAGGCTCTGCGCCAGGATCATGTCGAGTAGCGCGGGCAGCCGTTTGGCGAGCACCGTCATTGCGATCAGGTAGATCAGGGCAAGGCCGAGGTCCGCCAGGGTGACCGGTAGGAGGCGTTCCTCGCCGTTCAGGGTCGTCGTTTGGTGCCACAGGGTCACCTCGTCAAGGATCTCTAGGGCAGGAAACACGGCAGACCAGATCAGGTACAGGACGAGCAGGGCGATGAAGGCGATGGTGATCCGCAGCAGCTCCAGGCTGTGCTCGCTGGTTGTATTCAGGTCCAGGTCGGCGTACTCCGTAGGCGCCAGGTCCTCCGGCTCCAAGGAATTCATCTCCATCTGCTCTTTCGCGACCTGGGCGGCCCGTCGCCGCTCTCGCGCTGCCCGAATGGCCAGACGGCGACGCGCGAGGGTCAACCAACGCACCGCGAGTGCGTGCAGCACGATCAGGGCGGTGATCATCCCCAGGGTGATGAGAAACGCGTCTGACAGGATGTGCGTCGTGTAGACGTAGCCGTGCCAGATCAGGGCCACGAGCAGCAGGGGAAAGGCAATCAGCAGCGGGAACCAGAGGGCGAAGGAACGGTACAACAGGCTTCGGACGGAGCCGTCTCGCTGCTGTCTCAGTAGCCCGTGCTTGGGGTGCAGGACGCGGTAGAAGAAGATACCGATCGCGAACCCCGCAACCAGCAGTCCGAGCTGCGTGACAAGACCCCCCGAGGCAGCGGCGTTCATGCTCAGGGAGGTCCGTATGACCAACACCGTCGGCACCACGACCCAGGTCAGCCAACGCAGCTCCCGTCTCAGCCGCCGGACCTTGGGCTCGGCCCAGCGGAAGTGCGCGATTGCCAGGCCGCCCGGCAGGCACATCGCACGCAACGTCAGGAGGGTGTAGAGCACCAGCGCAATGCGCATCAGGTAAGCCCCCTGGACCATGGACAGCCCAGTGCCCTGCGTCTGGGCCCACAACTGCCAGCCGGTCACGGCCATCAGCATGGGCAAGGGGGCTGCGACCGCTAGTGTCAGGAGCAGGGCCTTCAGGGTGTAGCCAAAGCGGTCGGTGTTCGGGTTGGCCAGCGGCGCGGCGGTCTGCCGAATCGCAGCGATCAAGGTTCGGCGTTTCCACAGCAGGGTGGCGGACAGGAGCGCGGCCAGCCAGAACGCCGGCGAGGATTTGGCCGTGGCGGCGAAGAGCCGCGCCAGTTCGGACCAATGCGTTGGCGCGAGCAGGAGACGCACCTCCCCCGGCAGCTTGGCGAGATCGGTTACATCCGTCTGGGCACCGGTGGGGAGCCAAAAGAGCTGTTCCGTCAGGAATGCGTCGTAGGCACGCACGGCACCCAGCATCTCGGCCTCTGCGGCCTGGAGCTTGCGCAACCGCTCCAGAAGGCGATCCTCGCCCTCCAGTTGCTTGTTGATCAGGCTGAGGCGTTGTTCCAGCAGATTGTGCCGCATCCGGGTTGAGGTGGAGTCGCCGGCGGCCGCTCCGGCGGTGAGGTCCGGACCGGTCATGGTCGGATCGGTGAGCCGCTCCACATCCTCCAGATGGCGCAGACGGCTCAGGGTGACGGCGGCGATCTGCTGCTCCAGTGCACCGGCCCGCCGGGCATGGACCCCAGCGTCTGGCAGTGCGGCTCGGTGCTCGAGCAGGAGCTGCCCCAGGCCCTCGGCCGGGACGCCGACCGCCTTTGCGGTCTGGGCGCGTTGGAAGTTTGCCGCGGTGCGTGCGCCGAGCCGCTCCACCTGCTGCTGCTCTGCGTCCAGTCGATCGCTTTGTTCGGCGATGTTGGCGAGCGCCTGGGTGAGTGCGGCGTTTTGTTCGGCGAGACGAACCAGGGCCGGGTCCAGGCCCGCGGCTGCCTGTACCATGTGCTCGGCGGCGGTCTTGGCCTGCTTCGCCTCGGCATCGCGCTGGGCGTTGATCCGTAGCTTCAGCGCCTCGGCCCGCCGCTTGATGCGGTCTTTGTTGGCGGACGCCTCGTCACGCTTGGCCGCGAGCAGATCCAGGCGCATCGGTAGGCTGAGGAGCTCTTGATCGAGCGCCTGGATCTCGGTACTGAGGGCGATATAGCGGGTCTCCAGGCCCCAGCGTCGCGCCTGCAGTTGGGCTGAGTCGGCGGCTGAGGTGGGGGCAGGGCGAGCGTCTCCGGCGAGCTCGGACTGGAGTGCCGCGGCGATGGCGTCTTGCTCCTCCTGCGCCGCGTTGAGGCGCTGGCGAATCGCCCCTGGCCGGTTCTCCTGATAGGCCAACCGGCGTTCGAGCTCGGCACTCTGGGCGTTCGCCGCGGCCCCATCGGCCTGCTCGCGCTTGAGGTCTTGTTCGAGTTGGTCGAGGGCTGCGTCCGAGGCGATGTCCGGGATCGCCGAAGCCTCGTTGGCCTTGGCCGCTGCGAGCCGTTCACGGATGTGTCGCGTCTGTTCTGGCGCGGTGCGGGTCGTCTGCTCGAACGCCTTGGCCCGGGCCTCATTGGCGGCGATCTCTTCGAGGTTGCTCAGCGCCTTGCGGTAGAGGGCGACGAGGCTGCCTTTTGCCTCGTTGCCCAAAGCCGGGTCGGCTTCCGCGGTGGTGATCTTGGCCCGCAGCAGGTCGGCGGTCACCAGCGCCGGCGGCACCGTGGTGGCGCCTTGCTCTTGCGCCCTGGCTCCGGGATGCAGGAGCGCCAGCAGCAGCAAGCAAGATCCGATGCGGATCGGCCAGTTCATGTTCAGTATCGACTTCCTATCTCGAATTAGTGACGATTCAAGAACAACCGGTACATCTTCTTGAAACTACGAAACACGCGAAACACGCGAAAAGGCTCAATATACACGGGAGTATTTGCTGTTTTCTCGCGACTTTCGGTGCGTATTTCTTCGTTTCTTGTCGTCCGCGCGCTTGTTTCGGTTGTTTCTGAACCGTTCCTTAGCGTGTGTGCAGTGGGTCAGTCGGAGCGCCTGGCAGGGGGCGTGGTGGCAGCCCCTCCCGGATGGCCTCGGAGAAGTCCTCGCCGTCGCCGACAGAATGGGCACGTGCGGTGATATCGCTGCGGCGCTTCAGCTCGTCGAGCCCGATGCTGGTGTTGACCGTGCCGCGCTCGTACGAAAGCTCCACGAGGTAGCCGTTTGCCAGCAACCGCCAGTCGAGCGGGGGACCTGAGCCCACCGCCTTCGTGTGGTGCCAGATGGTCGTGGTGCAATTGTGGGTCAGGGCGTTGTACCAACGCGGCTGTTCGGCGATGGCGTTCATCTCTTTCACATAGTCGAGCAGCAATTCGCGACCCTTGGTCGGTGAGCCCCCGATGCGGTAAACGTAGACCGTCTCGCCGAGGTGGTTCGTGCGCAGCCCAACGACGTCGCGCTCGTCGGCGACGACATAGTAGAGCTCATACTGGCGGAAGAAGCCCTTCACAGCGGAGTATTCCTCGCCTTGTTCCTTGCGGGTTTCGATGGACACCGCGAGGTGACGCCCGTCGGCGAACTCCCAGCTGGTGATGGTGTGACCATAGAGTGTCGGCCCCCAGAACGAGATGAACAGGTCGACGCCGACCAGGGTGTCCAGGTCGTAGGTGCGCGTCTCCCAGCGCTCGGTGACGGCTTGCCCATCGCGATAGGTGAAGTTGCGCAGATTGCGGATCGTGAGTATGGACCCATCGATGGTCGCCGTCGGCAGCCGTGCGACATCAGGCAGCCAATGGCGGTCGTTGCTCGGTGCGATGGTCAGCCACCATGCGAGGACGACCGCGAAGGCCGCGCAGACCGCGAGGATGGCCCGCCCCCAGGGGCGGACCAGGACGGCCACCGACCCGGCGATCAAGACCAAGCCACCCGCGAGCATGCCGGCGAAGGCAGAGGACTCTGGACCATCGACCCAGAGCGCGGCAGCCGCCCACAGGATCGCGATCGCCAGGGCCAGCGAAACGCCGATGCGCAGGACGAGGCGGCCCAGGCGTAAGGCGACCATGTTCGCGGCCAGCGCTAGTTGAGCTCGTCGTCCGGCCAGTAGCGCGACCCGGTCAGCTTGGCCGCGACCTTCCAGCCCTTGCCTGTCAGGACGAACATGGCCTTGCCTTCATTGAACTGCATCGCGAGCTGCTCTTTTTCGTCCCCTGCCATGGCGCCGACCTCGGCGGTCGCATCCAGGCCCTGGGTGATGAACTTCTGGAACTCGGCGTCGTTCTGGAACAGGATCACCAACTGTGAAGCGAAGCCGCCCAGGCCGAAGCTTAAGCCCGCGCCTGTGGTCGCCATCTTCATGTAGATGCGCGAACCGCTCTTGGCGTCGAGCGCAACCCCTCGCCCGTAGCCGGCGACGACGTAGAAGCTCGCCTCACGCTTGTCGAACACCGCGTAGCCGGCGCTTTCGTCGAATAGCTTACGGCTGCCCGGTTGGTCCTCGAATAGCCGCGTCAGGGTCGCTTTGGCCATCGCATCGAGCTTTTCACGGGTCGCTGCGGGCGTCGCCTCGTCGGTCAGACCCTCTGCGTTGACGCCCTCCTTGACCGCGTTGGTCGCCTTTCCGGCGACCTCCCCGGCGGCATCGACTGCGCTTCCGGTCGTTTCGCCGACTGCTCTCGCCGCCTTTGTCGCACCCTCCTTCAGGCCATTCAGGGAAAACTGGGCGTGGCCGACGGTTGGCGCGGCTGCGAGCAACAGCACGAGTACGATATTGATTTTCATAGCCTTGAAACCTCTGATAAAGGAAATGAGGCAATCTCTAGTACAGTCGCGCCTAAATGGCCCGAGCCTGCGGGTGGACAAGGCGCGTGGCGCCCGGCCGGGAGTCTGCTCGGCGGTCTGTCCGCGCCGCATCCACCGGCGTGCCTTAGGTGGGTGCGCTGCGCTTATCCACCCTTGGTCGTTGGGAGAATCTGCGCGCAACCGTACTAGCTTCCGTTGCCCTCGTCGATTGGGAACTTCCAGGTGACCCGTCCCGTCTTGATCAGCTCCCGCCCCGGCTCGCCAAGCTGCTTGCCGTAACGGATCATTTCGATCAGGTCGGAGCTGACCTGCGGATTGGTGGTGAAGTAGGAGTGCCCAAAGGCGTCCGTACGCTCACCCTCGTAGGAGATCAGGTCGATCCGTCCCACGGTAGCGAAGTAGCGCTGCGCGCGCTCGGGAATGTCCTCGGGGCGCAACTGGCCCACCCGGTTGCGGCTGCGGAACAGGATCTGGGAGACCAGGAGCGCTCGGTCCTGCGGCGATGCGTAGATGGTGAAGCGGCCCTTCAGCACTCGCGGCACGCGCGCGTCCGGCCACACCGTGACCAGATCCGGGTCCGAGAGGAAGCTGGTGATCTCTTGGCCGGCGATGTCGATATCGATGTCTGGCGAGAGCAGCACCAAGTTGTCGATCTTGTACAGGTTCAACGGCTCTTTGCCGGCGGCAATGGCCTCGGTCACCAACTCGCTCACCGCCCTCAGGGTCAGGGCCGTACCGCGGCTGTGGGCGAGGATCTGCAGTCCCTCCAGACCCGGGGTCGTCGCAAGTATGCGGATGGTCTTCTTGAGATGCTCGACGGCGAACTCGGCGGACTCTGTGGTGGTGGTGTAGGAGGTAAGGAAATTTCCGGTTGACGAGGCGGGCCAGGTGAAGAAGGTGCAGACATCCTCCCGGCCGAGGAAGTGGCACAGCTCTGCGGTGGTATAGGCGGCGCTGGCGAAGGTCTCGTTGAAGCCGTGCACATAGAGCAGGACCTCCTTCTTTGGGGCCTGCGCGAGTCGGCGCTCGACCTCGCCCTGGAGCCCGGCCTTGGCCTCGAAGTGGCGAGCGAGTTCCGCCCGGTCCCGCAGGAGCATGCCGTCTGCGCCTTTGGTGACCTGGTAGGGCTCCCGGGGGAAGGCCCCCAGCTCCCGCACCGGGCCAAGCTCCAGGTTGACCTCTCGCGTGCGTTCGGAGAGCTGGCTCTGCTCGCTCAGGGTCACCCAGTCCACCCCCGGCACGACCCGGACCTGGGCGGAACCGTAGGCGATGCCCAGGGCGCGTTCCTGGCCGTAAGGCAGGGGCCCTGCGTCTTTGGGTTGCGCCTCGATCTCGGCCGGTGTCGGAGGGGCGCGGTCGGTGATGAACAGCAGGTCCAGGTCCGGGCTCTGTCGGGCCTTATCGACCCGATCGAACACAGGCTGGCCACCGGGAAGCTGGTACAGGATGGGCGTCGGCATCAGTTGACGTGCGCTAGTGGCGCAGCCGCCGGCCAACAGGGCGGCGATGACCGCGACGGTAGCTATGATGAGTCGTTGGTGCATTGGAGGGTCGATCCGAAGTCGAAGGCGAGGGTGGACCCCAAGGTTACCGTAACGGCATGACGAAGGGGGGATGTTCCATCTGTATCTGAGTGCTGCGTCGTGGGGACGATATGGGTTCCGCGTCCTAGGCTCTTGCTGGAGCGCCATACTGAGCATGGTTCACCGCGCTCGGTTTAAAGGACGAGGGGGCTTGGCAAGTGCCATCGAAGACGCATCTGTCCAGCTTTGCAGATGTGCGCAAGCGTGTTTTCCACAGTAACTGCGCCTGGAGCTTGCCGAGCGGCCCATACGCGCCGCATCCCCCGGTGGCTGCGCTGAGACGCTAGGCACCCCGAAAAACCGGTATGTTACGATTGCATGACTACACCCGAGTGCCTAGGTTCCGAGTCCGGCGGATCGGATTGGCGCAACAGCCTATCCATGAGAACGATATGTTGCATCTGAAGTACAAGCCCGGTTTCTCCCTGCCCGTGCTCGTTGCGTTGTCCATCCTGTTGTTTCTCGGATATCCGCTCGGCGCCCAGTCGGCGGAGCCTAAGGTGCGCGTCGCGGCCTCTGGTTGCCCACCATTTGTGATGGTCGACGCAGGCAAGTTTTCGGGGCTGAGCATTTTTCTGTTGGATAACATCGCAACGCGGCTGGGCCTTGACTACAGCATTCAGGAGTACCGACTCAAAGAGATGCTGGAGGCCGTCGCCCAAGGTAGGGCGGATGTCGCGGTTTCCTGTCTCTCCATTACCAAGGAGCGTGAAGAAATCCTCGATTTTTCACATTCCTTTTATGAGACAAATCTTGCTATCGCCGTGAAGCAGCGAGGGGTTCTGCAAGCACTCAAGGGCTTTTTCTACAATAAGAAGCTATTGATCGTTTTGGGCATCATCGTCGGTGTAGCTTCTTTGATCGGAGGCGTCTTGTATCTCTTGGAGCACAAGGTCAACGATAAGCTCTATTCCATGCCAAGCAAAGGCGGCAGGCTGATGGAGGGCTTCATCACGGGGCTCCTGTTCGTTACCACTGGACCCATCCGATATTATGAATTCAAGACGCCGAGCGCGCGGATATTGACGGCCTTTCTTGCGGTCGGCAGTACGGTGATGATTGCCAGCATTACCGCCCTGCTTGCCAGTTCGTTCACCCTCGATCAGATGCAATCAGAGATTACAGGGCCGCGGGACTTGGCCAAAGTCAAGGTTGGGGTGATGGTGGCGTCGACGTCGCTTGACTATTTACAGGGGCAAGGCATCAGCAGTCAGACGTTCAGCGATAGGCAAGACCTCCTGGCGGCGCTGGATGCCGGTAGGGTCGATGCAGTGGTCGGTGACGATGCTGTCTTGAAATACAAGATCAAAGCAGGTCAGGCGGATGGACGATATGAGACGCTCTCGGTCCTTCCGTTCGTATTCGAAAAACAGAACTACGCTTTCGCACTGCCGGATGAAAGTCCACACTTGGAAATGTTGAATCAAACCCTGTTGGCTGTCCGCGATACTCCGGAGTGGGAGGCGGAGATTGTCAAGTACATCGGGAAATGATGACCAGATGTGGTCATTTTTCGTCTCATCTGGAGTAGACTCGACAGTGGCGGCGCAGTCCGCCCACCTCGCGGAAACCCAAACCACAGGAGATACAACATGATAACGGCCCAATGGGGAATTTTGGCTCGAAGAGGTACGCGAACATGAAGACATCAACCTTGCGTGTGAAACGATCCGTGCGCAGCCTTTCCGCTATGGCGTTTTCCACGATCGTCGCGTTCGGGGCGCCCATGGGTGTGAGCGCCGATGAAGCAGATGCCAAGCGGCTACTCAAGTCCATGTCCGATTACCTGACGGCACAACAGGCCATCTCGTTCGAGTACGACGCCAACCTGGAGGTCATCACCAAGGATGCACAGAAGCTCTCGCTGGCGAGTTCAGGGGCGGTCGTACTCAACCGGCCCGACAAAATTCGCGCCATGCGCTCCGGCGGGTTCGCGGATGTCGAGATGTCCTTTGACGGGAAGACGCTGACCTTGCTGGGAAAGAACAGGAACATCTATGCGCAGGAGGACGTGCCCGGTACGGTCGACAACCTGGTGGATGAATTGCGCAAGCACGACCGGCCGCTCCCAGCCGCGGATTTGCTGTTGGCGGATCCCTACGAGGCGCTCATGCACGATGTCGTCGACATCAAGGATTTAGGTAGCGGTGTGGTCGGAGGCGTCGAGTGCGACTACCTCGCGTTTCGGGCCAAGGAAGTCGATTGGCAGATCTGGATTGCCCAAGGGGACCGTCCCTATCCGTGCCGATACGTCATCAGCTCCAAGGTCATGGACGGTGCGCCGCAGTACAGCATCCAGATCAGGGACTGGCAGGCTGGTGATGAGGTTGCAGCGACCGACTTCAGCTTCAAGAACTCAACGGATGCCAAGAAGGTCGACCTGAAGAATCTTAAAGGTACGGGTGACTTACCGGAACATTTCAAGATAGGAGAAGCTCGATGAAGGTATCGCAACGATTCGGTGTCATGCTGATTGTCGGGCTCACCGTGATTGGTGGCGCTGAGCTCGGGGAGCGGCTTTCAATCCCCGGTTTTCACAGTTTGATCCCGACGGCCGAGGCCAGAGTCGGGCGTCCACTCACACCAGTGAGCGTTGCAGGGGTGGCGCGTCGCACGGTGCGGCGTTGCGCGGTAGGCGTTTATAACTGTTAGTAATATGCTGATTGAAGCCACCCCTGGCTTCAATCAGCGAGTGCTCCCCGAGGTGCGACTCGTAGAGCAAGCTATTTCAACGGCTTAGCGCCGTTTGGAATGGCTCGCTTTCCATGGCCTGCACGGGACACGCATGGACCAGAGTTTCCCTAGGTTCAAGCGTGTTCCGCTCGCTCGGCATGCTCAAGTCGGCCCCGTCATATCCGTCTGCGACAGATAACGTTCCACGGCCGTCTGCAGGTCGAACACCATACGCTCGCGACCGAGCATCTCGCCCAGCGACGAGCGTTGCACCATGCCCAATGCCTCCGGGTTGAGGGCCACCAGCCAGAGCAGACCGCCGCGCTCGCGCAGCCGCTCCTCGCCCTCGATTAGCATCTTGAGCGCCGAGTACTCGATGTCGGGCACGGCGCTGAAGTCGATGGCGACCACCTTGGGCGCGGCGGCGTCGATCAGCGGTCAGATCTGCTCGCCGATGTGCTGGGCATTGGCAAAGAAGATGCGTCCCTCGGGGCGTACCATCAGGAGTCCGGGGAAGGTCTCGTCCTCCGGGTGCTCGTCGGACCTTGGCCTGAACACATGGGTGCCCGGTTTGCGGCCGAGCACGTAGACCCGCGGGCGGGAGGCCTGGTAGACCAGGGCCACCATGGAGACGATGATCGCCACGACGATCCCTTTGAGCGTGCCGAGCACCACCACCCCGGCGAAGGCGGCCAGGGCCCAGAGAAACTCCATGCGCCGGATGCGCAGGATGGCGCGGAACTCCCCCGGTTGGATCAGGCCGATGGAGTAGACGATGACCACGGCGGCCAGGGTCGCCTGGGGCATCAGCCCCATCAGTGCTGCGAGCAGGATCAGGGTCGCTACCGCCGCCGCGGCCGTCACCAGGCCAGCCACCTGGGTGTGGGCGCCCGCCAGCCGGTTCACCGCCGTCTGCGAGGTGCCGCCAGCCCTTCTGGTAGCCGCCAAGCCAGTCAAGCATCGGGATGGCATTCATGCCGGGTTACTCCTGGGTCATCGGGGGCAGGTTTGATCGTGGTCATGGGGCCACCATGTCCCCCACCAACTGCCCGACCGCTGCGATGGTGGCATCCTTCACCTGACCGCTGGCCTGGCTATCGGACAAGTAGACGGCGACCACCACCGGGGCCCGGCTGGGCGGCCACAGGATGCCGATGTCGTTGGCGTCGGCCTTGTTGGTCCCGGTCTTGTCGCCGATTTGCCAGTCGGTCGGCAGGCCGGCCTTGAGTCGTTTGCCGCCTGTGGTGTTGCCCAGCAACCAGCCCTTGAGTCGATCACGGGACGGTGCGGGCAGGGCATCGCCCAGCACCAGCCGGTGCAGGGTGTCCGCCATGGCGCGGGGCGAGGTGGTGTCCAAGGGTTCGTCGCCATCCCTCAGGTTCAGGTCCGGTTCGATGCGGTCGAGGCGCGTGACATCATCGCCTAGCCCTCGGGCATAGGCCGTCAGCGCGGCGGGCCCGCCGTAGGTGGCCAGGATCAGGTTGGCGGCGGTGTTGTCGCTGGTCGTGATGGTCGCCTCGCACAACTCGGCTAGCGTCAGGCCTTCGCCATCGGCGTGTTGCTCGGTCACCGGAGACCAGGCGATCAGGTCCTGCTTCGTATAGGGGATGCGCCGCTCCAGCGACTCGTCGCCCGTATCGACCCGATGCAACACCAGGGCGCAGGCCAGCACTTTGAACGAGCTGAGCATCATGAAGCGCTCATCCGAGCGGTAACCGCATTCCCGGCCGCTGCCGGTATCGACGATGTGCACCCCCAGGCGGCCCTGGGCAGCGGCCTCGATGTCCCGAAACCGTGCCTGGACGCTGTCCGAGCACGGGGCGGCGTTTGCCGGTGCGGCAAGGCCCAGCCTGGGCGCGATGCCCATGCCGCCGACCAGGGCAGTGGTGGCCAGCAACGCAAGGAAATGTCCTCTGACCAAGGGGTTCACCTGAGAGGTTGGGGCCGGAGCCAGGCGCTCGGACGGGTGCGCGGATGGACGGTCATTCTGGTCTCTCGCCTGGATTCTTGGGCGAACACCTGGCGGCGTAAAGGGCGATCCCCGGCGAGGCGCTCAGACCGTGGGCAAAGATGCTGATGAAGACCGTGACGATCACCACCAGGCGGATGGTGTCCTCGCCGGGCAGGCGCGTCTCCTGCTCGAGGAAGACCAGGCCCAGCACGATGGACGCGAGCCCCCTGGGTCCGAACCAACCCATGAACAGCACCGTCGCCCGGTTCAAGCCAGTGCCCATCAAGGCCAAGGCTACCGGGACCATGCGCACCAGGGTCAAGCTCAAGAGGGCGTAGGCCAGCATCGGCCCGGTCAACTGGGGCCAGGCCTTGACCGCCAAGCCGCCGAATAGGAAGAAGACCGCGAGGTTGATCAGTTGCCCCCAGTCCTGGGCGAACTCCACGCTATGCCGGCCGGCCTCTTTATAGGGGACCTGTACGGCCAGGCCGGCGACGAAGGCGGCGATGAACATGCTCCCGCCGAATTGCTCGGTGGCCAACATGGCCAGGAGCGGAAGCGTGACCACGCCGAGCTGGTCCATGTCGCTCCAACCCGCACGCCCGGCCAGGGCCAGCAGCCAGCCGCCGACCAGACCGATCGCCAGGCCCACCGCCGCGCCGTAGGCCAATTGTTCGAGGACGAAGCCCATCAGCCCGATCTCGCTCGTCTCCGCCCCCGCCGCGGCCAGGGCGATGAAGAACAGGAAGAAGGGCACCGACAGGCCATCGTTCAATCCGGCCTCGACGTTGAGGGCCTCGCGGATGCGCTCGGGCACCAGCGGGCTGTTGACGATCACCTGTCCCAGGCCGGCATCGGTCGGAGCCAGGATGGCACCCAGGATGCCGGCCTCCCACAGGGAAAGCGCGGGGAAAAGGAGCTTGGCCGCCACAGCGCCCAAGGCGATGCTGAGCAGCAGCCCGACGCTCAGCAGGCGTTCCGGCAATCGCTGGATGCCGCGCAGCAGCCTCAGGTCCGTGCGGCTGGCATCGGTGAACAGCAGCAGGACCAGGCCGGTCTCCGCCAAGAGCAAAAAGGGCTCCAGGTCCGATCTGTCCCGAGCCAGTTCCGGGAGCAACAGGACGACGCACACCCCGGCGGCGGTGAACAGAATGGGCGCGGTCAGCATCGTCCCGTCCAGGCGTCGTGCGCCGAGACTGTAGACGAAGACCAGGCCGAGAAAGATCGCCAAGAGCATCATGGTGAGTCACGCTGGAGCTGGTGGGCCGGGGGAAGCGGGAAGGGTGTCACTCGGGTGCGGCGGTAATGTCGGGTTACGGGCATTTCAGCCGGACGGGGCATTCGAGTGTGAGCAAGCATTCGCGACGAACTCCCCGTAGCCCGGATGGAGCTCTAGCGAAATCCGGGAGCAGCCCCGCAGACTAACGATATATCAGAGGCTTACCAAAACTGTAAAGTTACCTGCCCCTTACCTGCGGCCCTCCGCGAAGGACCGGAACCGGCCAGGTGCGGTCACTCGCCGGTTGGGGGTGAGCGGCCGCTTGATCCGCATTGCGGCCATCAATCTCCAGGCGGGCGGCAGACGGGTCACGATCCGCTGGCGACATCCATCCTCCAAATGTACCGGCCGCAGCCGAACGGATAGCGGACATTCACCGCAGCCCGTCAAACCCCCACTGGCATACGGGATGTAAGAACCGCTATCTCTGACAGCACCTCCAGGTCGGCAGCGACCTCCGTCGCCGCCGGAGCGCCCCGCCCGCTGGGGGAAAGGCTAGACTCGGGGAAAGGGGACCGATGAATCCTGAACCGTCTCTCCTCTGTCTTGAAGCAGCGCTTCTACAGATGCTACGAAGACAATGCAGATTCCGGTAGCGAGGTACCAGAGATGACGGCGGATTACTCTTGCACGATGGCCGACGAGGAGGCCAGCGCCCCAGTGCAATTCAACGAGCTCCTGCTCAAGCTCTCCATGCGCTTCGTTCATCTTGCTTCCGACCAGGTCGACAGCGAGATCGAGGACGCCCTCCGCCGCGTCTGCGAGCTCCTCGGCGTCCACCGATCATCGGTCTGGCAGGGGTCGCGCGAGGCCCCGGACGACTGGCGGCTGACGCATGTCTATCAACACCCCGACCACGCCGCCGTCGTCGTTACGTCGGACGGCGAGATCGTTCCGCGGGGCGGCTGGACGCTGCTGCAGCCGGCGGTCCCCCCGCGCCGGATGGTGATGGCCGCGCAGGAGTACTTCCCCTGGGTGTCGGCGAAATTGCGCCGCCACGAAACCGTGGTCATCAATTCCCTCGATGACCTGCCCCCGGCGGCAGCACATGACCGGAAGAGCTTCACCCAGCTCGGGGGCCGCTCCATCCTGGTTTTCCCACTGGCGGCAGGGGATCGGGTGTTTGGGGTCCTGTCCTTCGCCATGCTCGAGGAGGAGCACACCTGGGCGAAGGACATCGTCGAAAAGCTCCACCTGATCGCCCAGTGTTTCGGCCACGTCCTCGTGCGGAAGATGGACGACCTGGCCCTTCGCCAGAGCGAAGAGCGCCTGAGCCTGGCCGCAACCGCGGCGGGGATCGCGCTGTGGAGCATCGAGAACGGGTCGGAACGGGTTTGGGTCAACGAAACCGGCCGGGAACGGTTCGATCTGCCGCCGGGGGAGCTGACCCTGACGCACTTCCTCGCCGTCGTCCATCCCGACGACCGCGCCATAGTCCATGAGGCGTATCGTGCGTGCGCCGACGGGGCGGGGATCGAGGCCGAGTATCGCTTGGTGCGACCCGACGGCAGTGTGCGCTGGGCATGTTCCAGGGGACGGCAACAGTTCGACCCCGCGTGCAAGCCGGAGCGCGTCATGGGCGTCACGCTCGACATCACCGAGCGCAAGGACATGGAGAGACAGATCGACGAGCAGCTCCGAGAAATCCGCGGCCTCAAGAAGCAACTCGAGGCGGAGGTGATGGTCCTGCGCGACCAGGTGGCCACCTGCCAGGCTTCCGGCGAGATCCTCGGCACGAGCGACGCCATCCAGTACGTCCACTTCCGGATTGGCCAGGTGGCCCCGCTGGACACCACGGTGCTGATTCAGGGGGAGACGGGCACCGGCAAGAACCTGGCCGCCGCCGCCATCCACGCGCAGAGCGGGCGCAAGGACCGCCCGCTGGTCACCGTGAGCTGCGCCGCGCTCCCCAGCAACCTGATCGAGAGCGAGCTCTTCGGGCGAGACCGGGGGGCCTTCACCGGCGCCGACCAGACGCGGGTGGGCCGGTTCGAACTCGCCGACGGCGCGACCCTCTTCCTCGACGAGATCGGCGACCTGCCCCTGGAGCTGCAGGCCAAGCTGCTGCGGGTCGTGCAGACCGGGGAGTTCGAGCACCTGGGGTCCACGACGACCGTCAAGGTTGACGTCCGGGTCATTGCGGCGACCAACTGGGACTTGGGTGAAAGGGTGCGCGAAGGACGGTTTCGCGCCGACCTCTTCTACCGTCTCAACGTGTTCCCCATCACCATGCCGCCGTTGCGAGCGCGCAAGGAGGATATCCCGCTGCTGGCCCAGGTCCTCGTCGAGAAATTTGCGAGGCGCTCCAACAAGTCGATCAGCGCGGTGTCCCCGCTGGCGCTCAAGACCCTCCAGGACTACAGCTGGCCCGGGAACGTTCGGGAGCTCGAGAACATCATCGAGCGGGCAGTCATCGTGTGCACGGGCCCGATCCTGCACCTGGCCGATCCACTGTGCGATGGTACTCAGGCAATCGGACTCGTCACCCCAGTGGAGGACCCTGGCACGACGCTGGAGGAGATCGAGGGCGAGCACATCCGCCGCATCCTCCGTGCCGTCGGCTGGCGCATCGAGGGCAAGGCCGGCGCCGCGGTTCTTCTCGGCCTCAACCCCAGTACGCTCCGGGCGCGTATGCGCAAGCTCGGCATCGAGCGCAGGAAAGAAGCAAGGAGATAGGAGCCCCGCTCGGCGCGGCCTCCGCCCCGCTGCTACTTCTGGCGGCGTCCAGGATCCGAGCGCCCCAGCTCCCGGCGCCCGCAGGATATGACGGCCGTCCGCACGATATGACGGCCGCCCACACCCGGTGGCGGGGCATTTCCCGCATTTTTCCTTGATCGTCATCACGCTTTCGTCAGGAAGTGGTTGTCCCGCAGACGTTTTCCCCTTCCTTAGCCCAGGGCTCGAATCCTGGCCCGACCCTTGCTCCCCACAAGGCATGATCCTTTCCATCATCAACCTGAGCTCGTCCGCGGAGAAGCGCACAGAGGTCTTCCAGACCCTGGCTTCCGTGGCGCTCATGATCCGCAGAGCGAAGGGGTGCCTTGGCTGCAACTTCTGCCAGGAGAGCGAGGACGACACCGCTTTCACCCTCATCGAGGAGTGGCGCAGCCGCGAGGAACTCGATGAGCACCTGCAGTCCCCGGTCTTCGGCATCCTGCTCGGCCTGATGCCGTTGTTGAGGGGGCCCCTGGGGATGCGCCTCTGCACGGTCGCCTCCAGCGAGGGAATGGAGGCGGTGAAGAGGGCCCGCGGCCAGGCCACGGCGGCCTCTTCAGACACGCGGGCAGGAACGGACTATTCCGCCGGAGTGTTGCGCCGCATTGCGCCGGCAATGCGGGGCTGCATTTCGCGGCTCACCAGCAGAGGAACAAACTCCCTGCGCCCCAAGCGTCATGCGCTTGGATTTCTCAACCAATGAGGAGAGGAGAACCACAATGAAACGCTGTCAAACCATGCAGTTGCTGCTCGCAGCTGCGTCTGCCCTGGCCATGACACCGGCCCTGGCGTATATCGACCCGACAGGTCCCATACCCATTACCGCCGAGCAGGCGTTCGATGCGGTCGCGACGGGGTGTCTCCCGGACACCCCGGGCACGAGGGCGGCCCGGGCGTGCCGGCCGCCTGCTACGGCGTCGGCAAGGTCATCCTCGTCGACGTGCGAACCGAGACTGAGGTCGACTTCCAAGGCGGGCCGGCCAAGGTCGATACGATTGTCCTGAAAAACGGTACCGAAATCGTACCAGACATGGGGAAGGCCATCCTCACTCAGGACGGCAAGTTCCTCAACTACACCGTCAACGGCAAGAAGAAGAATCTCAAGGTCGACAAGGTGAAGGAGGTGCTGACGTCGCTCATCGGCAAGGTCGCCCCGTGTTCAACGTATACACCTGGACCCAATCCGGGGGAGGGCAAGTTCGAGCCGGACGAGCCCGGTTTCAGTGCGGCCATGACGCAGATCGCAGAAGAGGCGGGAGGTGGAACGCTTGTGGCGATCACGATGTGCAACTCGGGCGGCCGCAGCACCCAGTGCCCGTTGGCCTTCATCAGCGAGGAAGCCCAGGATCTGTACGCGTTGTGGTATGAGATCGACCGGGCGGGCGACGAGTACATCACGCCTGAGATCTTTGGGAATCCAGCCTTTGTCGAGGCTGGCGCTCCGCCTCCCGGAATCCACATGGCGGTGCTCGGGGGCTATTCGGGCAGCGACTATGGCGGTGACTACAACGGCATCATCGGCTTCCCCGGTCGGCAGACGCAGAAGCAGCCCATCTCAGGGTGGGTAGAGTTCGACACCGACGCCCCCTTGGGCGTTCGTCTTGGCGCGCCGAGTGGTCCGACCGTGTCCTGGAAGGACAGCGGCCTGCCCATCTACATTCCCGCGGTGCAGTGCATCCTTCCGCCTCCAGCTCCGTGAGGCGCCGGTGCCCTGCGGGTGACGCGCCCGCGATGTGCCGCGGAGTCCTGAGCAAGGCGGGATGAGGTTTATTCCGGAGGGGACCGGGTGGGGCGGGGTACATGCCCGGTCCCGCCCGGACATTTGCGAGCAGATATATCCCCGCTGTGGATGCTCATCAGTTAGCTCGCAGGCGGGGTACCAATCGGATCTCGAATGGCTCCGCGACCGTTCCTCGGGCTGTCACCAGCAGGGTCTATCGACCGTATAGATTCTCTGATGAGGACTTTCCCCATGATGATGACGCGAGCAAACACAAGCGTGATCGCAGCGAGTGCCTTGGCTGCTTTCGCAATCTTCTTTGCCGCCTCCGCTTTCACGCCAGCAAGCGGCAAAACCACAGACCCGATCCTCATTTTGACGGAGCGGCTCGAGTTTCGGATGGAGAGACTCGAAACCGTACTGACCGCGATGCAAACGGCCATGGAAACCATGCTGGCCGAGATGCAAAAGGCCTGGGAGACGATGAACGACACCATGTTGCGCCTTTCCGATGACATCGGAAAGATGGCCAATCGCATCCTCCTGATGGCTGGACAGATCGGCGATATGGCGGATCGCATCGTCGAGACGATGGTTATTATGACGGACACGCTGCTGGAGATGCAGAAGACGATGGCGGCGATGTTGCTGGCGCTGCAGAACGGCAACAACTCCACGATCGCCGGTCTGACCGCTGGCGTGGGCGGCGCTGCCACCCTGATCCTTTCGCCCAGTGAAGGGCAAACCCTGACGGACACCACGACTTTCCAGCTTGCCGGTGACCATGACGATTTCATCCTGTATGCCTCGAGCGATGCAGGTATGGCCAACGCGACCAATATCCTGGTGCAGGACAACGTTCTGGCCGCTGCCGTCGCGCGTATCAAAGGATACGTCAGCAGCGATAAAGTCTACGTGGCCGCGAAAGCAGTCGATGGTGGCGCGGTTGGCGACCTCTCTAACACGGTGATGTTGTTCGTTCCATAAACGCCAGAAAAGCCGGGGTGGCGCTGCTACGGCGGCGCCACTTCTTTTCGATGCTCAAAACTCATCGCATTGAATCGGCGTTACCGGTCGCCGCAGACCCTGCCTTCCAAGCCAGGCGGCATCGCACAATCCGCAATCGTCGGCCGGGGCATCCGTACGTTGACATCTACGGACTGTCGCCTCGCCACTGCGGTCGGAGCTGCCCAAGCATAGAGTCGAATTTAGTGATTGCTCTCCCCGCTGGCCGATGGCGGAGCAACCCGGGACAGACCACGGTTTGCGTTCTGGTAAAGAAGAAAGCCCGCAAGGGCGGAACGCAGCAGGTTTGCCGAGGGCCAGGTCTTTCCTTCGACCGCTCCTGGCCCCGAGGCGATGGCCGCCGCTTCTGCCGCAGTGCGGCGGTCCTCGCTGCGGCGCCCCTAGCGGTGTCACCGAGCCCGAAGAAATTCCTCGGACTCAATCGCCGCCTGTCTGAGGATGGCGCGCAAGGTGCCCTCTGGCAGGTCGCCTGGGTGGTTGGGCAGGGTGGTGTAGCGGTTGGTGGCGGCGTTGTACCAGATCTCATGGCTGCCCGCGGCCTGGCGGTCGAAGGCGAAGCCGAGGGCCCTCAGGCGTTTGGCCACTTCTCGGTAATTGAAGCCGGACAGGCGACCCATTCAGCGACTCACCACCAGTGGGTAGTCGAAGACATCACCGGGGTCCTTCAACAAGACGGGGCACTCGCGTTCCGCCCGTGCATCCAGGAGGCGACGTGAGACGTCGCGGGCGATCTCCAGGGTCTCCGACAGGGTGCGGCCCTGGGCGACCAAGCCGGGGACATCGTCCGAGGTGGCCAGGTAGACGCCCTCGGGCAGACGTTCGACGTGAAGGTTGACGATCTGTTCCACGGTTTGGACCTCGCAGGGAAGGGGTGCGGACAGCAACATCCTACACCGGTCGCCGGTGTTGCCGCGGTCCGTAACCACCGCTGGGGCGTCCACCGTTACCGCCACGTCGTGGGTCCGCGGAAACCGGGGCTAGACAGTAGCCGTCGGCCGCGAAGTCGGCGCTGGCGGGTTCGGGTTGGGGCAGGTCGAGGAGGGCGCAGAGTTCCGTCAGGAGGCGTTGGTAGTTGGCCCGCTCGGTGCCTTTGGCCACTTCCCAGCGGGAGACGAAGGCATCGACGGCCTCGGGTGACGGGTCTGGGGTGCCGGCCTCCATGGCGATGGTTCAGGGGCGGTGCCTCAGGGGCGGGTTGATTGGCCTGCGTCGGTGCCTCTGCAGTCACCCATGATGCGCACTCGGCTCATCGGCGATGTCCGCCGGGAGCGCGAAGGGTGTGGCGAATAGGAGTGGCGTCATCATCAGGGCGCCACCCCCGGGCCGGTGGATCTGCGCCTGTTCGTAGATGCGATCGAAGAGCGCATCCGCCTGCTCCGCGTCCACGACGATTCTGACCAGGCGCACCAGCGTGGGTTCGGGGAGCTTGCCCCGCCTTGCGGTGACCTCCTTGAGGATCGAATGCCCGCGACAGTAGACGCTGTTGGCCCGGGTCACGCCCTGTTGGTCGCGCAGCCAGCGCAACAGCCGGTGCTCCGTGCCGTCGTCCGGGAGGACGCAGGAGATGAGCTTCGCCGCCCCGCCTGGTACCGGCACACCCGTTGCGGTTGTAGTCATGCCGCGCCGCCTTGGTCCAGGGCCCGGGCGAGGATCTCGCGCGGGATGTAGGTCGCCATCTTCTCGATGGGCGTGATATAGGCCATCCCGGCACCAGGCGTGTTGAGCTCTGCGGCACGATAGATCGCCTCGAAGACCACGTCCTGGTGGTCGGTGGCGACCAGGATGCTGACGACGTCCTTCTCTGCCTCGATGGCGATGCCCAGCAACCCGAGCCGTTCCCGCGGGCCGATGCCCCGGGCATGGTAGACCAGGGCACCGGCGGCGCCCATCGCCTGGGCGGCCTGGATGACCGCGTCGCCGCGCCCGACGGCGACGACGCAGGTGATCATCGCCACATCGGTCAGGTAGGTGATCTTGTCGTCGTTCATACCAGTGTTTGGATTTCCTGCTCGTGGTGGGTGACCGGCTCACTGCGGGCCGCACGTTCCTGCATCCTGGCCTGCATCCGTGCCCACAGGCCCGTGAGCAGCACGCTGATGATCGGCCCGATAGAGGCTAGGCAGAGGATGCCGAAGCCCTCGACCGCGTGAGTCGCGTTGCCGAACCCGAGGCCCATGGCGAGCACCAGCGGCACGGTGATGGGGCCTGTGGTGACACCGGCACTGTCCCAGGCGACGTTCACGAACTCCTCGGACGACACCGCCGTCAGCAAGCCGGCGAACAGGTAGGGCGGGACGATGAGCCAGACCAGCGGCAGATCGAAGATGAGCTTGGTGATGCCCAGGGCGATGCCGCAGGCAACCCCGACGGACACCGCCAGGATCAGGGTGCGCTTTCTGAAGAAGCCGTTGGTCAGTTGCTCCGCGGTGACGCCCAGGGCGTTCAGCGCGGGCTCGGCGATGGTGGCGCCGAAGCCCAGCACCCAGGCAAAGACCAGAGCGAGGGTGAGTCCAACCGCATAGACATAGAGTGGCGACCCGGCCGCGGCGGGGATCTCCATGAAGGCCGCCGGGACCAGCGACCCGGCGCTGCCGCCGAGGGCGGACAGCCCGTAGGTCAGGCCGAGATTGAACAGGCACATACCGATCACCGTCAGCCCGATGCCGAGGAATATCTCCCGCGGGCGGGGTAGGTCGGCCTTCAGCACCAGCCGCAGGATGACGAACAGGAACAGGACCAAGGGCAGGATGGCGCGTAGCCCCAAGATCACCTCGATGGCGGGGCTGCGCTCATACCAGGCGAGTGTCCCGAGCTGTGGGCCCGCCGCCGCGGCGGCCAGGATCTCCGCTGGGGTCGTGGTCCCGGCCACATAGAAGGCCAGCAGCAGCACGCCGATCACCGGAAACAGCGACGCCAGGGTCACGATGCCGAAGCCGGACAGGCCGGAATCGCCTCGGCCGGCGGCGGCAGCAATGCCGATACCGAGGGACAGCACCAGGGGCACCGTGACCGGCCCTGTGGTCACCGCACCCGCATCCCAGGCGAGCCCCATCACCTTGGCCAGCTCCGGGTCGCCGGCGCCGTATAGGGTGAGCCCGAGCACCGGCACCAGGGAGGCGTAGATCAGCGGTTTGAGGCTCCAGCCATAGAGGAAGCGCAGGGTCCCCAGCACCGCGGCCAGGCCGACACTGGCCCCAATGACCAGCACCAGGGCACCGGACCACTGATTGAGCAGGATCCAGAGATAGGGCGCCCGCTCCGGCGAGACGTTCTGCCCGGCGGCCTGGAGCGCCCCGATGGCCGGCTCGGCGAAGGTCACGCCGATGCCGAGCAGGAGCGTGATGAAGAGCACCAGCGGCAGCGGCGACTTGCGCGGGAGCGTGTGCCCGATCAACTCGCCGAAGGGCATCAGGCCGAGCTTCAACCCTTCCATGAAGCACATCAGGCCGACGATCACCGCAAACAGGCCGCCGGTGATGAGCCAGGAGTCTTCGACGAGCTGGCGCAGGATCAGGAGCTGGAAGAGCGCGAGATAGAGCGCCAGGGGGGCGACGGCCTTGAGCTGGTCCATGAACCGGACCGAGACATAGGGACGCAACAGCCCCGCGATCTCGTCCGGGTGCAGCCGGATGGTGCCGAGGGGCGGCGCCACGGGCCGCCCTTGGGCATCCCGATGCAGCGCGGGCATGATGGCGTTGAAACTCACCTCGCGCCGTCCGGCGCCGATCGCCCGGAGATAGTCTCCGTACCTGAGTTCGGGTTTCATGCCGGGTCGGGGCTCCGCAACGTAGACGGGTTGGCGAGCTGCCAGCGGGCGTGGTGTTCCTTGAGGATGGCGATGGTCTGGTCGACACCCTTGACGCAGCGGGGGATGGTCATGTCCTCGGAGTTTACCAGCTCGAAGTCCGGGCGCAGCATCCAGCGCTGCGCCCAGTCGACCAGCTCTGACCACATGTCTCCGACGAAGATCAGCGGCGTGTCGTGCAGGTGGCGGACCTGCAAGAGTTGCCACACCAGCGTGGCCTCGAGGACGGTGCCGATGCCGCCCGGGACCACGATGTAGGCATCCGAGAGCAGCACGAAGTGGTGCAGTCGGGTGAAGAAGGTCTGGTGCTCGAAGGACTCCTGCACGAAGGGGTTCACCTCCTGCTCGAAGGGCAGCTCCACCCGGATGCCGACGCTCTGGCCACGCTCGCCGGCGCGCCTGGGCCTGGGCCTGGGCGCCCTCGTTGGCCGCCTGCATCAGGCCGGGTCCGCCGCCGGTGACGATGTCGCAGCCCATGCCGGCCAGCTCGCCGGACAGACGCTTGACCTCGTCGTAGACCCAGGTCCCCGGCTTTGCCCTGGCCGAGCCGAAGATGGTGACCCGGTAGCGCTCGCGCCTGGAAGGGCGCGATCGGGTCAGGTTGTTGACGATGCCCCAGAGGCTTTAGACGGTGTCGACGAGTATGCGTCTGACGCCCGCCTCGTCGGTCAGGCTGACCGTCTCGGAGCCTCGCTGCGCTGGTGTGGTATGACTCATGCCGGCTCCTCGACCATGCTCGATGCTGTACGGTGGGTAAGGCGTGCCCGCAGGGCTTTCCGTGTAGACAGGGAAGTTGGCAGTTGTCCGTAGGAATTTGTTGCTGCGGGAAAATTGGAAATCCTGAAACGAAGAACCGACGCGCGACAGGTATAGCCGCTCGACAAGCCAGGCAGCCTGGCGGCTGTAGGGTGGGACAAGCGAAGCGGATCCTCGACGGTGCCGGTAGATCCGTCGCTACGAGACTGGGCAAGTATTCCCGTAGGATGGGTAGTGACGATTCAAGAACAACCGGTACATCTTCTTGGAACTACGAAACACGCGAAAACGCGAAAAGGCTCAATATACACAGGAGCATTTGCTGTTTTTTTCGCGACTTTCGTGTATTTCGTAGTTTCTTGTCGTCCGCGCGCTTGTTTCGGTTGTTTCTGAACCGTTCCGTAGAGCGCAGCGAAACCCATCGTTGGCCGGCACCTAAGCCATTGATTGCTGTGTTTCGCTGCGCTCTAGCCAGCCTACGGATGGGGCGTGAGACCGCTCCCAGACGAATACTTGCCCAGTCTCTACGCTCCTTCATTCACCCTGCAAGTGTGCATCGGACGGCGGGCGTCCTCAGGATACATCGGGGATGACCTTGAGCGGGTAGTCGGGCTCGCGGTAGTCGCCGGCCTTCTGCCGCTTCGGCAGCTGCACCTTCTCGCGGCGAACCTTCTTGTACGGAATCTGGCCGAGTAGGTGCGTGATGATGTTGAGGCGCGCCCGCTTCTTGTCGTCCGACGGCGCGACGTACCAGGGTGCGAAATCGGTGTCGGTGGCCGCGAACATGGCATCGCGCGCACGGGAGTAGTCGTACCAGCGGCTATAGGACTTCAGGTCCATGGGCGAGAGCTTCCAGACCTTGCGCCCGTCCTCGATGCGCGCCTCAAGCCGCCGGGTCTGCTCCTCGGGGCTCACTTCAAGCCAGTACTTGATCAGGATGATCCCAGAGTCAACCATCGCCCGTTCCACCAGCGGGGTCATGGCCAGGAAGTGATTGGTCTGGTCCTCGGTGCAGAAGCCCATGACGCGCTCCACCCCGGCCCGGTTGTACCAACTGCGGTCGAAGATGACGACTTCGCCGGCGGCCGGGAAGTGGCGCATGTAGCGCTGGAGGTACATCTGGGACTTCTCGCGATCGGTGGGCGCGGGTAGGGCCACCACACGGAAGACCCGCGGGCTGACCCGCTCGGTGATCGCCTTGATGGTGCCGCCCTTTCCGGCGCCATCCCGGCCCTCGAAGACGATGCACACCTTGAGGCCGTTGTGGATGACCCATTCCTGTAGCCTGACCAGCTCCACGTGCAGGTCCTTAAGCTTCTGTAAATATTCCTTGTTCTTCAGTTTCTTGTGGGCCTTGGTCTCGCCTTCCAGGAGTTCGGCTTTGGTGGCGACGTGCTTTTTCTTGGTCATACGTATGTTCTCCTGTGGGGTTGGACTGCTTTATGGTCGCCCATCGGGTCGCGTTCGTCCCTAGTACGGTCGCGCCTAAATGGACCGAACATCCGAGGGTGGATAAGGCGCGTGGCACTGCGCCGGAAGTTTGCTGGTTGGTCCATCCGCGCCGCATCCACCGGCGTGCCTTCGGTGGATGCGCTTCGCTTATCCACCCTACCGTTGTTGGGAGGGCTTGCATGCGACAGTCTGGTGCGTCTGCAAACTGTAACAGCCAGGGTTCGGTTCCCGCTTTAGCCCTGTCGCAGGCTGAGTGATGGACGCCGATACATTAAAGTCCTCCGCCCCAACGATACTGCCATGCGATCCCGAGCAGATCGTAGTTGTTTCCGGTTCGTGCGGATACCCCACTGCTGGCGTATAACTTGACGGAGTTGCGGATGTCCACGGGAAAAGCGAGTGTGCCGCCCAGGCGCCAGTTCTGCTGCAGGTCGTCGTTCCGCACGCCGTTGAGTACGGTGCGGCCACCTGTGAAGTAGGTGGCGTCCAGGGCGCCCCAGGCCCCCGAGCTGAAGCTGTAGATTGCGTGGCCCTGCGTCGACCAGACCGGGTCCTGTGAGCGCCGATTGCCGTTGTAGAAGTCGTTGTTGTCCGTATAGAAAGTGGCGGCGGCGCTGAACTCCAGGGTCCACCGGCCGAGGGCCTTGGAAATGCCCAGTTCAGGCTTGATGGACCAGCGGTTGGCGCCGATGTTGATGAGCCGACTGCTGTCGTACTGGCCCCAAGGTACCGACACTTGGAGACTCGCGCCGATGATCACGTCTTGCTCGTATTCCTTGAACTGTTTCAGGGAGAGTGCCGGCGCGCCGTAGAGGTTAACCGAGAGTCGGACCTTGGGGCCCGGGAGTCCATCGACGACGCGTTGTACGGGCTCACCTGCGTAGTCCGCCGATCCGGACAACCAGGTGTAGGGAACGATGGCGTCCAGCTTGGCGGATTTCCCCCATAGGTCCAATACCCGTGCGTAGCCCAGAACCGCGCTCGAGGTTTCGAGCTGCGGATTCTTAAGGGGCAGAGCCGAGTCAAATGCGAGCCCGCCTCGCGTGTAGGCGTAGCCTGCGACCAGGAAGTTGACCCCAATCGGCGCATTGGAGTACGCGCGCGGCTCGATTTCTTGCGCTTGGGTGGTGGATTGACCGGACAGCAGCGCAAGCGCCGTGAGGGCGCCGACCACCGACAGCCGGACCGGCCGCCCGTGACCAGGAGCGACCTGGATGGAGGTCCGTAGGCTTGACGAAGCGAAGCGGAATCCAGTGCTGTTCCCCCGCAACCCCCGCCGCCTGACCACATCCCGGATTCCGTTGCCCTGCATTTGCTATTGGTACCTCAGTTCCCCGGGCCGTGGCCGGTGGGCGCCTTGGGGTCTACTCGCCGTTCTGCTCCCCGAAGTCGATGCCCTCGAAACGCCCTGCACAGCCGGACCTGGAATCCGCTTCGCTCCATCCAGGACGTCCCAGGCTACGTCCTTCCAATCGCCGCTGGGGAGCGCAGGTCGATCCTGCGCTTCCGCAGCGGCGCCAATCGGCGAGCGGCTAAGGCGATTTCTGTCAATTCTCATACCATCCTGCTTGTCTTTTCGCCCGGCTTCGGCGTCGCGACAACAGTTGCATAGTGCGACTATGCGCCTGTTGTCGCTCCTTGAAGCCGAACGAAAATCCGGCGCAATCTGGTATGAGAATCTCCGGCAGTCGCCTAAGCTCGATCCATCAATCCACATACACGACCACGTACTTGCCATTGTATGGCTGATAGTAGGTGCCTCCGCAGGAGTGGAGGGTGGCCCCGTCGATGATGACGGTCGTGCAACCCCTCGGCAGCGTGGCTGCGTAGATCGTCGAGCGGCGGATGACCCGTCGCGTGGTGCGGCGGGCGACGCCGGCGACGCTGCCGGGGGTCATCGGTCGGCCGATAACCGCCTGGGCCTCCGGGATCGCGAAGCCGATCGGGAGCAAGCCGTCGAGGACCAGTGCGGATGCCATCAGGCCGACCCCCAGGCCGACGGTACGGAGCTTTTGTCTCTTGGCCATCAGGGTTTCTCCTCGATCATCAGTGCGCCCAAGGCATCGACGGCGATGTTTCCCAGCCGCTTGGCCCCGGGTGGCGGGACAAACCTGAACCGGCCGTCCTCGAGCTTGGGTTCTATGTTCCAGTCGCGGAATCGCACAGCATATTCCGGGGCGCCGGTTACCCATTTGCTGGTGATGACATACTTCAACGGCAGCGGCCGGTCACCGGTCTGAATCCAGATCTGCCAGTCCACCTTGGGCGCCCGGAAGGCCAGGTGGTGGCATTCGGTGCCGTTCACGTAGGCGGTGCCGATATAGGCCCCGCTCATGACGTCGGTCATCAGGCCAGGATAGGAGTCGGCGTAGAGGAAATCCCCTGCCGGGGCATCGAGGCCGGTCTCGCTACGCAGCTCGGCGACGGCCTGGTCGATGGTCCCGGGGGCCTCGATCTGGGCATAGACCTCATGGCCCTTGCCATTCAGGGTCAGGGTCTGGCCGTCGAAGATGGCCTCCACGTCGGCCAGGGGTCCCTGGCGATGGGCATAGAAGTGACCTGGGCGCTCTACGGCCAGGCTCATCGAACTGCTCAGTTGCAGTTTCTGTCCGGCGAGGTCGACGACTTCGTCATCGACTTCCCCCTGCACGCTGAAGGCGGGCAGGCTGCCGAGATAGCTCGACATCGATTTGAGGATGCGCTCGGCATCGGGGTCGACGCCTCCAGCCGCCCCGGCGCTGGTGCCGGCGAGGCCAAGCCACAGGGCGACCCCTGCGGCCAGAACCCCGCGGCTCAGGGTGGGCGTCGCCAGGTAGGGCTGACTCATTAGGATTTGCTCCTTAAGAAGGAAGGTTCGTGAACAAGGGCATCGCGTCTCGGCGAGATGCGGACAGGCTCCTAGCTTCCGACGTTGTCGGATAGCCCATTGCGGATCTGATCGGCGCGGCCGGGTAGACAGTGCCGCCCACGGCGTCGCGCGTCCAGTCCTTTCCGATGTCAGGCTAGCTGCGGTATTGTAGCGAGCAATTCAGCTTTGGCCCGCCAAGACCTAATGTCCAGGAGCACACCATGACCGATGCCACGCACCAGCAAGGAGTGACCGTCGCGATCCTCGAACGGTTCGAGAAGTTCAGGCTGCCCCGGGCCCTGGATATCAAGGCGAAGGTGGACCGCGGCGAGCGGCTCGACAGTAGCGACATCGAACACCTCGATCTGGTCATGGCAGACGCCCAGGAACTCAAGCGTCGCGTGGACCAGAGCCCCGATTTGCAGTCGCTGTACGCCCGCGCTGTGGGTCTGTACAGCGAGATTACGAAGAAGGCGCTCGAAAACGAGCGCAACGCCTAGTCACCCACCTATTCGACGGAGACCCGCCATGCAAGATTGTTTGAGCACCAGACGGCCGGCGCTGCACCTGGACAAGGGACCATCCCGGTGCGGCCTCGCCTCGGTGCCGGTGTTGGTCCTGGCGGCCGTCCTGACCCAGCTTGCCGGCTGCGGTGCCGAGGCGCCCCAGGCCCCGGCCGCCGCGCCGCCGCCAGCGGTCGTTGCGGTGGCAGCCAAGTCCGCGCCCATCAATGAGCAGTCCGAGTTCGTTGGCCGTGTGGTGGCGGTGGATAAGGTGGAGTTGCGCGCCCGGGTGCAGGGTTTCCTCAAGGAGCGGCGTTTCGACGAGGGCCAGGAGGTCACCGTCGGCGAGGTCCTGTTCATGATCGAGCCGGACCAGTACGAGGCGATCGTACAGCAGCGTGAGGCGGACCTGACCAAGGCCAAGGCGGATCAGGAAAACACCATTGCACAGCTCAACCGCGGCCAGGAACTGGTCAAGGACAAGAACATCGCGCAGGCCAAGGTGGACGAGCTCCAGGCGGCGGACTCCATCGCCCTGGCCTCCATAGAACAGGCCCAGGCGGCCCTGAACGCGGCCAAGCTGGATCTGGGCTATACCCAGGTGGTCGCCCCGGTGGCGGGGCGTATCGGCCTGGCGGGCTATACCGTCGGCAATCTGGTGGGGCCCACGTCGAATCCGCTGGCGACCATCGTCAGCCGGGACCCCATCTATCTGCAGTTCCCCCTCACCCAGCGGGAGCTGCTGCAGGCCCGCCGGGAGATCAAGGACAAGGGCGGGGACCCCAAGGACGTGGTGGTGCGCGCCCGGCTTCCGGACGGGACTCTGTATGACAAGCCCGGGCGCCTCGACTTCATCGACGTGACCACGAACCAGACGACCGACTCGGTGACCCTGCGGGCGGATCTGCCCAACCCGGACGGCGTGCTGGTCGACGGACAGTTCGTCGGCGTCGTCCTCGAGGCGGGGACCCCGGAGACGGCCATCCTGATCCCTCAATCCGCCTTGCAGGTCGATCAGCAGGGCATGTTCGTGCTGATCGTGGACGCCGAGCAGAAGGCACAGATCCGGCGCATCAAGACCGGTGCCGACCAGGGCTTCAATGTTGCCGTGGACGAGGGCCTCAAGGAGGGTGAGCTGGTCATCACCGACGGGGTGCAAAAGGTGAAGCCCGGTCAGGTGGTGAGCGCCGCGCCGCCCCAGACCGTGGAACCGGAAGCCGCGGTTCCGCCGGCGACCGATGCGGCCGGGGGTAAGTCCGAATGATCTCCGACGTCTTTATCGACCGCCCGAGGCTGTCTATCGTCATCTCGGTGGTGTTGACCATCGCCGGGCTGATCGCCATTACGGTGATCCCGGTCGCACAGTTTCCGGACATCGTGCCGCCCCAGGTCTCGGTGACCACCAGCTATCCCGGGGCCTCCGCGGCCGTGGTCGAGTCCACCGTCGGCCAGCCCATCGAGTCGAAGGTCAACGGCGTCGACAAGATGCTGTACATGAAGTCGAGCAGCGCCAACGACGGCAGCTACACGCTCACCGTGTCCTTTGCCCTCGGCACGGACCCCGACATCAACACCGTCAATGTCCAGAACCGGGTCAACCAGGCCACGGCCCTGCTCCCCGAGGACGTCAAACGGCAGGGGCTGACGGTGAAGAAGAAGTCCACCGCCATGCTCCAGGTGGTGAGCCTGATCTCGCCGAAGGAGAGTTACGACGCCCTGTTCCTGAGCAACTACGCGACCATCAACGTGGTCGACACCCTGGCGCGGGTCTCCGGTGTGGGTGAGGTCTTCCTGTTTGGTCCCCTCGACTACAGCATGCGCATCTGGCTGGACTCCGACCGGCTCACCGCCCTGGACCTGACCCCCGCAGACGTCGTCTCCGCCATTCAGGGCCAGAACATTCAGGCTGCGGTCGGGCGCATCGGCTCCCAGCCCATGACGCCGGACCAGCAGTTCCAGATCACCCTCCAGACCCAGGGTCGGCTGTCGGACGTCAAGGAGTTCGAAAAGATCATCGTGCGCTCCAACCCTGACGGCTCCACCGTGCGGGTCAGCGACCTCGGTCGGATCGAGCTCGGCTCCAAACAGCGCGACTCCTTCAGCCGGCTCGACGGCGGCGACACCGCTGCCATGGCCATCTATCTCGCCCCCGGGGCCAATGCCGTGGCCACCGCCGCGGGCATCAAGGCCGCTATGGAGCGCCTGTCCGAGCGCTTCCCGGATGACCTCGACTATGTGGTGATGTACGACACCACGGACTTCGTCAACGCCAGTATCGAGAAGGTCATCCACACCCTGTTCGAGGCCTTCGTCCTGGTCATCATCGTGGTGTTCCTGTTCCTCGGGAGCTGGCGGGCCACCCTGATCCCCTTGATCGCCGTCCCGGTGGCCCTGGTGGGGACCTTCGCCTTCCTGCTCATGATCGGCTTCTCCGCCAACACCATCTCCCTGCTCGCGGTGGTGCTGGCCATCGGTATCGTGGTGGACGACGCCATCGTGGTGGTGGAGGCCGTCGAACACATCATGGAGACCGAGGGCCTCGCCCCCCGGGAGGCGGCCAAGAAGGCCATGGGCCAGATCACTGCGCCCATCATCGCCATCACCCTGGTGCTGCTCTCGGTCTTCCTGCCGGTGGCCTTCATCCCGGGCATCACCGGTCAGCTCTTCCAGCAGTTTGCCGCCGTGGTCGCCTTCTCCATGCTGATCTCGGCCATCAACGCCCTGACCCTGGCGCCGGCCCTGTGCGCCATCCTGCTCAAGCCTGGCGGCCACAAGCGCGGGCTCATGGGCATGGTGATGCGCGGCATCGACGGGATTCGCGACGGTTATGCCGCCATCGTGGTGCGGCTGGTGCGGGTCGCGGTCCTGGCGCTGGTGCTGGTGGCCGGCATCGGCTTCGCCACCGGCTGGTTGTTCAAGGTCACCCCCACCGGCTTCCTGCCCGAGGAGGACCAAGGGGCCTTCATGGCTGAGGTCCAGTTGCCCCAGGGCGCATCTGTCAACCGCTCACTGGAGGTGGCCAAACAGGTCGAGGAGATCCTGATGCCGGACCCGGCCATCGCCCATGTCCTGGCCGTGCCCGGCTACAGCATCATCGACGGCACCGTGCAGTCGAACAGCGTCTTGATCATCGGCCGGCTCAAGCCCTTCGAGGAGCGCACCACCCCCGACCTCAAGGTCAATGCGGTGATCAACCGCTTCGCGCGCGAGAGCGCCGTCATCCCCTCGGCCCGGGTCATGCCCTTCAACCTGCCCCCCATCATCGGCCTGGGGACGGGCGGTGGCTTCGAGTATCAGTTGGAAGACCTGCAAGGGCGCCCGCCAGAGGAGTTGGCGGCGGTCATGCGCGCCGTCGTACTCGCCGCAAACGAGGACCCGACCCTGCAACGGGTCTTCTCCACCTGGGCCACCAACAATCCCCAGGTCTTCCTCAATATCGACCGCGAGAAGGCCCAGACCCTGGGGGTCGCGATCAGCGACATCTTCATGGGCCTACAGGCCACCCTGGGCGGCTACTACGTCAACGACTTCAACAAGTTCGGACGTGTCTGGCAGGTCCAGGTCCAGGGTGAGGAGCAGGATCGCAAGCGCTTCGATGACGTCTACCGCATCAATGTCCGCAACAGCAACGGCGAGATGGTCCCGGTGCGCGCCTTCATGGAGCCTGAGCTGATCCTCGGGCCCCAGTTGATCCAGCGCTACAACAACTACCGCAGCACGACCATCCAGGGCAGCCCGGCCCCGGGCAAGTCCTCCGGCGATGCCCTGGTGGCCATGGAAGACATCAGCGCCAAGACTCTGCCCGCCGGCTATGGCTATGAGTGGACCGGCACGGCCCTGCAGGAGAAGGAGGCCGGCGGCAAGACCCCCATCGTACTGGGGCTGGCCGTGCTCTTTGCCTACCTGTTCCTGGTGGGGCTCTACGAGTCCTGGTCCATGCCCATCGCGGTGCTGCTCTCGGTCACCGTCGGCATCATGGGGGCCATGCTGGCCCTCTTGGATAACCGGGCTGCCCAACGACCTCTACGCCCAGGTCGGCATCGTGGTGCTCATCGGTCTGGCGAGCAAGAACGCCATCCTGATCGTCGAGTTCGCCATGGACGAGCGCCGGCAAGGTCGCACCATCCTGGAGGCCGCCGCCAATGCCGGGCGTCTGCGTATCCGCGCCGTGCTCATGACCAGCTTCGCCTTCATCCTGGGCCTGGTGCCCCTCGTGATCGCCAGCGGTGCCGGCGAGGCGAGTCAGCGCGGGGTCGGTACCGCGGTCTTCGGCGGCATGTTGGGCGCGTCTCTTGTGGGTATCTTCCTGATCCCCATGCTCTACGTGGTCATGCAGCGGATTCGCGAGAAGGTGCATGGGACTACCGATGCCACCCCTGCCGTGCCAGAGTCCCCGGCACCGGCGGAGTCACACGGATAGCCCTCGTCCAGCTTGTCTGGCAAAAAAGGGCATCATCGGCCGATGATGCCCTTGTCACATCGGAGGCGAGCATGCCTGACCGGAGTCTGGATCTGGTCATGCAGATGGTGCAGCGCGTTCTTTGTAGCCAGCGCGAGACCCGAGAAGACGTTCGCGAGATCAAGAGTCGCATTGGGTGCCTGGAAAGCGAGGTGGCGAACCTGCAGCGCTTTCTTGCGGAACAGTCTATTCGGCTTGATCGGTTCGGCGACCGCCTGGAGCGCGTGGAGCGCTGGCTGGAGATCGGAAAAGGTTAGTCATGGGTAAGCACCAAAAGAAAGGGGCTGGTAAGGCTGCACGGCGCACGATTTCCGATCGACGCACCGGTTAGGCTCGCCGGGTGCCGGGCCGTGCCCGATTTTGGGGCGCCTGCGCTCGGGTATGCCGAGTGGCATCCCAAGCTGACGGGTGGGCCGTTGGCCGGGATCCTGTATCAAGTCCCTGTTCCTTGATTGGCTACACAGGCGTCGCGGTAGGTCGGGGAGATCTGGGCGCCGGTGCCGGGGGTATCCGTTGTCTGCGGCAGAATGTGGCACGTTGTGTGCTTTGGTTTAATAGTTACGTCATCCCACGACCAGTAGGCAGGCCACCATGCTGAAGCAGATCCAGACTCCCGGCTTGGGCCAATTCCAGGCATTCGCCGGCGGCAGCGCGCCGCCCATGGCCTATCACGAGTTCTACCGTGACGATTTCCAGCCGCGGGACCACTACAAGCCCATGTGGGACCACATCCAGCACACCGGGCAGCATCTGCTCGGCGATAAGGCGCGTGAGGCGCACCTGGCCCTGCATACCGAAGGGGTCACCTTCACTGTCTATTCCAACCAGGACGAGGGGATCGAGCGGGTCTGGCCCTTCGATATCGTGCCGCGCATCATCACGGCGACAGAGTGGGGCGTCCTGGAGGCCGGGCTCAAGCAGCGTATCAGGGCCTTGAATCTATTCCTCAAGGACCTCTACCACGGCCAGCGCATCCTCAAAGATGGCGTGGTGCCCCCGGAGCTGATCTATCGCGGCAAGGACTTTCGCCGCGAGATCATGGACATCGATGCGCCCCATGACATCTACACCCACATCAGCGGGGTCGATCTGATCCGCGACGAGGCGGGTCAGTACCTGGTCCTGGAGGACAATCTGCGTACCCCCTCTGGGGTGTCCTACATGATCGAGAACCGCATCGTGGAGCGGCGCATCCTGCCCGAGTTCTTTGCCCGCTACCGGGTGCGGCGGGTGGAGCACTACCCGGCCCTGTTGCTCCAGGCCCTGCGTTACCTCTCTCCGCGCGGCGAGGACCAGGCGACCATCGTCCTGCTCACCCCTGGCATCTATAACTCCGCCTATTTCGAGCACACCTTCCTGGCCAAGGAGATGGGCATCGAGCTGGCCGAGGGGCGAGACCTGGTCTGCAAGAACGACAAGGTCTACCTCAAGACCACCCACGGCCTGCGCCAGGTAGACGTGATCTACCGCCGCGTGGACGACGACTTCCTGGACCCGCTGGTGTTCCGCCCGGACTCTGCCCTGGGTGTGGCCGGGGTCATCAACGCCTGGCGGGCCGGCAACGTGGCCCTGGTCAATGCCCCGGGCAGCGGCATTGCCGACGACAAGGCGGTCTATGCCTATGTCCCCGAGATCATCCGCTATTACCTGGGCGAGGCCCCCATCCTGTCCAATGTCCCCACCTACCAGATGACCGACCACCAGGATCAGGCCTATGTGCTCGACAACCTGCAATCCATGGTGGTCAAGGCGGTGGCGGAGTCCGGCGGCTACGGCATGCTCATGGGCCCCAGCTCCAGCCCTGCCCAGCGCGCCGAGTTTGCCAAGAAGATCCAAGAGAACCCGCGCAACTACATTGCCCAGCCCGTGGTTCAACTCTCCCGCCATGTCTGCTATCTGGACGGGGAGTTGGAGTCCCGCCACCTGGATCTGCGCCCCTTCATCATTTATGGGAGGGACATCGACGTGGTACCGGGCGGGTTGACCCGGGTGGCCCTGACCAAGGGGTCCCTGGTGGTGAACTCCTCCCAAGGTGGTGGGAGCAAGGACACCTGGGTCCTGGCCGATTGAGACCGTGCCGCCTGGATTCCGCTGCGCTTCATCCAGGCTACGACTACGACCGTAGGCTGGGTTGAGCTTGCGAAACCCAGCAATCAACGGCTTACGGCTCGCGATGCGCCGGGTTTCGTACCTCAATCCAGCCTGCGAAGCTAACGATGGGTATCCCCCTCATTCCCACGCTCCGCGTGGGAATGCATTCGCCGACGCTCCGCGTCGCGAGGCCTGGGGAGGGGCGGGACAGGCATACAAAACACGGCGCAACACCTAGCGTGGACTCGGCGCGTTTCGCCGTAGCCGGCGCCTTTCCGGTGTATCCGGGAGCCCGTGACGCAGAGCGTCACAAGAGGCATTCCCACGCAGAGCGTGGGAACGAGGCACCAGACAACACAAGATTTCGGAGGCTTCGCAAACAGATGCTCAGTCGCATCGGGGAATCCCTGTACTGGATGACGCGCCAGTTGGAGCGAGCGGACAATACCGCCCGCATCCTGGACATCAACGTCGTCTATATGCTCGAGTCCGACGAGGGGGCCACGGAGGAGATGCAGTGGAAGCCCCTGCTCAACATCGTCGAGGCCGACGAGCTTTACGCCGAGCGCCACCCCGACGGGGTGGTGGGCGTGCAGCGAGTGATCGGGCTCCTGACCCAGGACAAGGGCAACCCGGGCTCCCTCTACAACAGCCTGCGCCAGGCCCGAGAGAATGCCAGGGTGGTCCGCGACCGCATCTCCAGCGAGATGTGGGAGGCGATCAACGACTTCTGGCTGCAGGTAGACAAGCACCTCAAGGCGCAGCTCCAACCCTGGCGGGCGGCGGAGTTCTACGCCTATGTCCACCGTGAGGCGGCCCTGTTCTTCGGCCTGGCCCAAAGCTCTATGATGCGCGGCGAGGCCTACGGCTTCACCGTGCTCGGTAGCCTGCAAGAACGTGCCGACATGACCGCGCGTATCCTGGATGTGCGTTACCACCTGCTGCTGCCGGATGTGAAACTGGTCGGCTCGCCGCTGGACTATTACCAGTGGGGTGCCTTGCTCAAGTCCCTATCCGGCTTCGAGGCCTACCGGCGCAAGTATCACACCGGGATCAGGCCCATCGACGTGGTGGAGTTCGTGGTGCTGGACCCGGACTTCCCCAGGTCTCTGAGCTACTGCGTGGAGGGCATCGACCGTGCCCTGGCGCGTATCGGCACGCCGCCCAACGGTGCCGTCCACGGGGCCGTGGCGGCCCTGCGTGCCCACCTCACCGACACCAGCCCCAAGGTCATCCTCGACAATGGTCTGCATGAGTACCTGGACTACTTTCTCGCCCTCCTGGCGAACTTGACCGACGCGCTCCAGGCAGACTACTTCGAGGCCCATCTGTCGGACGCCGACCTGGGGGTCGCACAGTGAGATATCGCATCGAACGCTACGGCCGCGCCCTGTTTACGGCCCCGGTACGGGAACACCACTTCGAGCTGCGTGTCGCCCCCTGGGACGACGCCACCCAGCGCCTGACGACCTTAGAGCTGACGGTCACCCCGAAGACCCCCACCGGCGTCCACTGTGACTGCTTCGGCAACCAGGTCCACCGTGCCTCCGTGATGGCGACCCATAGCGAGATCCAGGTCAGTCTGGTCGCCGAGGTCGAGACCTTCCTGGTCAATCCCTTCGACTACCAGGCGATCACCCCGCAGCGAGAGCTGGAGTGGATCGCCGGCAGCCTCAAAGAGGCCCCCCGTCTGCTGGACTTCCTGCTCTGTCGCACCGCCAAGGTCCCTGACCTCGCCACCCTGGCGCGCGATGGTGTGACGGCGCCGGCCTATCGGGTGGGCCAGCCGGTGCTGGCACAGCTCACCGAGGCCATGGCCTGGATTGGTCAGACCTTTGCCTTCGACCCAGAGGGCCTGGAGGCCCGTGGCACCCTTGAGGACCTGTTCGAGGAGGGTGTCGGCAGCTCCAGCGATCTGGCCCACCTGCTGGTCGCCCTGGCGCGCTCTTGGGGCTTTCCGGCCCGCTACGTCCGCGGCTACCTGGATCCGGCCTACTTCGAGCCCGACGACGAAGACGACGACCCCCGCCAGCTCACCCAGATCAGTCACGCCTGGGCCGAGGTCCTGATCCCCGGCGCCGGCTGGCGGGGCCTCGACCCGGCCCGCGGTCTGTTCGCCGACCAGACCTACATCCGCGTCGCCGTCGGGCGCGATGCCGACGACGTACCCACGCACCGCAATACCTTCAAGGGCGAGGCCGAGGCGGAGGAGCGAGAGGATCGTCTGGATGTGCAGGTGCTGGGACCGGTTTAGATCCAGACACTTAGAACCAATAGGGGGCAGAGCGTTGCTTCTGAATCCGATTCTGTTGCCGCGGCCAAATTGCTTTTCCAGGATCAACGTGGCCTGTGCCTGAGGTCTCCGCGCTCAGCTGCTGGGTTCATCCGGCGAGGCGTCGGGATCGGTGGTCGTGAGACTCGGCCAGGGTACGGCCTCGTTCCGGCACCTTAGGCTGAAGTAGCGCCAGTCCTCGAGCCGAAAAGCGGTGAAGTGGCCGCCGTTGGCACAGCCGGTGTCCAGGGCGATGACTCCAGCTGTCCCTTTGGTCGGGGGCGCGACCGCCAGCTTGGCCCAGTGGCCGAAGAGTATCCGCAGCGGACTGCTGGCCCGGCTCTGGATGGCGAACCACGGTCGGGAGCGCTTTCCCGCCGCCGCGCCGCGCCTCTTGCCCTGTAGATCGAGGCGACCGCTGCGGTCGCACCAACGCAGCTGGGTGAAGCAGTTGGTGATGAAGCGCAGACGTTCCCATCCATCCAGGTCATCCCGCCAGCGCAGCGGTTCGTCTCCAGCCATGTGCCGAAACAGGTCTTCGTAACCGAAATTCTGCAGTACGGTCTCCAACTCGCGGGCGCACTGCTGGGCCTTCGCCAGGTCCCACTGGGGAGGGAGGCCGGCATGGATCATGGTGAACCCGAGGTGCTCGCTGTGGTGCAGGAGCGGCTGGTGCCGCAGCCAGAACAGGAGTTCCTCGCAGTCGGGGGCGTCGAGGATCTCGGCGATGGTGTCCTTCGTCCGGATCTCTTCCGCCCCGGCGGCCGCGGCCAGGAGATGCAGGTCGTGATTGCCCAGTACGCTGATTGCCGCGCTGCCGAGACCCCGCACGAACCGCAACAGCTCCAGGGAGTTCGGGCCCTTGTTGACAAGATCCCCCGTGAACCAGAGGCGGTCAACGTCTGGATCGAAATCGAGCTTCTCAAGGAGACGCAGCAGGTCGTCGAAGCAGCCCTGCACGTCACCGATCGCATAGGTCGACGCCCCACGTTCGCCGAACCCCTCCCCCTGCGGAAGCTCGCGCTCGGATTCCAGCTTTTCTTCGTCGACGTGCATTACCGCTCTTCCCTCTGATTGGGTCGGGCAACTATACCGGCAAGAAGCGAGGTTCTGCCAAGCTGCGTGTTCCGCTTGACGAAGGATCGGGCGATCAACTCGCTTGGCGGCAATTGCCCGTGGCCCTTACTTGTTATCGGCGTCGAGTCGGAGTATGGCATTCTCCCCCGGCCACTCGCGCGCCTGCTCGAGTCCCTGCCGCTGGTCTGCCCCCACTGCGGCGCCGACGTGCGCATCGTCGCCTTCATCACTGAGGCCGCCACGGTGGCGCAGATTCTCAACCACATCGGCGAGCCCGCCGAGCCGCCGCGGATCAGCCCGGCCCGCGGGCCGCCCGCGTGGGACGACCCGCCCGTCGAGGCCCTACCCGACTGGGGCGCCCTGGTCCAACCGCAACCCGAGTAACTCTTCGCCCAGCAGGTGCAGTGGTAGCCGCCTCCCGTCGTCTGGTCGAGCAGGCGCCGTGCCACGTCGTGGGCCCGCTGTGATCGTGCCCCCGGCAAGCAGCGCCAAGCCACGCGGCAAGCCCGCCCGGCGCCCTCCCAAACAGCGGTTTGCTCCCCGTCGGATCCCGTCGGCCGGACCCCGCCGGCTCGCACTGTGCCCTTGCAGAGCACCTTCCGTCGATGCTACGTTCCCTAATTCCAGCTTTCCATAATTCCAGCCGCGGTGCGGTTATACCTATCCCTCGGTTGGATTTCCTATCCATGTCAACCTCACGTTCTCGGCCTCTACAGGTCGGCTTGCCTAGCCTCTAGAATCCATTCGCATTGTTGATTCTACGGTGTGATTGTTACCCTGTTTTTGCCGCGGTGGGACGCTACTCATGATGTTCACGCTGGGGATGTGCGTGCAAGAAAGCTGGCGTCGCTCGATTCAGATATTTGAACGCCAGATTTGGCCATAACTCTTTCTCGCAGCGACTGTGGTATACCTCGTCGTTGCCATTTGCAAAAATACGAATTTAGACGGGGGTGGACATGAGGAAAGGTTTTTTGTTGTTCGGTTTGATTGGTCTGCTAAATGCCGGATTGGCCGTGGCGTGTTATATCGAGAATAAGCGAGAAATACACGTTGGGGTTAGCGCGGGGGTTGCCGGTGAATGCTCCAATAACGGAAGTCCTATCCAGTGCATCAGTGAGGGAGAAGGAGCAGATAGATTGAATTGCAATGGCCCAGAAGGCAGCTTTAGTGGTTCAGACTTGCATGTGCTGATATCTACAGCTTGTGGCTGCGGATCCAACCAAGATGATGGGGCAACGGAGCAGCTACGCCAGGAACTGAGGGGTTCGCAGCAAGATTAATCGAAGTACATTTAGCTTGTGCGCCAACGATGCTGATTGGAGGCTCGTTCACATTCACAAGCGGTGTGCTGAGTCAGCATCCAAGCCCGGACAGCTCATCAATTAGTGTGGTCAACGCCGGAGTGGAAGCCTTCGCTTGGGTTGCCGCGGGTGGTACGCGTCAACGTGTTCTCGCCACCGTGGGTCCGAGAGACGCCGGTTGCGTTGGGCCGTGGTCCCCCGCCCGGCTCCGATTCCGCCGCATCTGCCTCTAGGTCCTCCGCCGTCAACATACTGTGGCTGCCATCGCAGAACGGAGGATTGTGGGTGCGCTTACATCTGCACAAGGCGACCTTCTTGGACTCGTCCACCGAAAACTGCAACGGCTCAATGCCTGGCCCCTGATGGGACCCGTCGCAGAATGGCTGAGCTTTCGACCGGCCGCAGTGGCGATACCAGTAGGTCCTACGCGCCTCCATCTCGACCAGGAATGGGCCGGGTGTCGGCGATTTTCGGGGTCGTCATCATCTGTGTCTCTCGTTGCGGATCGATTTGGTCGAGGCTCCACTCCACTGATTCTAGTTGCTTTGCCCAATGAAGCGGTTACCGGACGCAAATGGTGAGCGAGAAACCGGGGCCACGGAAACCGCGGTCAGTGCGGCTCGGCAATGGCGCGTACTTTAGTGGGTGGGAGCCGGACTTGGGTAATCGCTAGCCACGAGCCCAGCGTCGAGCCTTGCGGTGCGCCCGGGGACGGCATGCAGATGCGTCGGGTGCGCCACGGCGAGGGTATCAGGACGAGGAAGTGCTGTAAGTGCTTGGTGCCCGGGGCGGGAATCGAACCCGCACGACCGAGGTCGAGGGATTTTAAGTCCCTTGCGTCTACCAGTTTCGCCACCCGGGCGGGGCTTGGATCACGTTCTGAGATGGTCCGTCGCGGCGGATGACGCCGCGAGGTCCTGATGTTGCGGGGAATCTGGAGGCTGAGCCCGGAATCGAACCGAGGTACACGGCTTTGCAGGCCGCTGCATAACCACTCTGCCACTCAGCCAGAAGCCGCGGGAGTATATCCGGGTGTTCAGGTCTTGTCATCTGTTGAAGCACGGTTTGGCAGCTTAATCGTGGAATCGGCAGTGGAAGCTTGGGGGCCGCAGGTGGCTCTCGGCAGGTATTTAGGTGTCGTTTCTACCCGTGGGGTAGGGCTAAGGGCTGAAGTTTGCGCCCTCCTCGGGCTGCGAGAGATGTTCTGACCAAACTTTAGCCAGGAGCGACAAGCCTCTGACCAACAGATGCAAAAAGTAGTTCTGGCACAGCTTGTCCACAGGGGCGTGCACCGCCGATGTGGACAAAGTGCCCGCCCTTTCTCTCCATGTTGACTCTGGTCAATGCTCGACCTTGGACCCTGTGCGACCTTGCCTGCTTTGTGTGCGGCCTGCCGTGCGCGTTGTCTCATGGGGAGGGGCATGGCCCTATCCGATCTGGTCAATACCTTCGGCACTGACCTCAAACGCCGCTATGGCGAGCGTGTGCACAAGGTTGCCATCAACGCCGGGCTTTCCTGCCCCAATCGGGACGGCTCCAAGGGGCAGGGCGGTTGCACCTTCTGCAACAACGCCTCCTTCAGCCCCAACGCACGGCGACCGCCATCGGTGGCTGAGCAACTTGAGGCGGGGCGGCAGGTGATCCGCAAGCGCACCGGGGCCCGGCGCTACCTGGCCTATTTCCAGGCCTACACCAATACCTATGGGGATCTGGACCTACTGGCTGACCTCTACCGTCAGGCCCTGGCCGAGCCGGATGTGATCGGGCTCTCGGTGGGCACCCGGCCCGATTGCTGCCCGCCGGCGGTCCTGGATCTGTTGGCAGGGCTGCGCGAACAGGGCCACGAGGTGTGGCTGGAGTTGGGGCTGCAATCCGCCTTGGATGCGACCCTCGCGCGAGTCAATCGTGGTCATGGCTTTGCCGAGTACCGTCAGGCCCTGCTTGGCGCCCGCACCAGGGGCTTGCCGGTCTGTACCCACCTGATTGTCGGGCTGCCTGGGGAGGGGCGGGAGGAGGCACTGGAGAGCCTGGAGCGGGTCCTGGGCCTGGGCACTGATGGGCTCAAGCTGCATCCGCTGCACATCGTCAAGGGGACGCGATTGGCCAACGACTGGCGCCGCGGCGCCTATGTCCCTCTGGACATGGAGGAGTACATCGGCATCGCGGCGGATCTGGTGGAGCGGACCCCGCCGGAGGTGGTCTATCACCGTCTCACCGGGACGGCCGGCAGGGACATCCTGCTGGCGCCGGCTTGGTGCTCCAAGAAGTGGCTCGTGCTCAATGGCATCGAGGCGGAGTTGCGCCGGCGGGGTAGTGCCCAGGGGCAGCTGGTCTCCCTGGGTTGGCCGCGGACGGCTGCGTCCTGTTCACGGGTGGCGGTGGCGTGAGTTGAACCCGTTTGCAACGGCGCCTTGGTATCTAGGGGATGGCCAGGGGGTGCTGGTCGGCGATACAGACTTGGAATTCGCCGTGTTGTGGGCGGCGGTCGCAGAGCGGGCTCGTTGGCTGGTCGAGCAGGGGTTGGCACCCGGGCAGCTGGTCTTGGTCCCGACCAGTCCGCCCCTGGATCTGGTCTTGATGCAGTTCGCCTTGGCCCGCTGCGATGCGGCCCTGCTGCCGGTTTCGGCGGGGCTGGGCCTTGGGCCCCGGGCCGCCTTGGTGGCCCTTACTGGGGCCGAGTGGGTCTGGGTGCCGGGGATCCCGGGGATGCCGGGCCGTTTGGAACCCCTGCGGGGCTCGCAGATTGCGGCTGTCTGGCAAGACGATCCCCTGGCCCTGGTCATCGAGACCAGCGGCAGCAGCGGTGCGCCCAAGGCGGCGATGCTCAGCCAGGGTGCCGTCCTGGCATCCGCGATGCAGGTCAATGCCCGCCTCGCCCTGCGCCCTGGGGATCTCTGGCTGTGTTGCCTACCGCGTCACCACATCGGCGGTCTGGCGATTGCCTATCGCTGTGCCCTGGCGGGGGCGACCCTCGTGTTACACCCGGGGTTTGATGCGACCGCGGTTGCGGCGGACCTGGTACGCCGTCGGGTGACCCATCTCTCCCTGGTTCCACCGATGCTGGCGCGGTTGCTGCACCACTTGTACGATGGTCCGCCGCCCGCCCTGCGGGTTGCCCTGGTTGGCGGTCAGGGTTTGAGCCCAGCCCTTGCGCAGCGGGCCCTAGGTGCCGGCTGGCCGCTCTACGCGACCTATGGCATGACCGAGACCGGCTCCCAGGTCGCGAGCTGTGGGCCCCTGACCGAGGCGCCTGTTGAGGGGGTGGTCGGGCTGCCGCTACCGGGCCTGACCCTGGACTGTCCGGCCTGCGGCGAGCCGGCCCGCGCCCTGCGTCTGCGAGGTGAGCTGGTCATGGCGGGCTATGCCAATCCGGGTCGCATCCCTGGCGAGGGGTTGGACGGGGGCTGGTTGGCTACAGCGGATCTGGCCTGTCGGACGCCGACGGGGGCGTTGCGCATCCTTGGGCGGGCGGACGAGGCCCTGGTGATCGGCGGGGAGCAGGTCTTCCCGGCCCTGATCGGCCAGCGCCTGGTGGGGGCTCCGGGGGTGGAGGCCGCGGTGGTCCTGGGGTTGCCTGACGAGGCCTGGGGCCATCGGCTGGTGGCAGTCTATGTGGGCGACGCTGAGCCGGCGGCGTTGGCGAGGTGGTGTGACGGGCATTTGACGCGAGCGGAACGTCCCAGATCGGTGCTCAGACTGGATGCACTGCCGGTGCTGGCCTCGGGCAAGTACGACATGCGGGAGATTCGGTGCCTGGTTGGAGCGGGGTACCCCTAAGAAGAGCAGTGCAGCCGCAAATCACGCAAATTAACGCAAATGGTTCTGTGGCTTAGACAAAGTCCAGAGACCACCCGCGGGGTGAGCCGGCCGCAGACGCCAAGCCCGTGCTTATCTGCGTCTATTTGCGGCCGAGTTGCTTTCTCCCGGCTGACTGTTCTATCGGGATCGAGATGGCGCAAGGAACCCTGGAGGGCATCGGACCGGCACCCCTGGCGCCGGTCCGCAGGGCTCATCCCTGGCGCAGTCGGGCGTAGATCTCGTCTTTGAGCTCGGCGCGCCGGAACTTCATGGCCTCGATGTTCTCGTCGGCGATGGGTAGGCCCCTTTCCTCCAGTTCGCGGATCTCGTCGTCGAGTTTGTCGTGACGGGCGACCAGGTCGGCAAAATCCGTGTCCTTCGCGACCAGAGCCGCAAGGCGCTGGTGGTACTCCGGAAACTCGTGATCGATGTCGTGGTGCTCTGACAGCATTGCTCCCCTCTCTATGGTTCGACCGGTGCCGGCCTGGGCCGCACACCGGGTCTTTGCTGTGGTACCGCCAGGCTGGGTGCGGGCGGCGTTTTCTTGCGGGGGGGCGGGTAGGGGCTCCCCCAGGGCAATTGCGGCCTGGCGTCAGCCCTTCTTGCGCTCCAGTACCTCTTTGATGACCGCCTCGGCGACGTTCTTTGGGCAGGGGTTGTAGTGGGAGAACTCCATGGAGAACTGACCACGCCCGGAGGTCATGGTGCGCAGGTCACCGATGTAACCGAACATCTCGCTGAGCGGGGCGTCGGCCTTGACGCGCACGCCGGTGACGCCGGCCTCCTGGGACTTGATCATCCCGCGGCGGCGGTTGAGGTCGCCGATGACGTCGCCTACGTGGTCGTCCGGGGTGAAGACGTCGATCTTCATGATCGGCTCCATGAGCTGCGGGGCCGCCTTGGGGATGGACTGGCGATAGGCGGCCTTGGCAGCGATCTCATAGGCGATGGCCGAGGAGTCCACTGCATGGAAGGAGCCGTCGATCAGAGTGACCTTGACGTCGAGCAGCGGGAAGCCGGCCATGGTGCCCTCGGCCATGCTGACCTTGAAGCCCTTTTCCACTGCCGGCCAGAACTCACGGGGGATGTTGCCGCCGGTGACTGCGGACTCGAAGATATAGCCGCTGCCGGGCTCGCCGGGCTCGACCGCATAGTCGATCTTGGCGTATTGGCCGGAACCACCGGTCTGCTTCTTGTGGGTGTAGCTGTCGTCGACCCGCTTGGTGATGGTCTCGCGGTAGGCGACCTGGGGTTTGCCGACGACCACCTCGATGCCGTGGGTACGGCGCAGCAGGTCCACCTTGATGTCCAGGTGCAGCTCGCCCATGCCCTTCATGATGGTCTCGCCGCTCTCCTCGTCGGTCTCGACGCGGAAGGACGGGTCCTCCTGGATCATCTTGGACAACGCGACGCCAAGCTTCTCTTGGCCGGCCTTGTCCTTGGGGGCGATGGCGATGGAGATGACCGGGTCGGGGAAGACCATCGGCTCCAGGGTCGCCGGGTGCTTGGGGTCGCACAGGGTGTGACCGGTCTGGGTGCCCTTGAGGCCGACCAGGGCGACGATGTCGCCGGCCGAGGCGGAATCGACCTCCTCGCGGGAGTTGGCATGCATCTCGACGATTCGCCCGATGCGCTCGGTCTTGCCGGTGAAGGTGTTGAGTACGGTGTCGCCCTTCGACAGGTGGCCGGTGTAGATGCGCGTGAAGGTCAGGGCGCCGAAACGGTCGTCCATGATCTTGAAGGCCAGGGCGCGCAGGGGCTTCTCCGGGTCGACGATGGCGAATTCGCCGGTCTCGTTACCTTCAAGGTCGACCTCGGGCTGCGGCGGGACCTCCATGGGGTTGGGCAGGTAGTCCACGACGCCATCGAGCACTAACTGCATACCCTTGTTCTTGAAGGCAGAACCGCAGAATGTGGGGAAGAAGGCGAGCTTGATGGTCCCGGTGCGGATACAGCGCTTGAGGGTGTCGATGTCCGGCTCTTCGCCCTCCAGGTACCGCTCCATGACGTCGTCGTCCTGCTCGACGGCGGTCTCGATGAGCTTTTCGCGCCACTCCTCGACCAGGTCCGCCATGTCCGCCGGTGGGTCCTGAATGGTGTATTTGGTCGGGTCGCCGGAATCGTCCCAGACCCAGGCCTTGCGGGTGAGCAGGTCCACCACGCCGATGAAGTCGCCCTCAATCCCGATGGGCAGGACCATGACCAGCGGGTGGGCCGCCAGGACATCCTCGACCTGCTTGACCACGCGGTAGAAGTCCGCGCCGACGCGGTCGAGCTTGTTGACCAGGATGACCCGGGCAACCTCGGAATCGTTGGCATAGCGCCAGTTGGTCTCGGACTGGGGCTCCACGCCGCCGGAGCCGCAGAAGACGCCCACGCCGCCGTCGAGCACCTTCAGGGAGCGGTAGACCTCGATGGTGAAGTCGACGTGTCCGGGGGTGTCGATGATGTTGAAGCGGTGGTTCTTCCAGTAGCAGGTGGTGGCGGCGGACTGGATGGTGATGCCGCGCTCCTGCTCTTGGACCATGAAGTCAGTGGTAGCAGCGCCGTCGTGGACTTCCCCAATCTTGTGGATCTTGCCCGTGAGCTTGAGGATGCGCTCGGTGGTGGTGGTTTTACCCGCATCCACGTGGGCGAAGATACCGATGTTTCGGTAATGGGAGAGGTCTGGCATAGCTGCTTCCTAATGTTCCCGGCTGGGCGGGGGTGAGTAAAGGGGGGAACCGCGCCTGGGACGGGCACGGTTTTGCGGGTGCACACGGTATCAGGTAACCCGCGCCAGTCAAGACTTGACACTGAAAACAGGCCGTTACACTGGGTCGCGAGGCCGGTATCAAGGGGTGCTCGGTGTCCTCGGGCGCGACGCGCACGCAGCCTTGGGGGTATTGGGTGGTGGGTGCCGGGTGGTCAACGATCGTCCCGGGCCTCGCCAACCAGGGCGTCGATCCGAGCGATTGCCTCCGGTTGATCCCACGGGATGGCACTGTTGACCGAGTAGCGTATCCGCCCGCTGCGGTCCACCAGGAAGGAGCTGGGAAAGGCGAAGACGCGCCAGTCCCCGGACGCCCGTCCATCCTCGTCGACCAGAACCGGAAATTCTACCGCGACTCGCCGCATGAACTCCCGGATTTGTTCTGCCCCCTCCCGGAAATTGACCGAGACGATCTGGAAGTCCGTCGGGGCATAGCGGGCGGCCAGGCGATTCATGGAGGGGATCTCCTCCACGCAGGGCGGGCACCAGGTGGCCCAGAAGTTCACCAGGACCACAACGCCATGCAGGTCTGAGAGCCGGGTCGAGCGTCCCTGGGTGTCTTGCAGGGTGAGATCTGGTGCCTCGGCTGGCAGACGTTCCATCAGCCCTTGGATCTTGGCTGCGGGAGAGGCTGGCGGGGGCGGCTCGCCTTGGATCTTGCCCCTGGGCGCGGCCGACAGGAGGCGCGCGGCGGACTGGATCTCTGCCGGGAGTCTGGCGGTGGCGGCGTCCTGGGTCGGATCCTCATTCGGCGGCTGCATGGGATACCAGTCGCGCACTCCTGGTACCAGACGGACGAACGCCGAGGAACCACTGGCCCAGAGGGCGTCCAGCACTTGCGGCACGCGCTGGCGGAGCGAACCCATGCCTGGTTGCAGGATGAATAGGGGCGAGCCGATGGTATGCACAAGGGGATCCAGGGCGGGCTCGTCTCCGGCGGCTGGTGCTGGGCCGAACAAGTTGGGATACAGCAGCACCGCCCCGAGCACGGGCGAGGGGCCGGGGTGGGCTGCCTCGAATTGACCTAGCCCCCGCAGCAGGGGTAGGGCCATGCGGTCGTGGCCGAGAAGCAGGACGCGCTTGGAGCTTTGCGCCAGGGCCGCCTCGATCAGGGCCGCCACACTGGCCCCAGGGAGGGTGCGCAGGTGCTCGTTGGAGCGGGGTAGGAAGGCCGCCTCCAGGGGATTGATCAGCCATACCTCGATACCGGCAGCTTGCAGCAGGGCCAAGGTATGGACGATGCCGGGGCGGTCGCGTTTCAGGTCCTGGGGCCAGAGGACCAGCAGGTCGCCCTCGGCGGGCAGGATCTCGACCTGTACGTCCTGATCCAGGGCGTCGGTCATGGTCAGGTCCTGGCCTTCGGCTGGAGCGGTCAGCGCTGCGAGCAGCAAGGCCAGGGCTAGGGGCCAGCGTGGGGCTGGCGCTTGGTCAGGGCGGTTTGGCGCGAGCATCCGGATCTTCGGGCGAAAGCTTACAAAAATCATCGGGATTGACTTTAGAATATTAGCGAATGATAATAGATCTCAACATTGAGCTTATTCGGAGCATTCAGATGCTGAAATCAACCCTGATCACCGGTGCCGTCATCCTGGCCCTGTTCGCCGCGGGTCCCAATGCCGCTGAGGTGAGCACTACCGCGGAGCAACCGGTCCTGTCCGCGGACTCCCAGATCCCCGTCTCGCGCGGCTTTCCGTCCAAGGAAATGGAAGACCGATTCAACGACTACCTTGCCTGGACCAAGGCACAGGGCCTCAGTCGGTTGGTCGCCTTCGAGCCCCGCGCCGGTGCTGCCGATGTGCTGCCCGACCCGGCCATGCGTGATGTCTTCGACGACTATCTGAAGTGGGCGGTGGAGACGGGGCACGGGCCCTACTACGCCTTTACCCTGCGCAATTTCGACTGATCACTGCTGACCCGAAACAGGGCCGGCCCGGGGCAACCCGGTCCGGCCTTTTCTTCTTGTTGGCGATGCCTGCGTTTACAGTTGGTCCGGCCGGGACACGGCCTGTGGGAGCGCCGCCTCCGGCGCGATCGGCGGGGCGTGGCCGCCAGGGACGACGGACATGCAGGCAACGCAGGAGCGGTTGCCGGCCAAGCGAGCCCGTTGGCGACGCTACGGCCGGCGCGACATTGGCGACGCGTCGGGCGGGGCCGGGTGCAACTCTTGGTGAATCAGGACATTGACCATGCGCAGGGTGGCATGGATGGCGGCGAAGACCTGGTTGGTGTGGACGCCGCGGGTCTTGACCTCGCCGACCCCATCGCCCCAGGTGATGATGCACTCGGTCAGGGCGTCGGTGCGCCCGCCCTTGGGGATGCGGACCTCGAAGTCGGTCAATGCCGGTAGGCTCAGCCCCTTTTTCTTGAGGATCTTGGCCAGGGCCGTGGTGAAGGCGTCGAAGCCGCCGTTGCCGCTGCCGGCCGCGCCGTACTCGTCCTCCTGGATACGGATGCGCAGGCTGGCGGTGGAGGTGAGCCCCATGCTGCTGGTGAAGGTGCAGGCAAGGAGTTCACAGTAGTCGTGATCCTTGCTCTCCAGGACCTCGGCGATGATGAAGGGCAGGTCCTCGGTGGTGATGACCCGCTTGGAATCCCCTAACGCGACAATGCGACGAAGGACCTTGGCCTGCTGCTCCGCAGACAGGGCGATGTCCAAGCGTTCGAGGTTCTTGGCCAGGGATGCCTTGCCCGCGAGCTTGCCCAGGGCGTACTTGCGTCGACGGGCGAAGCGCTCCGGTGAGAGTCGGGTCTGGTAGAGGGACCCCTTCTTGTCGCCGTCCGCGTGGATGCCGGCGGTTTGGGTGAAGACATCGGCCCCCACCACTGGGGCATTGTCGGCGACGCGCTTTCCCGAGAAGTAGGCCACCAACTCACTGACCCGGGCGAGGTGGGTCTCGTCGATGCCCAGGGTCAGGCCGAGCTGGTCGCGCAGGTTGACCACCACCTCCGCCAGGGAGGCGTTGCCGGCCCTTTCCCCCAGGCAGTTGACGGTGCAGTGCACCGCCGCGGCACCGGCCTGGGCCGCTGCCATCACGTTGGCGGTACCCAGTCCGTAGTCGTTGTGCGGGTGAAAATCGAATCCGCAGTGGGGGTAGCGGGCCCCCATGTCGGCAAAGGCGGCGCGGATCGGGTCCGGGGTCAGGACGCCTAGGGTATCCGGCAGCATGAAGTGGCCGACCGCCAGGTCCGCCAGCCGGTCCATGAAGCCGTAGACGTAGTCGGGGTTGTCCCGGTAGCCGTTGGACCAGTCCTCCAGGTAGAGGTTGACCGCCAGACCGCGCCCCAGGGCGGTCTCGATGGCCTCGCGCACGTCCCGGGCGTGCTCGTCCAGGGTCTTGCCCAGCTGTTGGAGGCAATGGCGCTCGCTGCCTTTGGCCAGCAGGTTGATGACATGCCCGCCTGCGCGCCGTATCCAGTCCACGCTCTGGCCGTGATCGACGAAGCCGAGCACCTCCACCCGGTCGGCAAGCCCGACCCCCTCAGCCCACTCGATGATCTGGGACACGGCGGCCAGTTCGCCCTCGGAGACCCGCGCCGAGGCGACCTCGATGCGGTCTACCCGCACCGACTCCAGCAGGACCTTGGCAATACTGAGCTTTTCCTCCGGGGCGAAGGAGACCCCCTGGGTCTGCTCGCCGTCCCGGAGCGTGGTGTCGAGGATCAGGACGGTACGCCCTGGGCTGGTATCCATGGCTGTCTCAGGCCCCGGCCCGTTCGGTGAGGGTAGCGACGATGTGGCGCTTGACGGTGGCGAGGTCGTTGTCGAGTACCGCGCAACGGGTCGGCTTGTCCATCAGGTTCTGGAGCGATGCGGGCGGCGCGGCCTCCTGACCGATGGCTGCGGTTACCGCCTCGTTGAACTTGGCCGGGTGGGCCGTGGCCAGGCAGACGCAGTCGGCCATGCCCGCAGCGGCGCGGACGCCCACCGCCGTATGGGGGTCGAGGATGTAGCCGGTGGCGGCATGGGTGGCGCGGATTTGCTCCAGGGTTGCCGCATCGTCTACCGCCGCGGCGTCGAAGTCGGCGGCCACGGTCCTGTGCAGGGTTTCGCCGACGGCCATGTGGCCGGTCCTGTGCATGGTCTCCAGCAGGGCGCGGACCGCCGCGGCGTCCTCGTCGTGGAGGTAGTAGAGGTAGCGCTCGAAGTTGGAGGCGATTTGGATGTCCATGGCTGGGCTCAGGGTCGGGAAGACCTCGCCGGCGGCATAGACCCCGCTGTGGACGAAGCGCGCCATGATGTCGTTGCTATTGGTGGCAATGATCAGGCGGCCTATCGGTAGGCCCATGCGCTTGGCCAGATAGCCTGCGAAGACATCGCCGAAATTACCCGTGGGCACGGCGAAGTTCACCAGTCGTTGTGGGTCCCCTCCACTGACCCGGCCCCAAGCGTAGAAGTAGTAGACGGTCTGGGCGAGGATGCGCGCCCAGTTGATGGAATTGACCGCCCCCAGGTGGTGCTGCCCTTTGAATTCCAGGTCATTGAACAGGGCCTTGACGATGCCCTGGGCGTCGTCGAAGGTCCCGCGCAGGGCCAGGTTGTGGACATTGGCGTCCAGTACCGTGGTCATCTGGCGTTCCTGGATGGGCGAGACGCGACCCTGGGGGTGGAGGATGAAGATCTCGATGCGCGCCTTGCCGCGCACCCCGGCGATGGCCGCCGAGCCGGTGTCGCCGGATGTGGCCCCGACGATATTGACGCGCCCGCCGTCGCGTTCGAGCAAATACTCAAACAGGTTGCCCAGGAGCTGCAGGGCAACGTCCTTGAAGGCTGCGGTGGGCCCGTGGAAGAGTTCCAGGATGCGAATCCCATCCACGTCCACCACAGGGGTGACGTCCGAGTGGTCGAAGGTGGCATAGGAGCGGTGGATGAGTGTCGCCAGGTCTTCTCTGGGGATGCTGTCCCCTACGAAGGGGGCCATGACCTCCAGGGCCAGCTCCGGGAAGTCCAGGGCCGCCCAGGCGGATAAGGTCTTTGCATCGACCATCGGAATCGCCTGGGGGACAAGGAGACCGCCATCGGTTCCGAGTCCCATCATGACGGCCTGGGCGAAATCCACCGGGGAGACGCCCCCGCGAGTACTGACATAGTTCATGACGGTGGCACCGTTGATGCGCGGCTGGGGTCGGGCCAAGGCCGTGCTGGGGAAAAGGCCGGCAAACTAAGACGATTCTCCGCCAAAATCAAGCGTTAAACGCTTCGTCCCCCAGTGTCGCCAGGCTCCGGCGGAGGCGGGCGACAGGTTCGTATTGCAATACCAAGCATTGAAAAAAAGACTGGCTTGGGCCCTTTGTCACCCACGCTACACGTTGACAGCTCACTCGGGAGGGCAACACAATGCCGGTGCCCCGCGCTGGGCGGGTCGCGACGCCGAGGTTTTCGCTAAGGCCGTGACCGTCCGCGTCGCCCGATCCCCCACCAGGCGGCGCAGCTGGGAGTCCCAAGGGATGTGTCAGTCCCTAAAGGCTCCTGGATCCCGACATAACCACAAATACGAGGAGAGCGTCCGCCATGACTCCTGAAAATCGCGCCGACTACTGGTCGGCGACGCTACGTCTGCTGGTGACCCTGATGGTCATCTGGTTCCTGGTATCGTTCGGCTGCGGCATTCTGTTCGCCGAGGCCCTCAATACCATCCCCATGGGCGGCTTCAAGTTGGGCTTCTGGTTTGCCCAGCAAGGGTCGATTTACGTCTTCCTGCTCTTGATCATCGTCTACGCCCTGCGCATGAACATGATCGACCAGAAGTTCGACGTCCACGAAGACTAACCGACACCATCCGTAGGGGACCCCAAATATGGAACTGCAAACACTTACTTACATCGTTGTGGGCGCGACCTTCGCCGTCTACTTCGGTATCGCCATCTGGGCCAAGGCGGCCACCACCGGCGATTTCTATATCGCCGGGCGCGGTGTTCACCCGGTGCTCAACGGCATGGCCACCGCCGCCGACTGGATGTCCGCCGCCTCCTTCATCTCCATGGCCGGCCTGATCGGCTTCATGGGCTACAAGGGCGGCATGTACCTCATGGGCTGGACCGGCGGCTATGTGCTGTTGGCCATGCTCCTGGCGCCCTACCTACGCAAATTCGGCAAGTTCACGGTGCCGGAGTTCGTTGGTGATCGCTACTACTCTCAGACCGCTCGCGTGGTGGCGGTGATCTGCCTGATCTTCATCTCCTTCACCTACGTTGCCGGCCAGATGCGCGGCGTCGGAATCGTCTTCTCCCGGTTCATGGAGGTGGACATCATCACCGGGCTGATAGTCGGTATGGGTATCGTCTTCGTCTATGCGGTGTTCGGCGGCATGAAGGGCATCACCTACACCCAGGTCGCCCAGTACGTGGTGCTGATCTTCGCCTACACGGTCCCGGCGGTGTTTATCGCCATCAACCTGACAGGCACCCCTCTCCCGCAGCTTGCCCTTGGCAGCATGCTGACCGACGGCAGCAACATGTACCTGTTGCAGAAACTCGACCTGATCGTCACCGACCTGGGCTTTGGGTCCTATACCAACGCCCTAGGCGGCTCCAAGATGCTGGATATGTTCTGCATCACCATGGCCCTGATGGTCGGCACCGCAGGTCTGCCCCACGTCATCGTGCGTTTCTTCACCGTACCCCGGGTCCGTGATGCGCGTGCCTCTGCCGGTTGGGCCCTGTTCTTCATCGCCCTGCTTTACACGACGGCCCCTGCAGTGGGTGCCATGGCTCGCATGAACCTGATGAATACCGTCGGCGGCCCTGACGGCAGTGGCGCCGAGTACACCGCCATGCCGCCCTGGTTCAAGACCTGGGAGACGACCGGCCTGCTTGGTTGGGACGACAAGAACCAGGACGGCAAGATCCAGTACTACAACGACAAGACCACCGACGAGGCGGTCCTGGCTAAGGCCGAGGCCGCGGGCTGGAAGGGCAATGAGCTTAAGGTCGACCGCGACATCATGGTCCTGGCCAACCCGGAGATCGCCCAGTTGCCCAACTGGGTTATCGCCCTGGTGGCGGCAGGCGGTATCGCCGCGGCCCTATCCACGGCGGCGGGGCTCTTGCTGGTCATCTCGTCGAGCATCTCCCACGATCTGATGAAGAGCATCATCACGAAAAACATCAGTGAAAAGGGTGAACTGCTGGCAGGACGTATCGCCATCGCGGTAGCCATCCTGATCGCCGGTTATCTGGGGGCGAATCCACCGGGATTCGTGGCCCAGGTGGTAGCCTTCGCGTTCGGTCTGGCGGCCTCATCGTTGTTCCCCATCATCTTCATGGGCATCTTCAACAAGCGCATGAATAAGTGGGGTGCCATCGCGGGGATGCTGACGGGTCTGACCTTCACCCTGGGCTACATCATCTACTTCAAGCGTGACGCCTTGCTTGGGTTGCCTGCGGTGCCTTCCAGCGAATGGTTCTTGGGCATCTCCCCCGAGGGCATCGGGACCGTCGGTATGATCCTGAACTTCGTCGTCGCCATTTTGGTGTCGCGGATGACCGCCCCGCCGCCGGATCATATCCAGCACATGGTGGAGGATATCCGCGTTCCACGCGGGGCCGGTGCCGCTACCAGCCACTGAGATGGGTCCTGATCGGGGCAGCCCGATCAGAACCAAGGCCCCGCCCCGGCGGGGCCTTTTTTCTTTCCATGGGCGCCGCCGGGTTTGCTGGCGGCACCCAACTCGGGAGATCCGATGGACGTCGAGCTGATCGAAATCCGCGACTTTCTCGCCTGCCATCCGCCCTTCGACCTGTTACCAGACGACACCCTTGAACGGCTGCCGCGTAAGCTGGCGGTGCGCTATTTCCGTCGCGGCTCATCCTTCCCGCCTGAGGGTCAGGAGGGAGAGCCCCTGCTCTATATCGTGCGTCGCGGGGCAGTAGAACTGCGCGACCCCGAGGGCGAACTGCTCGACAAGCTTGGCGAGGGCGATATCTGCCCCTTGCGCTGCGGATTGGCGGGGCCAGCCGCGACTTACTCGGGTGTCACGGTGGAGGACACCCTGGTCTACGAGTTTCCTTGTGCCGAAGTGGCCGCCCTGCGGGCCGGTCATGAGGCCTTTGCAGAACACTTCGATCATTCGGTTACCGAGCGATTGCGCCGGGCCATCGATGCCCTCAAGGAGGGGCCGGCGACCGGGGTTGGGCTGATGACCATCCGCGTCGGCGACCTGATTGAGCGACCCCTGGTTGCGGCGAGCCCCGGGACCAGCATCCGCGAGGCGGCGCGCATCATGACCGATCATCGGGTCTCGTCCCTGGTGGTCATCGATGGGGAGCGCCTGGTGGGGATGATCACCGACCGGGATTTGCGCAGCCGCTGTATCGTCGCGGGTCTGTCGCCGGAGGAGCCAGTAGCGCGCATCATGACGGAGAAGCTGCACACCACCTCGGTGGACAGCCTGGGGTTTCAGGCCCTGATCGCCATGACCCGCCTCAATGTCCATCACCTGCCGGTGGAACGGGAGGGGCGCGTGGTGGGGGTGGTCTCCACCTCCGACTTCGTGCGCATCCAGAGTGCCAATTCCGTGTATCTGGTGGGGGACATCCACAAGGCCCGGAACCTGGAGGTTCTGGTACAGATCAGCGCCAAGGTCCCGGAGCTTCAGGTCCAGTTGGTGACGAGCGGGGCGACCGCGGACCAGGTGGGTCAGGCGGTGAGCGCGATCACCGATGCCCTCACCAGTCGCCTGCTGGATCTCGCCGAGGCGGAGCTTGGCCCGCCGCCGGTGCCATACGCCTGGCTGGCCGGCGGCTCCCAGGCCAGGCGCGAGCAGTCCTCGCACTCCGACCAGGACAATGCCTTGCTCATCGCCGACCACATGAAGCCGGACGACGACGCCTGGTTTGCGGCCTTGGCCAAGTACGTCAATGACGGCCTCAACGCCTGCGGCTACGTCTACTGTCCAGGGGAGGTCATGGCCTCCAACCCCAAGTGGCGTCAGCCACTGCGCATGTGGCGCAAGTACTTTACGACCTGGATCAATCGCCCCGAGCCCATGGCACTCATGCTCGCCAGTGTCTTTTTCGATCTGCGTCCGGTGCGCGATCCCGAGGGGATGTTTGAGGAACTCCAGGAGCACATCCTGGAGAACAGCCGGGCCAATCGTATCTTTATCGCCTATATGGCGGCCAATGCCCTCAAGCATCAGCCGCCGCTGGGATTCTTCCGCAACTTTGTGCTCATCCACGGGGGCGAGCACAACCACACCTTCGATCTCAAGCATCGCGGTACGGTCCCGATCATCGACCTCGTTCGGGTGCATGCCCTGGCCGCCGGGCTACCGCAGGTCAATACCCTGGAGCGCATTGAGGCGGTCGCGGCCCATGGCGGCCTGAGTCGCGAGGGTGCCGCCAACTTGTCCGATGCCCTGGAGTTCATCGCCACCCTGCGCATCCGCCATCAGGGGAAGCAGTTGCGCGGCGGCGAGGCGGCGGACAACTTCCTGGCGCCCGACACGCTTTCGCCCCTGGAGCGGGGCCACCTGCGCGATGCCTTCCTGCTCATTGCGGGCCTGCAAGCGTCTCTCGGGCAGCGCTATCAGACCGGACGTTTCTCCTGATGCTGCGTCCCTTGCTCCTAGATTGGCGACGGCGCCTCTTGTTGCGCAAGGCGCCTGCGGGACCCATGCGGGACTATCTGGCGACGGCTTTTCCCAAACCCGGGACGGACTGGCAGAGTGTTGAGTTCCTCGCCATCGACCTGGAGACCACCGGGCTTGATCGGCGTCGGGATGCCATCCTTAGCGTTGGTCATGTGACCTTGAGGGACGGGACCATCGACCTGGGCACCGCCGAGCATCGGTTGGTGCGGATTTCGGGTGCCGTTCCGGCGGCGAGCGCGGTCATCCATCAGATTACCGACGACCAGGCGGCACAGGGCGAAGACCTGGAGGCCGTGCTGGCAGACCTGCTCACGGTGTTGGCGGGTAAGGTCCTCATCGCCCATCATGCCCGTGTCGAGACCGGGTTCATCGGGGCCGCCTGCCGTCGGATCTATGGGGTAGGACTGGTCGTCCCCGTGGTCGATACCCAGCTTCTCGCCCAGCGCTGGTTTGAACGGCGCCATATCACCTACAAGGGGTCGGACCTGCGCCTGCATGCCCTTGGAGAGCGTTACAACCTGCCGCGCTACACGGCCCACAATGCCTTTTACGACGCCCTGGCCGCGGCGGAGCTGTTCCTCGCCCAGGCCGCGCATCTGGGTAGCGGGCGGTCTCTGCCGCTGCGGCAATTGTTCGGCTGATGGCCAGGATGCCGCAGACGCTCCTGGGCATGACAGCGCCACATCGCAGACAGCTGGGGTGGCCCCTTATCCTGGCCCTCTCCCCCAGGGGGGGATGGAGACTTTGGGCACGCTGCGCACGACTTTACCTAGCACGGCCTGGCGCAGGATGCGCAACAGGCACTGTTACCGGCCTGGGGGGTCGGTAGCGAAGGAGGCAGGGACGGATTAGTATTGGGCGCTGCTGTGTTTATCGCCCCCAGGCCCCGATGACCGCCCGATAAAGTGGCGGCGCGAAACCCACCAATAGCGAGGAGAAGATCCCATGTCGGATAGCAAGATCTACCCGGTCCCCGAGGCCATCGCGGCCAAGGCCCACATCGACGCCGACCAGTACGCCACCATGTATGCCCGTTCTGTCGAGGACCCCGAGGGGTTCTGGGCCGAGCAGGCGACACAGTTCGTGACCTGGTCCAAGCCTTGGGACCAGGTCCTGGACTACAGCTTCGGCGCCGATGATTTGCACATCGAATGGTTCAAAGGCGGCAAGCTCAATGTCTCCTACAACTGCCTGGACCGTCACCTGGCGACCCGTGGCGATCAGGTCGCCATCATCTGGGAGTCCGACAACCCCAACGAGGACCGCAAGATCACCTACCGCGAGCTGCATACCGATGTGTGCAAGCTTGCCAATGTGCTGAAGTCCCGTGGCGTCAAGAAGGGCGATCGGGTGTGCATCTACATGCCCATGATCCCCGAGGCGGCCGTGGCCATGCTCGCCTGCACGCGCATCGGTGCAGTGCACTCCATCGTCTTCGGTGGCTTCTCCCCGGACTCGTTGCGTGATCGGGTGTTGGATTCCGATTGCCAGGTGGTCATCACCGCCGACGAGAGCGTGCGCGGCGGGCGCCAGGTACCGCTCAAGAAGAATGCCGACAAGGCCATGGAGGAATGCCCCAATGTGAGCACCGTCCTGGTCGTGCGGCGCACCGGCGGTGACGTTGCCTGGACCGCCGGTCGCGACCTCTGGTATCACGACGCCATGGCTACGGCGGCGGAGGTCTGCGAGCCCGAGGAGATGGACGCCGAGGACCCGCTGTTCATCCTCTATACCTCCGGCTCTACCGGTAAGCCCAAGGGCGCCCTGCACACCACGGGCGGCTACCTGGTCTTTGCCGCCATGACGCACAAGTACACCTTCGATTACCAGGAGGGTGAGGTCTACTGGTGTACCGCCGACGTCGGTTGGGTCACCGGGCACACCTATATTGTCTATGGGCCCCTGGCCAACGGGGCCATCTCGGTCATGTTCGAGGGCATCCCGAACTACCCGGATATGTCGCGCTTCTGGCAGGTCATCGACAAGCACCAGGTCAATATCTTCTACACTGCCCCCACTGCCATCCGCTCCCTGATGCGGGCCGGTGAGGAGCCGGTAAAGGCCACGTCCCGCAAGAGCCTGCGCATCCTCGGCTCTGTCGGCGAACCCATCAACCCAGAGGCCTGGGAGTGGTACTACCGGGTGGTGGGCGACGAGCGTTGCCCCATCGTCGATACCTGGTGGCAGACCGAGACCGGTGGCCACCTGATCACGCCGCTGCCGGGCGCCACCCCGCTCAAGCCGGGGTCGGCCAGCACGCCCTTCTTCGGCGTCGTGCCGGCCCTGGTGGACCCCACGGACGGCACCCCGATCGAAGGAGCGGGGGAGGGCGCCCTGATACTGACTCATCCCTGGCCTGCGCAGATGCGCACCGTCTATGGGGATCACCAGCGCTATGTGGATACCTACTTCAAGCAGTATCCGGGTTCGTATTTCACCGGCGACGGCGCTCGCCGCGACGCGGACGGCTACTACTGGATCACCGGGCGTATCGACGACGTCCTCAACGTCTCCGGACATCGCCTGGGTACCGCCGAGATCGAGTCGGCCCTGGTGCTTCACCCCCACGTCGCCGAGGCGGCGGTGGTGGGTTATCCACATGACATCAAGGGTCAGGGCATCTATGCCTACGTGACCCCGATGGCCGGTGTGGAGCCTACCGACGCCCTGAAGAAGGAGTTGGTCGCGATGGTACGCGGGGAGATCGGGCCCATCGCCATCGTGGACATCATCCAGTGGGCGCCGAGCCTGCCCAAGACTCGCTCGGGCAAGATCATGCGCCGTATCCTGCGCAAGATTGCGGCCAACGAGATCGACTCCTTGGGCGATACCTCGACCTTGGCCGATCCCACCGTGGTCAACGACCTGATCGAGAACCGGGCCAACTGTTGATGTTTCGCCTGCCTGGCTGAGGCGGTCGTGCCCCCGCACCAATGCGGGGGCACGCCTGTCGTCGGCGTCTTTATTGTATTGAGTGTAAGGGGCAAGTCATTGGGCCAGGGTCTGAGAGTAGGCGTCTTTGTCGATGCCGAGAACGTCCGTTATAACGGCGGCTACCAAATGCGCTACGACGTGTTGCGGCGCTTTGCCGCGCGAGAGGGGGGCACCCTTCAGCGTCTGAACACCTATCAGGCCTTCGATGTCGATCGCGCCAAGGACGATATGGAATACAACAAGAAGTCGCGGTCCTACCAGCAGATGGTGCGCGACTTCGGCTGGAAGATCACGGTCAAGCCCGTGCGTCGTTACACGGACGAGGCGGGTAATGTCACCACCAAGGCCAACGCGGACCTGGACATGGCCGTCGATGCGATGCTCCAAGTGGGCAAGCTCGAGCAGGTGCTGCTGGTGACCGGCGATGGCGACTTCGTTCAGGTGGCGACTGCGCTGCAAAACAAGGGTTGTCGGGTGGAGCTGATCGGCTTTCGCAATGTCTCTCGCCAGCTTCAGCAGACGGTCGATACCTTCTATTCCGGGTTCCTGATTCCGGACTTGCTGCCCATCTCCTACGAGCCGCGCAACGAGTGGGGCGCGCCGGGGTCCTGTGTGCGCGGGGTCTGTACCAAGTGGTTCTCCGACAAGGGCTATGGTTTTCTAAGGTTTATTAAGAACATCTCGCCGAACCTGTGGATCACCGACCCGCGGGACGAGACCTCACCCTATGTCAGTGTCTTCTGCCATGCCAACGAGTTGGCGGACGAGGTCACGGAAGAACTGTTAATGAACCGCGAGACTATCCTGGAATTCTATGTTCGCGACAGCGAGCAGAAGGACAATGGCCTGGTGGCCAACAATGTGCGCCTGGCCTTCAATGTCAATCGCTGACGGCGAACGTGTTGCTCTGGTGCCAGGCTGGGATGCGAGCGGCACCCCCAGATCCATTCTGTGAAGCAGGTCTGTGGTTGACGGGCACGATGTGCAATAGTGTCAGCCACGGGTAAGCTGAGAGATACCTCAATGGCAAGCGATCAAAGCACAATGAAGCCGTCCGGATTGGCCGCGCGCTTGGTGCGTGATCATCTGATCTCAGAGACCCAGGCCCAGACCGCCACGATTGAGTCGGCCAAGCGCCGTCAGCCCTTTGTCCAATACCTGGTAGAACAAAAGCTTGTGGATAGCCGGCGAATCGCGATCGCCGCATCCAACGAATTTGGCGTTCCCCTGCTCGATCTTGATGCGATCGATTTGGTTGATCGGCCCCTGAGCCTGGTGGACGAGAAGCTCGTCCGCAAGCATCGGGCCCTGCCGATCTACAGACGCGGAGGTCGGTTGTTCCTGGCCCTGTCCGACCCGACCAACGATCAGGCACTGGAAGAGATCCGCTTCAACACCGGGTTGACCACGGAAGTGGTGCTGGTTGAAGAGCACAAGCTCGCAACCGCCATGGAGTCGGCCAACGAGGCGCAGGACGCGGTCATGTCGGACCTCATGGACGCGGAACTGAGCAACCTCGATATCGCCGGCGAGGACGACGAGAAGAAGGACAATGACAAGGACATCAATGTCGATGATGCCCCCATCGTCCGCTACGTGAACAAGATCCTGGTGGACGCTATCTCCGGTGGTGCCTCGGATATCCACTTCGAACCCTACGAGAAGACCTTCCGCATTCGCTTTCGCCAGGATGGCATGTTGCGCGAGGTGGCCTCGCCGCCGGTGAATATCGCCGCCCGCATGGTGGCGCGCCTCAAGGTCATGTCGCGCATGAATATTGCGGAGCGGCGGGTTCCCCAGGACGGGCGTATCAAGCTCAAGCTCAGCCGCTCGCGGGATATCGACTTTCGCGTCAACACCCTGCCGACCCTCTATGGGGAAAAGGTGGTGCTGCGTATTCTGGATTCGTCCGCGGCCCAGGTCGGGATAGAGAGTCTGGGCATGGAGCCGGAGCAGCGCGAGGCCTTCATGCAGGCCATCGCCAGGCCCTACGGCATGATCCTGGTGACGGGCCCCACGGGCTCGGGTAAGACGGTCTCCCTCTACTCCGCCCTCAATATCCTCAACAAGCCGGACGTGAATATCTCCACGGTCGAGGATCCGGTGGAGATCCAGGTCAGTGGGATCAACCAGGTCAACATGAACCCCAAGACGGGCCTCACGTTCGCCGCCGCCCTGCGCGCCTTTCTCCGACAGGACCCAGACATCATCATGGTGGGTGAGGTCCGCGACCTGGAGACTGCAGAGATCGCCGTGAAGGCGGCCCAGACGGGCCATCTGGTCCTCTCGACCCTGCATACCAATGACGCCCCCCAGTCCTTGACGCGTTTGGCCAACATGGGGGTTCCACCCTTCAACATCGCCTCGTCCATTCTGCTCATCATGGCCCAGCGGCTCACCAGAAAGCTCTGTGTGCATTGTCGGGAGGTGGAGGACGTGCCCTGGGAGGCGCTCATCGAGGAGGGTTTTACCCCGGAGGAGATCGAAGAAGGACTGACGATCTACCGTCCTGTGGGCTGTGAGCGTTGCACCGGAGGGTACAAGGGGCGCGCCGGCATCTTTCAGGTGATGACCGTATCCGACGCTATCGGTCGGCTCATCATGGAGGGCGGCAACGCCATGCAGTTGGCGGATCAGGCGCATCAGGAGGGGGTGGCCGATCTGCGCGCCTCCGGGTTGCGCAAGGTCAAGGCCGGCATTACCAGTCTTGAGGAAGTCAACCGAGTCACGAAGGATTAGCCATGGCAATCGCAGCAACCCATAAGCCCAAGCCAGCACCCAAGGCGGAGAAGGCCCACGTCTTTGCCTGGGAAGGCGTGGACCGTCGCGGGGCTCGCATCAAGGGGGAGACCAGGGCACAGAATTTGACGGTCGTGCGTGCGGAACTTCGCCGACAAGGTGTCAGCCCGACCAAGGTGCGCAAGAAGAGTGCTGGGCTCTTCGGGAGCGGCAAGAAGCGGATCACCAGCGCGGATATTGCCATCTTCAGCCGTCAGCTCGCCACCATGATGGGAGCCGGGGTGCCCCTGGTGCAGGCCTTCGACATCGTCGGCCGCGGCCACAACAACCCCTCCATGCAGGACCTGATCCTGTCCATCAAGGTCGATATCGAGAGTGGCATCGCCATGGCCGAGGCCCTGGCCAAACACCCCCTGTATTTCGATGATCTGTTCTGCAGCCTGGTTGCGGCGGGCGAACAGGCCGGTGTGCTCGATGTCCTGTTGGACAAGATCGCGACGTACAAGGAAAAGACCGAGTCCATCAAGGGTAAGGTGAAGAAGGCCATGTTCTATCCGGCCGCGGTCATCGGGGTGGCTCTCATCGTGACCGTGATCATCATGCTGTTCGTCATTCCTCAGTTCAAAGCCCTGTTCTCCAGCTTCGGGGCCGACCTTCCGGCCTTCACCCTGCTGGTGATCGCGATCTCTGACTTCATGCGTGACTATTGGTGGGCCATCGGGCTGGGGATCGCTGCCTTCGTCTACTTCATCGGCAACCTGTTCAAGCGTTCCGCCGCGTTCCGCCGGATCATCGATCGGGTCGTGCTCAAGATCCCCGTCATTGGCAACATCCTCGACAAGGCCGCTCTGGCCCGATTCGCCCGAACCCTGTCGACCATGTTTGCCGCCGGTGTGCCCTTGGTCGAGGCCCTGGAGTCCGTGGCGGGTGCAACGGGCAACATCGTCTACCAGGAGGCGGTCTTGCGTATGCGCGAACAAGTGGCCACCGGGCAGGCCCTCCAGCTGTCCATGCGTCAGCAGGACATCTTCCCTCACATGGTGATCCAGATGACCGCCATCGGCGAGGAGTCGGGGGCCTTGGACGACATGCTGGGTAAGGTCGCGGACTTCTACGAGGAAGAAGTCGACAACGCGGTGGATAGCCTCAGTGCCCTGCTCGAACCCCTGATCATGGTGGTTATCGGCAGCCTGGTCGGCAGCTTGGTCATCGCCATGTACCTGCCGATCTTCAAGCTGGCTGCGGTGGTCTAAGACCCCCCAGCCTTGTCTCTAACGTGGTGCCGTCTATGTCCTGGATCGATCTGCTCGTGCAGGAGCCGTTGCTGCTCTATACGGGCACTGTGCTCCTCGGTTTGACCGTGGGCAGTTTTCTCAATGTGGTGATCCATCGGTTGCCGCTCATGATGGCGGCGGCCTGGAACAGGGAATGCGCCGAGCTGCGCGGCGAGACTCAGGCGCCGGAGGAGGCCCAGCGCTTGAGTTTGGCGACCCCAGGTTCCCGCTGTCCTCACTGTGGTCACGGCATTACGCCTCTGGAGAACATCCCACTGCTGAGCTATCTCACGCTGCGCGGTCGCTGCTCGGCCTGCGGGGCGGGCATCGGGCTGCGCTATCCCCTGGTCGAGCTGCTTACCGCCCTGCTCTCTGTGGCAGTCGTCTGGCGCTTCGGGCCGGGTTGGGAGTCCGCCGCGGCCCTGGTCCTCACCTGGGGGTTGGTGGCCCTGGCCGGGATCGACCTGGACACCCAGTTGCTGCCCGACGGTATCACCCAGCCCTTGCTGTGGCTGGGCCTGCTGTTGAGCCTGGTCGGGCTCTTCACCGATTCCCAATCGGCCATCCTGGGGGCCGCAGCCGGCTACCTCAGCCTGTGGCTGGTCTTCCACATCTTTCGGCTGATCACAGGCAAGGAGGGCATGGGATATGGAGATTTCAAGCTGGTGGCGCTGTTCGGGGCCTGGCTCGGCTGGCAATTGCTTCCCCAGGTCCTGCTCCTGTCCGCGGTGGTTGGGGCCGTGGTGGGCATGTCGTTGATTGCCAGTGGGCGCCAGGGACGCGACATCCCTATCCCCTTCGGGCCCTATCTGGCAGCCGCGGGATGGATCGCACTCATGTGGGGCGAGGTCATCAACCGCGCCTATCTCGACTGGTCCGGTCTGGCCTGAGGGCGGTGTGTTACGCATCGCCCTCACGGGCGGGATAGGCAGCGGCAAGTCCACGGTCTCGGACCTGTTCGCCGAACTCGGGGTGTCGGTCATCGACGCCGATCTCGTTGCCCACGCCCTTACCGCCCCGGGGGAGCCTGTCCTGGCCGAGATCGAGGGCCATTTCGGGCCCGGCCTGGTGGGTGCCGATGGGGTCCTGGACCGGGCTGCCCTGCGCCGCATCGTCTTTGCCGACCCGGTGCAGCGTGGTCGGCTGGAACGGTTGCTCCATCCCCGTATTCGTGCCCGCATGCTGGCCGATCTGGCCAAGGCCCAGGGCCCTTACGCACTGTTGGTCATCCCATTGCTATTCGAGACCGGCCAGACAGACTTGGCGGACCGAATCCTGGTGGTGGACCTGCCAGAGTTGGAGCAGGTCCGTCGCGTGTGCGCCCGCAGCGGTCTTGGGGAGGCGGAGGTCCAGCGCATCCTGGCTGCCCAGGTTCCCCGAGCCCAGCGCCTCGCCGGGGCGGACGATGTGATCGACAACTCTGGAGACCCCGATGCTCTGAAGACTGCCGTCCTTGACCTGCATCGGGCCTATTTGGCCCTCTCGGCGCGGGCCTGAGTTTGCTCTGATGTCTACTCCCCACGCTCCCGGCCGGGGCTAGCAGCCTGTCGGACTTAGGATGAATCGGCTGCGGAAGCGGGAGAACGGTCCATTTCGCCCCGCTTTTTCGTTACATAGAGCCCACTATGCGCCTCGAAACCGGAACAAAATGGCCTCGCCCTCCCACTCCCTCGCTTCGATCCACCTAAGCCCGGCAGGCTGCTAGTTGTCGGGCTTTTGCGTATCGTAGGGGAAGTGGGTGTGGCCGTAACGGATGGCGAGTACTGCAACCGCAATGATCAGCACTCCGGTGGCGGTGGAGACGATATCCCAGGGGCCGAGATGTTTCATGTCAAGGACCAGGTGCCGGGCCAGCGCGACCATGGCGATGTAGAGCGGCATGCGGATGGGCAGGGCACCGGACTCCAGGTAGACCCCGACCATGGCCAGAACCTCCAGGTAGATGAACAGCAGGAGCAGGTCCGCAAGTGTGACCTCCATGGCTGAGAGCATCTTGACCAACTCTTGACCGGCCGCAACAAGGGTGGCCAGGGAGATGACGATCAGGCCGACGACCTCCAGTGCGCCGAGGGCGGATCGACTGATGGTGACGACGCGGGAATTGGGTGGGTGTGCAGACATGGCCGGATAATACCCAAGGGCACGCCTGGGCGAAAGGGGCGTCATGCCCGGCGGGCGCTCTCCCTGGGGAGTCCGGTATCATGTTGGCCCGGAGCTTTTCTGTCGCCGGTTCGCTGCTGAGAACCCTATGCTCGTACCCTTCGACACCCCGACCCTGGTCAAGGCCCAGCTCGATGCACGGCTCGAAGAGACCGTTGCCCTGGTGCCCTGGTCGCGGCGCACGGGGATTGTGTCCCTCACCCTGGAACTGTCGCAACTCCCCGGGTTTGTGCCCGTGCTGGCTGATCCACACTTCTCGTTCTCCCATGCTGAGCGCGAGGATCTGCGTGCCGGCTACGGCAGTACCGTGGAGTGGCAGGGCTTCGGGCCAGACCGTCTCGCGGACCTCCGGGCCCGGGCGTTGGCCTTGAAGCGTGAGTGGCTGCAACTCGATCCCGACGATACCGGGATGGAGCCTTTCGCCCTTGCCGGCTTTGCCGCCGCGTCGGGATCGACGGATGCCGACGGTTTGCCGGAGGCGCTGCTCTGGCTGCCCGAGGTGGCCGTGCGGCGTCGGCGCGGCCAGGCCGTCCTGGTGTTTAGCACCTGCCTGCCGGCCGACCAGGATGCGTGCCTCAGGCGCTGGCGCTCCTGGCTCGACCGCCTGGTGCCCGGTCTCTGCCGCAGCGCCCCGGGCCCGCTCAACCCGGGGCCGCTGCGACCTCTTGAGGATCGGCCGGACCGAGCCGGCTGGATTGAGGCGGTGGAGGCTGCCTTGGCGGCCATTGCCGAGGGGACGTTGGAAAAGGTGGTGCTGGCGCGCCGGCAGCGGGTTCAGGGTCGACGTACCTTTGACCTGGAACGTCTGGGCGCGGCCCTGACCTACCTCTTCCCGTCCTGCCAGGTGATTCGGCTCCAGCGAGAGGGTCAGTGCCTGGTGGCCGCCACACCGGAGCGCCTCCTCGCCCAGCGTGGCACCTGGGCGGAGGTGGATGCCATCGCCGGTACCGCAGGCCGCGCTGCGGGTAGCGCCCGCGACCTCGCCCTGGGTGAGGCCCTGCGCAGCTCGCCCAAGGAACTGCGCGAGCATGCCCTGGTGACGGATGCCCTGAGGGCCGCCCTGACGCCCGTGAGTCATCGGGTTGAGGCCCAGGACGGCCCCAGCCTGCTGCGCCTGAACAATGCACAGCATCTGTGGACCCACATCCGTGCGGAGTTGCAGCCAGGCATGGACGCCCTGGCCCTGGCTGACCTGCTGCACCCGACCCCGGCGACCAACGGTGCGCCGTGTGCCGCCGCCCAGGCCTGGTTGGCGCAGGCCGAACCCTGGGGCCGGGGTTGGTACACAGGGGCTGCCGGTTGGCTGGAGCGCGACCTGAGTGGCGAGTTCTGGGTCCTGTTGCGTTGTGCCGAGATCCAGGGCGATCATGCCCTACTCCATGCCGGGGCGGGGATTGTCGCCGGCTCCGATCCTGCTGGGGAGTGGGGCGAGACCGAGGCCAAGCTCGCGGCTATGCTCACTGCTCTGCAGTTCGCCTGATGTCGACTCAGGGTCCCATCGACGACGACCTCGCCTGCCTCAGTTTGCGCTGGTCCCAGGCCCTATTGGCGGGGTTGCTGGACGTTGGGGTCGGGCACCTGGTCCTGTCCCCGGGTTCGCGCTCCACGCCCCTGGTACTGGCCGCTCAGTCCCTGGCTCGGTCCCCGTCCGGCCTGGTGCTGGCCCCCATCGTCGACGAGCGCAGCGCCGCCTTTTTTGCCCTGGGTCTGGCGCGCTCCTCGGGCCGCCCGGTGGCATTGCTGTGCACCTCCGGCAGCGCCGCCGCGCACTGGCTCCCGGCGGTGATCGAGGCGGCCGAGTGGGGCCTGCCCCTGATCTTGTTGACCGCCGATCGACCTCCCCTATTGCGCGGCTGGGGGGCCAACCAGACCATCGACCAGACCCGATTGTTCGGTGCCTTCGTGCGGGAATTCCACGACCCAGGCCTGCCACAACCCGGTCCGCAGGCCCTCAAGGCCATGCGTGCCCTGGGTCGCAGGGCTGGGACTGTTGCCCTTGGGCCGACCCCCGGCCCTGTCCACATCAATCTACCCCTGCCGGAGCCCCTGGTCCCCGGCCCAGAGTGCGTGCCAAGCCTGCCGCCACCAGCCCCTGAGTTTCCCAGGTCGGGGCTCGATCCCGGTGACGTCACGGACCTCTCCCTCTTGGCCCCGCTGTTGCGGGGCCGTGGGCTGATTTGCTGCGGCCCCGGGGACCTGGGCCCCTGCGGTCCTGATCTGTGGACCAGCGCCCGCGCACTGAGCCTGCCGGTCCTCGCCGACCCCCTGTCCGGGCTGCGTTTCGGTGGCGAGGGCCCTGGACGCATCGCCCGCTACGATGCCCTGCTGCGCAATCCCGCCGCGGCAGCGGCCCTGAAACCGGACTGGGTCCTGCGCCTGGGGGCTGCGCCGGTCTCCAAGACCCTGGTGGAGTGGTTGACTGGCGTTCCGGCGCTGCTGGTGGACCCGGCTGGGCGCTGGGCCGACCCGACCCAGGACGCCCAGGTCCGGGTCGTCGACGATCCTGGGGCCTTTTGCCGCCGGCTGGCCGGGTCTGTCCTGGTGCGGTCCGACCCGGTCTGGCTCGCCCGCTGGACCGCCGCCGAGGCTTGGGTCGCCGCCCTCGCCGCGGAACACCTGGCCGCGGGCCCCTGGTGCGAGGGCCACCTGATCGCCGACTTGATCGCTGCGCTGCCGGCAGGCGAGGGGGTCTTCTGCGCCAATTCTCTGCCTATTCGTCAGCTCGATACCTGGTCCGGGACCCGGACCTCGGCGCTGACGGTGTTCGGCAACCGGGGGGCCAGTGGTATCGACGGCCATGCATCGACCCTGGCAGGACTCGACGCCGGCGGCATTCCGACCCTTGGCCTCTTGGGCGACCTGAGCCTGGCACACGACCTGAGCGGTCTGTTCCTGGCCGGTCGGCTGCGTCGACCCCTGATCGTGCTGAACAACGGTGGTGGTCGGATCTTCGACTACCTGCCCCAGCATGGCCTGCCCGAATTCGAGGCCCTATGGCGCACCCCACAGGACCTGGACCTGGCCGATCTGGGTCGGACCTTCCGCCTGCCCCACGTCAGGGTTGGCGACGGCGAGGCCCTCCGTCGGGTCATGGAGGATGCGCTTGCCAACTCGGGGCCGCGACTTGTCGAGGTCATGATCGACGCGGAGTCCAGCCGCGCCTTCCATCTGGGGTATTGGGGGCGGGTCGCCTCCGAGCAGATCGGCTTCTGAGCGCGTGGACCTAGTCGACGAAGGAGCAGCAATAGTCGGTCAGGGTGCTCACCTTGAGGGCAAAACGAGACTTGCCGGGCACGTCGAAGGAATCGCCCCCCTGTACCCGCCGCCATTGGGTCTCGTCGGGGAGCAGGACCTCCAGGTCACCGGCCAGGATCTCCAGGACCTCGGGGGCGTCGGTGCCGAATTCGTACTCGCCGGGCTGCATGAGGCCCAAGGTCTTCTTGGTGCCATCCGGGAACAAGAGGGTGCGGCTGGTGACGCCGCCGTCGAAGTAGACGTTGGCCCGTTTGACGATGGTGACATTGCTGAACTCGGACATAATGCCTCTCGATGGGGGTTGAATAGGGGCGGGTTCAACCTGAAAGAAGCAATTCGGCCGCAAATCACGCATATTAACGCTAATGGTTCAGTGACATAGGAAGAGCCTGGCGGCCACCCGCAGGGTGAGACGGCCGCCAACACCAAGTCCTTGTTTATTTGCGTCTATTTGCGTTCATTTGCGGCTGAACTGCTCCTCTTAGGTTCAATGGTGGCTGCTTGCTGCTTCCGGAGCGGCATCCGTAGGGGCCTGCTGCACCAGGACCCATGGGCTGACCACCACGGCCCAGAGGCAGGCGTCGTCCTCCAGCCAGAGTCGTGCCTGGTCTGCGTCGACCCGGTCGACTCGGCCCAGGGCCATCTCGGCCTGGACGAAGGCCGAGCGGTTCTGTGCGAAGGCGACGGCGGTGTCCACCAGGTCCAACTCCGGCGCGACGCGGATCGCCACGCCCCGGGCAAAAAAGTGCTGGAGATCGACCCAGGCGATCCGGGCGGTCTCCTGGTTGAGCTTGGCCCGCAGGATGGCGGTGCCTTCATCTGTGGTTTCGGCGGCGGGTGGCACTTGGCGTTTCCTCGCGATTGAACTGGCGGCGGATGATGCCAGGTTCCAGGCTAGGGGGGGAGAGGCGAGGGGCTGTTGGGGCGGGGCTGGTGGTCGCGAGCCCCCTGGTTGGCGTGCTGGCCTTGTGGTGCAGTGAGAACGTGCATCCGCGTCCCTGCCTGACCCGCTAGGCGGACCTATCGATCAGCGGAGCTTGGACAGGGCCCGGCTTGCATGACTAGAATCGCAGCGCGGTCCGGAGTGCAGGGTTCTGGTCTCGGCTTCAGCAACAGGTGGTATCGCCGCTGTGATTGAACATGTGTATTGCAACCTTTGAGTTTGCCGTGTGGATGCTGGTTCGTCAGCTGCGGTTCCTCTATGGGCGGCATAGTGCCGATGGCGTTGTGCCAGAGGTCATGGCTGGGCATTGTGCCCAGGAGGGAGTGGCGATTCATCAAGGTTTTCTTGGGCGTGGTCGGGTAGCTGACCCCGTGGCGCCCGGGTCGAGGGTCGCTCCGGGGCTGGAGGTCTAGGGTGCAACTGCGCGACATCCCCAACATCATCAGCCTGCTGCGGCTTCTGGCGGTGATTCCCGTGGTGTTCCTCCTGTTGGAGCACCGCTACGGCTGGGCGCTGTTCCTGTTTGCCGTGGCTGGGATCTCCGACGGCCTCGACGGCTATCTGGCGAAGCATTACGGGTGGCGCTCGCGTCTTGGCGGGATTCTCGATCCCTTGGCGGATAAGGTCCTGCTGGTCGCCTGCTTTCTGGTTCTTGGCGCGCTGTCTCTGGTCCCGACCTGGCTGGTGGCGGCGGCGGTCTTCCGGGACCTACTGATTACCGGTGGTGCCCTGCTCTACAACTATCGGGTGGAGGAGTTGGAGGCGGCGCCCATCATCGCCAGCAAGCTCAATACCCTGGTGCAGATCTTGCTCGTGGTGCTGGTGATTGCAGACGCCGGGCCCTTGCCGCTGCCAACTGGGGTGATCGATTTCCTGGTCTGGGCTTGCCTGACCACCGTGCTGGTGAGCGGTGCACAGTACGTCTGGATCTGGGGGCGGAAGGCCAGGCGCAAGGGGGTGCATGGGGAGTGACCGGCGAGGTCGGGTGTGCCCGGCGTCGGCGCCGATCCTGGGGGCCGCGGCATTTCGCCCATACCTTGGAGCTTGATAATATGCGCAATCTCTCAACTGCATAGCTGTTCCAGTCCATGCCCCATCGCCGTCTCCCGAATCCCTTTATCTTCGCTGTCCATCTCCCCGGCTTCGAGGACGAGGTCATCGCCGCGTCCCACCAGCACCCGATTCTGGTGGATTTCTGGGCCGACTGGTGTGCTCCCTGCCATGCCTTGTCGCCCCATTTGGAGCGGGTGGTGAGCGAGCTCGACGGGGCCGTGCGCTTGGCCAAGATCGAGGTCGATGAGGGGGATAACATGAAGCTCGCCGGTCACTATCGGCTGCGCGGTTTTCCTACGGTGATCCTGTTTCAGGATGGCCAGGAGCGCGGGCGTTTCAGCGGTGCGCGCTCGACCCACCAATTGCGGGACTGGTTGGCGGAGCATTTGCGGCCGCCCGAAGGGCTCGTGGGGGCGCTGGAGGGGGCTTCCTGACCTGTCGGCAAGGGGTTGGTCGTCGTGTCCTTTCGGCGGCTTGTATTCCCAGGGTGCCTTTGTTACCTTGCGTCCCGGCTTCGGGAGTCCGGGGTCGTTTCAATGGTGGTCCGCGTCGGTCCCCCCGCAACGCGAAGCCGTGAACCCGGTCAGGCCCGGAAGGGAGCAGCCGCAGCGGTGGATGTGTGTGCCGGGGTGTGGCTGACGTGGCCGCCTCCCTCATTCGAGACGCTTCTTGCCCCTACGCGGGGCGTGAAGGTCGCCCCCCCTTCGGCTACACTCCGGCGCTGACACCTCGACACCGGCGATCGCATCCATTTCATGTCCTATCAGGTACTGGCCCGAAAGTGGCGCCCCAAATCCTTCGCGGACATGGTCGGCCAGGGGCATGTGGTGCGGGCCCTCAGTAATGCCCTGGACCGGGGTCAGCTCCATCACGCCTACCTGTTTACCGGGACCCGGGGGGTCGGAAAGACTACCCTGGCCCGGATCCTGTCCAAGGCCCTGAACTGTGAGCAAGGGGTGAGCGCGACGCCCTGCGGCGTCTGCGCGGCCTGCCGATCGGTGGACGAGGGCCGTTTCGTGGATCTGCTCGAGGTGGATGCGGCCTCACGCTCCAAGGTCGATCAGACCCGCGAGCTGATGGACAACGTCCCCTTCGCCCCGATCAGCGGGCGCTATAAGGTGTACCTCATCGACGAGGTGCACATGCTCTCCACCGGGAGCTTCAACGCCCTGCTCAAGACCCTGGAAGAGCCCCCGCCCCATGTGAAGTTTCTGCTCGCCACCACGGACCCGCAGAAGGTCCCGGTGACGGTTCTGTCGCGTTGCCTGCAATTCACGCTCAAGCGCCTTTCCCCGCCGGAGATCCAGGGCCAGCTCGCGCACATCCTGGAGGTGGAGGGCATTGCCTTCGACCCCCAGGCACTGGCCCTGTTGGCGCGGGCGGCGGACGGCAGCATGCGCGACGGTCTGAGCCTGCTGGACCAGGCCATCGCCTTTGGCGGCGGGAGGGTCCAGGCGGACGAGGTCGAAGCCATGCTCGGTACCGTCGGGCGTGCCCTGATATTGGGTCTGGCGGAGGTCATGGCCGCCGGCGACGGGGCTGGGGTCCTGGCGGAGGTGGGGCGTATTCACGACCTCACCCCGGATTTGGGCGAGGTGCTGCGAGAGCTGCTCGCCTTGTTCCATCGCATCGCTTTGTTTCAGCAGGTCCCGGGCACCCTGGCGGCGGATGACCCGGATCATGGCCGTATCGTCGCCCTGGCCGAGGGCCTGGCGCCGGAAGACGTACAACTGTTTTATCAGGTGATCCTGGTAGGCCAGCAGGATCTGCCCCTGGCACCGGATCCGCGCACGGGTCTGGAGATGGTCTTGCTCCGCGCCCTGGCCTTCAAGCCCGTGGCAGATGCATCTGCAGGAACCGCACAAGGCACCCAGCGGACTGCTGGTTCGAAGCCGGCACGTGTGGTTCGGCCGCAGGTCGCGCCGGTCTCACCAGCACCGCCGAACCAGGCAAGGGTTGTATCCGGGTCCACTGATCCGGGGACCGGCTCGGCACCGGTTGGGTCGTCTATCCAGCCTTCGGCTACTCAGGATCCGAGTTCGGGACAGGCCCAGGACAGCTTGGGAGTCGCCGAACCCCAGCCGCGGGCTGGTCAGGTGGCGAATACCCAAGACGGCGCAACTCGGGGTGCCCCGCCGGTCGGGCGGGCGCGGCTCCAGGCCCCGGAGGACTGGCACCCATTGGTCGCCAGCCTTGGGTTGCGCGCCCTGGCTGCGGAGTTGGCGAGCAATTGCGGTTTTGCCGCCTGGGATGGGGAGAGGCTGCACTTGAATTTGGACCCGGCCGGCGAGCATATGCAGTTCCCGGCGGCGGTGGATCGTCTGCGCAGCGCCCTCGCAGAGGCACTGGGTGGTCCGGTGACCCTGGACATCAAGGTGCGTAAGCCGGACCAGGACACTCCTTCCCAGCGCCGGGTACGCCAAGAGGCGGAGCGCCAAACGGAGGCCGAGGCGCAGATCCAGGCCGACCCGGTGGCCCTGGGGCTGAAGGAGCGTTTCGACGCCGACTGGGTACCGGATAGCATACGGCCCCAGGACTGACTGCTCTGCGCACCTTCCCGCCCATTCGCGGGCTCACCACAATTCAAGACGAGGTAATGGCAGTGAAAGGCGGATTAGGCAACATCCTCAAGCAGGCTCAGAAGATGCAGGAAGATCTCCAGCGCGCCCAGGAGCGGCTGGCCCAGGAGGAAGTCACCGGAGAGTCCGGGGGGGGCATGGTGAAGGTGGTCATGAATGGCCGCTACGAGGTCAAACGGGTCGCTATCGACCCGTCCCTGATGGGGGATGACCGGGAGATGCTGGAAGATCTAGTGGCGGCCGCCGTCAACTCCGCCGTTCAGCGGGTTGCGGAGCGCACCCAGGACAGCATGGCCGGCATCACCGCAGGCATGCCCTTGCCCCCCGGCTTCAAGATGCCCTTCTGAGCAGGCGTCCATGGCCGAGCGTTCCCTCCTCAATCAGCTCATCGATGCCCTGCGCTGTCTGCCCGGGGTAGGCCCCAAGTCCGCCCAACGCATGGCCTTTCACCTGCTCGACCACGACCGCGAGGGTGGTCGGCGTCTGGCCGTGGCCCTCGGCGAGGCCATGGAGCGCATCAACCGGTGCGCCCGGTGTCGCACCCTGAGCGAGCGTGAGCTCTGCGCCCTGTGTGCCAACCCCAAACGGGACCTGAGCCTCTTATGCGTGGTTGAGAATCCCTCCGAGATCGTCGCCATCGAGCAGGCTACCGGTTTCCGCGGGCTCTATTTTGTGCTTGGCGGGCGTCTCTCGCCCTTGGACGGCATGGGTCCGGCCCAGCTTGGCCTGGATGTGCTGGAGGCGCGGCTGAAGGAGGGCGGGCTCAAGGAACTCATCCTCGCGGTCAGCGCCACAGTGGAGGGTATTGCCACCTCCAACTACATCGCCGAGCAGGCCGCTCGGCACCAGGTTCCGGTCACCCGCATCGCTCATGGCGTACCCCTGGGGGGGGAGTTGGAGCACGTCGATGGGGGTACCCTGGCCCACGCCTTTGCGGGGCGTCATTCCATTTGAGGCCCGACCAGTCGCACTGTTCGAAGCAGCCAAACTCATTTCATCCGACACGGCACGAGGAGGGCAACATGTCCGATACCATTTTCGGCAAAATCGCCGCGGGCGAGGTTCCAGCAGATATCGTCTATGAGGACGCCGACCTGGTGGCCTTCCGGGACCTCAGTCCTCAGGCGCCGACCCATATCCTGATCATCCCGCGCAAGCCGATCCCAACCCTCAACGACCTGGAGCAGGCGGATGCGGAGCTGGTGGGTAGGCTGATCCTCGCCGCCGCGAAGGTGGCCAAACAGGTCGGGATCGCGGACGACGGCTATCGGGTTGTGGTCAACTGCAACGCCGCCGGGGGTCAAACCGTCTTCCATCTGCATCTGCACCTGCTCGGCGGGCGTCCTTTGCAGTGGCCGCCGGGCTGATCGGTGCTGATTTGGGTCTGAGATGGGTGTATTTGGCCCGTTCCGTGGCTGTTCCCCTATGATGCGGGCGACGCAAGGGTTAGCATTACGGCCCGTCGCTACCGCCGCGTCGTTGGCGGGATCCTCCCACACGCCTACAGGAAGTCTCTGATCAATCGCATGACCGCCAGTGCACAATCATCGACACCGCCCCCGGCGTTCGAACTCAAGGCGGCCGGTTTCACCCTCCCGGTCATTCGTCTCCTGGGCGTGGATATGGACGCGGTGGCCGAACAGGTCGGGGCCAAGGTCGAACAGGCGCCGGACTTTTTCCGCAATACCCCGGTGGTCATCGATCTGACCGGACTTGCCGAGACCGCCGGGGAGGTGCAGTTCCCGCTCCTGGTGGGGCTGTTGCGAGGCTACGGGATGATCCCCTTCGGCGTGCGCGGTGGCAGTCCCGCCCAGCACGCGGCGGCGGAGGCCATGGAGTTGGCCATTCTTGGCGACGCGCTGGTGCGGCGGGTCGGTGCGGCCGGGCCAAAATCTGCGCCCAGGTCCGATCTCGGAGCTGCGCCATCCGCCTCGGTGGGTGATGCGGCTCCTGCGATGGTACAGACCAGCGGTTTCACCCTCATCACCCGACCGGTACGTTCCGGACAGCGCGTCTACGCCGCCGGCGGTGACTTATCCGTGGTGGCGGCGGTGAGTGCGGGCGCCGAGTTGATGGCCGACGGCAACGTGCACGTCTACGGGCCCCTGCGTGGGCGTGCCCTGGCGGGTATGAAAGGCGATACCGAGGCGCGCATCTTCTGCCAAGACCTCCAGGCCGAGCTGGTCTCGGTGGCGGGCCATTACCGGGTCAGCGAGAACATCCCCAGCGAACTCAAGGGAGCGCCGGTGCAGATTTTTTTGGATCAAAAGGTCTTGCGGATCGAGCGGCTCTAGGCAACTGCCGGCATCTGGGCAGCGGTGCGTAGACATCGCGCCCCCGATTGGCCAAGGCTGCTAGGTTGCCCCTGACCGGTACGCCCGGGCGCGCAGGGCGCTGGTCGGCCCATCATTGATAGCATTGCAAATCGAAGGACCAAACCCCCGAAGGAGGGTGTCAACTTGGCGAGAATTATCGTAATTACGTCCGGTAAGGGCGGGGTGGGCAAGACCACCACCAGTGCGGCACTGGCCATGGGTCTGGCGTTGCGCGGCAATCGCACTGCGGTCATCGACTTCGACGTGGGCCTGCGCAATCTGGATCTCATCATGGGGTGCGAGCGGCGGGTGGTGTACGACTTTGTCAACGTGATCAATCGCGAGGCCAACCTCAATCAGGCCCTGATCCGGGACAAGCGCTGCGACAACCTCTATGTGTTGCCTGCCTCCCAGACCCGGGAAAAGGGGGCCCTCACCAAGGAGGGTGTCGGGGCCGTCTTGGAGGAGTTGTCCCAGACGTTCGACTATATCGTCTGCGACTCTCCGGCCGGTATCGAACATGGCGCCACCATGGCCATGTACTTCGCCGATGATGCGATCGTGGTCACCAACCCGGAGGTGTCCTCAGTACGCGACTCCGACCGCATGTTGGGCATCCTGTCGAGCAAGTCGCGGCGGGCCGAGAGCAACGCAGAGCCGATCCGTGAGTTCCTGCTCCTGACGCGCTACAGCCCAGAGCGGGTGGAGCTCGGCGAGATGCTGAGCGTGGACGATGTGCAGGAGATCTTGTCCCTGGAGTTGGTGGGGGTCATCCCCGAGTCCAAGGCGGTACTCGGTGCCTCCAATGCGGGCGTGCCGGTGATCCTGGATAAGGAGAGCGACGCGGGCCAGGCGTATGCAGACTCCGTTTCCCGCTATCTGGGGGAGTCGGTGCCGCACCGCTTCCTGGAAGTCGAGAAGAAGGGTTTCTTCAGTCGCATTTTCGGGGGGTAATTCATGGGCCTGCTGGACTTTTTTCGATCCTCGCGGCCCAGCAAGGGGACCGCTTCCGTGGCCAAGGAAAGGCTACAGATCCTAGTGGCCCACGACCGTGCCGAGCGCCACCGGCCATCCTACCTGCCCAAGCTACAGAGGGAGATCCTGGATGTCATCCGCAAGTACGTGGACGTGGACATGAATGCCGTCTCCGTGAACTACGAACAGGACGAGAGTCACGAGATCCTGGAGCTCAATATCGTGCTGCCCGATGGTCCGCAGCGGGCTTAGATCGCCGCGCAGTTTGCAGAGGAGTCCGGTGTTCGGGGTCCTCCTCTGGGGCGTATGACCCAGCTATTCGTCGAGTTTCCGGGCGGCGGAGCGCGAATGGACAGGATTTTTCAGGATCAACAAGAAGATAAGCTGCCGCGATTGATCGGGGCATCCTGTTGATTCTGTCCTATCGCGGGCTAGTGCTCCGTGGCTAGCCGCCGGCTTACCCTCAAGGCACTGCGCGGCGTGTTCCAAGTCACGGCTCGACCCAAGCGGGAGGGCGGAGGTGAGGAAGCGACCATGGCGTCTGCGCCTTTCGTCGTCCATGGGTTGGCAGGCGCCAGGGCCGTTAGGTCGGTCAATCAGACCAAGCCGTAGCGGTATTTCATTTCTCTGAAGACCAGATTGGATACGGCGCGGATTGCATTCGAGCGGCCTGTGATCCAAGTGCCGTAAGATTTGGCGGAACTGGAGCGTTCGATGATCCCGACGAAGGTATAGGGGCGTTTGTTGCCACGCCAGTCCACCGCCTCGACGATGCCCATGTCCCCGCACAGCTTGGCGGTAGAGCCGGTCTTGTCGTAGACGCGGACCGAGTCTGGGATCCCATCGACACCGCTGACGATGCGGTCGCGATTCGGCAGAGCCATGATTTCGCGCAATTCCTCCGCGTAGGGGAGCTGGTCGTCCCACAGGGCGGTGAGGAACCGGTTGTAGTCGTGGGCGGATGCCTGGTTGCGGTAGGTTCGACCGTTGGCTGGGATGGTTTCCACGATGCTGGTGTCGCGAAAGATGCTCGGGGCCGAGCGCTTGAGTACCCGTTCAACATCCTTGGGACCCTTGCTGGAGTTGTAGCGACTGACCAGGGCGATTAGCTGATTGGTTGCCGGGTTGCTGCTGCGGCGGATGGATCGCTCCATGATCTGGCGCACCTCTTGCGTATAGCGCGCCTTCGTATCCTTGACGGTGTAGAAATAGGCCTGGGCGACGAATGGCTTGATCATGCTCGCCGCCTGCCTCGGGATGTCCTCATTGATGGACACCAACTTCTCCCGGGTGCTCAGGTCGTAGACCGCCCAGGAGGTCTTTTCATTGCGGCTGACCTTGCCCTCGGCGCGCATGTCTTGGACGAGGTCGTTCACCCGCGTCTGGAGTGAGCTACCCCCAGAGGCTGCCAGGCCGATGCCTGGCGCGCCAAGGAGCGCGGCGGCAGAACAGGACGCGAGGGCGCCGAGGAACTCCCGGCGGCTCGGATGCGACAACGCCGCTGTCGACTGCACTGCCTCCATGTCGAATTTGTCGAAAGTCATGGTCGGTCTCCACCCCTGATGCTGGCATGTCCCGCGTGGACGGCAGAACTGCCGCCGTGCCTTGGACATGAGGGTCGTATGCCCCACTGTTTGGGGGGCATTCGGTCAATAGGATAGGTGGGCCTGGTCGGCTTGGCAAGCTAACGCAGCAGAAAATCCCGATGTTTCTCAGTATACTCTGCTGGTTTCTTCAACAGTGGGTGAACTCTCCGGGCACCTGTCCAGTTGGACTGGTTGGGTCGTTTGGGTCGCGCTCAGGTCAATTCGTTGGGCCGCAGCCCTGATCGGATTGGATCCGGCCTGTTGGGCTCACCGATTGGAGGAAGGCCGCCCCTTGCTGGAGTCGCCAACGGCCCAGCGGCTCTGGTTGTGGGGAGGGCGTATGGATCGAGTGAGGGGTCCGAAGATGGACCCCTGGGTGGCATCAGCCCACTAGTAAGTAAAGTGCAGCCGCCGCACCGATGCCGACGACCAGTGCCGCCGCGCCGATCCAGTAGCTGAGTTGCAGACCACGCCGCAATGAGGCGAGGGCATCCTGGGTATCGCCGAGGATCGTTTCTGCTTCCGACTCGCTGTCCAAGCCCTGGGTAGTCGGGGGTGCGACCTTGGCGTCGACGGTCTGCTCGCTCGTATCAACAACCTCCAGTTCGTTAGACCGGGCGGTCTGACTCTCCTGCATGGTCTGTTGGATCATTTGCAGGATTGCGTCACGCTCGGCGTCGAAGTGGCGCTGCACTGCCGAGGGGATGATGTCGTCTCGCAGGACATCGAGGTCGAAAAGCGGTGCGGCTGGTTCGACGCTGGGTGCGACGGGAGGCGGCATGGCGTCCACGGCCAGTACGACCTGCTCGGCGATGACCTGGCGTAGCTGGGTGTTGAGTCCCTCCAGGTGGGGCTTGATGACCGTACCTAGGTGCTGAGTGAGGTAGTGCTCCACCCACGTCTCGACCTCGGCCCGGTTGGGAGCGGGAGGGGTGGGCGATAGCTCTATGGCTGGGGGTTCTGCGACCGGCTGCATGGCGTCCACTGCCATCTCGACCTGCTCGGCGATGACCTGGCGTAGCTGGGTGGTGAGTCCTTCCAGGTGGGGTTCGATGACCTTGCCCAGGTGCTGGCTGAGGTATTGCTCCATCCAACCCTCGACCACGTCCCGGGCGGGTCCGGGAGGAGCGGGCGGCGGCGCTATGGTCGGGGTTGCTGCTGTCGACGCCTGCTCTTCGGTAAGCTCTGGGGCAAGGTCCGTGATCAGCTCCGGAGCGCCGGTCAGGGCGGAGCGGATCTGGTCGAGGACCAAGTGTAGCCGCTCTGGTGCGGCCGCCTTGGTGATGACGCACAAGGCGCCGCGTTTGATGGCCTGGTCGGAGTAGACCGGGTCGTCGTGAGAGGTGCACATCACCACCGGGATATGGGCTGTAGCCGGGTCGGACTTGATGATCTCCAGTGCCTCGAAGCCGTTCATCCCCGGCATGGTATGGTCCATGAGGACCGCGTCTGGAGGGGTCTGGGCGATGCGCTCCAGGGCCGCCTCCGCCGAATCGGCCGTATCGACCTGAGCCCCGTGGCGCTGCAATTGCAGGCGCAGGGCGTAACGGGCCGACTTGGAGTCGTCTACCAACAGGATGTTCATGGGGTCCATGGATGCTCTACTCCAGGTCTGTGTCGCGTGCCGGTGGGCAGGCAGAGGACGGTGCCGGTGTCGGGCAGGGCCATGCCATGGGGTCCTGCGCCTGGGGCTGTGGCACAAGTGGACGAGAGTTTAGAGAAGCTAGGGGGAAAGTTCCATGAGGCAGGTCGCAACTGAGTTTCTCGTGTTTGAAGACGCGGAGCAGCTTGCCGATGAGGCGGCGCGCCGCATTCTGGACAGTGCCGTCGCGGCGATTGGTGCCCGGGGGCGCTTTCGTATCGTGCTGGCGGGGGGGACAACGCCCCTGGCCGTATACGGGCGTTTGGCCGAACGCGAGGCCCAGTGGCGGAATTGGGAGGTCTATTTTGGCGATGAGCGTTGTCTCTCGCCGGACGACGCCGAGCGCAATAGCCGGGTCGCGACCCTGGCGTTGCTGGGGAAGGTGCCGATACCACAGCCGCAGGTGCATCCCATGGAAGCCGAACTGGGTCCGGAGATCGCCGCCAAAGCCTATGCCCCGCTGGTAGAGGCCGCGCTACCCTTCGACTTGGTGCTGCTGGGCATGGGGGAGGATGGCCACACGGCGAGCCTGTTCCCCGGCCATGCGATTGCGGAGGATGCCCTGGTGATCGCGGTTCGCGCGGCCCCCAAGCCGCCGTCGGAGCGGGTCTCCCTCACCCCCAGGGCGCTGACCGCGAGCGGGGAGGTCCTCATCCTGGTGACGGGTGCCGGAAAGCGCGAGGCCTTGGCAGCCTGGCGTGCCGGGGCCGATTTGCCAGTGACCAGGGTAGCGGGCTTAGGTCGTACAATAGTTCTCGTGGATCGTGCCGCCGCAGGCCCCGGTGGTTGGTGACGCACGATCCCTTTACTGAGGTGATTGAGATGACATTCGGATATGCCCTTGCCCTGGGCCTGCACCAACTCGCGACCATCGTGTGGGTCGGGGGTATGTTTTTTGCCCACGTAGCCCTGCGCCCGGCGCTCCAGGATGTGATTCACGGTCCGGAGCGGGCGGTGCTGATGCTGGCGGTGTTCCAGCGTTTTTTCCCTTGGGTCTGGGCCTCCATCATCCTCTTGTGGGCATCCGGGGGCTTGTACTTTGTGTTGGCCCTCCACGGTCAGGCGCCACCGCACGTACACCTGATGATGGGGATTGCGTCGCTCATGACCCTGATCTTCATCTATATCTTCGTCGTCCCTTTCCGCAAGTTGAAGGCAGCCATCGACCACGACAATTGGCCGTGGGCCGCTGCCAAGATTGTCCTGATCCGGCGCCTCATTCTTGTGAATCTGGTGCTGGGTATGATCACGGCCGTAGCGGGTTCGGCCGGCAAATTCCTGCTGCCCGCTTGAGCGGTTCCTGAGTCAATTGCAAACCTTTCCTGCCATGTGCGGGCGGGATTGCAGGGCCATGAAATCGTCTCGCAGCCCTCGTAGTCGCTCCTCTAGGTGGGTCTTCTGTTTGGGGCTGAAGCTCCGGGTTAGATCCACCACCAGGGCCGAGATGGCTTTTCGGATGCTGTGTCGGGCCGCGTCCAGACTTCCCGGCATCCCCTTGAACTCAACCAGCCAGTCGGTCAGATAGGCGCGCAACTGGTCTCGCTTCGCACCCCTTGCGCAGTAGCTGCACCAGGCCCTGTCTGGCGGGTCCTGCGGTAGGCGTCCCAGGCGGGGGCCGTGTCTGGCATGGCCGCCGTCGCGGATGTCACCATGGCCTCCTGGGCAGGGGTCAGGCCTCCGATCCACCACCGGCTCGCGTCCGCATAGCGTTCGGCCCGCTTTCGGTCCCGGCGTGCGACGGATTCGGGGTCGGCGCCGATTTCCTCCCCCCAGTCCTCGCGGAATTTGGTCTCAAGGGTGTGTGCCTGGGCCGGCCTGCTGGCCGCTAGCAAGGGTACGGCCAGGTCGATCGCCAGCTTGGCGTGGCGTCGGTAGATCGTCCACAACTGGTCTTGCAGGCAGGCGACCTTGGCCTGGTCGAACCCCTGCTCCGCCCCCTTCAAGGCGTTGTCGAAGAAACGGGCGAGATAGGGGAGTTCCTCGGCCTTGTGTCGGGCGAGGGCCGCTTCCAGGTGCGGTTTCCAGGCGGCCAGCAGGTCCTGGTCGAGGCCCAGGTAATCATCCGCGTATTGGTGGATGAAGAAGTCGGCGCCGTAGTAGGCGATGCGCACCGTGCTGCATGCCGCCAGGGTGACGAACAGTAACGCGACAGTCAGCCGTCGGGTGATGGGGGCTACAAACATTGGGCTCACGCTCGGGGCGATGGCGTCTCAGGCTCGGTTTGGACCGCGTGGGGACGAATTCAAGAGGCGGAGAGATGGAAGACCTACACAAGTTGATGACCATGTTTCCGCACGCGGGCCGATTGGAGTGGATCGGTGTGCGGATGCAGCGCCGGGGCGAGGTGCAGGTCTTGGATCAGGTCCTGGCTCAAGCCGGCACTGGCCTGGCGGGGGATCACTACCAGACGAAGGGGCGCGGGTCGCGTCAGGTGACCCTCATCCAGGCGGAGCACCTGCCGGTGATCGCCGCCCTCACCGGACACCGGGCCTTGGACCCGGCGCTGCTGCGACGCAATCTGGTGGTGGCGGGGGTGAATCTCCTCGCCCTCAAGGGCGTGCGCTTTCGCATCGGCCCCGTGGTGTTGGAGGGGGCTGGGCTCTGCCATCCCTGCTCCCGCATGGAGGAGGTCCTCGGCCCAGGGGGTTACAACGCCATGCGCGGCCATGGCGGGCTGAATGCCCGGATACTGGAGGCTGGGGTCCTGCGTCTGGGGGACCCTGTGGTGGTGCTGGGGCCGGTGCCGGGGGACAGGCCGTCTTGACCGGCAGCTTGCTACTGCCCGCGTTGCGCATTGGGCATGAGTTCCAGGCAGGCAGCAAGGTTGAAGCATGCCCCCGCGGGCCGCATAAGCATGCTTCATGCGAACCCTGATGGCCCTGTTCTTCGCCCTCTTGCTCCCCGGCGCCATCGCCTGGGGCGGGGCAGAGGTGCGCACCGACAACGTCACCGCACGACTCGTCGCGGAGCGGACTCGGGTCGCGCCGGGCGAGACCATCGATCTCGCCCTGGTGCTGGATATCCGCCCGGGGTGGCACACCTATTGGCAGAACCCCGGGGACTCTGGCGAAGCGCCGCGCCTGGCCTGGGAGCTACCCGCCGGGGTCCGGGTCGGCGACATCCGCTGGCCTTATCCCAGCCTGATGCGGGTCGGACCCCTGGCCAACTACGGATACTCCGGCAGGGCAATCCACCCGGTGGCCCTCTCCGTGCCGGCGGACTGGCCCCCGGGCAAGCCTCTGTCCCTGCGGGTCAGGGCCGACTGGCTGGTCTGCGAGGAGCACTGCATCCCAGAGGGGGGTGACCTCGACCTGGCCCTGGATGTGGTCGATCCCGCAGACCTGAGTACGGCGGACACGGCCACTGACATGGCCATCGCCCAGGCCAGAGCGGCCTTGCCCCAGGTGCCGATCGACGGGGCGAGTCTGACCCGCACAGCAGCCGGCGCCCGGCTCCAGGTCCCCGTCTCGGCCTTTCAGGGCAGCCCCGAATCGGTCTGGTTCTTCGCCGATCGTTGGGGACTGATCGACCACGCAGCCCCCCAGCCCTGGCGGCTGGAGGGGGAAGACCTGCTGGTCGACCTCAGTCTGGGGGACGCGCCGGGTGCGGTCGGTTCGGGGCTACTGGTGGTGGGTGCCGGCGACCGGACTCGGGCCTGGCCGGTGAGCGCGGAGTTGTCACCGGCCCGCGCGCCAGCCACGGGGACCGAGCCTGTACCTAAGTCGGCTCCTGAGCCTGGCGTGGAGGGTGATGACCTCGGCTTGCCCATGGCCCTGCTGCTGGCCTTGGCCGGGGGGCTGATCCTCAACCTCATGCCCTGTGTCTTCCCCGTCCTCGCCATGAAGGCCCTCAGCCTGGCGGGGCAGGGCAGGGCTGACCAGCGGGAGCGACTCCAGCATGCCCTGGCCTATACCGGCGGCGTGTTGGCCTTCTTTGGTGTCATTGCTGCTCTGCTGCTGGGGCTGCGGGCCTGGGGACAGGCCGTCGGTTGGGGCTTCCAGTTGCAGTATCCGCCCTTCGTCGCCCTCATGGCCTACATGTTTCTGACGTTGGGCCTGGGTTTGGCGGGTGCCCTGAACCTGGGCTCCCGGATCATGGGGCTCGGTGGCGTCGGTCCCGCTACCGGCCTTGCCGGGGCCTTCGCCACCGGGGGGCTCGCGGCCCTGGTCGCAGCCCCCTGCACGGCACCCTTCATGGGCGCGGCCCTCGGCTACGCGGTGACCCTGGCCTGGCCCGGGGCCCTGGCGGTGATCCTGACCCTTGGGCTCGGGCTTGCGCTGCCCTTCGTCGCCCTGTCGCTGGTGCCCGGTGTGGCCCGGCGTCTGCCCAGGCCTGGGCCCTGGATGGATGGGCTCAAGCAGTTCCTTGCCTTCCCCCTGTTTGCCACGGCGGCCTGGTTGGTCTGGGTGCTCAGTGTCCAGGCCGGCCCCCCTGGTGTGGCCGCGGTCCTGGCGGGCATGGTCCTGCTGGCGCTGGGCCTATGGGCCCGGGAGCAGACTCGCTACGGTCACTGGAGGCGGCGCGCCCTGGGTGTGGCGGTCGCTGGGTTTGGACTGGGTTCCGCCCTATTGTTGGGCCTGACCCTGGAGGGCATTCAGCCCGAGCCCGGTGCGGCGACGCAGGCCCAAGGCTCCACCCTGGTCTCGGAGCCCTATACCCGGGAGCGTCTCGACCAGGCCCTGGCCGAGGGTCAGCCGGCGCTGGTCAACATGACCGCGGCCTGGTGCATTACATGCCTGGTCAATGAGCGCGTCGCCCTGAGTCGCCCGGCGGTGGCCGAGGCCGTGGCCCGCGGCGGGACGCTCTACCTCAAGGGCGACTGGACCGGGCGCGACCCGGCCATCACCGCCTATCTGGCCAGCTTCGGGCGCAACGGGGTACCGCTCTATGTCTGGTATCCGCGTTCGGGCGCCCCCCAGGTCCTGCCCCAGGTCCTCACGGAGGGCATGGTGCTGGCGGCCCTCGCGGCCGTGAACCCAACTGAACCCAATTAGCCGAGGAGATAGATCATGATCCCATTCCATCGCAGCCTGTCCCGCAGCCTCCAGGGGGCCTTGCTCGCCGTGGCCGTCCTGGGCGGCCCGGCGCTAGCCGAACCGCAAATCGGCCAGCCCGCCCCGGCCTTTTCCGTGACGGATACCCAGGGCAAGACCTGGACCCTCGAAGACCTGGCCGGCCAAGCCGCGGTCCTGGAGTGGACCAATCACGACTGCCCCTATGTCCGCAAACACTATGGTGCCGGCAACATGCAGGCCTTGCAGCGGGAGGCGACCAGACAGGAGGTGCTGTGGTTGTCGGTGATCTCATCGGCCCCCGGTAAGCAGGGCCATGTAGCCGCCGCCGAGGCGGATGCCCTGACTCAGGCACGCGGGGCAGCCCCCACGGCGGTGTTGCTCGATGAAAGTGGCGTCATGGGCAGGGCCTATGCCGCCCGCACCACGCCGCACCTGTACCTCATCGCCGCGGACGGGACCCTAGCGTACATGGGGGGTATCGATGATCGTCCCACCAGCGATCCGGCGGACATCCCCGCCGCCAAGTCTTATATCCGCGCCGCCCTGGCGGACCTGGCCAGCGGACGACCGGTGACGGAGGCGGTGACCCGTCCTTATGGGTGCTCGGTGAAGTACTAGCGAGGCTGCGCCTCAGACCGACGAGGCATGAACCTTTTGTGCGGCGCACACAAAACTTGACTCATTTTTGAAGATCTTGGTCGCTCAAGGAACCCTGGTGCCCCGCCCAATCCCGGGCAAACTGCCAGGCGGTGCGCCCGCTGCGCGAGCCGCGCAGTAGGGCCCATTGGAGGGCGGCGCGCTCGACCGCTTCCCCCTCTGGTGTCTCCGCCCCCAGGCGATAGAGCCAGTGCCGGACCACCTCCAGGTACTGGGCCTGGTTGAATGGGTGAAAGGCGACCCAGAGTCCGAAGCGGTCAGACAGGGAAATGCGCTCCTCGACCCCCTCGCCCGGGTGAATCTCGCCGTCCACCCACTCGCTCATGCGATTGTCCGCCTGGGGTTCGGGGAGCAGATGACGGCGATTGGAGGTGGCGTAGATCAGGAGGTTGTCCGGGGCACTGCTGATGGAGCCGTCCAGCGCCGCCTTGAGTCCGGTGTAGCCGGAGTCGTTGGCGCCGAAGGAGAGGTCGTCGCAGAACAGGATGAAGCGCTCAGGGCGGTGGCGGACCTGATCCAAGATGTCCGGCAGGTCAAGCAGATCCCCCTTGGCGACCTCGATCAAGCGCAGTCCCTGGCCGCGCAATTCGGTGAAGATGGCCTTGACCAGAGACGATTTGCCGGTGCCACGCGCCCCCCACAACAGGACGTTGTTGGCGCTGCGCCCGGCGAGGAACTGGCGGGTGTTGGTCTCGACGACCGGGCGCTGGCTGCTGAGGCAGAGCAGGTCGTCCAGGGCCAGGCGGTGGGGCTCGCGTACCCCTTGCAGGTGTCCGCGTTGGGCGTCGCCCTGGGGGCCCGGGCGCCAGCGAAATGCCTCGCAGCCCCAGTCCGTGGGGCGGGGTGGCGGGGGTAGCAGGGCCTCGATGCGTCCGAGCAAAGCGGTGGCTTGATCAAGCAGGTCTCGGGTCTCGGTCACAGGCGCGTCGCTCCGGTTGGCAGGCGGCGTCGGCCTGGGCGAGGGTGAACTCGGACACCGGTTGGGTGCGACCGACTGCAAAGCCCTGGGCATAGTCCACCCCCAGGTCGCGTAGGACGTCCAGGGTGACCTCGTCTTCGGCCCACTCGGCGATGGTCTCGAGCCCGAGGACGTGTCCGAGGTGGTTGATGGACTGGACCATGGCGCGGTTGATCGGATCGGTTGATATCCCGCGCACGAAGCTGCCGTCGATCTTGAGGTAATGCACCCCGAGGGAGCGCAGGTAGGTGTACGAAGACAGCCCGGTGCCGAAGTCGTCCAAGGCGAAGCGGCAGCCGAGGGCACTGATCTCGTGAATGAAGGTGCGGGCCTGCTCCAGGCTGCCCATCGCGGCGGTCTCGGTGATCTCGAAGCAGATGCTGGGGTAGGGGACCTGCCAGTCCTCGAACTGGCGCTTGAGATAGCGCAGAAAGCCATCGTCCGTCACCGTGGTTCCGGAGAGGTTGACCGCAAACAGGAACTGATTCGGATTGGTCTGGTGCCAGGTGCGCAGGTTGTCCGCTTGGAGGGCAAACAGCCGATTGATGATCCAGCGGTCCACCATGGGCATCAGGATGTAGTGTTCGGCGGCGGGGATGAAGCGCGAGGGGGCCACCAGGTCGCCGGTCCTGTTCACCATGCGCACCAAGACCTCAAAATGGCGCTGCCCGGTGTGATCCTCGGCGATGGGGACGATGGGTTGGGCGAAGAGGTTGAAGGAGCCGTCGCTCAGGGCATGATTGATGGTGGAGACCAAATGCATGTCGCTGCGCAGACGCAGCAGATCGGCCTCACCCTCGCGATAGACATGGATGCGGTTGAATCCACTGCGCTTGGCCAGGTGGCAGGCGGCGTCGGCGCGTCCCAGGGTGTCGTCCGGCGGTTGGCCTGTGGGGTCCCAGGGGGCGATGCCGATGCACATGGCCAGGTCGAAGGACCGGTCCTGCCAGGTGAACAGGAAGCCGCGCACGGTTTGCATCAGGCCTTCGCAGAGGTCGATGACGGCATCTATGTCGGGGGCTCGCAAGAGCACAGCGAACTGGTCGGCGCTGAGTCTGGCCGTCAGCTCGGCGGGGACTAACTTGGACTCGATCAACTGCGCCACCTGCTGAAGGAGCTTGTCACCGGCCGCTGGGCCGCAGGTGTTGTTGATCAGGGTGAACCGGTCGATATCGAGGTAACAGAGCACACGTTTTTCTGGGCTCCCGGTGGCCTCTTCCGCCCGAGGATGTTCGCTCATGGCCGCCAAGCGGGCCCGGAACTCGTGACGGTTGAGTAGCCCGGTGAGGGGGTCGTGGGTCCGTAGATAGGTCAGTTCCTGGCACTGTTGTTCCTGCTCGGTGAGGTCGTGGACAGTGATCAGCAGATATCGATTGCCGTCTAGGGACAGTCCGTGGAGCCAGAGTCGTACAGGGAAGGCATGGTCCGGGCCGTGCAGGGCGCGGGTCTCACGGACCGCCGGTGCGGTCTCCGCGTCCCCCGCTGAGGCGATCTGTGCTGCGACGGCGGCGCAGCTTTGGGCGTCGCAGAGGTCAGGGAAGAGGCTGTCGATCTGCGCACCGGCGAGGTCGTCCCCCAGTAACCCAAAGAGGATCTCCGCAGCTGGGTTGACAAGATGAATCTGTCCCTCGGGGTTGGCCAGGATCGCAGGCTCGGTGGTGCCGACAAGGACGGCGCGCAGGGTGACGAGATCTTTCTCGCCTTGGACCTTGGGTCGCGATGCCGCCTCGGGCCGGCGCAGCCGGAGCCCCAACCAAAAGCCCCCCAATGCGGCGGTCAGGGCGAGGACGATGAGCGGGCCCCAGCTCAGTCCCATGGGTGATGAGGCTTCAGGGTTACCTAGCACAGTCCAACCGCCCGAGGCGCAGGCGGGAAGCATCAACGCGGTCAGGACCATCAGGCAGGCCCAGGCGCGAGTCGCAGCCCCCGCCGCCGCGCGGGCCTGCCCAACAGGCAGGGGGGCGCCGGCGGCTGATGTGCGCTTGGGCATAGAGCTGCTGTCTTGGGTCGGGTCCGTCTTGCTTAGGTCGAGAGCTTGCGGTACTTGATGCGGTGGGGTTGGTCCGCGTCCGTGCCCAGGCGGCGGTGGCGGTCTTCCTCGTAATCGGCGAAGTTGCCCTCGAACCAGGTCACCTGGGAGTCGCCCTCGAAGGCCAGGATATGGGTGGCGATGCGGTCTAGGAACCAACGATCGTGGGAGATGACCACGGCGCAGCCGGGGAAGGCGAGTAGGGCCTCTTCGAGGGCGCGCAGGGTCTCGACGTCGAGGTCGTTGGTGGGCTCGTCGAGCAGCAACAGGTTGCCGCCGGACTTGAGGACCTTGGCCAGGTGGACGCGATTGCGCTCGCCGCCGGACAGATCGCCGATGCGTTTCTGCTGGTCGCCGCCCTTGAAGTTGAAGCGTCCGCAATAGGCCCGGGACGGCATCTCGTAACGCCCGACGATGATGGTGTCCGAGCCCCCGGAGATCTCTTCCCACAGGGTCTTGTCCGGGTCCAGGGTATCGCGGCTCTGGTCCACGTAGGCGATCTCCACCGTGTCGCCGATGCGCAGCGTCCCGGCATCGGGTTGTTCCACACCGGTGAGCAGCCGGAACAGGGTGGTCTTGCCCGCCCCGTTGGGGCCGATAATGCCGACGATCCCGCCCTTGGGCAGGTTGAAGGACAACCCCTCGTAGAGCAGGCGGTCGCCATATCCCTTGGCCAGCCCCTCGGCATCGATGACCAGATCGCCGAGGCGCGGGCCCGGCGGGATGTAGATCTCGTTGGTCTCGTTGCGCTTCTGAAATTCCTGGGACTGCAACTCGTCGAAGCGGGCCATGCGCGCCTTGCTCTTGGCGTGGCGGCCCTTGGCGTTGGATCGCACCCACTCAAGCTCGTGCTTCATGGTGCGCACCCGGGCCTGCTCCTGTTTCTCCTCTCGCTCCAGGCGTTGCTCCTTCTGCTCCAGCCAGGAGGAATAGTTGCCCTCCCAGGGGATGCCGTAGCCGCGGTCCAGTTCGAGAATCCAGCCGGCCACGTTGTCCAGGAAATAGCGATCATGGGTGACCGCCACCACAGTGCCCGGGTAGTCGTGGAGGAATCGCTCCAACCAGGCGATGGACTCGGCGTCCAGGTGGTTGGTGGGCTCGTCGAGCAGGAGCATGTCCGGCTTGGAGAGCAGCAGGCGACACAGGGCCACGCGACGGCGCTCGCCGCCGGAGAGGGTCGCGACGTCCGCATCCCAGGCCGGTAGGCGGAGGGCATCGGCGGCCACCTCAAGGGTCCGTTCCAGATTGTGTCCGTCGGTGGCCTCGATGAGGTTCTCCAACTCCGCCTGTTCCTGGGCCAGGGCGTCGAAGTCCGCGCCCTCCTCGGCGTAGGCGGCATAGACGGCATCGAGGCGGGTCAGGGCATCTTTGATGTGGACCAGGGCCTCTTCCACATTGCCGCGGACGTCCTTGGTGGGGTCCAGTTGGGGCTCCTGGGGCAGGTAACCGATGTGGATCCCAGGCTGAGGGCGGGCCTCGCCCTCGATCTCGGTGTCGATTCCCCCCATGATGCGCAGCAGCGTCGACTTGCCGGAGCCGTTCAGGCCCAGTACGCCGATCTTGGCGCCGGGGAAGAAGGACAGGGAAATGTCACGCAGGATGACGCGCTTGGGCGGCACGATCTTGCCGACCCGATTCATGGTGAAGATGTACTGGGCCATGGTCTTGGGGGTGCTCGATAGGGTCTGGGTCGGCTGCTGGGGCGGCCGGTCCGAAATTTGACCGGCAATTGTGCGGTGCAAGGTGGAAAATGTCCAAACCGTTCCACTTCAAGGAGTCGTCATGAGCGTTCAAGCCCCATTCATCGGGTTCGTCGGCAGCAGCGGCAGCGGTAAGACCACCTTGCTGCGGGGGGTGCTTCCCGTCTTGGTGGCCCGGGGGCTGCGGGTCGGGTACCTGAAGCACGCCCACCATGGCTTCGACCTGGATCGCCCTGGCAAGGACAGCTATGAGATACGCGCCGCCGGTGCGGCCCAGACCCTGCTGGCCTCGGACGAGCGCTGGGCCCTACAGGCCGAGCAGGCGGTCAAGGGGCGCGATCCGGACCTGGTGGAGATGCTCGGGCGATTCGCCCCGACGGGCCTGGACCTCATCCTGGTGGAGGGCTTCAAGCATGCCGCCTACCCCAAGATCGAGGTCTACCGTGCGGCCCACGGGCGTCCGCCGCTCTACCCGGATGACCCGGACATCCTCGCCGTGGCGACCGACGCCCCCCTGCCCGAGGGGGCGAGTCCGCAAGTTCCTGCCCATCGATGGTCCAGATGTGGTTGCCGGATTCATCCTCGGCTGTCTCGATCAG
>CAWJRN010000025.1:0-35729 GCA_963845265.1 uncultured Gammaproteobacteria bacterium | reverse complement strand
CTGTTTCCGGATGCGACACGGCAACGGCTACTGCCTTGCCTGCTGTCCTACGCCACCGGCACGCTGCTGGGTGCCGCCTTTCTGGGTATGCTGCCCAAGGCGCTGGAGAAGACGCCGCCGCTGGCCATCAACGGCACGGTCTTGGCCGGCATCGTCGCGTTCTTCTTGCTGGAGAAGCTCGTCATCTGGCGCCATTGCCATGACCCGTCCTGCGAGGTCCATGGCCACCAGGGCGGCGCCCTCATCCTGCTGGGCGATGCCTTCCACAACTTCGTCGATGGCGTGGTCATCGCCGCCGCCTTCCTGACCTCGCCGGCCCTGGGCGTGGCCACGGCCCTGGCGGTCATCGCCCATGAGATTCCCCAGGAACTGGGCGACTTCGCCATCCTGCTGGCCAGCGGTCTTTCCAAGACGCGGGCCTTCGCCTACAACCTGCTGTCATCCCTGCCCACCCTGCCCGGCGTGCTTGTGGGGTGGTACTGGCTGGCCGAGGTGCGCGACGCCGTCCCCTTCGTGCTGGCCATCTCCGCCGCCAGCTTCATCTACATTGCCGTAGCAGATCTGGTGCCCGACCTACATCGCCGCACTGGCGCCAAGGCGATGGCCGGTCAGACCCTGCTGATCCTGGCGGGCATCGCCACCATCGCCCTTTTCCGCTTCGGCCACTGACATTGAGAGATCGAGCCATGAGCAACCTGAGCGAAACCGAAATCCACGCACTCCACGAGGCACTCGATGACGAGTACCACGCCTGGGCAGCCTACGACAGGGTCATCGCCGACTACGGCGATGCGCCGCCATTCAGCAACATCCGCGAAGCCGAGGCGCGCCACATCGAGGCGCTGCTCACGCTTTTTTTGCGCTACGGGCTAGCCGTTCCCGAGAACGCCTGGCCGGGAAAGGTCACGCGCTACAGCAGCCGCCAAGAAGCCTGCGAGGCCGCCGTAATCGCCGAGATTGCGAATGGCGAACTATACGATCGGCTGCTTGAGGCAACCCAGCGCCCGGATATCCTGGCGGTATTTCGCAATCTCCAAGAAGCGTCCCAGCAGCGCCACCTGCCGGCTTTTCAACGGTGCGCACAACAAACCGCGGGTATCGCAAGTGGCTTTGGCGGGCGCCGCCATCGGGGCGGGAGGGGACATTCATGAGCACCAGACCGGCACGGTACTGGCCGGCACCATCGCCTTGTTCCGCCGCGGGCACTAAGCATGGACATCGCCTTCGGCCCCGTTCCCTCCCGCCGCCTGGGCCGCAGTCTGGGTATCAACAACTCCCGCCCAAGCATTGCAGCTATTCGTGCCTCTATTGCCAGGTGGGTACCACTGGCGCCCAGGAGATCAGCCCCCGGGCCTTCTACCCGCCGGAGGAGATTCTGGACCAGGTCACCCGGCGCCTGGAGACGGTGCGCGCTCGGGGCGAGGCGGTGGACTACCTGACGTTCGTTCCCGACGGCGAGCCCACCCTGGACATCCACTTGGGGGCCGCCATCGATGGTCTCCGCGGACTGGGCCTGCCCATCGCGGTCATCTCCAACGCCTCCCTGATCTGGCGCGAGGACGCCCGCGCCGCCCTGGCTCGGTCCGACTGGGTCAGCCTCAAGATCGACAGCGTGGACCCCACCACCTGGCGGCAAATCAACCAACCCCACACAGACCTGGCGCTAGCCGACATCCTGGCCGGCATCCGTACCTTTGCCACCGGATTCAAGGGGAGCCTGGTGAGCGTGACGATGCTTTTGGCGGGGATCAACGACAGCGCGGCCGCCAGGAGGGTTACGCGGCTGAGGACTGGCAGCAGGCGGAGCACGAGATTAGAAAAGATCTGGCCGGGCGCTGAAGGTGGGGGGTCCAGGTACGCGTGACTGTCATGCTGTTTCGTGTCACCGGAGTAACCCTGGCAAGCATCGTGATCGGCGCCAAGGCGCCACTGATGCTCAGCTCGCGCTCCGACCCACCCGCCGCCCGCCTGACCTCCGCTGCCATCGCTCTGTTGTTATCGCAGCATTGGGTCGGTGACGGCGTATCGACCATCACAACAACGATTACAGGAGATGAATCATGACCATTGCCGAGGAACGCCAAGCCACCATTGGCCAGATGGTGCAAAAGGGAAAGGGTATTCTGGCTGCCGACGAGAGTCAGCCGACGATTGCCAAGCGCTTTGCGCCGATCAAGGTCGAAGCCACCGTGGAGAGCCGTCGCGCGTACCGCGCGCTGCTGTTTAGCACGCCTGGGATTGAGGACTACATCAGCGGGGTGATCCAATTCGAGGAGACCCTGGGGCAGAACAGCGATGAAGGCATAGCGCTGCCCAAGCTACTGGCGCAGCGCGGTATCGTGCCGGGGATCAAAGTGGACAAAGGTAAGGGGCCGCTGGCGCTGTCACCCGGCGATCTCATTACCTATGGCCTGGATGGCTTGGCGGAGCGGTTACAGCAGTACAAAACTCAGGGCGCGCGTTTCGCCAAGTGGCGTGAGGTATACTCCATTAGTGAGCACAACCCCACGGCATTGGGCATCACCGCCAACGCGGAGATGCTGGCGCGCTATGCAGCGGTCTGCCAGGAGCAGGGGATTGTCCCCATCGTCGAGCCGGAGGTGTTGATTGACGGTGAGCATAGTCTGGCCCGCTGCGCCGAGGTTACCGAAGCGGTGCAGAAGGAAATATTCTATGCCTTGCATCGTCATCGCGTGGTGCTGGAGCACATGATTTTGAAACCGAATATGGTGCTGCCGGGTAAGGCGCATCCGGTTCGGGCCAGTGCCGACGCGATCGCCGCCGCGACCCTGCGAGTGTTCCGGCGCACCGTACCGGCAGCGGTGCCGAGCATTAATTTTCTCTCCGGTGGTTTGGGACCGGAAGAGGCGACGGCCAATCTCAATGCCATGAACGCCGATTTTCCGCATGCCCCCTGGTTACTGTCTTTTTCTTATGGTCGTGCACTGCAACAGCCGGTATTGCAGGCTTGGCAGGGTAAGGCGCAGAACGTCACCGCGGCGCAGCAGGCATTGCTGAAACGGGCAAGGTTGAACGGCGCAGCGCAGCGTGGCGAATACCACTCGCGGATGGAGTCGAAAGACTGATGCCGCATAAGAAAATGACCGGTGCTGGTCTGCGTGGCAGCCGGACACCGCCAATGGCGCTGCACTTATCTTGGCCGCGGCTGTCCCCAAGTAGTGTGAAGCTGTCACTGTGATGGGATAGGAAAAGGGATAGGAAGTCCAACCGCACCACGGCTGAAGTCGGGGGGACGGTAACACCGCAGGAAAGCTCGTCGCAAGGGCACAGCGGGACCCGACGGGGAGAGATGGGGAGCAGCCCGCCGTCTGGGAAGGTGCCGGGCGAGCTTGCGGCATCGCTTGACGCGGGCGCAGCGGATGCAGGGGATGGCGGGTCGCCTGCGTGACCAGGCGACGGGAGGAGGCTACCACTGCACCCGCTGGTCGAAGGCGTACTCCGGTGGCGGTTGCGCCAGGGCGTCCCAGTCGGGTACGGCCTCGATGGGCGGGTCATCCCAGGCAGGCGGCCCGCGTGCTGGGCTGATCCGCGGCGGCTCGGGGGGCTCGCCGATGTGGGTGAGGATGCGCCCGATCGGGCGACAGCAAAACGTCCGCTTTCCTTTGGACTGCGGCCGCTGAGATTCGGGGAACGGATGTCTCCTTTGGGTCGGTAGCGGGCCCTCCCGCCACCGCGCGGACGGTGCCAAACCTCTCGCTCATCCACCGAGTTATGGGTGCGCAGGGTGCACCGAACTGACGATTCGCGTTCATCTGCGTTTGTTGGCGGCTGATCTGCTCTTCTTAGGATCAGAGGTCGCCGGTCACCCCTGCGTCGACGATGGAGTAGATGCTGTCACGGACCTTCTCGGCGAGCTTGACCAGGTTCGGCGGCAGATCGACCGCACTGAGCATCATGTCCATGTTCGTGGTGACGATCATGCCCTTGCCGTCGGCGCCTTCGATGAGGGCGATGCGGCACGGCAGGAAGCCGGCAAAGATCGGATCGAACTCGACCATTTCCTTTGCAATCAAGGCGTCGCAGAAGGCCAGGATGTCCATGCGGCGGGCCGTCTGGCCCATGGCCTCGACCTGCTTGGACAGCGGCAGTTCGGCGACGAGTTTGAAGTTGAGGTTGTTAGCGCGCAGCTTCATCGATTCGACCGCGTCATCCATGCTGACGCCCTCCTCGAGCGGCCAGATCTGCATGGTCTGGCGCACCAAGCCGCGCATCATTTCCGGTGTCATGGCCACGCCGGCGCCGGCGCTCGGGGTGGCGGCATAGGTGGCCGAGGCGAAGCAGGCCAGAAGCAGGGCGGGGAGCAGGGTCTTGATCATGATGATGCCTATTGAATCTCTCGTAACCTAATGACGAGCAGTTGTCCGCAAATGAACGCGAATGAGCGCATATGGTCCTATGGGTTACCCAAGGTCCACGCAGTACACGGAAGTTGAGTCGGTCCCGGCGCTACGTGATGGTTTATTTGCGCATCTTTAGCGTCGATTTGCGGCTGAACGGCTCTTTTTGGGTTTCAGCGGGTACGCCGATGCACCCGGCGAGTTCCCTCGCCGGGTATTGGCTTGTGTGGATGTACGCGAGTGCTGTGGATGCACCGCCCCGGCGAGTCGGGGTGCCACCTCGGCGCAGGATCTAGCGCCGAGCGGGCCCCGCTCAGGCTGCTAGCCCAGGCCGGGATAATCGGCGATGCCCGGGTTGCCGGCGACGTTCTTCAGCTTCGGCGTGTTGAGCTTGGTGACCTTGATGTCCTTCTGATCGCGCAGATAGGTCGCCACCGTCTCCCAGATGGGCTCGCCCGGGGCCGTGCTGCCCACGGTCGCCCAGCCGGCGACGACGTACTTCTTGTCCGCGTCGATCTTGGTGCCGTCGTCCAGGGTCATGTCGGTGATGCGGTTGCCGATGGTCTCCTTGGGGTCGCAGACGTAGTCCAGACCACCCACGCGCACCATGTCGCCACCCTGCTGGACATAGGGGTCGGGATTGAACAGGTTGTCGCAGACGTCCTCGAGGATGGCCTTGATCTCAGCCCCGGTCATCTCGCGGCGATAGGTCTCCGGGTAGGTGATGCAGGTCTGGTCCATCACGTTGTCCATGGTGATGGTCTGGCCCGGCAGGACGGTCGTGCCCCAGCGGAAGCCGGGGGAGAGGCTGACCTGGGCGTCGTTGACCTTGCGCAGGGCGTCGCAGATGACCTGGTCGAAGGTGCCGTTGAAGTTGCCGCGGCGATACAGGGTCTCGCCGGCGGTGGCGAGCTTCTCTTCCAGCTTGTCCTTGTAGGGGGCACGCACATCGGCGATGTACTTGGCCATCTCCGCGTCGGCGGGGAGCAGGTTGGAGAAGACCGGCAGCAGGCGGTAGCGGTAGTCGCGCAGCTTGCCGTCCTTGACGTCCAGGTCCATGACACCCGAGGAACTTGCCGTTGGAGCCGGCGTTGGTGACCAGGGTCTTGCCGGAGGCGTTCTCGACCACGGTCGGGGCGGGCATACCGTCGTGGGTGTGGCCGCCGAAGATCATGTCGATGCCCGTGACCCGGGAGGCCATCTTGAGGTCCACGTCCATGCCGTTGTGGGAGATCACCACCACCAGGTCAGGCTTCTCGTCCTCGCGAACGCGGTCGACCATCTCCTGCATGTGCTGATCCTGGATGCCGAAGGTCCAGTCCGGGATGAAGCGTTGCGGGTTGGCGATGGGGGTGTAGGGGAAGGCCTGGCCGATGACGGCCACCTTGACCCCGCCGACCTCCTTGATGGTATAGGGCTTGAAGGCCAGGCCGTCATCCTCGCTGAACCCACCGAAGTCGGCGAACTTGTAGTCGAACAGGGCCTCCTCGCGGACCTTGACGTTCTGGGCCACGAAATCGCCCTTGAAGGCCTCGATGTTCTTGACGACCTCGGAGTCGAGGTAGGTGAACTCCCAGTGACCGGTCATCACATCCACGCCCAGCAGGTTGCAGGCGCCGACCATGTCCATGCCGCGGGTCCAATAGGCGGTGCCGGAGCCCTGCCAGGTGTCGCCGCCGTCCAGCAGCAGGCTGTTGCCGTCGCCGCGCTCGGCGCGCACGCGCTTGACCAGGGACTGGAGATGGGAGAAGCCGCCGACCATGCCGAACTTGTGGGCCGCCTCGTCGAAGTCCAGATAGGTGAAGGCGTGGGCCTCGATGCTGCCGGGGGTGACGCCGAAGTGCTTGAGGAAGCCTTCGCCCACGATATGCGGGGCCTGACCGAACGCCTGGCCCAGGCCGATGTTCACGTTGGGCTCGCGGAAATAGATGGGGTTGAGCTGGGCGTGGGTGTCGGTGATGTGCAACAGGGTCACGTTGCCGAACTTGGGCACCTCATAGAGGTCCGAGGGCTGGCGGGCGGCGGCAAAGATCGACGGGGGCAGCATACCGGCAGCGCCGGCGAGGCCCATGAGCTTGACAAATTCGCGGCGGGAGATGGTCATGGTGGTCGTAAGCCTCTCTCTTTATTAGTGGTCGGTTGTGGCCAAGTCCAGCGCAGGGGGTGGGCGCCAGAGTGCGGGGAGTATGCCGATTTGACCGGGCCTTGGCTATCCCTGGAAACGGGCTCGGGTATTGGGGTTTTCCCCGGTTCAGGGTCCTTGTTCGCCCACTCGATCCAGGCTAGCCTTCGGCTATGTCAGTACCGTCCGCCAGCCCCTCGTCCTTGATGCGCCGACTTCGGTTGGTCGGTGTGGTGCTTGGGATCGTGTTGATGCACCCGGCGACCACGGCCGGGCAGCATGCCTCCACCGACATCCGTATCGGCATCCTCAGTCATAGGGGCGATGTCATCACCGAGCGGACCTGGACCCCTACCGCGGACTATCTCTCCGCCGCCCTGCCGGGTTACCGGTTCCACGTCCAGCCACTGGACTTCGCCGAGATTGATGCCGCCGTTGGGGGTGGTTTGGTGGATTTCGTCCTCGCCAATCCCAGCATCTACGTCAATCTGGAGGTTCGTCACCGGGTCTCTCGCATCGCGACCCTGCGCAACCGGGTGGGGGACCGCGAGACCAACCTCTTCGGCGGCGTGATCTTCACCCGGGCGGCGCGCACCGATATCCAGACCCTGGAGGACCTGCGGGGGCGGACCCTCATGGCGGTGGACCGGACCTCACTGGGGGGGTTCGAGATGGCCTGGGGCGAGTTCGATGCCCATGGCATCGATCCCTGGGTGGACCTGAAGCTGACCTTTGGTGGCATCCACGATGATGTGGTTCGGGCGGTCGAGGGCGGGGAGGTGGACGCCGGCACCGTGCGCACCGATATCCTGGAGCGCATGGCCGCCGATGGCGAGGCGCGCTTGGCATCCTTTCGTATCCTCAACCCCCAGGAGGGCCAGGGGTTCTCCTTCCTGCGCAGTACGCCCCTGTATCCGGAGTGGCCCTTCAGCAAACTGCGCCACACCGACGACAGGCTGGCCCAGCAGGTCGCCATCGCCCTCCTGCAGATGCAAGATGACCACTCGGCCGCGCGGGCTGGGGGTTATGCGGGCTGGACCGTCCCGCTGGACTATCAAACCGTGCATCGGCTCTTGGATCGTCTGCATCTGCCCCCCTACGACCAGCCGACGCCCTTTACCTTGCGAGATGCCCTCTACCGCTATTGGCCGACCCTGCTGTTGGCCGCCGTCGCCCTCCTGGCGATGGCCACGCTGACGCTCTGGGTATTGCGCCTGAATCGTCACCTGGCGCTGGCCAAGGCGCGCTTGGAGCAGCGCCACGAGCTGATCCTCAACTCAGTTGGCGACGGGATTTATGGGGTGGATCTCGAGGGGCGCACGACCTTCGTCAATGCCCCCATGGAGCGGCTGACCGGCTGGCGGGCCGACGAGCTGATCGGCCAGAACCAACACGAGTTGCTGCACCACACCAGGCCCGACGGGAGCCCCCATCCGGCCGATCAGTGCCCGGTCTACGCCACCTTCCGCGATAATGTGTACCGCTATGTTGACGATGACGTCTTCTGGCGCAAGGACGGGCAAAGTTTCCCGGTGGAGTACAGCTCCACTCCTATCCGCGATGAGCTTGGCGCCACTCTGGGTAGCGTCGTGGTCTTTCGCGACATCACCGAGCGCAAGGAGGGGGCGGAGAAGTTCCGCCAGCACCAAGCGGAGCTGGCCCATGTGGCGCGACTCAGCACCCTGGGCGAGATGGCCTCTGGGATCGCCCATGAGCTGAATCAGCCACTCACCGCGATCAGCGCCAACGCCAGGGCTTGCGTGCACCTGGTGGAGTCCGGGCGGGCCACCCTGGAGCATTGCGGCGATGTGATGGACCGCATCGCCGCCCAGGCCGAGCGGGCCGGTGAGGTGATCCGGCACATCCGACACTTCCTGCGCAAAGAGCCCCCCCAGACCCGACCGGCCCGAGTTCGGACCATCTTCGAGACCGTTGTCGGCCTCCTGAGGCCAGATGCCCAGCGGGCCGGCGTGGTATTGGAGGCTCGGGTGGGCGAGGGCGTCGATTGGGTTCTGGCCCAGGAGATTCAAATCGAGCAGGTCATCCTCAACCTGGGACGGAACGCCATCGAGGCCATGATCGATACCCCGTCAGACGCACCGCGACGCCTGAGTCTCAGCGCCGAAATTGTGGATGATGGGGTGGATGGCGCGGTAGAGATTGTCGTGGCGGACACCGGACCGGGTTTGGACCCGGAGGTGACCGAAACGCTCTTCCAGCCCTTTGTCACCACCAAGGCCCAGGGCCTGGGGCTTGGGTTATCCATCAGCGGAGGGATCTGCGACGCCCATGGGGCCCGCCTGGAAGTCGAATCGGAGGTCGGGAAGGGGGCCCGATTCCATTTCACCCTACCGGCTGTGGCGCCGGAGGCGGCCTCCGGCCCAGACGACACGCCGGCACCCAACGCTATCGTGTGATCTGCAATCCACCCTATGCAGCTAGGAAACCAACATGGCCAGTGAGCCCACTGTCTTTATCGTGGATGACGACGAGGGTGTGCGGGAAGCTGTCTCGTTGCTCATGGAGTCCATCGGGCTGGCGGCGGAGTCCTACCCGAGCGCCCAAGCCTACCTCGACGCCTTCGATGCGACCCGTCCGGGTTGCCTGGTACTCGATGTGCGTATGCGCGGCATGAGCGGGCTCGACCTGCAACAACGCCTGGCAGGCGAGCCCCTGCACCCTCCGATCATCATCGTCACCGGCCACGGGGATGTGCCCATGGCCGTGCGTGCGGTCCAGGCCGGTGCCGTGGACTTCATCGAAAAGCCCTTCAACGACCAGGTCCTGCTCGACGCCGTCCATCGTGCCCTGCAACGCGATGCCGAGGTGCGTGGTCAGGCCATGCGCCTGGCCGACATCAAGGATCGCTTGCAGCGCCTGACCCCGAGAGAGCGGGAGATCCTCGATCTGATCGTCGCCGGGCGGCGCAACAAGGTCATCGCAGCCGATCTGGGGATCAGCCAGTCCACCGTCGAGGCCCATCGCGCGAAGGTGATGGAGAAGCTCGAGGCGCGCTCCCTGTCGGACCTGATGCGGATGGTCTTACTGGTCTCGGCGGAATAGTGTCTCGTGGAAAACCCCAATACCCGGGGAGGGAACTCGGGATTTACCGACAGGTCACAGGTAGGCAGAATGCTCGACACGCAGGCTGGTTGGAGAAGTGCCCTGGCCTGGGTGCTGTTGGGAGTGTCGGCCGGATGGCCCGTCAGGCAGGGATGATTGGCAGGCTCCTGATCGGGCGTCCGGTCGGCGCACCTCCCCGGCTCAACATCAGCACAACGTACTACCACACGGTCGCCGGCACCGTGCTAGGATTCGCGCCGCGACGAAGGCAACCCGGCGCGCGCCATAGAGCGGCAATAGACCGGGACCGATAGGGGTTCGTGTTGGGTCGCATCACGCATGACCCACCAAAGGGACCCCTGACCAAACTCTGCGACAATCTGTGCCCAAAGGAGGCAATTCGATGATATCTCAAGGTAAACACGCGGCGGTCGCCGCCGTGGCAGTCCTCGGCTGCGTCCTGATGACCGCAACTGCCCGGGCAGTCGATGCCCCGGCCGCCAAGGCCCCGGTCGGTGATGCCGAGGCTGGCAAGGCACTCGCCATGGATCGTAGTAAGGGCAATTGCATCGCCTGTCACATGATCCCAGGCGGTCAGGCCCCAGGGACCATTGGTCCGGCCTTGGTTGCGATGTCTGCCCGCTATCCGGACTTCAATAAGTTGCACGCCCAGATCTACGACTCAACGGTCGCTAACCCAGAGAGTGCGATGCCGCCCTTCGGCAAGAATCGGCTCCTGACCGAGCAGGAACTCAACGACCTCACGGTCTACATCTGGTCCCTGTGATCGGGCGGAACTACCACCGGAGATGCACCCAGACATGAACAAAACCTTTACCATCATTACTGCGATCGGCCTAACACTTGGTGCGGTCGGCCCCCTCCAGGCCACCCCCGCCGAGGACCAGGCCAACTTCCAGTCCTATTTCGAGCAGCGCTTCCCGAACATTCCGAAGGACGATTTCACCAACGGGGCCTATGCTTTGGACCCCGTCGGACGGGAGAACTGGGAGGCGATCGAGGAATTTCCGCCCTATGAGACCGCCATCTCCAACGGCGAGGAAATGTGGAACACTCCCTTCGCCAACGGCAAGACCTACGCGGACTGCTTCCCTGATGGCCCCGCCATCGCTGCGAAATACCCCCATTGGGACAAGAAAAGGGACTCGGTCATCACCCTTACCATGGATCTGAACGCGTGCCGTGAGGCCAACGGCGAGAAGGCGCTTCCGCCGCACAAGGGCGCGCTGGTGGAGCTCAACGCCTACATCGCCTTCGAGTCCCGCGGTCAGGTCCGTGACGTCCAGATCCCTGTCGATGATCCTGGCGCTATGGCAGCCTATGAGAAGGGCAAGGAGTTCTACTTCACCCGTCGCGGCCAGTTCAACTTCTCCTGTGCCACCTGTCACGTGGCCAACTCCGCCAATCAGTTGCGCTCCGAGATCCTGAGCCCGGCGTTTGGACACACCTCCCACTGGCCGGTCTATCGCTCTAAGTGGGGCGAGATCGGTGGCCTGCACCGCCGCTACAAGGGCTGCAACGAGCAGGTCCGGGCCAAGGCCTTTAAGCCGGACGGAGAGGAGTACCGCGATCTTGAGTACTTCATGTCGTTCATGGACAGCGGTCTGCCCCTGAACGGGCCCGGCGCACGCAAATAACCCTGGACCGCGCTACGCCGCGGTCATCCCCGGGAGCATGAGAGGAACTAAATCGATGCAGATCCGTACCCTGTTCGCAGGATTCCTGGCCGCCACCCTGATGGTCGGCCTGCCAACCCTGAACCTGGCCCAGGCCGCCGATAAGCCGGCTAAGGCCCAGAAGTCAACGAAGGCAAAGAAGAAGGCGACCAAGCCTGCCACGGCAGCAGCGCCAGTCGCCGCAGCGGGGGCAGCTGCTGCAGTCGCGGCGGGCGCCGTAGCGGCCTCTGCAGGTGGCGACGACAAGGCGGCCCTGGATAAGGCCATTGCCGACGCAGAGGCAGCCCGCAAGAAGGCGGCCTCGGTGGACGGCGAGTGGCGTGACACTGGCAAGATGATCAAGCAGGCCGAGGAGGCCGGCGCCGCCGGTGACTTCGCCAAGGGCATCAAGCTGGCCAACGAGGCTCAGAAGCAAGGTGAGCTAGGCTATGACCAGGCCATGCACGAGAAGGGCGCTGGGTTCCCCGACTTCATGAAGGCCAAGTAGCCTAGGCAAGCGGCGGGCGGCTTCGCCCGCCGACCTCAGTTCTGCGGCACGGCCATTTGCGGCCTCGCACCTGTAACATTGAGAGGAAGACCATCATGACATTCGCAGCCCCTATCGCCGGAGCGGCCCTGGTCGCCGCCCTGCTCGTCCCCGGCCTTGCCGCCGCGGCGGACAACAAGATTACTGCCGACCTGACCTCCGTCGACGTGATGCACAACGGCCAGAAGGTCACCATCAGCCGTGGGCATGACCTCTCGGCCACCATCCCGGACGCCTACCTGAAGACCGACCGTGGTTGCCCGCCCTTCTGTGTCGAGCCCATGCATATTGCGCCTGGCGTCGAGACCGTGGGCGAGCTCGAGGTGCTGGATTACCTCAAGCGCATCGGCGAGGGTGATACCTCCGTCCTTGTGGTCGATTCGCGGACCCCTGATTGGGTCATGCGCGGGACCATCCCGGGTTCGGTCAATGTCCCCTGGAGCAGGATCAACGTCGATACAGCAGGGACCTTCGAGACCCCCGCCGAGGCCGCGACCATCGATCATGTTATCGCGGATGAGTTCGGCGCCACCAAGACCGATTCGGGTTGGGATTTCGCCAACGCCAAGACCCTGGTCCTGTTCTGCAACGGCATCTGGTGCCCCCAGTCGGCCCTGAACATCAAGACCCTGGTCAAGCTCGGCTACCCCACCGACAAGCTCAAGTGGTACCGCGGCGGTATGCAGGATTGGTTCAGCGTCGGCTTGACGACGGTCACGCCCTGATCTTAAGGGTTTGCCGAAATACGGAAAGGGGCGCCATTGGCGCCCCTTTTTTATGGCTGCATTAGGTGTTCTGGTTTAGAATTCGCGCCTCGCGCAGGTGGCGGAACTGGTAGACGCGCTGGATTTAGGTTCCAGTGGGGTAACCCTTGGGGGTTCGAGTCCCCCCCTGCGCACCATTTCCAATCAAGAGCTTACGGCTGAGATTCAGATTTCGCTCTTTCCTCATTCTCCGTCGCGTGACCAAATCGTGACTCGTCGAACCTTGCAACGGTCGTCCTAAGGTTCTGGGGTGGCAGGTGGGCGTACCGCTCCGTTATGAGGATCGTGCTGTGCCCCAGCAGATCCCGTATCTCCGCCAACGGTGCTCCAGCCGACACCAACCAGGCGGCACAGGTGTGCTCTTATTCCGAGCTCGGAATAATCGGCACCGCTTCGCCGTCAGGACTCTTCTGCAGTGGTATCGGGGCGGGGATGACGTCGAACACCACTTGCCTGAGCTTGCCACCTATCTTGGTCACACCCATGTCGCGGATACCTACTGGTACCTTACTGCCGTACCGGAGCTCTTGCACTTGGCCGCGCTACGCGTTGAGCAAGCCAAGGGAGGGCGCACGTCATGACCGTTGCCGCCGGTTTCCCCGCGCTCCTCGAGCGCTTTTTCACCGAGCGGCTCCTGCGGCAACGCCAGGCCAGCCCGCACACCATCGCCAGCTATCGCGATACCTTCCGCCTGCTGGTGCAGTTCGCCCAGCAGCGGCTGAACAAAGCCCCCTGCGCCCTGGCGATGGAAGACTTGGACACCCCCTTCCTCGGCGACTTCTTGGAGCATATCGAGAAGGCGCGGGGCAATGGCGCACGCTCACGCAATGTCCGCCTGGCCGCGATCCACTCCTTCTTCCGCTACGTTGCATTGCACGAGCCCCAATACCTCGCCTTGGCGCAACGCGTTCTGGCTATGCCGAGCAAGCGTTACGTCCGCCGTCCGGTAGAGTTTCTCACCAGCATCGAGGTCGAGGCCCTGCTGGCGGCACCGGATGTGGGCACCCGGGGCGGGCGACGCGACCGCACTCTGCTGCTGTTTGCCGTCCAGACCGGCCTGCGCGCAGCAGAACTCATTGGACTGCGCTGCGAGGATATTACCTTCGGTCCCGGAGCCCATGTGCGATGCCGAGGAAAAGGACGCAAAGAGCGGTGTACGCCGTTGCGTCCCGACACCCTCGCTGCCCTGCAGACCTGGTTGCAGGAACGTCAAGGTCAGCCCGCCGACCCCTTGTTCCCCAACGCCCACGGCGCCCCCTTGAGCCATGACGGGCTGGCGTATCTGCTTGCCAAACATCTGGTCACGGCACGGGAAACATGCCCCTCCTTAGAAAACAAAAGGGTCACACCTCACACGCTGAGACACACGGCGGCAATGGATCTGCTGCACAACGGCACCGATCGTACCGTTATCGCCCTTTGGCTTGGCCACGAGTCGGTGGAGACGACCTACATTTATCTCCATGCGGATCTTGAGATGAAAGAAGATGCCCTTGCCAGGACAACGCCTTCGAATGCGCGTTTGCCCCGCTACAGGCCCGATGATGAGCTGCTGGCCTTCCTGAAGAGCCTCTGATTATGCCGAGTCAAATCTGCCAACTCGCCCAGGATCCCCCGTCAGTACTGCTTGTCGGTCAAGGTACTCGGAATAATCCGGGACGCGGAATTATGACGAAGATCGTGGATGGTGAAGTCCGCGACCCCTGCCTCCCGGCAGGCTGCACCGAACGCACCCCTGAGATCACCTCCCCGCGACCCATCCTTGTGTGCGAACACCCATGGGCTGGCCGGACAATGCTCGGCACGGAACCCAGCCCGCCGCAGCAAGGCGTTGCGCGCCTCGTGGCACAGGGGAACGCTTCGGCGTTTCCCCGCTTTGGTGTGCTTCCCTTCCAGGTGAATCAGGCATTGCTTCAGATCGACCCGCGGCCATTCCAATCCGAGTAACTCCTCTTTCCGACACCCGGTGTAGAGTGCGACCGTGATGAAGTCGCCGAGGAATGGGGTTCGCCGGGCCCGCGCCGCTGCGGTGATGGGCCTCTCTGCTTCGTCCATGGTGACCCACCGCACGCGTCCCTCAGGCTCGGGCAGCTTTCTCCCGCTGACAGGGTTCGGCAAGCGCCAGTCCCATTCCGCGTTCGCGAAGCCGATCGCCGAAGACAGCAACGCTAGATCACGGTTGATGGTACTGTTCGTGACGCCGTCGGAGCGCCTCGCCGTGATATAGCCGCGGATGTCTGCGGGCATGAGTTCGTTCATGATGCGCCCCTGAAAGTACGGCCGGAGCGCACGGACCCGATAGCGATCTGTCTCCTGGCTGCGTTTTTGCCCTTCGGTTGCCTTCAGGTAACAAACCATCAGTTCCTCGAAGCTCCGCGTCGGCTGCTCGTCCCATTGTTTCGACCTGTAGGACTCGAGCTTCCATTTCGCTTCGAGCGCGTCGGCTTCCTTGCGGTCCGTGGTTCCAGTAGATCGTCTAATTCTCTTGCCGCTTGGGTCGGTGTAGGACACCCACCAAACGGGAGAATCCTCGCGCTTGTATGGCATGTGCTTTTCTCCTGCACATCCCGCCCCGCGCCCGGCGGATTTTGCGCCGCGGGACGCATTCGGTCCACATATGGGCGTACGGAGGCGGCGCTCACGAGCAGCCGCCTGCCCACGCGGTGCGGCTCGATTTCGCCAGCCTCCAGTAGGCGACGCACGGTGCGGGTGGAGATTCCGCCAAGCTGCCGGGCAGCCTCCTCAAGGGACCAGAGCAAGGTGTCTGTCATGGTCGGCTCTATCTAAGATCTATCAGGTCGCGCCATCCGGCGTTGGCCCTTTGTCCAATTCGCCTTCGGGATCCCCATCGTCCGAACCCTCCGGAGACATCTCCTGAGCGACGACCGAGTCTTCCACACCCTCAAGCTCCTCGCCCTTACCGCGCTTCTGCGCTGACACCCGAGCCCGACGCTCGATCTCGATGATCTCCCGCCCGGTGCGCAGGACCCGGATGCGCCATTGGTAAGCCCCATCGGCGCGTTGCTTGTTGGTGAGCACGCCGGTCAGCCACAGGGCGTCCATGGCCGTCATCAGCCGGTCGAGCTCCTCGATCAGCGCCGTGTACTGGGCGAGCTGGGGCGAGGAGATGTGGACCGTGATCTTCCTCGGGTTGGTGTAGCGGGGGGGCGCGCTGATGCCGTTGGCCTCGCGCAGCTGGGCGAGGCGCGCATGCTCCGCGCGCAGCTCCGCGGCCAGCGCGCCGATGAGCGAGCCGACGATCCCCTCGACCTGATCCATCTCGGCGTCGTCGCCGAGGATGCGCAGCACTGCACTACGTCGATCCCGTAGAGCGCGCGCACCACCAGGAGGAAGCCCCGGTCGAGCAGACGTTGGGCGTGATTGCTCTGGATCGTGATGGTCTGGTCGAAGACCGGTCGGCTGCAGTACTGGCGGGCGGCTGGAGGCATCACACGCTCCCGACAGGTGGCGAGGTAGTGTGAGCGTAACGAAAGCTCAGGGTCCCGACCGCCGGGAAAGGTGCAGTGGAGATTGCGCGCGATCTTGTGTGACACACTGGGTTGCGTCACAGACTATCCGGGCATGGAGCGCATCCCGCCGTTCGCCAGACGTGGGCAATGGGATTCGGCCCGCGCCGCCGACATAGAGACTGCAGGGTGCTTTCGTTCGCTGGAGAGCGCGCTCGGTCCGGTATGGACCAACTTGCGGACGTAGCAGGGCGATGCAGGATGCCAAAGAGTGGCTACCCGATCCAGCTACCTCTCGTCGGAATCAACTGTCGGCTTCCAGCGTAGGGCGGTCACTCGGAAACGACGAAGCTGGAGTGGGTCGGGGGGACTCTCTGGGTCACCCTGACGTTTCGAAAGCTGTGCCGTGTCGGCAACACCGCTGCACCCATGATCGATCCGCGAAATTCTCCTTGGCCGGACAGCGACCTTAGCGGTCGAAAATGACGCGGCGCACAATTTTGCTGCGGTGCGTCAGTCTCTTCCCGACTCATCGCGCTCCTACACCGATTGCTTATATACGGCGTCCGGATTTTTCACACTGCTGAAAGGTGAGACAGGAATGAAAGACTCGACCTTCGCCAGCAGCGGGCGGAACTCTTCCCAGCGCATCGCCTCAGAGAGAATCTCCAGAGGGTCCCCATCTTGCTCACGTTCTGCAACTGGTCCTAGACACCGAAGAAGCGACATCGGCCCATGGTGCCCTCGAGAATACGCTCAGGGCAGTAACTGTCACCAAAATCAGCCCCATACCGACGATCTGTACGCCGACCAGGCTCTCATTTAAAACCACGACGCCGAACAGCGATGCCGTGACCGGCTCGACCATTGCCACAATCGAGGCCACGGCCGGCGCGGTATGTGTGAGGCCCACAATATAGAGAATGAAAGACAATCCCGCGCCAAACACCCCCAGTATCAGGAACACTGGCCAACTCGGCGTGCTGAGCACGGCCAGGGTCTGGTCGGTATCAGCCAACCCGATCAGTATGGTGGCAAGTACCGCGAACGATATCACGAGAATCGCCTGTGGGCTGCCGTGCGGTGCCGCATACTTGAAGCCGAAAATGAATACCGCATAGGACAGCCCGGCAAGCAGTCCGGCGACGGCCCCAATCAGCGTGACGCCGCCCGCCCCGGTCTCGTAAATGCGCGTTAGCAGCACGATGCCAAGCATTACCATCGCGATCGCGGCCCACTTAAGTAGGGTCGGTCTTTCGAGCTTGAGTGTGAAGGAAACCAGATAGACGAACGCCGGTGCGCAATACATCAGCGTCGCCGCAACCGCGACACTCCCCTCCGCGATGCTCACGAAATAGAACGCGAAGTTGCCAGCTACGCCGACACCCGCGATCGCCGACCAGAACCACATTCGGCCACTTGCTAGCCCGCTGCCATGCGGGCGCAACGCTAGCCACAGGAGAACGAACAACAGCCCGATCGCGCCCCGGTAGAACGACACCACGAGCGGGTTCCAGCCGTTGGCCATGAGAATCCCGCCGATCCCCCCTGATAGCCCCCAGAATAACGCCGCCAGTGCCACGAACGCCGTACTCAGACTCACCATTTTGTCTGGAGAAATTAACCTCATCGGGAGTAGCTACTGCCGTGCCATTGTGCAAGTCCCCTACCGCCAAGGCGGTTACATCCGAAGCTTAGACGCTTCGTTCAATCAACCGGGGCCATCCCCACGACTTGTCGATCTGAGGCAAAGCCTCGCTAGAAGTGAGCACCCAGCCTCGATCGTCGCCACGCGCTGAAGCTCATGGCTGTTGGTGACCGAGGTCAGCGACTCGCAGATGGCGACTGTCCCCCGCCAGAGTCGACTTACGACCATCACAAGCACCCTCGTGGCCACAATCAGGTCCGCCGGCCACACCTGCTATTGTTTTCGTATGGCGTTGCGAACCCACAGAACCCCAGCAGTGAAGAACATATTCGTCGTGGGGCTCGACGACTTTCACCGTGCCCAGCTCGAGACCCTGCCTGGTGCCGAACGATACGCCTTCCATCCTCTGTTTACCTACAGTGAGATCAAGCAGCAGGAGAGTTTTCCGGTTGCCTGGCTGCTTGAGCAGGGAACGCATATCCTTCGGGCGTTTTCGGGACATGTTGACGCGGTGATCGGGTATTGGGATTTCCCCGTCAGTACCACGCTGCCGATCCTGAGGGGAGGCGTCGACCTTCCGGGACCGACCTTGGAATCGGTTCTCAAATGCGAGCACAAGTACTGGAGCCGAGTCCTCCAGGCCGAGGTCGCTGCGGAGCACGTCCCGGCTTTCTGCGCCGTGGACCCATTCGCAAAGGATCCTCTGCAGAACGTGTCGCTTGGCTTCCCCTTCTGGCTCAAACCGGTGAAGTCCGTGCTTTCCCACCTTGGCTTCCGTATTGCCGATAGAGCCGATTTTGACGAAGCGATTGGGCATATCCGGGCGGAAATCCACCGCTACGCTGAGCCCTTTAACGTAATCCTAGAGCACGCCAAGCTGCCTCCCGAGATCGCCGCCGTAGACGGCTATCACTGCATTGCCGAGTCCATCATTTCCGCGGGGAGTCAGTGCACGCAGGAAGGCTATGCCTTCGGTGGCGCAGTGGAGGTTTACGGAACCATCGATTCCCTCCGGTGCGGGCCGACCCGATCTTCGTTCAGCCGTTATCAGTACCCGTCGACTCTTCCGCAAGCAGTACAGGACCGCATGACGGAAATCACCGGACGGGTGATTCGGCACATCGGCTATGACACGGCGCCCTTCAACATCGAGTATTTCTGGGACGCAACTCAGGACCGAATTTGGCTCCTTGAGATCAACGCCAGGATCTCCAAATCCCACGCGCCGCTCTTCCGGATGGTAGACGGCGTCTACCATCACCAAGTCATGGTCGACTTAGGCCTGGGGCGGCGGCCTCGCTTCGTCCAGGGACGAGGAGAGTGTGCGCTCGCCGCGAAGTTCATGGTGCGTGCCTATACAGATGCTCGGGTGATCGGGGTACCGACCGCGGCGGAGATCGCACTGGTGGAGAGGGATGTGCCCTGCACACAAATCCAGGTAGCAGTCCACGAGGGAATGTGCCTGTCCGAGCTGCGCGATCAGGACAGCTACAGCTTCGAGGTGGCTACAATCTTCGTAGGAGCAAATAGCCAGGCGGAGCTCGAGGCAAAGTTCCACGCCTGCATGGACCGGCTGCCGCTGCGCTTGGAAACACGCATGAATGATTGATCGGACCAGGGGCCTTTGCGATGCACATCAACGACAACCTCCCTCAGGCAGTCAGAACCATCGAGCACGTCTGGATCCCGCTGGCCGACGGCTTGCGTCTGGCGGCCCGCATCTGGCTGCCCGAGAACGCCGGCGATCCTCCGGTGCCCGCCATCTTCGAGTACATCCCTTACCGGCGACGGGATTCCACGAGGGCCCGGGATGACGCCATGCATGGCTATTTCGCCGGCCATGGCTACGCCTGCGTGCGGGTCGATATCCGCGGCAGCGGCGACTCGGAGGGCGTACTGGAGGACGAATACCTGCAGAGCGAGCTTGACGACGGTGTCGCCGTGATCGACTGGATCAGCCGACAGTCGTGGTGCGACGGAAATGTAGGCATGATCGGCATTTCCTGGGGCGGTTTTAACGGCTTGCAGATTGCCGCGTTGCAGCCACCCGCACTCAAGGCCGTCGTCTCTGTGTGCTCCACGGACGACCGTTTCGCCGACGACGTCCACCACATGGGCGGCTGTTTGCTCGGTGACAACCTGTCGTGGGCATCGACCATGTTTGCCTACAACTCCCTCCCTCCGGACCCTGGGGTTGTGGGCGAAGCCTGGAGGGGGATGTGGCGCGAGCGCCTGCGGGGGAGCGGGCTTTGGCTGGCGAAGTGGCTCAAACATCAGCGGCGCGACGCCTACTGGCGGCATGGCTCGATCTGCGAGGACTGGGAGACGGTCCGATGCCCCGTCATGGCCGTCAGTGGCTGGGCGGACGGCTACTCCAATGCGGTGTTCCGTTTATTGGAGCACCTGCGCGGACCACGCATGGGTTTGATCGGCCCCTGGAGTCACCGGTATCCGCACCAGGGGGTGCCGGGACCTGCCATCGGGTTCCTCCAAGAATGCCTGCGGTGGTGGGACCAATGGCTCAAGGGGATCGAAACCGGGATCATGCAGGAGCCGGCTTTGCGGGCCTGGATGCAGGATAGCGTTCCGCCGACCACCTACTACCACGAGCGTCCCGGCCGTTGGGTCGGAGAGTCCTCATGGCCCCCGGAAAATATGCGCGAGCGGACTTACACTCTGGAGTGGCCGGGGGTACTCAACGCGGATGCCGTATCCGTCGAACGCAGAATCATGACGGTCCAGTCGCCTCTGAGCGTTGGCCTGTTTGCGGGCAAGTGGTGCTCCTATGCGGCCACGCCTGACCTTCCCCATGATCAACGCGAGGAGGACGGCGGCGCCCTGGTGTTTACGAGCCCACCTCTGAATGAACCCCAGGAGATCCTTGGCGCACCCGTAGTGGAGCTCAACCTGAGCGCCAACCGCCCCGTCGCCATGGTGGCGATACGACTGTCCGACGTTCAACCGGATGACCAGGCTACCCGCGTCACCTATGGTCTTCTTAATCTCACGCACCGCGACGGGAGCGAACATCCTTCACCTTTGACCCCCGGTCAACAGTACCGGGTAAAGGTCACGCTCAACCACATCGCCCAGCGCTTTCCCGCAGGGCACCGGCTGCGTCTTTCCATCTCGACCTCGTACTGGCCATTGGCATGGCCACCACCGGAGCCGGTCCGGCTCACGATCGAGACCGGCACAAGCAGGCTCGTTCTACCGAAGCGCAATGCACGTTCGGCAGACGCCCACATCGCCTTCGCGCCGGCGGAAGGCGCGCCGGTCTGCACCAAAGAGCAGCTCACAACACCACACCACAACTGGCGGGTTATCCGAGACCTGGCAGCGGACACATCAACCCTCGAGGTCATCAACGACGACGGCACGGTCCGTTTTCCGGATCTGGACCTGGTCCTTCAGAGACGGGCCCTGGAGTGGTATAGCTACCAAGGCATGGACTTCTGCTCAGCACGTGGTGAGACGCTGTGGAAGCGCGCCTTTCGGCGCGGTGACTGGTCCGTGCGCACGGTAACCCGCACTCTACTGACATCGACGCCGACCCACTTCCAGCTCCATGCTCAGCTTGATGCCTTCGAGGGTGAGCGTCGGGTGTACGCAGAGACCTGGAACGAGGAGATTGCGCGCGATCTTGTGTGACACACTGGGTTGCGTCACAGACTATCCGGGCATGGAGCGCATCCCGCCGTTCGCCAGACGGGGGCAATGGGATTCGGCCCGCGCCGCCGACATAGAGACTGCAGGGTGCTTTCGTTCGCTGGAGAGCGCGCTCGGTCCGGTATGGACCAACTTGCGGACGTAGCAGGGCGACGCAGGATGCCAAAGAGTGGCTACCCGATCCAGCTACCTCTCGTCGGAATCAACTGTCGGCTTCCAGCGTGAAGGAGTCGCTCGCTGCGGTCACCTGACCGGCAGCAATTGGCCGACTCCGGCCAGCGGGTGTTACCCGGCAGCGGAGATTCCGCCCGATCAGAGCGGTTGAGGATGCTGCCACCGGAATCGCCTGAGGGGCGGATGGGCGTGGATCGGTTGCTCATCGTTGTCTTCGGCGTCCGCCTGGCCGATACGAGATACGACACCGCTGCTCGATACGGCCCTGTAGGAGTCGTTCTGATGGACGACGGCCGCGTCCCAGTGAACCTGACCACCAACAGCGGGGTGGACCCGGAAGCCATGACTGCGATGGTCTGCTGGATCGAGGTCCAGCTCGCGGAGTAGCCCGAGGTGCAGAGCCTTTGCACCTCCATCAGCGGCTTCATCTTCGGCCATTTCTAGACGGAGAACACCAACCGGCCCCGTATGTGGGGCCCAGCTCGCGGCGCTCGCCCACCGGCTCTGCTCTGTCAAGCGACAGGCACCCACCCGGGTGCCTGTCCGGTTCCGATCCGCCGCAGTACGGCCTCCACCTCCCGACGATCCACGTGCTGCGGGTTGCCAAACTGGTACCGGTCCGCGAAATAGTCCCGACCCACACGCGTCAGGCGGTAACCGCCAGGAACCTTTTCGATCCGGCCCGCCTGCTCGTGGCCGCTGAAGTTCTTCAGGAACTTCTTGAGCGGGTAGGTCGCCCCCTTGTCCATCCCGGTTGCGATCAGAATGGCCGCGAAGTAGGTGTACAGTGCCTTCCCGGCCGGAGTCTGCTCAAGCCGGTAGAGTTTTGCCCCAGCACCGTTCGCGGGGGTGTCGGCACGCGGGGCAGCGGAAGGCGGCTCTGGCTCGCACCCGGCCAACGGAGTGGCCCTGGCCGTTTCGGGGGGCGGCCGATCCGCCGCCGGCTCAGTCACCGGCGCCGGCCGCGCTGGCGTTGGGGGGACTTGCATCGCGACCGGGATCCCCACGCTGGGGTGCACCACCGGCCGATAACCACGCGCAAGTACCTTCACCACCGAAGGCGGAGTCAGCACCTGCACCGGCATGTCGGTTGACGCCTTTTGAGGCGGGCCATACCCGGCCGGAGTCCACGGATGCAGGGCGCCGCCCTCAACGAGCAGGGGCTCCTGCGTCCCCTCGCGGGCTACCATTGTCCCGTCCGGCAACTCGCCGAGGCGTGCAGACCAGGTACGCTTCCGCCCACCGGCATCGACCCGCTCGACGTGCAACAGCCGGTCGATGGCCGCCATCGTCCGGTCTGTGGCCGCGGCCAGATCGGCGTTTGCGGCCAGCCACAACGCTTTGAACCTGTCGTAGTCCGCGCGGCGGCAGGTCGCACAGGGCCGGTGCCCAGCCGCGAGCGCCGTCGCCTCGTCCAGGAAAAACAGCTCCGTGTACTGACCCGGCGCCATGATCTCGCGGTGCCGGTCCCCAAACTGCAGCAGACAAGTTACCCAGGGCGCCCGCGCCCAGCCTTTCACCACCCGACGGTGCCCATCGTGCAGGCACCCGCGGTTGCCCATCAGCAGACCGCGCTCGGGCAGCACGACGATCTCACCCCACGGCGTCACTCGGTTCTGCAAAGGCATGACATCTGGACTCCATCCAATTCTTCGCCAAAGGAAGGTTGACCACGCCGCCTGGACTCGCGCCGGTCTTCACACGGTCACCCAGTGACGCCTGCCGGTCACCCTCCACCCGGTACTCCCCCCGCCTTTCGCCGCCATTACATGGGGTGCGGATCGCGTCAACACGAAAAATGTCTGGAGGTTCAAGCGATTGGGCATCACTTGACGCCGGAGGTTAGGGCAGCACCGGTGCGGTGTCAAAGGCAGGGGCGAGGCGGGTGGCCGTCGCAGGTCGCGGGGCACCGCAGCCCAGTCCGGTAGCGTCCAGTCAGCTGCGTGGGGGATTGGGGGCGGCGGACACCGCTTGCGCCCGAGGGGCCTACTTGAGTTGGGCCGCCTCCGGCCAGGGCGCCCGCTACGGCGATGCCTCGACCTCGACCATCACCTCGTTCCTGCGCAGGAACCAGAGCGAGAAGGGTGAGTTGTAGCGCGCATAGATCGGCGCGGCCACGGGCGTCAGGCCGGCCTTCCGGACCGCGGTCAGGAGCAGGGACTCGTTCTCGCGGTAGTTGGACTGGGTCCATCGGCCCGTGTAGCCGTGAACGGCCATGAGTTTGGCGGGCTCTTCACGCAGGCGAATCCGCGCATCCAGAGGCTCGGGCAGGGTATCGAGGGTGTAGCGCGACGGCATGACGAAGCTCAGAACGAAGGTGTCCGCGTCTGCGCCTTCCTTGGGCCGTTGGGTGACCGGTGCCGTCATCTCCATCTTCTCGCTGTCCCCGGTTGCCGGGCTTTGGTTGACGGGGGCGGTCATCTCCATCTTCTCCTGCGCCCGGTTGTTGCCGAAGATGTAGCTGGCGAGGATCCGGAATGCCTGGCTTCCGACCTCGTCGAAGGGGCCGGTGACCTCGGTCTCAGCTATGCGGAAGGGGGCGTAACGGCGCAGCTCGAAGTTGGGGTAGGTCTTCACGACCTCGTATTTGGGTTCTTCGATGGCCATTGCATTCCCTCCCACCAGCAACAGCGCCGCGCTGATGCCGATCAGTACCCTGCGTAACTTTGTTGGTGTTGTTCGCATCATCCTGCCTCATCCGACAATTGCGTCCGCTGGCGAGTCGATCGCCGTCAGGACAGAGCGTATGACCCCCGTTTGCGGTTGCAGCCAGTCCGCTTCCTGGTCGCTCTGGCCCGGGGGTCGCGCTTGCGACAGCTCATGAGCGCGTTGCTCGATGGGGCAGCGGTGCCGATTGGCCGGGTTTTCCCGGCAGCCACGGTGAGCCTCCCAAGCCGGCAACGTCGCCGGCCGTCTCCGGTGAATCAGCTGGATCGCCTCCTGCAGCGAACGCCCCCCGATCCAAGCCAGGTAGGACAGGACCGTCAACGGGGTCCGCCCGAGGCCGGCCGTAAAGTGCGCGTCAGTGCGCTGCCCCCGGGCCTGGCGATCTGCCAGCGCCCCGACGGCGTGCGGGAGGTGATGCCGCTGGTCGATCAGCCTGGCACAGACTGCACCGCGTTGCTTCATAGTCTGGCCCGCCCTCGGTAGCGGCCCCGCCGCCGGTCTCACGGGCTGGAAGGTTACGGCGAGTATGCTGGGAAGCCAAGCGTCCGCGGAGGATGCCACTGCGGGCCCAGCGCAAGGCAGGTCCGGTCGCTGGTCTGTGCGCCGCCAGCCGGTTAGATGCAATGGATCGCCGCTGGCCCCTGCGCTTGGAAGGTGACGCCGCGCCCGAAGTTGATCCAGGTTTGTGCCGGGTAGCCGCTGGCCGGTGCCTCGTCTCTCCTCATTGGCCGGGGTGCAGACGGGCCGGTCCCGTTGCGCGGTTCCGTCTCGCCGTCGATTATTGCCCGGACATCCGTTCCTGCAGGGTCCGCAGGCCGGGGCTGCTCATCAGGGCCTTGAACCGCGGGTTGCTCTGCAGTGCGCCCAGATTCCCGGAGGCCACCAACTGCATGAACTCCGGATCGGCCAGCGCCGCTTGGACCCGCGGATCGCTCTGCAGGGCAGTGATCATGCCCATGATCTCGGCGTTGCCCATCATCTGCTGCTGAAGGTCCGTGATCTGCGCCCCGTACCCCCCGTATCCACTGGCGCCGCCACCGGCTGCGCCGCCAGGCTGCAGGGAGCGGATCTCCGCCTGGTCGATGCTCACCCGGCCCAAGGCGGGCGACTCGACCAGGTAGCGGCCATCTGCGAAGCCCACGACCTCGCCGGAAATGACGCTGCCGTCGCGCAGCTCGATGCGGCTCGCCTCCCCGGCAGCTGCCCCCACCAGTCCCAGACCCATCAGCAGTACCCAGGCGAATCGGCTCTTCATCACTGCGACCTTCTATCGAATCAACACGCGCTGCGAGCGCTCCTTGTCACCCTCACTCTCTGGGAGCGCGCCGGGGTGAGGGCAGCCCTTCATGACGCCGAAGCGTTCTTGAATCCCGCCTAAGAGAAGGCGCATAGGCCTACCCTGCCACGGTCCGCGGCGCTCGTCCATTCGCGGTCGCCAATCGTCAGACCGGCAAAGCGTATGCGACCTATAGTTGGCCTGACGTTTGCCGCGCACGGATGCGGCGCCGCGTCCGCCTGCCCTGGGAACGTGACACCCGGTCCTACGAAGCGTCACCCCAGGAAGGTCGCTTCGGCAACCGGGCGGTGACGTTCAATTGGGCTCGGTGTGGCTCCCGGCTGGGGCGGGTGGTCCGTCGGCCGGATCCGATGAAGGCCCGTCCAGTGTTCGCGGCAGCACCATCCTCTGCTTAGTGCGTCCACCCCGACGCGCATACAGGGCACAGAAGGGGCAGGTCGGCGCCAGCCGGCTCGCGCTGGAGAAGAGATAGTGCACCTCGCAGGCCGCGCAGTAGCGCAACTCGGACGTGCCCACGCGCAGATCTCTGGCGATCACCCAGGCGTCGTTGAAGTCGAGCAGGGCCTGCGGCAGCGCCATGAGGCGGTAGAGGTCGTAGGCCGCGATGACCGCCCGAATGGCGAGCTGTCGGCGCATGCCGGGCCCGGCGTAGCGCTCGTAGAGCGCGGCAAAGAGCCCGGCATGGACCTGCTGGGTGCGGGTCTGGATGGTCGCACCCCCGATCGCCGGGATCTGTCCGCAGGATGCGCCGCGGCCATGCAGCTCGCGGTGCAGGGCACGGAGCTTCGAGCGCGACACCCCCGTCTCGTGGTGGGCGATGGACACACGGGCCTTGCGGCGGAGCAACTCGACGGCCAGCTCCATCCGCTCGATCTCATCGAGAACGCCCATGCGACACCTCCAAGGCAGAAATCGCCACATGGACCGGACCGAACCACTGCGCGTCGTTGCAGGCGGCCAGCACGCTACCGGCCGCCTTGGGCGGGAGGCGAAGCGCATGGACGGCGACCGGGGAGTTGGCGAGCGCCGTGATGGCACTCACCGTGGCGCCGCGCAACCAGGATGTCAGGGGCTCCTTGACCCCCAGAAAGATCTCCGCCTGGCGCTGCGTCCTGCGCGATCAGGCGCTGGGCGAGCAACAAGTACGACAGGTTCAGTTGGAAGATCTCCTCGGGCAGAGGAGCGCCCACGGGCTCATGCACTACGTCCCGCATCGTTCGACCCTCGCTGTTACGGTGCCCTGGTACCGTCGAAACGGATGCCGCGCAGGGAGGCCACCACGGCGCGCCAGCCGACGGTCGCCCGGTTGCCCTGAATCCCCGCGTAGACGCTCCGATCCGAATGATCCCCGGGCAATCCAGCCCAGACCCGCGCCAGGTTCGCGGCGAAACGCTCGTCGCTGAGCGCACCGGTGAGCCACGCTTCGAGCCCGGCATCGCGGGCCAGGTACATGGCCATTCGGTCCTGTAAAGCTGGGGTGAAGCGCTCGTTGCCCGTCAGCCCCAACCGCTCGACGAGGCCAGCCAGGGTGTCGTCGATGATCTGATAGCGGCCAACGGCGGAACCGCCGTTGCGTCGCACGAGCCGGTCCTGGAGGGCGCGTACCTCCCTGACCGTCAGATCCGCCAGCTGGACCTGGCTCTGGTGGGCTTGGGCGTACCAGGCGTTGTAATTGCCACGAGACTCGGGACCCGCCACCAGATCGAGCACCGCGCTGGCGCGCCACAGGTCGAGCACATCTTGGCGGGACTCCCTGGGGGCGTTTCCGTGCAAGGCATCGCGCAATCGCAGGACCCGGCGGCCATAGGCCCGCGCCGCGGAATCGTCGTGGGGGTGACGGAAGCGACCGATGCCGAGCGCCAGGTCGTCTCCAGCGGAGCGGATGGCATCGGCCAGAATGTCGGCGGCGACCACCAGGTTGATCCGGGCGTCCAGCAGCGTCGCCGGATCGCCGACGCGATGACCGTGACGGTTTAGGTTGACCTGCAGGAGCCCGACGTCGATGTCGCGGGTATCCCGGGACATCGCCTGCAGGTCGGCGACAGCCGCCTCTCATAGGAGCGCGGACCGGCCTGCGTGCGCAGCGTCCAGGGCCACGGGGAGACCGCACCCGGGCCGCGCGGCCGCTGAGTCTCCTGAACGGCCACGGCGTAGAGCAAGGTGGGGTCCAGTCCCTCGCGTTGGGCGGTCGCTGCCCAGAGCGTGCCGGTCAAGTCGACCGCACGGCTCTGCATCGATCCTGTTAGGAGCAGGACCGCACCCAGGGCGAGCACGTATAAAATTGTGCAAGGACAATCCGTTGCGGCACGATACCGAGAAACTGTCTTAGGAGTTTCTCATGTCGACCAGCTTCATCGAACATTTTTCGCAGCTTCGGGATCCTAGGGTTGAGCGCAACAAGCTATACCCTTTGATGGAAATCCTGCTACTGGCAGTCTGTGCGATGCTCAGCGGAGCGGAAGGCTGGGAGGCGATGGAAGAGTTCGGCAAGGCGAAACTGGATTGGCTGCGCAAGTTTGCGCCGTTTGCCAATGGGGTGCCCCCGCACGATCGCATTGCCGAGGTGCTCTCGCGGCTGAACCCGAAGACGTTTCAGGCGTGTTTTTGCAGTTGGACGCGCACGGTGGCTGAAGTCACCGACGGCGAGGTCGTCGCGGTCGACGGCAAGACGGCGCGCGGCTCGCGTGATCGGCGCCGCGGCAAGCATGCGCTGCACATGGTCAGCGCCTGGGGCAGCAGCAACCGTCTGGTGCTGGGGCAAGAAGCCACCGAGGAGAAATCCAACGAGATCACGGCCATTCCCAAGCTCCTGGAGCTGCTGGAGCTCAAAGGCTGCATCGTGACCATCGATGCGATGGGTTGTCAGACCAAGATCGCCGCGCAGATCGTCGATCAGGGCGGCGACTACGTCCTCGGACTCAAGGGTAATCAGAGTGCGCTGCACGAGGAGGTCAAGGAGTTCTTCACCACCGCGACCGCGGGGGGCTTCGCCGGTGTGGACTATGACTACACTGAGGAGACCGACAAGGACCACGGGCGGCTGGAAGTGCGCCGCTACTGGATTACCGAGGAGTTGGGCACCTTATCCGACACCGAGCGTTGGCCGGGACTGCGCAGCATCGGCTTGGTCGAGCGCGCGTGCTGGATCGAGGATCGCCACACCGTGGAGCGGCGCTTGTTCATCAACTCCATCCCCGCCGATGCCAAGCGCTTCGCCCAAGCGGTGCGCGGCCACTGGGGCGTGGAGAACCGCCTGCACTGGCGTCTGGATGTCGTCCTCGGTGAAGACGCCAGCCGCATCCGCAAAGGCGACGCGCCGGCGATCCTGACCTCGATTCGCCATCTGTGCATGAATCTGTTCGAACAAGAGCCCTCCAAGCTGCGCTTGGCGCAGAAGCGCCGCAAGGCCGCTTGGAATGATGACTACCGCGCTAAGGTCGTCTTTGGCTGATGATTTATACGCGCTCGCCCTGCTGCTCAGCGCCTGCATCGAGCGGCGCAAGGCCTACTGCTGCTTCAACACACCGCTCGCGCGGATACTCAACGAGCAGATCCGCCCGCAGCTCGGTCGGGGCTGGGGCGAGGCCGATGCGCCGGACTGCTCGGGCATCGCCGTCAGCGACTTCGGGCGCGTGAACTGGGACTTGGTGAACCTCGACGAGTGGCTCGCGATCCTGGCCGAGACGGGCCTCTACCCCACCCTCGAGGACCTGGGACTGGATGCGCTCACGGGCTCCGGGAGCGAGTATGCCGTGTCCGGGGACCGGCAGGATGCCGCCGCGCGGAGTCAGACCCGTTCGGATGGCCTGGACAGCGACGCGGCGCGCCGCGAGGCGGAGATGGAGCTGTGGGGATCGACGCTGCCGGCATTGCCGTGAGGGATGGAGCAGGCGCCGGATGAATCGCCATGCACCCGCAAATCGCGTGCGCGCCTCGCAGCCCCCACAAGGGCATTGCGTTACCCGGAAAAGCCCGCCTCGCCGGCCGGACGCAAGACCTCACTGACCAACAACACGCCAGCGACGTTCGCTACAGGGGCGGCGGTCGCGATTGGCGTTTCACTCGGTGACGACCGATCCGCAGAAGTCGACGAAGGTGCGTGTCTCCTCGCGGAGGGTTGCAGCGGCCTCGGCCAGGTCTTGGTAGGACACCCCGTAGTCCGCTTACAGTCGCAGATCCTCCGCGCGATTCAACGCCCGTCCATGTTGTCGCGCGATCTCCCCGCGATCCTTCGCGAACTGTCCAAAGGTCCCGATGAGACCCGTATGGGTCAGCGCGGCGTTGTCACGGTGTCTCAGCAACACCGCCGTCGCTGCATGGAACATTGCGTAGTAACAGAGGTGAATGACGCTCTCGGGGGCATTGGCCGCGTTCAGGGCCTGTGCCTGGCGCAACAGACGCTCGGCCTTGGCGAGGTGCTCAGCGTGACTGTCCGTCATAGGTTGACCCCTTCCGCCTGGATCCGGTCGAGCAGCAGCGGATTGGCCCCGCCACCGTCCTCGCAAAGGGCAATCGGATGGATCGTCTGGCCGGTTTCCACGATCAGGCCATAGGCCGCGTCCGCCAGCTCCACGGTGTCCTTGCTGGAGGCGCCGCCTTTGAGGAATACCGCGACATCCCAGTCAGAGCGGGAGTGGGCCTCGCGGCGGGCGCGCGACCCGAAGAGCACAACGCGCGTGATGCGCCCCGGCAGCGCCTCCTCGGCGCGCGTCCGGAAGCGGCGCATCAGAGATAGATCGATGTCGTGTACGTTCATCGCGGTGCCGGGCCGGCGGTCGTCTCGATTCGAAGCTGTAGCTCTCTTGTGTCCGTGGCGGTGGCTCGCATCGGTACGACCTTTATAGATGGAACGTAGGATACAGGTGAACTCATCCGAGCGTATCTGGCGTGATAGGCGTGTCGCGACACGGAGCCGTGGTCAATCCCTCGGCGCCGGAAACCAGATCGATCTGCGCGGCAGCGCCCGCCGCCCGTCCGCACTGTGAGGTCGCCCCCCGTCAAGACTTGAGGTAGATGCAGCCGTAGTGGGAGGGCACGGGCACCTCGTGCCACTCGCCGTCGAAGGCGACGCTGATGTCTGGGCGCGGGTTCGACTCGGCCTTGTCGATCTGCTCGACCCAGGTGCCCTGCTCGGGGAATGGCACCCAAACCCGCCGCTCTGCGCCGGAGACGTTGATGAAGGCCATCAGGGTCTGCTTAGGCTGGATGCCCGCGGCGGGTGCCTCTCGGCGGATGACGATGATGCCCTGACCGTAGTGGGCCGGGTCGTTGTAATAGTAGAAGCCGGTGCGGCTGCCCAGCGCGCGCAGGCTACGGCGCAGGTTGCCCATGATGCGGTGCAGGCGCACCAGGGCCTGGCCGTAAGGGTCATAGAAATACTCCCAGCGCACCGGCCGCTCGAACAGGTTTCGCCCCAACCCCCAGGGGGCCATGCCCCAGTTCTCGCCGATCTCCTGGCCCTGCCAGAGCATCGGGATGCCCTTGCCGACGTACAGTGCGATCACGTAGGGCTGCAACCGGTAGAACTGGCTGCGATCCCCCCACGGTTCCCCGATCAGGTCGCGCAGTCCGCTCGGTGCGATGCGGGCCAGGAGCCGCGGATTGTCGTGGGATTCTAAGTATTGGAACGGGGCCACCGGGAAGGTCTCACCCGTGCCGGGGTTCGCATAGGTCTGCGGGTATCCCTGGAGCTGGGGATCGAGCAGCAAGGCCAGAGCCGGGTCGGCATATCCCCAGTAGGCGCTGTTGGCGACCTTGTCCATCAGGCCGTTCTGCCAGCAGCAGTTGGAGTAGGTCTCCGTTAGGATGCGCTGGGGCTCTGGCAGGTGCTCGGCGCACTGGATGATGCGGCTGAAACCCGCCGGGTCCTGAAAGCGCGGGATGGGCTTGGAGATCTGGTAGGTGTGATAGGTCAGGGCGGCGTAGCCCGTGCCCACGCCACCGTCGAACATCCCCGGTACGTAGTCGTAGCGGAAGCCGTCCAGGTGGTATTCCTCGAGCCAGTAGCGGTTGAGGGTGAGGAAGTAATCCCGGGTGAACGCCTTCGCGTAGTCGGTGCCGGGCAGATTCGGGAAGAACTCGCCCTGGAAGGGGCCCATCATGGGGTTTTGCTCTCCGGTGGCGTTGTAGACCAGGTTGTAGGCGAACTCGGGGTGGGCGTGGGCGTAGACCGCATCCAGGATGACGGCGATCCCCCGCGCGTGGCAGGCGTCGACCAGCCGCCGGAGGCCAGCCGGACCGCCGAAGCGCTCGTCCGGGGCGAAGTAGGACAGCGGCGTGTAGCCCCACTCTGCGGTTTCCTTGACGTTGGTGAAGGGCATCAGCTCCAGGGCGTTTACGCCGAGCCCAGCGAGGTAGTCGAGCTGGGTGACCACGCCGTCAAAGGTGCGGTTGAACTCGCCCACGTGCAGCTCGTAGACCACCAGGTCGTCCAGGTGGGGGGTGCGGTAGGCCGCGTCGGTCCAGGGGAAGGGGACAGCCGCGGGGTCCAGGGCGAAGGCCGACAGATTGCCGGTCGCGCTCTCTCGACCGAAGGGGTCTGAGAACCAGAAGACCACGGGCCGGCCGTCGCGTAGGAGCTGGAAGCGGTACAGGTGCCTGCCGGTCTGGCCGAAGTGGGTCCCCGCCTCGGGTGTAAGGTCGATCGTCGCGCGCCACAGGCCAAGGGGCGACCCGGGAACTGGGGCGAGGTCGAATGCCTGCGCCGGGATTGAGCGCACGAACTGATCCGCCTCATGGATGATGCGCGCCTTGAGCACGTAGCCCTTATCGGGCGTGATCTCGGGCAGGTAGATGCCGATGCGCACCTGCCACTCGCCGTTCGGCTTCAGGGTTGGGTATGCCCCCACCTCGCTGAGATCGATCATGCCTCTGGCCTCCTTCCGGCGTGGCGTGCCCGGGAGCCTCCCGGGTCGTCCGCCCCTGTCGAAACCTCGATTATGGACCCTAATCTTTTCGGGACAATGTAGGTGATCCATCAACCCCACGTAGCGTGGTGGCCGCGGGTCGGGCAAGGTTGCCCTAGGAAGGCAGAGGGGAGAGTGACATAGCGAGGCGGTCGGTGGGCGTTACGCGTGAGCGGGCGCGCTTTTGGCTGGAGCCATGTCCGTGCGGCGCGCAGCCAGGGTTTGAGCCTCAGCCGCGCGAAGGACTCCTTCGACCTGTGGAGGCTGGGCGTGCCACGCTGTGGATCCTGGCGTGCGACGGGGACTTCGACGAGGTCAGTCTGACCCAGGCGATCCGCGCCGACTTCGACGGACGCGACATTGGCGGAGTGAGACACGCTCGGATGGCCTGGACAGCGACGCGGCGCGCCGCGAGGCGGAGATGGAGCTGTGGGGGTCGACGCTGCCGGCGTTGCCGTGAGGGATGGAGCAGGCGCCGGATGAATCGCCAGGCACCCGCAAATCGCGCGCGCCGGGCAGCGCCCCAAGAGGCCATTGCGTTACCCGGATGAGTCCGCCTCGCCGGCCAGGCGCAAGACCTCGCTGACCAGCGCATCCGAGAGCCGGTACCCTTCTCGGGACAGGTCCGTCAGCGTGGAAGCGACGCAGGGGAGCAGCCCGGAGCGCTTGGCGGCCAGCAACACGCCCGCCAGACCCACTACGGGGATACCGCGAGCCCGGGCGATCTGCCGCCCCCGACGCTCGTCGATCAACAAGAAACGACACTTCATCTGCTCGGCCAGCAGGATCGCAGACGCTTCGCCTGCGTCGAGCACGAGGCGCAGACGCGCCAGCTCGGCCGCGCTGCCGTCGGGAAGCGCCTGCGGTCGGATCGCACCGGCTGCCAGTGCGGCAGACAGGGCCCTTGCCCCGGGCCGATCCGAATCCACGTGGAGCTCCGTCAGCACCCGATCGGGAATGACGACAGACCCGTAGAGGGAGGTCAGGAGAGACACGCGACCGATCCGGGCCAGACCGATCAAAGGCCCGGCGTCGGCCACGACGACAGCCGTCACAGGGCGGCGTCCAGCTCGTCCGCCAGTTCCTCGGCGGGATAGTCGACAGCGGCGACCCCGAGGGCACCGAGGAGGTCGATGAATCCGTCCAGGGACAATCCGGCGACCTTCGCGGCCTGGGCGAGGGTCAGGTGCCGGCCCTCGTACAGGCTCAAGGCCAAGGCGCGGTGGACACCCTGGTCGAGCAGGCGCCCGTCAAACGGCACGGCGAGAATCGCGGGGCGGCCGTGCTTTGTGATGAGGGACAGCTGCCCAAGTTCCGCGTCCCGCAGCAAATCGCCCGAGCGCGTGCGCAGATCCCGTACCGAAAAGACGTCGAGTGGTTCCATGTTGGTCCTGGCCAATTTGTGCCCACGAATCGTAGCACACTCTGTACCGATGCGGACGGCCTAGGAGATGCCACCTCCTTGGGGCCTCCTGTGCGCCGGTGTCGGAGGGTTTGTGTGGGCGTATGCTGGGGAATGGTTGGCGGAACCCCATCTCCCCTTGTCCAGCGGAAACAGGCCGAGGGGACCGCCGGCATGAGGCCATCCAGACACCCAGACCATTACATGACCACCGACGAGCAGGTCTTGGCGCAGATCGACGCCGCATTCGGTGACGTCGAACGGCCCGAGCACTTCACCGACTACTCGCACTGCTGCGAATGCGCGGAGCATGACGCGCTGCTTTGCGCCCGTGATCGCGACACCTTGTGCATCGCCGACGTGGGCAACCCAGGTTGGGACCCCCTCTGTTTCTCATCAGCGCAGGGCATCGCCTACTACTTTCCGGCCCTGGCGAGGCTGGCGCTGGCGGCACCCGGCAACGACTACGAGTGGTACGCCGACCAACTGGTCTTCCATCTGGAGTCGGGAGGCCGCGAGAATCAGTTCTACGGCTACTGCAACGATCGCCAGCGGGGGGCGGTCGTGAGCTTCCTCGCCCACCTGATCGAGAGCCGAGCCGCGCTGATCGAGGACCACGGCTCAAGCGACGAGATGCTGCGCTGTTACGCGCTGTGGGACAGCTGCCCGGGGTGATGGACAGACCTGACTGGCAGGGGTCGTGACAGGAAGCGCGTGCCCGTTTCCCTGATTGCGCCTGTGGGGGGCGGGTCCGGACCAACGCCCGCGAGGCGGGGCTCCCACCGCTCCGGGCGGTCATTTGCGCCGATACAACCCCCGTTGAATGTACCCGCTACCGAACTTCCGGCGGATGGCGTCGAGCGTCTCCGAGAGGCGACCATCCCGAGGGTGCGGCTCCGGCATGTCGGCGGCCGTGAACAGATCCGGCTGCACACCGATGTCCGCCTTCCAGCCCGACAGTCCCAGGCCGATCAGCCGCACCGGCTTGCCGGCCCAGGCTTCCGCCTCGAAGAGGGCCCAGGCGGCTCGGTGGATGTCGTGTCATCCGCTGTCGGCACCGGCGAGGGTGCGCGAGCGGGTGTGGGTCTCGAAGCCGCGAAAGCGGATCTTCAGGGTCACCACCGACCCCTCGCGTCCCTCGTGGCGGGCCAGGTACCCGACCTCCTGCGCTGCCCAGAGCAGCGTGTCGCGGAGCACCGCCGGGTCGGTGACGTCCTCGGCGAAGGTGGTCTCCTTGGAGATCGACTTGCGCTCGGTGGCCGGGTACACCCGGTCGTCGGCGATCCCCTGGGCCTGCAGGTGCAGCTCGGTGCCTGCCCGTGCCCCGAGGTGCCGGCGCAGCTCCACCAGCGGCAGGCGGCGCACATCGGCCGACGGTCGCCAGGCCCAAGCGCTGGAGCCGCGGTGCCGTCTTGGACCCGACCCCGCGCAGCACCGTGAGCGGCATGGGGTCGAGGAAGTCCGCCACGCCCTCGGCCGGGACCACTATGAGGCCATCGGGCTTGCGGAAGTCGGAGGCGAGCTTGGCGATGAGGCGATTGGGACCGATCCCGACCGACGCGGTCAGGCCGACGGCCTCGCGGATCGCGGCCTTGGTGCGCTGGCCGATGGCCTCGGGCGGCCCCACGAGGCCCTCCATCCCGGAGACATCCAGATACGCCTCGTCGATGGAGACCTGCTCGACGACCGGGGAGATGGTCGCCAGCGCATCCATGATCTGCCGCGAGACGTGCGCGTAATCGGCCATGCGCGGGCGGACATAGACCGTCTCCGGCGGCAGGCGGCGTGCCGCCTCGGAGATCGGCATGGCCGAGTGCACGCCGTAGCGTCGGGCCTCGTAGGAGCAGGTGGCAACGACGCCGCGCCTGCCGGGCTCAGCGCCGACCACGACGGGGAGGCCACGCCACTGCGGGTGGTCGCGTTGCTCGACCGCGGCGTAGAAGGCGTCGAGGTCGACGTGCATGATGAGG
>CAWJRN010000024.1:0-89276 GCA_963845265.1 uncultured Gammaproteobacteria bacterium | reverse complement strand
CTGATATGTTTTGACCTGTCAACTATTGGCACTGGATGTCGTCGCTCTACCTCTTCTCTCTTCTTTTAAACGTAGCTTGTTGCAGGGCCTGTGGGTATGTGGGCGAGAGGCCCGAGAGTGTGGGCAACCTGTGGGCCGCGCCTGCGCAGTGCTGGCGTTTTGCACCGAGACTTCGGCGCGGTCCATAGGTTGTCCACACGGCTCTGCTCGGGCCGGTCCGCAGGGATGCGGACTCGTCCACATATCCACAGGCCGATGGCGACCTTGGTACAAACACATTGGCTCAAGGCACCCGACGGCAGACTGCGACGGTGGATCATGCTGATATGCGTGGATTGGGTACCACTGGACTTCACTGCGTCGCGGAGCTGGCCTTTCTCTAGGAGCAGGGATCGGCGCTCGGGATGCCCATTGAGGGATTCTCCCGTGCACCACCGGTATAGCCCGAACAAGGGTTCTCCACACCGGCCGCGGATGCCCTGAGTCAATGTGTCTGTTATCTGGATCATGGCCCGATCAGTTGGCGTTCACCACCGATGCGAGGGGTTTGCCATGGCTAAGCCTTCAGATACCCTGCTGCGCCGCTTGCGCTTGGGGCAGCTGCGGCATCTCCTGACGCACGATGTCCCAGAGGAAGCCGGCGAGCTCGCGGGCGATGGCCACGCACACCAACTTGGTGTTCTTGCCGGCGCGGGTGAGTGTGCGGTAACGCCCGCAGAGGCGCACCTGGGCCTTCCAGGCAACCTGTTTGGCCGCGGGTGAGGCGTTGCTGGCCTTGGCTTTGAGGTGCTTGGTCTGGCGCGCCGGGAAACGGTAGCTCCACGCCGACTCGACCAACATGCGCCGGGCGTGACTGTTGCCGGTCAGCGTGATCGCCCCTTGGCGCCGGCGCCCGCCGGAGGAGTGCTCGCTCGGCACCAGCCCGAGGAAGGCCATCAGCTGTTTGGGCGAGTCGAAGCGGCTGATGTCGCCGAGCTCAGCCAACAGCACGATGGCGGCGAGCTTGTCGATGCCGCGCAGCGCCACCAGGGAGTCGACCACCGGCGCCAACGACCACTCGGGCAGCGCGCGCATGAGCTGATCGGTGAGCTGGGCGACGCGCTCCCCGGCGGCGCGTTCGGCATCGATGTAGGTCTGTAGGGCAACCTGCTGCCAGGGGTCGTCCATCTTCAGCCCCGCCAGCCAGTTCTCATGCGCCGGTGTCCAGCGGCTCTTGCCCTTGGGCCAGTGCACACCGTGGCGCAGCAGGAAGGCGTTGAGCTGCTGGCGTGCTTTGCGCTCCTGCCCCTTCAGATCATCGCGCGCCCGGCTGAGATCGCGCATGCGCTCCTGCTCCCGGTCGGGCACCCACACCGCACTGAGGTCGCCGCTGCGCAGCAAGCGCGCCAACTTCAAGGCATCGCGTCGGTCGGTCTTGATGCGCTCGCCCGCCGCCTTCGGGATGCGCGATGGGGCCACCACCTGGCAGTCATGACCGCTGGCAATGAGCTGGCGGTAGAGCACGTAGCCGCACGGCCCGGCCTCGTAGCAGAACAGGAGCAGGCCGCCGTCGTAGGCCTCGCTGAGTTTGGCGACCAGCTTCTCGACTTTCTTCGGCGTGTTGGCAATCTCACCGCGATAGATCGGCTCACCACGCCCCGGCTCCGCCACGGCGACCGCAATCGTCTCCTTGTGCACGTCCAGACCGATGTAGGCCGCGTGCCGCTTCGCCTCGTCGAGCGCACGCACCGCCGCCAGCGCCGAGCCCGTCTCAATAGGATGCTCTGCTGCGTTAAACTCTTGCATGACCTGCCCCCCTCAATGTGGCTCTATGTCGATGGATGTGTCCGTCCTCAACATAACCCACGAGCTTTGAGGACGGGCAGGTCAAAACATGATGTCTAGGGTGGGCTTGAAAGCCACCCAGGGCGCAGATGCGCCGCCCCCGGCGATATTGCGAAGACGCGAAGACGGGGGTCTACCATCCGATTTTCAGGTAACCGGAGGGCGCTGAGAGCGATACTCTGGCGGTGAGACGGGGGTGTGGCTCCTGGGGTCCGCGATCAGCCTGGCTGACTCGCTTGACTTGAAATGCCGCCCCCGTCTCCCAGTATCGTCCGCTGAGGTCATACGGGATGGTGCCGGGCATTAGGTAGGGCCGTGGCTCTTCGTGCGAGAAGGTTCACTACGCAAACGGGCAAACCGGCCGCATATCCGCCAGCCGAGAAAGACTAAGGGTTCTCGCCGACTCGGCTATCCGCTGAGTGTTCGTTGACAGTTGACACGCTCTCGGGTTCCTGTGCACCCGTCATGTTGCCTCCCAACAGTTCTTCTCGCCCGGCTTGCGCTTTCCTCCACTGGGTCCGCATGGACGGTGTTCCTCTGCTTCATCGGTACTAGCGCAAGCTCCGACTCCCTGCCGTCCGTCCGCACGCCTCGCTACGGCTCGGCTGTGCGTACCACCAAAGTGTCTGCTCGTTTGCTCCCGCCGGCGGCCAGACACAACCCCCGCGAAGGTTCGCGACGTAGAACGCGGGCAGGATCAGAGACCGGCTTGTTGTTGACGACCAGGTGCAGGCGGTCGTAGTTGCGGCGGAAGTCCCATCCGATCCGGGCTCGACGACCGGCGATCGGCGGACAAACGAACCGACGACCGGTATAGCCTAAGGCGCCGAAGCAGGGCAACATTTGGGTTGACAATTCGCAATGAAAAATATGGACCAGGGGGCTAGCGCCCCTCAACGATCGCTGAGAATCAGGACCACGGAAGGCCAACTTGACTGCCAAACCCAGAGAACAACCGCCCGCATGGGTGGAGGAGACTGACAATGAGTGCGATGCAAATCGCCGGCCGCGAGCTGGAGTTCAACCACAAGGGCCACATGGTCCACTTTCATCACTGGGACCGGGATGTCGCCCAGGCGTTAGCGGCTGAGGAGGAGCTGACCCTGACAGACTGTCACTGGGCCGTGGTCGAGTTTCTACGCGAGTACTACGCTACCTACGACCACCCGCCCTCCCCCCGCCTGGTACTCAAGGCAGTCGGCGAGCGACTGACGACGAATGCCCCCTGCACCCGCAAGACTTTAGAGGCCATGTTCCCGGAGGGCGGCTGCAAGCAGGCCTGCCGCATCGCTGGGTTGCCGGACTACTACTGCCATAGCTGTTAGGCCCTGCTAGTCGCTTACAGAGAGCCCACTATGCGCCTCGCAATCGGAACAAAGTGGTCTCACTCTCAGGCGCCCTCCCTTCGATCCCCCTAAGTCCGACAGGCTCCCAGGAGCCTGTCGGACTTAGGGGCTTCCCACCGCCGGGGCAACTTCCAGCCGGTCTTTGGTGTACGTGCTGAGGTGCTGCTCGCCGATTTGGTGCGTGTCGATGCCGACGGCTGTCTGCGCGTTGCAGGTGTTAGGGCTCGCTTGATCTCACCAGATTTTCGCAGATCAGACCGCGCCAACTCGGTCGGTCTGCTCGACCCTCTTCAACGCTCCCCGACAGGCTCGAAAACGCGCGTTTGTCTTGGGTTGTCATTGCGACGCCGATCGGCCAGGCGCGGACGGTCGCGCCTCCACCCGTTGCCTCCGCTGTGGGATAGGAACCGGACCTTCGTCGGCATGGAGTCGACTTACAGCGCTCGGGCCATTGCAGCCATCGGCGTTACGTGGAAAACGGTCGCAGACCAGCGGATAGATAACGGCTCCCAGTTGCACGAGTTCCGTATACTACTGTCCCCGGAATCCCCGGAATCTGGAATCCTGCCCCGAGAATCCGCAGGCGATCCCTACCCTTACCGCGCGGCGGCTCGAGGTACCTTCCCCTCCTGCAAAACGGACGCCGGCATGTTGCGCGGACGGTTACCCGCGCACGAAGCGGCATAACGTTCAACGATCAGCAGCAATACGCTGTCCGGCTGGAACCGCTCCAACTCGGACCAATCGAAACGGCATCTTTCATGGTGCATCCAAACTAGCCGCGAAGCATTCCGGGCCAACAGTGGTCGAAAAAAATCGCGCGAAAACGAGTCGCCGATCACCAAAATAGTGCCGCCGCTTCCGAAGCCTTGCAAATCATAGCTCTTGTGCCTGTTGTCACCCCATTCATGCATCCGGTCTTTCGGGTCCGGCAATCTCCAGCCAAAATTTTCGTCCTTCAGCAGCGAAGCCCCCCCCAGAAAGCGGGCGAGGTCACCAGTCGTAGCTGATCTTTGAGCACCAAGCGCCGCTTCCGGCGCAATCGCCCAATCCGGCTTGTCCATCGCGGTCGCTAGGGTATTGAACGCGAGCAATGCCCCGAGATTGTTCCAATGTGTGTCGGTACGCTTGTAGACGGGTGTCCGTCCTGCCGCAGATCGCAGGGGCAACCGGAGATCAACGGTCCTAACTTCGACTCTGGCCATCTCGGCGAGGAACAGGTCGTATTCGGTTGCGGTGGGCGGCTGTTGCGCCCAGGTCGGGAGATGCTCGCGGTGGATCGAATGTTTGTTTGGCATCAGTGCCGCGATAAATTCTCGACCTTCGGAACTCAGTCTAGCCTGCATTTCCGCAGTCAAGTCGGCAAGATACGCGATCGCCTTGCCCCGCATTTGCTCGCCCATTGCCTGCTGCATGACCTGATCATCAGCATAAAACAGCCAATCACCGGTGCCATAGGTTACTCGCGGCGTCGACGGCGAACTCAGCGCAAACCGCAGCCGTTGGTTCAGACCGACGAGTGCGGACCTTCCGCCGAAGTGATCACCAAGATATTTGTCCCACGCCCGCGGATAATTCTTCAACGTCCAAAAACCTGTCGGCAGGTCAGGCAACTGAGGGAGCTGCCGACCTTCCTGACTACTAGCGCGGAAAGAAGCGTGACCGGAGGCCAGTTGCAACAGCAACGGGGTGCACAGTAGGCATAAGATCGAGAGCGACCACCAGCGGCGGTACCGGCGCAGCAAGGGCATGCTAGAACCTGAAGTATAGGAACGGATTGTAGGACCCGGCGCCGACCGCCATCGCAGACAATGCGAACATAGTGAAGATGGCAATGGTATCGGCAGTGGAGACGACAATAATGTGCGGTCTATATGACAACGGAGTCAGCGCGGGCGGGAGCCAGCGAGCACGCGCTGAGCGGAGTGCAAGAACTGCACCGACGATGAGTGCAAGGACGGTTGTCGGGTAAAGCGCGAGATGCGTTCCCGCACTCATCCCGAACAAACCGTCCGCCCCGATCAGAGCACGAAAATAGCTTAGCGCGTGAGGAAGGTCATCGGCCCGAAACCACACCCATCCGGCCATGACCGCCAGCAATGTATAGCCGCGGGATAGCCACACCGATGCGGCCCGCAGTCGGCCGGCAAGCCACGCACGTTCGAGTATAAGCAATCCGCCGTGGTGCGCTCCCCAAACAACGAAGGTCCAACTTGCACCATGCCACAAACCGCACAGCAAGAACACCGTGGCGAGATTGAAGTAAGTCCGCATCGGAGAGTAGCGATTACCGCCCAACGGGACGTAGAGATAGTCTCGAAACCAACTGGACAGCGAGATGTGCCAGCGCCGCCAAAACTCGGTCACCGAGCGAGAGCGGTACGGCAGCCGGAAGTTACGCGGAAATGTGAAGCCGAAAATGATCCCGAGTCCGATCGCCATGTTCGAATATCCCGCGAAATCGAAATAGATTTGCAGTGTATATGCGACCAGACCAAGCCAAGCCTCAACCATGCTGGGGTGTGCTGCGGAAAATCCGGCGTCGGCGAGCAGGGCAACCTCGTTAGCGACCAGGACCTTCTGCGCTAGGCCGATCACAAAGATACGGGTCCCGACCGAAGCGCGCCCTCTCGTTGTCCGGCGCGCTCGGAGTTGCTTTGCGACCGCCTCAAAACGGACGATCGGGCCCGCGACTAATTGCGGGAACATCGCAATGTACGTGCCGAGGTATATCGGGTTGCGCTCGACCGGTACATGCCGACGATAGACGTCCATTAGGTAGGAAATACCTTGGAACGTGAAGAACGAGATGCCCAGCGGCAGTGGAATACCCGGCACCGGAATTGCCCACGCTGACGGCAGCAGCAAATTGACGTTCTGGACAATGAAGTCCGCGTACTTGAAGATCGCCAAAATCAGCAGATTGCCGACCACGGTCACCGCAAGAGCAATTCGGCGACGCATACCGGTCGCTGTGCCGATCTTAAGCCCGCCTATATGGTTCATGGCAATTGAGACCACCATGATCAGAATGAACCACGGCTCGCCCCATGCATAGAAGAACAAGGACGCAGCGAGCAGGAATAGATTCTTAATCGGGATCGTCGGCGCCAGCAGATACCCCAATACAACTAACGGCAGGAAATAGAAAAGGAACGTCACGGACGAGAACAGCATGAAGACTTCCCGGTAACGACTGGGCGCCGATGCCTGAGGAAATTCGGACGGAAAGCAAGTGGCGTCAGGTTAGCCGGAAATCGATCGTTGCTCAAGCTCGGAGCGAGGGACAGTAAAATTCGAATACCGCCTCCGCGCCCAATGCGATCTGGAGTATCTGGCCAGCGAAGGCTCGAGGGTCGAACAAACCTCAAACAAGAGGCTGACGAACTTCGCGAGCGGTGCAAGAGCGACCTTTGGAACGAGACTTTTAGCGCCGCGGGCTGGCGCGAGGCCGGGGCGGCCGTGTACCTCTCCCTAAGGAAACAACTGCCACCGAGAGATTTGCGGATCGAAGTCAGGCGCGAGCCGACCGAGGAGGTCTCAGCCGAGCATCGGCTCGGGAGTCTCCTCCCCGGTGGGTGGTCCGCAGGCGAGAGCGACCTGCGGTGCCAGCGATGGGGGCGCTCACTCTCGCAACGCCGGCTATGGGTTGCAATGCCGCCGTCGTTGTTCGCGGAGCCAATGTCGCCTTCGGGTCGTGTGCCGCCACCGGTCCGCGCATCCGGCCGGCCGCGGCCTCAGACGCGGCTAACGGACAGCAGTCGGGCAAGAGCGGCCGCACCTTGCCGACTCGGGTGTGACTGCAACGGGACGGAAAGCCGCCGGTCAACCGTGCGCAAAGAACTTGACCTTGGCGCTTAGCCGACGGCCAACCTCCGGCCTGTGACCGCAGTTGCCGATGCGTTCGTAGCTTGTGATAGCCGCCTAACTCATAATCACGCATTGCGTGATAGCAGGACTTGATAAGCCCTCCGCGCCCGGCAAACGATCAGGCCGGCCGCCTTTGGGTCTACGGGCGCACCGGCCAGCCGTGCCTGCGGTGTGACGCCCCGATCGCCTCGCGGCTGCTCGGAGAAAGACAACGATCGACCTACTGGTGTCCACGCGGCCAGCCGCTGACCGATCCGGCCCCCGCCGGCCGATCGCACGCCGAAAGGTCATGGTGTCGCACCGGATCCAGCGCGCCACACGCAGACCGGACGAGGTACCCTGCCGCCTGCTTGGGGGTTACTTGGGCTGATCGGTTCTCGGGGGCGGCAGGGGTCTCAAGCCGCCATGCCGCCTGGGCTTGACCTCTGGCCGAACCGGTTCGCGCGGCCAGTAAGCCGGATGATCGGGTCTTGCCCCCGGGTTGCGGCCCGGGGGTGGTGCGACCGGGTGTTCAGGCCACGGCGGCCGAACAACTGGCGGGAAATAGCCGGGGTAGCCCCAGCCGTAGTTTCGGGAGTTGTCAGCCTCAGGAGGCGATCCGGCAGCTTGTCGGCGGGCCGCCTCTTCGCTGGCCGCCCGCCGCTCCTGGGCGAGTTGGGCCGAGCGTTCCGCGCGCTGCCTGGCGGCTTGGTCGCCCATCTCCTGCAGTTCCTCTGCGCGCTGCTGGGCCGCCTTGATCTCGGTAGGGGCCGGCGGCGGAGCCAGCTCGACGGCCTCGGCTTGGGCGGCGCTTGGGGGCGGTGTTGATGAATAGGTCACGTGGCCGTTGGCGTCGATGGACTTGTATACGGGTTGCTGAGCAGCAGCGTGTGCTGAGATCAGGAGGCCGGCAACGGTGAGTATCCGGGCGATCATCGGGCACCTCTCTGTGTTGGAGCGACCAAGATGGAAGTGTAGGACAACCGCCAGAGTGTTAGCGCTCGGATTATCTCACCGCCGAATTCCCAGGCTTTTTCTGGGTACGCACGGGCGGATGTCCCGCATTGCGTGCTCCGGTGGAATAGCGGTAGAAGACGGAACAATTCGGGAAGCGCTGGGCGCGGCGGCGGGGGAGGCAGGGACTTTGACCGCTGGCTGCGCGCCGCCGAGGTTCGCATCGCGCCCGTAAGCGGTGGCGGCTAGGCGTAGCGGCGCATTGGGTGCCAGCACACCGTGGTAGCGATGGCGAAGCAGGCGCGGTGGTGGAATCAGAGGAGGTGCGGGGTAAAGTCTTGTATTTTGTCCAAAAAACAAGACCCCGCTCTTCGATCTGAGACCAGACCCCATCCGCCGTGAGACCCCATCCGCCGTGCACTGGAGCCTCGACATGGCCTTCCGCGAGGACGAATCGCGCGCGCGACGACATCGCCCGCGAGAATCTCGCCGTGCTGCGTCATATCGCCCTGAATCGGCTGAATAACGGCAACACCAAACTCGGTATCCAGAACAAACGCCTGCGCGCGGGATGGGACGAGCGCTACTTGGCTCAACTGCTCTTCGAGCCGCCTGATCTGCCCCGGAAACACCCTGCATCAGCCACCGCGAATATTAGCGGAGGTTTATGCGATTCCCCTGGCCTCCCCCGGCCTTGCTCGCCAGTCGCGTTCAAGTTATCGTCCGCCCGATGTCGTCGTGGCACGGTTGAATTTTCTATCCCCTGATGTTTCTGCAATACGTCGCATGGATGTGCCCCACGCTTTTTTGCTCGCCGACGCAATACTGAAACTTTACCTTAATATTACCAGTGGAATGATTGTTTTTAAGAAACAAGTTGAACGTCGCATGCGTATTGATCTGCCTTTTATGGCCACAGAAAAATTATCCCCCCCGCGATGCGCCCCTGTGCGGGCGTTCGAGGGACCGATCGCCGATGCTCTCGCAGGCCAACCTGACGCGCTCCCGGGCGGTTTTTTTGCCGCCTTTTTGCCGGACGGCGGTGATCGGAAGCGCGGCCGCCAACAAGGAGGCGGTTTAAACCGGGGCAAAGACCGGTTATGCTGCGCGGGTCAATCTACCGAGGTCCTGCTGCGCCGCGACGTGCCGAGACCCTGTCAGGATTGTAATAGTAAAGATTGATATCTCGGGTCTGTCCCGGACATATGTGACCGAACAGAATAACAACAAATGCGCTACATTCGATCCGCACTCTTCTTCGCTGTCGTCTGGCTGCTGCTCTCCGGACATTACACCGTGCTTATTACGTCGCTCGGTGTTGTGTCCGTGATGATCGTGACCTGGTTCATGTGGCGCATGGACCGGGTTGACGGGGAGCTGGGTGTGCCGCCGATGCGTCTGCGTTTGCTGTACTATCTTCTATGGTTGATGTGGCAAGTGGTGCTGTCGAACATCGACCTGGTGCGACGGATCTGGGATCCGACCCTGCCGATACGGCCGACCTGGCAGCGACTAGACATCACGGTTACCTCAACGCTGGCCAAGACGCTGTACGCCAATTCCATCACCCTGACGCCGGGTACCCTCACCACGGATGTGAAGGAGGACCACTTCATGGTGCACAGTCTTTCGTCCGATGGTATCGAGGAACTGCGCAAAGGCGGGATGGAACGTCAGATTAAGAGCCTGGGGATCTGATCCGATGCTGACTGCCGCCATTGTCGCTATTCTGGTGACCATGTTCCTGGCCCTGATCAGGACTTTTCTCGGCCCGACCGAATACGACCGCATGCTCGCGGCCAATTCCTTCGGCACCAAGACCGTGTTGCTGATCGCGCTGGCTGGTCATGCCATGTCGTGGAACAGCTTTCTCGACGTGGCCCTGCTGTACGCCTTGCTGAATTTTGTCGCCACGATCGCCGTGATGCGTTTCTTCGAATACCGCAATGCGCCGGAAGAGCGCGACGACCCGGAGTCGGCGGCATGACGGCGATACTTGAATTGCTCAGCGGTCTCTGCTTGTTTCTGGGCGGCATACTCTGTGTTACGGGTGGGGTAGGGCTGTTGCGGATGCCGGACTTCTTCTCGCGCGTGCATGCTTCCGGCGTCACGGAGACCCTGGCGGCGCCGCTGCTGTTGACCGGGCTGCTGTTGCAGATGGAATTGTCGCTGGACTCGGTGAAGCTGATCATGATCATGTTCCTGGTGCTTGCCACCAACCCCACGGCCACTCATGCAATGGCCAAGGCCGCCTTGCACGGGGGCCAGCGGCCGCTGGTGTTCGACAATGATAAAGATGCCGGGGGAGAAGGGTCATCGAAGCCCTGATCGACATCACCCTGCTGGGTTTTCTGGTGATGATCGCCGTGGCGGCCATCCGCCTGTCCGACCTGTTCGCCGTCGTGATGCTGTTCGGCGTTTACAGTTTGCTTACCGCCGCGGTATTCATGGACCTGGATGCGGTGGATGTCGCCTTCACGGAGGCGGCCGTGGGTGCCGGCGTCACCACTGTGCTGATGCTCTCGAGTCTGCACCTGACCAAACGCTGGGAGGCCCTGCCCAGGCGCAACCCCTTGCTCGGCCTCCTGGTGGTCGGCGTCACCGGCGCTGCCCTGGTCTATGCCGTGCTGGATGCGCCCCTGCTCGGAGACCCGTCTGCCCCCGTCCATCAGCACGTGACCCCGCGCTACATCGAGCAGGGCGAGGCAGAGGTGGGTATGCCGAATCTAGTGACCGCGGTGCTGGCGAGCTACCGGGGCTATGACACCTTCGGCGAGACCGTGGTGATATTCACCGCCGGTCTGGCGGTGCTGCTGCTGCTTGGCATCAGGGACGATCCGCGCATCCGTCCGGGGGTGAGCGCCATCGGCGACCAGGTTGTGCTGCGTTCGGTGGTCAAGGGATTGATACCGCTGATCCTGCTGTATGGGCTTTACGTGCAGTTTCACGGCGACTTTGGCGCCGGTGGCGGCTTCCAGGCCGGTGTGATATTTGCCACTGCCTTCGTGCTGTACGACCTTGTATTCGGTGATGGCTGCGCCCGCAGCGTGGTGCCGCCCCGCTGGCTGCACCGCCTGGCCGCTATCGGCGTGCTCATCTACGGTGGTGTTGGCGGCTACTCACTGCTGACCGGCCGGCCCTTCCTGGATTACTCCGTGCTGGCGCATGATCCGGTCCACGGTCAGCATCTGGGGGTGATGCTGGTGGAACTCGGCGTCGGCATCGCGGTGTTCTCGGTAGTGCTGTTGATTTTCTATGCCTTCGCCGGCCGGAGCCGCCGCCGATGACCTTCGTGCCGGGAATCTTCAATTACCTCGTCGTCGTGTTCCTGATGATGGCGGGCTTCTACGTGGTCATCGCCCAGGGCAACCTGGTGAAGAAACTCGTGGGGCTGGGTCTGTTTCAGACGTCGGTGTTCATCCTGTACATCACCATGGGGAATCTTTCCGGTGGTCAGGCGCCCATTGTCGCCGAGGGCGTGACCGCCTATTCCAGTCCGCTGCCCCATGTGCTGATTCTCACCGCCATCGTCGTCGGTGTGGCCACCACCGCGGTCGGGCTGGCACTGGCGGTGCGTATCCACGAGGCCTATGGCTCGGTGGAAGAGGACGAGATCCATGCCGAAGACCTGGCGGATGACGAGGCTATGCTGAACGCCGATGCAGCCCACAAGGAGGAGGCTGGCCGATGAGCCTGTGGGATCATCTGCCGGTTCTGGTGGTCATACTCCCGCTGCTGGCCGGGCCTCTTTGCGTGCTGGCCGAGCGGCCGCGCGCGGCCTGGGGGGTGGCGCTGGCGGGGGCCTGGCTGAGCTTCGCCGTGGCTGTTGCGCTGGCGTCTCAGGTGAGCGATACGGGCACCATCAGCTACGAGCTGGGCGGCTGGGCACCGCCCTGGGGGATCGAGTACCGCATCGACACCTTGGGCTCTTATGTGCTGCTCATCGTCACCGCCATCGCGGCGCTGGTGATGGTGGCAGCCAAGGACAGTGTGGCGCACGAGATCCCGGAACCTCTGATCGCGCGCTTCTACGCCGCTCTCATGCTGGCCTTCGCCGGCCTGGTGGGCATCGTCGCCACGGGCGATGCCTTTAACGTGTTCGTGTTCCTGGAAATCTCTTCGCTGGCGTCCTATGCGCTGATCGGCATGGGGCGCGACCGCCGCGCGCTGACCTCTGCCTTCGATTACCTGGTGATGGGAACCATCGGAGCCACCTTCATCCTGATCGGCATCGGCTTTCTGTACATGATGACCGGCACGCTGAACATGCAGGACCTGGCGGCGCGGCTGCCGGCGGTGTGGGATACCCGCACGGTGCGGGCGGGCTTCGCGTTCCTCACCGTCGGCATTGGGTTAAAGCTGGCGATGTTCCCGCTGCATCTGTGGTTGCCCAACGCGTACACCTATGCTCCTTCCGTAGTGACGGCCTTCCTTGCCGCCACCGCCACGAAGGTGGCGGTCTACGTGCTGCTGCGCTTCATGCTGGGTATCTTCGGCATCGACTTCTCGCTGGGGCGCATGCCGCTGGAGTACATCCTGCTGCCAGTCGGGGTGCTCGGCGTCCTGTCCGCTTCGCTGGCGGCTATCTACCAGGTCGAGGTCAAGCGCCTGCTGGCCTATTCCAGTGTCGCCCAGATCGGTTACATGGTGCTGGGCATCGGTCTGGCCAGCACCACGGGGGTCACCGCTGCCATCTTGCATCTATTCAACCACGCGCTCATGAAGGGCGCTCTGTTTCTTGGCCTGGCCGCTGTCGCCTACCGCATGGGCTCCACTACACTATCGGACCTGGCGGGGCTGGGACGACGTATGCCGTGGACCATTTCCGCCATCGTGGTGGGTGGGCTCAGCCTGATCGGCGTGCCGGCTACTGCAGGATTCATCAGTAAGTGGTACCTGGTGCTGGCGGCACTCGAACAGGGGCTGTGGCCTGTCGCCCTGCTGATTCTGCTGGGCTCCCTCCTGGCGGTGGTCTATGTCTGGAAGCTGGTGGAGGCGGCCTATCTGACTGAACCGCAAGGCGACGTGGCGGTGCAGGAGGTGCCGCTGTCTTTTCTCGTGCCGCTGTGGCTGCTGGTGATCGCCAACGTCTACTTCGGCCTGAATACCGAGGTCACCGTCGGCCTGGCCCGCCAGGCCGCCGCGGCGCTCACCGGAGGTGCCGGGTGAACAGCATGCAACTGCTGGCCTTCATCCCCCTGGTGCCGCTGCTGGCGGTGCTTGCCATCTTTGCGACGGCCCGCTGGCCCAACGTGCGCGAGGGCGCGTCCGTACTTGGCGGCTTGCTGCTGTTCTGGTCGGTGGTGACGCTGGTCGGACAGGTGGATTCGCAGGCCGCGCCGACCCTGGTGCTGGCAGAGCCCTTGCCGGGACTGACCCTGGCACTGTCGCCGGAGCCGCTGGGCATGCTGTTCGCCCTGGTGGCGAGCTTCCTGTGGCCGGTCACTGTGGTTTACGCCATTGGCTACATGCGGGCACACCACGAGGAAAACCAAACCCGTTTCTATGCCGCCTTTGCCGCCTCGATCGCGGCTACCATGGGCATCGCGCTGTCGGCCAACATGCTGACGCTGTTCCTGTTCTATGAGCTGCTGACCCTGTCGACCTACCCACTGGTCACCCATGCCGGTGACGATGACGCGCGCCGCGGCGGTCGTGTCTATCTCGGTCTGTTGATGGGCACCTCGATAGGCTTCCTGCTGCTGGCGATGGTCTGGACCTGGCAGCTGACCGGCACCCTGACGTTTACGGCCGGTGGTGTGTTCGGCGCATCCGTTGATCCGACCATTCTCAGCGTGCTGCTGGTGCTCTATGTGTTCGGCACCGGCAAGGCCGCGATGATGCCCTTCCATCGCTGGCTGCCGGCGGCCATGGTCGCGCCGACTCCGGTATCGGCCCTGCTGCACGCGGTGGCCGTGGTCAAGGCCGGGGTGTTCACCATCCTCAAGGTGGTGGTCTACCTGTTCGGCATCGATCTTATCGGGCAGCTGGCCGTGGCCGACTGGCTGGCGGCCCTGGCGGCCCTGAGCATCCTGCTGGCCTCGCTGGTGGCGATGACCCGCGACAACCTGAAGGCGCGGCTGGCCTATTCCACCATCAGCCAGCTTGGCTACATCACACTCGGGGCCATGCTGGGAGTGGCGGCCGGCGTGGTGGGGGGCGGCATGCACATCGTCATGCACGCCTTCGGCAAGATCACACTGTTCTTCTGTGCCGGGGCCATCTTGGTGGCCGCGCACAAGAAGCGGGTTAGCGAGCTCGATGGCCTGGGCCGGCGCATGCCGTTGACCATGCTGGCATTCCTGATCGGTGCCCTGTCTATCGTCGGCCTGCCGCCGTTCGGCGGTACCTGGAGCAAGTGGCTGTTGGTGCAGGGCACCCTGGACACCGGCCTGTGGCTGCTGACCGCAACCCTGCTGGTCAGTTCGCTGCTCAATATCATGTACCTGGTGGTCATACCGGTACGCGGTTTCTTTGCCAAGCCCGCGAGCGATGATCGGGGGCTGCAGGAGGCGCCGCTCGCCTGCCTGCTGGCCATTGGCGTGGCCGTGCTCGGCTGCATCGTATTGTTCTTCTCACCCGACCCGATCTATCGGATGCTTGAAGGGGTATTCCAGTGAGTGCCGACAAGCAAAAGACCTATCTGTTCGACAACCCACGCAACGTGCGCCGGGTGGTGCTTGGCCTGGTGGGTGCCTGCGTGATCCTGGTGGGCCTGGATCTGGTGCTGCACCGCCATATTTCTCATCCGTGGGAAACGATGTTCGGTTTCTATGCTGTCTACGGCTTCGTCGCCTGCGTGGTGCTGGTGCTGCTGGCAAAGGAGATGCGCAAGGTTCTCATCCGCAACGAGGACTACTACGACGAGGCGCCGCTGAGCGACGACCCGTTATCCCGGGAGGATCCGCGTGCTTGAGTCCTCGCCCGCCTTCGCGCTGTTACTAGGCGCTGCCCTAGTCGCCGTCAGCCGGGGCCCGCTGCGCGCGCTGGTCATGTTGGCCGCCCCACTGCTGGGTGCCTGGGGTGTGTACCAGCTCGAGCCCGGCACCGTCGTCGAGTTCCAGATGATGGGCCTGCAGCTGACGCCGGTGCGGGTGGATGCATTGTCCATCCTGTTCGGCTACCTGTTCCACCTCGCTGCGTTCATCGGTGCGGTGTATTCGCTGCACATCAAGGATCCGATGCAGGACGTGTCTGCGCTTGCCTATGCCGGCAGCGCGGTGGGCGCGGTGTTCGCGGGCGACCTGCTGACCCTGTTCGTGTTCTGGGAGCTGCTGGCTGTCACCTCGGTGTTCCTGGTGTTGGCGCGTCGCAGCGAGCACTCGCTGGCTACCAGTATGCGATACCTGGTGATGCAGGTGGGTTCCGGGGTGCTGCTGCTGGCAGGTGCCATCTGGTATGCCAGTGCCGGCAATGGCTTGACCTTCGATTTCATCGGCCTGGATGCGCCGGGCGGCTGGTTGATCTTCATTGCCTTCGGCATCAAAGCTGGCTTCCCGATGCTGCACGGCTGGCTGACCGATGCCTACCCGGAGGCCACGCCGACCGGCACGGTGTTCCTCAGTGCTTTCACCACCAAGGTGGCCATCTACGCGTTGGCGCGGGGCTTCCCCGGCACCGATCTGCTGGTGCTGATCGGTACCCTGATGGCTTGCTTCCCGATCTTCTTTGCAGTCATCGAGAACGACCTGCGACGCGTACTTGCCTACAGCCTGATCAACCAGCTGGGCTTCATGGTGGTCGGCATCGGCATCGGCACCCAGCTGGCGCTCAATGGTGCGGTCGCCCACGCCTTCACCGACGTCATCTTCAAGGGGCTGTTGATGATGAGCATGGGCGCGGTGCTGCATGTGACCGGCGAGATGCGCGGTTCCGAACTCGGCGGCCTGTACAAGAAGATGCCCAAGACCGCCATCTTGTGCATGGTGGGGGCGGCATCCATCTCGGCCTTCCCGCTGTTCAGCGGTTTTGTCAGCAAGTCCATGGTGGTCGCCGCGGCCATCTACGAAGGCCACACCGTGGTGTGGCTGGCGTTGCTGTTCGCCGCCGCCGGTGTGTTCCACCATGCCGGCATCAAGATTCCGTTCTTTGCCTTCTTCGCCCATGATTCGCGCTACGTGGACACTGCCCACGAGCCACCCGCCAACATGCTGGTGGCCATGACCTTGGGCGCGCTGCTTTGCGTGGGCATCGGCAGCTTCCCGGGCCTGCTGTACGGGCTGCTGCCTTATGACACCGGCTTCTGGCCCTACGATGTCAGCCACGTGCTGGCGCAGCTGCAGCTGCTGGCCTTCTCGGCGCTGGCCTTCACCTGGCTCAAGCTGGCCGGGATCTATCCGCCGGAGCTCAAGTCCGTGAATCTGGACGTGGACTGGCTCTATCGCCGCGCGGCGCCGCAGGCGATTCGCACGGCGCTGGCCCGGCTGGCTCCCGTCGACCGAAGCCTGCGCGAGCAGGGTCGGGCGCTGGTGGCCAACGGCCTGGGCATGCTGGCGCGGCATCATGGCTCCTACGGCGTGCTCGCGCGCAGCTGGCCGACCGGCAGCATGGTGATCTGGGTGGCCGTGATGCTGGGCCTGTCCCTGGTGCTGTATTACACCTGAAACCCGCGCCGCAGTCCCTCGCCGGCATCTGGCGGAACGAAAAGTACACCCGGGCAGGCGTGCATGGGGAACTGTCATTCAGTCCGCAGAGGTAACGCGTACGGCCCGCGGCAATGGGGTCTTCACCTTGGTGAACTCCACCTCCAAGGACGCGGACAAGCGCGCCGCCAAGCAGGAGGCCGTGCGCGAGGCCCATCGCATCTACCTGGAGCAGGCCGAAACCTTGCTCGCCCTGGTGCGCGAGACGCGGGTGCATCTGATCGTGCCCGGTGTCGCCCAGTTCTTCCTGGATGAGATCGACCTCTACCTGAGCGATGCCGAGCGCCAGATCGACCAGATCCGCCGCCGCGTCCTGCTCGGCCAAAGCATCCCGCACGAGGAGAAGGTCGTCTCTGTGTTCGAGCGCCACACCGATTGGATCAGCAAGGGTAAGGCCGGTGTGCCGGTAGAGTTGGGGCTGCGCGTGGCCATCGTGGAGGACCAGCACCGCTTTGTCCTCACCCACCAAGTTATGGAAAAGAGCACCGACGACCAGATTGCCGTGGCGCTGGTCAAAGACGCCCAGGCGCGCTTTTCCACGATCGACAGCGCCAGCTTCGACAAGGGATTCCACAGCCCCGCCAACCAACGCGACCTCGGCCAACGTTGCGGTCGGCGTGATCTCGGCCATCGTGGATCACATCCCCGTCATGTTCGCCGTCCTGACCATGAACCCCCAGATGGATGAGACCCAGTGGCTGTTGGTCACCCTCACCGCCGGGGTGGGCGGCTCCCTGCTCTCCATCGGCTCCGCCGCCGGTGTCGCGCTGATGGGACAGGCCCGCGGCGTTTACACCTTCTTCAGCCACCTCAAGTGGACACCCGCCATTGCCTTGGGCTATGCAGCCAGCATCGGCGTACACCTGTGGCTCAATGGCGGCACCGGTACCAGCTGACTTCTCCGGCGCATTAGGCGACCCGGGCGTAGGTTCTCAAACTACCGGGCTCGCGAACCAAACGGTGCGCTTACTGTGCGGCGAGCCAATCGGCCAGAGCCCGCATCTCTTCCTCATTGACGCCGGCCATGAGACCGAGCATGACCGCGGCCTGACCGTTGCTCCGGCTGCCATTCTTGAAGTCGCGCAGCTGGTTGTAGAGGTAGTCTGCGTTCTGCCCGGCGACCTTGGGATAGATGGGCAGCAAGGGGGTACGACCGTCTGGACCATGGCACGACAGACAGGCCCTGGTTAGGAAGAGCTGTCCACCATCCGGCGCGACGACGGCACCCGCTGAGGCTTCTGCAGCCACCACCTCGGCGACCTCCTGCGCGTTTGCGGTGAACGCCCCGCCCGTTGCGAGGATGGCGCAGGTTATGAGGGTAAACAGGTTCTGCTTGGTCATCTCGATGGTCTCCCGGGGTCTTGTATGAATGTCTTAGTCTTAGGGTCCCGCTATTCGAGCTCGGTCTCGTCGTTTTGGAGCATGACGGCGATCTCAAAGCGCAATCGTTTGTCTATACCGATACCTTGCCATCCGACGCCTTCCGCCAGCGCCCCCAACGCCACCGGGAGGCCCTCGCAATTGCGGATCACCAGGGTCTCTGTGACGCCATCGGAGACCTGTTCGACGATTTGTCGCCCGTAGGCGTCCTGGTAGTCCACGTCACCGTCCAGATCCCACTGCGCGCTCTGCTCTTGGTCGAGGGTCACGACCGCCAAGGGACGACCGTCCATGGTGGCGACGAAGGCCGTCAGCTCGTCGAGGGTACGCTGGCGGCCCTCGGTGTCCTCCTCGTCGCCTTCGGTGAATTTCAGTTGATATTCAGGCATAGATATACGAAGAAGTTGTCAGTTGGCAGTTTTCAGTAGGAGGCTGTTGGTATTGGTGAAACCGTCGGCGAAAAACGGAAATCCCGTGTGCGATGGGTATAGCCTCACCCGGACGCCGAATCGGGCATCCGGTGGAATTCGGTTATCATGAAGCTCCCTGCCAATTGCGGGCGCGGCGGCTTCGGAAGGCAAGCCGCAAGCCCCGGTATCCACCCTGAAGCCCCTGTTGCCATGGAACAAGAAACACCGAAGCCCAAGAAGCGCGCCGGCAAGGTCATTCATAGCGCGGTGTCTCAACATGCCCTCGCAAAGGCCGCGGAGATCCGCGAGCGCTACGGCCCCGTCATCGACTATTCCACCGTCCTGACCATCCTCGACGACCGGAAGAGCACGCGCTACCCCGTCCAGATCAAGTTCACCACCGATGGCATCGAGCCCGGCATGTTCGCCAAGACGGACCCCGTTTCCGAGAACCCGGACGATGGCTATGTCATGTCGCTCCATGCAAACCTCGAGGATCAGCTAGACGCCCTGCCGGCACTGATCCTCTACCAGTCCGTTCTGGTCAATTACGGCGACCTTGCCACCGCGGACGATGCCGAGCTCTTCGGTTCCGGTGTCCTGGGTATGGACCGGGACGACTACTACGAGACGGTGATGGCGCTGACCGACGCCCTTTGGGCGGGCTAAGCCTCCGTCCCATACTACAATCAGTCTCCTGTAACCCCTATTCGGGCAGGCTGCCAAGCCAGGTCGCGATCTCGGCCATCTCCTCGTCGCTTGTCATGTGCATCACATTCTTCATGGCCACGGAGTGTGCGTTGGAGCGCGTGCCGCTCTTGATGTCTTTCATCTGCGCCAGCAGGTAATCGCTGCTTTGCCCCGCGAGCTTCGGGTACTCGGCCATGACCGGGACCCGACCCTCCGCCCCGTGGCATGCGATACAGGTGCGCTCCCGGTACAACTCCGGGGCTTCTGTGGCCTCGGCGGGCGGCAAGAGCATTAACACAGAGATTGCCCCGAGGGCTGCGCTCAGCGTCTTGTGCGTCGTCATTAGGTAAACCCTCAAATGAGAAAGCCAGGCGAAGGAGTGTCCGGGGCGACGCGCGGCCATACCGGCACGCGACAGTGCCCCTCGTCCTCCCTACGCCTTGCAGGCCCTGTGCATGGCCACTGTCCCGCCGAGCAGTGGCCGCCCGGTCACGTTGGAAAAGCCCAACTCCGCGAGCAGACGAGAAAGCTCGTCGGTGGAGTAGAACAGGCGAATGGCATCGACGAAGTATTCGCGGCAGGCGACCGCCTCAGGTCCGGAGCGGATGGCCCAGGAGATCACCTTCAGACAGCCCTTCAGATAGAGGCAATAGGCGTCCTCCACGACCTTGTTGGCGGGGCGAAGCATGTCGAAGTGATAGAAGTGCCCGCCCGGCTTGAGGACCCGATTGATCTCCGAGAAGACATCGATGACCCGCAGGTGGCGCGTGGCATATTGCAGCGTCACCACATCGAAGTGATTGTCCGGGAACGGCAGTTGATGCACGTCGCAGATGTGCCCCTTGATCTCGAAGCCCTGCCTGGATGCCCGATCCGAACCGACCCTCTGCATGGCGTCGCTACGATCGACCGCGTAGACGTCGAGGCTGGGCTGCTTCTTCAGCAGTTCGATGCCGATGACATTGGTCCCGGCACAGACATCCAGCACCCTTTGTCCGGGCTCGACGTCGATGGTTGCGATGAAACGCCGCCGCAGCCCTTTGAGCACCCCCAGGCTGGCATAGTCGTTGGCCCTGTCATACGCCTCGGCCACATCGGCGAACACATCGTTGATCTGGTTCTCCCAGATGGCCTCGAAGGCCTTGCGCCGGGTGTCCTCCTTGTCCTTGAAGCTCGTCATTGGTGTGCCCCCCCCTCAGTGTGTTGTGCGTGTACGCGTTCGTGGTCGGCGTTATCCATGCCTTTGGGTAGCATGGGTGCCGGCTCTGGGTGAAGCTGGGCGAAGCCGGAGTTCCTGTCGCCCTGTTGGATATCGTGAGGGTTGTGGCATTCGGTGCAGACCCACCAGCGCTTCTTGCCGCCCGCGTCCCACATGCCGATGCGCTTGCCGTGGATACCATCGCGCCACCTGCGATAGGTGTCACCGTGACACTTTCCGCAGACGCGCTGGGGCTGATTGAAACTGATCTCATCGCCGAAGTTGTCCATCAGCTTGGTCCGTTCTGCCGGATGGTGGCAATCCAGGCACCAGATCGCGCCCCTGCCATGCTTCAGGTCCATAGAATCCTTGACCACGTCCTGATGCATCTTCAAGGGGCGAGGGAGTTTGTTCTCGGGATACGGGACGTATTCGCCGTTATGGCAGGCCATGGAGCAGATCGTCAGCAACTTGTTGCGATCGATCTGCGGCTCGCGCGGCTTGACCACGGCCTCTTCATGGGAGTAGTCGGCCTCGACCGGCATGTCCCCCATGGGGATGGTCCCGTCGAAGGGGTCCTCCCAAAGCAGGACGCCGCCGGTGGTCGGGGAGCACTTCACGCTCATGACCCCGGGCGCGATCTCGTGCTGCTGAACCTGACTCATACCGTCCCGGCTCTCGAAGCACTCTGCGCTGGTCTCGGCTGCTTCCCCGTAAGCCGAACCGTAGGACGCTGCCGCCAACAGGCACAGCCCCATGACCGGCCCCTTCACTCGATAGCTAGTCATTGTCTTTGTCTCCAGAAATCGATGGGATCGGCGCGACCTAGCATCGCGCCTTGATCGGTCGTCCAGGGCCACGCTCAAGTCGCCACCGAACCCGCCTGGGCGCCGTCAACAGCGGGTTGCCCCTTCTCCTGGTAGCGGACGTCGCCCAGGAGAACGCCTACCGCACCTTTCAGCATAAAGGTGAGCAGGAAGAAGCCGATTGCCCAAACACCCGCAACCACCATGAGCTCAATCTGGCTGGGCATGTATTCGGAGAACTCGCCCACCGGTGTTGGGATCAGGCCAGGAAGCATCAGACCCATGCCCTTCTCGATCCAGATGCCGACAAAGGCCGCGACACAGATGAAGGGCAGGATGACCAGGTTCTTTCTGACCCTTGGGATCAACAAGAGGATGAAGGATCCGATCATCAGGCCCATCGCGGTCCAGAAGAAGGGCACGAGCCGATCAAGACCGTGGTGGCCGAACATCAGGTACTGCAGGCCCAGGGAATGCTCGGTGCTCGGGTAGAGCTCGGTGACGATCTCGGACAGGGTCAGGAACAGGGCGATGCCGAGGCACCAGGTGACGATCTGGGAGAGCATGTGGATCGCCTCGTCGGCGATCTTCAGCGGCGTGAAGCGGCGTACCAGCATGAAGACGATGATGATCAGGGCGGGGCCGGCAGCGAAGGCCGTGGTGATGAACTTGATCGGCATCATCGAGTGGAACCACATGGGCCGCGCCGGCATGGTGTTGATCAAGAAGGCGGTGACCGTGTGGATGCTCAGGGCCCAGACGATGGCGATATAGACCACCGTCAGATAGAAGGCCTTGTTCATCGGCTGCCCGGTGTACTTCATATAGAGAAAATAGAAGCCACCGACGATATTGAGAATCAGATAGCCGCTGAGTACGACCACGTCCCAGGTCAGCATGGCGTTGGGCCAGTTGAAGATGCCGATAACAGGGAAGATATGCCAGAGCCTGTCCGGACGGCCCATATGGGCAATCACGAAGAGCAGGCACATCACCACCGCGGCAATGGCGAGCATCTCGCCGAGCACAACGATTTTGTGCAGCTCCTTATGCTTATAGACATAGGCAGGGAACACTACGGTCACCGCCGCCGCGGCAACGCCTACCATGAAGACGAAGCTGGCCAGGTAGATCCCCCAACTGACCTGGTCGTTCAGACCGGTGACGATCATCCCTTTGGTAAACTGCTCATATTCACCGTAGCCCCAGAGCATGATGAAGAAGGACAGGAAGAGCATCCAGGCCCAGAACAGGAGGCCGCCGGTGAAGCCCGCACGGATGAAATCGAGGACGAACTGAGAAAAGCGTTTCACGATGGCTCCCCCTAATCCATGAAGTAGAAGAATTTGGGATAGGTGTTCAGGTCCGCACGTAGGCGGAAGACCTTCTTGGTCGCCAGAACCTTGCGAACGTCGCTGTTCGGATCCAGCAGGTTGCCCAATTTCCTCGCTCCGACCGGACAGACCTCCACACAGCCCGTCCAGCGGCCCTTTCTGGTGCGCTGAACGCAGAAGGTGCACTTCTCGACCACACCCTTCATCCGCGGGCGGTTACCCAGGTAATGGGTCTTAGGATTCATCTCCTCGGCCGGCAGGTTGGGTTCGCCCCAGTTGAAGCGCCGGGCCCAGTAGGGACAAGCTCCGATGCACATGCGGCAGCCGATGCACCAGTTGTAATCGATGACCACGATCCCATCCGGGTCGCGGTAGGTCGTGCGCACCGGGCAGACCTTGACGCAAGGCGGCTTCTCGCACTGCATGCACTGCATCGGGAGATAGAAGGCATCCTTCTCGGGGACGGCGCCCGGTTCGTAGTAGTGTTGCCCCTCCAAGACCACGCCCGCGGGCTTGTACGCATTGCCCCCGACCTGGATTCCGTAGTCGCCTGGATATCCGGCATGGTCCCTGTCCTCGGCGGAGAACTGCCCCTTCTCCATACGCAGGACCCGGATCCACTCGATCTCCTGCTCCTTGCCCCGGGACTGGTTGTTCTCTGCCACGCAGGCCTTGACGCATCGCCGGCAGCCGATGCACTTCTGAATGTTGAGCGCGTAACCGAACAGCACACCGTCGATGGAGGGTGAACCGTCGACCGTGACCTTTTTCCCGAACTCCTCGGAGTAGCGCTTCTCGAGGCGGTCGATGGCCTCCTGCTTCTCCTCCTCGGTCATCAGGCGGTAGTTGCCCTGGAATTCCTCGGCCCAGGTGACGTTTGCCGTCGCCTTGGCGGGCTTGGGGTCCGTCAGCAGCATGGCGGCGCCGGCGAGCGTGGCCGCGCTATAGGTTCCCGCCGAACGCAGGAAATCGCGGCGGGAATTGCCGGTAGTACCTTTGGCGGTGGTGTCGTCTTTAGACATGGATGACCTCTGGATCGCGGGATCGATAAAACCTGGCAGCAGGTGAGGGTCTGGCACATAAGGCCTGGCGCCCGCGCGACGCGCTGGGCACCGACATGGACAGACCAGACGGAGGGCTGGGTCCGGGGACCTGCTCAGCCCTTAGCGTTGTCGATGAGCTGCTGCACCATGTCCTCCTTCTCCGAAGCGGACATCAGGACGTATTCGCGCTCGGCCAGTTCCTGTTCGCCGGCGAGATGGTCCCTCCGATAGAGGTCGCTGAGGTCGGGTTCCGGCGTCGATTCGACGACCACCTTGGCCAGACCGGCGGTACCGGAGATGGAGACGGCACCCAAGGCGGCCTTGGTGAAGAAGCCGCGCCTACCCTGGGAAACCGTACCCGTCGAAGAGAGCGATGATTCGCTCCCTTCGACGACGGGGGAAGAGCGCTTGCGTAGGGCGGTCAGCATTCTCTTCAACATGGTGGGGTCCTCTTGGTGGTAATGCTGAGATGTCGATGCGAAGCGCCTGCCTTGCCGTCCGGCCCCCTTTGATTGGGGCCAATGCGTATCCGCCGGATCGGGTACGAGCAAAACAGGGCGAGCAGAACGATCTTCTTGTTGTTTTCGCTGCCGGGTGCGCTGGAGCCACCACGGGCTCCGCAAACGGAGTGCATTACAGCACCCTCCCCCCTCGCCGTTCATTGTCCCGGATCAACTGTTTTTACATATTTTGCAATAACTTAGACAAACTCGATATCTGCCAAAATGGCACGATCACGGCTTTCCAAGCACTATTGCATGTCACGATGTCAGCAGGCCGCTCTCATAGTGAGCCGGGACGCCTTGCACGCAACAGGCGAAACAGCGGTTTATGCGAGCATCTGATGGCTGCCATTTGGTCAGGCAGGGAATAATCGAGGGCTTCTCATTTCCACTTGGTATGAGCGGCAATAGAAAAGCAGGCGGAGGGGCAAGGGGCCACCAACCAGTCTGCGGGGCCTGCGCCAGCCCGCGCCCCAAATAGTGGAACAAAAAAACCGGGCCTCTTGGGCCCGGTCTGTAAGCCGCCAGGTTCCGCCCCGCGGAACCTGGCAGCGTCTCGATGTGCCTTTCAGCTATCCAGGCATCGTTGCGTAGCCAGTGAGCACCAGGATGAGCAGGGTCACACCGAAGAGGATGAGCATGACCGTCAACACGGTCGAGCCCTTCATCATCCGCTCGGACGGCGGTTTGACCAGGTACTTGTCCAGCTCGCCACTGGCGACAAGGCGCTCGTACTCCAGCTTGTGCTCGTGCTTGAACTCTTCCAACGGCACTGCACCGGTAAACATGAGCAGGCTCATGGGGAACCGATCAGGCCGGAAGTGGGAGTTGAAGAAGTGCACCGTGAACAGGAACACGGTCGCCAACAGGGCCTCCTCCGCATGGATGATGGTGGCGATGTTGAACACCCAGCCCGGCAACACCTGGGCCGTGAGGGTCGGGAGGAACAGGGTCAGACCGCTGAAGCCGATGATCGCGGCACCCCAGAAGGGGGCCCAATAGTCGAACTTCTGCCAGTAAGACCAGCGGTCGAAGTCCGGCCGCTCGGCCTTGCCGAAGAACCAGCGGAACATGGCCTTGACGTCGTCGAGGTCCTGCCAGTTGGGGATCAGCGAGGTAGGCCCGAACCACTTGAAGGTCTTGCGGTTGCGGACGATGTTGATCGTCGCCATGAAGATGTGGCCGATAAACACGGTCAGCCAGATCACCGCCGCGGTCCGGTGGACGATGGCCTCAACCTGCGGACCACCCAGCAGGCCAACAACGGCCTTGGCCCAGCCGGTATGCGCAAAGAGCAGGGTCATACCCGACATGACCAGGACCATGGTCGAGACGGCGAAGAGCAGGTGGACCCAGCGCCAGGTGGCACTGAAGCGGCGGAAATAGACCGTATCCGGCTTCGCCGGGTTGGCGATGTAGCCCTTACCCTGCCTCCGGTCCTGCCACTCGCGATAGAACCAGAACGCCACGTGCACCCAGAAGAAGGCGAAGACGCCGAAGATCAACAGGTTCATGAAGGCGGCGGTGAGCCACAACCAGGGGTACTTCTCGAAGTCGTGGACATTGCCGTGGGCGTGGAATCCAAGGAAGCCTTCAGGGGCATCCTCGTGGCACTTGTTGCAGGTCTCCAGGCGGTTGTCGATATGGACCGACGAAGTCGGGTCGTCCACCTTACCGAGCTTATGGGCGCCGTGGCAGTCGTAGCACTTGGCCGTATTGGTGTAGCCCAGCCGACTGACCTGGCCATGATAGGAGGCCAGGTAGGTCTTCTGCGCCTCCTCATGACAGGTGCCGCAGTTGGAGATGATTTCGAGTTTGACCGCATCGCCCTCGGGGGAGGCGATATCGTGGGTGGTGTGGCAATCGGAGCAGACGGCCGCGTCGCTGTTGGCCTCCTCGGTGACGGACTTGCCATGGATGGAGGTCAGATAGTCGGTCTTTTCCTTCTCGTGGCAGCGCCCACAGACCTCCGGGTTCTTGAGGCGGTGTTCGGCCCGCTGCTCGCTGCCGATGGTCCCGATGTTGTGGGGCTCGTGGCAGTCGTAACAGGTGGCATTGGTGCGCGCCTGGTCCTTCTTGCTCGGCTGAGCATGGACGGAGTGCATGAAGCTGTCGATCTGCTCGATCACCACGTCCAACCGCTTGAATTCTGGGTCAGGGTTGTCCTTCTGCTCCTCCCAGGTCTTCTGGTGGCACTCCACGCAGCTGACGCTGATGGGCAGCGGCTCGTCGTGGGGCAGCTTGGCGATGCCGGTGTGACAGGCCTGGCACTTCAGCTCGCCGTGGACGCTGGCCTCGAACTCCTCCGCGTCCCGATAGATGTAGACCTCCGTCCCATCGTCACGCTCCGAGGTCTTCTCCTCATCGTCTCCATGGCACTTCATGCAGCGCCTGTTGGGGTAGATGCGCTCGGTCTTGGCCTTAGATTCCGCCCCGCTCGCTCCGTCCTCCTCATCGTCCGCACCTTGGGCAAGGGGCACCCCCATGAGCAGGAACAGAGTAGTAAAGATCCAGACCATGGATCGGAAGGTCGTACTTATCATCGTTATGCTCCTGAGCCGGAAATCCCGGATGATGGTTTCAATGGGGGTCTTCTCAGCTCACGGGCACAACTCTGCAAGCTGGCGTCTAGCGACATCGGAAAGCCCTGATGGGGGCAACATTCCTCGATGCGAAAAGCAAATCACGGGGCTTCTAATTTTTCTATTGCATCGCCCCTTCGGGGACTTGCCGGATGCCCGGACGCCCCTCTTTGTAAGACAACCACCCAACGGAGAAGTGAGTCGCCCTCTACGCTTCTTATCATCCCCTCGTAACCTGTAGGGACAATGCCAATTTGGCAGTATCGGCACGCCACCTGACCGACACCTGCGTCGCATGGGGCACAGGCTTACTCCCCCGGAGTGGCGCGTCGAGGGAGTGCTGCAGCAGCGACCCCCTTGCTTCGGGCCGGCCGCACTGCCTATGCTGGGGCCCGGCCCCAGGACCACACCACACCGATGCTCGAAATCGAAGACCTCTCCCGCCAATTCAATGGCCGCCATGTGTTGCGGGGTGTCTCCCTGCGCCTGAAACCTGGGGAATACGTCGCCATCATCGGCGAGTCCGGCGTCGGCAAGTCCACCTTGCTCAACCTCATCGCCGGGCTGGATCGGCCGGACGGCGGGCGGCTGGCCCTTGACGGCACGGACTACGCCAGCCTAGACGAGGACGCCCTGACTCGCCTGCGCCGCAACAAGCTGGGATTTGTCTTCCAGGCCTTCCATGTACTGCCCCATCTCACCGTGCGTCAGAACGTGGCCCTGCCCCTGTGGCTGCTGGGCTCGGACGGCCCAGCGGCGGATGATCCGGCCCAACAATTGCTCGACGCCGTCGGCCTGGGGGACCGTGCCCATAGCTGGCCGAGGGAGTTGTCCGGCGGGGAGATGCAGCGGGTTGCGATCGCCCGGGCGCTGGTGCACCGCCCGCGCCTGGTGCTGGCGGATGAGCCCACGGGCAACCTGGACCCGGCCAACGGGGCCAAGGTGCTCGACCTGCTTGGTGAACGCATTCGTCGGGCCGGGGCCATTGGCATCCTGGTCACCCATTCCCTGGAGGCTGCGGCGGGTGCGGATCGGATACTACACCTCACATCCGATGGGCTGTCGGGGTGAGGCTGGCCCCGGTCTTTCTCGGCTCCCTCGCCCGTCGGCGACTGGCGACCCTGTTCTCCTTTGCCGCCGTAGTCCTCGGCGTGGCCCTGGGCATGGGGGTACAGGCCGTGCACGAGGCGGCCCTGTCCGAGTTCGGCCGAGGGCTGCGCACCCTGGCCGGGGAGGCAGACCTACAGGTGGCGGGACCGAGCGGCGGCTTCGATGAGGCCATATACGGGCTACTCGCCCGCCGCCCCGAGGTCGCCGAGACCAGTCCGGTGGTCGAGGTGGAAGCCAAGCTGGCCGGGGCGGAAGAGACCTTGCAACTGCTGGGCCTCGACGTCTTCGCCCTGACCGGGGTAACACCGGCCCTGCTACCCCGACCGGCGGCACAGACCGATCGCCTCGCGACCCTGGCCGACGACGGTCTGTTTCTCAGCGCTGGGGCACAGGCGGCCTTAGGGGTGGGCGTCGGGGACCAGATCCAGGTCCAGGTCGGCACCCGACACCTGAGCCTCGCTGTGGTCGGCGACCTGCCCGGCGTCGCGGAGGACCGCCGCCTGGCGGTGATGGACATCGCCGCGGTCCAGGCCCGCTTCGCCATGCTCGGGCGCCTCACCCGCATCGACCTTCGCCTGGCCGAAGGGGTGAGACCCCCGATGGCCCAAACAGCACTGCAGGACCTGCTCCCCGCCGGTGTCGTGATCGAGGCACCGGAGGAGGCCCAGACCCAGGCGGCCAACCTGTCCCGGGCCTATCGGGTCAATCTGACCCTACTGGCGGCCATCGCGCTACTGACCGGTGGATTCCTGGTCTTTTCCGCCCAGGCCCTGTCCGTCGTGCGGCGGCGCACCGAGTTTGCCTTCTTGCGCGCCATCGGACTCGCCCGCCGCAGCCTGTTCGGATGGCTGATCGCCGAGGGCGCCCTGGTGGGGCTCGCCGGAGGCTTGGTCGGGGTTGCCCTCGGCCACGCCCTGGCCTGGGGGTTGCTCGCCGCCTTGGGCGGCGATCTGGGTGCAGGCTACTTTTCCGGGATGACGCCGCCCTTGCAGTTTCAACCCCAGGTTGTGGCCCTTTACATTGGACTCGGTGTCCTCGCCGGCGTCGCCGGCGCCTGGCTGCCTGCGCAGGAGGCGGCCACCGTCTCTCCGGCCCGGGCCCTGAAGGCCGGCGACGAACCGACCCTGCTGGGAGGACATCGGCACCTCGGTCTGGGACTAGGCCTGCTGGCCGCGAGCCTGGGCGCCTGTTGGATTCCCCCAGTGAACGCCCTCCCGCTGGGTGGCTATCTGGCCATCGCCTGCTTGCTGGCGGGCGGCGTACTGCTGCTGCCGAGCCTCGCCGCTGGGATCAGCCGGCTGCTGCCGGCGCGGGGCCCGGTACCGGCCCGCCTCGCCGCGGCCAGGCTCGGCGCCGTGCCGGGACACGCCGTGGTCGCGGCGGCGGGGGTGCTGACCAGCGTCGCGCTGGCCGCGGCGATGGCGATCATGGTCACCTCCTTCCGCGCCTCGGTGGACCAGTGGCTGGGGCAGTTGCTCTCCGCCGACCTCTACCTGCGTGCCGGCGGGGCCCAGACCAGCGGCCACCTGGACCCGGACCTGCAAGCCCGGATCCTCGCGGTGCCCGGTGTCGATCGCGTGCGCTTCACCCGTTACGAAAGCCTGCGACTCGCCGCCGGGCAGGCCCAGGTGACCCTCCTCGCACGCCCCCTGTCCGTCCAGGGCAGCGAGCTGCCACTGGTCGGCGCCGCGCAGCCGGGCACCGGCGACCTGCCCGCGGTCTGGCCGTCCGAGGTCATGCAGGATCTCTATGGTTGGCAACCCGGACAATCGGTAGAGATCCCGCTCGCTGGACATCGTATCGCCGTCCATGTGGCCGGCATCTGGCGAGACTACGCCCGCCAGACCGGGGCGCTCATGATCGACCTGGCCGACTATCGCCGCCTGACCGGCGACCCCCTGGCCAACGATGCGGCCATCTGGCTCGCCCCTGGCGCGGCGCCCGACCAGGTAGCCTCCGCCCTGACCGCCATCGGCACCCCTGGGGCCTTGTCCGTCGCCTATCCGGGCGAGATCCGCGCCATCAGCCTGGGCATCTTCGACCGCACCTTTGCCGTGACCTATCTGCTGGAGGCGGTCGCGGTGCTGATCGGGCTGGCCGGCGTGGCGGCAAGCTTCGCCGCCTTGGCGGCGGCGCGTAGACCGGAGTTCGGCATGCTCCGGCATCTCGGCCTGACGCGGCATCAGATCGGCTGGATGCTCGCCCAGGAGGGGGCCCTGGCCGCCGGCGTCGGCGTGCTCGGCGGGCTCCTGGCCGGGGGGGCCATCGGGCTGGTGCTGATCGAGGTGGTCAACCGGCAGAGCTTCCACTGGAGCATGGACCTGCACGTCCCCTGGGGCTCGCTTGGGGTCTTCGCCTCCGCCCTGATCGCCCTTGCGGCCCTGGCAGCGGTCCTCGCCGGCCGCCAGGCCATGCGCCAGGACGCGGTGCTCGCGGTGCGGGAGGACTGGTAGTGGACCGCCGCACCCTGCTCCGCGCCCTACTCCACGGCCTGGCGAGCCTGCCGGCCCTGCGGCTACTGGAGGCCCGGGCGATGGAGCCCGAGCAAGCACAGCCCCCGACGGTCGCCTTTGCGCCCGTGCTCCCCGGGCAGGAACTGAGCTTCCCAAAGGACCATGGCGCGCACCCCGAGTTTCGCACCGAGTGGTGGTATGCCACGGGCTGGTTGAACCTGCCGGACGGAAGCCCACTGGGCTTCCAGACCACCTTCTTCCGGGTACGGACCGGCATCGGCGAGGACAACCCAAGCGCCTTCGCACCACGCCAGTTGATCCTCGCCCACGCGGCCATCGCCGACCCCGGCCTGGGTCGTCTACGTCACGACCAAAGGGCGGCCCGGACCGGTTTTGGCCGCGCCGGGGCAGAGGTCGGACAGACGCACGTCTGGGCCAGCGACTGGCGCCTGGTTCAGACCGACGACGGCTACTTCGCGCAGGTCAGCGGCGACGGCTTCGCCTACGCCCTGTCCTTGGTGCCGGATGGGCCGCCCTTGCTCAACGGTGTCGGGGGCTTCAGCACCAAGGCCCCGGACCCGCGCCACGCCAGTTACTACTACAGCCGCCCACAGCTCCAGGTGGGCGGCACCGTGACCCTCGACGGCGACCCTCAACCGGTGACGGGCATTGCCTGGTTGGATCACGAGTGGTCGAGCGAACTCCTGCCCGAGGGGGCCCAGGGCTGGGACTGGATCGGCCTGAATCTGTATGACGGCAGCGCCCTGATGGCCTTCCAAATGCGCGGCGATGCCGGCGCACCGATCTGGTCGGCGGCCACACTGCGCCAGGCCGGCGGGGGTGCGGAGGTGTTGCCACCCGATGCGGTCGCCTTTAAGCCCCTGCGCCTGTGGCAGTCGCCGCGCACCAGCATCGCCTATCCGGTCGAGTGGCAGGTCCGTGTCGGGGCGCGACACCTGAGGCTGCAACCCCTGATGGACGACCAGGAGCTGGATAGCCGCCGCTCCACCGGCGCCGTCTATTGGGAAGGCGCAGTGCGGGTCACCGAAAGCGGTCGGGAGATCGGTCGGGGCTATCTGGAGATGACCGGCTATGGGGAGCGGATCAGGGTGGGTTAAAGCCGCCAGGGGCGGCCTGGTGGGCGCTGTGCCACGCCGCAACCGGGCTGCGGCCTCGCTGGGGATAGCGTCCGCAGCCCCGACATACCCCGCTCCCGACATTTAGCGTAGCCTGCCACCGTAATAGTCCCGGCGCTGGGCGTGACAATCCCGCAAATCGTCGAAAGTAATGCAGTTTTACCAGCGCCATTAGGCTCCAATAGAGCCAAGATCTCCCCAGCCTCAATGTCCAGAGTGACATCTTTTAGTGCATGATGCCCGGTTGCATAGGTTTTTAATAGATTCTTTACTGAGATGATGGGCGGCATGGGAATAGTCTTATTGTCATTGGAATAGGCGATGCGATGAATACGGGGACTGCTCACATCGGTTTTCCGTCCTCAGCCTTGTGATGCTGGTAAGGTCTGGACTGTTGCTAGTGACTAGGCTCAGGTCGTTTGCAACTGCAGCGAAAAGGCAGAATCCGATAGGAAATCTGAGGCAAATCTTATAGTTGTTTTAGCTGCCTATTATGTATTCTAGAGAGTAATATCAAAGAAATAGCAGCTCCTGGCAGGGCGAGTGCCATGTCCGATTGGGTATCCCATGCATAGCCTTGTGTACCCCAGGAAGTTTCGGCGGACTCCCCTATTGATATGGCAACCCACCATTCGATCAGCTTATAAAATGCACTGCAGGCAAGACAAAAACATAGTATGAAGAAATTTCTCAGCATGGTCTGTCCCGATATGTTAGCTTTGCCCCCTAAGAAATCCTGAATTATTTACTAAAGGAACCTTAATAGATGATGATCCGTTCCATGTCCAACGGCCATCGGCACGCGGCGGTTGTGCTCATCCTTTCCGCCGTGCTCACGGCCATTGGCGGCTGCTCCAAAGAGGAAGAGGCGCAGGTCGTTGACTCGGCCCGCCCGGTCAAGAGCGTCATCGTCGGTGGACCGGAGGCGAGCGGCGAGCGCAGATTCCCTGGCAGAGTCGATTCGACGAGCAAGGCCGAGTTGGCATTTCGTGTTCCGGGAACGGTGCAGGCGATCCTGGTCCGCGAGGGCGATGTGGTCGAGGAGGGCCAGGTGCTAGCCGAGCTCGATCCCACCGACTACGAGATCACGCTCAAGGATCGGAAGGCTACCTATGATCGCACCAAGAACGATTTCAATCGCGCCAAGGAGCTGGTCGAGGACGGGTTCATTTCCCGCACGGACTATGACAAGAAGGAAGGCGAGTTCAAGAATGCCGAGGCGGCGCTGAATGCAGCGGAGCAGGACGTCAAGTACACGAAGCTGGCTGCCCCCTTCGGCGGCACCGTTGCCGAGCGCTATGTGCAACAGGCCGAGGAGGTGGAGGCGAAGCAGAATGTGCTGGCGATTCAGGACGAGAACCAGTTGGAAATCAAGGTGGACGTACCGGAGAGCATTGTTTCGCGCATCGATCGCGCTGGACGTGGGGACGCGTCCGACCAGGTGCCTGTTTATGCGACCTTCGACGCCGCGCCGGACACGCGTATCGACCTGGTGCTCAAGGAGGTCTCGACCCGTGCCGATGCGGCTACCCAGACCTTCGCGGTGACCTTCCTGATGGTGGCTCCGAAGGGCGTGACTATCTTGCCCGGGATGACCGGAAGCGTGGTTGCCGATCTTGGCGCGGTCCAGAAAACAAATGCCAAATACTACCTGCCAGTCAGTTCAGTGACGGCCGACGCGGGCCTCCAGCCCTTCGTGTGGGTCATCGACGAGCAGGCCATGACGGTCTCCAAGCAGCCCGTCCAGGTTGGCCGCATGAGCGGGTGGAACATCGAGATCGATAGCGGCATCGAGCCGGGCTCGCGCATCGTTACGGCCGGCGTCGGCTATCTTGCCGAGGGGATGCAGGTGCGCCTGATGGAGCAGCTCGAGCAGGCGCTGCCGCGCCCTGAGGAGGCCCCGTTCCCGATCGATCCTGAAATCGAGAAGGCCGAGCGGGAGGTTGAGAAGGCCGAGAAGGAGGTCGTGCCTGCACTTCCTGTCGAAGCACCAGGCGACATACCAGTTGACGTGGGGACCCCCGCGGCCGACACCGAATCCTGAGCCGGGAGCCACTGCGAAATGAACATCGGCGAGTATTCGGTACGCAGCAAGGTTGTCTCCTGGCTGATCGTCATCGTCCTGGTGGGCGGTGGGATCTCTGCTTACGAGGAGATGGGTAAGCTCGAGGACCCCCCGTTCACCATCAAGAATGCAAAGGTAATTACCTACTACCCCGGCGCATCGGCCCAGGAGGTCCAGGACGAGGTCACCTACCATGTGGAGGATGCCATCCAACGCATGGAGCAGATCAAGTACATCAAGATGTCCATCTCCCGTCCCGGGATGTCGGATATCCTGATCCAGTTCAAGGACAAGTACAAACCCGAGGACTTTCCGGGCATCTATGACGAGCTTCGGCGCAAGATCACGGATATGGAGAGCAAGCTCCCCCCGGGGCACAGAAGCCCATCGTGGTCGATGAGTTCGCGGACGTCTACGGGGTCTATGTGGCCCTCACCGGGGATGGCTACAGTTGGCGTGACCTGTGGAATACGGCGGACTATCTGAAGCGCGAGCTGGTGCTGGTACCCGGGGTGCGCAAGATCTCCATCGGTGGCGAGCAGCAGGAGGTGGTCTATCTGGAGATGTCCCGCTCCAGGCTGTCCGAGCTCGGCATCCCCTTGGAGCGCATCGGCAACATCCTCCAGTCCCAGAATGTGGTCGCCGATGCGGGCAAGGTGCGGGTCGAGGATCAGTATCTGCGCATCAAGCCCACCGGCGCCTTCCAGTCGGTCAAGGCCATCGGCGACGTGCTCATCGGCTCCGACGACAAGAAGCTGATCTTTCTGCGTGATATTGCGGAGATCAAACGCTCGTATGTCGAGGTACCGAAGGGCTACTTCTTCGTCAACGGCAAGCCGGCCTTGACCTTGGGTATCTCCATGCTCGGCGGTCAGAACGTGGTGGCGGTGGGTGCAGCCGTCGGCCGGCGTCTCACGGAGCTGATCCCGAATATCCCCCTGGGGATGGATCTGCAGCAGATCTACAACCAGCCCGCGGAGGTGGATAAATCCGTCAACGGCTTCATCGTCAGCGTGGCTCAGGCGGTGGCCATCGTCATCGTGGTCCTGCTCCTGTTCATGGGGGTGAAGGTGGGGCTCATCATCGGCGCCGTGCTCCTGATCACGGTGGCCGGGACCCTGATGCTCATGGCCAATGCCGGCATCGAGCTGCAGCGCATCTCCCTGGGTGGCCTGATCATTGCCTTGGGCATGCTGGTGGACAATGCCATCGTGGTGGCGGAGGGGATGCTGATCCGCATCCGCGCGGGCATGGACCCGGCCATCGCGGCCCGTGAGACGGTGGGTAAGAGTATCTGGGCCTTGCTCGGCGGCACCATCATCGGCATCGTCGCCTTCTCCGCCATCGGGCTCTCTCCGGATTCGACCGGCGAGTTCGCCAACTCCCTGTTCTGGGTCATTCTTTACTCTTTGTTGCTGTCCTGGGTCACCGCCATCAGCACCACGCCCTTGCTCTGCGCCCTGCTGCTCAAGCCGGACAAGGACGCGGGCAGCGGTGAAGAGAAGGACCCCTACGGGGGCAGTTTCTTCAAGATTTATCGTGGCTTTGTCGCAACCGCGATTCGCTTTCGCTGGATGACGGTGGGGATCGTCGTGGGCATGTTCGTCCTGGCCGTGATCGGCTTCGGATCGGTGAAGCAGGCATTCTTCCCCGAGTCCAACACGCCGATGTTCTTCGTCGATATCTGGGAGCCCCAGGGTACGGATATCCGCAGGACCCGCGACGACACCCAGGCGATTGCCGAGTTCCTGCGCGAGCAGCCGGGCGTGGTGCAGACCACGTCGGTGGTGGGCGGTCCCCACCAGCGCTTCACCCTGGTGTACGACCCCAGGGACCAGGACTCGGTGTACGGCCAGATCATCGTGCAGACCGAGACCCGGGAGCAGATCCCGGCCGTGTGGGACGCGGTGGATGTCATGATGCGGGATGGGATGCCCCATCTGGACCCCATCATCAAGTCCTTGCGCATCGGGCCCGGGCGGGATTCCAAGATTGAGGCGCGCCTGAGTGGCCCCGACCCCAAGGTGCTGCGTGAGCTCGCCGAGGAGGCCAAAGCTATACTGCGCGCCGATCCGGAGACCAAGGATGTGCGCGACGATTGGCGCGAGCCGGTGAAGCTGGTGCGGCCGGTGTTCAATGAGCAGGTGGGCCGGCAGCTGGGTATTACCTATGACGATTTGTCCAGTGCCCTGCAGTACGCCTACGAGGGCGCGCCGGTCGGCCTGTACCGCGACGGCGTGCGCCTGCTGCCCATCTATGGACGGGCGCCGGACTTGGAGAGAGCGGACATCGACAACATCCAGGACATCCAGGTCTGGAGCCCGGTGCTGGCCAAGGGCATCCCGGTGGCCCAGGTGGTCTCGGGATTTGAGACAGTGTGGGAGAACACCGTGGTGCGCGGGCGCGACCGTATTCAGACCATCATCGCATCGGCCAATCCCACCGGCGAGCTGGCCACGCCGCTGTTCAACCGCCTGCGTCCCCAGATCGAGGCCATGGAGCTGCCCCCTGGCTATTCGTTGGAGTGGGGCGGGGAGTACGAGGACAGTCAAAACGCGCAGACCGCATTGGCCGCGGCTCTGCCTGGGGGCTTTTTGATGATGATCCTGATCAGCATCCTGCTGTTCGGCAAGGTGCGCCAGCCGCTGATCATCTGGCTCACGGTACCGCTCGCCATCATCGGCATCACCGCCGGGCTTTTGGGCACCAACCATGCCTTCGATTTCATGGGGCTGCTCGGCGCCTTGTCCCTGGTGGGCCTGCTGATCAAGAACGCGATCGTCTTGATCGAGGAGATCGACCAGCAGATCGAGGAGGGAAAAGAGCCCTACACGGCCATTCTGGACTCGGCGGTCAGCCGTCTGCGCCCGGTGTTGTTGGCGGCCACGACCACGATACTGGGCCTGATCCCACTGCTGTCGGACGTCTTCTTCGTCAACATGTCGATCACCATCATGGCCGGGCTGGGCTTTGCGTCGGTCCTGACGATGATCGTCGTGCCGACGCTGTATGCGATCTTATTCAGGATCAAGGCGCCTTGAGCTAACAGCAAACAGCTAACAGCTCCACCTAGCATGGACGACAGCTTGGTATCCCTGCTCGCCCATCAAGCGGTCTTGCACGATTGCCGCGATTGCCCGGATATGACCGGACCTCCAGTTACCGGGCAGGCGGTGATGTCACCGGTTATGTTGATCGGTCAGGCGCCAGGACCGCGGGAGATCGAGACCGGACGGCCATTCGCCTGGACCTCAGGGCGGACTCTGTTCGGCTGGTTCGCCGGTCTGGGGCTGACGGAGCAGGAATTCAGGTCACGGGTCTACATGAGCGCGGTGTGCCGCTGCTTTCCCGGCAAGAATCCGAAAGGTGGTGATCGGGTGCCGAGCCGCCATGAGGTCGGGTGTTGCGGGCATTGGTTGCAGGGCGATCTAGATCTTTTGGCTCCGCGGTTGGTGATTCCTGTCGGGCGCCTTGCCATCGCGCGTTTTTTTGATGCCAGACGTCTGGTCGATGTGATTGGCAGCCAAGGGCACTGGGAGACAGCCCGGGGGCGGTGTGTAGACGTGATTCCGCTGCCCCATCCGTCTGGTGTATCGAGTTGGTTCAAGACGGAGCCCGGCCGGACCTTGCTCGCGCGAGCTCTTGGTCTGATTGGTGCCCACCCGGTTTGGCAGGATGTTGTCCAAGGACAGGCTCGGGGAATGCCGAAATCGCATCACTCGCCGCCCGCGTAGCCTGCGGTGATGAAGGATGCAGGAACAGCCAACAAGACTGCGCATCTTGGCGGTTGGGGAGTTATGAAACGAGACTGTCTGCGGTGATCCTCCGGTTTTCTATTTGTTGTATTGGGTGCTTTGCCGTCGCCGCGGCTGATGATGCAGTAGCATGTCTGTTGGTTTTAATATTCCCCAATGCACCTAGTAAGGTCGCTTGGCGCCCACCGGCAGTTTCGGCCATTTTTCCGGATTCTGGGCGAGCGCAACCACAGACCGCGGACGGCCTGTCGGGACGGGCGAGGTGAGGTTCGTGCTGGGAGCGGTCAGGTGCTCGCGCCACCTCGCTTAGGGTGGCGCCGGGGCGCGAGCGCCCGGTCACACGCAAATGCCCATGCCGGCACTTGGGGCAGGGGTAGCCGTCGAACGTTCCGGCTCCCTCCGGGGTCTTCTCGGCGACCTAGGACGGAGCTGCGCCAGGCGCTGGGCGCGGCAGCCCGCCGCAGTGCGCACGCCGTGGTGATGCCGTGACCCCGGAGCGGGGTGAACCGGGGCTCAAATGCTGTCGCCGAGCGCAGTCATTTTGGCTACTTGGACGTCCCAAAATGTATCAGAAGCACGGCGACACTCCGGCTATCAAAAAATACGTTTACGCTCCGTGCTCAAACTGCAAAGGGACCATTCGAGACTTTATTACCTATTACGACATGTCCAACAAAAGCGGCATCTTTTACGGCGGCCTAGTTGAATTGGTCGTCAACGCAATGGTAGATACCAAACCTTGATTTATTGAATTCACAATGATGGAAAAATGGGGACTTTCGCCCCCTTTTATTTTCACTAATTTAATAGACATATCAAAAATTTCAGCTATCGTTTCACACCTTCTTTCAAAGCCCTCCACAATAAAATGCGGAGGTAACCGAGAAGTGGATCCTATTCGTTTCTAATTTCTCTGCTGTCTGTTTACGTGAACCCGAGATAGGAACAGGTATCAGCGAGGTGTCGGACAGTCGTTTGCCCGTTTTTTTGCAATGTTCGAACATCGCTTTCCACATACGGCTTTCAGCGACGCCAAAAGCATAATTCTTGTCAAAACCCTTTACAACCTCTGCCTGCCCGGAGCACTCAAAAGCCCCTTCATCATAGCTCTTTGATGTTTTGCAGTCAGCCGCAATAACATTGGCAGGCCCGCCTACGAAAATGAGCATCAAAGTTAAAAATAGAAGTTTCATCTTTTCCCGCCTTCTTCATAATTCGGTCGGCGCCAAGGGTCCCTTTCGATTGAACCGCGACGAGCAAAACGCGGCGGGTTCTGTAGGAGTCTTCTTGTCTCTTCAGTAACCCCCGGGGCTTCGCGAAAACCCATGCAACAACACATCTCACCACGACTGGAGGGATAGGAAGTCCAACCGCACCGCGGCTGAAGTCGAGGGGACGGTAACACCGCAGGAAGGCTCGCCGCAAGAGCACAGCGCGAGCCGACGGGGAGAGATGGAGAGAAGACCGTTGTCCGGGAAGGTGCAGGGCGGGTTTGCGGCATCGCTTGGCGGCGGGCGGGAGCTCCGGGGACAGTATCCGTAACTCACGGCCGCCGCGAGCGCTGAGACACGCAGAAGCAGAAGGTGTAGTCCTGAGTTAGCCTAGAACTCTTTTATAATGGCGTGGCGGTGTTAGCGCTCACCTTATCTGACCGGATCTTCACAAAATAAGCCGCGTCAGATCTTCCGGATTCCGCCACCGCCGCGACTGCTGGAGGCGAGGCTCCGCAATCTTCGGTTGGGTCGGGCTATCGTTATGTCCGCAATCGGCCAGTATGTGGGGTTCGACATAACGGCCCGGAGCTGCCGGTCAACGAGGGTGTGTCGAGTGACCGGCGCACGCGCAAAGCGGACTCCCAAAATTGCTTGCAATAGCGGCTGCTCAACGCTGAGACCGGGCACCCACCGCTGAGGAGCTGACAATCCGTTCACGACCCGAAACTACCGCAGGTGCCTGGCTCGGGAGCGACCGCTATTGGCCCCTCTGCGGACCGATGAGTCCATAACGTTCAATTAGGCCATGATGCCTTTTGACTCCAAAAAATCATCAGGAACATCTGACGTTTTCCATCCTGTTATCGCAAAATAATACAGCGGTTCTCCCTCAATTGATAATCTATGCCGATAGCGTTCGATGTAATAAACATCAAGATATTTTGAGAAAATTAATCCCCTAATCATCTTTGAAAAACCTGATTCATCGCTTATATCAAAGAAGGTATCCTTTATATTAAAAGCCACCCACGCTTTGCTTTTGATTATATTAAACGCCTCCAAAAATGCTTTCGTTGGAATGTCACCGAAACCAAGCGCCGCAACTGTAACCAAACAATCACATTGCCAAGATACTATTTCTTCCTTTTTGCTTTGTTCTAGCTTTGTGAAATCCTCAACATAATACGCGTCATATACACCCGGCCTATCTCGAATTGTTGCATCATAAGCTTCGGGGATTATATCCACGCCTATTAAGCGTGAAACACCATGCTTTTTTAACTCCTCTCCCATCATCCCATTGCCCGCACCTAAATCTAATATTCTAAGCTCAGAAAAATTATTCTGATACTGTTCTACTGCGGCTTTGAGTATTGATGTAACTTTACTTGGGGATGTGCATTTAAGGCGATCATAAAATATTTATTCATAGAGACCTTGTATTTGATAAATTTCATCGTAATCATGAAATCTGATCTTTCTATTGCCACCTGATCCTTGAAGATAAAGGTATGCTTCATCTTGCTTGATGTTCGTTAATTCACCTTTTGGAAATTGTATACGATGTCTATTTATCATTTTTACCTCAATTTGTTTTGAAATTTCAGGGACTCAACTGCTAAGCGCTTATCCGGCGTGCGCACCAACCGCCGCGCGAACGTCAAGATCGCGGCCTGCGCACGACGGATAAACGCTTAGTAGTTCAACTCTGCCGTGTAACGAAGTGCTTCGAATTCGTTGGAGTCCAGATACTCAAAAAATGAGTCGGCCGCCAGTTGGTCACGGTCGGCCCACAACCGGTTGCGTTCTTCAAACAACGGTCTGCCAACATGGAATATTTCAGCGTGTCGTCGTGCGTCTCTATCGATCTCGTGCAAGACAAAGTCGTTTTCTTCCATCCACACCACCAGCTTACGGGCTGAGCGCAATGCTTCACGCCTGTTACGTGTACGCAACGAACGTTGAATCAACGGTTTTACATCGGGCCTATTTTGCCTGATGTGGGCGGGGACGCGAACGTTGAGGATGTAGATACCAAGACGGTTCTTGGTGATGTAGGAAGGACTGCTCGAAGACACGGGTATGGCACCTTTGTATGGTACCCGTCGAAATCAAGCAGTTTTTCTGGATACTAAATTTCTTATAAATTAGAAACTTAGCTCTTAAAATGGTGCCGAGGAGAGGACTTGAACCTCCACGGGCTTTCGCCCACTAATACCTGAAACTAGCGCGTCTACCAATTCCGCCACCCCGGCAGGTGGTCTTGCAGGCCGTCTTGGGGTACGCCACGATGGCCATCGACCCCGAAGAAGCGCGCATCCTAACGAGACAACCTAGGCTTGTCAACGTTACACTAGCGCCCTTTAGGACCCTTTTAGGCAGCGTATTGTGGCAAGAAGAAAGCGAGCACCGTCGGCCAGGGAACTGGACCCCCACCAACAGCGCGAGGCCAAGAAGTACGCCAACCCGATCCCCAGTCGGGAGTTCATCCTCCAGACCCTCACCGACCACGGCGCCCCCCTCGCCTTCGAGGAGGTGGCCCAGGCCCTGTCGCTAACCGAAGAGGAAGACCGCATCGCCCTGGAGCGCCGCCTCGGCGCCATGGTGCGCGACGGCCAGTTGCTGCGCAATCGGGTCAATGCCTTCTGCCTGGTCAATAGCCGGGACCTGGTCGCCGGACGGGTCATCGGCCACCCGGACGGCTTCGGCTTCGTCAAGCCGGACGCTGGGGGCGATGACCTCTACCTATACGCCAAGGAGATGCGCGGTCTCTACCACGGCGACCGGGTGGTGGCGCGGGTCACCGGGCGCGACCGCCGCGGACGCCTCGAAGGGGGCATCGTCGAGGTCCTGGAGCGCAAGACCCACAGCGTGGTCGGGCGTCTCTACCAGGAGGGCGGGGTCGGCTTCGTAGTCCCCGACAACAAGCGTCTGACCCACGAAGTGGTGATCCCGCGGGACCGGATCGGCGAGGCCCAGCCTGGGCAGATCGTGGTGGCCGAGGTCACCGACCAGCCGACCAAGCGCACCCAGCCCATTGGCCGCATCGTCCAGATCCTGGGCGACCACATGGCCGCGGGGATGGAGACGGACATCGCCATCCGCACCCACAACCTGTCGGTGGATTGGCCGGCGGAGGTCCTGGCGGAGATCGAGAGCCTGACCGGGGAGGTCCCGGAGGAGGCCAAGGCCGGCCGCGTGGACCTGCGCAAGCTGCCCCTGGTGACCATCGACGGGGCCGATGCCCGCGACTTCGACGACGCCGTCTACTGCGAGCCTACCCCCAAAGGCTGGAAACTCCTGGTCTGCATCGCCGATGTCTCGGCCTATGTGCAGCCCGGCAGCGCCCTGGACCGGGAGGCCTTCGAGCGCGGCAACTCGGTGTATTTCCCCGACCGGGTCGTACCCATGCTGCCGGAGGTCCTGTCCAACGGCCTCTGCTCCATCAACCCTGAGGTCGACCGGCTGTGCATGGCCTGCGAGCTGCTGCTCAATGCCGAGGGCACGCCCATCCGCTCGCGCTTCTTCGAGGGGGTAATGCGCTCCCAGGCGCGCCTGATCTACGACGACGTGGCCGCGGCCCTGGATGGCGACCCGCAGCTTTGCGAACGCTATGCGGACGTCCTGCCCCAACTGCACAACCTCTATGCCCTCTACAAGGTCCTGCACCAGGCCCGGGCGGCCCGCGGGGCCATCGACTTCGACACCACCGAGACCAAGGTCAAGTTCACCCCGGATGGGCGCATCGAGGCCATCGTCCCGACCATACGCAACGACGCCCATCGCCTGATCGAGGAGTGCATGCTGGCCGCCAACGTGGCCACAGCGCGCCATTTCGAGCGCAAGCGCATACCGGCCATCTACCGCATCCACAAGGGCCCGACCCCGGAGAAGCTCTCCGACCTGCGCGAGTTCCTCGCCGAAGTCGCCCTGACCCTGGGCGGCGGCGACACCCCCGGCGCGGACGACTACGCTACGCTTCTCGCCTCGGTCCGGGAGCGCCCCGACCGGCACCTGATCCAGACCGTGCTGCTGCGCTCCATGCAGCAGGCGGTCTATAGCTCCGAGAACATCGGCCACTTCGGCCTCGCCTTCCCGGCCTACACCCACTTCACCTCGCCCATCCGCCGCTACCCGGACCTGATCGTCCACCGCATCGTCAAGCACATCCTCACCGGTGGCACCGCCAAGGACCTGGACTACTCCCTCACCGAGTTGCAGTCCGCCGCCGAGCACTGCTCCGGCAGCGAGCGGCGCGCGGACGAGGCGACACGTGATGCCGAGTCCTGGCTCAAGTGCGAGTACATGCAGGACAAGCTGGGCGAGGACTTCGACGGGACCATCACCAGCGTCACCTCCTTCGGCATCTTCGTGGAGCTGGACGAGGTCTATGTGGACGGTCTGGTCCACATCACCGCCCTGGACAACGACTACTACCACTTCGACCCCATCGGGCACCGCCTCACCGGCGAGCGCTCCGGCAAGGTCTATCGGCTGGGCGACCGGGTGCGGGTCAAGGTCGCCAACGTCAATCTGGACGACCGCAAGATCGACTTCGCCCTGATCTCCGGTGGTACTGCGCCGAAGAAGGGTGTCAAAGAGCCCGCCGCCAAGGCGCAGGCCCGGCCCGCCAAGCCCGAGGTCCAGCCCCAAGCCCGGCGCGGCAAACAGGAGCAGCCCAAGGCCGAGCAGCCGAAGCCGGATCGACCCAAGATCGAGCAGCCCCCGGCCGAACAGCCTGAAGCCGAGCAACCCAGAGCGGCGCAACCAAAGTCGGTGCAGCCCAAGGCCAAGCAACCAAGTCCCACCCAACGCCAGGCCCAAGCCCCCACTCCGCCCCGGCCCGAGGCCGGCGGCACCCGCAAAGCCAAGGCCAAGGCCGAAGAGCCGTCCCGGGACAAACCCCGCGCCCAGCAGCAACCCAGGACCAAGGCGCCCTCCCCGACCCGGGCGACCCGGCCCGAGCCCGAGCAGCCAGACGCCGAGCCCACCAAGCGGCGTCGCCGTCGGCGTGAGCCCGAGGTCGCTGCCCTGATGTCCCCGCCCTCAAGGGAGGAGGCACCTGCCCAGGCCCAGGCCGAAACGACCGCCTCCCCGAAGCCGGCACCCAGGCGTGGACGTCGCGGCGAACCCGAGGTCGCCGCCCTCACCTCCCCACGCCCTGCTGCAAACAAGGCGGAACAAGCGCCGAGGCCGGCCCCTGCCGCGCCCGCCGACGTGGGCCAGGTCCCCGCCGGTCCGGACCAGGGAACACCCGAGGCAGCCAAGCCCAAGGCCAAGCGCCGCCGGCGCAAGCCCGGACCGAGCGAGGCCGGCTGACCCGTGGACGGCAAGACCCCGGTCGCCGGCATCCACAGCGTTCGCACCGCCCTCAAGTTCGGCCCAGGTGGGGTCACCGAGCTGTGGCTGGAGCGCAGCCGCCGCGACCAGCGCCTGCATGAGTTGGCAGAGCTGGCCAAGGCAGCAGGCGTTGCCGTCCGGCAGGTCGCCCGCGACGAGCTCGACCGCGGCGCCCAGGGCACCAACCACCAGGGCGCCCTGGCCTGGGTGCGCACTCCCGCCGCCCGTGGCGACGGGGATCTGGCCGACATCCTCGCCGCGATCGACGGACCGCCCTTCGTGCTCATCCTCGACGGCGTCCAGGACCCGCACAACCTTGGGGCCTGCCTGCGCAGTGCCGACGGGGCCGGGGTGCACTGCGTCATCGCCCCCAAGGACAACGCCGTCGGCCTAACCCCGGTGGTGGCCAAGGTCGCCAGCGGGGCCGCCGAGACCCTGCCCTACATCCAGGTCACCAATCTGGCCCGGACCATGGACCTGCTCAAGGACCAGGGCATCTGGCTCTATGGTGCAGCGGGCGAGGCCGACACGAGCCTCTACGCCACGGACCTCAAAGGCCCGCTGGGGCTGGTCATGGGCAACGAGGGCAAGGGTCTGCGCCGGCTCACCCGGGAGCGCTGCGATGGCCTGATCCGCCTGCCCATGCGCGGCCATGTGGAGAGCCTCAACGTCTCCGTGGCCACCGGCGTTTGCCTGTACGAGGCCCTGCGGCAGCGCTCTCCGGGCTGTTGAGTCGGGAAGAAGAAACCGTCCGCAAATGAACGCGAATAAACGCACATGAATTGGCGTTCATTTGCGTTCATGTGCGGACTAACAGGCTAGCCAGGGTGACCGCCATGCACACCACCGACGAACCCACCGACCCCTTTCTGCATGCCTTTCGCGGCAGCTTCACCTCGGCCCTGCGCTGGCCCCAACTCGATGACCTGTGGCTGCGGGTACGAGAACACGCCGGGGCGGGTTGGTATCTCTATGCGGTAGGCGAGCCACCTCCGACCCAGCCCACGGACGCGGCCGGGGTCGAGACCTTTGTTGCCGAGATCGACAAGCTGCTGCGCAAGGAGCACGACGAGGACTACTGCGGCATCGTCTACGCCGACGAGCCCCGAGCCCCGACCCTGATCAAGATCTACGACCCGCACAACCTGGGCGTCTCCTGCGGCTACAGCAACAACCCACCCCTGCCGGGCTGGGTCATGAGCCTGGCCCCCCCCGTCGACCTTCCCGCTGCTCGGGCGCCCAAGAACCGGCGCCGCTGGTGGGAACGCCTGTTCGGGTGAGCGCGCCCTGGACCGCACCCGCCTGATACCCGGCCAGGGTTGTAACCACAGGGCCTGGCCACATCGCGGACAGCGGGCCAGTTGACCGGCGCACCGCGCTTGCCTAAGGTGGCGACTGGCATGGGTCGCGAGCGTGTCGTACCCCGAGATGACGACCCAATGGGGATCGGGATCGACACGACTTCGCCCCAAGAAGATCAGTTCAGCCGAAAATAGACATGAATATTCAAGCGGTTGGCTTCGGCGAACAGCGCACCCTGCGGGTGCTATCGGACTTTGCCTAACCCCCTGAACCATTTGCGTTAATTTGCGTGATTTGCGGCTGAATTGTTTTTCCAGGGTCACCCACGAGGCCCATCCGCAACCGATCCAGTTAGCCCCTCTCCAGCACCCCCAAAGTCGGAGTTCGCCAGCATGACCAAAGAGATCATTCGCACCGACCTTGCCCCCCAAGCCATCGGGACCTATTCCCAGGCGGTCCGGGTGGGCGACACCGTCTACCTGTCCGGGCAGATTCCCCTGTTACCCGACACGATGGAGTTGGTGGACGGTGATATGGACGTGCAGATCCGCCGCGTCTTCGACAATCTCCAGGCGGTGGCAAGGGCCGCCGGCGGCACCCTGGCGGACGTGGTCAAACTCAATGTCTATCTCACCGACCTCGGCCACTTTCCGCTGGTCAACCAGGTCATGGCGGAGTACATCGCCGAGCCCTATCCGGCCCGCGCTGCCGTCGGGGTCGCCGCCCTACCCAAGGGGGCCAAGGTCGAGATGGACGCCGTCATGTGCCTGACCAGCTGAGCAGACCCCGATACATCAGTGCCTTCCTAACCCCATCGCCAATGTGAAAAAACTATGCGTTCCAAGCTCTACCTGCCACTGCTCGCCCTACTGGCCCTAGCCGGCTGCGGTTCGACCCCCAACCGAGACGCCACCGCCGGCCCCACCACTGGCGGAGGGGGCTCCGGTCGCCTGACGGGCGACTTCGCGGGCTACCCGGCCGCCCAAGCGTTCATCGACCGCATGACCACCAAGCACGGCTTCGACCGCGCCGAGGTGACCCGCACCCTGTCCCGCGCCCAGCACCAACAGTGGATCAGCGACCTGGTCAACAAGCCGCTGTCGTCGTCACGCTCCACCGCGCCCAACGGGTCCTGGACCCGCTACCGCGCCAAGTTCGTCACCGACACCAACATCGCCAACGGTGCTGCCTTCTGGGCCAGGAACGAGGCGACCCTGCGCCGGGCCGAGGCCCAATACGGTGTCCCGCCGGAGGCGATCGTCGGCATCCTCGGGGTGGAGACGCGGTGGGGGGGCTATGTGGGCAAGACACGGATCATCGACGCCCTGACGACCATGGCCTTCGATTTTCCGCGGCGCTCGGCCTACTTCACCGACGAGCTGGAGTCCTACCTGGTCATGACCCGCGACGAGGGCATGGACCCCTTCGGCCCGGTGGGCTCCTATGCCGGTGCCATGGGACTGGGGCAATTCATGCCCACCAGCTTCCACAAGTACGCGGTGGACTTCGACGGCGATGGCCACCGCAACCTGTGGGACACGGAGGACGCCATCGGCAGCGTCGCCAACTACTTCGCCGGCCACGGCTGGCAACGCGGCCAACCGGTGGCAGTGCGGGCCCGCAGCTCCGGAGGCGAGGGAGCCATCATCAAGGCCGGCTTCGACACCCGCTACAGCCCCGCAAGCCTGCAGGCCAAGGGCATCGACGCCATCGGCCCCACGCCCGCGGTAGCAGACGTCAGCCTGTTGCGGCTCGCCGGCGTCCGCGCCTATGAGTACTGGCTGGGCCTGCCCAATTTCTACGTCATCACCCGCTACAACCACAGCACCTACTACGCCATGGCCGTCTACCAGTTGGGCCAGGCGGTGCGGGCACGACGCGGTGCAATGTCCGGCACCACCGCTCAGGCGACCCCCGACGAGGCTCGGCTCAGTCTCCGCTGACGGTCACCGTCACCTGACGCTGATACCCGCGGGAGCGGTGTTCGTACAGGTAGACCCCCTGCCAGGTGCCCAGGGCGCAACGCCCGCCGGTCACCGGCAGGGTCAGATCCATCTTGGTCAGGATCGCCCGCACGTGGGCCGGCATATCGTCCGGGCCCTCGTCCGTATGGTCAAAGAGCCGGTCCCCGTCTGGGACCAGGCGGGCCAAAAATGCCTCCAGGTCGCGGCGCACCGTCGGATCCGCGTTCTCGCACAGGATCAGCGAGGCACTGGTGTGATGGACGAAGACGTGGCACAGCCCAACGGCGATGCCCGCCCCGCGCACCACGCCCTCGATCTGGCGAGTGATGTCATAGGTCCCCCGCCCGCGGGTGGGAAGGGTCAGACTTTGCTGTACGATCATGGAATGTGACTGTAGCTCAACAAAGAGACCCACACCATGGCGCACAAACCACTCGCCGCACTGATTCGAACGGAGGCTCCGCTCGGATTCATTGCCGCGACCGCGATACTGTTCCTGGTCTTCGGCGGGGATTGGTTGGCGGACCTGTCCAACCCACTCTGGCTTGGCGCCATGTTCCTGTGGATCTTCGTCGCCATACTCTGGGCGGCGATCAAGGTCGTCCATCACGCGGACTGCCTTGCGGTCAAGCTGGGCGAGCCCTACGGCACCTTGATCCTGACCGTCGCGGTCATCTCCATCGAGGTCCTGATGATCTCAGCCCTGATGCTGACCGGCAGCAACAACCCGACCCTGGCCCGGGACACCATGTTCGCGGTGATCATGATCGTGCTCAACGGCATGGTCGGCATCACCCTGCTGGTCGGCGCACTGAGGTACAAGGAACAGACCTACAACCTACAGGGTGCAAGCACCTACCTGTCGGTGATCATCCCCCTGGCGATGCTCAGCCTGGTGCTCCCCAATGCGACGACCTCCACCGCCACCCCCAGCTTCACCAGCTTTCAGTCGGTATTCCTGATGCTGCTCTGCGTGGCCCTTTACGGCACCTTTCTGACCATCCAGACCGTTCGGCATACCAAGTACTTCTCCGACGAGGGGGCCAGCGGCGACGAACAGGGCCACGGCGACCTGGTGGTCCGCTCCCTGCCATTCCACACGCTGATGCTCCTGGCCTACCTGATCCCGGTGGTGCTATTGGCCAAGAAGCTCGCCATCCCCATCGAGTACGGTATCGACGAGTTCGCGCTGCCGGCGGCCCTCGGCGGGTTCATCGTTGCGGCCTTGGTGCTGACCCCAGAGGCCATCGGCGCGGTGAGCGCCGCCCTGGCGAACCACTTGCAGCGGTCCGTCAACATCTTCCTGGGCTCGGTACTGGCGACCATCGGCCTCACGGTCCCGGCAGTGCTTGGCATCAGTCTCGCGACCGGTAACACCGTCGAGCTCGGGCTGCAAAACACCGACCTGATCATGCTGCTCACGACCCTGGGTGTATCCCTCCTGACCTTCAGCGCGGCCAGGACCAATCTGCTCCAGGGAGCCGTGCACCTGATCCTGTTCCTTGCCTATCTGATGCTGATCTTCGAGCCTTGACCCATACTGACACCATCGCAGCCCCCGAGGCCGGCACCCCAGGGGTGGGCACTTGAGCAGCGGCGGCGAGCGCATCCCGGTGGAACGTCTCAAGGGCGTGGGTCCGCGCCTGGCGGAACGCCTGGCCAACCTCGGCGTCACCTCGGTCCAGGATCTGCTCTTCCACCTCCCCTCCCGTTACCAGGACCGCACCCGCCTGACCCCTATCGGCGCCTTGATCCCGGGCGGCGAGGCCCTGGTGGAGGGCACCGTCAGCGCCGCGGAGCTGGGCTTCGGGCGCCGCCGCTCCCTGAAGGTCTGGCTGGCGCAGGGGGAGACTAGCGGGCTGATGCTGCGGTTTTTTTACTTTTCAACCGCCCAGCGCACTGCCCTCAAGCCCGGGGCGCAACTGCGCTGTTACGGCGAGGTTCGCCAGGGACCCCAATCCCTGGAGATGGTCCACCCCGAGTACCAAATCCTCGGCGCCGACGAACCACCAGCGGTGGCCGACGCCCTAACCCCCATCTACCCGTCCACCGAGGGGCTGCAACAGGGGTCCTGGCGCTCCCTCATCGACCAGGCCCTGGAGTGGCTGGGGCGCGGGGCCAGCATCCTGCCCGACCTGTTGCCCGAATCGATTCCCGCGGCCCTCGGCCTACCCGACCTGGCCAGCGCCCTGCGCACCCTGCACCGCCCGCCCCTGGACGCGGATCTGGACGCGCTGCTCGGGCGCAGTCACCCGGCCTTCCACCGCCTCGCCTTCGAGGAGCTGGCCGCTCACCAGCTCAGCCTGCGTCGCCTGCGCGAACGCCAGCGCGCCATCAATGCACCGGTCCTGACCGGCGACGGGGCCCTGCGCCAACGCCTGCTGGCCGCCCTGCCCTTCGCCCTGACCGGGGCCCAGGAGCGGGTGCTCGCTGAGATCGCCGCCGACCTCGCCGCGCCGCGGCCCATGCTGCGCCTGCTCCAGGGGGATGTGGGCTCGGGCAAGACCATCGTCGCCGCCCTGGCCGCCCTACAGGCCGTCGAGGCGGACCATCAGGTCGCCCTCATGGCCCCCACGGAGCTCCTGGGCGAGCAGCACCTGCGCAACCTCTCCGCATGGCTGGCGCCGCTGGGGATCGCCCCCCTTTGGTTGTCCGGTCGTCACAAGGGCCGGGAGCGGGCCGCGCTCATCGAGCAGATGGCCCTGGGCCAGGTGCGGGTCATCGTCGGCACTCACGCCCTGTTCCAGGAGGATGTCGCCTTCAGCAACCTTGGGCTAGTCATCATCGACGAGCAGCACCGCTTCGGCGTCCACCAGCGCATGCGACTACGCGAGAAGGGCGCCCGCGAGGGTCTGGCCCCGCACCAGCTCATCATGACCGCGACCCCCATCCCCAGGTCCCTGGCCATGACGGTCTACGCGGACCTGGACCTGTCGATCATCGACGAGCTGCCCCCGGGTCGCACCCCCATCACCACGGTGGCCGTCCCCGACGCCCGCCGCGCGGAGGTCATCGAGCGCGTGCGTCAGGCCTGCGCCGAGGGGCGCCAAGCCTATTGGGTCTGCACGCTCATCGAGGAGTCCGAGGTCCTGGAATGCCAAGCCGCCGAGGAGACCGCCCGCCAGTTGGGCGAGCAGCTGCCGGACCTGCGCGTCGGGCTGGTGCACGGGCGCATCAAGGGGCCGGAGCGCGAGGCCCTGATGCGCGCCTTCGCCGACCGGGAGATCGACCTGCTGGTGGCCACCACCGTCATCGAGGTCGGGGTGGACGTGGCCAACGCCAGCCTGATGATCATCGAGAACCCCGAGCGCCTGGGCCTGGCCCAGCTACACCAGTTGCGCGGCCGTGTCGGGCGCGGCGCCCAGGCGAGCTTCTGCGTGCTGCTCTACCGCGCCCCCCTGTCCGCCCAGGCCACCGAGCGCCTCGACACCCTCAGGCGCGAGACCAGCGGCTTCGTCATCGCCCAGAAGGACCTGGAAATGCGCGGCCCGGGCGAAGTCCTGGGCACACGGCAAACCGGAGACCTGGACTTCCGTGTCGCCGACCCGGCGCGGGATCAGTCCCTGTTACCCGCCGCCCAGCAGGCGGCGGACCTCATGTTGCGGGAGCACCGGGACCGGGTGGAGCCCCTGATCCGGCGTTGGCTGGGACAGAAGGAGGACTTTGGGGGGGTATAGAGCGGCAGCAGAAAACCGCGAAGCTGACCTTTCCAAGCCACAAAAAAGCCCCTGCTCCCGGGAGAGCAGGGGCCTCGCGGGCCGCTGCCGTGGCCTGCCGCTTACTTCTTCTCTTCCTGGGAAGCGGCGGCCGCCGGCTTCTCATTCGGCTGCTCGAAGGAGATCAGCTCGATTTCGAACGTTAGGGTCTCGTTGGGACCGATCTTGCCGCCAGCGCCGCGTGGGCCGTAGGCGAGCTCGGGGGGCATCACCACCTCCCACTTGGCGCCGGCATTCATGCGCGAGAGTGCCTCGCGGAAGCCGGGCACCACTTTGCCCAGCTCGAAGGTGGCGGGCTTGCCGCGGCTGATAGAGCTGTCGAACTCGGTGCCGTCGGTGAGGGTACCCTTGTAGTGCACGGTCACCGCCGCCTTGTCGCCGGCCAGGTCACCCTGGCCTGCCTGCAACTCCTTGTAGAGCAGGCCATTATCCAGCGCCTGCACGCCCGCCTGCGTCTTGTACTCCTCGCGGAACTGCTTGCCCTTGGCCTCGTTATCCTCCGCCTGTTTCTTCTTCGTCTCCATGGCGGCCTGGCGGGCCTTTTGCACCGCCTCCTTCATCTGCTCCTCGGTCAACTGCATCTGCGCACCGGATAGGGTGTCCTGGACGGCGGCGGAGAAGGCGGCGGCATCGACATCCACCTGCTGCATCTTCACCGTCTTGGCGAACTGGGCGCCGAGAGCGTAGCTGAACTTCTGCTGATCGCTATCCAACTGCGCGGCCTGCACGGCAACGACGGCGCCAGACATGACGATGGCAGCGATGGAGCGCTTGAGGATCTTAGACATGGGGTTTCCTATTGGTTAGTGGTTTATTCAGCGCCGTAGCCCGGATGGAGCCAGCCCAACCGAAGTCTCGAAAGCGAGGAGGGCATCGGGGCCGGCGGAGTCCGGGGGATGCGAACCGGGTCGCGCATGCCCCGGATTCCGCCGCCGTAAGGTTTGCGCGGTTGCAGGGCGAGGCTGGGCGGCTCCATCCGGGCTACGCTCACAGGACCATTGTGCCATGCCGGTCGCAAAAAAGTCCCGGCTCAGGGGGCTAAAAGCAGTCGCACGCGAGAATCGGCCGGCCAGTCCATTCGCGTCTTGTTAAGTTAGGACCTGATTGGAAGCGAAGTTCAGCCAATTCCCAACCACGAACTGCCCACGGCTTGCCTCTGCCATGCCACAATCAGGGCAACGTCGACACGGCACCGGGAAACGGTTCGTAACAACATCATGCGCTTTCGTTTCACCAGGACTGCCTTGCATCTGCTGACGGTATCGGCCTATGCATCCGTCGGCGCCCTGCTGGTGCTCATCGTCGGCTTCGTGGTCTACCTGGACGAGCGGCCCGACCTAGACGTCTGGCATACCGCCGACCTCGACGAGGAATTCACAGAGGACTCCGACGTCGCGACCTTCGCCGACTATCTCGCGCTCGAGCAGCGGCTGTTCACGCAACTGGACGAAGAGGTCTATGCCAAGATCCCCGACGATGAGCGGCGCCTGATTAACCGCTACGACAATGGCAGCCTTTCCGATCCGTCGCGCTGGTCGCCGAACTGGAACCGCAGCTTCGTGTTGCCGGCGCAGACACCGAAGGCCGCGGTGCTGCTACTGCACGGCATGTCCGATTCCCCATACAGCCTGCGGAACCTCGGTCAGCAACTCAACGCCGCGGGCGCGCTGGTGCTGGGGCTACGCCTTCCCGGTCACGGCACGGCACCGTCAGGGCTGGTGGAAGTCAGCTGGCGGGACATGGCCGCCGCCGCGCGGCTCGCCATGCGACACCTTGCTGAGCAGGCCGACGCTGCACCGATCTACATCATCGGCTATTCCAATGGCGCCGCACTGGCCGTGCACTACGCCCTCTCCGCAATGGACGATCAGACGCTTCCGAAGGCAAGCCGTCTGGTACTGATCTCGCCCGCTATCGGCGTGAGCCCAGCCGCGGCGCTGGCCGTCTGGCAAGCCCGCATCGGCAACCTGCTTGGCATCGAACAACTCAACTGGAATTCGGTGCTGCCCGAGTATGACCCCTTCAAGTACGGTTCATTCGCGGTCAACGCCGGCGACGTGGTCTACCGCCTGACCAAACAGATCCAGCTGGGGCTGAACCGAATGACTAAGACAGGAATGCTACAACAGATGCCACCAATACTCGCCTTCTCCTCGGTCGTCGACGCGACCGTCTCGGCGCCTGCCCTGGTGACAAGCCTGTTCATGCGCCTGCCGGCTGGTGATCACGAACTGGTGCTGTTCGACATCAACCGCGAGGCGGAGATGGAGCCGATCATGAAGTCCGACCCCATGGCGGCAATCGAGACCCTGCGCGCTGATTCCGAGCTGACCTTCACGCTGAGTCTGGTGGGGAACGAAAACAATCGCAGTCACGCCGTGGTCTCGCGCAGCAAGCGCCCCGGCGAGCCCGAGCTCAGCGAATCCAACCTCGGCCTATCCTGGCCAGACGACGTCTATTCCCTGTCGCATGTCGCACTGCCGTTTCCACCGGGTGACGCCCTGTACGGCGGTCATCCGATGCAGACAAGTCCAGGCATCCACCTCAGCGACATCGCGCTGCGCGGCGAGCGCGGCGTACTCCAGATTCCCGCATCGGACATGTTGCGGCAGCGCTGGAATCCCTTCTATCCCTACGTTCGGGCGCGGATCTTTGCATTCCTGGGCCTCCCAGAGAGCTGACTCGCGATGCACCGAACCGTTGCTGCGCTCTTGAGGCGCGAGTTGCTAACATAGTCCATGGTGACCGCTGATCCTCAGCCGACGTTTGCAGTTTGCCGCCAGGGGAATCCGCCCCAAGGTCTTGGCGCGGCCGACGACGCCGAGCGTCCCGATGACCCTCAGCCCCGTCGCCTTGGCGCAGCGTCATGCTTCCAAGTCGTCGAGGACTGCCCTGGTGGCGCCATGTCGGAGTGCACAGGTGACGACCTGCGTCTCACCGGCGCCCAGATCCCACGCAAGCACTTCGGGACGTGGGGGCTCAGAGGCGACGACGCGGTAGACCGAGTTTGCTTCCAACTCCGCGAGGATTGCCGACAACCTGACACCCGTCATCAAGCGATTACCTTGGCCTCGACCATCGTCCCAGGGCGAGTGACTTTTCCGCCATCCTCTATATTTTCCCGGGTTACTCAGGTTTCCGGGGGCCACATGATCCAAATCAATATCGGCGACCACGCCAGTTCACAGGCCGGGTACATCCCGTTTCCCAACAACAGGCTCGACACCGTCCGCTGGGCGCGCCGGAAGGCCATCTGGATCGCCGCCAACATCGCAACGGCCGACCCCTACTACCGCGGCTTGCCGGGCGGCCGTTCGCTGACTGAGTTGCTCACCGACCGCTCGATCTGGATCAACTACCATCCGACGATGGTCGATTTCGGTGAAACCAATTTTGCCGGCGGCAAGGAAATTGCGATCTCAATCACCTCGTTCCGGGTCGGCCGGTGGACCGTGCTGGCAACGCTGGTCCATGAGTTGGCGCATGTCGATGGCGTTCGCGGAGCCGTCCTGCCGCGGGCGGCCGAATTGGCGGTGCTCGCGTGCGGCCTGGGGAGGCAGTCAGAGCGCACCAGCGGCGTGGACGACCCTAGCACCCCTTATAACCCGAGGATCCGGGGGTAGACCATGACCAAGAACTTCGTTCGGGTGATTGCCGCGGTTGTGCTGGCTGTCGCCGCCCAGCAGTCGCTTGCGTGTCGCTGCCTCGAACCGGCGTCAACCGCGGATGCCTACGGCAGTGCCACCGTCGTGGTACGCGCTAAAGTGCTTTCGGTGGAAGGCGTGGGCGACAGCCCGGGCGGCGCGCGTGCACAGTTACGCGTTGAAGAAGCGTGGAAGTCCGCGGTCCCGGGCGAGGTCGTTGTGAGCACGTCCACAACCTGCGCCTTTGATTTCCGCGCGGGCAACGAATACTTGCTGTACCTCTATCCCGGCCCAGCGGCTGGCGAGCTGAGCACCCGCATCTGCGTTGGCAATTGCCTGGCGGCAGACGCCAAAGAGGCCTTGCGCTGGTTGCGCGCGCACGGCAAGCAATCGCAGGTGCAGCTGCCGCGATAGCTACTTGCGCTCGCCGCGCGCCCATCGGAGGCGTTCCCCCACCGTATGTCCTATCATTCTCGCGGGCCACGGTTGACGTTTGGACTTCGAGCCCCCCACCCCCAAGGCGGTTATATCCAGAGTTTAGCGACTCTGATTTGTTCAACCGGGGCCACCACACGACTCGTCGGTCTGAGGCGAAGCCTCGCTAGCTTGTCACTGATGACATTCTGACCACCAAGACACTCCGACCCGCTCGGCAATGGGCTTCGGTGCCTCCACCCAGTCTGCCGCTGGGACGCGAACCTGGTCACCCGTCGATGCGCTGATCGACCTGGTACGCGCTATGCACTGGTGGCCAACCGGGCAGGGACCAACCTCGCCACCTTTCGGGCCATCAAGAAGAAGTACCCGGCGAAAGACCCCCGCGGCATCCTGGATGATCTGATCGCCGCCACCCCGGGCGAGGAAGGCAAGTGGTTCGCCACGGCCAAGACGCTCGGGTACCTCGATCTGGCCGCCGCGCTCGCCGGCCGCTCGCGGGTGGATATCGGGACCCTCATCCGCGCATCCCGGGATCACCTCGTGACCAACCCCGAATTCGCCCTGGACGTGGCCAACGCCGCCCTAAGTTGGATGGCGCTTGGGGAGTACTACGAGATCAAGGCCGGAGATGTCTGGCAGGCAATGGACGACGCCCTGGCGGCTGCCACGGCCACGGACCGCGTGCAGGCGACTCGGACGCAGATTCGCACCTGGATCGACGCTCGCGACACCGATGCCTTCGTCAAGGAACAGATGGGGCGGCATTTTCACGCACTGCCGGGCGGCTGAACCGGAACCAAAGAAGACCAATTCAGCCGCAAATGAACGCAAATAGACGCAAATAAACCAGCGCTTGCTGTCGACGGCCGGCTCACCCTGCGGGCAGCCTCCATGCTTTGACTAAGTCACCGAACCATTTGCGTTGGTTTGCGTGGTTTGCGGCTGAATTTGCTTTTTCCAGGAAGAACGGATAGATGCCCTCAGGGCAGCAGGCGCCGCTCAGTAAGCTGCCTTCGAGCCGGTCAGGTCCCAGGCGAAGGTGCAGTCCAGGTGAGAGAGCACGGCGATCAGACCGCTCTCGCCGTCTTCGACCATGACCGCCAACGGGGCCTTGCGCCCGAACTGCCGGTTGCCCTTGCGCACCCAGAGGTTGCGCATCTCGGGGTTACGCGGGAAATAGGTGCCCAGGGCGTGCTCGATACGCAGCAGGTAGTCGACGCGGCGATTCACCTTGGGGTCGTCCGGAAAGGCCTCATGCTCGCGGAAGCGGGCGATGGCGCGCACCTTGACCGTCTCCGGTAGGCTCAGGATGACGCCGATGTCGCGCGCCCCGAGGCCCCAGCCTTCGAGCAAATTCATGGTGTGGCGGGTCATCGCCAGGCGTTGTTCTGGGGTGAGATCAGACATGGGGGTACCACTCAAGGCTGGAGATTGGTCAGACGGGATGGAGGGTCACTCCGAAGAGATTCACCCTTGGCTTCCGGCAAAGGTCGGGGCAATGACCCTTGTTACAAGCCTCAGCGGCTGACCCGCACGATGCGCTCCACCTGAGGAATGTGCCGCACCCGGCGCATGATGCGAGCCAAGTGCTGGCGACCATGCACACTCAGGGCAAACTCCAGGGACGAGGTCATGCCGTCTCGCTCCCGGGACTGCACGTTCTCGATATTTGAACCTAGCTCGGCGATGGCGGAGGCGACGATGGCCAGCGTCCCCCGACGATTGCCGACTTCCACCCGGATGACCGTGGTGAAGTCGCAGTTGGGTTCCGCCGCCCACTCCACATCCAGCCATTTGTCCTTGTTGGTCTGGAAATCGCCCAGATTGCGACATTCCCGCCGGTGCACCACGATCCCCTTGCCGGCACTGAACAGGGCCGCGATGTCGTCCCCGGGGATGGGCCGACAGCAACGCGCCATGGTCACCACCATACCTTCGGTGCCCTTGATGGCCAGGGGCCTGGGGGCGTTCGGATGGGGTGCCCCATCGACCGCATCAGTGCCTTCGGGCACCGTGATCGGTCCGCCTACGAGCCGACGCGCCACCAGGGCGGCCATGCGGTTGCCTAGACCGATCTCGGTGAGCAGGGCCCCGGGGCTGGGCAGATTGGCATCGGTCAGGTAGGCACCGAGCTCGGCCTGGGGTATGTCCTCCAGGCGCGTCTGGTGACTGGCCAACTCGGCATCCAACAAACGTGCCCCGAGGGCCTGGGCCTCCTGGCGCTGGAGGTTGCGCAGATAGGTACGGATGCTCGAACGCGCCTTGCCGGTGACCACAAAACTGAGCCAGGCCGGATTGGGGCGCGCCGCGGGGGAGTTGATGACCTCCGCGGTCTGACCGCTGCGCAGTTGGGTACGCAGCGGGGCGAGGCGGCGATCCACCCGGGCAGCGACACAGGTGTTGCCCACATCCGAGTGGATGGCATAGGCGAAGTCGACCAGGGTCGCGCCCTTGGGCAGGACCAGGATGCGCCCCTTGGGGGTGAAGACATAGACCTCGTCCGGGAACAGGTCCACTTTGACGTGATCCAGGAACTCCACCGAGTCCCCCGAGGTGCGCTGCATCTCCAGCAGGTGTTGCAGCCAATCCGCGGCCAAGGCCTGGGGATTGCCGCCTTCGGCGCTGCCGGACTTGTACATCCAGTGCGCCGCGATGCCCGCCTCGGCCAGACGCTGCATTTCTGCGGTGCGGATCTGCACCTCGATGGGGGCCCCGCCGGGACCGGCGAGGACCGTATGCAGCGACTGATACCCATTGGACTTGGGGATCGCGATGTAGTCTTTGAAATGCCCCGGCTTGGGTTTGTACAGGTTGTGCACCAGACCAAGGATGCGGTAACAGGTGTCCACATCATCCGCCACCACCCGGATGGCAAAGACGTCCACGACCTCATCAAAGGAGCGCTTCTTGTCGCGCATCTTGCGGTAGATGCTATATAGGTGCTTACGCCGCCCATCCACCACGGCCTCGATCCTCTCCTGGGACAGACGCCGCTTGACGGCAGTCTCCACCGTCGCGACCAACTCCTCCCGGGCCCCGCAGACGCGCTTAACGGCGCGCCCCAAGACGCGATTTCGCCACGGCCAGTAATGGGCGAAGCCGAGCTCTTCCAGCTCCAGGCGCACACTGTTGATACCCAGGCGGTTGGCGATGGGGGCGTAAATCTCCAGGGTCTCGCGGGACACCCGGCGGCACTTGTCTGGGGCCATGACCCCCAGGGTGCGCATGTTGTGCAGACGGTCGGCGAGCTTGATGAGGATGACCCGGATGTCCTTGGTCATGGCCAGCATCATCTTGCGGAAGCTGGCCGCCTGGGCCTCGGCGCGGGACTTGAAGTCGATGGCGGTGAGCTTGCTGACCCCATCGACCAGATCGGCGATGTCCTCACCGAACTCTTTGGCAAGCTGCTCGCGGGCGTAGGGCGTGTCTTCGATGACATCGTGGAGGACCGCCGCCATCAGACATTTGTGGTCCATCCGCATGTCGGCCAGGATGCGGGCCACGGCGATGGGGTGGTAGATATAGGGTTCGCCGGACTGGCGCATCTGGCCCTGGTGAGCCTCTGCACCGAAGATATAGGCGCGATAGACCTCGCTGACCTGCTCCGGGGTCAGGTAGGTATTGAGATGATCGATGAGATCGCTGATCAGTAGACGCGGGGCCTCGTCCATATCGGTCTCGGATGCTTTGACGTGGACCGCTGCGGTGGCCATGGCGGTGAGCCGCTAGCCCCGCACGCACCTGGGACATCGCCCAAAGGCCCTGATCAAGGGCCAATGGTGAGCAACGGGGTGAGACCCGGCGAAGTCCTGGGAGGCCATCTGAGGCGACTAATCGTCGCTGTCCCGCAGCGGCATCTCTGCGGCGAACTCTCGGGCCAGAGCACGCTCCAGGGCCTTGGTGGTGTCCTCCTCCTCTGGCTCTATCTCCGGGATAGTGTCAAACCGGATCAGTCCTTCGGCGATCTCGCGCAGCGCCACCACGGTGCATTTGTCGTTTTCCCACGGAACCAGCGGGTCGACCCCGTTGGCCAACTGGCGCGCCCGCCGGGTCGCGAGCAGACAAAGATCAAACCGATTGCCGGCGTGGATGAGGCAGTCCTCAACAGTAATGCGTGCCATGCAGTGCTCCCTAAGGGGGTCTTGAAACAGGTCCGGCAGTCGATGACCGGAATCGAACGCTACAGGCTAGCAGAACTGGGGCTGTGTAGCGAGCCGTTCAAGAACCCGAACCGGCGCCCAAGAGGTCGTCCAGCACCGACGCCAATCGTGGTGTCTGGGCCTCGCGCAGCAGCCTCCGTGCACGCAGGATCGCTGCCAGATCGTCCAGGGCCACGTCGAAGTCCTGGTTGACCACCAGATAGTCGTAGTCCTGGTAGTGGGCGATCTCGTCGCGGGCCTGGGCCATCCGCCCGGCGATGATCGCCGCGTCGTCCTGGCCACGCCCGCACAACCGGGCCTCGAGGGTCGCCACCGAGGGGGGCAGGATGAAGATCCCCACCGCCTCCGGGAAGCGTTGGCGCACCTGACGAGCACCCTGCCAGTCGATCTCAAGGACCAGGTCCTGCCCCTGGGCCAGGCCTGTCCGCAGGGCCGCCTCGGCTGTGCCATACCAGTTGCCGAAGACCTGGGCATGCTCCAGGAAGGCGCCCTCCCCGACCATGCCCTGGAAGGTCTGTGGATTCACATAGTGATAGTGGACCCCATCCACCTCGCCGGGGCGCGGACGTCGCGTGGTGTAGGAGACAGACAGGTGCAAGTCTGGATCGCGCCCTAGCAGGGCTTTGATCAGGCTGGTCTTGCCGGCCCCGGAGGGGGCCGACACCACATAGAGGGTACCTTCGCTCATCGTTTCACCGCTCACTCGATTGAACTTGAATCCCCATTCACACCACAACCCAATGAATTACAGAGCGTATCGCCAATGGCGTTTTGCAGTTGGTACGCGCTTTGGTAGACACTCTCGACGACCTAGGGGCCGGGCGCTCAGAGAAAGTGAGGCGCCTATCCGTCACTGGAGTTATCAGGCAGGTCGATGACGATGCAGTCCAAGTTAGCAGCGTACACTGGCAACAGGGCCATCATCCAGGATCGCGGCGCGCGAAGCCACCGGGGCGTCCCTTGGGAAGCAGGAGCGCCAAGCCCCCAAGCAGCAGGGTGACCCCCAGGACGAAGAGGTGCAGGTTGACCGCCCCAGCCAGGGCGGCGGCGGGATCCACCCCTGCGGGGACCAGGGCGGCAACCGCAGCGAGCTCGTAGCTGCCGCTGCCGGCGATGCCGTGGAAGGGCAGCACGCTGGACAGCTCCGCACCCATGACCCCCACCAGGGCCCGCCATAGGTCCACGGGCAGGAAGTGTCGCAGGAGGGTGGCGAAGGCGAGGAACTTGAGCGACCAGGACAGGGCGGTCCAGAGATAGATGCGGGCCACCTTCAGGTGCGACTTCGGCGCGGCGGCGGCGAGCAAACCCACGGCCTTGGCGAGGGTCCGACCCAGACACCCGCCCCGCTCCCAGCCGCCGGTCTCCAGGCGACCAATCAATCCGAGCAACCCGAGGGCCGCGAGCCACAGCACGGCGAGCATGGGCCAGACCCAGGTGGGTCGGCGCAGCCAGGCGGCGCCGAGGGCGATGAGCCCAAGAAAGTGCAGGTCCAGCAAGCGAATCCAGACTAAGGCCGCGCTGGCTGGCAGAAAGCCATGCCCGAAGTAGCGCCCCATGAGCCATGGGAAGACCAACTCCCCGGCACGCATGGGCAACAGGTTGTTGGCGGTATTGTGCAGGACACTGAGGCGCAGCATCGTGGGGAAGCGCCCGGCGCAGCCGGCGCCTCGGGGCCCCAGGCAGAGCCAGTCGTAGACCCGGACCGCCCGGAGGATATAGCTCAGGGCGGTCAGTAGGATCAGGACCATCAGGACCGATGGGGCCAGGGTGCGCCAGGGGGCAAGGATCGGGCCCCAGCCGAGGGCGAGTTCGACGCCCACGACCAGACCTGCCAACAGTAGCCCGCCCAAGGCCCAGTCTCGGGGTCGGCCTAGACTCGGTGTCCGCCCGGCCGTGCCGACCTTGAGTTGATTCACGTAGGCCCCGATCGGTGGGGGATTGGATCTTCGGGCTCGCCTGGCCGGCAACCGCTCCTGCGTTGCCTGCATGTCCGCCATCCGTGGCGGCCACGCTTCGCTCGGTCACGCCGGGGCGGCGCTGCCACAGTCTGCGCTCCCAAAAGTAAAAGTGGACTTGCGCGCACTGGCTTTATCGCCGTGCCTGATCGGCATAGATCGGCGGTTCCCCCTTGGGACGGGTCTTGAACCGCCGATGGACCCAAAAGTACTGCTCGGGCATGGTCCGCACCCGGGCCTCGATGACTTGGTTCATGTAGGCCGTATCGGCGACCGAGTCGGCGCTGGGAAAGGGCTCCAGTGGCGGATCGAAGATCAGTTCGAGCCCCCGCCCCCAGGGCAGGTAGCGAGCATAGGTCGGGATGACCAGGGCCCCGGTGAGGCGGGCGAAGCGGCTGAGCATGGGCACCGTGGAGGCCGCCACCCCACAGAAGGGGACGAAGACCCCGTCGCGGAGCCCGACATTCTGGTCCGGCAGATAGAAGAAGGGGGTGCCGGCCTTGATCTGGCGGACCAGGCCGCGCAGGTCTCCTTGGCGCTCCACGGAGAGACTGCCGAAGCGGGTGCGGGCGCCGAGGATCTGGGCGTCGATCACCGGGTCGCGCAGACGCTGATACATATAGATGCCGGAATGGACCAGGGCCGTGAAGCCGGCACCACCCAGTTCCAGCCCGACGAAGTGCGGGACCAGTACGATCACCGGCCGGCCAGAGGCAATGCAGGCATCGATGCGCTCCCGGTTGACCACCCGCACCAGGCGCTGCACGCGCCGCCGCGAGGCCCCCCAGATCAGCCCCTGACCGAAGGCTGCCTCACCGAGGTAACCGAAGTGACGCCGTAGCAGACGCCGGCGCTCCCTTGGGGTCAGGTCGCCGAAGCAGATCTCCAGGTTGCGTAGGCCGACCCGACGGCGCGACCCGGCCAGCCAATAACCCAGGTAGCCCACACCTGTCCCCAGGGCCCAGATGATGGGATAGGGCAGCAATCCCAGGCCGCGGAACAGCCCCACCGCCAGCCAACTCGGCCAGTACCGGGGGGATAACAGGCGGGCGTCCGACCCGATCACTCGAACCAGGCCGGCGCTAATTCTCGAACTTGTAGAAGACATCGGCACCCTGCCCATCACCGGTCTCGGTCTGCAGTTCGATACGGTTGGTCAGTTCATAGCGCAACTTGATCTTGTCCGCCGCATCGCCCAGGTTGCTCTCATATTCCATGTAGAGCTTGGGGCTGATGTAGGTCCCCACCGCCAGGGCTCCGGCGTCCTCGGCGTTGCCCTTCCGGGGCGGCACCCCGGTGACCAGGTAGCTGGTGATCTCCGACGGCGACATGTCTGGATCGGACTCGGAGAAGAAGGCCAGCTTGGGCTTCTTGATGGTCCCCAGCACGCGCACCCCGGCGGTCACGTCCCCCCCCTCGCGCTGGGCGGTGAGGAGCAGCCCCGGGTTGCTCAGGGGCGTCTTGGCGAAGACCAGGATGCCCTGCTCCACGGTCAGGGGCTTGCCGACGGCCGCCATCAGCCCGAGCCCTCCGGAGAGCCGGTAGGACCCGTCCACCACCGAGACCTGCCCATCCCCCAGGGGCTCACGCCCCGGGGCCTTGATAACCCTCAGATCGCCGCGCAGCAGGCCCCGCAGCCCGAAGGCGTCGATGGAGACCGCGTCCCCCAGCACCAGGCGCAGGTTGGCCGAGATGGGGAAGGGCTCGGCCCGAGGCGCGCCTTCGTCGTACCCGGCCTCCTCGATGATCACATCCGAGGAGGGCGACACCGTGCCGGCCGGAATGACCCGGGGACGGATGCGCGCCTCGGGTACCCGCACCTCGCCGCCCAGGTCCAGCCCGGCTGGTCCGATCTGGATGTTCAGATCCGGCGAGACCAGGGCGAAGTACTGCTTGGAGTCCGCGACCTTGAGCCTCTCGCCGGCGATACGGACCTTGGTCACCCAGGCCCCCGCCCCCTCGGGCATGGAGTCGCCGGTGATGGCGAGCGATCCGCCCCCAAGGTCCAGGCCTCCCTTGTAGACGATATGATTGGCGCCGACGCTGTCAGCATTCAGATTCAGGTTGCGTACCGTCAGCCCGATCAGGGGGACATCGAAGCCGACGCCGGCGAGCTTGCCGCCGCCCTTGACCCCGGGCCGCCCCAGGTTGCCGGACAGGCCCAGGTCCAGGTCCAGGGTGCCGGTGATGGCCGTGAGGTCCGGGACCAGATGTCCGACGCGCTTGAAGTCCGTGACCCTGGCCTGCACCCGTCCGGCCAGTGGCTGATCCAGGCGGGCCGGGTTGTCCAGCCGCCAGCCCGCCAGGGTGACATTGGCGTTGGCCCCGCCGATGCCGGCCAGGGGCAGGTCGAGCTTGGCGCTCAGGCCCTTGGACCCGGAGTCCAGGGTCAGGCGCGTGGCAGAGAAGTCCAGGATCTCGGTCTCGGTGCCCACCACCAGGCTCATCTGACCCTTTGGAATGCTCAGGGCCGCATTGCCGGTGAGCACAGGCCCATCGGCGGCAAAGCGCCCCTTGAGGCTCCCGGCACCCACCAACGTCATGTCCGAGGGGAGGAAGGGCCCAAGACGCGCCAGGGCCAGGCGGTCCAGATCCAGATCGGCATTCCACTTGCCGTCGGCAACCTGCTCGAAGCGCACGCAACCACCGGTGCGACCCGCGTCGCCGCCCTGACGGTCGCGCAGACACAGGGGCCCGGCGGAGACCTTGGGCAGGGCCAGGGCGATGGGCGCAGGCCGCTCCAGGCCCCACTGACCGTAGGCCTTGCTGGTCAGCTCCAGCTCGGCGAGGCTGCCCTGATAGGCGTTGTCCGCCTTGAGGGCACCGCTGGCCTTGAGCCGCACGGACAGGGGCTCGCCCTTGAGATCGGCGCTCAGGCGATGGTCCGCCATGGAGCCATCGCCGCGCACCTGGATGTCCTGCCAGGTCAGGCCGCCGGCCGCCAGGTTCTTGCCCACCAGGCGCACGTCGAAGCGCCCCGCAGGCCCAAGTCCCAGGTCCACATCGCCGCTCAGGGACTCGATCCCCTGCCCCGCCACCTGCACGCCCTTGGCGCCGAGCTTGAGTTTGACCTCCGGGGCCTCGACGCTACCGGCCACGGTGCCCGTTGCCTCGATACTGCCTTGAGCATCGGGCAGCAGGCTCTTGAGGTCGGGCGAGGTGACGGCGAAGGTGAGCCCCAATTCCTCGCCGACGGTCCCGGAGACCCGCGCCTTGCTCGGCCCGGAGGAGGCGACCACTTCGTCCAGGGTCACGGTCTCTCCCTGCACCCGGACCTTGCCGACAGCGGCCACCGGGTAGCCACGCAGCTCGCCCTTGATGCCGTCCAGCTCGGCGCTGAGATCCGGCCCCTCCTCGGTGATCTGGCCCTTGCTGAGGACACGCCCTCCGAGACGGCCCGGCCACTCGGGCCAGTGTTTGGATGGGTCGATACCCTCGGCACTGAGGCTGAGATCCCAGCTCGGCTGCGGGTCCCAGGCACCCTGCCCCTGGGCCTCGATGCGCCCGCCGAGGGTATCCAAACGCAGGGTCTGGAGCTTGGCGGACTGGAGGTCGCCGGTGGCGGCCAGCCCGATCAGGGCCGTGGGCAGGGCCGGACCGCCGGTCTCGCCGGTGAGGTTGAGGTCGTAGCCGTCCAGGGTGCCGGCGCTCTCGGCCTCGAAGGAGATGCGTGCCGGCAGGTCGGGCACCAGGGTACCGGGGTCGATGTCCTTGGCGGTCAGCTTCAGGTCCCAGCGCGGGGCAGGGTCCCAGGCCACATCGCCCTTGGCATCCAGATACCCATCCATGGTATCCAGCCGCAGCTTCCCGATCTGGGTGCCCTTGTCGGTGCCGGTGCCGGCGAGGTTGAGGGTCGCGGCGGGGATATCCGGCCCGGCGACGTCCCCGGTCAGGCTGTAGTGGTAGTCGTCGAAGGCCCCGGCGGCGGAGAGCTTGCCGGTGCGGGCCTCGACCAGGAGATCGCCGGACAGGGGCCAGCGCAGTTGCTCCCAGGTCACCTGGACATCGAAGCGTCCCGGGTCCGAGGCAAGGACGACCTCGCCACCGGCGTCGAGCTTGGCCCCGGAGACGTCCTCGGTCACCTTGAGGGTGCGGATGGTCAGGGTCTCGTCCGGCCCAGTCAGGTCCAGGTCGGCGACCAGGAGACCTGGCACGGAGTCCGCCGCTGCCCCGGTGCCTTGCCCTCCAGCTGCCCCTTGACGCTGGCCCGGTCCCGGTCCCCGACGCTCTCCAGGGCCGCCGCGCAGGTCCACGGCAGGCAAACTCGGGTCGAAGGCCGGCAGATCGACCCGGCGCAGGTCCAGGCGCGCATCCCAGGCTGGGGTGGTCCAGCACCTGTCCGGTGCCGTCCATCCCCAGATCCACTGCCCAACGGCGATGCTGTGCTCGATCTTCAGACTCGCCAGATCGCCGCTGATCTTGCCGGTGCCGGTCAGGGTGATGGGCTGGGCCTGTCGGGTCGGGCCACCGGAGGCTCCGCCGCCGGAGCTGCATGGGTCGGACTCGCGGTCGGGATCGGACGCTGGCTCCCGCGCCGGCTCCGGCACAGGGGCGGGCTCGATGCCGGCCTGGACCTGCTCTTCGGCGGACGAGGACGCGGCCGGCAGGGTCAGTGTCCAGGCCAGATCCAGACCCAGGGGATAGTCCCCCACCAACTGCGCCTGGCCCTTGGCCTGGGCCGCCAATCGCGGCTCGGGCAGCGTCCAGCCCCAGCTCGCGCAGTTCCAGCCGGCCCAGCCTCAGCCCGGCGGCCAGGGCGATGCGGTCGATGACGAAGGGCGGTGGGGCAACATCGCCGGGGGTCGAGCTCGCCGATGCTCAAGCCCTCGACCAGTGCCTCGTTCGATCTCGATGCCCAAGGGCAGGACCACCGTCCGGCAGGGTCAGGGGTTTCGCGTCCGGCTCCGGCGGGCGTCGGTGCAGTCGCGCATGCTCAGCCCCCGGGCGATCAGTTACTCGATGCGCAGGAGTTCCGGTCAGAGCACCCCAGGGGCTGCCACCGCAGAGACAACTCGGCGGCGGCCAGTTCCAAGTCCGGCAGGCGCACGGCCAGCCCGTCCAGATGCAGATCACCGCCAGGCGGCCCTCGACCCGCCCGACCTGGCACCACACCTGGGGCCAGGTCGTCCGCCAGGGCGAGGACGCTGCGCAGCCCGGACTCGGTGCCCAGGACCCAGACCAGGACCAGAACCACAAGCAGCAGGACCTGCACGAACACTGCTATAGGCCAGAACCACCAGCGCCGACGTCGGCGCCGGACCGGAGCCGGAGCTGCGCCCGCTCAGGCGCAGCATCCTCCTGTTCGGTCGCCGGACCCTGGGGGTCTTCGGTGCCGATCGGGTCCTGGCTCATCGGTAGCCCCCTCGTGCGTGTCGGTCGGCGCCCATTGTCTGCCCCTACGGATCGCTTCGGCGGTCATGTGCAGAAGGTGCTTCATAGATCGGGCCCCAGGATCAGGTGCAGCCGAAACCCGGCCGGGTCCTTGGTCGCGGCATAGGCGACCTCCACCCGAACCTGGCCGACGGGGGTGCGCCAGTGCACGCCGGTGCCGACGCTCACTTCAAATTCCTGCTCGTAGTCTGGATCGAAGGCGTTGCCGAAGTCGGTGAAGACCACTGCGCTCCAGTCGCCGTAGATGCGCCGCTCCAGTTCCAGGCTACCCACGGCGAGGAAGCGCCCGCCGACGGTGTCGTTGGTCACCGGCTCGTTGGGACCCAGGGCGTCGAAACCCCAGCCGCGGATACTGTTGTCGCCACCGGCGTAGAAGCGGCGGCTGGCCGGCAGGTCGAGCACGTTGTCCGCCCAGATGGCCCCGAGATCGCCGCGGGTGATGAAGCGGTAGTCGCTGCCAAAGGCCTTGATGTATTTGCCCGAGATCAGCCCCCGCAGATACGAGGCGTTGGATACCAGCCCCTCGACGGCTCCCTGGATGGACGCCTTGAAGCGATAGCCGTCCGTGGCGTAGATGGGATCATCGGCACTGGTCTTGGCCCAACTGATGTAGGGGACCAGCTCACTGGTAATGCCCTCGTCGGTGGACGAGACGGTGTAGTCTTCGTAGCGATAGTCCAAGCCAATGGTGCGCCGCAGACCCTTGCTCACGACCACCGAGTAGGCCGCCTCGACCTTGGCCAGGGTGCCCTGACTGCTGTCGGTATCGTAGACGTTGTACTCCGGGCGAATGAAGTAGTAGTCGCGTACCGGATTGCCCGCAGGGATGCGGTACTCCGCGGACACCTGCTGGATCGCCTGGGAGATGCTCAGGTCGGCGCGCAACTTGTGGCCATAGGGACCAAAATAGCGTCGGCGATAGTCCATGCTGAAGCGCGGCCCGACGTCCGTCGCGTAACCGACACCCACCCGGTACTTGTTGGCCTTTTCAGGTGTGGCGATGATCTCGATGGGGACGGTGTGGTCGTCTCCCGCTTCGTCGAGCTGCGGGACGATTTCCACCTTCTCGAAATATTCCATGCCCAGCAGCTTGCTTTGCAGACCGAGCAGCTTGTCCGGGTCGTAGACCGACCCTGGCTTGATGCGGACGAAGCGGCGCAGATAATCGTCCGCGAGCAGATCCTGCTTGAAGGTCACCTCGCCGATGTAGAACCGCGGCCCGGTCTCCAAGTGGAAGTAGATATGGGCGGTATAGGCCACCGGGTCGATCAGTACCCGATGGTCCGCCAGGTCATACTGGATATAGCCACCCTGGGCGGCAACGCTGAGCACCTTCTCCTTGGCCTTCTCATAGTCCGAGTGGAGCAGCACATCCCCGACCTTCATGGGGAATTCCTCGGGAAACTTCGGATCATCGGCGCCCTCCCCGGTGACGCGATAATCCACGCTGCCGATCTTGATCGGATCCCCCGGGGTGACCTTGTAGAGCGCCACCCAGGACCCCTTGTCGCCCGTCGGCGGGGTCAGGCTGTCGACCACCTCGACCCGATAGAGCCCAAAGGGCGCCAGGGCGTCGCGAATCTGTTGCGGGGCACGGCGATGCAGTGCCTGTAACTGGGGCTCGGTGAGCTGTTCCTCGTCGCGCTCCTGATAGATGGCGAGCAGGGCCAGAACATTGGCCTCCCATTCGCCTTCCAGCCCCTCGACCTGGACATCGACGTTCATTGCCGCCGCCCCCTGACCCCAGAGCAACCCCAGCCAGAAGCAGATCCATAGGTAACGGATCCGACTTGGGTGGCCCTGCTGCAGGGGATGGCGATGCGGTGTCGAAGGGGTCAAATAGGTCATAGTCCTCGTCCCGATCGGGACCTTCCTAGTGGGCAACGGTACCGGTGGGACACCCGCGCCAAAGTGATTTCAAAGAAAACCGGTCGCCGGGGCTTCCCCGGCCTCTGCCCACAGACACCGGAGCATCTCCACTCCAGGGGCCCTTGGTGAACCGACATCTTCACAGCTACGTCAAATTTTCCGGGTCGTCGGCCGCCCGGCCGTGCGACCCAGGGCGCGCCAGGTCTGCCCGCAGGGCCCGAACCTCCGCACGCAGCGCCTGCAACTCCTGCCCCAGGGGCCCGATGTCCTGATGCACGGCGCGCTCGATGTCGTCGAGCTCCTGGGCGTGCTGTTCGCCATGCATGTTCTGCATGGTATCCACGATGATCCCGATGAACAGGTTCAGCATGGTGAAGGTGGCCAACAAAATGAAGGGGATAAAAAACGCCCAGGCGAGCGGGTATTCTGCCATTACCGGCCGCACAATGCCCATTGACCAGCTCTCCAGGGTCATGACCTGGAACAGGGTGTACATCGAGTCGCCCAGGGTCCCGAACCACTCGGGGAATTTATCCCCAAAGAGCCCGGTGGCCATGACCGCGAATACGTAATAGAGCAACAGCATCAGCGCGGCGATGGACGCGATCCCCGGTACCGCCCGCAACAAAGACTCCACGATGAAGCGCATGCGCGGCACCATGGAAATCAGCCGCAACACCCGCAGCACGCGCAGGGCGCGCAACACCGCCAGGGGCCCGCTGGAAGGGATCAGGGCGATGCCCACCACCAGAAAATCGAAGACGTTCCAGGGCTCGCGAAAGAACCGCAGCCCCTGGGCGAAGAGCTTGATGGACAACTCCAGGACGAAGACGCCCAGTACGAAGGCATCGATCAGGTGCAGGGTCCGGCCCCAATGGGCCATGACCGTGGTGGAGGTCTCCAGCCCGAGGGTCAGGGCGTTGAAGACGATCAGACCAATGATGGCGCCCTGAACCGAGGACGACTCGATCCAGGCGCCCAGGCGGGCACGCAAGGTCACGGTGATACGGCTCCCGTTGAGATAGCGAAGGGGTCAGAGCACAAACAGGGGCATCAGGCTCAGGCCGGCTCGACACCATAGCCCGCACCCTGGATGGCTGCGATGAGGGCGGCCTGGTCCGCCTCACCCTCGATCTGCGCAAGACCGGAGGCGAGGTCCACCGCAACCGCGGTCACCCCTGGTACGGCCTCCAAGGCCAGGGTGGCGGCACGTACGCAGTGTTGGCAAGTCATACCGGTGATCTTGAGGGTCGTCATGGTGTTGGTTACTCGTCAGGGGTTGGGGGCAGTGGAGGGCAAGTTTCTTAGTTTTAAGTTTTAAGTTTTAAGTTTTCTTTACTGCTTGGAGCTGATGCGGTTACTAAGAACGAGGAATGACGCACTCACAACGCATAGGGACCAAAATGCGAATTCCCGGCCATTGGAACACCGAAAATCTTCCGAAAATATACCCATCGCCCGTAGATTTTCCGCTCTTTCAAGGAGGAAGAGCTCTGTTTCCAAAGTCTTTTCTTGACCCCTAACCCCTAGCACTTAACACTTAACACTTAAACACGTAAAACTGATCCGTATATCACCCCCGATCCAGGTATCGCGCAGCGCCGAACAGGGGGGTGCGCTGCTCCAGAATCACCTTGACCGGCATCAGCTCCACCAGCGGGCGCATACGCCCCTTGTCCAAAAAGCCCGCAATGAACTCGCCCTTGCGCAACAGGTCCAGATTCTTCGGCGCCACCCCACCGCCCAGGTAGACCCCACCGAGGGCCAGGTGTTTCAGAGCCATGTTGCCGGCCTCCCGCCCGTAGAGGCCGGCAAACAGGTCCATGGCCTCGGTGCAGATGGGACACTTGGCGTCGGCGGCGGCCTTGGCGATCGCCGCGGAGGGGTCTCCGGTGGACATCTCCTCAGCTCAGCCAATCGGGACAGGCGGCACCGTGCCACTCCAAGAGAAAGGCGTGCAAATTACCGATTCCGGTCCCCGAGGCCACCCGCTCCCAACTCACATGGCCGAAGCTGCGTTGGAGAAACCGATAAAGACCGAACTCGCGCTCGTCGGTCGGGGCAAAGTCCGTATGCCCACCCTCGGTGGCAAAGGGCAGGTGACGTCGACCGTCCCAGTACAGGCCCGCCTCGCCCAGACCGGTCCCGGCCGCCACCACGCAGGCGTTGCCGACCGAGTCAGGGGCGCCGGGATGGATCACCGCCACATCGTCGGCCCCCAGGGCACCCAGGCCCCAAGCGATGGCCTCCAGGTCATTGAGCAACCGTGCCGAAGACAGACCCAGAGCGCGCTGGATGCCGGCCGCATCCACCTCCCAGGGCAGGTTGGTGGTCCGACTATGCCCGTCCTTCACCGGCCCGGCGATGGCCAGGGACGCCACCTCGCAGTGGGCACCGGTATCGTCGACGTAGCGGCACAGCAAGGCCTCCAGGTTGGCGAAGTCCCGGCTGCGATAGCGCCGCTCGTGATCGAGTTGGACCTTGTCGCCCATGGTCTCGGCCACGGCAAGCCCGGTCTTGGTCCCGCCCACATCGCCCACCAGTACCCGCATCGCTGTACCTCCAGGTCTCTCGCCATGACCGCCAACCACCCAGAAGCAAACCGCGTCTGAGGTCACGGATCATAGCAGCGGTGGATGATGGCGGCGACCCACAGCCCCGGTTGGCTCCCGCCGCCCACACCCCGGGCTCAAAACCGGACCCTTGACCCCTGCCGGTCGTCCGCGTTCAGGGGCCGTGCCCAGTCGATGGCGGCCTCCGCAGTATCCCAGCCGAGGCAGCGGGTCCGGCCCCATTGCCCTCGCACCAGGTTCAGCAAAGACTTGCAGCGTCCATACCAGCGGAAAAAGGCAGCACCCGGGCCAAGTCGGCGACACTGGGGGGACCGCGGCGCAGATCAGCTTGAGGAAGCTGCCCCGAGGGATCTCGATGTTGACCAGGACCAGGGGCGGGCCATCGGCGGCGCGCACGATCGACTCTGACCCCGCACCCAGAGCGCCGAACGCGGCGACACACGGGATCACGAGCGGAACAACCGGGTGTACTGGGTCTCATGCAGGCCACTGGCGATTGCCAGGGCCGGGCTGGAGCTGCCGATGTCCGCATCCGCCAGGTCGACTGCCCGGCGCCAGGGCCCCGGGTATCTCCGCGACCAGCCGCTGCAACAACTGCTGCCCCTGGGTCTGACCAAGGGGCACCAGCTTGATACCGGCCAGGGTCAGGTTCTCCAGCCAGCCCCAGGCGTAACCCAGGGCCATGTCCCGGGGATCGATGCCCCAGGCACAGGCGGCATAGGCAAACCCGGCCGCCTGACTGCGGGTCAGCACCGAGACCCAGGCGGGGTCCGGCACCAGCCCCCAGGCAGTCAGCAGCGCTGCCATGGCCCGCCCGCGATTGCCCTCCTCCGCGCGCAGCTCCGCTGTCTCGCGACCGGCCAGCAGCCAGTCGATCCAGCCGTCCATGGCCACCGGGTCCTGTGCCCTGGCGGCGGCATGCATGCGCAGCAGCAGCGGCAGATCCAGCCCGGCCAGCCCCTGGTGCAACTGGTCGTCAAGCCAGGCGTCCAGGTCCGCGGCGGTGCGAATCCAACCCGCCTCCACCGCCCACTCGATACCCTGGGAATAGGTGAAGCCCCCCACCGGCAGGGACGGACTCACCAGGTGCATGAGTCGCAACAGGGGTAGGCTAGTACCCTGTTTCATCCTATTTTGCATTCTCAGAATGGGTGAAACAGGGTACTAGTGCTCGTGATGGTGGGCATCGTGTCCCCGGGCACCGCCATAGGCTCCCGGCTCCGGATCGAAGGGGGCCTGCTCGCAGGTGACCGTCAGGCCGAGCCCCTGCACCATGGCGTCCAGGACATGGTCGTGGGGATAGCACAGACGCCCGGCGGCAATCTGCAAGGGCACGTGCCGGTTGCCCAGGTGGTAGCAGGCCCGCGCCAGCAGCAAGGGGTCGTCACAGACGGCACAGGACAGGGGCTCCGCCGCCGCCCGCACCGCCACCACCAGACCGTCGTCGCTGCCCAGGCAATCCCCGGCGCGCAGACCATCGGCGCGTTCGAGGAAGATCCCCGCCTCTCGCCCGTCGTTCAGCACCGCTCTCAGGCGGCGGCGCTGGCGCTGATCCATGGTCAGGGTGATGCCGACCGAGGTCGGCACCGGGGCTGCTAGCTTGTGGGTGAGGCGAATCATGTGTCTGGGGTCGAGTTGTCGGGGAACCTGGATTTATAAGCACGCAGGGCCTGGCGCATAGTCGGGAAATGACGCTCGCCATGGGGGTCCCTTTGGAGACCGCGGGCCCGCAGCCAGTCGCTCGACTCGGTCATCCGACCGGCAACGACCAAGGTGACGCCACTGGCGGCCAGTTCTGCCTCCAGCGCATCCAGCGCATCCATCCCGGTCACGTCGAACTGGGTCACCGGGATCAAGTCGAGGACGAACCAATTCAGCCCGGGCCCGGCCGCTCGGGCAGCGGCCAGTGCCTCGCGCTTGAAGTAGGCCGAGTTGAAGAAGACCAGCGGGCCGTTGAAGCGGAACAGTACGATCCCCGGCGTGGTCCGGGCCTCGGCATGGCGGTCGATGGAATGCAGCCCGGCATGGCCCTTGACCCGGCCAAGCACCTCGATGCGCGGGCGCGCCGCCAGGCGCACGAAGCGCAGCAGGGCGAGCAACACCGCGAACAGGATCGCATCGATGGCGCCGACCCACACCACGCCCAGGGTCGCGATGATGGACAGCATGAACTCGCGTTTGTCGATGACCCAGAAGCGCCGCAGGGATGCCAGGTCCATGAGCGACACGGAGGCCATGATCAGCACTGCGCCGAGGGCGGCAACCGGAACGTACTCCAAGGGCCCGGTGAGAAACAGCAGGACCAGGGCTACCGACCCGGCCGCGAACAGGCCGGCGACCCGGGTCCGCCCACCCGCGGCGTCGCTCATGGCGGTGCGCGAGTCGGCACCGGAGATGGCGAACCCTTGGGAGAAGGCGGAGGCGATATTGGCCGCCCCCAGTGCGGCAAACTCCCGGTCCACGTCGATGTCGTAGCGGTTCTTCGCGGCGAAGCTGCGGGCGGTCAGCATGGCGCTGGAGAAGCTGACCAGGGCGATGCCGGCCGCGGCCCCGAGCAGCTCCGGCAGCACGGCGGCGATGCGCTCGACGGGCACCGACGGCAGCCCGAGAGACGGCAACCCGGCCGGCACGGCGCCGATGGTCGCGACCCCGGCGGCGTCGAGCCCAAGCAGCGCCACCGCGGCACCGGCCACCACCATCGCGATCAGGGCCGCCGGCAATCGGCGGGTCAGGCGCGGCGCCAGCAGCAGCACGGCAAAGGCCAGAATGGCAATCGCGAGGGTCGGCCAGTGGGTCTGGCCGAGCTTGCCGACGATCTCGAACAGACGTGGTGCGATCCCCCTAGCGGTGGTTTCGAAGGCGAACAGCTTGCCCGCCTGACCGAGGGCGATGCTGATGGACACGCCATTGAGAAAGCCCACCAGAATGGGCTTCGACAAGAAATCCGCCAGGGCGCCAAGTTTCAGGAAGCTCGCCGCGATGCAGAACAAGCCGGCAAAAAGCGCCAGCAGGGTCGAGAAGACCACATACAGGCCCCCATCGCCCGCGGCCAGTGGCGCCACGGCCGCGGCGATCAGGGCACAGGTGGCCGCATCCGGCCCGACGATCAATTGGCGCGAGGTGCCGAACAGGGCATAGGCGACCAGGGGCAGAATGCTGGAATAGAGCCCGATCACCGGATCGAACCCTGCCAGTTGTGCATAGGCGACGCCGACCGGCAGCGCAACCGCGGCCACCGACAGCCCAGCGGTCAGGTCAGCCGGAACGTCGGCGGCACGGTAGCGCCGCAGGTCGGCAAGCCCCGGGGCAAACCGACCGAGGCGGGAGAGTAACGGCGGCTCTTGGGTCGTCTCGGTCATCGCTTGGCATCTCTGGTTCAGGGTGTTGCGGATCGGCGCCGGGTGGGCGCGGCACCGAAGGGCTGCGTCAAGTGCATGGGCCTTTCCGAGATGATACCTTTGGTGGCCGCCAAGACTAGCGATGTGATGCATTCCCGAGTTGTCGATGCCGGTACCCGACCTGACTGGGCTGCTTGGTCAGATCCGCGCCTGTCGGGTCTGTGCCGCGCAGCTTCCCCACGGGCCCAGACCCGTGTTGCACGCCGCGGCGGGCGCACGCCTGTTGATCGTCGGTCAAGCCCCGGGCCGGCGAGTCCACGAGACCGGCATCCCCTGGAACGACCCCTCCGGAGACCGTCTGCGCGACTGGCTGCAACTGGACAAAGCGAGCTTCTACGACGAGGGGCGCATCGCCATCGTGCCCACCGGGTTCTGCTATCCGGGCACTGGGCGCAGTGGCGACCTCCCCCCGCGCCCCGAGTGCGCCCCCCTGTGGCACCCGCCGCTACATGAGGCGCTGCCGGAGATCCGCCTGACGCTGTTGATCGGCAGCTATGCCCAGGCCTATTACCTGGGAACGAGGCGCAGGCCGACCCTCACCGCCACCGTGGCCGCCTGGGGGGACTACGCGCCAGACCTGTTACCCCTGCCCCACCCCAGTCCGCGCAATCGGCTCTGGCTGACGCGCAACCCCTGGTTCGAGGCTGAATTGCTCCCAGTGCTGCGCGGGCGGGTTGCCGCGGTGCTGGCGGGCTGACCTTCCAGTAGGCGCTACCCTCTTCATTGTGTTGGTGCAGTATGGGGGCCGATCGCACCGCAGCGACCTGGACGCAGGCCCTGGAGACGGCGCTGACGGGGTTGCCGGTCACGGTTGTGCAGCATAGGCATGGGGTCTTGTATTTTGTACAGAATACAAGCCCCCATCTTCCACGCGTGCATGGAACTTGCCCCTAGACCTTATGCCAGCGCCAGAGAGTGCCTCCGCCGGCCTTGCTCGCCACAAGCGTTCGGGCTATCGTCCACCCACAACGCGGGACGGCTAAACTTCCTATCCCAGAGGGGAATGGCTTCCTTCGCGCCCGAAGAGGTTGGGATACACCTTGGCTAGCTGGATATCAAACGATACGACGGACGGAGCGCCCCAACAGAAGGCTGGAGGCCCGCCGGATCTCTCGGATCATCAGGTTCTAGGGGCGCTGGTCACGGCTCTGTGTCAGGGCAATCGGCGACTGCAGATGGTCGTGTTTCCATCGTTGTTCGCTTTTGTGCTGCTGGCCAGCTACGGGTTTTACCTTATTTATAATCTTGTCGAAGACGTAGACAAGATGGCGACCGCCGTTGACCTGAACCTGGGCTTCATGTCGGAACGGATGAGTCAGGTTTCCCAGAACCTAGATGTGCTTACCGGCAGCGTGCGCGATATCTCCGTAAATCTCGACGACCTCACTGGAACGGTCTCGGCCATGAATGCCAGCATCGTGGACATCTCGAAGCAAGTGACCACCCTGCCACCGATGCTTGTGGTCATGGAAAGCGTCAACGAACGGATCTCATCCATGGATGGGAGCATGAAGTCGCTCGACACCCGAATCGGTAGCATATCCGTCAGTGTACAGTCCATGAATAACCAGATGGCTGGCATAGCGGCTGCCACTCAGCATATCAGCGGCAATGTATCCGGCCTCAACCAAAATATCGGCCGCCCGATGAACTTCATGAACAGCATCATGCCCTGGTAGATGCCTCGAAGACAGGTAATACTCTCGCTTGCCTGCCAAGGCTTCCAGGGCGATTCGGGGCTTGGGCAGAGAGCAGCCATTGCCATCGGCGAGGATAGCTGCCTACGCCAGCTCAGTAATGCCATGGAAATCTTTCGCCATCGCGTCCCGTTCCTTATCACGGTGTCCCTGCTTTTCCTTTCGGCGTGCGACTCAGGCCCGCGCATGACGATTTTCGAGGCGGCAATGACCGGAAGTGTCAGTGAGATCGAGAAGTCCCTGCGGGTTGGAATCAATCCCGACGGTCAGGACTCGAGCGGGCAGACGCCGCTCCACTACGCGGCCGCGGCGGGGCAACGCGAGGCAGCGCGGGTCTTGCTGCGCGGCGGTGCGAACGTCAACCTTCCCAATTCGTACGAGGATACGGCCCTGCACAAGGCTGCCGCGGCTTGCCGCCTGGACATGGTACGGCTTTTGATTGAGGCCGGAGCTCGACCCGAAGCCCACAACAAGCATGGCGAGACACCGTTGCATCAGGCGGCCGTTTGCAACGACCCGGGAATCGTCGAGTTGCTTGTCGCCCAGGGAGCGGATCTGAACGCCAAAACCAAGCGCGGCCAGACCGCCGTGGATAGGGCCGTCGAGAACAACAACCTTGAGGTTGTGCGGCTGCTCATTGCCGCAGGAGGGGCGATGACAAGTGCGCCCTTCACCAATACGCCCCTACATATCGCCGCGCGTCGGGGTTACGACGATCTGGTCCGACTCCTCCTCGCACACGGCGGAGACCCGAATCTACCGGACGAGCGAAACAACACACCGCTGCACTTCGCCGCGAGCGAGGGCCATGTGGAGGCCATGGGCCTATTGCTCAAGGCGGGGGCAAGCGTCAACGCCCGGGACCGACCCGGTAACACGCCGTTGCACGACGCGGCCGTCGCGGGACAACTCGATACCGTACAGATGCTTGTGGCTGCAGGAGCGGACGTCAACGCCCTCGATGATCGCGGGCGGAGCCCCCTGCACGAAGCGGCCCGGAAAGGGCATGTGGAAGTCGCAAGATACCTCATCGATGCTGGAGCCCGGCCGGACATCAAGGATAGCCTGGGCCAGACGCCACTCGACACCGCACGATCAGCAAATCAATGGGGTGCTGCCCAACTGCTCATGCATCACTGCGAACATACGGGCCATTGCGATCGTTCGGGCGCCAATAAACCACTCGGAGCGGTCCTCTATGCGCACGAGGAGGGAAAGGTCCATCTGCGGCATCCACCCACGGCGGGTATACCCTGACCAGAGTGTCCCTCGGCCACAGGGGACCGCCTTCAACCGCGGCCAGCCTATTTGAGCGTTGCCTCGTCGACGATGCCGGGTGGATAAGAATGCTGTTTCTCGTGCGAGTATCCCGGCGGTGGGAATACGATTTCGCACGTTTCCACATTCACCTTGGCTTCGTCTCGTTGCTGTAGGCAAACGTCACGGTCGCCTGCCCCCCCATCAAGATAATCCAGGCCCGGTCCACCGAATAGCACGTCGCGATCTCCCTCGCCGCCGTACAGCGAGTCCTTACCCTGAGCACCGAATAAAAAGTCCGTGCCGGCCTCGCCGAACACGAAATCGTCCCCCCGCGCGGCCTGGACCGCATCGTTCCCAGGTCCGGCACAGATGACATCGTCACCCTCATCCCCGTGAATGACGTCGTCGCCGCCGAGCCCCATGATCACCTCATCGTCGTCGGTTCCCCACAGCAAGTCGTCCCCGTCCGTACCCACGCAGGTCGCTGGCCTACCCTGGCAAATTGGAATCGGGTCCAGGCCAGGCGGTATATACGGACACTGAATGACGACGCCTAATGGCGCTCGCGAAGCAAGATCGGCAGCGGCGTCCTGATCAGTAGAACCCGCCCCCAGCCCTGGCAAAATTGATAGCAGAACGAGGAATGTCCCCAGCTTCGCGTTCATCTCTAACCTTCCCAGATTGACCAGTTCATTCGACGCCACCATCGAACGACTGCCTGGCGAAATACGCTTCCCCAGTTATCGTTCGGGGCCAGACGCTGACAGCTAACCCCGCGACCCGCCCACAAGGGCCCCCACCCGTGCAGACGACCCGGACGTCCGCCTTGGGACCCGGACCACATCAGATAGGACTACCCGGCTAGCCGCGACGCTAGCGATACACTCTTGGACGATAGTGACGCCCGAAAGCAAGACTAGATGGGACGCTCGAAGGAGACAATCGGAGAAAATCGGGTTCTGCTATCGGCTTTTGTCTTACATCTACCGCCGGCCGAGAAAGGCTAAGGGTTCTCGCCGACTCGGGTATCCGCTGAGTCTTCAGGCTCTCTTACTTGGGTGAATTCCGAGACCGAGCGCCTTGAGGCTCTCGGATACCTTTACCGACCTACCAAGGGGGACAGATAATCACGCCTGCCCGATGTCGGACCCACCAGCGTCCGCGGCTCGCGCCCATAACACACTCATTCACCACGGGAACCATCTATGAACCGCATCTCGCGACTGCTCCTTGGTCTCGCCCTGCTGGCCGGTCTCGCTAACGGCCCAGCTCTGGCCGGGGCTACGGACCCGCTGTTCATCAACCTGACCACCGACGACGGGTACCGCGCCAAGATGGCCCTGAGCTTCGGCGCCAAGCAGCTCGAACGCGGTCATCCGCTGACCGTCTTCCTCAACGATCGCGGGGTGATGCTCGGGTCCAGGACCAAGGTGGCGGAGCTCGCCACCCAGCAACAACTCATCGATGAACTCTTGGCCAAGGGGGCGACGGTCATCGTCTGCCCCCAGTGCATGAAGCGCCATGGCGTCGATCCGCAGGACCTGCTGCCCCGCATCGAGACCGGCAATCCGGATCTCACGGGCGACGCCCTCTTTCAGGACAACACCAAGACCCTGTCTTGGTGATGACCTCTGCTAGCCTGTAGCGCCGCTGCGTGGCCTGCGACAAGGGCTTGCAGGATGGCATCGGAACCTTTGTACTAGCCTCCCGACCACCGAAACGACAGGATCGACTATGACCCGCACCACTGCACTCGCCGCCCTCATCTCCCTCCTATTCCTGGGCCCGGCGTTCGCCGACCAGGCGACGACCATGTCCATCGCCGATGTCTATAAGGACAAAGCCACCCTCGCCGGCCAAGCGGTGACGGTGCATGGCAAGGTGGTGAAGGTGAATAACCAGATCATGAACCGCAACTTCCTGCACCTCCAAGACGGTAGCGGTGACGCGACAACCGGCACCAACGACGTGACCGTGACCAGCGACGACACCGCCGCCATCGGCGAGGAGATCACCGTCACCGGCACCGTAGTCGTGGACATGGACTTCGGCTCCGGCTACCAGTACCCGCTGCTGATCGAGAAGGCGACCATCGCCAAGGGTCAGTAGTCCCCCTCTGATCGGGGGCTCATTGACAGCCATCAAAGCCAGGCGAATCCCTGGGGCCTAACCTTGCGGCCCATGAGCGCCCCGACACCCCACAGACCGAGCACCGTCCCCCTGATCTTGCTGGCGCTCGGCCTGGGTCTGTTTCTCGCCACCCTGGCGGATGCTGCTTGGCGTGGCGAGCGGGCTGTCGTGGCCCTTGGGACCCAACGCGCCCTGGTCGCGCAACTGGGCCTGACGGACCTCGCACTCTTTACCGAGGCACGCTATACCCGCCACCCGAGCCAGGCGGACCTCCACTCGGCCTTCCAGGACCACCCCCTGGCCCTGGATCACTTCCCCAGCGCGTCCCTGGTCCCGCCCCCGACCCCATGGCCGCGACCATGAGCCCATGGCTGCGCCGCCAGCGCTATCTCATAGATTTCACCCTCGCCTCCCTGTGGCGACGCAAGACCAAGAACCTGGGGCTGCTGCTGGTCTACGCCCTGATCGTATTTCTCCTCGCCTCGGTGATGCTGTTCAGCCAGGCCCTGCGCCGCGAGGCCGGGTTGCTGCTGGAGGGGGCCCCGGCCATCACCCTGCAACGCCTGCTGGCGGGCCGCCACGACTTGATCCCGGGCGAGTACCTGGACCGCATCGGGCGCCTGCGCGGGGTCTCGGCCCAGTACGGGCGCCTGTGGGGCTACTTCTACGACCCCGCGGTGAAGGCCAATTACACCCTGATGGTCCCGCGGGATCGGCAGATCGCCGCGGGGGAGGTCGTGATCGGCGCGGGTATCGCCCGCACCCGTGGGCTAGGGCCTGGGGATGTGTTGAGCCTGCGGTCGGCCGCAGGCCAGGCCTTCGCCTTCCGGGTCGCGGCGCTTCTGGAAGCAGACGCGGAGCTGACCAGCGCCGACCTGCTGCTGGTAGGCGAGGCGGACTTCCGCGGCTTCTTCGGCATCCCGGCGGGCCAGTACACGGACCTAGCCCTGGAAGTGCGCAACCCCAGGGAGGTGCGCAAGGTGGCGGAGAAGCTCACGACCCTGCTGCCGGACACCCGCCCCATCCTGCGCGAGGAGGTCCTGCGTACCTATGACGCCCTCTTCCAGTGGCGGCAGGGGATCGTCTTCGTCCTGCTGGCAGGGAGCCTGCTGGCCTTCGTCATCTTCGCCTGGGACCGCGCCTCCGGGCTCTCGGCGGAGGAGCGGCGCGAGATCGGCATCCTCAAGGCCATCGGCTGGGAGACCGGGGACGTGCTGCGCATGAAGTTCTGGGAGGGGGCCCTGGTGTCGCTGGCCGCCTTCCTGCTCGGCTATCTGGCCGCCTATGCCCACGTCTTCCTCGCCGACGCGGCCCTATTCGCACCTGTGCTCAAGGGTTGGGCCGTGCTCTATCCCCGGTTCAGCCTGATCCCGACGGTGGACGGCCTCCAGGTGGCGACCCTGTTCTTCTTCACCGTCTTCCCTTACACGGTGGCGACCCTGGTCCCCATCTGGCGGGCGGCGACCACGGACCCGGACGCGGTGATGCGCGGATGATCGAGCTCAAGTCCGTGACCAAGGTCTTCCACCAGGGTCTGCCCAACGAGTTCCGGGCCGTGGACGCGGTGGATCTCACCATCCAGCCGAACCGCATCACGGTCCTGCGCGGACCCAGCGGGTCGGGCAAGACCACGCTCCTGTCCATGATCGGCTGCCTCGCCCGGCCCACATCCGGCCGCATCCTGCTCCACGGGCGCAACCTCTCCGGGCTGCCGGAGCGCTTCCTCACCGGGGTGAGGCGCCAGACCTTCGGCTTCACCTTCCAGCGCTTCAACCTGATCCAGGGGCTCTCGGTGCTGGACAACGTCATGCTGCCGGCCTTCCCCCTAGCCCCGGACCACGCCGAGCTGGTGGCCCGCGCCCGTGCACTGCTAGACCAGTTCGGACTCGCGCCCAAGGCCGCGGCCCGGGTCGAGTGGCTGTCCGGGGGCGAGGCCCAGCGCACCGCCATCTGCCGTGCCCTGATCAACGACCCCGAGGTCCTGATCGCCGACGAGCCCACCGCCAATCTCGACTCGCACCTGACCCAGGACTTCCTGACCCTGCTGGAGGGGCTGCGCGCCGCTGGTCGAACCCTGATCCTGAGCAGCCACGACGCCGAGGTCTTCGAGGCCCCCTGCGTGGATCGCGTGGTGACCCTGCGGGATGGGGCCGTGGTGGATGGCTAAGAGAAAGACGGGGATCTTTGTCCGCAAATGAACGCGAATGAACGCGAATTGGGCCGGCGCTTTAGCGGGAGCCCTTGTAGGCCAGAGGCGTGCTGCTGAGCCCCGCCGTCCTCGCCCTGATCGGCGTCTCCGCCGTGGTCAACGGGCTGCTCCTCCTGGCCGCGGGCTTTGCGGTGCGGGTACTGCGCCACTGGGACATCGCCAGCGGCAGCGAGCTGCAACTTCGCCTGGAGCGGGCCACCTATCTCATCTCGACCCTGGTCGCCTTCGCCTTCCTGGCCGAGTCGGTCTCGCTGTTGCTGTTCGTCTACAACGCCGAGTCCATGTCGACCCAGTTCGTCGGTGCCATGTGCGCCACCGGGGTGCTGAACGTCAACGCCTGGGGCTGGCCGACGCTCTTCCTCAAAATCGGCGTCTTCTTCGCCGGGGCCCTGTGGCTGTTGCTCAACCGGCTGGACAACCAGGGCTATGACTACCCCCTGATCCGCCTCAAGTACGGTCTGCTGCTGGCGATGGCGCCTCTGGTGCTGATCGAGGGATTGGTGCAGCTCCAGTACTTTCTAGGGCTCGACCCGGACATCATCACCTCCTGCTGCGGCAGCCTCTTTTCCGCAGATGCCCAGGGTGTAGCCGGAGAGATGGCCGGGGTAGCACCGGACCGGGCCATGCTCGGGTTGGTGGCTGGGGGCTTGGCAGTGTTGGCAAGCGGCGCCCTGTTTCTGTGGCGCCGACGTGGCGCGGCTTGGCTGGCGGCAAGCGCCGTCTTGGCCTTCGGCACGGCCCTGGTGGCCGTGGTCTCGCTGATCGCCCTCTATGTTTACGAGCACCCACACCACCACTGTCCCTTCTGCATCCTCAAGGGAGGGCACGGCTTCATCGGCTACTGGCTCTATATCCCACTGTTCGGCGGCACCGCCTATGCCCTGGCCGCGGGGCTGCTGGCCCGCTGGCGGGCCATCCCGAGCCTAACCGCCGCCTCGGACACAGACACGCGCCGCTACGCCGTTCTGGCCTTGCTCGGCTTCGGCGGCTTTTATGGGGTGGCCGCCTGGGCCATCCTGACCTCGCATCTGACCATGGCCGGGACCTGGTGGTGATGGCCATGTGCAGGGAATCTTGTCCGCAAATGAACGCAAATAAACGCAAATCGATCCAAGCCTACTTCTGGGGAAAGCCCTTGCGCCCCCGTTTGCTGCCGGTACTGGCCGCCCTGTTGCTGGCCGGTTGTGGTGCCGAGGCGCCGCAACTCGTCAACGGCAGCCCGGCGCCGTCCTTCGACCTGGAGCGTCTGGATGGCGGTCGGGCCCACTTCCCGGGGGACTACCGCGGCCAACTGGTGGCCATCCGCTTCTGGGCCGACTGGTGCCCCTTTTGCAAGGACGAGATGACGGCCCTGGAGCCGGTCTACCAGCGCCTCCAGGGCCAGGGGTTCCACATCCTGGCGGTGAACGTGCGCCAGGATGCCGCCACGGCCACGGCCTTCGTCCAACGCCTGGGCATCAGCTACGAGACCCTGCTCGACACCAGCGGCGTCGTAGCCCGGTCCTACGGGGTCCAGGGCCTGCCGACCACCTTCTTCGTGGACGGCGACGGCATCCTGCGCACCCGCATCCTTGGCGAGTCGAGCCCGGAGGTCACGGAGCGCATGGTCGCCGAGCTGCTGGGGGCCGCGCCTTGAACGGAGATCCCAGCTATGCCCTGGCCTTCCTCACCGGACTCCTGGGGGCTGGGCATTGCCTGGGGATGTGCAGCGGCCTGGCCGGCGGTCTGGCGGTGCATCGGGGTTGGCGCCGGGCCACCGAGGTGCTCGGCTACCACGGCATGCGCATCGCGGTCTATGTCGCCCTCGGGACCCTGGGCGCCGCCTTGGGCCGCACCCTGGTCCAGGTCGGCTGGCTGGGCAAGCTCCAGGGCCAACTGATGATCCTGGCTGGGCTGGCGATCATGGTCATGGGCCTTGGCATCGCCGGACTCCTACCCTGGGCCGCACCGCGGGGCTGCGATGCCGCCTGCGCGGGGGCGCCCCAGACCCCACCCGGACCCCACTCGCCCTGGCGCCGGCACCTGACGCCACTGCTCGCAGGTCTTGGCAATGGCCTGGTGCCGTGCAGCCTGGTCTTTTCCGTGGCCACCCGCGCCACCGCCGGTGCGGACCCGGGCCAAGCCGCCCTGCTCATGCTCTGCTTCGGCCTGGGAACGCTACCCACCATGGGGACGGTGACCGCCCTGGGTGGCCTGGTCGGCGCACGAGTCAGAGGCGTACAGCGGCGCCTTGCCGGGGCCGTCGTCGTCCTCCTCGGGGCCTGGACCCTCTACGAGGGCCGGATCTTCTATGAGGTCATGAGCGGGCTGGCCAATTGATTCCCTGGCGGTATTCGCCTCACGCGGCGCCGCCCTTTTCGCAACACGACACAGGAGACCTGCTGTGACAGACACACCGAACCGCAGAACCGTCCTCAAGACCCTGGGGCTGGGCGCCCTCGCCAGCATCGCCGTGGTACGCGGACGCGACGCCGTGGCCGCGGAGACCGACGGCACGCCCTTGCAATTCATCCCCAAGACGACGCCGGACGCCGACCCGTTGAAGGACGAGCTGACCAAGTACCCCAAGTGCCCCTACTGCGGCATGGACCGCACCCAGTTCAACCATAGCCGGCACCTGGTGCAGTACCAGGACGACCTGGTGGACGGCACCTGCTCCCTGCACTGCGCAGCCCTGAGCCTGGCCATCAACCTGGACCGCGGCCCCAAGGCCATCTACGCGGCGGATTTCGGCTCCGCGGATAAGCCCAAGCCCCTGGTCAACGTCGACCAGGCCAGCTACCTGATCGGCTCCAAGCTGCCTGGGACCATGACCAAGACCAGCAAGATGGCCTTCGCCTCGGCGGATTCCGCCAAGGCGGCCCAGGCCGAACAGGGCGGAGAGATCGGCGACTTCCACGCCGCCCTGCGTCGCAGCTACCAGGACATGGCGGAGGACACCGTCATGATCCGCATGAAGCGTGCCGAGCGGCGGAAGAAGATGATGGAGCAGAAAAAGGGTTAGGAAAGCGCTGGATCGAGTCGGCTTGTAACGCACATTGCCGCTATCCCATCTGAACCCAAGAAGAGCAGCTCAGCCGCAAATGAACGCAAATAGACGCAAATAAACAATGACTTGGTGTCGGCGACCGACTCACCCTGAGTGTGGCCACCGGACTTTGCGTAAAAGCCACTGGACCATCGGCGTTCATTCGCGTGATTTGCGGCAGAATTGTTTTTCCAGGTTCAAACGCCTCCGCGTCTATGCGTGATATCCATTCTTTCTTAGGATCAGAGCCGTTCCTATGCCCACCCTCGCCTCCCTCGCCGCCCCCCTCGCCTTTCTGCTGATCGCCGCCGCGCCCCTGGCCGGGGAGCTCATCGACAAGCCTGCCGTCGAGCTGGCCGTACCCAGGCCTGCCCAGACCGACACCTGCCCAGTGTGCGGCATGTTCGTCGCCCGGTACCCGGAGTGGATTGCCACCGTCCTCTATCGCGACGGCCATGCCCACCAGTTCGACGGCGCCAAGGACCTCTTCACCTACCTCCTGGACCTGCCCCGCTGGGCCCCCGGCCACCAGGCCGCCGACATCGCGGCCATCGCGGTCACAGACTACTACGGCCTGGCCCGCATCGACGCCCACTCGGCCTGGTACGTCATCGGCTCCGACACCCTGGGCCCCATGGGCCACGAGCTGATCCCCCTGGCCACCGAGGAGGACGCCCAGGGATTTCTCGCCGATCACGCCGGGCGGCGTATCCTGCGCTTCGGGGACGTGACCCCGGACCTGATCCGCGACCTCAACGCCGGGCACTTCTAGCCCCGCGCAACACCATCACCGACACCATGACCTACCTTGGCATCGACACCGGCGGGACCTTCACCGACTTCGTGCTATGGCACCAGGGCGAGGTGCGCATACACAAGGTTTTGTCCACCCCAGCGGCGCCGGAGCTGGCCATCCTCCAGGGCATCGCGGACCTGGGCCTCGACGCCGCTGGGCTCAAGGTCATCCACGGCTCCACGGTCGCGACCAATGCCGTGCTGGAGCGCAAGGGGGTGCGCACCCTCTATGTGGCCAACCGGGGCTTCAAGGACCTGCTCACCATCGGCCGTCAGGCCCGCGCACACCTCTACGACCTACAGCCCCCAAAGCCGGTGCCGCCGGTCCCGCCCGAGCTGTGCCTGGAGACCGGCGGGCGCCTGGGGGCGGATGGGGCCTGGGTGGAGCCCCTGACCGCATCGGATATCGCGGATCTCAAGGCCGCCATCGACCACCTGGCCCCCCAGGCAGTGGCCATCAACCTGTTGTTCTCGTACCTGGACGACAGCGCCGAGCGGGCCCTGGAGGCGGCGGTCCCGGCGGGTGTCTTCTGCTCCCGCTCCTCCGAGATCCTGCCGGTGGTCGGGGAGTACGAGCGCGGCATCGCCACCTGGCTCAACGCCTGGGTCGGGCCCCTGGTGGGGCGTTACCTCGAGCGCCTGGCCGAAGGGCTGCCCGGTGCGACCCTGGCGGTGATGCAGAGTAGCGGCGAGGCGGTGGCCGCGGAACAGACCGCCCGGCGTGCGGTGCGCCTACTGCTCTCGGGACCGGCCGGCGGTCTGGTGGGGGCAGGCTTCGTCGGTCGGCTGGCCGGTTGCGAGCGGCTGTTGAGCTTCGACATGGGCGGGACCTCGACGGACGTGGCCCTGATCGCCGGGAAGCCACGCCTGACCGGCGAGGGTCGGGTGGCTGGCTTCCCGGTGGCCGTGCCCATGGTGGATATGCACACCATCGGGGCCGGCGGCGGCTCCATCGCCCGCCTGGACCCTGGCGGAGCCCTACTCGTGGGACCCGAGTCCGCTGGGGCCGTCCCGGGCCCGGCCTGCTACGGGCGCGGCGGGACCGAGCCCACGGTGACCGATGCCAATCTGGTCCTGGGCCGGCTACGCCCGGATGCCTTCCTGGGTGGGCGCATGACCCTGGACCTGGCCGCCGCCCGGTCGGCGGTCGGGCGCCTGGCCGACGCCATGGGGATCACCGCGGAGCAGGCCGCCCTGGGCATCATCGAGCTGGCCAACGAGCACATGGCCCGGGCCCTGAGGGTCATCTCGGTGCAGCGGGGGACAGACCCACGCGGCTTCGTCCTGGCCTCCTTTGGTGGGGCGGGCGGGCTACACGTCTGCGCCCTGGCCGAGGCCCTGGGGATGACCCGCGCCCTGGTCCCGGTCCATGCCGGGGTCCTGTCCGCCCTGGGCATGCTCGCCGCCCGCCCCGGTCGCACCCTGACCCGCACCTGGGTGCGGGACTTGGGCGCCCTGGCCGATGCGGAGGTGCAGAGCCGGCTCGAAGCGTTGGCCGAGGCCGGGGCCCTGGCCTTGATGGCCGAGGGGTTGGGCCGCGGGGAGCTGACGACGGAGCTTTCCCTGGACCTGCGCTATCGGGGTCAGTCCTACACCCTGGAGGTGACCTGGGCCGGGGTTGGGACCAGTACGGAGGGATTTCACCAGGCCCACCTGGCCCGTTACGGACATCGGCTGATGCCTGCCGGTGGAGCTGGTCAATCTGCGCGTGCGGGTCTTGGGGCCCGAGCCGAGGCTGGAGCTGCCGCAGGCGCCACCAACCACCGAGCCCGGGGCCCATTGGCCAAGGGTCAAGGTGGTCGGTTGGGACGACCGGGTCCCGGTCCTGCCCCGGGCCGGTCTCGGTGGGGGTCCGATCCAGGGGCCGGCGATCATCGTGGACCCGGTGGCGACCACCTGGCTTGCGCCGGGGTGGGAAGCCGAGGCGGACGCCTTCGGCAATCTGCTGCTGTGTGGGGCAGCCGGCGAATGGGTCCGCGCAGTGGACCCCTTAGGATCGATTCGGCAACAACCGAAACAGGACACCTGTAGGGTGGACAAGCACAGCGCAGTCCACCGGCGGCGTCGATCGGGTCAGAGGGGGCCGCAGCCCCCGTCTGCCCACAGAACCGTGCGTACGGGTCCGTACACGGCTCCTCACGCAAGGCGTATCCACTGACTCACATCAAACCAGTGCGCTAACTGCTTGTCGGAACGGATGACCTGCCGCATGCCCCCGATGAACCAGGCGTTCGGGTATGCCTTCGTCACCGCCATGGTGTTGGAAAGCGCCCACCGGCCCTTATGGGAGAATGCGGCCCCTGCCGCCTGGCGCGGAGGTACACCCCGCTTGACCAGTTTCTTGAAGAGGTTACGCCGGCTCTTTTGTTGATCCACCAGGCGGGATCGCAATCGTCGCCGTATATGGGCTTCGATCTTCTTGAGCTGGGCAGGGTAGTAGGTCATCGCAAAATAGCTCGACCAGCCCACGTACCAGCTGTTGATCCGCTCGATGCTCGTCTCCAGAGTCAGGTGGGTGCCCCGCGGGGTCAGTTCCTTGACCTTGTCCATCGCCGTTTGCAGGGCCTTGCGGGAGATCGCGATGGTGTCCCCCACAATGGTCAGCCCCAGAAACTTGACCCGATCCGAACGGGCCACTTGGCTTTTCTCGCGGTTCACGACCAGTTTCAGTCTCTTCTCGATGTATCCGCCGACGCTTGCCATGAGCCGCTCGGCCGCCTGGGGCGTCCTCACGAAGATGTTGCAGTCGTCGGCGAACCGGCAAAATTCAAGGCCGCGTTGCTCCAGCTCCTGATCCAGCTCGTCTAGGACGATGTTGCTGAGCAGGGGACTGAGCGGGCTGCCTTGAACGGCTCCTTCCGTGGAGGGGGTCACCAGGCCGTTGGCCATGATGCCGCTGCGCAGGATCAGCCCGACCAGGCGCAGGATGCGCTTGTCGGGTATCGTCTGTCCCAGGCGTGCGATCAGCCGGTCATGGTGAATTCGGTCGAAGAATTTCGATAGGTCCAAATCCACCACGTAGGGCTTGCCCCCGGCCACGATCCGACGGGCCGCCTCGACCGCCTGGCCTTGGTTCCGCCCAGGGCGAAATCCGTAGCTGTGCGCGGAGAATAACGGCTCGAAGATCGGCTCCAATAACAGTTTTAGGGTGGCCTGTACCACCCGGTCCCGCACCGTCGGTACCCCTAGTAGGCGGATACCGTGGCCACCGGGCTTGGGGATCTCTACCCGTCGCACCGGTGAGGGTTTGTAAGTCCAGCCTTCCAGCTCCGCGGTCAGCCGGCTTAGCTCTTCGTCCAGACGCGATTCGAACTCGGCAATCGTGACTCCATCAATGCCGGGGGCTCCTTTGTTCTTCCTCACGTTCCGGAATCCCGCCGCCAGCCAATGCGTGGCGCACAGCTCCTCGAAGAGTCTGCGTTCGTCAGTCAATAGGTCTCTTCGGCTCATTTCACGCTTCTCTTTGCATGGGCCCTTCTGCAACCATCGCACCGTCGATTCACCCAATGTCTACGTCTCAGGTACTCGCCGGCCCCGCCGGGACTGGTCTCGGACCCACAGTCTTTAACAAGCTTCATCAACCGCTTACGTGTTCCGCCCTTCACCTCCGGCAGCCTTGCCACTGACCCGATGTTTTACCCTCAACTGCGTCACCGCAGCGTCTTCGGCACCGGACTTTACGATTACTACGGCTTCTTCTGCAGGCCCCCGTCCCATCACGCATCACGTCTCCGCGTCGCTTAGGGCTTAAGGTGTCGTAGTTACACCGACCCAGAATCGGCGGCCCTTCACCGGGTAAGCTAGTCGCCTCTGTTCCCGCCCACCTACCTTCTCTACACACAGGGTTTACGAGGAGATCTTCGGGCTTCGGTGGTCCACGGCACCTCGCCCATCCCTGTACGCCTCAATAAAGGTTCGCTCTCGCTTAGGTGGCGAGTTTGGACTCCGGCTTCCTTCAGATCCCTCATTGGCTCCCCCACAATAGCACCTCGCCAGCTTCCTCTTCCTTGAGGGCGAGAGGGAGTTTCTTCGGGCACCCTTGCCTTCGCCTACGTGTTCCCCTCTCCCAAGGGCCACGGTTGGACTTGCACCAACTAGCCGACTAGCATGCCG
>CAWJRN010000023.1:0-35972 GCA_963845265.1 uncultured Gammaproteobacteria bacterium | reverse complement strand
GAGCTTCGCTTTATTTATTCGTGATCCAGCGCATCCCCCTGAGCGTTTCTGCCCACCCGAACCCGATGAAGAAACCGCGGAAGACGATCGCTATAGCCGCCAAGGCCCAAAACCGTTCCCCCGATATGATCGAGAAGACTGCGGAAGAGCAGGTGGCGGCGGGTCGCTGGCGGGTCGGGACTACCGCCTACAAGGACCTGATCAAGCTCACCGACAGCCCGGAGGCGCGGGTCGGGCTGGCCGGTGCCTATGCCGGGCGGGCCGGGCCGGTGGCCAAGGGGATGCCGAAAGAGGCCCTGACCATCTGGGAGAATCGCGCCCAACTGCTGCCCGACTTGCCCCTGGAGCTGGGTCACCTGGCCCTGTTGCTGCGCCTGGGGCGGGTCGCGCAGGTGGTGGATTTGTACATCCGCGAGGCCGCTCGCCTCGATGCGGAAACCCTGGCGGCCCTGCGCTCCCACCTGGCAGCCTATCACCTGGGCGCCGATCCGGCGGTGGCCGCTGGGCTCCCCGCGGACGATCCCACCTGGTCAAGGAGGGGTCGCCTTCCAGGCCCTGGATGCTTATTGCCGCGGTGACGACGTGACCCTGCGCACGGCGCTGGCGGGCATCTCCTTCCGCTCCCCCTATCGCGATTTGGCCCAGATTCTCAAGGCCCTGCAACGGTTACCCGTGGCGCCCGCCGAGGCAGCCACAGCGCTGGACAAGGTGGGTGATGACTCCGGCTTTGCCCGACTGCGGCACGCCTGCGTGTTGGCCCTCGGTGTCCCCGAGTCCCTGACGGAAGACCCGGCAGCGGCCGGCGAAGTGACCCAGCGCTTCGCCCTGACGCTGGCTGGCTGGGGGAAAGGCGTCGGGCCCTGTGGGACGAGGTTCGCCGGATGACCGACCAGGGAGCGCGGACCTTGGTGCACCTGCTGCACCGCCGTCGTGCCTTGTTCGGGGAGGACTGGGCGCGCACACAGGCCCTGCGCCTGCTGACCCCGGGCTTTCCCAAGAGTTCAGTCTGGGTCAGCGAGGGGGGAGGGCGACGCCTGAGTCCGGCCGAGCGCCTGCTGGTGGCCGCCAGGCATTGCGAGGACGGCCGCGACCCTTGGGCGGAGATCGAGGCCTGGGCGGACTATGTCGATCACCTGATCCAGGACGGACCACCTGAGCCCGGCAGCGACGCGGCCGTGTGCATTGCCCTGGCCATGCGCCGGGTGGATAGCCATCGCAACATCCTGGCCGCCGTGTCCCCCTCGTCGCACCCGGATGCCTCGGACCGCTTTCTGGCCAAGTCGGTGGAGGCCAGCCTCGACTTCGACCCGGACCACCAGGACACCTACGTGCGCCTGGTTGGTTACTACCTGCGCGGCAAGGACCTCAAGTCCGCCCGGCGCCTGCTGGACCGGGGCTTGCAGCGCTTCCCCAGGGACCTGGGGCTGCTCACCGCGGCCCTGGACGTCGCCCTGGCCGGCAATGCCTTTAAAAAAGCGGCGCGCTATGCCCGTGACATCCTGGCCCTGGACCCCATCAACAGCGGCGCGCGCGAACGTCTGGTCAAGGCCCACCTGGCTCATGCCCGCAAGCAGATACGATCCGCTCGGCGGGACCTGGCGGCCAAGGAGCTGGACCTTGCCGCCGACTGGGACCCCACCGGGCGCCAGCGCGAGCAGCGCGATCTGCTCATCGGCCTGGTGGAGTTGATCCAGGACCCGGGTCGCGGCGCCGTTACCCTGACGCGGCAGATCGCTGCCCTGGGTGGGGGCATGTCGGCGGCCCTGGCCTTGGCCCTGGAGTGCATCGCCGTCGGGCGCCCGGTGCCGGCCGTGCTCAAGGCCGTGGGTTTAAGCAGGATACCGGTCCCGGACCAGGCGCAGTTGAGCGACGTCCTGAGCCGCCTGCGCGCTTGCCTGGACGGCGGTACCAACCTCCCCGAAGCGGTTCGGCGGCTGCTGGACAAACCACTGTGCAAGGCGGCCCATCTACCGCTGGCGCACGCGGAAGCAGAGGCCGCCTGCGATACCCTGCGCCGGGCAGGTCTCACCGAGGCCAGGCGTGCCTTCGCCCAGGCGGCCCTCAAGCGCTGGCCGCGCACGCCGATCTTCGTCCTGCATGCCTTCGAGGCCCGCGCCACGCAATGGCCCTCGTACCAGGCCCTGATGCAGTTGGAGGATGCCCTGGAGGATGCACGGGAGACGGGAGATCACCGCACCGTCCATCGCATTGGGGAGGCCCTGGACCCTTATGTGCGGCGCGGTTTTGGGCCAGGCCCCTTCGATCCGTACTTGGACGACGATGACGATGAAGATGACGACGACGCGCCGGATCTGAACCCGTTCGGGATCGGTCCGGATGACGCCCTGCGCGCCTTCATCGAGGCCATGGGGGTCGAGCAGTTGCTCAAGATGGCCGGTGTCAGCGCCAAGGAGCGTGCCAGGCTCAAGGCGATAGAGCGTGACCTCGGTCGCGGGGCGGTCATCGACATCGTCCTGACCATGCTGCGCAACACCCTGCCTGATTTTGGCCTCGGGGGCCCGTCGGGTCCACGCCCTGGCCCAGGGTCCCCGGGCCCTGGCCGATCCAGGGGCAAGGCCAAGGGCCGGCCCCGACGCGGATCGGGGCGCGACGATGATCCGGAACAATTCGACCTCTTCTAGGTGATCCCGCCATGAGCGACCCCTACCTGATCCTGGGCCTGGCCCCGGACGCCGACGATGCCGCCGTGCGCAGTGCCTATTTGGCGGCAGTCGCCGCCTGCCCGCCGGAGCGTGACCCGCGCCGTTTCGAGGCCCTGCATAGTGCCTACGAGGCCCTGCGCGATCGTCGCGCCCGCCTCGCCCAGGCCCTGTTCGACCAGACGCCGCCGACCCTGGGCGATATGCTCGACAAGGCCGAACCCCTGGGTGCACCACGCCGCCCGCAGCGGGACCTGTTCGATGCCTTGCTGCGCGGGGAGGTTTGATGGACCCCATCGTCCGCGACCAATTGCTCGCCCGTTTCGCCGCCTACCTGGATGGCGTTGAGGAGGCGGAGGCGGCCGACCCGGACGGCGGCCGATCCGATCCGAACGCAGCACCGGATCTCTTCACCCTGCTCGCCGAGCTGGGCGCCCTCAAGAACGAGGTCAAGATCGAGTCCCGCCAGGTCAAGGGTGCCCTGGACCAGTTCCGCGACGCCTTCGATCTGGTGCGCCGAGCCCAGCTCGGGCTCGAGGAGGCACAGGTACAGCGCGCCGAGGGCGAGCGGCGTGCCCGCCAGGACTCGGAACGCGACCTCCTGTTGGAGCTGCTGGAGCTGCGCGACCGGCTCCAGGCCGGGCTCGATCAGGCGCGTCGTTACAGCCCCGGCTGGTTTGCCCGTCGCGGCGGGGCCGACGTCTTCGTGACCGGCATGGCCGAGGGTCTGGCCATGAACCTGCTGCGTCTGGAGGAGAGCCTTGGTCGGCGTGGGGTCCGCCCGCTGCGTGTGCAGGGCGCGCGCTTTGACCCCCACACCATGCACGTCGCGGAGGTCGGCCGGGACCCGACCCAGGCCGACGGCCTGGTGTTGGCAGAGGTCCGCCGTGGTTTCACCCAGGGCGAGCGCCTGTTGCGCCCGGCGGAGGTGGCGGTCAACCGCCTGACCGATGGCGACCCTTAGGGTCCGCTGCGCGAACCCAACGCCGCTCCGGCATCACAGGGACATCAGCGCCCTTTCCCAAACATCGACAACCCTACGCGACGACACGACACACCATGAACGACATCATTATCGGCATCGATCTCGGTACCACCAACTCGGAGGTTGCGGTTGTCGAGGCCGGACGCAGCCGGATCATCGAGGTCGACGGTGCCAAGCTCTTGCCCTCGGTGGTCGGCCTGGCGGACGACGGCGCCCTCCTGGTGGGTCAGGCCGCCCGCAACCAGTACGCCCTCTACCCGGAGCGCACCATTCGCTCCATCAAGCGGCGTATGGGCGAAGATACCAAGGTCGCCATGGGTGCCAAGTCCTACACCCCTCAGGAGATCTCGGCCCTGATCCTGGCCCGCCTGAAGCAGGCGGCGGAGCGCGACCTGGGGCAGGCGGTGATCAAAGCGGTGATTACCGTCCCGGCCTACTTCTCCGATGCCCAGCGCCAGGCGACCCGCGACGCTGGCGAGCTGGCCGGGTTGGAGGTGGTGCGCATCATCAATGAGCCCACCGCCGCTGCCCTGGCCTACGAGGTGGATCACCCCCAGGGCAAGACCATCCTGGTCTACGACCTGGGCGGCGGTACCTTCGACGTCTCCGTGGTGCGTGTGGCCAAGGACGTCACCGAAGTCCTTTCCAGTCACGGCAACAACCAGTTGGGCGGCGACGACTTCGACAAGTGCATCGTCGACCACCTGGTCGAGCACCTGAAGACGGAGGGTCACGATCCCAGCGAGGAGCGTAAGGCCATGGCACGGCTGACACGCGCCGCGGAGGCGATCAAGATCGCCCTGTCCGACGCCCCCTTCGCTTCGGTCCAGGAGGAATACCTGCTGGAGCGCGACGGGGTGCCGGTGCACCTGTCCCTGGAGATCGCCCGGGACGAGTATGAGGAGATGATCGCCCCCTTCATCGACGAGACCCTGGAGGCGGCCCACATCGCCCTCAAGGGGGCCGGACTGAGCGTGTCAGACCTGGACGAGGTCTTGCTGGTGGGCGGGGCGACACGCACCCCATTGGTCCAGCGTCGTCTGCAAGAGGACCTGCGCATCGTGCCGCGCAGCGAGGTGGACCCGGACCTGTGCGTCGCCACCGGGGCCGCCATCCAGGCCGGGGTGATCGCCGGCGTGCAGGTCGCCAGCGTCCTAGTGGACGTGACCCCCTACACCTTCGGTACCAGCGCCATCGCCGAGCTGAACGGCGAGCCCTATCCCTATACCTTCATCCCCCTGATCCGCAAGAACACGCCCATCCCGGTGACCAAGAGCGAGGCCTTCCAGACCTTCCAGGATGGCCAGACCAGCATCATCGTTCAGGTCTACCAGGGCGAGGACCCGGACGCCCTCAACAACACCGAGATCGGCTCCTTTAGGATCGATGGGCTCTCGGACGTGCCCGCCGGCAACGTCATCGTCACCACCTTCTCCCTGGATGTGAACGGCATCCTGCATGTGACCTCACGGGAGAAGCGCACTGGGCTCGAGGCCCACATCACCATCGACAATGCCACCGCGCGCTTCGCCAGCGAGGAACTGAGCGCCGCCCGCGAACGCCTGTCCGCCCTCATGGACGACGATGCCCCGCTGCCCGGGTCGGCATCCGAGGCCGATGCCGCGGCCCTGGCCCAGGGCGAGCGGCGCGAGGCGGTTGCCGCCCGGGCCCTGGTGGAGAAGGCCGAGCGCCTGATGGAGGGGGCCAACGCCGAGGATCGGGATGACCTGGTGGACGGGGTCGAGGCGGTGCGCGATGCCTTGGAGCAGGGCGATATGGCGGGCCTGGAGCGGGTTTCGGCCCAGCTCGCGGATCTTATCTACTACATCGAATCCTGATTCGGGGGCCCCATGGATCGCTGCCCCAATTGCCGCGCCCGCCGCGACGACGGCAACATCTGTCGTCGCTGCGGGATGGATCTGGCCGCGCTGCTCGATGTCGAGCAGGCCGCCGAAGCATTGATCGCCCGGGCCATTGGCCAACTGGTGCAGGGGCAGTCAGACGCAGCCCTCTGCACCCTGGCCAATGCCGAGGCCCTACGTGCCGACCCCCTGGTTTCCCACCTGCGCGCCTGCGCGGCGGCCGGCTGCTGCGGGAGTACGCAGCAGTCATGACCCGGCTCTGAGCCCAGCCGCTGGGCGCTCAACGACCGGGTGCACCATCGGATCTTTGGCGACCACGGGGACAGTGGTGACGAGCGCAAGTTGTCTCTCGCACCCTTAGGCCTGAAGCGGCGGCGGGTGGTTCAGCCGACAGGCTGTTCGTCAGTCATCGTCACGTCGCGTCGTCAGGGCGCTCAGGTTGCCTTCGGCGTCCACCTTGGCCTGATACTCGATGGGTCTACAGCAAACGGGGCAGTCCTCGATGTATCGTTGGCTGCCGACGGAACAGTCCACCAGAGTATCGAAGCCCTCGCCGCAGTAGGGGCACTGGATCTGCACATCTTCGAGCATTTGCGACCCCTCCTGAGTGGAATTCTGCCCGGTCATGTCTTGGAGTCGCTGGCCAGGATCTCTGGTCCGGTTCAGTTCACCACCGTGACCGGATCACCCACGCGAATCCGCTCGAAGACGAAGCGCGCATCGTCGTAATGCAGACGCACGCAACCGTGGGAGTCGGCATGCCCCGGCAGCCAGCCCTCATGGAGATAGTAGGGGCCCTTGAACTGAATGGCGTAGGGCATGGGGGTAGGTGAGTCGAAGTAGTTGGTGTAGCTGCCTGAGCGTTTGTCTTTGTTCTTGCTCAGGACCTGAAATTTCCCCCTGGGGGTGGGGTGATCCGGGCTTCCGGAAGAGATCTCCCCGGCGAGGATCAATTCACCGCCTTCCCTGTACTCGAACCGCTGGCTCTTCAATCGGATGGTGAGCTTGCCTGGGCCCTGCCGCTTGTTGGGTGCCGGGGGGCCGACGGATGTATCGCCATCGGGCTTTGGGCTTACTTCGGGACTGGGCTCGGGGCCTGGCGCGGGATCGGCGGAGGCTTCGTCTGGGGACGTTTCCGCTAACGGCTGGGCGGACCCGTCCGGTGAGTCCCAGGGCTCGGAGCCCGCGGGATAGGGCCCCGTCGCGCAACCGGCGAGCAGGCTCAGGACGGTGGTGGCGGCTAGGAGTTGGGGGAGGAGTCTGTACATCGGGGTCTACCAGGGTGTCTGAGGGCTACGGCCCGATGCCGCCGGCCCGCGGGGCTGGGGTTAGATAGCCGGATATGGGGTCAAGACGCCGACATACCAGCTAGAGCAGGCGTATCACCTGTTCCTGCTGGAGGCCCAGTGCCTGGGCGGCGAGTTTGAGTGCCTGCTCGGCAAAGGCATCCAGGTCGCCCCACCGGTCCGCGGTGTCCATCACCTCGGACATGGCCTCGTTGATCAGCCGCAGGCGATAGTTGCCGTCCGCGGATTCCTTCGGCGGGGTGGCCTCGCAGGTGACATAGAGGGTCGGCGTGCGCTCTCCCGTGGGGACGAGGGCGAGGATGTAGCGGTAGTGGCGCCGGTCGTTGCTCTCGACTTCACCAAGCAGGCTGGCTGAGTAGTCGCCGATTTGGAAGCGGCGCTTGGGGATGGCGGTGGCAATGGTTGGTCTGTCCTGCATGGCATGCCTCTGGCGAAGGTTGGTGGAGTCACGCGCCATGGACGCGTCTAGGGAAGGGCAAGCTGCGGTCGGCTTTGAGCAGCGTTGCCTAGTGGTCCCGGTGGGAGGCGAAGGATAGCTTGTCCAAGACGCCCATCAGCAGGGCTGAGACGACAAAGGTCAGGTGGATGATGACGTACCACATGAGCTTGTCGTTGCCGATCTCCCCGATGTTCATGAAGGCGCGCAGCAGGTGGATGGACGAGATGGCGACGATGGAGGCGGCGACCTTGAGCTTCAGGGTGCCGGAGTCGAGCTTGCCGAGCCAGCCGAGACGCTCGGTGCCCTCGTCGACGTCGATACGAGACACGAAGTTCTCATAGCCGGAGAACATCACCATTACAACCAGGCTGGCCACCAGGACCATGTCGACCAGGGCCAGGATGGCGAGGATCATCTCCGACTCGGGAATGGTCCAGATATGACCCAGGACGTGATAGACCTCCTGGAAGAACTTGATGCTCAGGGCGACCAACGCCAGGGACATGCCCAGGTACACCGGGGCCAGTATCCAGCGGCTGGCCAGCAGCAGTCTCTCGATCATCCGCTCCATCGCGGGGGGACCTCTCTCGGTTGTCGGGGCCGATATTGAACCACAGAGTGCCGAGCCTTGGAGCCTGTCGGGTCGGGTCAGTCGGTTGGCGCACCGCTGCGAATGCTGTCCACCGCTGGGGCCGCGAGCTGTGAGTGGCGGAAGCAATCGAGGGTGTGGTCGTTGACCAGGCCGACGGCCTGCATCAGGGCGTAGCAGATGGTGCTGCCGACAAAGGTGAAGCCGCGCGCCTTGAGGGCGCGGCTGATGGCGTCCGATTCCGGGGTGGAAGCGGGTACTTCCGCGAGGCTGCTCCAGGTGTTCTGCCTGGGCAGGCCGCCCACCTGGTCCCAGAGTAGGTCCCGCAGCGTCTCGCTGCGGTCGTGCATATCCAACAAGGCGCGGGCGTTGGTGACCGCCCCGCGGACCTTGAGGCGGTTGCGCACGATGCCGGGGTCGGCCAACAGGGACGCGATCTTGGTGTCATCGTAGCGGGCCACCCGCTCTGGGTCGAAGCCGTCGAAGGCGAGCCTATAGCCGGCGCGCTTGCGCAGGATGGTGATCCAACTCAGACCGGCCTGGGCTCCTTCTAGGATCAGCATCTCGAATAAATGGCGCTCGTCGTGGCTGGGGATACCCCACTCCTGGTCGTGGTAGGCGACGTAGAGCGGGTCGTCACCGCACCAGGCACAGCGCTGAACTTTGTCGCTCATGCAGGCAGCCGGTCGAGCAGCCCGAACAGGGCGGTATGCATGCGGGCATAGTCTGCTGGCGTCGCGGCCTGCATGGTCGCGGCGTCCTGGACATAGGGTCCGGGGACGATCTCATCGGCACAGTTGGCAACCAGGGCGGAGAGGCTCGCCGGAGTGGTCTCCAGGTGGAACTGGATGCCGAGGACCCGCCCCCGGTAGAGAAACGCCTGGTGTTCGCACCCCACGCTGCGGGCCAGGTGCTTGGCCCCGGGGGGTAGGGGGAAGGTGTCGCCGTGCCAATGGTAGACCTCCATCCCCGGGGCCAGGGGGCCGAACACCGGGTCTGCTGCGCCTTCTGGGGTCAGCTCGATGGGTAGCCAGCCGATCTCCTTGTGGGTGTTGCGATAGACGCGGGCGCCGAGGGCGTCGGCCAGCAACTGGGCGCCGAGACAGACCCCGATGATGACCTTGTCGGCGGCGATGGCCGCGCCAAGAAACGCCTTCTCCGGGACCAACCAGGGGTGCGCTGTCTCATCGTAGATGCCCATGGGCCCGCCCATGACCACCAGGCGGTCGAAGGCGTCCTGGGGCGGTAAGGGGTCACCCCGGTAGACGTGGGTGATGCTCAGGGCGTGGCCGCGGTCGCTGGCCCAGTCGGCGATGCCGGCTGGGCCTTCGAAGGGGACGTGTTGCAGGACTTGGATGCGCATGGGGGGCCTAAAACGGTGATGCTTCGCGTGAAACCTTCGAGCTAGGTGGCGGCTTCGCAAGATGGCAAGGGGGCGGTGCGCCTCAACAGCGCCGCGGCGCGAAACAGCCCGATCAGTGTCTTGGCGTCCTCGATGGTCCCGTCGAGACACCAGGCCAGAGCCTGGTCGAAGGGCAGCCAATGGATCTCGATGACCTCGTCGTCCTCGTGCGCATGGCCGAGGTCCGTTAAGTCGCGACCAAGGTATAGGTAGATGACCTCGGTGAAGACGCCGGGGGAGCTGACCATGCGCCCCAGGGGCAGCCAGGCCGCGGCCTCGACCCCGGCCTCTTCGGTCAGCTCCCGTCGGGCGGTGGAAAAGGGATCCTCGCCCGGGTCGAGCTTGCCCGCTGGGAGTTCCCACAGCCAACCACTACCGGCATGGCGGTACTGGCGCAGCAGGCAGACCCGGTCGGCTTCGTCGATGGCCACCGCCGCCGCGCCGCCGGGGTGGCGGACGATCTCGAGCTGGACCTCCTGGCCGGTGGGCAGCCGCACGGTCTCCAGGCCGAGGTCGATAATGCGGCCGCGGTAGACCTCGATGCGGGAGAGGGTGTTGGGATAGGTCATTGGCGCCGCCGTGGCCGTATCGTGTCGGGGGCACTACACTAGCGACCTTCTTCCGACCCGACAACCGCTTCGCAATAGCCAGAGTCGGTGCCTGGGTCATCGAGCTCAGCCCGGTCTATATCCTCCTGAGGAGTTCAGTACGCCATGCCCTGTAATGTCCGCCGACTGACCGCATGCCTGGCGCTCGCCGCTGTGCTAATCCCATTGGTTGGCCCTGCCAGGGCGGCGCCGGAGATTCAGCCACTGAGTACCGCCGTGATCAAGGCGAGTACCGGGCTCTGTAACAAGGGTGTCTGGTGTCATGTGGACAAGGCTGGGGTCTGGACGCCCAAGACCAAGGTGGCCATCCTGGGTGTCGTTGTGGCAGAACAGGCAGAGATTGCACTCTATGTGGACCTTGAGGTCAGCACCCGCCCGGAGATGTACCAGTGCTCGGGGAACGACGCCAACGGCTGCATCTTCCGCATGAAATACGCCGGTCCGGGGCTCTATGACTATGGGGCCACAGGCGGTAGTACCTACCTCGGCTCCAACATCACCGACACGAGCGTCATGTTTCCCCCGGGCTATGGCATCGTGGTCCCGGCCGAGACCCCGATCTATGTCCACTTGGATGTGCGTAATCAGAGCCTCATCGACCTCAAGGTTGACCAGGACGCCTGGCTATACTATGTCCCTATTGAATAGCTAGAGGGGTTTGTCCCGAGCCTGAGCCCGAGCCCGAGCCCGAGGCAGTCCGGCGGGATCCCCCAGGCATCATCGAAGGGTGAAAGCTTCGATCTTCGGGGAAGATTATAAAATATTGATTAATAAACAGTTTGTGTGTTTCCGGTCAGGCGCGTATTACTGGTGCGGCACGGTGAGGCGTGCAGAGACCCAGCGTTGCATGGTAGTTTTTGGCGCCCAAGATGACGTGGGCGACGCGCCTTTGCAGCGTGACAGAAAGATAAGCGCCGACCCCGCACAATTCTATCCCGATTGACAGCATCGGCTCGGAGAACGAAACAACCATGGCGGCTGAAGGCGGTATTGATGTGAAACCACCAAACGCGACCCTCCCTTCGGTCTTTCGCATCGCTGTATTGGTTCCCTGCTACAACGAGTCAAGTGCCATCGGCAAGGTGGTGGCCGATTTTCACCGCTCTCTCCCCCACGCAATCGTCTACGTCTATGACAACAACTCGACCGACGGCAGCATCGCCGAGGCCGAGGCGGCCGGGGCGGTGGTCCGCCGTGAGCGCCGTCAAGGCAAGGGATTCGTCGTCCGCAGGATGTTTGCCGACGTCGAGGCAGACATCTACCTGATGGTCGACGGCGACGATACCTACGAGCCCGAGGCCGCCCCGGGGATGATCCGGCGCCTGATCGCCGAGAATCTTGACATGGTCAACGGCGAGCGGGTCGGCAACGATGCCGGGGCTTACCGCCGCGGTCACGTTCTGGGCAATCGGTTGCTGACTGGGCTGGTTCGACTCCTGTTCGCCGATGAGTTTCGGGACATGCTCTCGGGCTACCGTGTCTTCTCCCGCCGGTTCGTCAAGTCCTTCCCGCTGCTGTCCGGTGGCTTCGAGATCGAAACCGAGCTCACGGTCCACGCCCTCGAGCTGCAAATGCCGACCGCGGAAGAGCCCGCACCTTACCGCGAGCGCGCGGCGGGAACCGCCAGTAAGCTGCGCACCTATTCGGACGGGATGCGGATCCTCTGGCTCATCGTCAAGCTGCTCAAACAGGAGCGGCCAATGCGGACCTTTGGCTTGATCGGGCTCGCGATGGTGCTGGTTTCGGTGGCGGTCGCCTACCCGCTGTTGGACGAGTACCTGCGCACCGGACTGGTACCGCGCTTCCCCACGGCGATTCTGAGCACAGGGCTTGCTGTCAGTGGCTTCCTGAGCATTACCTGCGGTCTCATCCTCGACACCGTCACGCGCGGGCGCCAGGAGGCCAAGCGCATGCGGTACCTGGAGATCCCCAGTGTTGCGGCGCGGCTCGAATTGGCTGAGCCCGCCCGACGCGTCGCGACCCAGTAGCCCTGCCTCGTGGCCAGCGCCCTCCCACGTTTCATCGTCATCGGTGCCCTTGGTTTCTGCGTGGATGCCGGCTTGCTGGCCCTGTTGATTGCCGCGGGCGGCGGGCTCTATTCAGGGCGCCTGATTTCCTTTCCGGCGGCGGTCACGGTGACCTGGTACCTCAACCGGGTCTGGACCTTCCGCGAAGCGGCGACCGAACGTCCGGCCAGGGAGTACTTCACTTACCTGGCCGTACAGTTGGTGGCAACACTGGGAAACCTCGTCGTCTACGCCGCACTCCTGCGCTGGGTCCTGGGGGAGCGGACGGAGATGGCCATACCAGCCCTTGCGATCGGCGCAGTGGTTGGGCTCGTTATCAATTATTTAGGCGCGCGCACGATCGTGTTCATCGGCGGCAAGTCCGCAGCCACCGGCGCGGCACAGAGCGAGGTCAACCTATGAGCGAGACAAACGACCGGGCCTACGAGGGGGTGGACAACCTGGAGGCCATGGCCGAGGCGCGCAACTACAACGCCTTTTTGGCGGGATTGGTGGTCACGCGGGCACGGGGGCTGAAGCCGGTCGCAGACTTCGGAGCAGGAACGGGTCTCTTGGCGGAGATGATCGCCGAGGCGGGAATCGATGTGGTCTGCATCGAGCCGGACCCTTCGCTGCGCGAGCGACTGCGGGCCCGTTCGCTCGCCGCCCACTCAAGCCTCGATGCCGTGGCGCCGGAGTCACTCCCCTTCGCCTACACCTTCAATGTGCTGGAGCACATCGAGGACGACCTCGCCGCCTGCCAGGCACTCTACCAGCGACTGGCCCCCGGGGGCCGGCTTCTGGTCTATGTCCCGGCCTTTCAGGTCCTGTATACCGCTATGGACCGCAAGGTGGGGCATTTTCGGCGCTACACCCGTGCCTCGTTGGTCGACCAACTCGGCCGAGCCGGATTTGTCATACGCCAGGCGGAATACGTGGACTCGCTCGGCTTCTTTGCCACCCTGCTCTTCAAGTGGATCGGGAACCAGAGCGGGGACATCGACAAATCGGCGGTCAAGCTCTACGACAGCTACCTCTTTCCAGTGAGCCGGTTGTTCGATCGGCTGTTCTGCCGACTGCTTGGCAAGAACGTCCTGGTCGTGGCCGAAAGGCCCGCAACAAGCGCATCGAGCTCAGCGGCGGCGCCAAACCGATGAGCGCCTCTGATCGGCGGGAAAGAGCGTCGGCCGGAGAAGACGCCGGTTACCGAGGACGGAGGCTCGCGGGCCTGATCCCAAGGGACCTTGCCCTCTGGCTGGTGCTCGCGCTGGTCTCCACCATCGTGCTGAGCCAGGTCGCGGTGTACCTCGGCGTGGACGCCAACTATGATCTGCTCAACTACCACCTGTACAACCCCTTTGCGGTGGTCGAGGGACGCTTCGCAATCGACCATAACCCGGCGAGCATTCAGACCTATATCAATCCGACGCTGGACCTGCTGCTGACCTATCCGTCCTATGCCGTCGGGATGCCCCAGTTCGCTTCTCGACTCATCGGTGCGATTCAAGGGCTGAATTTCGTCCTGATCCTGGCCATCGTCCTCGCCCTCAAGGGCTCCCTGGGGACGAGCGACCGCCGATTGCACATCGTGTTTGCCACCGTGGCCGCGATTCTGGGGATGACCGGGGCCTTGGCGATCTCGGAGATCGGCACCTCCTTCGGCGACCTGACGACCGCGGTGGCGGTCCTCTTGGGGGTGTTGCTCGCCCTGCGGTCGGTCAGCGAGCAGGACGGTTCGAGCGATTCCCGTTTGGTGGCCGCCGCGGGACTCCTGCTGGGCATCGCCGCCGGGCTGAAGCTGACCAACGCCGTGTACCTGGTTGCGCTGGGTGCCGGGTTGACACTTCTGAACGGCCGCACCTGGCTCAAGACCGCGGCTGCCTTCGGGTTGGCGGCGGCGGTCGGCCTTGTCGCGGCTCACGGCTGGTGGTCATGGTTCCTCTGGCGGGAGACCGGTAACCCGGTTTTTCCCTTCTTCAACAACCTGTTTCACTCACCGCTTTACCCCGACACGTCGTTTTCCGACACCCGATTCTTCCCCAAGAATTGGTTGCAAACCCTGGCCTATCCCTTTTGGTTCTCCAGGACAGGTCAGACGGCAGAGCTCTACTTTCGCGACTTCCGGTTTCCCATCGCCTATGTCCTGGTGGTCGGGCTCACAGTGAAGCTGGCCTTCCAGCGGATCGGAAGGGGGCGATCCATTCCGTTGGGTCCAGGCCACCGCAGGCTAGCCCTGCTCACCGCTTTCCTGGCCATCGCCTACGTGCTTTGGCAGGGGATGTTCTCCATTCAGCGCTATGCGATCGCGATGGAGATCTTGCTGCCCGCGTTCATCCTCGTGGCCTTGTCGGTCCTCCTGCGACGTTTCGGTTGGGTAGTCTTCGCGGCCGCCGCGGTCCTGCTTGCGGCCACCACCCACGCCCCCGATTGGGGCCGCTTAAGCGAGGATCGGGCCCATGGACCGCTGGTCTCGGCGGAGGTGCATGCGGCGTTCGCCCCCCTGCTGGACGATGCGGCAGTGATCTTCGGCAAGCTACCGCTCGGCTATGTGGCCACGGCCTTTCCCGAGGCCCGCACCACCTGGGTAGGAACGATCCTGAGTCCGCAGGATCTGGAGGGCGCCAAACGCCAGATTGCGCTCCGCGGCAAGCGATTCACACTTCGCCACCCAAACGCAGGTGACGAGAGCGTGCTTGTGGAAAAGCTAGAGCAGTTGGGGCTGCCCTCCGCCATGCCCGCGGACTCGGACTGCCGGAAGCTGCCGACGGTTTTCGAGTCCCTGCTCCTCTGTCATGTCGGTTTGAGTCCCAAGGAAGGCGCTGAGTAAGCGTGACCTTCACTTGCGTTGGAGAGATCGAGTCTGCCCGGCTTGTTGCGCCTGGACACCTCGGCTTCCGCCGATGCGACCCACCGGGCGCCCAAAACATCAGAGAGCGGGAATTACTGGCGGGACGCACGTCCGGTTGTTCGCCACTAGGCATCGTCTATAGAATGCCGGGCTTTGTCCCCGAAGGGCCTGGACCATGCGCACCTCTCAGTTTCCTCTCAATACCGTCAAGGAGACCCCGGCCGACGCCGAGATCGCCAGCCATCGGCTGATGCTGCGCGCGGGGATGATCCGCAAGCTGGCCGCGGGGCTCTATACCTGGCTGCCCCTGGGGCTGCGGGTGCTGCGTAAGGTGGAGCGCATCGTGCGTGAGGAGATGGAAAGGGCAGGGGCCTTGGAGGTGTTGATGCCGGCGGTGCAGCCGGCCGAGCTGTGGCAGGAGTCCGGGCGCTGGGAGCACTATGGCCCAGAGTTGCTGCGGATGCGCGACCGGCACCACCGGGAGTTCTGCTTCGGCCCAACCCACGAGGAGATCATCACCGACTTGGCGCGTAACGAGTTGCGCTCTTACAAGCAGCTCCCGGTCAACTACTACCAGATCCAGACCAAGTTCCGCGATGAGATCCGCCCGCGCTTCGGGGTCATGCGGGCGCGGGAGTTCCTGATGAAGGACGCCTACTCCTTCCATCTGGACGATGCCTCCCTGAACCAGACCTATCGGGTCATGTTCGACACCTATAGCCGGATCTTCAGCCGCTGCGGACTGGACTTCCGCCCCGTGCAGGCGGATACCGGGAGCATCGGCGGCCACGCCTCTCACGAGTTCCATGTCCTGGCAGACTCCGGCGAGGACGCCATCGCCTTCTCTGACTCCGGGCCCTACGCGGCCAACGTGGAGTTGGCCGAGGCCCTGGCCCCGAGCGGCGAGCGGCCTGCGCCGGCGGAGGACAAGCGCCTGGTGGATACCCCCAAGGCGCGTACCATCCAGGATCTGGTGGACCAGTTCGATCAGCCGATCGAGCGCACCGTCAAGACGCTGATCGTTGCCGCCAGCGATGGCGGAAATGCCGGAAACGCAGGAGCAGTTTCCGGCGAGGGGGCCGTACCTGGCGCCGGCGCTCCCCTAGTGGCCCTGCTGGTCCGAGGCGACCACGAACTCAACGCCATCAAGGCCGAAAAGCTGTCCCAGGTGGCCAGCCCGGTGCGCATGGCGACCGAGGAGGAGATCCGCGCTGCCATCGGTGCCGGACCCGGTTCCCTGGGCCCCCTGGGACTGCCCATCCCCTGTATCGCCGACCGCTCCGTGGCGGCCGTGGCGGACTTCTCGGCCGGGGCCAATCAAGACGGCAAGCACTGGTTCGGGCTCAACTGGGGGCGTGATCTGCCCCTGCCGGAGGTCGCGGACCTGCGCAACGTGGTGGATGGCGACCCCAGCCCGGACGGTGTGGGGACCCTCACCATCGCCCGTGGCATCGAGGTCGGTCACATCTTCCAGCTCGGGCGCAAGTACAGTGCCGCCATGAAGACCACGGTGCTCGGGGAGGACGGCAAGGCCGCCACCCTGACCATGGGTTGCTATGGCATCGGCGTCTCCCGAGTGGTGGCCGCCGCCATCGAGCAGCACTTCGATGATCGCGGCATTTGCTGGCCGGCCCCCATCGCCCCCTTTCAGGTCGCCCTGTGTCCCATGAAGCTCGACAAGTCCTTCCGGGTGCGGGAGGCTGTCGAACGACTCTATGCGGAGCTGACTGCCGCCGGGATCGAGGTCCTGCTGGATGATCGCGACGTGCGCCCCGGCTTCATGTTCGCCGACATGGAGCTGATAGGCGTCCCCCATCGGGTGGTCGTGGGGGACAAGGGCCTAGACACCGGCGTGGTCGAGTACAAGGGGCGCACCGACGCGGACTTGACCCTGGTCTCGCTCGACGAGATCGTTGCCTTGCTGCGGGAGCGCCTCGTGCCTCAGTGAGTCCGTGTGCGTGATTTGCGGCCGAATTGCTTTTTCCCGGCTTATCCACGTTGATTTGGCCCTATGGATGGCCGTCCGACTCTCGCCCGACTTGATATCGGGCCCCATCGAATTTTAGGAATTGAACCATGAGCAAAGAGGCCAGCTTCGACCGCGAACAGCTCCTGCAATGTGGCCGTGGGGAGATGTTCGGCCCCGGCAACGCCCAGTTGCCCGTCCCGAACATGTTGATGATGGACCGGGTGACCCGCATTGCCGACCACGGCGGGGCCTTCGGCAAGGGGGAGATCGTCGCCGAACTCGACATTAACCCTGGGCTCTGGTTCTTCGATTGCCACTTCCCCGGCGATCCGGTGATGCCAGGTTGCCTGGGTCTCGACGCCATGTGGCAATTGGTTGGGTTCTTCCTGGCATGGATCGGCAACCCGGGCCACGGGCGGGCTCTGGGGGTCGGTGAGGTCAAGTTCACCGGCCAGGTCCTGCCCACCGCGACCAAGGTCACCTACCGTATCGACATGAAGCGGGTCATCTCGCGCAAGCTGGTGCTGGGCATTGGCGATGGTCTGATGAACGTGGACGGGCGTGAGATATACACGGCCAAGGACCTGCGGGTCGGTCTCTTCACCTCCACCGAGGGCTTCTAGTTGTGATCGTACCTGCCTTCCTGATCAGCAGTCCGTGGTTGGGGACTTCCCCCGCCCCTATTCTGGAGACCAACCCATGAGCAAGCCCAGCATCAGCCCCAAGACCGCCCCGGTCCCCACCTCCCTGACCATCAAGGACCTGGTGGTCGGCGAGGGCGCCGAGGCCGGTCCCGGCCAGCGCGTCGACGTGCACTATGTGGGCGCCCATTACGACACCGGAGATCAGTTCGACGCCTCTTGGGACCGCCACGACACCTTCGGTTTCACCTTGGGTGCGGGCCAAGTCATACCGGGTTGGGATCAGGGCGTTGCCGGGATGAAGGTCGGGGGGCGGCGCGAGCTGGTCATCCCGCCGCACCTGGCCTACGGCGAGCGTGGCGCCGGCGGGGTCATCAAGCCCAACGAGACCCTGGTCTTTATCGTCGATTTGGTGGCGGTGCGCTGACCTTGTTGGAGCTGTACCCATAAAAAAAGGGGCGCCGAGGCGCCCCTTTTTCGTGCCTACCTATGCCCTAAAGGGCTAAGCATCAGGCGTCCAAGTTGTCCAGGGCCTTCTGGAAGCGGTTGGCGTGGGAGCGCTCGGCCTTTGCCAGGGTCTCGAACCAGTCGGCGATCTCGTCGAAGCCCTCGTCACGGGCGGACTTGGCCATGCCGGGGTACATGTCGGTGTACTCGTGGGTCTCGCCGGCGATGGACGCCTTGAGGTTGTCGCCGGTGGGGCCGATGGGCAGGCCGGTGGCGGGGTCACCGACCTCTTCGAGGTACTCGAGGTGACCATGCGCGTGGCCGGTCTCACCCTCGGCGGTGGAACGGAACACGGCGGCGACGTCGTTGAAGCCCTCAACATCGGCCTTGGCGGCGAAGTAGAGGTAGCGGCGGTTGGCCTGAGACTCGCCGGCGAATGCGGCCTTCAGGTTGTCTTCGGTGTTGCTGCCTTTCAGATCCACTAGGTTCTCCTCGGTCTTGCGACGCGGTGATGATGGACAGTGTCAGTGTTTGCAGGCGCAACTTTAGCCCCTGCTCGAAACATCAAGAAATTGTTTGTGCCAATGGCAGCGATAGCCCCGTCTTATTGGCCATCGGCCAGATAGGATACCCCAGGTAGCGCTGCGGCATGGATAGCCGCGGCCAGCGTCGATACCGTATCGACCCGCGGGAAGGACTTGCGCCAGGCCAGCGCGATGCGCCGCTGGGGTGCTGTGCCGGTGAAGGGGCGGGCGCAGACCAGATGCTCGGAGAAGCGGTCAGCCCCGGCGGCTGTGTAGGGCAAGACCGTGATACCGACCCCGCTGGCGACCATGCAGCGAATGGTTTCCAGAGATCCACCTTCCAGCCGGCGTTCCATACCTGTGCTGCCGCCGTTGGCCTGCAGGCACTGGGGGCAGACCCTGAGGATCTGATCGCGAAAGCAGTGTCCTGGGCCCAGGAGTAGGACGTGCTCTTCTCCCAGACGCTCGGCATCAATGGTCTCACGAGCCGCCCAGGCGTGGGTCGCCGGTAACAAGATCACGAAGGGCTCGTCGTATAGGGGGCGGGTCAGAATGCCGGGTTCCTCGAAGGGTAGGGATACCAGGATCACGTCCAAGTCGCCGCGCTTGAGGCGCTCCGTGAGGACGCTGGCGAAGTTCTCCTCGATCACCAGGGGCATATGCGGTGCACGTTCCATCACCAGCGGGATCAGCTGGGGCAGCAGATAGGGCCCGACTGTGTAGATAGCGCCCAGGCGCAGCGGGCCGGCGAGGGTGTTGGAGCCCTGCCGTGCCAGGCGCTTGACTCCGTCCGCCTCCTCCAGGACGCGTTGTGCCTGGGCGACGATCTCCCGACCGATGGCAGTGATAGTGACCTCGCCGGCACCCCGTTCGAACAGGCTGACGCCAAGTTCGTCCTCCAGCTTCTTGACGGCAACGCTCAAGGTCGGCTGGCTGACAAAGCAGGATTCGGCTGCGCGACCGAAATGCCGTTCCCGGGCAACTGCGACCACATAGCGAAGCTCATTCAGGGTCATCGATGTTAGCGAAACCTTGATGTTTGAGTTGTCTACGACCCCGGACGGGAGCTTTCCCGGTGGGTCGCAACCCGTTAGAAGCGCGTTAGCCCGGCAAGTGTACCGCCGTGGACCGAACTATAGCGGGAAACGCCCGTTGTAACAGCCTGTCGGTCTTCCCGGGACGGAACCAGAGGCCCGGACCGTGCGGGTAGGGTGTGCGCTACCGTCAGTGTATGACGATGCCTGCACCAAATGATCCGCTTACCCCAGATCACAGGTTGTCACCTGTCTGGCATTGTCCCTACTCCCGCCGCAACGCCTCGATGGGGTCCAGGCGCGCCGCTCGGCGCGCCGGGAAGTAGCCGAACACCACCCCCACGACGGCGGAGAAGACAAAGGCAATCACTACGATGCGGGCATTGAATACGAAGGGGACCTCCAATACCCCCGCCAGCCCCAAGGCGGAGCCGATGGCGAGCAGGATGCCCAGCACCCCGCCCAGGGAGGACAGGGCCACCGCCTCCACCAGGAACTGCATCAGCACCTCCCGCTCCAGGGCCCCGATGGCCAGACGGATACCGATCTCGCGAGTGCGCTCGGTGACCGAGACCAGCATGATATTCATGATGCCGATGCCGCCCACCAGCAGGCTGACCGCCGCCACGGCACTGAGCAGCGTCGTGAGGACCTTGGTGGTCCCCGTGAGCATGTTGGCGATCTCTTTCATGTCGCGCACGCTGAAGTCGTCCTGCTCGCCGGAGGCGATGTGCCGACGCTTACGCATGAGACGCTCGATGTCCGCCTTGGCCGCCTCGGTGGATTCTCCCTCGCGCACCGAGACCTGAATCAGGGTCACGTTGCGGTTTCCCACGATGCGGCGATGGAAGGTGCGCAGGGGCATGACCACCAGGTCGTCCTGATCCGACCCCATGGTGCTCTGACCCTTGGCCTGTAGCAGGCCGACGACCTCGCAAGACACTTGCTTCAAGCGAATCTTCTGGCCGATGGGGTCCTGGGGGCCGAACAGTTCCCTGTGCACTGTGGCCCCGATGACGCAGACGGCGCGGCCGGCGCGCAGCTCCGCATCGGTGAAGGGGCGGCCAGCGGCAAAGGTCCAGTTGCGCACCTCAAAGAAGCGGTTGTCCGTGCCGGTGACGCTGGCCGACCAGTTGGCGTTGCCGGCCACCGCGGTGAGCGACTGGGTGGCGGAGGGGGCAACGGCCAGCAGGCTGGGTACGTCGCGCCCGACGGCAACGGCGTCCTCCAGGGTGAAGGGGGCGCCCCCGCTGCCGGACATGGGGCCCATCCGCTGGCCGGTACGGATCATCAGCAGGTTGCTGCCGAGGGATTCGATCTGGCTGGTGACCGCGAGCGTTGCCCCGTCCCCCAGTGTGACCATGACGATGACCGCCGCCACCCCGATGACGATGCCGAGGATGGTCAGCACCGAGCGCAGGACGTTGCGGCGGATCTCTCGCAGGGCGAGCAGCAGGGCATTCCACAACATCAGGTCAGGCCTCCCAGGCCCTTGGCCTGCACCGGAAGACCGTCGTCGGCGACCCGGCCGTCGAGAAAATGGATGACGCGCCCGGCATAGGCCGCCATGTCCGGCTCGTGAGTGACCATCAGCACGGTGATGCCACGTTCGCGGTTGAGCCCGGTGAGCAGTCCCATGATCTCGTGGCTGCGGGCGCTGTCCAGGTTGCCGGTGGGCTCATCGGCCAGGAGCAGGCTGGGGCCGGTGACGATGGCCCGGGCGATGGCGACCCGCTGCTGCTGGCCGCCGGACAGCTCCCCCGGGGTGTGGTGCTCCCAGCCGGTCAGCCCGACCTGGGCCAGGGCCTGGCGTGCCTGGGCGTGACGTTCGGCCCTGGGGGTGCGGCGATACACCAGCGGCAGCTCCACGTTCTCCAGGGCGGAGGTGCGGTTGAGCAGGTTGAACCCCTGGAAGACGAAGCCCAGGTAGTTGCGCCGCAACAGGGCGCGCTGGTCCCGCGACAGGCCCTCGACGGGGGCGCCCTGGAAGCGGTAGGAGCCGTTGCTGGGGGTATCCAGGCAGCCGAGGATGTTCATGGCTGTGGACTTGCCGGAGCCGCTCGGCCCCATGACGGCGACGAACTCGCCGGCCTGGATCGACAGGTCCACCCCATCCAGGGCGCGCATGGCGGCAGCGCCCTGGCCGTAGACCTTGGTCACCGCGCGGAACTCCACCAGGGGCGCTGAGGGGCTCTTGGGTCATGGCGTCCGGGGCTGGTGGTACGGGGCTGCGCACGCCGATACGACAGTGCAGCCCAGGAAGGTTCAACCCGCCAGGTTAATGGCGGAACTGTTGGGGGGCGACGTGACCCGCGACCTGGCCGAACTCGCCAACACGGCCTCGTCGACACGGCCCCCGCCGCCGTGGTGCAGAAGGAGCTCGGACGGCGACAGAGAGTGGGACGAGCGTCAACAAGCTTCGGGGCCAGAGGGAGAAGTGATTGGCGCTTTAGGCAGGCGCGCCAGACCCGTCAGGTCAAGGGCGCCTGGTACGCCCCTTGTCCAGGGGCCGCAGTTAGCAACTGGCTGAGGAAAGATCCAAGTGTAACTTCTCAAAAAGTCGGGGCAGTTCCGCAGCCGTAGGAAAAAGCCAATAATTGATCTCCAAGATGCTGATAATACGTTAAAATACGCCCATTTGGTCGCTTTGCTGCTGAATCTGCGCAAAGGCGTCATACAAGATCCAGTTCGGCGTCGCGAAGTCCGTCGTGAGCCAGGACGCCTTCGGTCAGGACTGGCAGATCAAGTTGAACATCATTCCGGTGATCCCAGCGTTGGTGAAACACCCGCTTTTCAATCATGCGAATCGACCAACAATTATGCGAATAGACCAACTGCTACTTGGCACCGCGATCCTCTGGACGGCACTCGCGAGCGCAGACAACGCAGAGCCCCTGTACGTGGGGCGCGCCCAATGCGCTCCGTGTCATGCAGAGCAGAGCGCCAACTGGACGGGCTCCCAGCATGATCTCGCCATGCAGGAGGCGACCGATTCCTCGGTGCTTGGGGATTTCAACGACGCCTCCTTCGAGCAGTTCGGCGTCGTCTCCCGCTTCTATCGCCAGGACGGCAAGTTCATGGTCCATACCGAGGGCCCGGACGGGGCGCTTCAGGACTATCCGATTAAGTACACCTTCGGCGTCTTTCCGCTACAGCAGTACCTGATCGAGTTCCCCGGAGGACGTCTGCAGGCACTGGACATCGGCTGGGACAGCCGCCCCAAGGAGCAGGGTGGCCAGCGCTGGATCCATCTCCACCCAGCGGACCCTGTGCGCCACGACGACGTGCTTTATTGGACCGGGCCGAATCTCAACTGGAACTACATGTGCGCGGACTGCCATTCCACCAACCTTCGGAAGGGCTACGACGAGCGCAGCGACAGTTACCACACCACTTGGTCCGAGATCGACGTCTCCTGTGAGGCCTGCCACGGACCGGGTTCCAAACACGTCCAGTGGGCCGAGGCGAAGGAGAAGGGCGAGACCCTGGAGGTCCCGGACATGGGATTGACGGTCCGGCTCGACGAGCGCGTGGGAGTCGCCTGGCAGATCGACCCCGCCACGGGGAAGGCGAAGCGCTCCACGCCTCGTGAGACGACGAAGGAGATCCAGGTCTGCGCGCGCTGCCACAGCAGGCGTAGCCAGATGACCGACGAGGCCTTCGCCGGGCAGCCCTTTCTCGACGCCTTCCGCCCGTCCTTGCTCACCGAGGGGCTGTATCACCCGGACGGCCAGATCCAGGACGAGGTCTATGTCTGGGGGTCGCTCATGCAAAGCAAAATGTATGAAGCGGGCATCACTTGCTCCGACTGCCACGATCCCCACGCCGCTACCGTCCGGTTGCCCGGCGACGTGGTCTGCTACCAGTGCCACCTACCTGACCCCTATGCGACCAAGAAGCACCACTTCCATGAGGAGGGATCGGCGGGCGCGAGCTGCGTCGAGTGCCACATGCCTTCCACCAACTACATGGTGGTCGACGCCCGGCACGATCACAGCTTCCGCATCCCGCGCCCAGACCAGTCGATCGCTATGGGCACCCCGAACGCTTGCAACAAATGCCATGCGGACAAGACCGCGCAGTGGGCGGCGGACCAGGTCGAGGCCTGGTATGGCAAGTCCCCTGAGGGATTTCAGCACTATGCCCCTGCCTTCCATGCAGCCCACGGGCAGCTCCCCGGGGCCGGCAGGCTGCTGCAGGAGATCGCCGCGGACGCGTCGCAGCCGCCCATTGCGCGGGCAACCGCCTTGCAGGAGCTCGGGGCTTATCCGGACTCGGCCATGCTTGCCCGGGTCCAGCAGGGGCTGGGTGCCGACGACCCGCTCGAGCGGCTCGGTGCGCTGGGCGCCCTGGAATCCTTCCCCGCAGCCCAGCGCCTGCTCGCCGTCTCGCTGCTGTGGGACGACCTCAAGGCAGTGCGCATCGAGGCCGCGCATCTGCTCGCGGCTCTACCGCCCCAGCAGCAGCTACCGGACCAAGTCCGGGAAAAGCTCGCGCAGGGCATCCAGGAATACATCGCGGTGCAGGAATTCAACGCGGAGCGCCCGGAGGCGCAGGTTAGCCTCGGGACTCTGTACGCAGACCAGGGCCGCGTTCAGGACGCAGAGGCGGCGTATCGAGTGGCCATCGGGCTCCAACCCCGGTTCATCCCGGCCTACGTGAACATGGCGCATCTGCTCGGTGGTATGAAGCGCGAGCGCGAGGCGGAAGGCTTCCTGCGGCAAGGCCTGGAGCTCAATCCCGACAGCGCAGACCTTTACCATGCCCTTGGGCTCTCCCTGGTTCGTCAGAAGGAGATCGATCAGGCGACGACCGCCCTTGCCAGGGCCGCGGAGCTGGCACCGGACAACGCCCGCTACAGTTATGTCTACGCCGTGGCACTGCAATCGAGCGGCAAGCTGGACGAGGCCATAAAGGTGCTGGAGACGGCCCACCGGCAGCGTCCGGGCGACCTCGACACGCTGTCTGCGTTGGTTACTTTCAGCCGCGAGGCAGGGCACAGAGAGGCGGCGCTTGACTACGCGCTGCAGCTCCAGCAATTGGTGCCTGATAACCCGTCCGTCGATCAGATGGTAAGGGATCTCGGTGCCCCTCACGGCTGAAGGACAGGAACGTCGCTAGACAGGGTGCCTTAAGGTTCGTCCGCCTACGCTAAGATCGCCCGCACATTTCAATGGGGCCATGATACCTGCGTTCCCCTGCCGAGCGCGCTGGCGGAAAGGTTTTTTTACAGCCTCTCAGCGTTAGGTCGGATGCCTTGCGTAGGGTGCGCCTTCGCAAGAACTCAATGATGTTCCAATCTGGGGTCAAGGGCCTGACGGTTTGTCATGCTCGGGCGCCTCGCCATCCATGGCGACTGTGATGGCCCGCCGCAAACCTGGTCATGTCAGGCGTGGTTTCCGTTACCCGAAAGGATCGAAAAACCCTCCCCGACAGGTGTGCCTTGAAGGATGACTGACATGGGATGCGCGGCGCAAGCCAAGGGGCGACTGGTTCAAGGGGCGAGTGTCGGGCGAAGGGCTGTCTAGGTCGGAGGTCGCTCGCGGGTTCCGGAGACGGTCGAGGTGGATCCCCTCTCGGCATGAGCCTTGCTGCTCTGCTGCGGCTTGGCGTAATGGCATAACAACGAAGCGAGGAGGGGTGGATGAGACAGCACAAGGGCATGGCGTTAGGGTTGGTACTGGCGTGGGTCATCCTGGGTCCGAGTGTCGGATCGGCGGCACCCCAGTATGGGCTTGGGGATCCGGCGCTGGACGAGGCATTGGTTCAGGCCGGGTGGAAGGTGAGTCGGAGCAGCGACGGGGGCATGTTGCTGTATCCCCCACAGGCAAAGGCGGAGGTAGGCGGCAAGGTGGTCGCGGTGAAGGAGGTCGCGAAGGTCGCGGAGGCGAATGAGGCGGACGACTCGCCGACATCGACAAGAGGTGCGGCAGCAGGAACTGCGCCTGACTGGGATCGGCTGCGGCGTCTGGGCTGGCGGGTAGAGCGGGAGCGGGACGGTTCGGTCCTCCTCTACCCACCGATACCGCGGTCAGAGACCCTAGCGAAGGCCGACGCCAATGCCTCCGAGCCCGAGCCGACCCCTGACGCCAAGGTCTCCGCGCCGGAGTCGACCCTGGAGGCCAATGCTTCTCAGCCCGAGCAGAGTCTTGATGCCTTGCTGCGAGCGCGAGGCTGGCGGGTTGAGCGGGATGTCGCGGGTTCGCTGCTGCTGTATCCGCGCGACCGGCCTCTGGAGGTGGCTCCGAGCCCTGGTGTCGAGACGGCGCCGGTGCGGGACGGGGATATTGCGCTGCCCGTCGATAGCTGGACGGAGGCGAAGACCATCGCATCGGCTTGGCTGGCAGCGCACGGAGCGTCGGACTGGCGGGTCGGCAAGATCCGGCAGATTCACCAAGTGTATCTGATCAGCATTCTGGATTCGGCGCGTCCTGCTCGCCTCGTGCATCAAATCGCTGTCCGGGTCGGCAACGGCGTCGTTGTGGTCCTCAATTGAGTTGCGGCCAGGTAGAGACAGGCTGTCTCTGCCGCTTTGGCAGGTCCCGCGACGGGTTGTCGGCAGGGTGGGACCAGCTTCCGCGCACGCGCCGATAAGTCGATGATTGGGCGAGCGAAGCAATGCCGAAAAAGGGGTTTTCCGCTGCCAGTGTCTCGGCGAGGCCAGGGCGCCAGGTCGACTCTGCCGAGGGGCGACTGCCATTTCGTCAGACGAGATAGCCCTTTGGTCGGTTAGGCGGTGTGGGAGTCTGCTCGCGCAGGACGGCGACAGAAGGGCTGGGGCCGTACCTTGTGCGCCTGGCACAGATGCTGCTTCAGTCTGGAACTGTGGTCCTACTGGGTCTGCCCAACGGACCGCGTGTTGGGTCGGCATTCAGGCATCGCCGATGTTTCGGTTGACAAAGAGCGAGGAGAGAATCTAGTGAAGCCCAGGTACGACCGTTTCCCGCTAACGATGGGCGCCCTCCTGGTGGCGTTGGGGTTCTCAACACTCGCCGCCGCCGAGTATCCGATGGCCGGGATCGATCCGTCGCAGAGGCCGCAAGGGGCGCCCCAAATTACCGAGGTGGTCAGGGGGCCGGACTGGTATGCACACGCATTGACTGGGATCTCCCAGCCCTACCCGCCCAGCCTGAGCTTCCTTGAAGACCAGGGGAATTGGTATACGCCCTTTAATCGTCCGGGAATCCCTGGGCGGTATGACTTGAGGGGCTGGCACTCGCAGTGACGAGGCTACCCCACTAGTTAGAAACACCATCAATCATAACGAGGACGACTGAATGACTACTACTATCAAGCGCTTTAAGAAGACCGCCGTTGCCGCTGTGGTTGGGCTGAGCCTCGCCGCAAGCGGTGCGGCGGTTGCTATGGGTGGCATGTCGGGTATGGGCGGCATGTCCGGTATGGGCGGCATGGGCGGGATGTCCGGCATGGGCGGGATGTCCGGCATGGGCGGGATGTCCGGCATGGGCGGGATGTCCGGCATGGGCGGGATGTCCGGCATGGGCGGGATGTCCGGCATGGGCGGGATGTCCGGCATGGGCGGGATGTCCGGCATGGGCGGGATGTCCGGCATGGGCGGGATGTCCGGCATGGGCGGGATGTCCGGCATGGGCGGGATGTCCGGCATGGGCGGGATGTCCGGCATGGGCGGAATGTCCGGCATGGGCGGAATGTCCGGCATGGGCGGGATGTCCGGCATGGCCGGCTATTTCCAGATCACCCCTGATGGGCAGATCTTCTTCTATCCCGCCACCAGCGGCATGGGCGGCATGAGTGGTATGTCCGGCATGGGCGGCATGGGCGGAATGTCCGGCATGGGCGGCATGAGTGGTATGTCCGGCATGGGCGGCATGGGCGGTATGTCCGGCATGGGCGGCATGAGTGGTATGTCCGGCATGGGCGGCATGGGCGGTATGTCCGGCATGGGCGGCATGTCCGGCATGGGCTGGTATGTCCGGCATGGGCGGCATGAGCGGTATGTCCGGCATGGGCGGTATGTCCGGCATGGGCGGCATGATGTCCGGCATGGGCGGCATGAGTGGTATGTCCGGCATGGGCGGCATGGGCGGTATGTCCGGCATGGGCGGCATGGGCAGTGGTATGTCCGGCATGGGCGGCATGGGCGGCATGAGTGGTATGTCCGGCATGGGCGGCATGTCCGGCATGGGCGGTATGTCCGGCATGGGCGGCATGGGCGGCATGGGCGGTATGTCCGGCATGGGCGGCATGGGCGGCATGGGCGGTATGTCCGGCATGGGCGGCATGGGCGGAATGTCCGGCATGGGCGGCATGAGTGGGATGTCCGGCATGGGCGGAATGTCCGGCATGGGCGGCAATGTCCGGCATGGGCGGCATGGGCGGGATGTCCGGCATGGGCGGAATGTCCGGCATGGGCGGCATGAGTGGGATGTCCGGCATGGGCGGAATGTCCGGCATGGGCGGCATGAGGCTGGCATGTCCGGCTATTTCCAGATCACCCCTGATGGGCAGATCTTCTTCTATCCCGCGACCGGCGGCATGAGTGGCATGTCCGGTATGGGCGGCATGAGTGGCCGGCATGGGCGGCATGAGTGGGATGTCCGGCATGGGCGGCATGTCCGGCATGGGCGGCATGTCCGGCATGGGCGGGATGTCCGGCATGGGCGGCATGTCCGGCATGGGCGGCATGTCCGGCATGGGCGGTATGTCCGGCATGGGCGGATGTCCGGCATGTCCGGCATGGGCGGTATGTCCGGCATGGGCGGTATGTCCGGCATGGGCGGGATGTCCGGCATGGGTTGGACCCCCCCGGCGATGTAATCCCCTTAGCTGTTCGAGGCGGAGCCTCGCTATTGCGACACAGGGACGTGTCGTTTTACCCGGTGATTGACAGGGGTCAGAAGGACGCCCCAGCTGCGACGTCCACATTGGCGTCGGGCAACTAGCATCTCCCTTGGACCAATTTGGTCACCCTTTTTAGGACCCGACGGTTTTAGGAGCCGTGGCATGAAAAGAGTAAGCGGCCTTCTCGTTCTCGTCTGCTTCATCTGGCTGCCAGCGTGGGCAGACGATCAGGCAGCGCCCCCTACCGATTACAACGCGGCTAAGTGGGACCCGATCCACTTCAAGCCGGCTATCGACACGGCCACTGACGCCGACTGCCTTGTTTGCCACCAGGAGGTCTTGAAACCGAGTGTCTCGACCCAGTCCCCCGCGGGGGTCACGGCGAGCGAGGCGATGGCTTGGTACCAGACCCTGGCTACCTATTCCGGCGATCAGGAGACCTTTCATCGGCGTCACGTCGTCACCGATTACGCTAAGCAGGTGATGGATCTGAAGTGCACCACCTGCCATCAGGGCAATGATCCGCGGGAGGAGACGGCGAACTCGTCGGCGACCGGCGACCCGACTCTGACCCAGCGCAAGCATGTGGACCCGAACATCTGTCTCATGTGCCACGGCACGCACAATGCCGGCATCATGGGCGTTCCGCCAGGTGACTGGCGCGAGGTCGGTTCCATTTTTAGTTTCAATTGCTTGACCTGCCATGTGGCCATCCGGACCAATCGTCATCAGGTGAACTACCTCAAGCCCAAGGCCATCGAAGATGCTGGGGCGGCCGAACCGGACGTTTGCTTCGGTTGTCATGGGGGGCGTGCCTGGTACCGGATATCCTTCCCTTATCCTCGCAACGACTGGCCGGGCGCTGGGGAGGCAGTCCCAGACTGGGCCAAGGAACGCCCCACCAAGTCCGAGCCCCGATTCTTGACCGGGCTCTCCGAGGCCAAGCCCTAATCTGCTCAAGGGTAGACAACGATGACCGATTCAAAAGACAAGACTTCCCTTGAGGCGCGCCTGAACCTGACACGGCGCGATTTCCTCAAGACCAGTGCGGCTGGGGCCGGGGCCCTGGCCCTGGGCACCGGGGGTTTGGTGCGCACCAAGGACGCCGAGGCATTTGCCTACGAGCCCTATCCGCGTGACGACGACCTGACTACCGTCGTGACCAGTTGCGCTCACAACTGCGGTTCCCGACACATGCTGGTGGCCCACAAGAAGGGCGACGTCATCGTGCGTCTGTCCACCGACGATGGGCGCTATCAGGCCGACGGGGCCTTCGGTAAGGACACCGAGGAGGAGCCGCAACTGCGCGCCTGTCTGCGCGGGCGCTCCTACCGTCAGCGCCTCTATTCGCCGGAGCGCTTGCTCTACCCGATGATGCGTGTCGGCAAGCGGGGGGAGGGCAAGTTCAAGCGTGTGAGTTGGGACGAGGCCCTGGACCACGTCTCCACCAAGATGATCGAGATTAAGGAGAAATACGGCTCGCAGGCCTTGGTGGATCAGAGCTACGCTGGAGCTTCGTACGGCGTGTTGCACAAGTCCGACCAGATCGAGGGCCTGTTGGGGCGCTTCCTCGGCATGTTCGGTTGCCGCACTAACTCCTGGTCCGTGCCCTCTTATCAGGCGACCACGACGAGTTCGCGTTGGACCTTCGGCACCATCGAGGACGGCAACGAAGACGACGCCTTCGCCCACTCCAGGCTGATCATCATGTGGGGCTGGAATCCGGCCTACACCTTCCATGGGGGCAACACCTTCTATTACATGCGTCTGGCCAAGCAACGCGGGTGCAAGTTCGTCCTGGTCGACCCCCAGTACACCGATTCGGCTGCCGTCTACGATGCGTGGTGGATCCCCATTAAGCCCAACACCGACGCCGCCATGATGGCCGGCATGGCCCATTACATCTTCGCCAACAACCTCCAGGATCAGGGCTTCATCAATCAGTTCTGTTTCGGGATGGACGCGGGCACCATGCCAGACTGGGCTGATCGTAGCGTCAACGGGACCGAGAACTTCAAGGACTACATCCTTGGCAAGTACGACGGCACTCCCAAGACACCGGAGTGGGCGGCGGAGATCTGTGGCGTCTCCGCGGACGACATCATCAAGCTCGCCGACATGTATGCCACCACCAAGCCAGCTGCGCTGAAGGCATCCTGGGCTCCGGGGCGCAACGCCTACGGAGAGCAGTACAGTCGCATGGGGGCTGCCTTGCAGGCCATGACCGGCAACATCGGGGTCCTCGGCGGCTGCGCCGAGGGTGTCGGCAAGGCCTGGCATGCCGAGGCGGTGGCCTACCCTTACGATCAATATGCCAATATCTGGTTCGCCTCGATCAAGTCGGATCGTTGGGCGCATATTGTTCTCAACTATCCGAACGTGACACGCGAGGAGGCCGGGCTCTGGCCGCGCAACGACGACCTCGACGGGGTGGTGCCCAACATCAAGGGCATCTTCTGGCAAGGGTCGAACTGGTTCAACCAGCTCACCAACATCAATAAAGAAATCGCGGCGATCGAAAAGCTGGAGTTGGTGGTCTGCATGGATTCCACCATCACCACCTCAGGGCTCTATGCGGATGTGTTGCTCCCGGTGGCGACCCACTTCGAGCGTCACGACACGGCCCTGCCCTGGTACAAGGGGCACTACTACATCCACCGCCCCAAGGTCATCGAGCCCATGGGCGAGTCCAAGACGGACTTCCAGATCTTCACCGAACTGGCCTATCGCATCGGCCACAAGACCGGGGTCGGCGACTACTTCGGAAAGACCTACAACCCGAAGGCGGATCGCAGCTATTTCCTGAACAACGAGGCGGTGGACGAGGCCTACCTGCGCGAGTGGTGGGAGGGCAAGGTGATGCATCACCAGCACATCGCCATGAGTTGGGAAGACTTCAAGCGCCATGGCGTCTATAAGGTCAAGCTCGACCAGCCCCACGTTGGCTTCCGCGACCAGATCGAGAAGGGTGTGCCCTTCGCAACCCCCTCTGGCAAGATCGAGATCTTGTGCTCCGAGTTGGCCAATATTGCCGACTGGAAGAAGACCAAGTACGGCTACCACATCCCCTCGATTCCGAAGTGGATCGAGCCCTGGGAGTCGCTAAACAGCCCGAAGACCAAGGAGCACCCCTTCCATCTGATCTCGCCGCACCCACGCTGGCGTACACACTCGATCTTCAATAACTGCGCCTGGCTGCGTGAGACCTACGAGCAGGAGGTGACCGTCAACGCCTCGGATGCCAAGCGCTTGGGCCTTAAAACCGGCGACACGGTCGAGTTGTGGAACGATCGGGGCAGGGTGGTGGTGCCGGTCTACGTCACCGAGCGCTGTATGCCCGGTGTCTTGGTCCTGCATGAGGGTGCTTGGCTGGACCTCGACGAAAACGGGGTGGATCGATCCGGTAATCCGGACATGCTGACCCTGGACGCGCCGAGTCCGGCCGGGGCATTTGCCTACAACACCGTGCTGTGCGATATCGCCAAGACCGATTTGGCGCACCGCCCGGGGTGGGACGAGCTGGCCAAGGCGCGCTCCCACGTGTTCCGCCGTGAGCTGTGATGGCCTCTGAGGATATGACCATGGCTGATACCAACGACAAAGAGAAGATCAAAGAGGCCGTTGCGCGGAAGAAGAAGGCGGTCTATACCCCGGTCGTCCCGGAGGTGCAGCTCGGCTTCGTCCACAACAACGTCGACTGCATCGGTTGCCGTGCGTGCGAGATTGCCTGCAAAGACAAGAACGGTCTCATGCCCGGGCCGCGCTTCCGCCGCGTGCAATACATTGAGGGCGGGACTTATCCCGACGTCTACGCCTACAAGGTCAACCTGTCCTGCAACCACTGCGCCGAGCCGGCTTGCCTCCCCACCTGTCCCACCGGGGCCATCTGGAAGCGCAAGGACAACGGCATCGTCGATATCGACTCGACGCTGTGCATCGGCTGTCGGCGTTGTGAGGCGGCTTGTCCTTACGGGGCGCCTCAGTTCATCCCCGAGCTCAATATCGTCGGGAAGTGCAATCTGTGTGTGGACGAGATCGATGCCGGTCGTAAGCCCTACTGTGTCATGGCTTGTATGATGCGCACCCTGGACGTGGGTCCCATCAGCGAGTTGCGCGAGAACACCTACTTCACCAAGGCCATCGGGCCCCAGGAGACCCCGGTTCGAGCGGTGAAGAACTTCGCCAACCCGGAGCTGACGAATCCGTCCATCGTCTTTGTTGCGCACAGTAAGGGCGTGCCAGACTCCGCCCCTGCCTCGTCCGGTACGCCGCCATCAGCGAGCGGCGAGGTGGATAAATGAGTGCCCGCTTGGACATGGGCGATGGGGGGCCGGGTGGCGGTGACGGCAGCGACGGGGCAGTGAGACTGTTCCGCGTTGCCGCTGCAGATGACCTGCGCCTCCTCGCTGCGCTGCACGACCGCGAGCTCGACTCGGCGCGTCTGATGGCCTTGTGGCAAGAGTGCTACGAGGATTTCCTTGGGCTGCGGCTGGTCGGTGAGCCGGGGCGGCGAGCGCTCGCTCTGCTGCGCGAAGGGCTCACCGACATCCCTGCCAGTCTCGGGGCGGAGAGCCTGGACCGACTTGCCGCGGATTATGCCGATATCTACCTGACCCACGGCCTGCGCGCCTCGCCCTATGAATCGGTCTGGCTCGACGAGGAAAGTCTGGTCATGCAGGCCCCGATGTTCGATGTGCGGGCCTGGTATGGCCGCCACGGCCTAGTCGTTCCAGACTGGCGGGAGCGCAACGACGACCACTTGGTCCACCAGTTGCAGTTTCTGGCTCACCTACTCGCGCCAGACGAGGGGGAAGGGGCGGATCTGGCCGAGGTCGCCCGCTTCCTCGACGATCATCTGTTGTTGTGGATTGATCGCTTCGCAGAACGGGTTGCCCGGCGCTGCCAGACCCGATTTTATGCCGGGCTGGCCCTGCTCACCGCGGCTTGGTTGGACGAGTTGCGCGAGATTCTGGTGGATCTGGCACAGGCTCCGCGCCTGACCGCCGAGGAGATCGAGGCGCGCCGACGGCCGCGTCCGGCGATGTCCGTTGCGGTCCCACCGCCGAGCGCCTTTGTTCCGGGTTCGGGCCCCGTCTGGTAGCCGTCCGTGGATGCATCGGGGCCGCCTCGCTTCGGGTTGGACTTGGACCCCGGCGAGGTGCTGGTCCCGGAGGTCGTTGCCGACCGCTGTGTTCACTCCCACCTAGAACAGGCAACCTGCCGTGCCTGCGTGGATCGCCTGTCCGCGCGGGGCCTTCGTGCTCGACGACGAGCGCCTGGGAATAGCCACTGCCCGCTGTGACGCTTGCGGGCTTTGCGTCCCGGCCTGCCCACAAGGTGCCGTGCTCTCGCTCTTATCCCCGGTGATCTACCAGGTCGACGGGACATCCGTCGCCTTTGCCGCTTGCCAGGTTGCCCGTTCGGGTATTGGCGAACCTGGGGTCTTGCCCTGTCTGCATGCCCTTGGGCTTCGGCAGTTGCTTGCGTTGCGCCACGCAGGCGCGACCCGTCTGGCCCTGACGCGTGGTGATTGTCGCACCTGTCCGCGGGGGGCTGTGACGCCCATCGATACCCACCTGGATGCGGCCCGGCAGATTCTGGAAAGCCGTGGTTTGGCTCCCCTGACTCCCGTGTTTGTCGATGCTGAGGCCTGGGCGCGCGCCCGCGAGGCCGCGGCCCACCAGCCCAGTCAGGGACTCGACCGGCGGGCCTTTTTTAGGCGCGCGCGGGATGTGGCGGTGGAGCAGGTGGTCCGCCGGTCAGACGAGAACCCCCGACCTGGCGACGCTGCAGCGAGCACTGGGCCTGGGCGCTTGTTCCCGACCACAGCTCCCGGGCAGCTTGTCCCCTTTGTCCCGGACATCGATCCGCGGTTGTGTTCGGGCTGCGACGCCTGCGCCCGCCTGTGTCCAGAGGGCGCCATTCAGGTGGAGGCGAATGCCTACCGTCTGGAACCCGACACCTGCACCGGGTGTTTGATCTGCGTGGATGTCTGCACGGAGGATGCGGTGCGCGTCAGTGTCCTTTCGGTTCCTTCCTGCACCGAGGTCCTGTTGCATCCGGGGCGTTGTGGCGCCTGCGGGGTGCTGTTCCATTCCCCAAGGTTGGATGCGAGCGCCACGGGCCTATGCCCCATCTGTGCGGTGACCGGTCACCATCGTCGGCTCTTCCAAGTGCTGAGTTGAGCTGCGGTATTCGCTTGGCCAGGTTTGGCATGTCTGTCGCTTCGGCAGGGGGGTGACAGATTGGCAGTACAGATAAGCCCTGTTGGCTCGGGCTCCGGGCTCGTGAGGACTCTGCCTGGCCTGCCAAACTGGCAGGTCTCGGGGGCGGGGGACCGACCGATTATTGAGGGCGGCGTGTCGGGGAGGGGCGTTTGGGCTGGCCCTTGTCGATCCTCCCAGCTCGGTGCGACGTGAGGCGAGCCATCGCCGACATGTCCAGAGCATGTGCTTGGAGCATTCCTCGGTGAGTCAGGTAATCAATGGGTTATGGGCGTACAGTCTGGTGGGGCTTCCAGGCCGTTGCGGTGCCGGGGTCCGAGTGAGCGCCCCTCGGCTGACGTCGGCGACGGCGCTTCGGTAGGTCTCTCCTGGTTGGTTGGCTCGCTATTTGCATTAGTAACTTCGGCTGTTGCCAGAACAAATCACCAAAATTGAGGACTCTCCACAATGCACATGAATAAGTTGCGATCGCTCTTGGTTTGGCCTTTGCTGCTTCCAGCGCTCTGGCTATGAACGGCATGTCCGGTATGTCCGGCATGGGCGGTATGTCGGGCATGGGACGTCGGCATGTCCGGTATGGGCGGCATGGCGGAGATGTCCGGATGCCGGCATGGGCGGTATGTCCGGCATGTCCGGTATGGGCGGCATGGGCGGTATGTCCGGCATGCCGGTATGGGCGGCATGGGCGGTATGTCCGGCATGGCGGTATGGGCGGCATCGGCGGTATGTCCGGTATGGGCGGCATGGGCGGTATGTCCGGCATGTCCGGTATGGGCGGCATGGGCAGTATGTCCGGCATGGGCGGCATGGGCGGCATAGTCCGGTATGTCCGGCATGAGCGTCATGTACTGCATGTCAGGTATTGCCGGTATGTCCGGCATGTCCGGTATGGGCGGCATGGGCGGTATGTCCGGTATGTGCGGTATGGCCGGCATGGGCGGTATGTCCGGCATGTCCGGCATGGGCGGTATCTCCGGTATGTCCGGTATGGCGGGCATGCCGGTATGTCCGGCATGGGCGGCATGGGCGGCATGTCTGGTATGTCCGGCATGGGCGGCATGGGCGGTATGTCCGGCATGTCCGGCATGGGCGGCATGGGCGGCATGGGTGGTATGTCCGGTATGGGCGGCATGGGCGGTATGTCCGGCATGGGCGGCATGGGTGGCATGCCGGCATGGGCGGCATGGGCGGCATGCCGTATGTCCGGCATGGGCGGCATGTCGGTATGTCCGGCATGGGCGGCATGGCGGCATGTCCGGTATGTCCGGCATGGGCGGTATGTCCGGCATGCCCGGCATGGGCGGCATGTCGGCATGTCCGGCATGGGCGGCATGCTGGTATGGCCGGCATGGGCGGTATGTCTGGCATGTCCGGCATGGGCGGCATGCGCGAGGGCTTACTCAGGCCTCAGCGCCTGTCCGCTACACAGGGGGACGTGTCAGATTCCCCCAGGCCTCCCCGGTCACCCTCCCCGGCGATTCTTCTTTTCGCTCCCCTGCGACCCCTGCGTCGCACACCAGGCGCAAGGCCACTCCAGTCCGACGCTAGCAACCCTCAAGTCGGCCACGGTCACGACACCCCTTCTCCGACTGCTCGCTAACCGC
>CAWJRN010000022.1:0-78204 GCA_963845265.1 uncultured Gammaproteobacteria bacterium | reverse complement strand
GCCCCGGCGGGGGCTGCCCAGGACCTGGGCGAGGCGACCCGGCCGGGCAGAAGGCCCGTCCACGCCCCTCGAAGAAGCGCACGAAGAACTCGAACAAAATCAGCCGGGTGGTCTGAATCATGACCACTACGCCTTCCACCACCACCACGATCAGGTTACCTACGACCAATACGGCCGCGCTGGCAATGGGATCGTCAATGGTCATGGCGATGCCGATAACGGCGCTCTCCAGGGCTGCATGGGCAAGGGCGAAGGCCCCGACCCGGGCAAAGGACAGGGTGTTGACCAGCAGAGTGAAGGTGCTCTCGACCAGGGTACCCAGCCCCTCCGCCAGGGAGCCCAAGGAAAGGTCCCGCCACAGGCGGTTGCCCGCACAGAGGACCACCCCCAACACCGCGAGCCAACCCAACTCGGTACGCCACAGGGCCAAAGGCAGCCCCCAATAGACCAGCAATTGGGCCGCATCGGCCACCCGCTGCGCCACCCCTTCGCCGCGCCAGCAGCTCTGCACCGAGTGGAGCAGGACCCCGACGGTCAGGATCAGGGCGCCGGCCACCACCGGAGTTGCCAACAGGGTCATGGGCTGATCCAGGGGCCTCAGCCACAAGGGCTCGAACAGCCCCTCGAAGCCGAAGACATGCCCATAGGCGAGGCCAAACCCCGACGCCGATAGGCCGCAGGTCACCAGCAGGGGCCACACCGGGTTGCGCCGCCGCAGCCAGAGCCCGGCAGCAACGATCAGCGCGCCGTGCCCCACATCGCCGCACATGTAGCCAAACAGGAGCGACACCAGCACCGCGACCCAGGGGGTGGGGTCGGCCTCGGTGGGACCAGGTGTACCCATGGCCAGGGTGAAGGCATCGAAGGGGCGCAGCCAGGTCGAGCGCGCCGTCACCGAGGGTGGGGCCGCGTCCGTCGGCGGATCGACAAAGGCCACCGAGGCCCTGACCCCCAGGTCTTGCAGGGCGAGGTTCATGGCCTCCGGGGTCGTCGCGCTGGTCCAGCCCGTGACCCAGCAATACTGGCTGTCGCAGTCGATGTGCCGGGCCGTGGTCTGGAACCAGTCCAAACGCTCCAGCACCCCGCTTGCGCGGTCCACCCCTTGGGCCTGCGCGGACCGGCGCAGCTCTGCCTCCAGGGCGGCGATGCGCGCCTCGACCCGCTTGAGGCGCTCCGGCAGGGCCGCAAGGCAGGCATCCGCCTGGCCATGGAGCCATGTGGGCAAGTCGAGACAACGCCCGCCGGCGGCCCGCGCCTCGGCACACAAGGGTTGCAGGCCAGGCTTGGGCACGACACCGATCTGCGCCAAGCCACTATCGAGGGCCACCTCCAGACCCAGGCCCAGATCCGACGGCGCGGCGCCGACGGGCAGCACCAGGCAATAGCCGGCCAGTGCGGGCCCGGCAGCGCCGAGGGCGCCGAGGTCCAGGGTCGTGCCGGACAGTGCGTGCAGCACGGCCCCCCAGGCGCCTATGCCGTCGCGTTCCCGCACCAAGGCGTCCAATTCCTGCAAGGCGTCCGCGGCGGCGTCACACCAGTGGATCAGAGTATGCAAGGACGCCCGGGCGGACGCCTCCACCGGCAGGGTACAACAGCGATGCTCGAAGGTTGGGGCAGGCCAGAACCGCCCATAGTCCCGGGCCAGGGTCCGGTAGCGGGCGATGGGGCCCTGCAACTGGTGCAGATCGCTGACGGCTGCCCGACCACCCAGCCACTCGAACTGAACCCCGCCCTGACGGGCCAGGGCCTCGACGGTGTCATGCGTATCCTCGCGGGGGACGACGATCTCAAACCAGCGGGCTGACGACGGTCGCAGGCCCATGGTCCCTCCTGCCTGGCCACTCGGGCGGGCGTTGGAACAGTCCAGACCACTAAGCCTACCCGCACCCGGCCTGCGGGTCGATCTCCCCTTGCCCGCATTCCCTGCCCTACCTACCATGGCTGCCTTCCGAGCCGAACCGCGAACGAGGTAGCGCCGTGCAGCACAGTATGAGCAGTTGGCGCCCAAGGTCTATTGCCGCGGTGGCGCTGCTGTGCCTGGCGTGGTCGCCAACGCCCATTGGCGGGGCAGAGCTCCCGGTCGTGCCCAGCCCTCAGTCGCCACCCGGCGCACAGATTGGCGGTGTCGACCCATCTGCCCCAGGGGTCACGCCCTTGCCTCTTCCAGCGCTGGTGCGTGCCGAGCGCCCCGATGACGACGCGCCCGGCATCTCCGCCGCGGCCAAGCGCGCCACCTTCCTCGCCGCCGAGGCGGCCCTCAAATCCGCAGACCAAGACCGCTATCGCACCCTGGCCGCCGATCTCAGCGGTTATCCACTGCTGCCCTACCTGCGCTACCGGGAGCTGAACCAGACTCCGGGCGACATGACGGACGAGCAGGTCCGACAGTTCCTCGCCGACTACCCGGACAGCTTCCTCGCCGACCGGCTCCGCGCCACCTGGCTCATGCGGCTGGCCGCCGAGGGACGCTGGGTGGACTACTTGGCCGCCTATCGCCCGGACGGGTCGGACGAGCGCGAGTGCCTATACCGCCAGGCCCTGCTCGCCACCGGGCGCGCGGACGAGGCCCTGGCGGACCTGGAACCACTCTGGCTGCAGGCAGGTCCTGCCCCGGATGCCTGCGACCCCCTGTTCGACGCCTGGCATGCCGCGGGCGGTCTGACCCCAGCCTTGCTCTGGGAGCGCATCGTCCTGGCCCTAGGGGCAAATCGAACCAAGCTGGCGAAACGGATCGGGGACTACCTCCCGCCTGCCGATACCCGCTACCTGGACCTCGGGCTCTCGATCCATCGCGACCCGAGCCTAGCCGAGGACCCTGCCACCTTCGCCGAGCCCCACCCCCAGCGCGGCGCGCTGATCGCCTTGGCGGTGCAACGTCTGCCGACCAGCGCACCCGCAGCGGCGGCGCAGGCATGGGATCTGCTGCGGACCCTCTACCCCATCCCGCCGGCCGCTGCCGAGACCGCGGAGTCCGCGCTCGGCCTGGCACTTGCCGAAGCCGGGGATCCCGCCGGCCTCGACCGCCTGGACCTAATCCCGGCCGACGCCGACAACACCGAGTTGCAGGCCCGCCGGCTGCGGGCGGCCCTGAGCCTGAATGCCTGGGATCGGGTCGCCGCCTGGGTGGCGCGCATGCCGGAGGACGACGACAAGGTCGACCTCTGGCGCTATTGGCAGGCCCGGGCCGAGGAGGCCCTGGGTCACGAGGATGGGGCAGATGCGCTCTACCGCCAGGCGGCCCAGGCGCGCAGCCTGTGGGGCTTCCTCGCCGCCGAGCGACTGGGGCTACCCTATCCACTGGACCCGCAGCCCACACCCGCGGACCCGGAGCGCGTCGCCCGGATCGCGGCCCTCCCGGCCCTGGCCCGCATCGCCGAGCTCAAGGCCCTGGACCGGGCCCCGGACATGCGGCGCGAGTGGGCCGGTGTAATTGCCGGGCTGGAACCCGAGGATCTGATGGCCGCCGCCGTGATCGCACAAGGCCTGGACTGGCCGGATCAGGCCATCCGCACCCTGGCCCGGAGCAGCTATTGGGACGACCTCGAGCTGCGCTTCCCCCTCGCCTATCGTGACCCGATCCGTGCCCAGGCCGGCGCCACCGGCCTGCCGGACGACTGGATCTACGCCGTCACGCGTGAGGAGAGCACCTTCGACCCCGGGGCAGGCTCCTCCGCCGGGGCCATCGGCCTGATGCAGCTCCTGCCCGACACAGCGCGACAGGTCGCCAAGGACCGCGGGCAACGCATCCCGTCCCGCTGGGACCTGCTCGATCCCGAGACGAACATCGCCCTCGGCAGTGGCTACCTGGCCAGCATGGCCGAGCGCTACGGAGGCCATCCGGCGCTGGCCACCGCCGCCTACAACGCCGGCCCCCATCGGGTGGACAAATGGCTACCCGCCTCCCCCATGCCTGCGGATCTGTGGATCGCGACCATCCCCTATCGGGAGACCCGCGGCTATGTGCGGCGTGTGCTGGCCTACCGGGTCATCTATGCCGACCAGCTGGGGATGTGCCCGGTGCCGCTCGGGATTCAACTGTGTCCGGTGGGTGGACCGGCAACCCCCGAGGATGCACCTACCGTGCCCTGATCCCTCTGGTACACTCTCAGCGCCGGGCGACGCAATTCAGACCCGGTCGCGCCGTGCCACCGGACGCACTCACCCTTATCAGAGCCCATGACCAGTAAGACCCTCACACTCCTCTGCGCCGTCCTCCTGGCAGCCCCCCTGCCGACCGCCGCGCAGGACGCCAACATGGCCCGCGAGGCCATGGCTCAGGTCATGGTCCGCATGATGGAAATGATGGGGCTCTTCGGCGCCGGCACCTTCGGCTCCGGCAGCGGGCTGCCCATCCCCCCTGGCATGAACCCAATGACCGCGATGAATCCCATGGGTAGCCTGTCGGGGCTGTCCGGCGCCTCGCCCTGGGACCTGTCATCCATGCAGGACCCGTCCAAGGCCATGGGCCTGGGCTCGGAGATGATGAAACAGATGACCGGGGCAACCCCTGGGGCCACCTCCGGCGGTGTGTTCAACACTGCCCCCCTGGACGGGGTCTGGGAGGGTAGCGGCGGGGACATGCTCATCGTCCAGCGCGGACGCTATCGCATCTACGCCCCGCAGGACCAATACGTCGACGGCCTGCTCCAGCTCCAGGCCAGCCAGGTGGCGCTCTACAACAGCCAGGACGGTCACACCCAGATCTTCGACTTCGCCACCCAGGACGGACGCCTCGCCCTGCGCGACAGCAGCGGGCAGGTCTACCTGTATCGCCGTTTCGGCGAGACCACGCCGACCTCGCCCCTAACCCAGACCACACCACCCCTAAAGATCACGCCGATGCCCCCAACCACCCCGAGCACCGCCAGCACTCGCTGACCCTGGAAAAAGCGATACTGTTAACCCTGAAGAATCCTGTCCTACTGACAGGCCGGCTGCCGGGCTCGTCGATCTGAGGCCACGCCTCGATTTACCCGTCGCGCGTCGGTTCTTCGTTTCAGGATTCCAGCTTTTCCAGCAGCAATAAACTATTGCTGACAACTGCCAACTGAAAACTGACAGCTTTCCCGCATGGGGTTAAGCGAAGCATTTCCTATCCAAACAATAACTTGCCCCCAATCGCTAACAACAGCACCCCAAAGACCCGTTTCAGCAGGGGCACCGGCAACCGGTGGGCCAAATGGGCACCCAAGGGCGCAGCGGGGACACTGGCCAGCAGGATCCCCGCCACCGCAGGCCAATAGACGAAGCCCGTGCTCGCCTCCGGCAGTCCCTCGCGCCCCCAGCCCGTCACCATAAAGCCCAGGGCGCCGGCCAGGGCGATGGGCACCCCACAGGCCGCGGAGGTGGCCACCGCCCGGCGCATATCCACCCCCACACGGCTGAGGAAGGGCACCGTCATCGTCCCGCCGCCAATCCCCACCAGGGCGGACATGCCCCCGATGCCGGCCCCGGCGGCGAGCATCCCCGCTCGCCCCGGCAGTGTGCCCTGCGGCCGGTCGGGACGGCGGATGAGCATGTGGGTCCCGACATAGAGCAGAAAGCAGGCGAAGATGCGCTTGAGCCATAGGTCCGGCAACACACCGGCCACCGCGGCCCCGGCCCAGGCGCCGAGGACGATGCCAGGCGCCAGGCTCAACGCCAGGTCCCAACGCACGGCCCCATGCCGCTGGTGAGCATAGGCCGAGGTGGCCCCAGTGGCGACGATGGTCGCCAGGGAGGTCCCCACCGCCAGGTGGGGGATCCAGTCCGAAGCGATGCCCACCCGCGCAAAGATCAACAGCAGGGCCGGGACGATCACCACGCCACCGCCGACCCCGAACAGCCCGGCCAATACCCCGGAGGCAACCCCGGTGATCAGGTAGGCGACAATTTCCCAGAGTTCCATCGAGATTCCCCTCAGTCCAGACCCAACCGGGCCCGCAGGTCCCGGGTCGAAAAACCGCACCAGGGCCCGGTCAGGCCCTGTTCCAGGCCGATCACCTGAAAGCGCTCGCCCATCGCTGTTGGCAGTACCAGGGTGCGAGCCCCCATTGCCAGGTCGATGGCATGATTCGGTTCCGCCCCGGCCAGTTCCCGGTCCAGACCGCAGCCAATGAGGAACAGGGCCTGGGTGGTGTAGCCGGCCAGTCCCAACCCGGCGGCAATCCCCTGCCTCGCCACTGCGGTGAAGTCCACATGGGCGGTAATGTCCTGAAGGCCAGGGTCCCGATACGGGTCCGCGTGGGCCTGGTGCCCTGCATGGCACATCAGGGTCCCGGCGTTACGCTCGGCACGATAGTAGTCGGCCTGTGGATAGCCGTAGTCGATCAGCAACACCAGGGCCCGGTCCAAGGCCCCGGCCAGGGCGGCGAGCCAGGGCCCCAGGCGCAGGTTGACCTCGGAGCAGAAGCCCGGCTCGGCGGCCAAGCCCTGGGACTGGAGGGCTCGCACGACCCGGGCCAAGGCAGCTGCCTCGGGCTCGCCCGCAACCTCCTCCCAGGCGTCGCCGACAGGCCGGACACGCACCTCCAGTGGCGCGCCATCGGCGCCGATACGAAAGCGGTGCACCGGCATGGCGTCCAGCACCTCATTGGCCAGCACCAAACCCCGAAACCCCTGGGGCAGGCCGGACAGCCACTCCACCCTCGCCCAGGGGACCCGCTCGGCCAGCAACGCCTGCTGCCGCACCTGGAGGTCCGGACTGGGTTCGAGGATGAGGTAACGATCCGGCAGTGGCCCCTCTCGCTCCAGGGCGGACAGGATCTCCGCCGCCAGGGCGCCGCTGCCTGCACCGAACTCCAGGATATCGCCCCCGGGCAGTGCCTTGAGCACCTCGCGCCCCTGGGCCGCCAGGCAACGACCGAACAGGGGCGAGACCTCCGGGGCAGTGGTAAAGTCCCCACCCGCCCCCAGCTTGGAACTACCCGCGGCGTAATAGCCAAGCCCCGGGGCATACAGGGCCAGCTCCATGAAGCGATCAAAGGGGAGCGACCCACCAGCGGCTTGGGCCTCGGCCCGCAACAGGTCCACCAGGCGCCGACTCAGTTCGGCGGCATCGATCGAGGTTTGCTGGCGCATGGTTGGGTCCCCAGTCGAAAACGAGGCGCAAGCCTACACCACTTGAGAGGCAGCGATGTTGCAGAGCGATCCCCCCTTGGCCGGCCGGATGGCCCTGATCACCGGCGCGGCGGCCCGCATCGGCGCCGAGATCGCCCGCACCCTGCACGCACAGGGTATGGACCTAGCCCTGCACTATCGCAGTTCCGCCGCTGAGGCTCAGGCCCTGCAGGTTGAACTGGAGCAGCGCCGCCCAGGGTCGGTCCTATTGGTCCACGCCGACCTGAACGACACCGTGGCCTTGCCCCAGCTCATCGAGCAAGTGGCGAACTTCCGCCTGCGGCTGGACCTGTTGGTGAACAACGCCTCCAGCTTCTATCCAACCCCATTGGACACCGCCACCGAGGCCCAATGGGACGACCTGTTCGGCTCCAACCTCAAAGGCCCCTTCTTCCTCGCCCAGGCCGCCGCCCCGCTGCTACGCGCCAGCGCCGGGGCCATCGTCAACCTGGTGGATATCCATGCCGAGCGCCCCCTGGCAGACCATCCGCTCTACTGTATGGCAAAGGCGGGCAACGCCATGATGGTGCGCGCCCTGGCCAGGGACCTGGGCCCGGCGGTGCGGGTCAATGGGGTCGCCCCAGGCGCCATTCTGTGGCCGGAGCAGGGCAAGGACGAAGCCGCCCAACGGGACATCCTCACCCGCACCGCCCTTGGCCGCCCAGGTACCCCGGCGGATGTGGCCAGGACGGTGCTCTTTCTGGTGCGAGACGCGGACTACATCACCGGCCAGATCATCAACGTGGATGGCGGACGGACGGTGCAGCAATGAAGCCGCCCAGCGCCATACGCAATAGAGCACTACTCCTCCGTCAGCCGAATTGGTCTATTGCTAAGCCATGCAAGTACCTCTTGGTCGGTTACGCCAAGCACGTCCCCGCACTCACTCCTTATTTGCAGATAGGGCGCATCGCGGTACTAGGCACCGTAATAACTCCGATACCAATCCACAAAGCGCGCCACACCAAATCCGACCGAGGTTGCCGGCTGGTAGCCCGTGTCACGCACCAGATCCTCAACATTGGCATAGGTATCTGGGACGTCGCCAGGCTGCAACGGCAACATATTCTTCGTGGCCGTCTTACCCAGGCACTGCTCCAGAACCTGGATATACTCCATCAGCTCCACCGGATTGTTATTGCCGATATTGTAAAGACGATAGGGTGCGCTACTGGTCGCCGAATCGGGAGCATCTCCAGTCCATGTCGGATCCGGCACAGGGAGACGGTCGAGTACCCGGATCACACCCTCGACGATATCGTCGATATAGGTGAAATCCCTGCGGTGCTTACCGTAGTTGAAGACATCGATCGGTTCGCCCGCCAAGATCGCCCGGGTGAATTTGAATAGGGCCATGTCCGGCCGCCCCCAAGGACCATAGACGGTAAAGAACCGCAACCCAGTCGTCGGCAGAGCGTAGAGATGGCTATAGGTATGCGCCATCAGCTCGTTGGCCTTCTTGCTGGCGGCATAGAGGCTCAGCGGATGATCGACATTCTGATGCACGGAAAACGGCATATTGGTGTTGGCACCATAGACCGAACTGCTCGACGCATAGACCAGATGTTCTACCCCGTGATGCCGACACCCTTCGAGAATATTCGCAAACCCGAGTAGGTTTGTATCCACATAGGCCATAGGATTTTCGATGGAATATCGCACCCCGGCCTGAGCCGCAAGATTGATCACGCGATTGGGCCTGTGGGTCGCAAACACCTCCTGTAACGCCGCTCGATCCTCCATATTCATGCGTAAATCGGTAAAGCGAGGATGTTGCTGCGTCCGGGCCAGACGGGCCTTCTTCAGTTCGACATCGTAGTAATCGTTGAGGTTGTCGATCCCGATCACCTCGTCGCCGCGCTCCAACAAACGCAGCGACAATGCCGACCCAATGAATCCAGCACTACCCGTAACAAGGACTTTCATGACCGCTCCAGAGGAATTGATGAATCTACGACCGATAGCCGTGAAGTGGCGGACTTACCGCCCCGCGGGGAGTTTCGAGGTGACCCGCGGTTCCCCGCGAACTGAGATAGTTTGCCGTGCGCAGACACCTCCTGAACTGCCGATTGAACCCATCACTTGGCTGAGCATCCGCTTGCGCCCCCCGGCCATGGGATAGGCATCAGTTAGCGCTCCCCAAGGAAAGAGGAACGACGACATCCTGCAATGACGGCCTAGCCTCCGGGAATGCGCATGGTCTTATCCCCAAGCCTCGGCATACACCTCACAGCCGCCCGTCGACGTCACCGCGTGGCAGAATATGCTTGACATCGTATAGTACGCTACCCGCCTTTCCCAGCGCCCGCAACTCAGCTGCACCCATCGCCTGGAACTCGCGGTGGCCCACCGCAATGATAAGGGCGTCGTAGGCCCCTGCGGTCGGTTGATCTATGAGGGCAATACCATATTCATGCTGAGCCTCTTCATGGCTAGCCCAGGGATCGTAGACATCACAGGCAATACCATAATCCGCAAGCTCCGCAACGATGCCTACCACTCGAGTATTGCGCAGATCGGGGCAATTCTCCTTGAAGGTCAAACCCAGGATCAGGGCACGACTGCCCTCGGTTACACCACCCCGGCGCATCATCAGCTTTATGACCTGACTGACGACATAGGCGCCCATGCTATCGTTGATGCGCCGACCCGCAAGGATGATCTCAGGGTGATACCCAATGGCCTGCGCCTTGTGGGTCAAGTAATAGGGATCAACGCCAATGCAGTGCCCCCCAACCAGACCGGGGCGGAATGGCAGGAAATTCCATTTGCTCCCAGCAGCCTCCAACACTTCCTGAGTATCGATGCCCAAGCGGTTAAAAATAACCGCCAACTCATTGATCAGGGCAATGTTGACGTCTCGCTGAGTATTCTCGATGACCTTCGCCGCCTCTGCCACCCGCATGCTGCTGGCCTTATGGGTACCCGCGACGATAATTCTGCGATATAAGGCATCCACGAAGTCCGCGATCTCCGGGGTCGAGCCGGAGGTCACCTTTTTGATGGTCGGCAACCGATGCTCTTTGTCCCCTGGGTTGATGCGCTCGGGGCTATAGCCAGCGTAGAAATCCTGATTAAACTTCAAGCCAGAGAGCTGCTCGATAATTGGCAGGCAGACCTCCTCCGTGGCACCGGGGTACACGGTCGATTCATAGATGACGATGCATCCGGGCTTTATGATACCGCCAAGGGTCCGGCTGGCCGACTCCAGCGGCCCCAAATCCGGCGCCTTGTACTCATCGATGGGGGTCGGGACAGTCACGATGAAGACGTTGCATTCGGCCAGATCCTCGGCTCTGTCGGTAAAGGAGAGTCCCTCAACGGCGCACAATTCTCCAGGCTCGACCTCCAAGGAACTGTCCCGCCCAGCAAGCAATTCATCGATGCGCGCGCGATTGATGTCATAGCCCACTGTTGGAAACCGCTTGCCAAACTCCACGGCCAACGGGAGCCCCACATACCCAAGCCCCACGATTCCAAGTTTGACCTGATGCAGTTCGAAGCTGGGAACCATGACCAAAGACCTTTTGCGGAACCTGATTGAAAACCGGCCGCCCAAGAGCCAGGCTGCTCCGCCGCATCGTATCAGGGCACGGCGCGTGAGGCGACACCCAAGGGGCGGGAGTTGCGCTGTCCCAATGCACTCCCCCCGTGGGACCAAGATTCCGACATGGCGTTGCACGCGCGGCGAATCCGGCGCTCAAGCAACCCCGAGAGCCACGGACTGCGTGAGGAGCGCTGCTGGCAGCGAAAGGCGCTCGCCTGAAGACCCGGCCACGCGTCGCCAAAGCGTGTCGCAGGAGGAAGATCGGCGGGCTCCGCTACCGATCCACGCCGGGCCGACGATGCGGTAGGATTCCTGGGCTGCCAGGCGATGGGTCGGCGCACTCCAAAGTTGTGTACGCCGCCGCGTCGCTACTGCTCTTCTTAGGTTGACGGGCTGGATGATTTGCGCGAATTTGCGGCTTAGCTGCCCTCTCTCGTGAGCGCAAAGAATGCCGACTTACCCCCCTGCACCGGGACCGCATAGCGCGGCCTCCGCACCCCATAGCGCCAGCCGGGCAGCTCCATAGGCTGCCTCTTGGTGATCCGCTGCGACGACCGTAACCCCCAGCATGCGCTGGCGGATCTGCATCCAGGCTTGGTTGGCAGCCCCGCCACCCGTGGTCAGCACCCGCCGCAGCCGCGGCGCCCCAAGCCCCGTCAGGAGCCGGTAGCCGCGCGCCTCGATACCCGCGATACCCTCGAACATGCCCTGCAGAAAGGCTTGGTCGTCCGCAGGCCTGGGATCCAGACGCGGCTCCAGGCCGGGGTCGTTGACCGGGAAGCGCTCGCCGGGTCCCGGCAGGGGATAGTAATCGAGGCCCGTCGGCCGATCTGGATCCATGCCCGCGCTCAACTCGCGCAATTGCGCATCATCGAAGAAACGCCGCAGCACGGCCCCGCCGCTATTTGAGGCCCCACCGACGAGCCATAGATCACCCACCCGATGGCTATAGACCCCAAATTCGGGTGCGGCCACCGGTCGCTCCGCGACAATCTTCAGGACCAGGGTACTGCCCAGGCAAGTCACCGCGTCCCCCGGACTAATTGGCCCGGTGGCCAGCACCGCGGCGGTCGAGTCCGTGGTCCCCGCCACGGCCAGCGTGCCCCGTGGCAAGCCCGTCTCAACGAGGGCCCCATCCGTCAGGGGCCCCGCGAGCGCACCAGGAGCCAGGACCTCGGGCAGCTTGACCCCCTGCAAGTCCAGCGCCGACAACCACCCAGGCCAACAGACCGCGCCCGGATCGAAACCGAGCTTGAGGGCATTGTTCCAATCGCTCAGTCCGAAGCGCCCGGTCAACCGACCGAGGACCCAATCCGCCTGGTGCAGGGCCAACCGCGGCCCCTGCCCGGGCCGGCGGCGTGCCAGATAGTGCAGTTTGGACAGGCTGGACCCAGCCCCTCGGGCCGGACTGTCCGCCGGGACCAGGGCCGCCAACTTCGCCGCCTCGGTCCGGGCCTGAGTGTCGTCGTACATCAACGCCGTTCCCAGGGGTTCCCCATTGGTGGATGTCAGTAACAGGGTAGCGGAGGTCGCGTCCACACAGACACTGAGCGGAGCGTACCCGGCCACCTTTGGGGCCAGCTCGCGCAGGACGGCCACCACCGCCGCCCACCACAGGGCGGGGTCCTGTTCGCTGACCCCCAGACCGTCTCGCAGGGGTGCGGGCAGCGCCACCCGCGCCTCACCCAGGGTCTGGCCAGTCGCAGACAGGGCGATGGCGCGGCAGCCGGAGGTACCGAGGTCGACCCCGATGGCACCCCCGGCCGAGGTCATGGCAACTGGACCGGCGGTGACGCCTGCCAGCCCGGGGCGCGGTGCTCCACCACCACCGTGGTGTAGATGCCGCCGCGGACATTGAAGTCCGCGGTGAGGCGCATGAACCTTGGCGCCACCACAGCGACCAGGTCCGACAAGATGCGATTGGTCACCGCCTCATGGAAGGCCCCCTCGTCGCGGAAGGACCAGACATAGAGCTTCAGCGACTTCAGCTCCACGCACAGCTCCTCGGGGATGTATTCCAGGGTCAGCTCTGCGAAGTCCGGCTGACCGGTCTTCGGACAGAGGCAGGTGAACTCCGGCACCCGAATGCGGATGCTATAGTCACGCCCCGGTTGGGGGTTGGGGAAGGTCTCCAGGTCTCGACTGGGCGCACTGGGCATAATGACTGGCTCGCTCGCAGAGGGCGCGGTCCGGGGACCCAGGCCGCAGGGCCGGCCAGTTTAGCAGCGACGCAGGCGCGGCTCACGCGGCGTGAAACCGCAGGCATTCTGCTTTAAACTCTGCGCCGCCCGCCTTCCGCGCCAGATTCGTAACAGCCTGTTACGAAAACACAATATCGCCCAGCGCGGCCCCCGTTCAGCCCCGCCCCTGCCCCAAGAGCCGACGTCATGCCCCCCAACCCAAGCGTCCCGAACATCCATGCCGACCGTATCCTGATTCTGGACTTCGGCTCCCAGTACACCCAACTCATCGCACGACGGGTCCGCGAGGCCGGGGTCTACTGCGAGTTGCACCCCTGGGATCTGGGCGGAGAGGCTATCCGCGCCTTTGCCCCCAAGGGCATCATCCTCTCCGGCGGGCCCGAGTCCGTCCACGAGGATGAGACACCCAAGGCGGATCCTACGGTCTTCGACCTGGGCGTGCCGGTGCTCGGCATCTGCTACGGCATGCAGACCATGGCGGCCCAACTCGGCGGCAGCGTGGCCGCGGCCACCCATCGCGAGTACGGCTATGCCCAGGTCCGCGCCCGCGGCCACTCGGCCCTGTTGCGCGACATCGAAGACCACACCAGCCCCGAAGGCTACGGCCTGCTGGATGTCTGGATGAGTCATGGCGACCGGGTGGACAGCCTGCCGCCTGGCTTCCACGTGATCTGCACGACCGCCAACGCCCCCTTGGCTGGGATCGCCGACGAGGAGCGCGGCCTCTACGGGCTCCAGTTCCACCCCGAGGTCACCCACACCCGCCAGGGCAGCCGCATCCTGGAGCGCTTCGTCCACGAGGTCTGCGGCTGCGCCGCCCTGTGGACCCCGGGCCACATCATCGACGACTCCATCGCCCAGGTGCGCGAGCAGGTGGGTACAGACGAGGTGATCCTCGGCCTGTCCGGTGGTGTCGACTCCTCCGTCGTCGCCGCCCTGCTCCACCGCGCCGTCGGCGACCAATTGACCTGCGTCTTCGTGGACAATGGCCTGCTGCGCCTGGGTGAGGGGGATCAGGTGATGCGCACCTTCGCCCGTCACATGGGGGTCAGAGTCATCCGGGTCGACGCCCAGGAGCGTTTCCTGTCACGACTGGCTGGCATTGACGACCCGGAGCAGAAGCGCAAGATCATTGGGGCCACCTTCATCGACTGCTTCGACGCCGAGTCGCAGAAGCTCGCCAACGCCAAGTGGCTGGCCCAGGGGACCATCTATCCGGACGTCATCGAGTCCGCCGGGGCCAAGAGTGGCAAGGCCAAGGTCATCAAGTCCCACCACAACGTCGGCGGCCTGCCGGACACCATGAAGCTGGGCCTGGTCGAGCCCCTGCGAGAGCTGTTCAAGGACGAGGTCCGCAAGATCGGCGTCGAGCTGGGCCTGCCCTACGAGATGGTCTACCGCCACCCCTTCCCAGGCCCAGGGCTGGGGGTGCGCATCCTCGGCGAGGTCCGCGCCGAGTACGCCGAGACCCTCCGCCTGGCGGACCACATCTTCATCGAGGAACTTCACAAGGCGGAGCTCTACGACAAGGTCTCCCAGGCCTTCGCCGTCTTCCTGCCGGTCAAGTCCACCGGCGTGGTGGGCGACAACCGCCAATACGCGGACGTCATCGCCCTGCGAGCGGTGGAGACCCTGGACTTCATGACCGCCCGCTGGGCCCACCTGCCCTATGAGTTCCTGGACCACGTCTGCCGGCGCATCGTCAACGAGGTGCGTGGCGTCTCCCGGGTCGTCTACGACATCACCGGCAAGCCGCCGGGCACCATCGAGTGGGAGTAGCCCCAGCGGGGGGCAGGTCCCGTTTTGAGCCGCCACACAGACGACCCTCCCGTGGACATAGACGAGCAGGGGTCTGACCCTCTAGAACTGGCGGTAGACGACACCCGCTGGATGCGCAAAGCCCTGGCCCTGGCCGAGCGGGCCGCAGCGGCGGGCGAGGTCCCGGTCGGGGCAGTGCTGGTCCGCGACGGCCAGGCCATCGGCGAGGGCTGGAACTGCCCCATCGGCACCCACGACCCCAGCGCCCACGCTGAGATCCGGGCCCTACGCGACGCCGGTGCTCGGGTCGGCAACTACCGTCTGCCCGACAGCACCCTCTATGTCACCCTGGAGCCCTGCCCCATGTGCGCGGCGGCCCTTGTCCACGCCCGGGTCCGGCGCCTGGTCTATGCAGCCAGCGACCCCAAGGGCGGGGCCTGCGGCAGCGTCTTCGACCTGTTACCCTCAGACGCACGCTTCAATCACCAGACCCAGGTCACCGGCGGTGTCCTGGCCGAGGCCTGCGGGGAACGGCTGCGGGCCTTCTTCAGGGAACGACGCCGTGCTGGAAGCGCCGACCGTTCCGGCCCGCCTTGCCCCGAACCACGCGGCTAGCCCCTCACCTGCCGAGAAGAGCGAGAGACATCATGCACCTGGCCTTCGAACATCGCCGTCTCAGGACCCTGGGCATCCATAGCCGCGCTGGCCGTGCACTCCTGCTCACCCTCTGCGCTTCGGCCCTCCCCGTCCAGGCCACGGTACCGCTCGACGGGTCCCTGGTTGCGGATCGGGACTGCCTTGCCAGCGTATCGACCAAACGTCCTGATCAAGGACAACAGATTAGGCTGGAACCCGGGCGTGTCTATCGGCTCCTGGGTAAGAACAAGGAGGACGCGACCCACTACCAGGTCGTCATCGACGGGGGCAAGCCACCGGAGCGTTGGGTGGAGGTGGGCTGCGGGACCCCAACCGACGCCCCGAGCACCACCTCAAAAGCGGTCCGCGCGACAGGCCCACAGCCAACGGCCGCCGCACCCGCGAAGGTACCGACCAGCCCGGAACCGCCGGCCCGGTCCAAACCCGGCGCCTTCGTCTTCGCCCTGACCTGGCAGCCGGCCTTCTGCGAGATCTATCGGCGCAAACTGGAGTGCCGCGACCAAACTCCGCAGCGACCGGACGCCAGCCGCTTCTCGCTCCACGGGCTCTGGCCCCAGCCCAGGGACAATTCCTATTGCGGGGTGGGTGCGCGCAGCCGACAACTGGATCAGCGGGGTGACTGGTCCGCCCTGCCCGCCCTGGACCTGAGCCCCGCGACCCGCGAGCGCCTGGATGCCCTCATGCCAGGGACCCGCTCCGGGCTGGATCGCCACGAGTGGTTCACCCACGGCACCTGCTACGGGACCGACGCGGACACCTATTTCAGCCAGGCCATGGCCCTGGCCGAGCAGATCAACGCCTCGCCCATCCGCGCCCTATTCGCGGACAACCGCGGTAGGCACCTGTCCAGCAACGAGGTCCGCGCAGCCTTCGATGCGGCCTTCGGTCGCGGGACCGGCGAGCGGGTACGCCTGATCTGCACCGAGGGCATGATCAGCGAGCTGCGCCTGAGCCTGAAGGGACAAATCGGGGCAGACTCCCGCATCGGCCCCCTGATGCAGGCCGCACCGACGCTCAGCCCGCGCTGTCGTGGTGGACGTGTGGATACGGCCGGCTTTCAGTAGCGCGGCACCGCCACCCTCGGGAAGAAGCGGAAGGCCACAGCTGGAGTCAGACCCCTTCGATTCCGACATACCCTCGGTATGCGCACGGTTGACTCGGACTAGTCACCCTTCCCCGCTAACCTATACCATGCGGCTGGGAGAGCACCGCCACGACAGCGGTCTCGACGCCACTGCCACCTCCCTTTCCAGCCGCGGGGCCCAGCATGTCCAGATCCATCTACAAGATCCTGCCGGGCGGCATCGAACCGGGTGGGGCTCGCCCAGTGCCCAAAGGGGTCAACTTCTGCACCTTCTCCCGCCACGCCACCCGCATCGACCTCCTGCTCTTCGATAGCCCGGAGGCAGAGCAACCCTTCCAGACCATCGAGCTCGACCCCAAGGTCAACCGCACCTTCTTCTTCTGGCATGTCCTGGTGGAGGGGCTGCCCCGCGACGGCATCTACTACTGCTGGCGCGCGGACGGGCCCAGCGACACTCAGACCACCGGCTGCCGGTACGATCACTCCAAGGCCCTGCTCGATCCATGGACCACCGGGGTGGACGACCGCCTCTGGGACCGGGGCAAGGCCTGCCAGCCGGGAGACAATGTAGCCACGGCCATGCGCTCCATGGCGATGTCGGACACCTACGATTGGGAGGACGACACGCCCCTGCACACCCCGACCCAGGATGCGGTCATCTACGAGATGCATGTGGGTGGCTTTTCCCGCCACGCCTCGTCCGGGGTGCAACACCCCGGCACCTTCAGCGGGCTGATCGAAAAGATCCCCTACCTCCAGCAACTCGGCATCACCCACGTTGAGTTGTTGCCGATCATGGCCTTCGACACCCAGGACATCCCGCCCCACACCGCCGACCTGGGCCTAAGCAACTACTGGGGCTACAGCACCCATAGCTTCTTCGCCCCGCACCCCGGCTATAGCGTCGAGCCCAGCCGCGCCCGGGACGAGTTCCGCGATCTGGTGAAGGCCCTTCACCGCGCCGGCATCGGCATCATCCTGGACGTGGTCTACAACCACACCTCCGAGGGTGGAGAGGGAGGTCCGACCATCAGCTTCAAGGGCCTCGGAAACGAGATCTTCTACCACCTGGACCCGGAAGACCGCCGCCGCTATCGCGATTACACCGGCTGCGGCAACACGGTCAACTGCAACCACCCCTTGGTGGCACGTTTCCTCAAGGACTCGCTGATCTACTGGGTGCGCCATATGCACGTGGACGGCTTCCGCTTCGACCTGGCCAGCGCCCTAGGTCGCGGCGAGGACGGTCTGCCCCAGTACCACGCCCCGGTGCTCTGGGCCATCGAGTTGAGCCCCACTCTGGCCCGCACCTACCTCATCGCGGAGGCATGGGACGCCAGCGGCCTCTACCAGGTCGGGGACTTCCCCGGCCTTCGCTGGTCGGAATGGAACGGACGCTACCGTGACCTGGTTCGCGCGTTCGTCCGTGGCGACCCCGGACTGATCCGCGAGCTGGCCACCCGCCTGGCCGGCAGCAGCGACCTCTATGAGGCAGACGGACGCCTACCGCGCAACTCGATCAACTTCGTCACCTGCCACGACGGCTTCACCCTCTACGACCTGGTCAGCTACAACGCCAAGCGCAACCTGGCCAATGGAGAGGACAACCGCGACGGCGACAACCACAACCTGAGCTGGAACTGCGGCGTGGAGGGGCCGACGGATGACCCCGACGTTCTGGCCCTGCGCCGACGCCAGGCCAAGAACCTGATCGCCATCATGATGTTGAGCCAGGGGGTACCCATGCTGCTCGGCGGCGACGAAGTCCTGCACACTCAGGAAGGCAACAACAACTGCTACTGCCAGGACAACGACCTGACCTGGTTCGACTGGGGTTTGGTGGAGACCAATCGGGACATGGTGGACTTCGTCGCCGGCATGATCGCCCTGCGACGGCGCCACCCGAGCCTGACCCGGGAGCGCTTCCTGACTGGCCAGACCGAGCCCGACGAGACCCTGCCCGACATCGCTTGGCACGGCACCAACCTAGACCAGCCCAACTGGGACGATCCCGAGGGCCATTGTCTGGCCTTCACCCTGGCCGGGACCAAGGCCGACGAGCCCCACCTGCACGTCATGCTCAACATGGGCGAGCCACCCCTGGACTTCGCCATCCCCCGGTTCCCGGGCCGCACCTGGCACCTGGCTGTAGACACCGCCGCAACGCCTGCCCTGTCCCCGCCCGGTCGGCTCCCGAAGCTCAAGGCGCGGCAGCGGCGGGTCCCGGGTCATACCGTGGTTGTGCTGGAGGGATGACGCGACACATTGATCCGAATTCCGGACAATCATTACTCCAAGCACCCCCCACAAAGGACCCCCTGACATGCAGATTGGAATGATCGGCCTAGGGCGCATGGGCGCCAACATGGTCCTGCGCCTGCTGCGCGCCGGCCACCAGTGCGTGGTCTTCGACCGCAACACCGAGGCGGTGGCCGCCTTGGTCAAGGAGGGCGCACTCGGGGCGGCCAGTGTCGCGGAGTTCGCCTCCCTGCTGGAGGCCCCACGCGCCGCCTGGATCATGGTCCCGGCCGGAGTGGTGGATGCGGTGATCGATGACCTGTTGCCGCACCTGGCCCCCGGCGACACCATCATCGACGGCGGCAACTCCTTCTACCAGGACGACATCCGCCACGCCCAACGCCTCAAGCCCGCCGGCATCCACTTCGTCGACGTCGGCACCAGCGGCGGGGTTTGGGGCCTGGAGCGAGGCTATTGCCTGATGATCGGCGGCGAACCCGAACCGGTAGCGCGGCTGGACGGCGTCTTCGCGGCCCTGGCCCCAGGCGCAGGCGAGGCGGAGCGCACCGCCGGGCGCAGCGGCCACCACAGCCCATCGGAGCAGGGCTATCTACACTGTGGCCCCAACGGTGCCGGGCACTTCGTCAAGATGGTCCACAACGGCGTCGAATACGCCCTGATGGCCGCCTACGCAGAGGGTTTCAATATCCTCAAACATGCCGGAGCCGGACGCCAGGACCATGCCATCGACGCCGAGACGGCCCCCTTGCGTCACCCCGAGCACTACCAATACGACCTCGATCTGCCCGAGATCGCCGAGGTCTGGCGGCGCGGCAGCGTGGTTGCCTCCTGGCTGCTGGACCTGACCGCCACCGCCCTGCACCAAGACCCCGCCCTATCCAACTTCGGCGGACGGGTCTCGGACTCCGGCGAGGGGCGTTGGACCTGCATGGCCGCCATCGAGACCGGTGCCCCGGCGCCGCTGCTGACCACGGCCCTGTACGAGCGCTTCAGCTCGCGCGGCGAGGCCGACTTCGGCAATCAGATCCTCTCGGCCATGCGCTACCAGTTCGGCGGGCACCATGAGAAGCCCAAGGCTCTGTGAGCCAACAGATTGTTCCCGAAAGCATCGAGTTGGTCAGTTGCCTAGCAGAAGTCCCGAAAATGGAGAGGACTAACAGGATTTTCTATGGGGAACGATTCATCGCCGTGCGGGTTACGAAGCAAGGAGACTGGCCAAGTATTCCCGTAGGATGGGTAGAGCACAGCGAAACCCAGCCTATGGATCTGCGCACGATCTCGCCGGTCCCGGTACCCTGGATGGAGCAGAGCGGAATCCAGGTCCCCCCATCACCGGTGGTCCTATTTGAACCAACGAGACCGGCCCCGGATTCCGCTAGCGCTTCATCCGGGCTACGCCACCCAAGACTTAATCCTGTTAATCCTGCCGTATACCTGTCGCACGTCGGTTCTTCGCTTCGGGATTTCACCATTTCCAGCAGCAACAATCTCTTACTGACAACTGCCAACTGAAAACTGCCACCATCCCTGCACATTTTGCGCTGCAACCCAAAGGCCCCCGCGGTCTGATCCGCGTTCTGCGCAACCGTCGTCAACCCCCGGAGACCCACCGTGTCCCTGATCCAGACCCCGTCCGAGAAGGCCGCGCCGGCCCACCCCAATGTCATGATCATCTTCGGTGCCGGGGGCGACCTCACCTCCCGCAAGCTGATCCCAGCCCTGTTCCACCTCTGCCACGATCACCTGCTGCCGGAAAGCTTCGCCGTCCTGGGTCTCGACCGACTGGAGCTGAACGACGAGGGGTTTCGCGAACACTTGGGCGCCCAGGCCCGCGACCACCTGGGCGATGCCTTCGACGCCGAAGTGTGGGGACGTCTCTGCCAGCGCATCCACTACATGCAGGGCAACATCGACGACCAGGGCATGTACCTGCAACTGTGCGAGCGCCTCAGCAAGATCGACGCAGAGCGCAGCACAGAGGGCAACTACCTCTTCTACCTGGCCGTCCCACCGCCCCTGTTCGGCCCCATCACCCGCAACCTGGGGGCCGTCGGCCTGACCGCGGAGAGCCCCGACGACTGGCGCCGGGTCATCATCGAGAAGCCCTTCGGCAACGACCTGGAATCGGCCATCGCGCTCAACCGGACCCTGCACGAGACCCTCAACGAGGGCCAGATCTACCGCATCGATCATTACCTGGGGAAGGAGTCGGTGCAGAACATCATGGTCTTCCGCTTCGCCAATGGTTTCATCGAGCCCCTGTGGAACCGCCAGCACATCGACCACATCCAGATCACGGTGGCCGAGTCGGTGGGTGTCGAGCACCGGGGGGGCTACTACGAGAAGGCTGGGGCCCTGCGCGACATGATCCCCAATCACCTGTTGGTCCTGCTCGGTTTCCTGGCCATGGAACCGCCCAACTCCTTCGAGTCCCAGGCGGTGCGCGAGGAGGTCAACAAGGTCCTGGACGCCATCCAGCCCATGACCCCGGAGCAGGTCCTCACCCAGGCCGTGCGCGGCCAATATGGCGAAGGGGTCATGCCTAACGGCGACAAGGTGCCGGCCTATCGCACCTCTCCCGGGGTCGACGCCCAGTCCCGCACCGAGACCTACGCGGCCATGAAGGTGACCATGGACAACTGGCGCTGGGCCGGGGTGCCCTTCTACCTGCGCACCGGCAAGCGCCTCTCAGCCCAGTACACCGAGGTCGCCATTCAGTTCAAGCGCGCCCCCTACGTCATGTTCAAAGACACCGAGGTCGAGTCCATCGACCCCGACATGCTGGTCTTGCGCATCCAGCCCAACGAAGGAATACAAATGTCGTTCGGGGCCAAGATCCCCGGCCCCAGCATGCGGGTTGGCACGGTCAACATGGACTTCTCCTACGCGGACTACTTCGGCAACGAACCCGCCACCGGCTACGAGACGCTCATCTACGATTGCATGAACGGCGACGCGACCCTCTTCAAGCACGCGGACACTGTGGAAAAGGGCTGGGAGATCGTGCAGCCCATCATGGACGTCTGGTCCGCTCTACCCCCGAGGGACTTCCCCAACTACGCCGCCGGCACCTGGGGCCCCAAGGCCGCGGGCGACCTGCTCAAGAATGACGGGCGCCTGTGGCGGCGCATCCACACACCGGCAGCGACCAAGGTCGGCTAGGGCGGTGATCGGATGGGTAGAGCGATAGCGACACCCATCGTTCCCCCTCGTAGTGCGCCGGCAAGTGTTGTTTCCAGCGGTGTTTCGTCAGGAACTTCTACGATTCCTCCACCTCGCCACCGGCCATTTATCCCACGCCGAGGTACCGCCCGGAAGGTGGCGACAAGGCCCGGAATCGACCCACAGCGGACAGAGGCGCGGAGCGCACGAGTGCCCGCTGCTGTGAGGTCAGCGGACGCTGGGATTTTGCTCCGTCGTGCCGGGTGACAAAGGCGAAGAAAGAGACCAAGCCACCCTGCCGTTACGTTGCACTTTCCGGTGTGTTTGAGGTACGACTCCAGTTTCTATGCCGCTGATCCTTTTTTGGAGCATTCGAGCGATCATCGTCAGCATCCCCCTTAACCTGGAGGATCCTCCAAGAGGATTTCGTGTGTGGAATCGATCGGCCTAGACGAGGGTAACGTTGGCGGTCGTTTCGTCGCAAAAAGAACGCAATAACGTTGGCGTTTCGCGTCATGTCTTCGGTGCATAGCTGCTATCTGTATAAGGCAGATGCGCAATCGCTGCGCATTGTTCAACCGCAATGGCGCTGAATCCGGAGAATGACCATGAAAACCAATACTGTGCTGTTCTCGATCCTGACGGGGCTCTCGGTGGGTCCCTCAATCGCCGACACGCCGACCACGCCGCTGGTGGATGCGAATGCGCTCCAGGGCATTGCCTGTGGGCCGGATGTGGTGGTGCTCGATGTCCGCAGCGAAAAGATCGATGGGCAGTCGAGCGGCGACTACTCGCAGGGTCATGTCCCTTGCGCGATCCACAGTGACTATATCAAGGACGGCTGGCGCGCCAAGGTGGCGGGGGTGCCGGGCATGCTGCCCCCAGTGCAGAAGCTCGAGGGATTGATCGGCGGGCTTGGCATCGACGACGACACCCGGGTGGTGATCGCCCCGTTCGGAGCAGATTCAAAGAGCATGGCCAGTGCGACGCGGGTCTACTGGACCTTGAAAGTGCTGGGCCATGACCGGGTATCCATCTTGGACGGCGGCACCACTGCCTATGCCAGGGACAAGTCGCGTCCGTTGGAGCAGGGTGCCCGCAGTCCGGCGCCGAAACAGTTCAAGGCGAGTCTGCGCACGGAGATGTTGGTGTCCAAGGAGGATGTCGCGCGCGCGATGAAGGACGGCGGCGGACTGGTGGATTATCGGCGCCAGGATGAATTCAGCGGACTCAACCGCAATAGCAAGACCACGCGCGCCGGAACCCTGGCCGGTGCGCGCAATATTCCGCTGGAGTGGCTGACCCAGGACAACGGCGGTGTCTTCCGCTCCCGCAAGGCCCTGGAGCAGATCTACGACATGGCAGGCGTGCCCACCGATACCGCGCAGATTGCCTTCTGCAACACGGGGCACAACTCCAGCCTGGGTTGGTTCGCGGCCCATGAAATCCTGGGCAACGAGTCCGTGCGGATGTACGACGGTTCCATGGCCGAGTGGAGCCGCAACGACGGGCTGCCGATGGTGCGACCGGTCGCGATAAGCGACAAGTAAGACGTGGCCGGCGGGGCCGCAGGGGCCCGTCGGCGGACTATTCGAGGCCAGCCTTGCGCAGATCGGCAAGGAAGCGCTCCCGGTAATCCGGGTCGCGGATGGGATGCACCTGCCGGACATGCTCCAGCCTGAAGCCGGGATTCAGGGCCATCAGCTCCGCCGCCTCCCAATGGGCCTCTTCGATGCGGTCCAAACCGGCATAGGCAGCAGCCAGCCACAGCCTCAACCATTGGAAGGTGGGGTTCATCCGAACCCCTTGCTCCAGGTCATCCACGGCGCTTGCATCGTCGCCGAGAGCATAAAAAGTCGCGCCCCGCACCAGCCGGTAAATCGATGGCAGCCGGGGGTTGAGGCGCACCGCACGCTCCATGGCATCCAACCCCTCGGTGGGTCGTCCGGCGTACTGCAGCACCCAGGCGAGCAGCGCATAGGCGTCGGCATAGCCTGGAGACAACGCGATGGCCTCTTCTGTCTCGCGGACCGCCTCGGCGTGAGCGCCCCTGTACAAGGCGATCTGTCCGCGGACAAAATAGATCTGAGGCACCCGGGGGTCCAGTTGTGTAGCCCGCTCGACCAACTTCTCGGCCCGCTCCATGGACCCCTGCGCGCTGGGCGCCCAGCCTTCGAGCGCGTCACGCATGTGGGTCAGCGCCAGGGCTGAAAAGGCGCGCGCATACCGCGGGTCCAGCTCGATGGCCCGCTCGTAGTGGCCCTTGGCGACCTCGTTGTCCTCGACGGTGCGGCGTCCGTAATGGGCGAGACCGCGCAAGAGCTCGTCGTAGGCCTCGACGCTGGCCTCGTGGTTGCGCGCCAGGCGCCGTCGATCCTCCGGGGCTAGCTTGACCTCCAGCGCCGAGACGATCTCGGCCGTCAGCTCATCTTGGATACGGAAGATGTCGGTGAGCTGGCGGTCGTAGCGCTCAGCCCAAAGGGCGCGCTCGTCGCGGGTATCGATCAGGCGGACGTTCAACCGCAGTTGTTCGCCCTCCCGGCGCAGACTGCCCCTGAGTAGAAAGCGTGCGTCGAGCTCGCGGCCGATGCGGCCTGACGGCTCGGCGCTGTCCTTGTAGGCAAACGCGGATTCGCGCGCCACCACCAGCAGGCCGGAGACCTTGGACAGATCGGTGATCAGGTCCTCGGTGATCCCGCTGGCGAAGTACTCCTGTGAGGCATCGGCCGTCGGATTGTCGAACGGCAGGACTGCGATCGATGGCGGCTGCGCCGGCGTCGAAACGACCTCGCTCCCATCCCGGGACGATTGGAAGACGTAAACCGCGACCATCGCGACCGCCAGGAACAGGGCCAGCAGGCCGGGCGCGAGCGGTCGGCGGCCGGAGGCCGTTGCGCTCGCCGCGCGCTCGGGCTTAGCCGGGGTGTCGGCATCGCTCGTGGGTCTCTCCCGGACGGCGGGTCTCACGTCCGCAATCAGTCGGTAGCCTTGCTTGGAGATGGTCTCGATGATGCGCGGGGCGCGCGCGTCGTCGCCCAGGGCCCGCCGCAGCTTGATGACGGTATTGGTGACCGCGTCATAGCCCACCACCATGCGGGTCCAGACTCCTGCCTCCAATTCATCCCGCGACACGACCTGGCCTTGATGCGTTGCCAAGTAGACGAGCACGCTCATCACCTTCGGTTCGAGCCGCACCTCCGTGCCGTCGCGCCACAACCTGTTGGCGGATACATCAACGGTCCAATCCGCGACGAGGAACGGCTCGCTCGTGCCCGGAGACCAGGGGACGTCATCGTTTGTCATAGCCGCTCTCAAGAGGCCCAGTTTCGGGTGGAACACCCTGGGAATTAAATGGCACCAGTGCCGAAACGCACAACCAGGCACCGAGGCCGAAGGCTCTGGCGAGCGACTCCACTGGTCTATCAAGCTCTATGCGGTGCATGGGCATGAACGTTGCCAGGCAGACGGTAAAAGTGGGGCAAATAACACTACACCTCGCTGCCAAAAAAGCCGCGAATAAACAATGGTCGCGGTTTCGGCGTGCTTCTGTCGAGATTTCGTATCGAGGCGGGACTAGAGCTTAAGACAAGCCACAGCGGGTCGACTCCTGTTGCGACCCAGACTGCACGGCCAGTTCGATGTCCCTACTCAACGATTCGGAGATTGAAACCATGAACACCAACATGCCCACCATTAAGCAGATGCTGATCCTGTCGATGCTGCCGGTTGCCGCCAGTGCACACGCCAACTGCATGTCCGACGCGCCGGAAATCGGTGACATCGGTCACAGCTCCAGAGTGGTCTGCCGTCAACTCGAGAGCCACTTCGCCGGGGCCAAATTGGCGGTTCAAGGGCGGGCGATCCACTCGCCGACAGAGGTCTCGGTGCTGACGTCCGTGGATGGCACGCCGGTGCGCATGGGCTACGAGCTGACCGGTTCTACACGGTGCCTTGCCGTCGCCGATTGATGGCGCTGTCGGGCTCCGGTCGGCTCAACCGCCGCCTGCCCGTTCCTCGGGCAATGGCTACGGGGAACGCCGCGGGAGGTGGTCGTCCGCATAGGAGTCCATTGCGGGCACTGCGTGGAGCGGGTGCGGCGACCGGTCTTGGCCGATACCTGCTGTTCCCTGTGTACTCTCCCGAACGATCTGAGGTAGTCGTGACTGTACCAGGTTGCTGATACGGGAGGAGACTCCAGGCGCTGCGAAACGGAGTAGATCCAAGGATGCGCGGACAACAATAGCGACGTCTCCTGCACTCACCGAGGTATGCCCGCCGCCTCCCGCCGTACGACTCGGGGATCACTCCGGGTAGGCAACGGCGCTACAACCGCTCGCACTTCAACTCGCCAAGGGCCGCGCGCAGGATCTCCTGTTCCAGTGACGGCGACGGCTGCCAGCGACCACCCTGGGCAACGAAGCGGCTTCCGGCGTCGACCACTGCCGTCTCCTTCCTCCCCGATCGAGGTATCACGCGATCCACGACCAGTTCCGCCAGCGCCGCGTTCTGGCGTATGAACGTGGCGCGGTCCAACCGCCCTTCCGCATCGAACCCGAGCATCTCGTAGATGAGCCGAACAACTACGCAGGGTGCACGATCACGAACCTCCACGATGGCCTCGGCCATGCGCACGCGCTGGCCGGCGAAGCGCTCCAGGCGATGGCTCTCCGGGTCATCGACCATGCGGGAGAACTTCGCGCTCGCCAGCTGATACAGGGTGTCGTTCGAACCGAGGATAAAGGTTCGGGGCGAATAGGTCACGGTGCGCTTTGTTCCCTGGCGCGGCGATTGCCTTGAACGGCAGCACGACTGGGCTTGTCGCGAAACGTGGTTGCCATTGTCCGACCTCGACAGATAGTGATCCCGATGAGGGGGCCGGTCTACCCATGGTACGCAGCGATCAACCCCGTCGTCTCCAGGGCATCGAGCAGATCCCTCCTCTCCCGAACCAGGACCTGGAGCCGCCTTTTCTTGAACCTAAAAAGAGCAGTACGCGCCCGTCGCTGGCCATTTCCAGCCCGCGTCCGGGTACCCGCGGCGACGAAATTCCGGCTATGCCGGGGCCGGTAAACCCATTGGCGGGTGCAATTGGCGGCCATTGATGTACTTCACCAGGGCACGCGAGAGCACAGGATACCAGCATTGCAGGGGCGTCAACTGCTCCGCAGTTTGGCGGAGGGCTTTTAAGAAGGCCGCGATCTCGCAGCAAGCTCTTTCCACCCAGGCCGCTTCGGCATGCGGGTGAGTGATTAAACCGACACTGGTCAGAAATGCACTATGAACTTCTTGCCGTTTTGTTCAAGATTTCAGAGGTAAGGGACTAATGCGTCCCTTTGCAGGCGCAGGCCGGTCTGAACTGACTGGCAGGTTTGGCCCGATACCGCCCGCTCTGCCGGGGTCAGGCAGCACACGTCGGCGGAGCATCAGAATCTTGCAGTTACCTCCTGGGTGGAGCGACCCACGTATGCAACGCGCGCGTCACGGTCAATCGGCACTGGCATGCTGTGCGGACCGGAACGCGGCATAATCCCTGGCGGTGCCCACAGCAACAATGCTGCGTCGCGCCTTGTTTTGGTCCTGGCCGCGTGCTGTTTGCTCGTCGCCTCGAACGCCGTCTCCCATTCACTCAAACATGGGCGCGCGCTGTCTTGGGCGGTTCGGCCCCCACCTCCGGCAACTTGAGCGACAGCAGCAGGGCGGTGACCACGAAACCCGCGGACCACCACAGACAGCCCTGCAGCCCCTGGGTCTGATAGACCAATCCGGACAGCACGGTGCCCGCTAAGCGCCCCCCCGCATTGGCCATGTAGTAGAAGCCCACGGTCATGGAGACCTTCTCGAAGTCCGAATACGCCAGGATCAGATACGAATGTACGGCAGAGTTGATGGCGAAGACGATCCCAAACAGGATCAACCCTAGAATCAACACCGGCCCAGCCGACAACCCCTGCATCAGCGCAAGGGCCATGCCGGCCGGCAACACCGCCAGGATCGCCGCCCATAGCCGGGCGGTCTTGCCGCCAGGTCCTTGGCCCTGATGGCTGCGTCGCAGCAGGCGGGGTGCCGACGCCTGCACGAACCCATAGCCGATGACCCAGGCGGCCAGGAAGCCGCCCACCTGCATGAAGGACCAGCCGAGCACCGAATAGAGAAACACGGGCAGCCCCACCACAAACCAGACATCCCGTGCGCCGAACAGGAAGAAGCGGGCCGCCGACAGCCAGTTGATGGCGGGGCTGTTGGCGAAGACCTGTGTGAATTTCGGCTTGGAGCTCATCTTTCCCACGCCGCTCGGGAGCACCAGGGCGGTGGCAATCAGCACTGCGAGCAGCATGGCCGCCAGCACCGTAAGCGCCCAGCGGAAGCCGATCCACTCCAGCAGCGCCGCGCCGATGAAGAAGCCAAGCCCCTTCAGCGCATTCTTCGATCCGGTCAGGATCGCCACGTATTTGAACAGCTTCGATTCGCCGCCCGCGCCGGTGATGGTCTTCACTGTCGCCTTGGCCGACATCTTGTTCAGATCCTTGGCGATCCCGGAGAGTGCCTGGGCGGCCATGACGTAGGCCACCGACAGCCAGGCGTCCGGGACCGTTAGCATCAGGAGAGCGACTACTTGCATACCCATGCCGATATGCATGGTCAGATTGAGCCCGATGCGCGCACCAAGCCAGCCCCCCACCAGGTTGGTGGCGATGCCGAACACCTCGTAGAAGAGAAACAACATAGCCACCTCGAAGGGCGAGTAGCCCAGGAGGTGGAAATAGAGCACCACCAGCATGCGGATGGCCCCATCCGTCACGGTGAAGGCCCAGTAGCCGGCGGTGACGGTCAGATAGTTGCGGGTGTTGGCATCCATCACATGCCTCAGAGCAGCTTGGCCACTTTGGTCGCGATGTCCATCATACGGTTTACATAGCCCCATTCGTTGTCGTACCAGGCATAGATCTTCACCTGAGTGCCATCGATGACCATGGTGGACAGGGCATCGACGATGGACGAGCGCGGGTCGTTCAGATAGTCCACTGAGACCAGGGGGCGCTCCTCGTATCCCAGGATGCCCTTGAGATCGCCCTCAGCGGCCTCCTTGAAATACCCGTTGACCTCCTCTGCCGTCACCGGACGCGCGGCCTCGAAGACGAAGTCGGTCAGCGAGGCATTGAGCAGCGGCACCCGCACCGCGTGACCGTTCAGCTTGCCGGTCAGCTCTGGGAAGATCTTGGCAATGGCCCGTGCCGAGCCCGTGGATGTCGGGATCAGGGACTGGCCGCAGGCACGGGCGCGGCGCAGGTCTTTGTGTCCCTTATCCACGATGGTCTGGGTGTTGGTGATGTCGTGGATGGTCGTCATACAGCCGTGCAAGATGCCAATGCGCTCATGCATCACCTTGATCACTGGTGCCAGGCAGTTGGTCGTGCAGGAGGCGGCGGTCAGAAGTCGATGGGCCGCGGGGTCATATTGATCGTCGTTGATGCCGTAGACCAGATTCAGCGCCCCTTCGGTTGGGGCTGCGACGATCACCTTCTTGACACCCTGGTCGAAGTAGCGATCCAGGTTCTTGGGGTCCTTGTGGTGCTTTCCCGTCGCCTCGATGACGATGTCGCATCCGGACCAGTCGGCGTCCGCAATGGCCGAATTTTGGCTGTAGCCGATGGGGAGGCCATCGATCTCGATGGTGTTGCCGACGCCACGGCAGTCGTGGCCCCAGGTGCCATGCACGGAGTCGAACTGCAGCAGATGGGCGGAAGCCCCGGCGTCGCAGGCGATTTCGTTGATGTGCGTGAAGGTGAAGTCCTGAGAGTCCCAGGCGGCGCGCAGGCCGAGCCGACCCATACGGCCGAAGCCATTGATTCCGATGCGAATGCCCATGGTTGTTTCTCCCGATATCGAGTGCTTGAGTTAGATCAAAGTGCGCGAGCACGGCGCCGGGTTTTAAACCCAACCGGCTGATAGCCGCAGCTATCGCCAGCTCAGAAACTGCTCGCGCCGATCACGGCCGCGGATTAGTCGAGCGCCATGTCCAGCATTGCCCGCGGTCAGCGCGCCGGGGCCAATTCGTGCGCAAGGAGTGCTGCTGAACATGGTGGGGCACTTGCGCCGATGCCTGAGATAATATCTGTTTTATCAGATATAGCAAATATCATATGTACACTGGGAGCCTCAACCGGTCTCGTCTCAGACGCGTCGCCGTCCATTCAGGCACAACGCGGCGCCCCGGGGCGGTTCGGCATGGCGATCAGATCGGGAAATCATTGCGCCGCCTCAAACTCCAGGAAGGCTCGATTCATGTTGGCCCGGTGCACCGCATCGGTGACGATGAAGCCAAAATTGGCGTTGAGGCCGTCGTTGTCCGCGCTACGTTGCCCCAGGGGGCCGACGATGGCGTAGACGTTGTCGACCACTTGCTCGACCAAGGGCTGATAGTCGGCGTGGGCAGTGGCGGCCAGGGATAGGAGGGCCGCAGTGACGAGTACGAGTTTGTGCATGGGCGCTCCCTAACGGGTAGCAGGGCCGGTTTCGTACCAGCCCTTGGTTTGGTTGACGATCTTGACCACCAGCAGCATGGCCGGAACCTCGATGAGCACGCCGACCACCGTGGCCAGGGCCGCGCCGGACTGGAAGCCAAACAACGAGATGGCCGCCGCTACCGCCAGCTCGAAGAAGTTCGAGGCCCCGATCAGGGCCGACGGGCAGGCGACATTGTGCGCCTCGCCCAACCGGCGATTGAGCCAGTAGGCCAGCGCGGAGTTGAAGAAGACCTGGATCAGAATCGGCACCGCCAACAGGGCGATGATCAGGGGCTGGTCGATGATCGCCTTGCCCTGGAAGGCGAACAGCAGGACCAGGGTGGCGAGCAGCGCGGAGATCGACCAGGGCCCGATCTTCTCCATCACAAGATCGAAGTGCCCCTGCCCACCCTTGAGCAACTGCCGTCGCCAGAGCTGCGCCAGGAAAACCGGGATGACGATGTAGAGGACCACCGAGGTAAACAGGGTGTCCCAGGGGACCGTGATCGCCGAGATCCCCAACAGCAGCCCCACCAGGGGAGCGAAGGCGAAGATCATGATGGTGTCGTTGAGCGCTACCTGGGACAGGGTGAACAGTGGGTCACCCCCCGTCAGGCGACTCCAGACGAAGACCATCGCCGTGCAGGGTGCCGCAGCCAGCAGAATGAGTCCGGCGATATAGCTGTCGATCTGGTCGGCGGGTAGCCAGGGGGCGAAGAGCTGGCGAATGAACAGCCAACCCAGGAAGGCCATGGAGAAGGGCTTCACCAGCCAGTTGACGAACAGGGTCACGCCAATCCCTCGGACGTGCTTGCGGACCTCGTGCAGGGCTCCGAAGTCGACCTTCACCAGCATGGGGACAATCATGACCCAGATCAGCAGCCCTACCGGTAGGTTGACCCGGGCAAGTTCCATCCGCCCCAGGGCCTGGAAGGGGGCGGGGAAGAGCTGCCCCGCGCCGATCCCAGCCAGGATGCACAGGAAGACCCATAGGGACAACCAACGCTCGAAGAAGGACAAGGGGGCGTGGGCCGCCACCTTGGCGGTGACTTCGCATTGGGCGGACATCTCGATCTCCTGCGTGTATCCGGCGGGCAGCGTCAACGACCTCGTCCCGGCTCATCGTCTCCAGAGACTGGGCGAGAAAGGCCGAGATGCGTTGGTGTAGATCCTGGTAGGCCTGCACCCCGTTCCTCCGGAGGCATGACATGGGTTGGGCCTAGTATGCCCCAATGGGCCGTGGTCGGGTGGCTCGACCACATGGGACAGGGAGATAGGGGCGCGGATCTGCCCTACCCCTATCCGCTGGTCCGCGTCGGGTCCTGGCATGATGAACGCAAGCGCGATCAGAACGCGTAGCGCAGGCCGAGCGTGATCTCGTTGGAGCCCAGGTCGTCGTAGTCCATCCGATGACCGTTGATGTCCCCGCCGGTTTTCGCGCTCCCGAGATCCACGTACTGATACTCTGCGGTCAAAGACAATCGTTCATCGATCGGATAAGCGAAACCGGCGCCCAGGGACCAGGCGAATTGGGTATCCGTCCCCGAGGAGTAAACGGCCCATCGGTCGGAACGGCCCACGCCGAGCACATCCGCCTCTGCCTCGTTCCAAGCGGCACCGATCCCGCCCTTCAGGTAAGGCCGCAGCTTGGTACTCTTCAGAATAAAATCGTAGGCCAGGTTCGTCATGAAGGTCGTGCTCGTCACCGAGCCGTCGGCGTAAGAGGGCGCGCCAAGGCCCCCGCCGGAGGCCCCACCTGCGTCGAACGCGCGGTAGCGCAACTCTCCCTCCAGTCGCAATCCGTTTCCGAGGCGATAGCCGCCGCCGAGCCCGGCGACACCACCGTTGTCCAGATCGTATTCCGGTCCCCCGTCCGGGTTGCCATCACCAGGAGTCAGGCTGCCGTAAGGGATCGCGTAACCGAGGTTCAACGAGCCGTACCAGCCGGACTCGTCTGCGCCTACCGTCTGCGCGCCGGCAACAATCGCCGACATCAGGATCATCTGGGTCTTGTTCATCGATTGCTCCGATTGGTTTAACAAAGAGGGCCTGGCCCCCAAACGCGACTTCAGAGTACGTCGCGACCTTGAGACGAGGATGTGGGGAGTGTGAGGAGTCCATGAGGACGGAGGCGCCGCGGCCGGCGTCGTCTTGGTGTGGTCCTCCGATCCCGTCGGACCTATCGCGATGCGAATGAGCCAGTCGGGACACCAGGACCACGTCTGCCGACAGGTCCTCGCAGGATCAGTTGATGGGAACGTCATAGGTGCGGTAGCAGTTGCACTCTGGGATGTAGACCCTGACGCGTTTGTAGATGGTGTCCGACGTTTGCTCGACAGGCTGCGACGGCAGCGGACGCTCAACGACGACCGTGCGCGGTTCCAAGGCAATAACCGCACCGATTACTGTTCCAGTCACCAACGGCGCGATCCAGCCCCCCCAGGGAGCAGGATGGGGGTGCGGAGGATGGCCCGGAGGGCCGAAGTAGGGACCGGGGCCGGCAATGGCGGCCGTGGTGGAGACGAGGGCGATGACGCTCGCCGCTAGCGTGGTGGGAATGTGACGCATGGTGGATTGCTCCTGTGTTCATGGTTGTCGAAGATCGGCAGGTGCATGTCTTCTTCTGATGCATGGGCCGGTCGCCGATCTGCACCTCGGAAGACCCTATCCGTTCGGAAGAAGAACGCCTGTCGCCCAAGCCCGATTCGCGTGGGCGCGCCTATGTCGTCCGGCTACAACACCGTCCGCGGCTCCGCAGCGCTAGAAATGGTTTGCGGTTTCGGCTCACCCGGTGCAGGACCGGCCTGAGGAGTTCCGGCATCCAACGCCGCTGACCAACAAGCTACGGGGCAAATTAGCGATCAGTGAGGAGATAAATGAAAGAAACCGTGAGCTTCGGTGGGATCCGTTACGTGAGAGTCGGCGGGCTGCAATCTCAAAGACGCGATTACCCATCCTTGTTCCGTGCAGTGGTTCGTCTTGGCCGACGGCGTCCAGCGCACCGTGGATCGGGCCTTCGAGCTGCAGAGCAAGTCCCTGGCTGGCGAGCAGCACGGGAGCCGCCAGTCCTTCCGCGTGGAGATGGAGGCATTGAAGGCGGCGACCTGAGCCTCACCGAGGGGGCCGTGGATGGGCGAGAATAGCGCCGAGGGCTCCCCTGTCCGGGGGCTCAGAGAAAACTCGAGGGAGATGCCTGCCATGAGCCCCACCGCCGCCAAGACCGTGCTCATCGTAGAGGACGAGACCCCGCTCGCCGAGGTGCTCGAGGAGTATCTGCGCGCCTCGGCCCTGGAGGTCGAGCGCATCGAGGATGGTGCGGCAGTGGTCCCGCGGGTTCGCGAGGCCCCGCCCGACCTCATCCTGCTGGACCTGATGCTGCCGGGGCGTGACGGACTGGAGATCTGTCGTGAGCTTCGCACCTTCTCATCGGTCCCCATCATCATGGTGACGGCCCGGGTGGAGGAGATCGATCGCCTGCTGGGCTTGGAGCTGGGCGCGGACGACTACGTCTGCAAACCGTTCGCCCCGCGGGAGGTGGTGGCGCGGGTCAAGGCCCAGCTGCGTCGCGTCGAGATGCTGACCCGCCCGGCCGGCGAGGTCGATGCGGACGGTGGCGGCGGACTCGTGTTGGACGAGGAGCGTTACGAGGCCCGCCTGGAAGGCCGCGTGCTGCGTCTCACCGTGGGGGAGTTCCGCCTGCTCGTCGCGCTCCGCCGACACCCCGGGCGCATCATGTCCCGGGCCAGTTTGATCGATGCTCTGTACGACGACCACCGCGTGGTGACCGAGCGCTCCGTGGACACCCATGTGAAGAACCTGCGCCGGAAGCTGGCGTCCGAGTTCGATGGGCGCCAGTTCATCGAATCGGTCTACGGCGTCGGATATCGCTACGAGCCCGAGTGATCAGCGGTGCCTCTAGTGCCCAGCGAGATTGGGTTCTCCATCGAAACGGGGACGCCCAAGGCGGGGATCTGGTCCTCGCCTTGGGCCGCGAAACGATCCAGGATGGCGCCATTGCCTACGGCAAGTCCCGGAGCTCGCACAGTCATTCCGCGGGCCCGCTGCTTCCCATTAATGCCGCTTGCAGTTCTTCCACAGTGACCCCCAGCGCGGCGGCTGCCGCCTCATAGTCTGGCTCGCCCTGACCAGGTTCGCCCAATGCGGCTATCAGCGCTTCTTCTGTTACGCCCAATTGTTCCGCGGCAGCAGCGAAGTCAGGTCGGCCACCTGCGTCACCTCCTGCGTCCCCCGTATCACCGTCCGGAAATACGACAACTCTAGTCTCATCATCACCACGATAGGCACTTGGATCACCATCCGGCGTTTCGATCACACCACCACCGCGCACCAGGCGTACATAATGGTAAAAAACCTCTAAGCCCGAGCCATCGGAGACCTCTTCCGCTTTGGTATCAAAGACAATCGAGCCCGCACCATGCAAATCGTAGCCGTTCGGGTCTGTGTTGTAGCCGGAAGCAAGCAGCCAGGCATAGGTGTAGCCAGGCACGTCATCTAATTCGGTGCCATCAGACTCTCCTGCATACGCTTCAATATAAGGGTTGGACGTACCCGTCCAGTAAAACGGGTAGTTGACCTGCGTGTCTATCTCCTCACCACTGTCAGTGCCATACACGACATTCGTGACCTCTGTGAGATTGAACACGCTTGTGTCCAATACCGGGAAGACGCCTGAGTAATCCGCAATGCTCTGCAATTCCTTGGCATTGGGCAGACGCCAATCGTCGTAGCCGGCAATGCTGGCGTCTTCAGCATACGCGAGCGCTGCTTCCCAGTTGATGGCCTCGCCGTTGTCGTCCTGCACCCACATCAGACCGGTGGCATTGTCGGTCACCGTGCCGTCGCCGTTGTCAACGAAGTCGTTGATGCCGTACTCGTCACCGCTGACACAGCGTACGAATCTGCTACCGCTCATCGCTTTGATGTGTCCGGTCCAGTCGTTGACAATCCAAGCGGGATCACCTATCACCTGCTCGTTCTGATATTCGCTTTCGACCAGGTAGGGATTACTCGACCATGAATGGTGCTGACGTTGATCTGAACCATCACCAACCAGATAAAAGTAGTCGGTATCGACCCAGGGCCAACCGGTCGAGAAGTCTCTGAGTGACCACAGTTCCTTGATGTTGGGTAGTCGCCAGTCGGTGAGGCTGCCGACGGTGAGGGATTCGCAGTAGCCCGCAGCATCGGACCAGGGCATGGATGCGTCTGACAGGTCCTGTGTCCAGACCAGACCAGTGACGTTGTCGGTCACGCTGCCATCGCCGTTGTCCGTGTAGCTGGGAACAGTTCCGGTGTATTGCGCATCCTGCCCATAAAAAGCTCCCCCTTCGGCAGGACATTCGATGAGGTCGCTATTGTCGTAGCAGGTGCCCTGACCGGTATCGACGATGGGGTATGTCAGAGTCGTATTTGTATCACCGTCGATATTCAACGACTCGGCCACGCAGGTCCTGCGGGCTTCCCGGCGTTCCTGCCGCAGCGCCTGGTAGGCCGCAGTCTCGTCGCCGGTGATTCTGCCGTCAGCGTCTGCGTCGATCTCAGCGAAACGCGCTTCGGCACGCTGTTCACCAGCGGCCAGGAATTCAGTCAGGTCCACCGAGCCGCCGTCATCGGTGTCGGCCTCGTCGAAGGCAGTGGCGGAATCCGGGCGATCCGGCAGTTCATAGCCCAGAGTCTGTTCCATACACGGTTCAAGGGCGTCCTCGTCCAGACCGTCTGGGACGCCACGGCCACTGGTGGCGGAGAACTCCTCCAGGGATAGGACGCGATCGCGGTTGCTGTCCTTATAGTTGAAACGGCGTACCGCCTTGTAGGCATCGCCGCCGGGGAGTTCGTCAATGTTGAGTACGCGGTCGTTGTTGCGTTCTAGAAGTGCCAACAGGACCGTGCTGGCACCATATCCGTTGCCTTTATTACCCTCCCTGGCAAAACTGTCGATGCTGACTAGAGTGCTGCCGATGAGCGACAGACTCACGGCGGTGGCCAAGAGTGTCTTTTTGATCATGAGAAATTGCTCCGTTGAGGTGGGGCGAACGGAGGTGTGACTGCGGTCGTGCCCTCCGCTGGAGAGCAAGATACGAGGGAAGATTGGACGAACTGTGGGAACAAATGAAGGAAACTGTGAGGCGAGCAGGTTGGCGCAACGACGACCAGGCATCAACCTCCGGGCAGTCCGGTGCCATGAAAGGCGCTCTCGATGGCCGCGCTCTGACAGGTAAGAAATGGCATGCGCAATGGCGGAATGAGGTGCTCAGCCGGTCCGGAGAGTGGATCCGCTGTGGAGGGAGACGCAGTACGCTGCGTGGAAAGCGCGGTTGCGGTAACGGGGGGCTCGGAGTCGATGTCCGCGGGATGGTGATTCAGGTCGGGCATCCCTGCCCGAGGGGGGTAAATGGTATGTCGGTGCGATCAGCGACCGCCGCGCTCGGGTGGGCCGCCCTCCGGCGCGCAGGCCAGCTCATCGACACCCGGAGGTGCTGAGCAGATGCCCGTGAGGGTTTCGTCGCCGCGGCCCGTAAAGCTGCACTGGTCGTTCGACTGCTTGCCCTCGCAGGCCTTGAGCGCCTCCGGCGGCGGGCCGCGCCGGCCCTCGCCGCCGCCGGGGCCAGGTCTGGCCGACGCGGTGCTCGCCGATCCGGCAAGCAGCAGGACGAGTACTGCAATCATGGCGTTGGTTCGATTCTTCTGCATCTTGAGACTCCTTGATCTCGTTTAGATGGCTCCAGTCTAAGACCCGACTGAGGCGTCGCCTTGAGGGAATCGTGAGCTAATCGTGAGGTTTCGGGTCCTGCCCCTGTATTGAGCCGTCGGACGCCGGCAGGCGAATATCGATGGCCAAGCCCCCGGCATCCGCGGTCCTGGCCTGGATGCAGCCGTGATGGGCCTCGACGATGTTGCGGCAGATCGCCAGGCCCAGCCCCGCGCCGCCCTTCGCGCGCGAGCGCGAGGCCTCGACGCGGTAGAAGCGGTCGAACAGGCGATCAAGGGCCTCGGGCGCGACGCCGGGGGCCGTGTCCTCGATGCTCACCCGAATCCAGGCCCCGGCGCGGCTCGCGACGACCCGCGTGACACCGCCGGCATCGGTGTAACGCAAGCTGTTGCTGAGCAGGTTGTCCAGCACCTGGCGCAGGCGTCCGCGATCCCCGTCCATCGGCAGCTCGTCGTTGCACTCCAGATGCAGCGCGATGTCTTGGCGTGCGAACGCGCCATCCATCTGAGCGACCGCGGCCTGGACGGTCTCGCCCAAATCAAGCGGTGAGAAACGGTAGTCCAGCGCGCCCGCGTCCGATAGGGCCAGGTCGTAGAGGTCGTCCAGCAAGCGCATCAGCGCCAGTAGCCGGCCCTGGAGCTTCTCCAAGTTTGCCTTGGTGCAGGGCCGGATGTCGTCGATCAGGGCGTCCAGCTCGGCGCGGGCCACGGCGACCGGGGTGCGTAGCTCATGGGACACATCGGCCATGCTGCGGCGCCTGAGCTCCTGGTTGCGCTCCAAGGCAGTGGCCAGGCGATTGAAGTCCTCGGCAAGGGCGCTCAGCTCGTCCTGGCCGTGGTCGGCGATTCTGGTGCCGAAGTCCCCGCCGGCCAGCTGACGCGACCCCCGTGCCAGGGTGCGGATGCGCCGCAGGAGTCCCTGGCCGAACACCCAGCCGAGCAGGAACGCCAGGGAGAGCACGCCGACGGAGATCCAGACCAGGGTACGATTGTGCTGGCTGTTGAAACGCTGAGCGGGGTCGTCCTCGAACCACTGCGGGGGCGACAGCAGCAGCCAGCCAATCACAGCCCCGTCCGACTCGATCGGGAGGCGGAAGGGCTCTTCAGCAGTCGGCGGCACACCCGCCACGCGATGTCCCTGGCCGTCGAGCAGGTGGACCCGCAGACCCAACAGATCCAGCGACGCGGATGGAGGGGGCGGAGGGGGCCACCGTGGGCCGGGCGGGTGCTGGGGCGGCCTTGCCTCGTGCGGTGCCCGGACGTTCTGCTCATGGGGACCCAGGGGCGATTCACCACGGGGCTCCACCGGCGGAGGGCGTTGCCGCGGGCCGGGCGGGTGATGGGGCGGCCCTGCCTCGTGGGGCGCCCGGGCGTCCTGCTCGTGGGGACCCGGGGGCGATTCACCACGGGGCTCCGCCGCCGGCCCGAGATGGACCTCTGGGGGAGGTGCCCCGGGGGGATGCGCGCGCTGCGGATCGAGGGTGTCGTCGACGAAGCGCGGCCATTCGTCGGGATTGCGCTCGAAGTACTCCCAGGAGCCGCTGCGGGCGTAAATCGGCACCAGCGCCTCGCGGAGCGGGGCGATACGCGCAAGCTCCTGCTGACCCAGGTAGTCGAGAAATCCGTGCTGGAAGCTCCAGCGGGCCGCAAATGCCATGGCCAGCACCGAAACGCAGGCTGGTGACGCCGAGCATGAGCAGGAGCTTCGCCGTAAGACCGATGCGCATCTGTTATCAGTACCTCCTATAGGTCCCAGGGTGCAGGGTTGCAGATTGGGGGCGATCGAACGACCTCTCTCGTCGAAGCTCACAGTTTCCTCTAAATCTCCCCCCGGTTTGCCCCAGCTCGCCGCGTATCGTGTCGATCAGAGCGGCGGCTGTCCGTTGCCGCCGGACCAGATCAACTTCTCAGGCAAACCAGATGGCAATAAGCAGCATCGATGGATGTATCGGATGCGGGACCTGTGTTCAGTCCTGCCCGACCGACGTCATTCGCATGGACCCAAGCACCGGAAAGGCCGTCATCCGATACGTGGCCGACTGCCAGATCTGCCATCTGTGTCGAATGTACTGCCCGGTCGATGCCATCACCATCACGCCGGACAAGTCGATACCCGTTGTCGTCTCCTGGGGGTGAACGTGAATTCCGATGCCAACAAATGCCGACTGATCGTCTTGGCGCTGATACTCATTCTTCCGCCGCTTCTGCTCCTCGTGCTGGGGGACTACCCCAGGCGGTCGCTTCTGAAGGAAACCCTTTCCATGCTGACCCTGGCCGCCCTCTTTCTGCTGTTCGGGCAGTTTCTGCTGGTGCGCGGCGCGCGGTTCGTGACCGGGGGAGTCCGATTCAGCAGACTGTTGAGTCTGCACAAGCTCATCGGATATTCGGTCGTGAGCCTGTTGCTTGCTCATCCTTTCATGATCGTACTGCCGCGCTTCTTCGAAGGCGGCGTCTCTCCCGTAGAGGCATTGACGAAGATCCTGACCACCATCGACAGCCCCGGGATCGTTCTGGGCATGGTCTCCTGGGTGCTGATGTTCGTGATTGGCGCCACCTCCTTGCTGCGCGAGAGGCTGGGACTGGACTACCGCACCTGGAAGCTGGTTCACGGTCTGCTGTCGGTCCTGCTGGTGGTCACCGCGTCCTGGCACGCCATCGACCTGGGCCGGCATACCAATGCGGCCATCTCGCTGCTCATGGTGACTCTGGCCTGCGCGGCGAGTCTGGTGCTGATCCATCAATACGTCTCTGTCTTCGACAAACCCGAGGTACGCGCCCATGAACGATCCGCATGAGAACAACGGCATGTCCCGCCGCCGCTTCTTGACGCTGGCTGGAGGAACGGCCGGGTTGGCGACGCTGGCGGCCATGGGCATGGTCCCGGGATGGGGCGAGAACCGGGCCACCTTTGACCCCGATGACATGGACAAGCGGGCGCTCCAGACCGACGTGCTGGTGATCGGCGGCGGCATGGCCGGTCTGTTTGCGGCGGTCAAGGCGCACGACGCCGGCGCGCGGGTCATGGTCTTGTCCAAGGGGAGGCTCGGCTCGTCGGGGCAAACGCCGTTTGCAAAGGGTATCTTCGCGTTCGACGAGCGCGAGGCCGGCATCTCGCTCGATGCGTTCGTGGCCGAGGTGTCGCGCTCCGCGCTCGGCACCAACAACCCGGTCTACACGCGCCAAATGGCGGAGCATTCCGCGGCCAGGGTCGCGGAGCTGCGGGAGTGGGGTTTCTTCGACTCGCCGCTCTACAACAAGGCCGTTCTCGCGGCCCATGGAGGCGCGCGGGATACCCCTGATCGAGCGGGTCATGGTCACCCACCTCATCGAGCACGAGGGCCGGATCGCGGGTGCCGCGGGGTTCACCCTTGACGATGGGCAGTTGATTCAGGTTTTCGCCAAGAGCGTGATCCTGTGCACGGGTGCCGGCGGCTTCAAGCCCAGCGGCTTCCCGATCTGCGACCTGACACATGACGGCACCGTCATGGCCTACAGGATCGGCGCCAAGGTCACCGGAAAGGAATGGAACGACGGCCACCCGGGCCAGGCGCAGAACCCGGCGGCCTGCTTCGACGGCTGGCACGGCATGTTCGAGCGCAAACCGGACGTGACCGGCGTGGGAATTCGCCACGATCTCGGCGTGGAGCTGAATTACATCGCCTACACCAACGGCTCGCCCTTGCCGCCGGGTCCGCCGGACATGATGGGGGGGAAGCTGGAGGGAGGTCCCTACAGACCCCAAGGGTTCGACCGTCCCCACGGGCCGCCTCCGCCCCCTGGAGGTGGGCCCCTGGCCGGCGGTCCGGATCATCGTCCGCCGCCTCCCGGGGCCGATGGTGGACCTGGCGGCGGACCCGGCGGCGATAGGGTCCCGCCCGGGATGCGGGGAGCGCCGGTGGGCGGCTCCTCGGCCGGCATGGCGATCCACAAGTCCGAGGGTCTGGTGCCGATCAACGACCGCTGCGAGTCGAACATCCCCGGGCTCTATGCGGCGGGAGATGCCCTGGGGTCCTACATGGCCGGGGCCATCTACACCCAGATCGGCTCGTCCCTGGCCGGCTCCGCGGTCCAGGGAGCCGTCGCCGGCGAGGCCGCCGCCGGATACAGCAGGGGTGTGCAGATGCCGTCCGTGCCGGCGGACAAGCTGGCGCGGGTGGAAGACGAGATGCTGGCGCCGTTGCGGCGCCAGGCAGGCTTCAGCCCGGCCTGGGTCACGCAAACCCTGCAGGGCGTCATGATTCCGAACTTCGTTCTGTACATCAAAAAGGAGGCCATGTTGAAGGCAGCGCTGGCCTATGTCGAAGAGCTCCGGGATCACCATCTGCCGATGCTGCGGGCCAGCGACCTGCACGAGCTCCGGCTGGCGCATGAGACCGCGAACATGATCGTCAGCGCCGAGATGAAGCTCAGGGCGTCGCTGATGCGCAAGGAGAGCCGCTGCAGCCATTTCCGGCTCGACTACCCCGACATGGACGACGCGAACTGGCAGGCCTGGATCAACATCCACCAGGACGCCGAGAGACAGATGCGGCTGGAGAAGCAACCATTCGATCGCTGGCCGTCGTAGAGACGCCCTGATCAGCCCGGACCGACTCCAGAAACGCATGGGGGAGGGACAGTTGTGACGGCGCAATCGCTCGCCGGGCGGTCCAGATGGATGGCTCGCCCGCTCCGAGGGGGCGTGCAGGTCGTTTCAATCGAGGCGAATTGTCGTCACGCACGGATCGCCCAGGCGATCTGCCGGTTCGCCGGAGTGGACGATCACGTGTACATCATGGTGGAAGAGAGCGGCGCGATCATCCCCACACCGGCCGGTCCGTTCCACCTGGTAATCATGGACCACAACAAGGACGAGTATCTCGTCGACCTCTGGCGCATTGAGGACAGGGACCTCGTCGAGCCCGGTTGGTCCTGCGCAGCCTCCGCTGTCGGGTCCGGTTCGAGGTCAGCCTCATCGTGCTGCTGACCGGGCTAGCGATCGCCGGCTCGGTCCTCTGGCACGACTACCAGTCCCTGCGCTCGGATGCCACGCAGAATTCCCAGCGACGTAGACGACATCGCCGCGCTGGTCGCCCGGCACATGCGCGGGAAGCGTTTGCGGATGGACCTGCACAACCAGCTTGCGGGGGAGTTTGAACTGCCTGCCGGTCCGTCAGATCCTGCTCAACCTGGCCCTGAACCCAGCCCAGGCCATACCTGCCGTGGGTGTCTTGTCTATCCGGGTCCCGACCGCAGACTGCGACCTGCGAATACGCGTCGTCAACGCAGGGGAGCTACTCCCCGAGACACAACTCCGCCACCTGCTCGAGCCCTTCCCTGTCGACGGTTCGGCGCAGTTGGGTCTGGGTCTCTGGATGACCGACAAGACGGTGCGGCAACTCGATAGCCGTATCCAGGTCGTCTCCACGCCCGAACAAACCAGCTTCGAGGTATTCCTGCCCTTGGGGGCATCCGCATGAACGGTCAGGGCAAGCTAGGCATTTGCCTGGTCGAGGACTATGCCATCATGGGCGAGGCCCTGAACCAGTTCTTCCAGCTCGAGGATTTGACCTGGGACTGGTTCCGGTCCCTGGCAAGCGCCCGCAAGGCCCTGCGCGGCGGCCAGTACTGCGCCCTAATTAGTGAAGGTGCAGAAATAGGTAAAACAGCTTATTGGCTTGTGTGTCGTTACCGACCTAGTCGGTGTCGATATCGAAGATTCCGATTCTAACCCCTGCCCCGAGACTCCGCGATCCCGATTCCGAGAGCGACCCCGACACCGATTGCTCTCCGCCAACGAATAAAGTGCGGCGAGGTTACAGGGTTGTGAGCAGTTCATTGAGCCGCGCGCCCAAACGTTTGTGGTACTGTACGGCGTCGTCGTAGGCGACTTTCGTCGTTTGCGACTTCCCTGATGGCTGGTGCCGGCTCCCGTTCCGAGATCGCTTACCCATCTCCAGCAGAGCAGCCAATGCTGTCATCGACTCGGTCAACGCTTGAGCGTACTCGCTCAATGCGGTCTGGATCTCGCTGCCCCGGCGAATGGAGAGGTCCTCCTTCTTCAATTGGCTCAGACCATCGATTGCACGGCTCAAGCGCTGGCTCAATTCTTTGATCTCATGCTGATCCGTCAAGCCGGCGCCCGTGTGGCGTCGGGTGAGGTTGTGCAGGAGCCTGCCGGCACTGATATGGAACAGCCTACGGTGGAGGCGCAGGTAGTCGCTATGGACTGCGGCAACCTCGTAGACGATCTTGAGTAGGTCAGACATATGCAAAGCGGGAGACCGCCCGCCGCCGGGGTTTGCTGTTGAGTTGGCAGAAACGACGAATAATGAGCGGCTGCTCCAGCGTGAACACCTCGTCAACCCGTATCCGACTGGGCTTCGGGAGTGCACCGTGGAAGAGCGCTTCGGCTGCAATGGCGAGATGCGGCTCTGGCTCAGGCACAGAGGTAACTGCAAGCCCGATGAAATCACCGTGATGGTCCGGTCGGCTCATGACCAAGACAGCCCGCTTCTTCGTCGTGCTCAGATCCGCGTGCGGGAAAGGCAACAGCTCGAGATCGCCGGGATCACAGGTCATTCCAGGCCTCATCGTCGGTGCGATTGCCCCAGATTCGGGCCATGGCCGGTCCTTGTGCGGACTGTAAGTCCCTGTCCTCTGGAAACGTCAGATGGCACTTCGTCTCGATGTATCCGATGAAGTCCAGTACCTCTCGGGCAAGCTCGTCCGGGAGCGCCTGTGTCTCTCGGTAAATCTGCTCGGCGATCGTCATCATTCTGATCGCCGAGCTGCGCGTCGGTCTGAGACCAGGTCGTATCGAGCATCGTGCACTCAAACGCCGAGCCAACAACTTCCCGCTGATGACCAAGCCGAGAAAAGATGCCAGGGCTGAGGTTCGCGAACATGGCCACCCGAAAAAACAATGTTGAATCATAGAGTAATGCGAATTACAGAAACGCAGCCTTGTTTATCGTTCAGGCCGATCATGTTGGCAGGCAGGTCAGTCATCAGCTCGATCATCTTCGTTCCCGGTGGTGAACCTGTAGGATGGGTAGAGCGATAGCGAAACCCATCGTTCGCAATGCGGACAGATGGCAGCGACCCGTCACGCCGCCGCCGTTTCCCACCGAAACACCTCCCGGTCCAAGACCTCCACCAGCCCAGGATCGGGCCGGGAGAAGTGTACCCCGCTGCCCGCCCCATGGTCCGGCTGCATGCCGCGCAGGAAGAGATAGTAGGCCCCTCCGAAGTGACGCACATAGTCGTAGCCTGGGATCCGCCCCCGGAGATAGCGGTGCAGCGCCAGGGTGTACAGCAGGGCCTGAAGGTCGTAGCGATGCCCCCGAATGGCAATGGCCAGACGCTCGGGGCCATAGTCCACCGGACTGGGGCCCAGGTAGTTGCTCTTGTAGTCGGCGATGTACCAGCGGCCGCCGTGCTCGAAGACCAGGTCGATCACGCCGGTCACCATACCGGCGATGTCCTCGGCCTCCAGGTCGGGCAAGGGCCCGTCGGCGGCGGCCTGGAGGGCCCGATTCAGGGCAGCCCATGTCGACCCGGGCGGTGGCGAAGTCGAACGCCAGCTCGTTCATGCGCTGCCCGGGGCCAAGGTCAGCCAGGGTCAGGCCAGCCGCGTTCAATGGGGTGCGGGTTACCCGCTCCAGCCAGGCGGCGGCGACCTCCCCCCAGACCCCGTGGTCGAGCCCGAAGCGCGTCGCGCAGCGGGCGCTATGGGCCAGGACCTGCTGGCGCACGTCGGCGGAGAAGTCGGTCAGCTCCAGCAGCAGGTGCAGATAGGAGCCCACCTGACTGCCGGCGGGGAAGCGGGCGGCGGGGTCCTGGGCCTGGGGGTCCCGAGGCGGTGTCGGGCCCGGGTGGACATTACGGGTCAGCTCAGAGAAGGAGGTCACCCGCCACTGGGCGCTCACCGGACGGCTGAGACGGCGCGGAGCCAGGGCCTCGCCGACGGGGGCAGGCTCCAGGGGCTCGGGGTAGGCGTCCTCGGGCAGCGGGGCGATCCGAATCTCTGCATCCGCGAGGTCAGCCAGATCCGCTTCCAGGCTGGCCAGGTAGGCGAAGGCGTCCGGACCCTGGTCGGCGAGCTGGGCGACCGTCTGATGGGGGTGCAGCAACCAGCCCAGGGCAGTCTGGCCGGCATGACCGGCCTGGGCGCCGGCCCGACCCCAGACCAGATAGAGGGCGGACCTAGCCCGGGTCAGGGCGACATAGACGAGGCGCACGTCCTCGGCCAGGCGCTCTTGCTCCGCCAGGCGCAGGTTGGTCTCGATCTCATCCGAGCCGGCATCGAGCAGGGCCTCGCCGCCTCTGTGGAAGCCGACCAGGCCCTTGGTATCGCGGACCTTGCAGCCCCAGAGATAGGGGACGAAGACCACCGGGTATTCGAGCCCCTTGGCACTATGGACGGTGACGATCTGCACCAGCTCGGCGTCGCTCTCCAGGCGCAGTTCGGTGGCCTCGCCGCCGCGCCGATCCGTCGGCAGGCCCAACTGGACCCGGTACCAACCCACCAGGGCATCCATGCCGGCCTGGGTCTTGGACGCCTGTTGCAGCAGCTCGCCCAGGTGCAGCAGGTTGGTCAGGCGCCGCTCGGCGTCCGGGTCCCGGGCCAGGGCCTGGCCGATCCCCAGGCGCTGGAGCATGGCCTGAAACATGGCCATGAAGCCGCGCCGCTGCCAGGTCTCCTGGAGGAACAGCAGGTGGTCCTGCCAGGCGGCCCAGGCGTCCTCGCCCTGGATGATGGCCTCGACCTCGGCGTAGCCCTTGCCCACCAGGGGTGATGCCAGGGCCAGTCGGGCCAGGTCGCGGTCGCGGGGGTCGAGCACTGCACCCAGGAGCGGCGCCAGGGCGATCGCCTCGGCGCTGGCGAAGACGCCGCTGCGCTCCACGGAGACTGCGGCCACCCCCAGCTGCTGCCAGGGCCTGACGGACCCCGATGGCCTCGAAGCCACCGCGCACCAGGATGGCGATGTCCCTGGGCCTCAGGGGTTGATCCTTGCCACCCTGCCCCGGCTCCGGAGCCAGCCTGGCCAGCCCGGCACGCCCCTCGCGGATGAGCTGGGCGACCTCTTGGGCGACGGCGGCGTGTGCCAGGTTGCGGGCGTCGTCCTTGGACAGGCCCTTTTCATTGCCCTTGCCGTCCCGTTTGACCGGCAGGGTCCAGAGGGTCAGGGCGGGTTGGGGTGCCGCCTCCCCCTCCGGCATCCTGCCTCTCGCGGGACTTCCCCGTCCCTTGGGGTCGTCCCCCTCCGGCATCCTGCCTCTCGCGGGACTTCCCCGTCCCTTGGGGTCGTCGCGCCGCAGACGCTGATGTGGCTTGTCCGCGGGTTGGACGGGCGCGAAGGGGATGGCCTCACCGTAGACGAAGGCGTCCTGCGCCCGTCGCTCGAAGACCCGGTTGACCGCGCCGATGACCTGCGGTGTCGAGCGCCAGTTGGTGCCCAGGGTATAGAGGGCCTCGGGCTCCAAATCGGCCTTGGCCTGCATATAAGTGAAGATGTCGCCGCCGCGGAAGCTGTAGATGGCCTGCTTGGGGTCGCCGATCATGATCAGGCTGACCTCGGGCTGCCCGACATAGAGGCGGCGGAAGATGCCGTACTGGACCGGGTCGGTGTCCTGGAACTCGTCGATCATGGCTGCCGGGAAACGGCGGCGGATGGACTGGGCCAGGGCCACGGCGCGGCCACCCAGGTCCGGATCGAGGGCCTGGTGCAGCTCGGTTAGCAGGTCGTCGAAGGCGAGCACCTGGGCCTGTTGCTTGGCCGCGAGCACCTGATCGCGGGCGAAGGCCGCGGCCTCGGCGAGGGCCGCGGTACGCAGGTCGCGACGCAGGCGGCGGAGCTGCTCCCAGAGTTCGCCGCAACGCTGGAAGTAGGGGTCGTCCAGTGCCGGATCCGGCTTTTTGAGCCGGTGGTCCGCGAAGGATTGGCGCGTGAGGACGGCAAAGGCTTGCGGCGGCGGCAGGGGCTCGCCGGCCTCGGCGCAGGCGGCGAACCAGTTGCCGACGAGGACAAAGGCGGCCTCCAGACTGTCTGGCTGATAGGGAGACGCCTGGGCCCGGCTCAGCCCCTTGGACTGGCGCAGAATCTCCCGCAGTCGTTCGCCGTCCCGCGCCCAGTCACTGGCCAGGCCGGCGATGGTCGGTCCCGCTGCCTTCATGCGCCCAAAGACGACGTCCAGGGTATCCACATGGGGCAGCAGGGCGCGGCGCTCGGCCTGGAGCAAGGGTCCGACCAGGGTGGCGAAGGCATCGAATGCCCCGCAGGCACTCTGGAACAGTTGGGCCTTGGCGGGTGCCAATGGATAGCCGGTACGCCGCCACCAGTCTTGCAGGGCGGCACGCCAGAGGTCGCCGTCATCGGTCAGGACCTCCAGGCGAAATTGCTGGCCGCTGTTGAAGGCAAACTCGGTCAGGGCGCGCTGGCAAAAGCCATGGATGGTGTAGATGGCCGCCTCATCCATGCTGCGCACCGCCAGGCGCAGGGTGCGGGCGGTGGTCTGCGGGTCACCGGCCCGCGCCTCGGCCAGCCAGGCAGCCAGGAAGACGTCATCCGTCTCCGCCGGTTGGTCCAGCAGGGCCAGGGCCTCGACCAGCCGGGCGCGGATGCGCCCGCGCAGCTCGTCGGTAGCGGCCTCGGTGAAGGTCACCACCAACAAGTCCCCTACCCCACGCCCGGCGGCGACCTGGCGTAGATAGAGGTTGGCGATAGTGTAGGTCTTGCCGGTGCCAGCACTGGCCTCGATGAGGCGGGTACCGGTCAGCGGAAAGGCCAGGACTCGCTCGGCGGTGTCCAGGGGTTGGGGGGTGTAGCTGGTCATCTTAAGTATCCGTAGCTGGGGCCATTGCCGCAGGCACACAGGATTGCCCCCTTGGCAGCAGGACCGCCCATGGTCTCGCGGTCCACACCGGCGCCTTGCTAGGCATCGGCGGATTCCTGGTGCAGGCTCAGGACTTGCCCATACAGGGCCATGGACAGCTCGGCAAACCCGGCGAAGTCCGCCGGCTCCCCCGGCCGCCCACCCAGCACGAAACGCACATAGGCATCGTCCCGATCCCCGGGAATGGATCTGGAAATCGTTGCCCTGCCAGGCGCTCCTGACCATCCCGGTGGCGTCCTTCCCCGCCAGGGCGCGATCGGCATAGGCGTAACTGGCCCTGGGCAGGACCGGCAGGGGCCGATGCAGGCCGTCCCAGTAGCACCCCAGGTACGCGGCCAGGGCGTCCCTGGCCTCGTCGGGCCCCAGGTCAGAGATCAGTGCAAAGGTCCTATCCTCGGCCACCAGCAGTGCCTTACGCGTCCTGCCTGGGCCCGCTGGCGGACCAAGCGAGCAGGCCAAGCCAAAGACCCAGGATGTCCGGCCCCTTGAGCTTGCTGGGACGCACGCGCAACAGCCCGAGCCCTGGATAGATTCCGGCGACCTGCCCGACCAACCGCCGCGGGCCACCGTCCGGCCCCGCGGCGAAGGGGATGTCGACCAGAACCTGGGCCGGGCTCAGCCCCCGATAGTCACCCAAACGATCGATCAGGGGTGCCGCACGGTCCCGCGCCTGATCGAAGGTCAGCCCGGCAAAGGCGCCATGGGGCAAGAGCCCCTCGGCGGCGAGCAATGCCGGCGCTGCGTCGCGATCCTGCAGGGCCTCGTCCAGCAACCACTGGCGCAGCTGATAGCCCTCCAGGCCGTCCAGGGCAAAAGGCTCGTCGTCCTCATTGGTCTCCTGGTCGCGCAGGTAGACCCCCAGCCTGGTGTGGACGAAGTGCCGTACAGGGTGACGCAGGAAGCGTTCGAGCTGGGTCAGGGTGACGTCGCGCATGGCCTCCGGGGCCGCGGGCAGACGCTGCTCCGGCCAGCCCATCGGCCCCGCCTCCCGACCCGATTGGGCCTGGGTCCGAGCAAACCCCTGAGCGACGGACTGGGCCAGGTCCGCCCAGGTGGCGTCGAAACTGGCCTCTGGCCCCTGGTAATTGGCTGGGCTGAAGGGCTGAAGCCGATGGACCCGGGTGATGGCCGCGCTAAGGGCCCCGCCAGTCATGCAAAGGTCGCGCGAAGCGCGCTCGATGTCTCCCTCTCCCCGAGGGGAGAGGGCCGGGGTGAGGGGCGGTTGGTCTGTCGCCGGGCACCAGCGTTGATCAAGGGTGTCGAGCAGCTCGCGCAGCAGGACGCTCGGCTGGCGCTCGGTGTTACGGCGCAGGTCGCGGCCGATATAGCTCAGGTAGAGCCGACGGCGGGTGCACAGCAGGGTCTCCAGGAACAGGTAGCGATCCTCGTCGCCCTTGCGCGGGTCGCCGGGGCGCCAGTGACGGCGCATCAGGTCGAACTCCAGGGGGCGGTCGCGACGCGGGAAGGCCTGGTCCTGAAGGCCGAGGATGCAAATCACCTGGAACGGCAGGCTGCGCATGGGGCGCATGCCGCAGAAGGTGACCCCGCCACGGAAGTAACGCCCGTGGCGACTGGCGGTGCCCAGGCGGTCCGCCAACCAGTGTCGCACCAGGTCCAGGGGCAGCGGCTCGCCGGGCCCCTCCCCCGCATGGTCGCCGACCGCCGCCTCGGCCTGCTCGGCCAGCTCAGCCAGGGCATCGCGGATGCGCTGGATACGGCCGTCATCCGGGCCGGTCTCGGGTCTGTCGCCGAAGAAGTCCGCGACCAACCTGGCCCCAGTCTCGGCCCAGGCCGCGGCGCTGCGCGGGGCGACCAGGCAGTCGGCGGTCTCCCGCAGGCGTGAGAGCAGGCACCAGAACCGCCCGAGGATCTCGGCCCTGGCCCCCTCGACACTGCCGATGGGGGCGATGCCGGCGAAGCCGATCTGCCCCGGCGCCGGCGGGGTCATGGCATAGCCCCCGAACAGGCGTCGCTCCGCCTGGGCCCAGGTGTTTTCCTCGGTGGGGGGCAGACCGAGGCGTCCCTTGTGACCGCCGTCCAGGCCCCAGCGCAGGTTGGCCTCCGCAAGCCAGGCCTTGATCTGGGCGACGGCCTCCAGATCCAGACCGAAGGTCTCGGCCAGTTCCGGCACGTCCAGGTAAGAGAGGACCTCGGAGTGCCCAAAGCGGCTGCCCGGCAGATCGAGCAGGCGCAGGAAGACCTGGATCAGGGGATGCTCATCCCGCGGCGAAGTGTCGGACAGGTTCCAGGGGATATAGGGCCTGGCCCCGCTCTCGTCCCGCTCGAAGACGGCCTCGATGTAGGGGGCGTAGGTGTCGATCTCGGGGATCATCACCAGGCAGTCCTCTGGGGTCAGGTCGGGCTCGGCCTCGAACAGGCTCAGGAGCTGGTCGTGCAGGACCTGACACTCCCGCAGGGCACTGTGGCAAAGCTGGACCTGGATAGACCCGTCTGCTGCGACTGACTCCCGGGAGCCGTCCGGGGCCGGTCCGGCCAGGGTAAAGATGTCGTGCTGGAGCCGATGGAGCAGGCTATCCGTGGCCGGCGGTGCCCAGGCATCGACCTCGTTGACCGGCACCTCTCGCTCCAACAGGAGGTCTTGCAGGGCCTGGCCCTGGCGGCCCCAAGAGGACAACAAGGGGTGACCGACCTCCCACAGGTCTGCCTCCTCCGGGTGCTCCAGGCGCTTGCGGGCCGCGACCTTCTGGTTCACCAAGTCCGACCAGAACTGGTCCGTGGGGGCGTGCAGATAGAGGTCCACCCGGGTCCGGGCGGCCAGGGCGTGGAACACCTCCACCAGGAGCGGGGGTAGGCTGGAGATGGCGAACAGGGAGACGCGCTCGGGCAGCCCCGAACAGGGCCCGTCTGCCGCCAGGTGGGCCAGCAACCGGTCGATGACGGCGACGCGATGGTGTCCGATCGCCGCGATGAGACGGCGCCAGAGGATGGGCTGCCAGGCGTCGTCAGCATCCAGCACCGGGCCAGGGGCACTGCCGCTCGGATCGGACCAGGCGCGGATCAGGTCCGGACGATAGAGCTGATAGCGGTCGAAGGCATCGCCGATACGCCCGGCGAGTTGCCAGCGCTTGAGGGCATTGTCCGCCGGTTGCAGGTAACGGCGCAGGGGTGCGAAGGCCGGGTCCGCCAGCAGGCTGGGCAGGGTGGCGTAGATACGCCAGGACATGACATCCAGGCCCAACGGGTCCCCCTCCGGCATCCTGCCTCTCGCGGGACTTCCCCGTCCCTTGGGGTCGTCCCCCTCCGGCATCCTGCCTCTCGCGGGACTTCCCCGTCCCTTGGGGTCGTCCCCCTCCGGCATCCTGCCTCTCGCGGGACTTCCCCATCCCTTGGGGTCGTCTTGCTCAGCGGTGTCACCAAGGAGATCCCCGGCCAATTTCCAGACAAAGGAGGCCGGCAGGGGATAGCTCAGATTGGCCGCAACCCCCTGGGCCCGGGCCAGGCCCAGGTGGACCCAGCGGGCCATGGCCGGACTCGGGCTGACCACCAACTCCGGGGAAAAGGGCGAAGCGAGCGGGGCCTCGCGGATGCGGTGGGCCAGCAGATCGAGCAGTGCCTCGACCAGATTCGAACGGCAGATGTGGAGCATGTGCAACGACCGATGGCCAGGGCCTCCAGGCCCGGAAGCTGATGGCCGGCATTGTCGCACCCGGAGGGCTCAACTTGTGAGCCTGAGCGCCAGCCGATCACTCGCTCAAAAGCCCCCCCGCACTCGCCCGATATCTTGGCGGAGTTCCGACACCACAGGCCCACCTTGACCGCGCTTCGAACGCCACGAAAACGTCAACGTTCCCGCCGGAGGGCTGCCGTCAGGCCACTCGGGCCTGAATGATGGGTCGCGCCGGTGTCTGTTCGGCCCGCTCCCGCTCGGTGTCCAGAAAGACCTGGAGCTGGCTCTCGATCTGCTCCTTGACCCGCTCCCGATAGGGCAGGAAGTGTTCGATGTAGGCGGCCAGGGTCAGGAAGCTGGCCACGCCCCCGCGGTTGTGTCGGAACATGTCCCACAGGTAGCGCCAGAACACCCATCGCGTCTTGCGCACTACCCCCTGGCGCCAGAGGACGGTCCACAGGGCGCGCGCCGCAGCCGGGTCCTTGGGCTTCGGGGCCTTGTGCTTACGCCGCGCCGGGTTGTTATGAACATCCGCGGCACCCAGCACCCGATAGTGGCGATAGGTGCGGTCGAGGTAGCTGCGGGCGTCGAACAGGGCGTAGAAACCGTCCACATACTCCCGGGCGATGGTCTCGACCGGACGCGTGGGGGCGAAGTTCATCAGCGAGGTCTGGTTCAGATGGGCCTCGCCCTCCCGCAGCCGCCCCTCCGCCTTGAGGCGATCCCACAGGGCAGTACCGGGCAAGGCCTGCAACATGCTGAAGGTGGTAAGCGGGATGTTGTTGCGTTCGACGAAATCGACGATGCGCTGCCCGGCGCCAGGGGCCTCGCCGTCGAAGCCAATGATGAAGCCGCCCATGATGCGCAGCCCGGTGGAGGCGATGGCGGTTACCGAATCGTCCAGGGATTGTTTGAGGTTCTGTTTCTTCTTGGTCAGCTCCAGGCTGGCCGGGTCCGGGGTCTCCAGACCCAGGAAGACGGCGCCAAAGTTGCAGTCCACCATCAGGTCCATCAGCTCCTGATCGGCCGCAAGGTCCACCGATGCCTCGGTGGATAGTGTGAAGGGGAAGCCCTTCTCCACCTGCCAAATGTGCAGGTGGCGCAGCATCTCCTTGGCGTTCTTCTTATTCCCGATGAAATTGTCATCCACCACGAAGACCGGACGGCGCCAGCCTAGGTCGTAGAGGGTCTGCAACTCGCGGACGATCTGCTCAGGGGCCTTGGTACGCGGCTTGCGGCCATAGAGCACGATGATGTCGCAGAACTCGCACAGGAAGGGGCAACCGCGGGAATACTGGACCGCCATCTCCGCATAGGCGTCGAGGTCGAGCAAATCGAAGCGGGGGACTGGGGTTAGGGTCACGTCGGGCTTTTCACCACCGGAGCGATAGATGCCGCCCTTGGACCCCCGGGCCAGATCCTCCAGCCAAAGGGGGATGGTGACCTCGCCTTCATCGAGCACCAGGTAGTCCACCCCGATGGCTTGCAGCTCCGGATAAAGGGAGGTGGCATAGGGACCGCCCGCCGCGGTGGGCTTACCCCTGGCCTGGGCCTCACGGATGGCCACATGCATGTCGGCCTTCTGCACCAGCATGCCGGAGAAGAGGACGACCTCGGCCCAGTCCCAATCCTCTTCGCTCACTTCCTCGATGTTGCGATCTCGCAGCCGAAACTCCCAGTCTTGCGGCAAGATAGCCGCCACGGTAATCAACCCGAGGGGGGGCATCATGGACCGCCGTCCGATCAGCTCCATGACCTTCTCGAAGGACCAATAGCTCTCGCGGAACTTGGGGTAGATCAGCAGGGCGCGCATAGGTGACCTCCGAGATCGATTGAAGTGTTGATGTCGGCATCCCGGCGCAAGGGCAGGCCCGCCCGCAGCCGGATGTTGATCCTATCGAGGCGGCACGCATGCAGTGCCGCCCAATCGCACACACCGCCGGACCGCAAAACCCTGTTGCCGACTTGGCCTAACGGCCGCCCTTGGCCCAGGTATCTCGCAACCCGACGGTGCGATTGAAGACCGCCCTTCCCGGGGTGGAGTCCGGGTCGGCGACGAAGTAGCCCTCGCGCTCGAACTGATAGCGATCCCCCGGTGCTGCCCGAGCCAGTGCTGGCTCCAGGGCACAGTCCGTGAGGGTTACCAGGGACTCGGGGTTCATGTCGGCAAGGAAGTCGCCGTTGGCGGCACCGGGTTCTGGGGCGGAGAAGAGCCGATCATAGAGCCGCACCTCGCCAAAGACCGCATGCGCCGCCGAGACCCAGTGCACGACGCCCTTGACCTTGCGGCCCTCGGGATTCTTGCCCAAGGTGTCCAGATCGGCGGTGGCACGCAGCTCCACCACCCGCCCCTCGGCGTCCTTGATCACCTGGTCGCAGCGGATCACGTAGGCGTTGCGCAGCCGGACCTCGCCGCCTGGAACGAGGCGCTTCCAGCCCTTGGGAGGGTCCTCGCAGAAATCTGACGCGTCGATGTAGAGCACCCCGGCGAAGGGCAGCTCACGGCTGCCCATGCCCTCGTCCTTGGGATGGTTCGCTGCGCTTACCGTCGCCACCTGCCCGTCCGGCCAGTTTTCGATCACCACCTTGAGCGGACGCAGCACCGCCATCGCCCTGGGAGCGCTCGCGTCCAGGTCATCGCGAATGGCGCTCTCCAGAGCCGCCATCTCGACCCGGCTGTCGGAACGCGTCACACCGATCCGGTCGCAAAACTCACGGATGGCGCCGGATGTATAGCCGCGCCGACGCAGACCGGCGATGGTCGGCATCCGCGGGTCATCCCAACCGTTGACGATGCGCTCGGTGACCAACCGGGTAAGCAGACGCTTGCTCATCACCGTGTATTCCAGATTGAGCCGCGAGAACTCGATCTGGCGCGGCTTGCTCGGCACCGAGACATTGTTGACGCACCAGTCATAGAGGGGCCGATGGTCTTCGAACTCCAAGGTGCAGATGGAGTGCGTGATGCCTTCCAGAGCATCGGAGATGGGGTGGGTGTAGTCGTAGGTGGGATAGAGACACCACAGGCTTCCGGTCTGATGGTGGACCACACCGTGGCGGATGCGATAGAGGACAGGGTCGCGCAGGTTGATGTTGGGCGAGGCCATGTCGATCTTGGCGCGCAGGGTGCGCACGCCATCGGGAAACTCACCCGCACGCATGCGCTGGAACAGATCCAGGTTCTCGGCCGGGCTGCGCTCACGCCAAGGGCTATCGCGACCTGGCTCGGTGAGGGTACCGCGGTAGGCGCGGGTGTCCTCGGCGTTGAGGTCGCAAACGTAGGCGAGCCCCTTCTCGATCAACTCGCAGCCGAAACCGTAGAGGCGCTCGAAATAATCGGAGGCGAAATAGAGCCGGTCTTCCCAGTCGTACCCTAGCCAGCGCACGTCGGCCTTGATGGACTCGACGAACTCGACATTCTCTTTGTGGGGATTGGTGTCGTCGAAGCGAAGGTTACAGGTGCCCTGGTAGTCCAGGGCCAGCCCAAAGTTGAGCACGATGGATTTGGCATGTCCGATATGCAGGTAACCGTTGGGTTCCGGCGGGAAGCGGGTGCCGACCCGGGTGTGCTTACCGGTTGCAAGGTCCTCGTCAATGATCTGACGGATGAAATTCGAGCGGGGGGCGACTGGATCCGACATCTGTGCTTCTTGGGTAGGTAGCAGGTGACTGGTGGCGGGCTGTGTCCGCCAGGGGATGACCGCGCAGCATAGCGGTTAGCGAGCAGTCGGAGAAGGGGTGTCGTGACCGTGGCCGACTTGAGGGTTGCTAGCGTCGGACTGGAGTGGCCTTGCGCCTGGTGTGCGACGCAGGGGTCGCAGGGGAGCGAAAAGAAGAATCGCCGGGGAGGGTGGCCGGAAGGCCTGGGGAGATGTTGACACGTCCCTGTGTCACGGACAGGCCCTGAGGCCTGAGTAGAGCCCTTAGCGCATGCCGCGCATGCCGCCCATGCCAGACATGCCGCCCATGCCGGACATACCAGACATGCCGCCCATGCCGGACATACCAGACATGCCGCCCATGCCGCCCATGCCGGACATACCACTCATGCCGCCCATGCCGCCCATGCCGGACATACCAGACATGCCGCCCATGCCGCCCATACCGGACATGCCGGACATACCGCCCATGCCGCCCATACCGGACATGCCGGACATGCCGCCCATGCCGCCCATGCCGGACATACCGCCCATGCCGGACATGCCGGACATACCGCCCATGCCGCCCATGCCGGACATACCGCCCATGCCGGACATACCGCCCATGCCGGACATACCGCCCATGCCGGACATACCGCCCATGCCGCCCATGCCGGACATACCACACATGCCGCCCATGCCGCCCATACCGGACATGCCGGACATGCCGCCCATGCCGCCCATACCGGACATGCCGCCCATGCCGCCCATGCCGGACATACCGCCCATGCCGCCCATACCGGACATGCCGGACATACCGCCCATGCCGCCCATACCGGACATGCCGGACATACCGCCCATGCCGCCCATGCCGCCCATACCGGACATGCCGGACATACCGCCCATGCCGCCCATACCGGACATGCCGGACATACCGCCCATGCCGCCCATACCGGACATGCCGGACATACCGCCCATGCCGCCCATGCCGCCCATGCCGGACATACCGCCCATACCGGACATGCCGGACATACCGCCCATGCCGCCCATACCGGACATACCGGACATGCCGCCCATGCCGCCCATACCGGACATACCGCCCATGCCGCCCATACCGGACATGCCGGACATACCGCCCATGCCGCCCATACCGGACATGCCGGACATACCGGACATGCCGGACATACCGCCCATGCCGCCCATACCGGACATGCCGTTCATAGCCAGAGCGCTGGAAGCAGCAAAGGCCAAACCAAGAGCGATCGCAATCTTATTCATGTGCATTGTGGAGAGTCCTCAATTTTGGTGATTTGTTCTGGCAACAGCCAAAGCTAGTAATGCAAATACCGGGCCAACCAACCAGGAGAGACCCACCGAAGCGCCGTCGCCGACGTCAGCCGAGGGGCACTCACTCGGACCCGGGCACCGCAACGGCCTGGAAGCCCCACCAGACCGAACACCCATAACCCGTTGATTACCTGGATCCCAGAGGAATGCTCCAAGCACATGCTCTGGACATGTCGGCGATGGCTCGCCTCACGTCGCACCGAGCTGGGAGGATCGACAGGGGCCAACCCAAACGCCCCTCCCCGACACGCCGCCCTCAATAATCGGTCGGTCCCCCGCCCCCGCGACCTGCCAGTTTGGCAGGCCAGACAGAGTCCTCACGAGCCCGGAGCCCGAGCCAACAGGGCTTATCTGTACTGCCAATCTGTCACCCCCCTGCCGAAGCGACAGACGTGCCAAACCCGGCCAAGCGAATACCGCAGCTCAACTCAGCACTTGGAAGAGCCGACGATGGTGACCGGTCACCGCACAGATGGGGCATAGGCCCGTGGCGCTCGCATCCAACCTTGGGGAATGGAACAGCACCCCGCAGGCGCCACAACGCCCCGGATGCAACAGGACCTCGGTGCAGGAAGGAACCGAAAGGACGCTGACGCGCACCGCATCCTCCGTGCAGACATCCACGCAGATCAAACACCCAGTGCAGGCGTCGGGTTCCAGACGGTAGGCATTCGCCTCCACCTGAATGGCGCCCTCTGGACACAGGCGGGCGCAGGCGTCGCAGCCCGAACACAACCGCGGATCGATGTCCGGCACAAAGGGGACAAGCTGCCCGGGAGCTGTGGTCGGGAACAAGCGCCCAGGCCCAGTGCTCGCTGCAGCGTCGCCAGGTCGGGGGTTCTCGTCTGACCGGCGGACCACCTGCTCCACCGCCACATCCCGCGCGCGCCTAAAAAAGGCCCGCCGGTCGAGTCCCTGACTGGGCTGGTGGGCCGCGGCCTCGCGGGCGCGCGCCCAGGCCTCAGCATCGACAAACACGGGAGTCAGGGGAGCCAAACCACGGCTTTCCAGAATCTGCCGGGCCGCATCCAGGTGGGTATCGATGGGCGTCACAGCCCCCCTCGGACAGGTGCGACAATCACCACGCGTCAGGGCCAGACGGGTCGCGCCTGCGTGGCGCAGCGCCAGCAACTGCCGAAGCCCAAGGGCATGCAGACAGGGCAAGACCCCAGGTTCGCCAATACCCGAACGGGCAACCTGGCAAGCGGCAAAGGCGACGGATGTCCCGTCGACCTGGTAGGTCACCGGGGATAAGAGCGAGAGCACGGCACCTTGTGGACAGGCAGGGACGCAAAGCCCGCAAGCGTCACAGCGGGCAGTGGCTATTCCCAGGCGTTCGTCGTCGAGCACGAAGGCCCCGCGCGGACAGGCATCCACGCAGGCACGGCAGGTTGCCTGTTCCAGGTGGGAGTGAACACAGCGGTCGGCAACGACCTCCGGGACCAGCACCTCGCCGGGGTCCAAGTCCAACCCGAAGCGAGGCGGCCCCGATACATCCACGGACTGCTACCAGACCGGGCCCGAACCCGGAACAAAGGCGCTCGGCGGTGGGACCGCAACGGACATCGCCGGACGCGGCCGTCGGCGCGCCTCGATCTCCTCGGCGGTCAGGCGCGGAGCCTGTGCCAGATCCACCAGGATCTCGCGCAACTCGTCCAACCAGGCTGCGGTGAGCAGGGCCAGCCCGGCATAAAACCGTGTCTGGCAGCGCGCGGCAACCCGTTCTGAGAAGCGATCGATCCACAACAACAGATGGTCGTCGAGGAAGCGGGCGACCTCCGCCAGATCCGCCCCTTCCCCCTCGTCCGGCGCGAGTAGGTGAGCCAGAAACTGCAACTGGTGGACCAGGTGGTCGTCGTTGCGCTCCCGCCAGTCTGGAACGACTAGGCCATGGCGGGCATACCAGCCCCGCACATCGAACATCGGGGCCTGCATGACCAGACTTTCCTCGTCGAGCCAGACCGATTCATAGGGCGAGGCGCGCAGGCCGTGGGTCAGGTAGATATCGGCATAATCCGCAGCGAGTCGGTCCAGGCTCTCCGCCCCGAGACTGGCAGGGATGTCGGTGAGCCCTTCGCGCAGCAGAGCGAGCGCTCGCCGCCCCGGCTCACCGACCAGCCGCAGCCCAAGGAAATCCTCGTAGCACTCTTGCCACAAGGCCATCAGACGCGCCGAGTCGAGCTCGCGGTCGTGCAGCGCAGCGAGGAGGCGCAGGTCATCTGCAGCGGCAACGCGGAACAGTCTCACTGCCCCGTCGCTGCCGTCACCGCCACCCGGCCCCGCATCGCCCATGTCCAAGCGGGCACTCATTTATCCACCTCGCCGCTCGCTGATGGCGGCGTACCGGACGAGGCAGGGGCGGAGTCTGGCACGCCCTTACTGTGCGCAACAAAGACGATGGACGGATTCGTCAGCTCCGGGTTGGCGAAGTTCTTCACCGCTCGAACCGGGGTCTCCTGGGGCCCGATGGCCTTGGTGAAGTAGGTGTTCTCGCGCAACTCGCTGATGGGACCCACGTCCAGGGTGCGCATCATACAAGCCATGACACAGTAGGGCTTACGACCGGCATCGATCTCGTCCACACACAGATTGCACTTCCCGACGATATTGAGCTCGGGGATGAACTGAGGCGCCCCGTAAGGACAAGCCGCCTCACAACGCCGACAGCCGATGCACAGCGTCGAGTCGATATCGACGATGCCGTTGTCCTTGCGCTTCCAGATGGCCCCGGTGGGACAGGTGGGCAGGCAAGCCGGCTCGGCGCAGTGGTTGCAGGACAGGTTGACCTTGTAGGCGTAGACGTCGGGATAAGTCCCGCCCTCAATGTATTGCACGCGGCGGAAGCGCGGCCCGGGCATGAGACCGTTCTTGTCTTTGCAGGCAATCTCGCACGCACGGCAACCGATGCAGTCGACGTTGTTGTGGACGAAGCCGAGCTGCACCTCCGGGACGACCGGGGTATAGACCGCCTTCTTCTTCCGCGCAACGGCCTCTTTGATCTTCTCTTTGTCGTTGGTATCAGCCATGGTCATATCCTCAGAGGCCATCACAGCTCACGGCGGAACACGTGGGAGCGCGCCTTGGCCAGCTCGTCCCACCCCGGGCGGTGCGCCAGATCGGTCTTGGCGATGTTGCACAGCACGGTGTTGTAGGCAAATGCCCCGGCCGGACTCGGCGCGTCCAGGGTCAGCATGTCCGGATTACCGGATCGATCCACCCCGTTTTCGTCGAGGTCCAGCCAAGCACCCTCATGCAGGACCAAGACACCGGGCATACAGCGCTCGGTGACGTAGACCGGCACCACCACCCTGCCCCGATCGTTCCACAACTCGACCGTGTCGCCGGTTTTAAGGCCCAAGCGCTTGGCATCCGAGGCGTTGACGGTCACCTCCTGCTCGTAGGTCTCACGCAGCCAGGCGCAGTTATTGAAGATCGAGTGTGTACGCCAGCGTGGGTGCGGCGAGATCAGATGGAAGGGGTGCTCCTTGGTCTTCGGGCTGTTTAGCGACTCCCAGGGTTCGATCCACTTCGGAATCGAGGGGATGTGGTAGCCGTATTTCGTCTTCTTCCAGTCGGCAATATTGGCCAACTCGGAGCACAAGATCTCGATCTTGCCAGAGGGGGTCTGCGAAGGGCACACCCTTCTCGATCTGGTCGCGGAAGCCAACGTGGGGCTGGTCGAGCTTGACCTTATAGACGCCATGGCGCTTGAAGTCTTCCCAACTCATGGCGATGTGCTGGTGATGCATCACCTTGCCCTCCCACCACTCGCGCAGGTAGGCCTCGTCCACCGCCTCGTTGTTCAGGAAATAGCTGCGATCCGCCTTCGGGTTGTAGGTCTTTCCGAAGTAGTCGCCGACCCCGGTCTTGTGGCCGATGCGATAGGCCAGTTCGGTGAAGATCTGGAAGTCCGTCTTGGACTCGCCCATGGGCTCGATGACCTTGGGGCGGTGGATGTAGTAGTGCCCCTTGTACCAGGGCAGGGCCGTGTCGTGACGCTCGAAGTGGGTCGCCACCGGGAGCAACACATCCGCATAGAGCCCTGAGGTGGTGATGGTGGAATCCATGCAGACCACCAACTCCAGCTTTTCGATCGCCGCGATTTCTTTATTGATGTTGGTGAGCTGGTTGAACCAGTTCGACCCTTGCCAGAAGATGCCCTTGATGTTGGGCACCACCCCGTCGAGGTCGTCGTTGCGCGGCCAGAGCCCGGCCTCCTCGCGTGTCACGTTCGGATAGTTGAGAACGATATGCGCCCAACGATCCGACTTGATCGAGGCGAACCAGATATTGGCATATTGATCGTAAGGGTAGGCCACCGCCTCGGCATGCCAGGCCTTGCCGACACCCTCGGCGCAGCCGCCGAGGACCCCGATGTTGCCGGTCATGGCCTGCAAGGCAGCCCCCATGCGACTGTACTGCTCTCCGTAGGCGTTGCGCCCCGGAGCCCAGGATGCCTTCAGCGCAGCTGGCTTGGTGGTGGCATACATGTCGGCGAGCTTGATGATGTCGTCCGCGGAGACGCCACAGATCTCCGCCGCCCACTCCGGTGTCTTGGGAGTGCCGTCGTACTTGCCAAGGATGTAGTCCTTGAAGTTCTCGGTCCCGTTGACGCTACGATCAGCCCAGTCTGGCATGGTGCCCGCGTCCATCCCGAAACAGAACTGATTGATGAAGCCCTGATCCTGGAGGTTGTTGGCGAAGATGTAATGGGCCATGCCGGCCATCATGGCGGCGTCGGTGTTGGGCTTAATGGGGATCCACCACGCATCGTAGACGGCAGCCGAATCGGTGTACTGGGGGTCGACCAGGACGAACTTGCACCCGCGTTGCTTGGCCAGACGCATGTAATAGAAGGTGTTGCCCCCATGGAAGGTGTAGGCCGGATTCCAGCCCCACATGATGATCAGCCTGGAGTGGGCGAAGGCGTCGTCTTCGTTGCCGTCCTCGATGGTGCCGAAGGTCCAACGCGAACTCGTCGTGGTCGCCTGATAAGAGGGCACGGACCAGGAGTTAGTGCGGCAACCGAACATGCCGAGGAAGCGCCCCAACAGGCCCTCGATCTGGTCGGACTTGTGCAACACGCCGTACGAAGCTCCAGCGTAGCTCTGATCCACCAAGGCCTGCGAGCCGTATTTCTCCTTGATCTCGATCATCTTGGTGGAGACGTGGTCCAGGGCCTCGTCCCAACTCACACGCTTGAACTTGCCCTCCCCCCGCTTGCCGACACGCATCATCGGGTAGAGCAAGCGCTCCGGCGAATAGAGGCGCTGACGGTAGGAGCGCCCGCGCAGACAGGCGCGCAGTTGCGGCTCCTCCTCGGTGTCCTTACCGAAGGCCCCGTCGGCCTGATAGCGCCCATCGTCGGTGGACAGACGCACGATGACGTCGCCCTTCTTGTGGGCCACCAGCATGTGTCGGGAACCGCAGTTGTGAGCGCAACTGGTCACGACGGTAGTCAGGTCGTCGTCACGCGGATAGGGCTCGTAGGCAAATGCCTCGGCGTCCTTGGTGCGCACCAAACCCCCGGTGCCCAGGGCCAGGGCTCCGGCCCCAGCCGCACTGGTCTTGAGGAAATCGCGCCGTGTCAGGTTCAGGCGCGCCTCAAGGGAAGTCTTGTCTTTTGAATCGGTCATCGTTGTCTACCCTTGAGCAGATTAGGGCTTGGCCTCGGAGAGCCCGGTCAAGAATCGGGGCTCGGACTTGGTGGGGCGTTCCTTGGCCCAGTCTGGGACGGCCTCCCCAGCGCCCGGCCAGTCGTTGCGAGGATAAGGGAAGGATATCCGGTACCAGGCACGCCCCCCATGACAACCGAAGCAAACGTCCGGTTCGGCCGCCCCAGCATCTTCGATGGCCTTGGGCTTGAGGTAGTTCACCTGATGACGATTGGTCCGGATGGCCACATGGCAGGTCAAGCAATTGAAACTAAAAATGGAACCGACCTCGCGCCAGTCACCTGGCGGAACGCCCATGATGCCGGCATTGTGCGTGCCGTGGCACATGAGACAGATGTTCGGGTCCACATGCTTGCGCTGGGTCAGAGTCGGGTCGCCGGTCGCCGACGAGTTCGCCGTCTCCTCCCGCGGATCATTGCCCTGATGGCAGGTGGTGCACTTCAGATCCATCACCTGCTTAGCGTAATCGGTGACGACGTGACGCCGATGAAAGGTCTCCTGATCGCCGGAATAGGTAGCCAGGGTCTGGTACCAAGCCATCGCCTCGCTCGCCGTGACCCCCGCGGGGGACTGGGTCGAGACACTCGGTTTCAAGACCTCCTGGTGGCAAACAAGGCAGTCGGCGTCAGTGGCCGTGTCGATAGCCGGCTTGAAGTGGATCGGGTCCCACTTAGCCGCGTTGTAATCGGTAGGGGGCGCTGCCTGATCGTCTGCCCACGCTGGCAGCCAGATGAAGCAGACGAGAACGAGAAGGCCGCTTACTCTTTTCATGCCACGGCTCCTAAAACCGTCGGGTCCTAAAAAGGGTGACCAAATTGGTCCAAGGGAGATGCTAGTTGCCCGACGCCAATGTGGACGTCGCAGCTGGGGCGTCCTTCTGACCCCTGTCAATCACCGGGTAAAACGACACGTCCCTGTGTCGCAATAGCGAGGCTCCGCCTCGAACAGCTAAGGGGATTACATCGCCGGGGGGGTCCAACCCATGCCGGACATCCCGCCCATGCCGGACATCCGCCCATCCGGACATCCGCCCATGCCGGACATACCGCCCATGCCGCCCATGCCGGACATCCCGCCCATGCCGGACATGCCGCCCATGCCGGACATGCCGCCCATCCGACATGCCGCCCATGCCGGACATCCCACTCATGCCGCCCATGCCGGACATCCCACTCATGCCGCCCATGCCGGACATCCCACTCATGCCGCCCATGCCGGACATGCCACTCATGCCGCCGGTCGCGGGATAGAAGAAGATCTGCCCATCAGGGGTGATCTGGAAATAGCCGGACATGCCACTCATGCCGCCCATGCCGGACATTCCGCCCATGCCGGACATTCCGCCCATGCCGGACATTCCGCCCATGCCGGACATACCACTCATGCCGCCCATGCCGGACATTCCGCCCATGCCGGACATTCCGCCCATGCCGGACATCCCACTCATGCCGCCCATGCCGGACATTCCGCCCATGCCGCCCATGCCGGACATACCGCTCATGCCGCCCATGCCGCCCATGCCGGACATGCCGCCCATGCCGGACATACCGCCCATGCCGCCCATGCCGGACATACCGCCCATGCCGGACCCATGCCGCCCATGCCGGACATACCACTCATGCCGCCCATGCCGCCCATGCCGGACATACCACTCATGCCGCCCATGCCGGACATGCCGGACATACCGCCCATGCCGCCCATGCCGGACATACCGCCCATGCCGGACATACCACCCATGCCGCCCATGCCGGACATTCCGCCCATGCCGGACATACCACCCATGCCGCCCATGCCGGACATGCCGGACATGCCGCCCATGCCGGACATACCGCCCATGCCGCCCATGCCGGACATATGCCGCCCATGCCGGACATACCACTCATGCCGCCCATGCCGGACATACCACTCATGCCGCCCATGCCGGACATACCGCCCATGCCGCCCATGCCGGACATACCACTCATGCCGCCCATGCCGCTGGTGGCGGGATAGAAGAAGATCTGCCCATCAGGGGTGATCTGGAAATAGCCGGCCATGCCGGACATCCCGCCCATGCCGGACATCCCGCCCATGCCGGACATCCGCCCATGCCAGACATTCCACCCATGCCGGACATCCGCCCATGCCGGACATTCCACCCATGCCGGACATTCCGCCCATGCCGGACATTCCGCCCATTCCGGACATCCCGCCCATGCCGGACATCCCGCCCATGCCGGACATGCCGCCCATGCCGGACATCCCGCCCATGCCGGACATCCCGCCCATGCCGGACATCCCGCCCATGCCGGACATCCCGCCCATGCCGGACATCCCGCCCATGCCGCCCATACCGGACATGCCGCCCATACCCGACATGCCACCCATAGCAACCGCCGCACCGCTTGCGGCGAGGCTCAGCCCAACCACAGCGGCAACGGCGGTCTTCTTAAAGCGCTTGATAGTAGTAGTCATTCAGTCGTCCTCGTTATGATTGATGGTGTTTCTACCTAGTGGGGTAGCCTCGTCACTGCGAGTGCCAGCCCCTCAAGTCATACCGCCCAGGGATTCCCGGACGATTAAAGGGCGTATACCAATTCCCCTGGTCTTCAAGGAAGCTCAGGCTGGGCGGATAAGGCTGGGAGATCCCAGTCAATGCGTGTGCATACCAGTCCGGCCCCCTGACCACCTCGGTAATTTGGGGCGCCCCTTGCGGCCTCTGCGACGGATCGATCCCGGCCATCGGATACTCGGCGGCGGCGAGTGTCGAGAACCCCAACGCCACCAGGAGGGCGCCCATCGTTAGCGGGAAACGGTCGTACCTGGGCTTCACTAGATTCTCTCCTCGCTCTTTGTCAACCGAAACATCGGCGATGCCTGAATGCCGACCCAACACGCGGTCCGTTGGGCAGACCCAGTAGGACCACAGTTCCAGACTGAAGCAGCATCTGTGCCAGGCGCACAAGGTACGGCCCCAGCCCTTCTGTCGCCGTCCTGCGCGAGCAGACTCCCACACCGCCTAACCGACCAAAGGGCTATCTCGTCTGACGAAATGGCAGTCGCCCCTCGGCAGAGTCGACCTGGCGCCCTGGCCTCGCCGAGACACTGGCAGCGGAAAACCCCTTTTTCGGCATTGCTTCGCTCGCCCAATCATCGACTTATCGGCGCGTGCGCGGAAGCTGGTCCCACCCTGCCGACAACCCGTCGCGGGACCTGCCAAAGCGGCAGAGACAGCCTGTCTCTACCTGGCCGCAACTCAATTGAGGACCACAACGACGCCGTTGCCGACCCGGACAGCGATTTGATGCACGAGGCGAGCAGGACGCGCCGAATCCAGAATGCTGATCAGATACACTTGGTGAATCTGCCGGATCTTGCCGACCCGCCAGTCCGACGCTCCGTGCGCTGCCAGCCAAGCCGATGCGATGGTCTTCGCCTCCGTCCAGCTATCGACGGGCAGCGCGATATCCCCGTCCCGCACCGGCGCCGTCTCGACACCAGGGCTCGGAGCCACCTCCAGAGGCCGGTCGCGCGGATACAGCAGCAGCGAACCCGCGACATCCCGCTCAACCCGCCAGCCTCGCGCTCGCAGCAAGGCATCAAGACTCTGCTCGGGCTGAGAAGCATTGGCCTCCAGGGTCGACTCCGGCGCGGAGACCTTGGCGTCAGGGGTCGGCTCGGGCTCGGAGGCATTGGCGTCGGCCTTCGCTAGGGTCTCTGACCGCGGTATCGGTGGGTAGAGGAGGACCGAACCGTCCCGCTCCCGCTCTACCCGCCAGCCCAGACGCCGCAGCCGATCCCAGTCAGGCGCAGTTCCTGCTGCCGCACCTCTTGTCGATGTCGGCGAGTCGTCCGCCTCATTCGCCTCCGCGACCTTCGCGACCTCCTTCACCGCGACCACCTTGCCGCCTACCTCCGCCTTTGCCTGTGGGGGATACAGCAACATGCCCCCGTCGCTGCTCCGACTCACCTTCCACCCGGCCTGAACCAATGCCTCGTCCAGCGCCGGATCCCCAAGCCCATACTGGGGTGCCGCCGATCCGACACTCGGACCCAGGATGACCCACGCCAGTACCAACCCTAACGCCATGCCCTTGTGCTGTCTCATCCACCCCTCCTCGCTTCGTTGTTATGCCATTACGCCAAGCCGCAGCAGAGCAGCAAGGCTCATGCCGAGAGGGGATCCACCTCGACCGTCTCCGGAACCCGCGAGCGACCTCCGACCTAGACAGCCCTTCGCCCGACACTCGCCCCTTGAACCAGTCGCCCCTTGGCTTGCGCCGCGCATCCCATGTCAGTCATCCTTCAAGGCACACCTGTCGGGGAGGGTTTTTCGATCCTTTCGGGTAACGGAAACCACGCCTGACATGACCAGGTTTGCGGCGGGCCATCACAGTCGCCATGGATGGCGAGGCGCCCGAGCATGACAAACCGTCAGGCCCTTGACCCCAGATTGGAACATCATTGAGTTCTTGCGAAGGCGCACCCTACGCAAGGCATCCGACCTAACGCTGAGAGGCTGTAAAAAAACCTTTCCGCCAGCGCGCTCGGCAGGGGAACGCAGGTATCATGGCCCCATTGAAATGTGCGGGCGATCTTAGCGTAGGCGGACGAACCTTAAGGCACCCTGTCTAGCGACGTTCCTGTCCTTCAGCCGTGAGGGGCACCGAGATCCCTTACCATCTGATCGACGGACGGGTTATCAGGCACCAATTGCTGGAGCTGCAGCGCGTAGTCAAGCGCCGCCTCTCTGTGCCCTGCCTCGCGGCTGAAAGTAACCAACGCAGACAGCGTGTCGAGGTCGCCCGGACGCTGCCGGTGGGCCGTCTCCAGCACCTTTATGGCCTCGTCCAGCTTGCCGCTCGATTGCAGTGCCACGGCGTAGACATAACTGTAGCGGGCGTTGTCCGGTGCCAGCTCCGCGGCCCTGGCAAGGGCGGTCGTCGCCTGATCGATCTCCTTCTGACGAACCAGGGAGAGCCCAAGGGCATGGTAAAGGTCTGCGCTGTCGGGATTGAGCTCCAGGCCTTGCCGCAGGAAGCCTTCCGCCTCGCGCTCGCGCTTCATACCACCGAGCAGATGCGCCATGTTCACGTAGGCCGGGATGAACCGGGGTTGGAGCCCGATGGCCACTCGATACGCCGCCTCTGCGTCCTGAACGCGGCCCTGGTCTGCGTACAGAGTCCCGAGGCTAACCTGCGCCTCCGGGCGCTCCGCGTTGAATTCCTGCACCGCGATGTATTCCTGGATGCCCTGCGCGAGCTTTTCCCGGACTTGGTCCGGTAGCTGCTGCTGGGGCGGTAGAGCCGCGAGCAGATGCGCGGCCTCGATGCGCACTGCCTTGAGGTCGTCCCACAGCAGCGAGACGGCGAGCAGGCGCTGGGCTGCGGGGAAGGATTCCAGGGCGCCCAGCGCACCGAGCCGCTCGAGCGGGTCGTCGGCACCCAGCCCCTGTTGGACCCGGGCAAGCATGGCCGAGTCCGGATAAGCCCCGAGCTCCTGCAAGGCGGTTGCCCGCGCAATGGGCGGCTGCGACGCGTCCGCGGCGATCTCCTGCAGCAGCCTGCCGGCCCCGGGGAGCTGCCCGTGGGCTGCATGGAAGGCAGGGGCATAGTGCTGAAATCCCTCAGGGGACTTGCCATACCAGGCCTCGACCTGGTCCGCCGCCCACTGCGCGGTCTTGTCCGCATGGCATTTGTTGCAAGCGTTCGGGGTGCCCATAGCGATCGACTGGTCTGGGCGCGGGATGCGGAAGCTGTGATCGTGCCGGGCGTCGACCACCATGTAGTTGGTGGGAGGCATGTGGCACTCGACGCAGCTCGCGCCCGCCGATCCCTCCTCATGGAAGTGGTGCTTCTTGGTCGCATAGGGGTCAGGTAGGTGGCACTGGTAGCAGACCACGTCGCCGGGCAACCGGACGGTAGCGGCGTGGGGATCATGGCAGTCGGAGCAAGTGATGCCCGCTTCATACATTTTGCTTTGCATGAGCGACCCCCAGACATAGACCTCGTCCTGGATCTGGCCGTCCGGGTGATACAGCCCCTCGGTGAGCAAGGACGGGCGGAAGGCGTCGAGAAAGGGCTGCCCGGCAAAGGCCTCGTCGGTCATCTGGCTACGCCTGCTGTGGCAGCGCGCGCAGACCTGGATCTCCTTCGTCGTCTCACGAGGCGTGGAGCGCTTCGCCTTCCCCGTGGCGGGGTCGATCTGCCAGGCGACTCCCACGCGCTCGTCGAGCCGGACCGTCAATCCCATGTCCGGGACCTCCAGGGTCTCGCCCTTCTCCTTCGCCTCGGCCCACTGGACGTGTTTGGAACCCGGTCCGTGGCAGGCCTCACAGGAGACGTCGATCTCGGACCAAGTGGTGTGGTAACTGTCGCTGCGCTCGTCGTAGCCCTTCCGAAGGTTGGTGGAATGGCAGTCCGCGCACATGTAGTTCCAGTTGAGATTCGGCCCGGTCCAATAAAGCACGTCGTCGTGGCGCACAGGGTCCGCTGGGTGGAGATGGATCCAGCGCTGGCCACCCTGCTCCTTGGGGCGGCTGTCCCAGCCGATGTCCAGTGCCTGCAGACGTCCTCCGGGGAACTCGATCAGGTACTGCTGTAGCGGAAAGACGCCGAAGGTGTACTTAATCGGATAGTCCTGAAGCGCCCCGTCCGGGCCCTCGGTATGGACCATGAACTTGCCGTCCTGGCGATAGAAGCGGGAGACGACGCCGAACTGCTCGAAGGAGGCGTCGTTGAAATCCCCAAGCACCGAGGAATCGGTCGCCTCCTGCATGGCTAGATCATGCTGGGAGCCCGTCCAGTTGGCGCTCTGCTCTGCATGACACGGAGCGCATTGGGCGCGCCCCACGTACAGGGGCTCTGCGTTGTCTGCGCTCGCGAGTGCCGTCCAGAGGATCGCGGTGCCAAGTAGCAGTTGGTCTATTCGCATAATTGTTGGTCGATTCGCATGATTGAAAAGCGGGTGTTTCACCAACGCTGGGATCACCGGAATGATGTTCAACTTGATCTGCCAGTCCTGACCGAAGGCGTCCTGGCTCACGACGGACTTCGCGACGCCGAACTGGATCTTGTATGACGCCTTTGCGCAGATTCAGCAGCAAAGCGACCAAATGGGCGTATTTTAACGTATTATCAGCATCTTGGAGATCAATTATTGGCTTTTTCCTACGGCTGCGGAACTGCCCCGACTTTTTGAGAAGTTACACTTGGATCTTTCCTCAGCCAGTTGCTAACTGCGGCCCCTGGACAAGGGGCGTACCAGGCGCCCTTGACCTGACGGGTCTGGCGCGCCTGCCTAAAGCGCCAATCACTTCTCCCTCTGGCCCCGAAGCTTGTTGACGCTCGTCCCACTCTCTGTCGCCGTCCGAGCTCCTTCTGCACCACGGCGGCGGGGGCCGTGTCGACGAGGCCGTGTTGGCGAGTTCGGCCAGGTCGCGGGTCACGTCGCCCCCCAACAGTTCCGCCATTAACCTGGCGGGTTGAACCTTCCTGGGCTGCACTGTCGTATCGGCGTGCGCAGCCCCGTACCACCAGCCCCGGACGCCATGACCCAAGAGCCCCTCAGCGCCCCTGGTGGAGTTCCGCGCGGTGACCAAGGTCTACGGCCAGGGCGCTGCCGCCATGCGCGCCCTGGATGGGGTGGACCTGTCGATCCAGGCCGGCGAGTTCGTCGCCGTCATGGGGCCGAGCGGCTCCGGCAAGTCCACAGCCATGAACATCCTCGGCTGCCTGGATACCCCCAGCAACGGCTCCTACCGCTTCCAGGGCGCCCCCGTCGAGGGCCTGTCGCGGGACCAGCGCGCCCTGTTGCGGCGCAACTACCTGGGCTTCGTCTTCCAGGGGTTCAACCTGCTCAACCGCACCTCCGCCCTGGAGAACGTGGAGCTGCCGCTGGTGTATCGCCGCACCCCCAGGGCCGAACGTCACGCCCAGGCACGCCAGGCCCTGGCCCAGGTCGGGCTGACCGGCTGGGAGCACCACACCCCGGGGGAGCTGTCCGGCGGCCAGCAGCAGCGGGTCGCCATCGCCCGGGCCATCGTCACCGGCCCCAGCCTGCTCCTGGCCGATGAGCCCACCGGCAACCTGGACAGCGCCCGCAGCCACGAGATCATGGAATTGCTCACCGGGCTCAACCGCGAACGTGGCATCACCGTGCTGATGGTCACTCACGAGCCGGACATGGCGGCCTATGCCGGGCGCGTCATCCATTTTCTCGATGGCCGGGTCGCCGACGACGGTCTTCCGGTGCAAGCCAAGGGCGTGGGAGGCCTGACCTGATGTTGTGGAATGCCCTGCTGCTCGCCCTGCGCGAGATCCGCCGCAACGTCCTGCGCTCGGTGCTGACCATCCTCGGCATCGTCATCGGGGTGGCGGCCGTCATCGTCATGGTCACACTGGGGGACGGGGCAACGCTCGCGGTCACCAGCCAGATCGAATCCCTCGGCAGCAACCTGTTGATGATCCGTACCGGCCAGCGGATGGGCCCCATGTCCGGCAGCGGGGGCGCCCCCTTCACCCTGGAGGACGCCGTTGCCGTCGGGCGCGACGTACCCAGCCTGCTGGCCGTTGCCCCCTCCGCCACCCAGTCGCTCACCGCGGTGGCCGGCAACGCCAACTGGTCGGCCAGCGTCACCGGCACGGACAACCGCTTCTTTGAGGTGCGCAACTGGACCTTTGCCGCTGGCCGCCCCTTCACCGATGCGGAGCTGCGCGCCGGCCGCGCCGTCTGCGTCATCGGGGCCACAGTGCACAGGGAACTGTTCGGCCCCCAGGACCCCATCGGCCAGAAGATTCGCTTGAAGCAAGTGTCTTGCGAGGTCGTCGGCCTGCTACAGGCCAAGGGTCAGAGCACCATGGGGTCGGATCAGGACGACCTGGTGGTCATGCCCCTGCGCACCTTCCATCGCCGCATCGTGGGAAACCGCAACGTGACCCTGATTCAGGTCTCGGTGCGCGAGGGAGAATCCACCGAGGCGGCCAAGGCGGACATCGAGCGTCTCATGCGTAAGCGTCGGCACATCGCCTCCGGCGAGCAGGACGACTTCAGCGTGCGCGACATGAAAGAGATCGCCAACATGCTCACGGGGACCACCAAGGTCCTCACGACGCTGCTCAGTGCCGTGGCGGCGGTCAGCCTGCTGGTGGGCGGCATCGGCATCATGAATATCATGCTGGTCTCGGTCACCGAGCGCACTCGCGAGATCGGTATCCGTCTGGCCATCGGGGCCCTGGAGCGGGAGGTGCTGATGCAGTTCCTGGTGGAGGCGGTGGCCCTGTCCTCCCTGGGCGGGGTGCTGGGCATCCTGCTCGCCATCGGCTCCGCCTTGGGGCTGGCGGGGGTATTGGAGGTCCCCTTCGTATTCAATGCCCGCATCGTAGTGATTGCCTTTGTCTTCTCCGCCGTCGTGGGGGTGGTGTTCGGCTACTTCCCGGCGCGCCGAGCGGCGCGCCTGGACCCCATCGAGGCGTTGCGGCGGGAGTAGGGACAATGCCAGACAGGTGACAACCTGTGATCTGGGGTAAGCGGATCATTTGGTGCAGGCATCGTCATACCCTGAGGGTATCGCACACCCTGGCCGCAGGTCCGGGCTTCTGGTTGGCTCCGTCCCGGCAAGACCGACAGGCTGTCACAGCGGGCGTTTCCCGCTATAGTTCGGTCCACGGCGGTACACTTGCCGGACCGGCGCGCGTAAAACAGGTCGCGACCGACCGGACAAGCTCCCGTCCAGGGTCGTAGACAACTCAAATATCAAGGTTTCGCTAACATCGATGACCCTGAATGAGCTTCGCTATGTGGTCGCAGTTGCCCGGGAACGGCATTTCGGTCGCGCAGCCGAATCCTGCTTTGTCAGCCAGCCGACCTTGAGCGTTGCCGTCAAGAAGCTGGAGGACGAACTTGGCGTCAGCCTGTTCGAACGGGGTGCCGGCGAGGTCACTATCACCGCCATCGGTCGGGAGATCGTCACCCAGGCACAACGCGTCCTGGAGGAGGCGGATGGAGTCAAGCGCCTGGCACGGCAGGGCTCCAACGCCCTCGTCGGCCCACTGCGCCTGGGCGCTATCTACACGGTCGGGCCCTATCTGCTGCCCCAGCTGATCCCGCTGGTGATGGAACGTGCACCGCATATGCCTCTGGTGATCGAGGAGAACTTCGCCGGCGTCCTCACGGAGCGCCTCAAGCGCGGCGACTTGGACGTGATCCTGGTATCCCTACCCTTCGAGGAACCCGGCATTCTGACCCGCCCCCTATACGACGAGCCCTTCGTGGTCTTGTTACCGGCGACCCACGCCTGGGCGGCCCGTGAGACCATCGATGCCGAGCGTCTGGGAGAAGAGCACGTCCTACTCCTGGGCCCAGGACACTGCTTTCGCGATCAGATCCTCAGGGTCTGCCCCCAGTGCCTGCAGACCAACGGCGGCAGCACAGGTATGGAACGTCGGCTGGAAGGTGGATCTCTGGAAACCATTCGCTGCATGGTCGCCAGCGGGGTCGGTATCACGGTCTTGCCCTACACCGCCGCCGGGGCTGACCGCTTCTCCGAGCATCTGGTCTGCGCCCGCCCCTTCACCGGTACCGCACCCCAGCGGCGCATCGCGCTGGCCTGGCGCAAGTCCTTCCCGCGGGTCGATACGGTATCGACGCTGGCCGCGGCTATCCATGCCGCAGCCCTACCTGGGGTATCCTATCTGGCCGATGGCCAATAAGACGGGGCTATCGCTGCCATTGGCACAAACAATTTCTTGATGTTTCGAGCAGGGGCTAAAGTTGCGCCTGCAAACACTGACACCGTCCATCATCACCGCGTCGCAAGACCGAGGAGAACCTAGTGGATCTGAAAGGCAGCAACACCGAAGACAACCTGAAGGCCGCATTCGCCGGCGAGTCTCAGGCCAACCGCCGCTACCTCTACTTCGCCGCCAAGGCCGATGTTGAGGGCTTCAACGACGTCGCCGCCGTGTTCCGTTCCACCGCCGAGGGTGAGACCGGCCACGCGCATGGTCACCTCGAGTACCTCGAAGAGGTCGGCGACCCCGCCACCGGCCTGCCCATCGGCCCCACCGGCGACAACCTCAAGGCGTCCATCGCCGGCGAGACCCACGAGTACACCGACATGTACCCCGGCATGGCCAAGTCCGCCCGTGACGAGGGCTTCGACGAGATCGCCGACTGGTTCGAGACCCTGGCCAAGGCCGAGCGCTCCCACGCCAACCGCTTCCAGAAGGCCCTGGACAACTTGGACGCCTGATGCTTAGCCCTTTAGGGCATAGGTAGGCACGAAAAAGGGGCGCCTCGGCGCCCCTTTTTTTATGGGTACAGCTCCAACAAGGTCAGCGCACCGCCACCAAATCGACGATAAAGACCAGGGTCTCGTTGGGCTTGATGACCCCGCCGGCGCCACGCTCGCCGTAGGCCAGGTGCGGCGGGATGACCAGCTCGCGCCGCCCCCCGACCTTCATCCCGGCAACGCCCTGATCCCAACCCGGTATGACTTGGCCCGCACCCAAGGTGAAACCGAAGGTGTCGTGGCGGTCCCAAGAGGCGTCGAACTGATCTCCGGTGTCGTAATGGGCGCCCACATAGTGCACGTCGACGCGCTGGCCGGGACCGGCCTCGGCGCCCTCGCCGACCACCAGGTCCTTGATGGTCAGGGAGGTGGGGACCGGGGCGGTCTTGGGGCTGATGCTGGGCTTGCTCATGGGTTGGTCTCCAGAATAGGGGCGGGGGAAGTCCCCAACCACGGACTGCTGATCAGGAAGGCAGGTACGATCACAACTAGAAGCCCTCGGTGGAGGTGAAGAGACCGACCCGCAGGTCCTTGGCCGTGTAGATCTCACGCCCGTCCACGTTCATCAGACCATCGCCAATGCCCAGCACCAGCTTGCGCGAGATGACCCGCTTCATGTCGATACGGTAGGTGACCTTGGTCGCGGTGGGCAGGACCTGGCCGGTGAACTTGACCTCACCGACCCCCAGAGCCCGCCCGTGGCCCGGGTTGCCGATCCATGCCAGGAAGAACCCAACCAATTGCCACATGGCGTCGAGACCCAGGCAACCTGGCATCACCGGATCGCCGGGGAAGTGGCAATCGAAGAACCAGAGCCCAGGGTTAATGTCGAGTTCGGCGACGATCTCCCCCTTGCCGAAGGCCCCGCCGTGGTCGGCAATGCGGGTCACCCGGTCCATCATCAACATGTTCGGGACGGGCAACTGGGCGTTGCCGGGGCCGAACATCTCCCCACGGCCACATTGCAGGAGCTGTTCGCGGTCGAAGCTGGCCTCTTTGCTCATGGTTCAATTCCTAAAATTCGATGGGGCCCGATATCAAGTCGGGCGAGAGTCGGACGGCCATCCATAGGGCCAAATCAACGTGGATAAGCCGGGAAAAAGCAATTCGGCCGCAAATCACGCACACGGACTCACTGGGGCACGAGGCGCTCCCGCAGCAAGGCAACGATCTCGTCGAGCGAGACCAGGGTCAAGTCCGCGTCGGTGCGCCCCTTGTACTCGACCACGCCGGTGTCTAGGCCCTTGTCCCCCACGACCACCCGATGGGGGATGCCGATCAGCTCCATGTCGGCGAACATGAAGCCGGGGCGCACGTCGCGATCATCCAGCAGGACCTCGATCCCGGCGGCAGTCAGCTCCGCATAGAGTCGTTCGACAGCCTCCCGCACCCGGAAGGACTTGTCGAGCTTCATGGGACACAGGGCGACCTGAAAGGGGGCGATGGGGGCCGGCCAGCAAATGCCGCGATCATCGAAGTGCTGCTCGATGGCAGCGGCGACCACTCGCGAGACGCCGATGCCATAGCAACCCATGGTAAGGGTGGCGGCCTTGCCGTCCTCCCCGAGCACCGTGGTCTTCATGGCGGCACTGTACTTGCGCCCGAGCTGGAAGATGTGACCGACCTCGATGCCACGGGCGATGGTGAGGGTCCCCACACCGTCCGGGCTGGGGTCGCCATCCACCACGTTGCGCAGGTCCGCGACCTCCGGCAGGGGCAGATCACGTCCCCAATTGAGCCCGAACCAGTGCTTGCCGTCCTGATTGGCACCAGCCGAGAAGTCCGCCATGGCCGCCACGGAGCGGTCGGCGATACAGGAGATAGGCAGTCCGAGGGGACCCAGGGAGCCGGGGCCGGCACCGATGGCGGCGCGGATCTCCTCCTCGGTCGCCATGCGCACCGGGCTGGCCACCTGGGGTAGTTTTTCGGCCTTGATGGTGTTGAGTTCGTGGTCGCCTCGGACCAGCAGGGCCACTAGAAGAACGCCGGCGCCAGGGGCGGCCCCCTCGCCGGAAACTGCTCCTGCGTTTCCGGCATTTCCGCCATCGCTGGCAGCAACGATCAGCGTCTTGACGGTGCGCTCGATGGGCTGGGCGAACTGATCCACAAGGTCCTGGATAGTGCGGGCCTTGGGGGTATCCACCAGCCGCTTGTCCTCCGCCGGCGCAGGCCGCTCGCCACTCGGGGCCAGGGCCTCGGCCAACTCCACGTTGGCCGCGTAGGGACCGGAGTCGGAGAAGGCGATGGCGTCCTCGCCGGAGTCGGCCAGGACGTGGAACTCGTGAGAGGCGTGGCCGCCGATGCTCCCGGTATCCGCCTGCACGGGGCGGAAGTCCAGACCGCAGCGACTGAAGATTCGGCTATAGGTGTCGAACATGACCCGATAGGTCTGGTTCAGGGATGCATCGTCCAGATGGAAGGAATAGGCGTCCTTCATCAGGAACTCCCGCGCCCGCATGACCCCGAAGCGCGGGCGGATCTCATCGCGGAACTTGGTCTGGATCTGGTAGTAGTTGACCGGGAGCTGCTTGTAAGAGCGCAACTCGTTACGCGCCAAGTCGGTGATGATCTCCTCGTGCGTTGGGCCGAAGCAGAACTCCCGGTGGTGCCGGTCGCGCATCCGCAGCAACTCTGGGCCATAGTGCTCCCAGCGCCCGGACTCCTGCCACAGCTCGGCCGGCTGCACCGCCGGCATCAGAACCTCCAGGGCCCCCGCCCTTTCCATCTCCTCACGTACGATGCGCTCCACCTTGCGCAACACCCGCAGCCCCAGGGGCAGCCAGGTATAGAGGCCCGCGGCCAGCTTGCGGATCATCCCCGCGCGCAGCATCAGCCGATGGCTGGCGATCTCGGCGTCGGCCGGGGTCTCCTTGACGGTATTGAGAGGAAACTGAGAGGTGCGCATGGTCCAGGCTCTTCGGGGACAAAGCCCGGCATTCTATAGACGATGCCTAGTGGCGAACAACCGGACGTGCGTCCCGCCAGTAATTCCCGCTCTCTGATGTTTTGGGCGCCCGGTGGGTCGCATCGGCGGAAGCCGAGGTGTCCAAGCGCAACAAGCCGGGCAGACTCGATCTCTCCAACGCAAGTGAAGGTCACGCTTACTCAGCGCCTTCCTTGGGACTCAAACCGACATGACAGAGGAGCAGGGACTCGAAAACCGTCGGCAGCTTCCGGCAGTCCGAGTCCGCGGGCATGGCGGAGGGCAGCCCCAACTGCTCTAGCTTTTCCACAAGCACGCTCTCGTCACCTGCGTTTGGGTGGCGAAGTGTGAATCGCTTGCCGCGGAGCGCAATCTGGCGTTTGGCGCCCTCCAGATCCTGCGGACTCAGGATCGTTCCTACCCAGGTGGTGCGGGCCTCGGGAAAGGCCGTGGCCACATAGCCGAGCGGTAGCTTGCCGAAGATCACTGCCGCATCGTCCAGCAGGGGGGCGAACGCCGCATGCACCTCCGCCGAGACCAGCGGTCCATGGGCCCGATCCTCGCTTAAGCGGCCCCAATCGGGGGCGTGGGTGGTGGCCGCAAGCAGGACCGCGGCGGCCGCGAAGACTACCCAACCGAAACGTCGCAGGAGGACCGACAAGGCCACGAGGATGAACGCGGGCAGCAAGATCTCCATCGCGATCGCATAGCGCTGAATGGAGAACATCCCCTGCCAAAGCACGTAGGCGATGGCCAGGAAAGCGGTGAGCAGGGCTAGCCTGCGATGGCCTGGACCCAACGGAATGGATCGCCCCCTTCCGATCCGCTGGAAGGCCAGCTTCACTGTGAGCCCGACCACCAGGACATAGGCGATGGGAAACCGGAAGTCGCGAAAGTAGAGCTCTGCCGTCTGACCTGTCCTGGAGAACCAAAAGGGATAGGCCAGGGTTTGCAACCAATTCTTGGGGAAGAATCGGGTGTCGGAAAACGACGTGTCGGGGTAAAGCGGTGAGTGAAACAGGTTGTTGAAGAAGGGAAAAACCGGGTTACCGGTCTCCCGCCAGAGGAACCATGACCACCAGCCGTGAGCCGCGACAAGGCCGACCGCCGCCGCCAACCCGAAGGCAGCCGCGGTCTTGAGCCAGGTGCGGCCGTTCAGAAGTGTCAACCCGGCACCCAGCGCAACCAGGTACACGGCGTTGGTCAGCTTCAGCCCGGCGGCGATGCCCAGCAGGAGTCCCGCGGCGGCCACCAAACGGGAATCGCTCGAACCGTCGTGCTCGCTGACCGACCGCAGGGCGAGCAACACCCCCAAGAGAACCGCCACCGCGGTCGTCAGGTCGCCGAAGGAGGTGCCGATCTCCGAGATCGCCAAGGCCCCGGTCATCCCCAGAATCGCGGCCACGGTGGCAAACACGATGTGCAATCGGCGGTCGCTCGTCCCCAGGGAGCCCTTGAGGGCGAGGACGATGGCTAGGATCAGGACGAAATTCAGCCCTTGAATCGCACCGATGAGTCGAGAAGCGAACTGGGGCATCCCGACGGCATAGGACGGGTAGGTCAGCAGCAGGTCCAGCGTCGGATTGATATAGGTCTGAATGCTCGCCGGGTTATGGTCGATTGCGAAGCGTCCCTCGACCACCGCAAAGGGGTTGTACAGGTGGTAGTTGAGCAGATCATAGTTGGCGTCCACGCCGAGGTACACCGCGACCTGGCTCAGCACGATGGTGGAGACCAGCGCGAGCACCAGCCAGAGGGCAAGGTCCCTTGGGATCAGGCCCGCGAGCCTCCCGTCCTCGGTAACCGGCTCTTTCTCCCCGGCCGACGCTCTTTCCCGCCGATCAGAG
>CAWJRN010000021.1:0-20670 GCA_963845265.1 uncultured Gammaproteobacteria bacterium | reverse complement strand
GTCGCTGGACTGAGTCCAGCATCGACGAGTCTGGCCCCCTGTCGGTTCTCGATCCGCGAAGGCGGTAGGCTGGCAGATGGGACCGGGGCCTGCGATGCGGGCCCTAGCCCGGCGTGGACTCCGTGGATCGGCCCCGCTCGCGGGGCGTTGCGCCGAGCGGGGTCCCAGGGCGAGTTCGCGCATCGCAGCATCCACGGGCAGTAGAGTTTCCGGCGCGTCGCGGCCCTGGTCTACCCTGTCGCTATGCGACAGGCTGGAGAATCCCCATGAGTAACAACACCTACCCGGAGCGCCACCGAGCTTCCCGTGACCGGCTCAAGGCCCGCGGCATGCGCCAGGTCGTACGCTGGGTGCCCGACACACGCCGCCCCGGGTTCGGCGCGGAGCCGCCTTCGGCTCTCTGTGAGGCTATCGAAGCTGACCCCTTTATCCCCTTTGCCCCCTCCGGTTAGCCCACTGGAAACAAGGGTACGCCGCAGCCCGGTGCAACGTCTGCGAGGCGACGGTCGAGGGTCGCCAGGTCCGCGGGCAGCCGCTTTGCGACCGCCAGGTGCTGGGCGTCACCCCCCCGCAGGGGCCCGGGACCGTCCATCAACAGGGCCGCGGCACAGAAGTCGACCGGCTCGATCTCCGTTATGCCCAAGGTGGACGACCCGAAGCGCTGGAAGAGGGCGAGGGCCTGTCGCCGGGTCGCGCAGTACACCACTCCGGTCCGCTCCTTGATGGCACCGACGCTGGCCATCTTGGTCAGGGTCCAGGCGGAGATGATGAGCCCGCGGGGGGCGCCGCCTCGATCTGACTCAGCACCAAGGCGGCATTGGGCTCGCGAAAGAAGATGGCCCCCCAGCGCGGAGGTGTCGAGGTGGGTCACAGCAGGTCGCGTTCCCGCAACTCGGCGACCGTCGCCGCAGCCACGGCTGGGGCGGCGTCGACCCAGGCATGCAGCGCGGCCCACCCAACGGCTTGCGGCGCCGTCGGCTCCGCGACCAGCCGCGCCACGGGCCGACCGCGCGACGGGTGATGATGACCTCCGCCCCCGACTCTACGTCGTCGTTCAGCGCGGAGAGGCGGGACTTGGCATCGGCGACAAGGAAGCAACCTTCATGGCAGGGCTCAGTTGGTTATCTGGAGCCTGGGTTTGCCCAGGGCTTGATCATGTCGCAAACGACGACACCGAGGCCGAATGCCCGCTTCGCCCTAATTCCATTTAGAGCGTGCTTGCGGATTGCAGACCATCGTGCCGAGGCGACCGGGCGTAAGGGGATGTCGTCGGCGCCATTGAAGGTCGCCCGTTCGTCATCCACGCCTTTAAGCGCCAGGCCTTCCCTGTTGCCTGCCGGCAAAACGGAAGCCTCACATTCTTGGCTTGGCCCTATTCCTTAACTTTAAAGTCAAAAGGGTAGACACCCGGCTTCCTCGATTTTCCCACCGTGTACCAGGACGGCGGCGATCTTGGTGACGCGATCCCCGTAGTCCGGGGACAGGCCGTGGTCTCGAAGTCGATGACGGCGATGGTCTCCATTCGATCCCCTCGACGCTGGCGCGCGCGGAATATTACAGCTTCATTAATATCTAATCTGCTACAGTTCTGGGGAGCATCGGCGCGATCCGATGCCGAGTGTAGCCGCAAGACGACAGTCCGCTCAGGGTCCAAAGCGTCGTCCGCGGCCTCCCCAGAGGGCCGATGTCTGGGTGCAGACGCTGGCCTGTCGATACCCTGAGACGAGGAGCAAGTTCCATGAGCATGAAACGCAGTCTGTTGCTGGGCGCCACTGCGGTCCTCTCCCTGTCGCTGACGACGCCGTCCCTATCCCTGGCCGGCAAGCGGGTCGTCTTCGGCGGCGGGCCGGCCGGCGGCACCTTCCAGGTCGTCGCCAACGCGATCCAGGTCTATGGCCCGGTCAAGGCCCTCGAGGAGTTCACCGTCAAGGCCCAGTCGTCCGCCGGCTCGGTGGAGAACCTGCGCAAGGTGAACACCGGCAAGTCCGACTTCGGCGTGGTCTACTCTGGACACGTCTTCCAAGGCCGCAACGGCATGTTGAAGAACGACACCAACAAGTACGAGGATGTGCTGGCGGTGGCCTACCTCTATGGCGCCCCGGCCCAGTTGGTGGTGCGCAAGGGCTCCGGCATCGCGTCGGTGGCTGACCTTGCCGGCAAGAAGGTCGGCGTCGGCAATGCCGGCTCCGGGGCCTTTGCCAATTGCGAGCTGTTCTTCACCCACCTCGGCATGTGGGATAAGGTCAAGCGCAATGCCATGGGCTACAACGATGCCGCTCAGGCCTTCGGGAACAATCAGTTGGATGCCTTCTGGTTGTTCACGGCCTTCCCCAGCGGGGCAGTGATCATGGCCGCCCAAACCAACGACATCGACCTGATCGACCTCTACGCCGAGGCACAGGCGAGCGGCTTCTTCGCCAAGTACCCCTACTTCTCGAAACTGGCGGTGCCGGCCGGGACCTATCGTGGGGTGGACCACGACACTCCGTCCTTCCAGGACGCCGCCCTGTGGGTCGCCAACGCAAAGGTGCCGGACGACGTGGTCTACACCCTGCTGTCCCTGATCTACACGGAGGAGGGCCTGGCCCACATGCGCGAGCAGAAGAAGACCTTCAAGGAAATGAGCGTCGTCAGCGGCACCAAGGGCATCGTCACCCCCCTGCACCCGGGGGCGGAACGCTTCTGGCGAGAGAAGGGTGTCCTGAAATAGCCGGTACCTGTTGGAGCTGGCGCCCTTGCGCCCGGTGGGCGTTCGTGCGGTCCCCTACCGCTGCGCCGAGATCGGCCCGCCGTTCGCCGGGGCGGGCCGTCGGAGTAGCCGATGCTGCATGAGAAGCTAAACCGTGCCGAGCAGGCGGTGTTCGATCTGCTGGCCCTGACACTGGTGCTGTTCTATGGCTGGGCGGCCGTGGTGGAGCCGGCCGCTACCCAATATCACCGCGGCGTCTATATCGTCATCACCTATGTGCTGGTGCTGCTGCTCTATCGGCTGCCGACGGCCTGGGGTAGGGCGCTGGACTACCTGCTCATGGCCGCCTCGGTGGTGAGCATCGGCTATTGGATCTTCAATTTCGAGGTAATCAACTATCGCGCCGGCGCGGAGACACCCCTCGATCAGGGGATCGCCGTCGTGGGGGTACTGCTCGGTATCGAGGTGGCACGCCGGGTGGTGGGGCCGATCTTCGTGGCCGTCGGCGGCTTGATGCTGCTTTATGGGGTCTACGGGGAATACGCCCCAGACCTCGTCTCGCATGCCGGCGACAGCTGGCCGGGACTGTGCACCAGCATCTTCTACAAGAGCGACGGGGTGTTCGGCATCATGGCCAACGTCCTCGCTACCTATATCCTGCTCTTCGTGCTGTTCGGCGCCTTCCTGGAGAAGAGCGGGGCGCAGCGCTTCTTTATCGACTTTCCCTTGGCGGCGGTCGGTCACAAGATCGGCGGGCCGGCGAAGGTGGCGGTCATCGCCAGCGGGCTCTTCGGGTCCATCTCCGGCAGCGCCATCGCCAATACGGTCTCCACCGGGTCCTTCACGATCCCGATGATGAAGAAGGCCGGCTTTGCCCCCCATGTGGCCGGCGCTATCGAGCCCGCGGCCTCCATCGGCGGCATGTTCATGCCCCCCATCATGGGCGCCGGCGGCTTCATCATGGCAGAGCTGACCGGTCTGCCCTACTCGCACATCATGCTGGTGGCCCTGTTCCCCGCCTTGATGTACTTCTTCAGCGTCTTCGTCATGGTCCATTACGAGGCCAAAAAGCACAACATCGTCGGCGAACGTTCCAAGGTCTCCGCCATGGCGATCCTGAAACGAGAGTGGTACTACCTGTTGCCACTGGTGGTGATCACCGTCCTTATGCTCTATGGGTATTCGCCGGGCTACGCGGCGGTGGTGGGCCTGGTGACGGCCATCGGCGTCAGCTGGTTTCGTGCGGAGACCCGCATCGGGCCCAGGGGCTTCCTGGAGGCGGCCCGCAGCGGGGCCGAAAGCAGCCTCAAGATCGGGGCCACCGTGGGGGTCATCGGGATCATTATCGGCGTGCTCACTTACAGCGGGCTGGTCCTGACGTTTGCAGACATCGTTATCGAGCTGGCGGATGGGCGCCTGTTCCTGACCATCCTGCTCATCGCGCTCGCCTCCCTGGTGCTCGGCATGGGGGTGCCGGTGACAGCGGCCTACCTCATCACCGCGGTGGTCGCGGTGCCGGCCCTGGTGCACCTGGGAGTCAACGAGCTGGCAGCACACATGATCGTCTACTGGCTTTCGCAGGATTCCAATATTACTCCGCCGGTGTGCATCGCCGCCTTCGCTGGTGCCACCATCGCCAAGGCGAATATGTGGAGGACCGGCTTCACCGCCTTCAAATTCGCCAAGTTCCTCTATCTGGCACCCTTCCTCTTTGGCTATGTGCCCGCCTTCTCCCTGGATGGGACACCGGCGGACATTGCAGTTGCCTTCGTGCTCATCGCCATCGGCACCTTCGGCTATGCCTGGCTGCTCAGCGGGATCTGGCTTGATCGCGTCAAGGGCCTATTCAGCCACCGGCAGTAACCGACGGGCCCCGATCGTTGATCGGTGGGAGCGGCGATGTCTCCGCAAGAAAAAGGGGTCCGAAGAAAAAGTCAGTACCCTTTCTCTACCCGATTCACTGCCATCAGCTCCGGAGGGAGGGGGTCAGGAGCGCGTAGGCTGGGTAGAGCGATAGCGAAACCCAGCGCTGACTTGTCGCTGGCGTCGCTGGGTTTCCCTGCGTGCCGCCCTGGCTACGCGCTCAGTGCTCACCGTGCTGCGGCAGAAATTCCATGATAGGTGCGATGAACCGCGGGAATGCCTCGATGTGCGGCAGATGGCCGATGCCGTCGATCTCCACGAGCTTTGAGTTCGGAATCGCTGCGTTGGCCTGGCGCCCGAGCTCAGGATAGTGCCCCAACGTCTTGGCAACCTGCGGTGGTGCGCTGCTGCGACCGATGGCCGTACGATCTCGCTGGCCGATTATGAGCAGGGTAGGAACGGCGATGTCACCGAACTCATAGTAGACGGGCTGGGTGACGATCATGTCGTAGGTGAGCGCCTGATTCCACGCCATGCGCGGGTAGTCTGGGCTCACGATGAAGTTAGCCAGCAACGCCACCCACTGGTCATAGGCCGGCCTCCAAGCTCCATCGTAATAGCTCTTCAATTGATATTGCTGGATCTTCTCGGGCGTCTTGCCGAGCTCTTGGCGATACATCTCATCGATGGTCGTGTACGGGACTCCTTTTGCGACCCAATCCTCTAGCCCGATTGGGTTCTCCAGGATAAGCCCGGCAGTCTCCTCGGGATAAAGCAACGCGTATCGAGTGGCCAACATCCCACCCATCGAGTGCCCCAGGATGAACGCCTTTTCGATCTTCAGACTCTGGAGCAGCGAATGGGTGTTTGCCGCGAGCTGCGCAAACGAGAACTGATAGTGCTCCGGCTTGGACGACTTACCGAACCCGATCTGATCCGGCATCACGACGCGGTAACCGGCCGCCGCGAGGGCCTTCGCGGTTTCTTCCCAATAGGCCCCGGAGAAGTTCTTGCCATGAAGGAGAACGATCGCTCCCTTCGCCTCGCCCTCGGGCGCCAGATCCATAAACGCCATTTCGAGTTGCTGCCGCTGACTCTCGAAGGCGAACATCTCTACCGGGAATGGGTATTGGTACGTTTCCAGGCGTACACCCGCCCCGCGGGCATCTGTGGTGAGGAAAGCGAGCAGCAACGTCGCGAAGAGCGGAAAGGCGGTGTTCATCAAATGACGCATCGGTTTGGTGTTTATCCTTTCCAGGTTGTTCGAAAAAGAAAGCGGAAGTCGGCCACCCACCGGTCGGCGGGCAGGCCGTGGGAAAGCTGTGGGAAAGCGGTGGGAAAGCTGGGGGTCTTGACTCATGCCTCAGCCTGGCAGCCCCGTCCAGGTACAGCAAGTGCAGCGCGGATGATCTTGCTGATGCGCGATTGGTGCAGCCCGAAATAGTCGCCGATCTCTTTCATGGTGTACCCGCCACTGGCATATCCGGCCTTGATCGCTATGATCTCGGTCGGCATGCTGCCGGTCATATTCCGGCAACGAGAGCCGAACGGGCCGACGCTTCGCTTGGGGCACCTCGCAGAGGTCAAGCGCGTTTGGCACCCTGTGCTGCATGGACTCTACGAAGGCGTCCGAGCCGAGAAAGACCTGCCGCTTGAGGGTATCCCAGGGCGAAGGCTGCCCCATACCTGCGGCGACGAAGGAGCGGTAACCATCAATGGCCTGCGCTTCCGTCCGGCCGAAAGCCGCGAGGGTCGCGCGCCTCTCCAACCACTCAGTGGCCGCTTCCTCGCCGATCATGGCCCGATAGCTGCTCGAGGGGTAATCCCCCGGGGATGGGACCATTTGCGCACGAAGCGGGTTGAGAACGACGTAACGCACAAGTTCCAAAAAATAGGTTTCCTTCTCAACCAGAATCGCTTTGTACCGCCCCTGAAAGACGTGCCCACCCGTTGGTGGGCGCGGTTGAACCGCTTGCGTGTAAACGCCGTTAAGCTCCCGCATCGCCTTTGCAAGATTCCCGTCCGGCGCCTCAACCAGGAGATGGTAATGTGGTTGGTCATCAGGCAGTAGGCGTGACGATCCAGTTGAACCGTCCCCATACGCCCCCGAGCACGTCGAAAAACACCCGCCGGTCGCCGACCGCCCGAAAGGTATCCTCGCGTCCGTCTCCGCGCGACGTGACGTGGTAAAGCGCATCGGCAAATTCGAGTCGCAGTGGCCTGGCCATGACCAGAAAGGTAGCTCCGAAGAGGCATAAGCCAAGACCTGCCCCATGCCTCTCACTTGCCCAAAATCAAAAGGGAAAACCTGACCACCGGCTTTTTGTGACCCCCGGCTTCTCATAATCATCGCCAAAACCAAGAAATTACAGACCCAGTAGCTTGTTCAGCTCCCCGCTAACTTCCAGAGCCAGTAATTCTTCATCACCGCCAATATGTTTCCCGTTGATGAATATTTGGGGGTAGTATTTCAGTCCACTGCGACGGATCATGTCGTCTTTTTCAAGAGGCATCAGGTCAATCAGGTAATCAATATATTCGATATCTTTGCCATCAAGAAACACTCTGACGTCAACGCACTTCTTGCAGCTGCTGGTACCGTAAACTTCTATTTTTGCGGTCATGCATGCCTCACGGTAGGGGATAGAAAAGTATGCATATACCGTTACTTGTATGTATCTTTATGGCTGGCATCCTCATCAACTCGGGATAACAGAAAATTGATATAAGGTGCATAAGTTAGAACCTGTCCTTGTGCAAAACCAAGATCATTAAAGGCATCAGCAACTTTGCCCAGGCATTTCATGTCGTCTGGTTTCGCTTGGAGTTCTGACAGTGCAGCTAGCAACTCACCAATTTCACCCGGGTTTGAATACGTTCGTAACATTTCTATCGATATACTGAGCTGTTCAATATCAACATCCACGTACTTGTCGCTTACGCTAAGACGGCTGAAATCTTCTTCAATGATTCGTTGTGACATGGTACTGACAAACCGGTCGAAGGTTTCCTTGTCTGGCTTGTCAAGAAATAACTCGACCAGCGGCTCCTGGTTTATTGTACTGACAAACGAAAGCATTGAACCAGATATTACAGGCTCTGAATTCAGTATATACAGAACAACACTCAGCGACTCTGTTTTAAGTGGTGATTTGATTTCGTATCTAACTTCATCGCCGACAATTTCAAATTCCCGGCTACCTTTCAATACGTGTTTTTGGGTGAGTTTTGTTGTCATATTAATTACTATACTTATAGTTTAAATTAAGAAAGGCCATGGGTTTTGTGGGGGGCTGGGGTCATGGGGAGCCTAAGGTCAGGTCTTGACTCATGCCCCGCCCAGGTGCAGCGCGGATAATCTTGCTGATGCGCGATTGGTGCAGTCCGAAATAGTCGCCGATCTCTTTCATGGTGTACCCGCCACTGGCATAAGCGGCATTGATCGCTTGATCTCGGTCGGCATGCCTCCGGTCATATTCTGGCAACGAGAGCGGAACGGGCCAACGCTTCGCCTGGGGCACCTCGCGGAGATCAAGCGCCTTTGGCACCTTGTGCTGCATGGACGCTACGAAGGCGTCCGAGCCGAGAAAGACCTGCCGCTTAAGGGACTCCCAGGGCGAAGGCTGCCCCAAACCTGCGGCGACGAAGGAACGGTAACCCTCGATGGCTTGCGCTTCCGTCTGGCCGAAAGCCGCGAGGGTCGCGCGGCGCTCCAACCACTCAGGGGCCGCTTCCTCGCCGATCATGGCCCGATAGCTGCTCCACGGGTAATCCCCCGGGGATGGAACCATGCGCGCACGCACCGGGTTGAGGACCACGTAACGCGCAAGTTCCAGAAAATACGTTTCCTTCTCAACCAGAATCGCTTTGTACCGCCCCTGAAAGACGTGCCCCACCCGTTGGTAGACGCGGTTGAACCGCTGCGTGTAGACGCCGTTGAGCTCCCGCATCCCCTTGGCAAGATTGCCGTCCGGGGTCTCAACCAGGAGATGGTAATGGTTGGTCATCAGGCAGTAGGCGTGGACGATCCAGCTGAACCGTCCCCATACGCCCCCGAGCACGTCGAAAAACACCCGCCGGTCGCCGACCGCCCGAAAGATGTCCTCGCGTCCGTCGCCACGCGACGTGACATGGTACAGCGCACCGGCAAATTCCAGTCGCAGTGGCCTGGCCATGACCGCAAGGGTAGCTTCGAAGAGGCATAAGTCAAGACCTGACCCCGCCCCTTGACCCCGCCCCTTGTGAGACCTAATCCTCGGTCCCATGACCCTCGTCCCATGCCCCCCCGGCTTGGGCTCAGACCGAGTGCAGGGCGTTGCCGAAGTTGCCGATCAGGATCAGACCGGCAAAAACGGCACACAGAGGCAGTGCGACGATCAGTGCGGAGTAGGTAACGATGCGGAAATCGGAGCGGGCCAGGGCAACCAGGGCGAGCAGCAAGCCAATGCCGCCGGTGGCGACTGCGGAGAAGAAGTAGGTCTGCACGCAGGCGGTCTGGCAGGTGCGTTCGTCGAAGTGTCCGGACAGGGTGTTGATGCCCGTGAGGGCCATCAGGACCCAGCTGACGAGGGCCAAGAGCAGAGCGAGGAAGGGGAGTGCCTTCATAGTATTGGTTCTCCTGCGGCGGCGATTCCGGGCGCGCATGTTCTATGTACCGTGGGTGGGGACCGCACCGGTCGCGTCCGGATCTCGGGCGGCGATCCAGCTTCCCGTCGACCCGAACACCTCAGCGACGGCGGGTAAAAACCCGTTGCAGACTAGCATGATTCCGAACATTCGGTCACTTGACCGAGCCTCCGAACGTTGTCTAAGGACGCCCGCGCCGCGTCCGGCGAGGTATCGCGGCAATCCATTCCGCAACGCTTCAAGCACCCGCTGCCTGGCGATGGCCGCCGGTGGTCCACAGGGGCGCGCCCCGCCGGCAACCCTGCCGGATCGCGCCGAACCCTTCCATCCGAGCACCGGTCCAAGCGGCCGTTGAGCGGGTGGTTGGCAAGCAACAGACCAATGGGGCACCTTTCATGATCGAGGTGCGCGAGCTCAGTCGCAGCTACGGTGGGCTCACCGCCGTGTCCGGGGTGTCGTTCGACATCGACCACGGCGAGATCGTCGGGCCTCGGGGCCACGTCTCAACTTGCCCATTCACAAGCGCGCCCATCCGGTCAAAGCATCTGCCTGCTTTGACCTCATCCCTGACGCTGAGGACCACGCCCACCCAACACCAGGCACTCCCGATCCACTGCGGTCGTGGCCGGAATCGGACGCGAACCTGTCAATCGAATTGCTCGACGAGGTAATCGATGAACAGCCGCGTCTTCGCCGGGACATGTTGCCTGGACGGATAGAGCGCCGAGAGCGTCAGCGGCGAATGCTCCCTGCCCGCCAACACCCGCACCAGGCGTCCGTCGGCGAGGGCATCTTCGACGATGAACTCCGGCAACAGGGTGATTCCCAGCCCCTGTATCGCGGCTTCCGCCAGGACGTCGCCATTGTTGCTGCAGAAAACCCCTTTGATCACAACCGTTTCGTCGCCGCCCGGCCCGCCGAAGGACCATTCCTCGCGCTCGGAAATCAGGTTGTAGTGCAGACAGTCGTGTTGCAGCAGTTCGTTCGGCGTTTGCGGGGTACCGCGGCGTCGAAGATAGTCGGGTGAGGCGCAGAAGACTCTCGGCACCGAGGTGATGGGTCGGGCCACCAGGGACGAATCACCCAGTTGGGCGATGCGCAACGCGAGATCGAAACCGCCCCCGATGATATCGGTCTCCTGATCCTCCAGCTGCAAGGTGACGCGGAGCTGCGGATACCTGGTGGCAAAGCGCACGACCGCAGCGGCGAGCCGACGCTGGCCGAAGGACATGGGCGCGACGATCCGGAGCTCGCCCGTCGGCTGACCGGTCAGCTCGTCCAGTCGGCCCTCGACGCATCGAAGATCGCCCAACAGCCTGCTGACTTCACGAAAGTAGAGATCACCGGCCTCCGTCAGCTGGACCTTGCGGGTGGTTCTCTGTAACAGCCGGACCCCCAGCCGCTGCTCGAGGGCCTTGATACGCCGGCTTACCGCCGCGGGCGTGGAGTCCAACCGCTTGGCCGCGGCACTGAACCCCTGCTCCTCCGCCACCGCCACGAACACATCAAGCTCGTCCATCAAAATCCCCAGGTGTCACCAGGCGCATCGCGCCATCTTTGCGCCAGCCGCAACGGTCTTTTGAGCAAAACCGCGTTTATTTTAACCGAGCGAGCCGCTAGGTTATGCCCATCGAACCAACCACCGGAGAACGACCATGCTCGCAGTGCGACGCGCCGAAGAACGCGGCCACGCCGATCACGGCTGGCTGAAGAGCTTTCACACCTTCTCCTTTGCAAACTATCACGACCCCAGGCACATGGGGTTCTCGAATCTGCGGGTCATCAACGACGACATCATCGCCCCCAGCCAGGGGTTCGGGACCCATGGGCACACCGATATGGAGATCGTCACTTACGTGCTCGATGGCGCCTTAGAACACAAGGACAGCATGGGCAACGGCTCGGTGATGCGCCCGGGGGATGTGCAGCGTATGAGCGCCGGCACCGGGGTCAGGCACAGCGAGTACAACCACTCTTCGGAAGAGCCAGTGCATTTGTTGCAGATCTGGCTGCAGCCCAACGAGCGGGGAGTCAAACCCGGCTATGACCAGCGGTTCTTCTCGGCAGAGGATCGGCGCGGGCGCCTGGCACTGCTGGTCTCGCCGGATGGCCGCGACGGGTCGATCTCGTCCCATCAGGACGCGCTGCTCTACGGCACCCTGCTGGATGCGGACAGCCGCCTGGAGCATCGACTGGACCCGGGGAGGCGCGCCTACGTCCACGTTGCCAAGGGAAGCGTCAAGGTGAATGGTGAGACCCTAGCGAACGGCGACGCGGTGGCCATCGATGGCGCGAGCTTGGTGCTGCTGGAGGGCGTGGCCTCGGCCGAGGTCCTGCTCTTCGACTTGCCGTAACGGCCATGGCGCCCACACCACTCCGGCAGATTCATGGCGTGGACGTCATGGTCGTTTCCCTCACCCCGGCCCTCTCCCAGGGGGAGAGGGGGAAGAAGGAGCGCGCGGGACGCGACTATGACGGTAACCGGGCAGCGGATCGCCCTGAACCACCCGACCGGCCAACCGAAGAGGAACCACAGCATGAGCGACAAGAAGGTATTCGATTTTCCCGGCGACGAGATCGACGTCCAGTGGGACGGTTGGCTGTGCATCCATATCGGCGAGTGTGGAAACGCCAAGGGCGATCTGTTCGTCGGCGGACGCGACCCCTGGTGCGTGCCCGATCAGGCCGGAACCGCCGAGGTCAGGGAGATTTGCGAACGCTGTCCGAGCGGCGCCCTGACTTACAAGGATAAGACCGGCGCGCCCGAGCAGGCGGCGGTGGAGAACACTCTGACCGTCGCCTACAACGGACCTCTGTTCGTGCAGGGCCGGCTAAGCATCGAGGGAGCGTCCACCGACATGCCCGGGGTGGGGTTCCGCGCGGCCCTGTGCCGCTGCGGCCAGTCGAAGAACAAGCCCTTCTGCGATAACAGTCACCTCAGTGCGGGATTCGAAGACTACGGGTCGGTGGGCGAAGGAGGGCCGGGGCTTGAGTCCAGTGGCGGCACCCTGAGCATCAAGCCGCTGCCCGATGGCCCCCTGCTGGTCGACGGCAACCTGAGCATACGCGCCGCCAGCGGACGTCTGGCCTGGGAGGGCACGCACGCAGCCCTATGCCGCTGCGGCGCGTCGAAAAACAAGCCCTTCTGCGACGGCAGCCACAAGTCGATTGGGTTCACTACCGAGACGTAGCGTCGGCCCGCATGTCCGACGGCACCAGCGGGTGCTGTCGGCCGGAGTGCGCCAAGTCCTGGGCGGTCAGGACAACGGGTCGACCAGCACGACGGCCAGCCCGGATCAACGGGCGGTTCCCGGGTTGCCACTTCGCCCGGAGACCTGGCCCGCGATTGACAGGCCGCAACGCCATCGGTTCAGATCCGGGCAACTCCCCGCCCGAGCGCCTCTGCACGCTATGTCTGCTCCTGACCCGCATTTGAAGACCGCCCTCGAGTTGTTCCATGGCGGGCGCTTTGGCGACAGCATCGCGCGCTGTGAGGGGCTGTGGGCAGAGGGCGTGCGCTCGCTGCCCCTGCAGGCGCTGCTGGGCGAGTTGCGCCTATGGCAGAACCGCCCCTTGGACGCCACAGAGCTGTTGTCGGCGGCGCTGACCGCGCAACCGGACTCCGTGCGCCTGAAAGCGGTATTGGCCGAGTCTTTTCGGCGCTCCGATCGCCTGTCGCAGGCCGCGGGGCTCTACCGCGAGCTGCGTCGGGGCGCGCTGGCCGCCAAGCTGGAAGCCGCCGCCGGCCCTGGCTGGTACCTGCTGGACACCCCGAAGGACGGCATCGACCTGCCCTGGGTTGGCGAGACACGAGTCCCAGTGATCGAGGCCTTGGTCGACACCCGCCAGGGCCCGCAGCCGGCGCACTTCCTCATCGATACCGGTGTTGGGGAAACACTCCTAGACCCGGCGATGGCAGCGGAAGCCGGGGTGCAGGTGTTCGGCGAGGAGGCGATCCACTTCCCGGCCGGACCCGCCGGGCGCATCGGGCACGGCCTGCTGGCGCGGCTGACGCTGGGCGGGCTGAGCGTCGCGAATCTGCCGGTGCAGGTGCACGAGACCCGCAGCAGCATGGCAGAGCTGTTGCCGTTCCCGGTGGACGGCGTCATCGGGAGCGGTCTGCTGAGCCGGCTGCCGGTCACCCTCGACTATGGCCGCCGAAGCCTGAGACTAGGCGGCGACCAGCACGTGGAGCAGGGCACGCCCTTCTATCTGACGTCCGATCAATATCCGCTGGTACCGGCGCGGATCAACAACCGCCTCGACACCCTGCTGTTTCTGGACACCGGCATGGCCGGCACCGGGATCGCGCTGCCGATGTCCACGGCCCAAGCGGCCAACGTGGAGGTGCTTGTGGACGCCGAGGGCATCGGCTACGGCGTCCAGAACACCCTGTCCGCGACTCCCATCGTCTGCCGCTCCGTCAGCGCCGCCGGCATCGAGCGCCGCGACCTTGGGGGCATGCTGCTCGCGCGCTTCCGGCTCGAACACCAGTTCGGTTTCCGTATCGGTGGCCTGCTCGGCGACGGCTTTATCGGCAACGACCGGCTGCGACTCGATTTTGCGGCCATGCGTGTGTTGGTCGATTAATCTGGGACGTTGGCGGAACATTGGGGTGTTCAGGTCTTCCCTTTTGACTTCGTCACCTGTCAAAAGGGAAGACCCCATCCCCTCACACGGCGAGCCTAACGAGCCCCGGGCGCAAACCGAACAAGGCGTTGTCGGCCATTCTGTGGGAGCGGCGCCGCAAACAAGACTTGGCGCATTTGTTAAGATTTTGCCCCATCAGGGGATTCAGCACCCTGTTTCACCCGTTCTTGCATCGTCTGAGTCCCTAGACGCGCCGAGGCAAGCCAAGGCGAAGTCCTCAGGGCACAGCCGAACCTATGTCCTAGCGCTGTAACGCGGGTTTGGCGCGTTTGGGAAGCTCCCTGCGGGCGAAAGATTGGACGAAACTGGGTGCTAGCCGAGCGTCGCCGCCCCTCACTTGGCTGCAAGGTTTGGAAACCGCCCATCAAGCCCATGACCACCTCCAGCCGCATCGCCCGCACCCTTGGTCTGGCCCGTTCCCTGGCCATCTACTACGGCAATCCGCTGCGGGCACGGCGCCTAGCTGGGCTCTATGCCCCCTTCCTTCGACCCGGCGCACTGGCATTCGACCTCGGGGCCCATGTGGGCAACCGCGTGCGCTGCTGGCGCGCCCTGGGTGCCCGCGTCGTTGCGGTGGAACCTCAGCCGGATCTGCTCCGGGTTCTGCGCATGCTCTACGGCCGCGATGAGGGAGTGACCATCGTACCCGAGGCCGTGGGCCGCGAGGTCGGCCGCGCGGCCCTGTGGGCGAGCGAGCGTTACCCCACGGTGACGACCCTATCCGCGAACTGGGCTCGGCGGGTCGGCAAGGAGCCGGCCTTCCGTGACGTGCGCTGGCAGGAGGCCGGCGAAGTGCCGGTGACGACCCTCGATGCCCTGATCCGGCGCTTCGGCGAGCCGGCCTTCGTCAAGATCGACGTGGAAGGCTTCGAGGCCGAGGTCCTCGCCGGTCTCTCGCGCCCTATTGCAGCTTTGTCCTTCGAGTACCTGGCCGTAGCGAGGGACGGGGCTCTCGCCTGCATGGACCGCCTGGAGGCCCTTGGAGACTATCGTTTCAATTGGTCCCCGGGGGAGAGCCATCGGCTGGGTTCACCGCGCTGGCTGGACCCTGCCGAGATCCGGTCCTTTCTCGCCGATCTCCCCAACAACGCCGGGTCTGGAGATGTCTACGCCCAGCTCTGCGGTCGCCCCGGGACTGGCGACCGGGACAGACCGGCCTGAGTCGAAGGCGCGCAGCAGCATCCCCGTCAGCTCCGGCAGGCCGCCCACCGCCGGCCGCTGCGGTGTGAGTCCGGGAGTGAAGCCCTCCGCGACCATGGCGTCACGCACTGCGGTGCGCGCCGTGATCAGGTGCACCGGGACCTCCCAGGGTGCACCCTCCCCGCTCACCACGGCCGCAGGCTGGTGATCCCCCAGCACCAGCAGCACCAGATCCAGGTCGGGCCTCAGGCGTAGCCATCCAGCCAGGACCTTGAACAGATAAGCCAGAGAATCCGCATAGGCCGGGCCGAGGTCAGTGAGGTCTGGCCGCTGGGCGAGAGCGGCAGCGGTCTCCGCCGTATCGAAGGGGTCCAATGTCAGCATGCGCCCCCAGTCCGCCTGGTACGGCGGGGTGGGACGGAAGGGGATGTGGGAGTTGATAGTGGGAAAGACCGCGAGGCGCGGTCGGCCGTCCGCGCTGGTCAGATCCGCATCCAGTCGAGCCAGGGCGAACTGGTCCGGGATGCGCCACCAGCCCAGGGCAGGCCCCCGATAGTCCAGGGCCGGTGCACCCAAGATCGTATCGAATCCGTAGAAGGCCCCCTCGGGCCAGGCCTGGCGCAACCCCGGCATGACCGCCAGGGTACGGTACCCGGCTTGGGCGAAGCGGTGGACCAGCGTCTCCCGCCGCTTGGCGAGCAGCAGATCGTAGTCGGCGCCCTCGGCCACCTCCACACCGGACAGGAGGCTGGCGTGGGCGAGCCAGGAGCTGCCCCCGAAGGTCGGGGAGCGGACGAAGGCAGAGACTGTCCCGCGCCCCGTCTCAACCAAGGCCGCGGTCAGATCGGCCCGGCTGGCGGCAAGGGCCTTGGCGAGGCGCGGCTGGTCATAGGTTACCGCGCCATAGGACTCGGCAAAAAGGATCACGACATGGGCGCCCTGCACCCGCGCCAGGTCCGACTGCATGGGTGGACTCGGCGGCAGCGCCCGCGGCCCCGCCCCTAGCGCATCGAGCACGAAGGCGGCCTGCTGGGCATAGGTCTTGGTCACGGGGAGCGAGAAGCCGTGCTCCCAATCCAGGCGCGGGCTCGAAACCCCGGCCAGGTAGGCGGCGACCGCGGCACCGGAGAGCACCGCCAGGACCCGGCGCGGAGCCGGCTGGTGGACAGCCGCGCCGACCTGCCCCAGTGCCCAGCGCAGCAGCCCATAGATGATCGCCAACAAGAGTGCCAGACCGAGCAGGCCGCCAAGCACCAGGGGCAAGGGCGCCGCCTCGATCAGCATCGCCGCCACCCGGGGCAGGTGCTGGGCGTCCCAGAAGAGATTGATGGGGCGGCCGTAGAGGGCCGGGGCCGTCACCTCAGCGTAGCGCCCGACCGCCAGCAGGGTCAGGGCCAGGGCGAGCCCGGCCATCAGGCGCCGGGAGGGCGGGCCCCAGACCCTCGCTCCCAGCGCCAGAGCCAGGACCAACAGGGCGATCTCCGCGGACAGCTCGCGGCGGACCTCCACCCAGGGGGTCGGCCAGTGGTTGTGGAAGCTCAGGGCTGCGTTGAGCAGAAAGAGCGCAGCCGCCAGGGCCAGCCAGCTCCACCAGGCCGACCGCCGCGGCTGGGAACCCGCCTCCGAGCTACTGAGGTCCGGCATCGATCTCTGTCCCACTGTCGATCGCGTCGCCCACCCCGCCTGGTTCTGGACCGGGCTGGCGCGATATCGGTGTCTCCCCCACGGTCATGCCGATCCTCCGGTGGGCGGGGTCAGGCCCGCCTGGCGGGCGAGCCAGAGGGTGTCTACGGCGAAAGAGTAACAGAGCAACGCCAACCCGGCGGCTGCCACCGCCGCACTCCAAACCGGGGGGATGATCGGTGCCAGGGCCAGGGTGAGCGTCAGGACCTGAACGACGCAGACCGCCTGCCGCCGCCGGCTGGGGGGCAGGGGATGCCGCAGCATGGGCCACACATAGCCCGCCGCCACGAACAAGTAGCGGAGCAACCCCGCGGCCAGGACCCAGGGCCCGGCTTTGCCCAGGGACCACAAGAAGAGCGCGAGCACCGCCACCAGGAGGGCGTCGATCTCCATGTCGAAGCGCGCGCCGAAGGGGCTCGCCCAACCCCAGCGCCGCGCCAGGTGTCCATCGAACCCGTCGAGTCCCTCCGCTACCAGGGCCAGCATCAGGGCAGTCCAGGCCACCTCCGGGGTCCCGACCTCCCCCAGCAGGCCAGCCAGCAGGGCGGTGAGGACGCCGCGCAGCAGGGTCACCTGGTTGGCCGGACCCAAACGCACATGCGGCCAGTGCAGGGGCAGGAAGACGGCCATGATCGCCAGGACCAGCCCGAAAGCCGAGAGCGCCTTGATGAGGAAGGCGTCGCCAAGGCCGAGTGCGGTGTCCAGACCCGACGCGAGGGCGATAAGCAGCAAAAACCCGCCGAGGCCGTTGAGCACGGCGCTGCGCATGAGCACTAAGCTTGTAGTCGGTTGTTCGGTCTTGCTGTCAGCCATCTGGGTATCTGCCAACTGCGGGGAGGGGGTGCCGGCTGACCGCGCGCCCTCCGGGCCCTCCTCGTCCAAATGTGGAGAAGTAGGACCGCTTTGCAACCATGCGAGAGGTAGCCCCCCAAGAGGTCCATCGCTGCTTCCCGATTCCGCAACGGCGTTGGCGGGCCAACGAGGTCGAGATACCGAATCCCCCGAGAGTGAGCTCACCAGCGCGAGGATACACTGCGCCTTACCAAGTCCACGTACCCGGTAGGCGTTCAGGTGGGTGGGGGCTCGCGGCGTCGACGCAGGCTCGAATAGCTCAGAAGTTTGGGTGCCCTGTTACATTTCCTGTGGATAGGGCACCAACCCGTGGCCAGACCTACAGCGAAAAAACTAGCTGTTGTTGCGCCGCAGGCGTCTTGGGCCCGCAGCGGAGCGAGCGCGGCGCAGTGTGGGCAAAGGGGTGATGGGGGCAAGCTGGGGACAACTCGCGGCACAGAGCGCGCTACCTCCAGTACCTGGACAAAGCCCACGGAGCGGGCGACCGCACCGCGAGCAAGGACAGTGGGTGGTTGATCGATGGACCATAGGCGACCTTGACGATGCTGGTCGGCCTCGTTCCTCAATCCAACCGAGCTGCTCCCGATTCAAGGGCACACCAACCCGAACCGCCCCATGCAGGTCCAGACCTCAACAATAATCCGCGCGCCTGGGCGCGCGACGTCAAGGAAGTGACAAACTTTGTCATACTCCGCACCAAACCTGGCAGGAACCTACTGAAACGAGAGCGTTTCCACGTTGGCATGGCTAATGCTCTTATTGATTGTGATATCGGTCGAAACTGCAACGAGCGGTGGACCTCGATGGGAATCTCCGCAGCCTGTACGCGAGCTGGAGAACACGAAAAGCGCAGACGTTCGGGAGGTTCGTGGCAACACGACCGTCATACCCAACCAACGGTGAGATGACATGCAACTGACCGATTTCAAAAAACAGAGAACCGGCCTCCTGGAGCTTCTGATCGTGGTCATTACCATCTTCTCGGGCCTCATCACGTTCATATCCTACGACCAGGCACAAGGGTACCTCATTCCATCATTGGCGATCCTCTCGCTGCTCACCTGTTTGTATGCGCTGTCGAAGGAGCGTAGCCTCAATAAGATCGAGACGACACTCATTCGGGAGCTTGTCGGGAAGGAGCATAAAATTGACCGGCTGGGGGACGAGCTCGAAGACGGTCGCCACGAGCTTAAGCATGAGAAAGGGAAGGCAGCGGAATTAGAGGGATTGGTGACTGAGATCACCAGTCTGTATCGGGCTATCAGCGTCGTCAATGCCGAACTGGAAGACAACAAGGTTACTGGGACCGTACTGCGCGCCGCGCTGAAGCTGGTAGGTGGAAACCGCGGATCCATCATGTTGATGGACCGACGCAAGCAACATCTGTACATCGCCAGTGCCGTAGGACTTGCGGACCGGGTAGTTAGAGCGACCCGGCAAGAGGTCGGCCAGGGCGTTGCCGGATGGGTGGCCCAGACTGGCCAGCCCATCTTGCTCAACGCTAACGCGCAAGACGACGGCTGTTTCGTCAGGCCGACCGCTCTACTAAGCCGGGTCAATAGCGCCATGTGCGTTCCGCTCAAGCTGAAAAACGAGATCATCGGGGTGATGAACCTCGGTTCGACAGAAGAAGAATGCGAGTTCTCTGACGGTCACAAGCGCCTTGCCACCATCTTCGGCGAGTATGCCTCGGTATCGGTGATGAACGCCCGGCTGATGATGTCGATGGGAAAGACTCAGGTGGTCGATGAGGAAGAGAACTGGGGATATAGTCCGACCAGTTACGGTACGGGCGAGTTGGCCGCCGACTATTGAAATACGGCGTAGATGAGCTTGGGCCGAGGCTCTCGCGATCCAGCGCTTCCACAAGCCTCCAATCTCGGAGAGGCTAACAAAACGGCCCTGTTACATTTTGTGTGGGTAGGGCACCAACCCGTTGCCATACCTACGGCGAAAAACTAGCTGTTGTTGCGCCGCAGGCGTCTTGGGCCTGCAGCGGGGCGAGCGCGGCGCAGTGTGGGCAAAGGGGGGATGAGTGGGGGCAAGCTGGGGACAACTTGCGGCACAGAGCGCGCTAACGCACTGAAGTACATGAGAGTTGTCCCCAGCTTGTCCCCACGGTCGATTGCGACATCCCCGCTTTGTCCACACGGAGTCCGCTGGCACCAAACGTAAGAGAGCCACTTTCAACGTCAAACAGTCATGAGCGTATCAATCACTGTTCTTATCATCATCGTTGCAATCGCTCTCGTTACGGGAATATGGCGCCTTGCTTCTCGTCGTCAATCCCTGCCCTGTCCGGTTTGGCTACGTTGGCTCGTCGAGATTGACAACCCATTCACCAAGACAAACCGGGCCGCATTCATTGTCGAGACTCTTGCTCTTACCCCTGGCATGACAGTCCTAGACGCAGGATGCGGTCCGGGACGCCTGACAGTTCCCCTTGCGCGGAGCGTGGGCTCATCCGGCAGTGTTGTTGCGCTTGACATCCAGACGGGCATGCTCGCCCGCGCAAAGACAAAGACGGAGGCTGCCGGTCTCACGAATGTCGAGTTTGTCGCTGCTGCCCTTGGCGATGGAAGACTTCCCGCTAATCACTTCGATCGTGCCGTCTTGGTCACTGTCCTCGGAGAGATTCCCAATCGTAGTGCCGCTTTCACTGAACTGTTTAACGCCCTCAAGCCCGGTGGCTTCTTGGCGGTTGTAGAGGTCATCTTCGATCCTCATTTTCAAGCTCGTGGCAGCGTAACGCGCCTTGCAGTTTCAACCGGCTTTCGCGAGCGGGCGTTCTTTGGCCATGGTCTGGCATATGTCATTCACTTCGAAAAACCACATGATGGCTAATGGGTGATGCTTTATATCAGAGACGGGGAAAAGGAAGGAAAACAGAGCGGAAAAATCAGCAATGACAGCAAGGGCCTCGGTCATCGTTCGAGCCGGAGAGCCTCTGTGGCCACCCGCGGTCCGCACAGCGGACCCTACGGGTCATGGGTTCGCCGTAGGGTCCGCTGTGCGGACCGTGCGCCTGAACTCGTCTAACACGTACACCACCGCCGACGCGATACTTTGGCCCTTGCTCTCACCCGGACCGCAGTGAGGCGCGGGGGTGCACAACGTAATCACGCCGAGCAAAGCTCTGCGTCTCCTGCCGGGCGAGAGTCCCCGCC
>CAWJRN010000020.1:0-18630 GCA_963845265.1 uncultured Gammaproteobacteria bacterium | reverse complement strand
GAATGTTCCACACATTCGCCAAAATTGCCTGATAACGTTGCGGCCCGGAAGGAGTTGTCAGGCAGGCGCAACTCGTTGACCTGACGCCCGATTTCTGATCGGATGCGCATCGCATCGCCGCGCATCCGGCAACTTGGTTCGTCAAAATCCAGTTGGCTGGTGAAGACAAAAGGCACACGCCACGCTAGACTTCGACCAAGTAGAAGCATTTGCATGGAATTCAGAAAAGAATGAAGTGCGCAAGGCTGAAAGGGGAATTTCTTTTGAAGAAATCGTCCTCAATATCCAGCTCGGATACGAAGTCGATGTTTTCGATCATCCGAATCAGGAGCGATATCCCGGTCAAAAAATCTCGGTTGTATTGATTGAAGATTACGCCTATCTCGTACCGTTTGTCGAAACAGAAAGCGAAGTGTTTTCTGAAGACCATTATTCCGAGCCGAAAAACTACGAAGAAATACATTGGTGGTTCAAATGTATGAACTTGGACCTAGAAGAAGCGGAAATTCTTGAGGCGTTTGAGGCAGGGAAGCTTAGCCCTGTCCAGGACGTAGACAAGGAGATTAAACGACATCGTGACATTGCGGAAACCACTTTCAGAAAAGATGCTCGAATTAACATTCGATTGTCATCCCGTGATCTTAGGGCTCTTCAAGTCCATGCCGTACAGGAAGGCATTCCTTATCAAACCCTTGTGTCCAGCATCCTGCACAAATTTGTAGATGGCCAACTTGTAGAAAAATCAGCCAGCAGTAAGCTCTAGCGGACCTCGTTCGTCGGCGGCTTAGCATCGCTGGGGGGTTAAGGGAATGCTGAATTATGCGCAACTAATGCTGGAGTTTGGCGCATCAGTGGCCGTTGATTTCGCAATTCCTCGGTGAGAAGCGTCCCTAGGCACGGGGCGTTCAAATTTATGTCACGGCTGATGAACCAGTACGTGGCTATATCGCTGCAGTCGGTCGACTCACGGGAGGGGGCAGTATGAGCAGAGACGCTGATCCACAACAGCGACTTTGGCTTTCTCTGGGCTACGGTGGCAAGAGGAAAGATCCAGGAACTTGGCGCTACTGGAAGCAACCTAAGTGCTCTAAGCAATGGGTGATCGCTGCGCCCAACGGCCTAGCTGTGTTCGAGCAACACGACAGGACGGTATTCTACAAAAGGTAGTGCCATTCTTACCGCCGATACGCAATGGGCGGCAACATGGCGAGCGCTTGCGTATTTTTACGAGAACGTCATTCCAACATTGACGCCACCTCCGATGAGCGTCCAGAGTGGCGAAATATCCATCTATCGAGAGACCGTACAGAAGATCGAATTGCGAGGCGCTGCCAAGTCAGCCGGTATAGTCGCTCAGGGCCAGCCAGCTCCGACGCACCCCGCCAAAGTCCTGCGGGTTATGGGAAGTGTCGAAACGGCGTACCCTGAGAAACTTTGGATCGGCCCTGACTACCCTAAGCTGCGAATCCTTGTGTTGGGTGAGTCCTGGTATGGCGACTTGCCCCCGGAGCTGGCAACCGATGAGGATATATCCGAGCCTATCTGGAAGGTCGCGTCACATATGCAATGTATACTCGATCGCAAACGCATGTGAATTGGAGCGGAGACGTTTTGGAACAGTGCATGTTTACCGATTTTGTGCAGCGTGTGGGCGAACGCGCGACGTTCGACCCGCTATCGATCGCTTCAGAGGCGCCTGCGAGCGGTTAGCGCATATTTTGCGGAGCACACGCCTCATGGCGTCTGGATACCGGGGTTGAACAAGGCGAATATCAGCGCCGGTCGTAGAGCAGGCCGCAGTTGAGTTTGAATTTTCCTCATCCAACAAGTTACGGATTGAAGAGCGCCGCGCTCGGTCAAGTTGGAGAACGTTGCTGGCGAAGTTTTGGTCAGGTGGGCGGTTAACTGGCGCTTAATGAGGGTGGCGAGTTAATTGGCGCCGGGTTTCTATAAGGGAGTTCGTAGGTGTGTTATACGATTCGTGAATTAGTGTGGGCTAGGCTTCTTCAGCTCAGAAAGAAGAACGCCTAAGATAGAAGGCAAGCCTTGATCGAGTGGCGGCTAGCGGTCGCTGCTCTCCGTCTAATGAGCAAACGGCGGATTGTGCAAGACGTTATTCGAGCAGGAAGGAAGTCCAGACATTGAAACCAAGAATCAGTATGATCACGCTCGGTGTCCGTGACCTTTCCGCAGCTATTGAGTTCTACGAAAAGGGGCTTGGGCTTCCCCGAATGGAGTCGCCTCCTGATGTCGCTTTTTTCACACTCAATGGTTCGTGGCTAGGATTATATGGGCGAGAAGCATTGGCCGAGGATGCAGGAGTGTCTCCCGAAGGCGCGGGGTTTGAATCATTTGCGCTCGCCCACGATGTCAGCTCCGAGAACGAGGTCGATGAGGTGATATCGCAGGCCGTTGGGGCGGGAGCCATCTTGGTTAAAGCGCCACAGAAGGTTCTCTGGGGTGGCTACAGCGGCTATTTCAAGGATCTTGATGGCCATCTTTGGGAAGTTGCTCATAACCCACTTTTCTGGGTAGGCCCGGTAGATGAAAGCGCATAGCAACCCCGCTCCGCGGCTGCACCCGTGCGGGGGACGAGGGGTATCGTTGAAACGCATGACGGAATATCCCTGTACACCAGTGCTTGTCGAGCGCCTCTAGCCGATGGCTGCAACCCTAGGGTTGCCCTCCGCAAGCCGATCCGCCATTCTCGTCTCCTTCGCGACGCTTGCTGCGCTGCCGCCTGCCCACCCGCCCGAGGAGTCTCCCCTTGCTCAAGATCGTCTCCTTTAATATCAACGGTATCCGTGCCCGACCCCACCAACTGGAGGCGCTAAAGCAGCGCCATGATCCGGATATCCTGGGCATTCAGGAGTGCAAGGTCGCAGACCCGGAGTTCCCCCGAGAGTCGGTGGAGTCCCTCGATTTCGTCCCGGAGTTCCATGGGCAGAAGGGGCACTATGGGGTCGCACTGCTCAGTCGGCAGGCACCCTTAGACGTGATCCGCGGTCTGCCGGGCGATGCCCCGGATGCGCAACGGCGCCTCATCACCGGGCGCTATGCCCTCCCGGGGGGCGGCGAGGTGACGGTGATCAACGGCTACTTCCCCCAGGGTGAGGCGCGCAACCACCCGGTCAAATTCCCCGCCAAGGAGCGCTTCTACGCGGAGCTGACCGCCTGGCTGAGGGACAACTTCTCGCCCGACCAGAACCTGGCCCTGGTGGGGGACATGAATATCGCACCCCTGGACCTGGACATCGGCATCGGTGCGGACAACGCCAAGCGTTGGCTGCGGGAGGGTAAGACCAGCTTCTTGCCTGAGGAGCGCGCCTGGCTACAGACCCTGACGGATTGGGGCCTGCACGATGCCTACCGGGTGCTGCACCCGGATGTGAATGACCGCTTCTCCTGGTTCGACTACCGCAGCAAGGGGTTCGACCGGGAGCCCAGGCGCGGCTTGCGGATCGACCTGCTGTTGGTTACGGCCCCGATGCGGGAGCGTCTGGTGGAGGCGGGCATCGACTACGACATCCGTGCCCTGGACAGGCCCTCGGACCACTGCCCGGTTTGGGCGACCTTCGACTCTGTAGGGCGGCTTCGGCTCTCGATCCCCGCGAGCCGTTGGATCGACGCATGACACGTCGGGCGGACGCGTCACACCCGGGGCGCATCTCTATGTCTTGGGTCCTTCGCTTTCTGCCCAGCGCTCCGCAGAGGCAGTATCGGTATGGCGGGCCTCGACCCAGCGATCACCGGACTCAGTGGTCTCCTTCTTCCAGAAAGGGGCGCGGGTCTTGAGGTAATCGATCAGGAACTCGCAGGCGCGAAAGGCCTCCCCTCGGTGGGCACTGGTGACTGCCACCAGGACGATGGGGTCCTGGGGACTGAGGGTGCCAACGCGATGCAGGATGCGAATGCCGTCCAGGGACCAGCGTCCCGCCGCCTCCTCGGCGATGGCTTGCAGGGCTTTTTCCGTCATCCCGGGGTAGTGTTCGAGGGTCATCTGGGCAACCTCCTCGCCCTCGTTGAGGTCGCGCATGAGCCCCAGAAAGCTGACCAGGGCGCCGATCTGGGGGTGGTCACGCCAGAGGGACTCCTGCTCGGCGGCAGGGTCGAAGGGCTCGCTCTGGACACGGATCTCGATCATGGGGCGACCTCGGGTGGGGCAGGGGATGGTCTATTCTAGCGCCGACCGGCATCCGTCGTTCCGTACCGAGGCAGGCCAGTACCTCACCCTATTGCGTTCTCAGCCCACTGAGGCGTCGTGGCCGCCGAATAGGAGCCCATTCAAGGGCTGAGCACGCAAAATAGGGTGAAGCAGGGTACTATCCGGCGGGCTGCCAGGTCATGGTGCGCCTGTGAGATGGTAAGCGGCCCGCGCCGCTCCAATCTGGTGCGCGCAGTGAACCACCCCACTTCCCGACGTTCTAAACTGCCCTTATCTGCCCTGGTGTTGGGGTGGTGAGCGGACCCGATGTCGGCCAGTGGCCCATGGATTGCGACGGATTGCCGCATTCAGCCGCTTTTGCTGGACTGGTCCGATTGTTGCGCTAACAGCTCATAGAGCAAGGTTGCCTTGACCGCGGCGAGGCGGTCACCATCTATCCCTTAGCGCTGGCCCGTCGTCCACCCGCCGACAGGGACCAGAACTGAGCATGCATGAACAGAGGTGTCGTATGTCGATCTTCGCCCGTTACCAGGCCCGCTACGAGACATCGCGTGAGGAAGTGCTGCGTCTGGACGAGTATCTGGACCTGTGTAAGTCCGACCCAGGCGCCTACGCCGGACCGGCCGAACGGTTGCTCAAGGCCATCGGCGAGCCGGAGTTGGTGGACACTCGCAACGACCCGCGCCTGAGTCGGATCTTCCAGAACAAGATGCTGCGGCGTTACCCGGCCTTCGCCGAGTTCTACGGGATGGAAGAGGCCATCGAGCATCTGGTCTCCTACCTGACACACGCCGCCCAGGGCCTGGAGGAGAAGAAGCAGATCCTCTACCTGTTGGGGCCCGTAGGCGGGGGCAAGTCGTCCCTGGCCGAGAAGCTCAAGGAGCTGATGCAGGTGGTCCCCTTCTACGCCATCGAGGGTTCACCGGTCTTCGAGTCGCCACTGGGGCTCTTCTCCCCGGAGGAGGATGGTCCCATCCTGGAGGAAGACTACGGCATCCCGCGGCGCTTCCTACGCACCACCATGTCGCCCTGGGCGGTCAAGCGCCTGCAGGAGTTCAACGGCGACATCACCAAGTTCCGGGTAGTCAAGCTCCACCCGTCGATCCTGGAGCAGGTGGCCATCGCCAAGACCGAGCCCGGGGACGAGAACAACCAGGATATCTCGTCCCTGGTGGGCAAGGTCGACATCCGCCAGCTCGAACGCTTCGCCCAGCACGACGCCGACGCCTACAGCTTCTCCGGGGCCCTGTGCCGGGCCAACCAGGGGCTGATGGAGTTCGTCGAGATGTTCAAGGCACCTATCAAGGTCCTGCACCCGCTGCTGACCGCGACCCAGGAGGGCAATTACAACGGTACCGAGGGGCTCTCGGCGCTGCCCTTCCAGGGCATTATCCTGGCCCACTCCAACGAGTCCGAGTGGCAGACCTTCCGCAACAATAAGAACAACGAGGCCTTCCTCGACCGGGTCTATATCGTCAAAGTCCCCTATTGCCTGCGGGTGAGCGAGGAGACCCATATCTACGAGAAGCTGCTGCGCAGCAGTTCGCTGTCCGAGGCCCCCTGCGCCCCGGGGACGCTCAAGATGATGGCCCAGTTCTCGGTCCTGACCCGCCTGAAGGAGCCGGAGAATTCCAACATCTTCTCCAAGATGCGCGTCTACGACGGCGAGAACCTCAAGGACACCGACCCCAAGGCCAAGTCCATTCAGGAGTATCGGGACTACGCCGGTGTGGACGAGGGCATGAGCGGGATCTCTACCCGTTTTGCCTTCAAGATCCTCTCCCAGGTGTTCAATTTCGACCACGTGGAGGTTGCGGCCAATCCGGTGCACTTGCTCTATGTGCTGGAGCGCCAGATCGCACGCGAGCAGCTCCCGGCCGAGGTGCAGGACCGCTATCTGGCCTTTCTCAAGCAGTATCTGGCCCCGCGCTATGCCGAGTTCATCGGCAAGGAGTTGCAGACCGCCTATCTGGAGTCCTATTCGGAGTACGGCCAGAACATCTTCGACCGCTACGTGACCTATGCGGACTACTGGATCCAGGACAGCGAGTATCGCGATCCGGATACCGGCGAGATGATGGAGCGGGGCTCGCTCAACGCGGAGTTGGAGAAGATCGAGAAGCCCGCGGGGATCTCCAACCCCAAGGACTTCCGCAACGAGATCGTGAACTTCGTGTTGCGCGCCCGGGCCAACAACGCCGGGGCCAATCCGCGCTGGACCAGTTACGAGAAGCTGCGGGCGGTGATCGAGAAGAAGATGTTCTCCAACACTGAAGAGCTGTTGCCGGTGATCTCCTTCAATACCAAGGCCTCGGCGGAGGATCAGAAGAAGCACGACCAATTCGTCGACCGCATGGTGGACAAGGGCTACACGGCCAAGCAGGTACGCCTGCTCTCCGAGTGGTACCTGCGGGTACGCAAGGCGCAATAGCCTATGTCCAACATCATCGACCGTCGGGTCAACGGCAAGAACAAGAGCGCGGTCAACCGCGCGCGGTTCTTGCGTCGCTACAAGTCGCAGCTCAAGCGGGCCGTGGCCGATTCCGTCAATCGGCGCAGCATTACCGATATCGACAGTGGCGAGCAGGTGGGCATCCCATCCCGGGACATCTCCGAGCCGACCTTTCATCACGGTCCGGGCGGGACCCGGGACATGGTGCACCCGGGCAATCAGGACTTCCTGTCCGGCGACCGGGTAGAGCGCCCCGAAGGGGGCGAGGGTGGCGGTTCTGGGCAGGGTAAGGCCGGCAAGGGCGGGCAGGGCGAGGACGACTTCGTCTTCAACCTGTCCCGCGACGAATACCTGGACCTGCTGTTCGAGGACCTGGAGCTGCCGCGTCTGGTGCGCAACCAGTTGTTGGGGACCACCGAGTTCAAGAACGTGCGCGCCGGCTACAGCGCCGACGGCAATCCGTCCAACATCGACGTGGTGCGCTCCCTCAAGGGGGCGGTTGCCAGGCGCACTGCCCTGGGGGCACCCCACCGCGGGCGCATCCGCGAGCTGGCGGACGAGGTCGAGGTGCTCCTGGCGGGCGGGGCAGGGGAGGACGACCCCCGCATCCTGGCCCTGCGCGAGGAGATCGACCGGCTCAAGACGCGCATTGCGGCCCTGCCCTTTATCGACACCTTCGACCTGCGTTATCAGGCCTTTACCAAGCGCCCGGAGCCCACCAGCAAGGCGGTGATGTTGTGCATCATGGACGTGTCCGGCTCCATGGATCAGGTGCGCAAGAACCTGGCCAAGCGCTTCTTCATACTCCTGTACATGTTCCTTCAGCGCAATTACAAGAAGGTGGAGCTGGTCTTCATCCGCCACCACACCATCGCCCAGGAGGTGGACGAGCAGGAGTTCTTCTACTCGCGCGAGACCGGCGGGACCGTGGTCTCCAGTGCCCTGAACCTCGCCGATGAGGTGGTGCGGGCCCGTTACGGTGGCGGTAGCTGGAATATCTACGCCGCCCAGGCCTCGGATGGCGACAACTGGGACTCGGACTCTGCCGTTTGCCGGGAGATCCTCACCGAGAGCCTGATGCCCCTGATGCGCTATTTCGCCTATGTCGAGATCATCCCCCGTCAGCATCAGAGCCTGTGGTATGCCTACGAGGAGGTGCGCACGGCCCACCCGCACTTCGCCATGCAGCAGATCGACGGCCCCGACGGCATCTACCCTGTCTTCCGCGAGTTGTTCAAGAGGCAGAGTGCATGACCAGCCGACTCATCTCCGACTCCTCCGAGTGGACGTTCCCGCTACTCGAACGCTTCGATCGGGAGATCGCCCAGATCGCCCACAACGTCCATGGGCTCGATACCTACGCCAACCAGATCGAGGTCATCTCCTCCGAGCAGATGATCGACGCCTACTCGTCCATCGGACTGCCCATCGGCTATCAGCACTGGTCCTTCGGCAAGCAGTTCGTGTCCACGGAGCAGACCTATCGCCGCGGTCAGATGGGCCTGGCCTATGAGATCGTCATCAACTCCGACCCCTGCATCGCCTATCTCATGGAAGAGAACACCCTGCCCATGCAGGCCCTGGTGATTGCCCATGCCTGCTATGGGCACAACAGCTTCTTCAAGGGCAACTACCTGTTCCGCACCTGGACCAGCGCCGATGCCATCATCGACTACCTGGTCTTCGCCCGCCGCTACATCGCAGAGTGCGAGGAGCGCTACGGCGAAGAAGAGGTCGAGTTGCTGCTCGACTCCTGCCACGCCCTGATGAATCACGGGGTCGATCGCTACAAGCGTCCCGCTCCCCTGTCCATGGCCGAGGAACAGCGCCGTCAGCAGGAGCGTGAGGCCTATCTCCAAGGCCAGATCAACGACCTGTGGCGGACCCTGCCCAAGGCAGACGACGTGGAGGCGGAGCGCAGCGCGTCGCGGTTCCCCGAGGAGCCCCAGGAGAACATCCTCTATTTTTTGGAAAAGCACGCCCCCCTGCTGGAGCCCTGGCAGCGCGAAGTGGTGCGTATCGTGCGGCGGCTCAGCCAGTACTTCTATCCCCAGCGCCAGACCCAGGTCATGAACGAGGGCTGGGCGACCTTCTGGCATTACACCCTGCTCAACGACATCTATGACGCGGGCATGGTGACCGATGGCTTCATGATGGAGTTTCTCCAGTCCCACACTGGCGTGGTCTTCCAGCCGCCCTTCGACGCCCCCTATTACAGCGGCATTAACCCCTATGCCCTCGGGTTCGCGATGATGCGTGACATCCACCGCATCTGCGAGGCGCCCACGGACGAGGATCGCCACTGGTTCCCGGACTTTGCCGGGCAGGATTGGCACAAGGTCCTGGACTTTGCCATGCGCAACTACAAGGATGAGAGCTTCATCGCCCAGTATCTGTCTCCGACCCTGATGCGGGAGTTTCGGCTCTTCGGCCTCCAGGACGATGACCGCGAGGATAGCCTGGAGATCACCGCCATCCATGATGAGGCCGGCTACAGGTCCCTGCGACGGGCACTCGCAGATCAATACAACCTGGGCAGCCGCGAACCCAATATCCAGGTCTTCAACGTGGATCGGCGCGGCGACCGTTCCCTGACACTGCGCCACTACCGATACAATCGCCGTCCCCTCGGGGAGAGTGTGCCGGAGATGCTCAAGCACCTGCGCCGCCTATGGGGCTTCACCGTGCGCATGGAGTCGGTGGACGAAGAGGGGCGGGTCCAGTTGGTCGGGGAGTGTTGATCGCCCGACCCGGGCTTTTGCCTCAGGGAGATGCTGATTCAGGCCATCCGAGGCTTGAATCAGCTCGCACCCCCCGAGGCGCGACTCGTGGTACGGTGACATGGTCCTCAAAGGCGGTAGAATCTGCACCGCGTCATAGCTCCTGCCGGTCCTGCGCAGGCCCCTTTCCGAGCTTGGCCATGCCTTGGGTTTCGGCGGCACTTTGCGCCGGCTGCCCCCTGACCCTGACTGGCAAGCTTCCATGCTGGATGCATACCCCAAGTCGTAGAGGATTCCGCCCAATGTTCCTGCCCCGCTGGAGCGCCCTGACCCTTTCCCTGGTCCTGGCCTGTACCCTGGTCGATGGCCTGGTGCCGCCCGCAGCTGCCGAGCAGCCGCATGCCAGTCCCGCCCAAGCGGTGGCGCCGCAGCAGCCGTCGCCTGCCCGGGCGATGGGGCCACAGGAGTCCGTCCCGGCCCATGCTCCTGCGCCAATAGAGCAGGCGCGTTCCGGCACCCTGCGTACACGCCTGGACGCCCTTGTTGGCCAGGCGAAACCCAAGGTCGCCGGCCATGGGTTGGCCTCGGTGGCCGTCCTCGACGCCTTTTACCGCGGGCGTGACGACCGCCCTGCCTGGCAGCGCCAAGGTCAGGTGAAGGCCCTGCAAAGGGCGATCGAGCTGAGCCCCGAGGATGGCCTAACCCCGGGGGACTTCCAGGGCCAGGTCGTGACCTCGGTGCTCGGCGGCAAGGCGATCACCGATTTGACCGGCTCGGCGCGGGACGACGCCGAGCTGTTGCTCACCGACAGCCTGCTGCGGTACCTCCACCATCGCCTGTTCGGTAAGGTCGATCCGGTGGCGATCGACCGCAAACGCAACGGCGCGGACCCGGCGACCTTGGAGGTCCTGGTGAGCCAGCTGGACGGGGCCCTAGCTGCGCGAGACTTGGGCGACCACTTGGCCCACTTGGTGCGCGAACCTGTCTTCTATACCCGACTCAAGGAGGGCCTGGCCCACTATCGCAAGGTGGCCGCGAACGGCAGCTGGAAGGCGGTTCCAGAGGGTGGCAAGCTGGCCTTGGGTTCCCGCGATCAGCGGGTCGTAGCGCTGCGCGACCGGTTGCGTGCCTCCGGCGAGTACGGGTTCGCCGGGTCTGCGGACCCCAAGGTCTTCGACCGCGCCCTCCACGAGGCGGTCAAGACCTTCCAAAGGTCACACGGACTCGCGGCGGACGGCGTTGTAGGACCCAATACCCTGGGCGAGCTGAACGTCTCGGCGGCGCAGCGGGTGGACCAGATCCGCGTCAACCTGGAGCGCATGCGCTGGGTCTATCGGGATCTTCCGGAGGATTACCTGCTGGTGGACGTGGTCGTCTTCCAGGTCAACTTGATGCAGGGGGGAGAGGTCACCTGGTCCACCAAGGCCCAGGTGGGCCGGGAAGACCGCCAGACCCCCACCTTCCGGGACCGTCTGGAGTACCTGGAGCTAAACCCGACCTGGACGGTGCCGCCGACCATCCTCAAGGATGACATCCTGCCCAAGGCGCGGGTCAACCCGGGCTATGTCGCCAAGAAGGGGCTCAAGGCCATCGACCGCAACGGGCGGAACGTGCCCCTTTCGGCGGTCAACTGGAATCTGCCCGCCCGGGCCTTCCCCTATACCCTGCGTCAGGATGGCGGCGGCAAAAAGGCCGCCCTGGGTCGGATCAAGTTCATGTTCCCCAACCGCTTCTCGGTCTATCTCCACGACACCCCGAGCCGCCACCTGTTCAACCGACCGGTGCGCATGACCAGCTCCGGCTGTGTGCGGGTAGACAAGCCCTTCGAACTGGCCGAGCTAGTGTTGCGCCAGCCCGAGCGCTGGGACCAGGCCAAGCTCCAGCAGGTGGTGGATAAGGGCAAGACCCGCTCCGTCCGGCTCAAGGAACCCCTGGAGGTCATCCTCGCCTACTGGACGGCGGAGGGCCTGGGCGACGGAAAGGTACGCTTCCGCAGCGACATCTATGGCCGCGACCCCGAGGCCCTCGCGGCCCTGGACGGGGATCCCCCCATGACCGTCAAGCTGCCGCCCGATCCCGAGCCGGAGCCAGAGGCGGAGCCTAGCCCGGATGATCCGCCTGAGCCGGCCGCCCCGATCAAGGTCGAGGCGGCGCCCGCAGGCGAGGTCGCGGACCATGGCCCGATCGGTGGGACGCAGGCCTTGGCTGGTATGTAGCCGAAGAAGTCTTCAGTTTTCAGTTTTCAGTTGTCAGTAAGAAATTGTTGATGTACCCGAAACCGCCAGCGTAACCGTCTCAACGTAACCGTTCAGTCCCCCTCCCCCCGGGGGAGAGGGGCTGGGGTGAGGGGGATTCAACCTCTTGTTCTGGCGTATCCCTCTCCCTCAACCCCTCTCCCAAAGGCCGAGGTGGACTGAACCCTTCCCGTCGCATATGGGATTCCCGTTTTTCGCTGGCGGTTTCGCCTATCTCAAACAACTGCCAACTTCTTAGGTCGCAGCGTCCATGCCGACCAACGCCTCGCCGTCCGGCGTGAGCGCGGTCAGCTGAATGGGGCGGATGCGTCGCTGCCGATCCTCGATGTCGGTGATGCCTTGTAGACGCACCGGCAGATAGTTTGGCGTATAACCCAACCGCTCGCCCTGGGCGGTACCGCTGGTCTCCGATCCCTCGACCAGCACCTCCACGCGTCGCCCGATTAGCGATTCCAGGGCCCCACGACGCATCCGCATTGCCAGGTCCCGCAGCTCCCGCGCCCGCGCCTGGCGAACTTCGGGCGTTATCTGCCCCGGCAGTGCGGCGGCCCTGGTGCCAGGCCTGGGCGAGAAGGGGAAGACGTGGATGTCGCCGAAGCCGATCTCTGCCACCAGCTTCAGGGTCTCCTGCCATTGGTTTTCGGTCTCCCCGGGGAAGCCGGCGATCACGTCTGTGGTCAGGTTCAGGTCCGGGACCTGCCCACGCCCGGTGGCGGCCAGGGCTGCGAACTCCCGGGCTCGACCACGCCTGGTCATGCGCCTTAGCAGACTGTCCGAACCGCTCTGGATGGGCAGGTGCAGGTGGGGCATGAGCCGTGGGTCCGCAAACAGCTCCCAGAAACCGTCCGGCAGGTCCCAGGGCTCCAGGGAGCCCAGGCGCAGGCGCGGAACCCCGGTCTCGGCGAGTAGGGCCCGGATTAGGCCCATCAGGTGCTGTCCGGGACGATCGCTGCCATAGCCCCCCAGGTGTACGCCGGCAAGGACCACCTCGGCCACCCCGGCGGCGGTCAGGGCAGCGACCTCTGCCACCACCTCCGCGATCGGGCGGCTGCGTTCGGCGCCCCGGGCCAGGGTGATGACACAGTAGGCGCAGCGATGCCGACAGCCGTCCTGGACCTTGACAAAGGCCCGTTGGCGGGAGCGGGCAAAGAGGGTCTCGCCGTCGAATGCAACCGGCACACCGGACACGCGGCCGATGCCCAGCCGTTTTTCAGTCATCCGCACCAGATCGTCCTTGTCGGCGTTGCTCACCACCAGGTCAGCTCCGGCGCTCAAGGCCGGGTTCGGGGTCGGCAGGGACACCGCGCAGCCGCTGACAACCAGGCGGGCGCCGGGGTTGTCGCGGCGGCTACGGCGCAGGATCTGCCCGGACTTGCGCACCGCCTCCTGGGTGACGGCGCAGGTGTTGACCACGACCAGGTCGGCGTTCTCCCCCTCCGGGCACAGGCTGTGGCCCTGGGCACGCAGCTCCCGTGCCCAGGCCTCCAACTCCGCCTCGTTGAGCCGGCAACCAAGGGTGTGGAGCTTTACGCGCATGGTGGATGGCAAACGCCCGCGCCAGGTTTTCTTGGCAAGGGCCGAGTCTCAGGCCGGGGTCTGTCCGCCCATGGCCCCGGGTGGTGGCGGGGTAGGGGAACACTGGTGCAGCAGCAGGTTCCAGCCCGCGGGGCCCTTACGGAAGATATTGGTGGCATAGAGGGGCGGCGGGGCTCGCTGGCCGGTCGGTGGCTTGATCCACTCGGTGACATAGTGAATGGCCAGGTCGCCGAGCTCGATCCAGCGAATATGCCGGACCTGGAGGTCGAGGGTCCCGCCCTGTGCAAACAGGGGCGCCCAGAGGTCGCGGGCATCGTCGCCGTGGAACAGGGGCTGCATGGGTAGCAGGCAGGCGATGTCCGGGGCCGTGCCCCAGACACTGGCCATATGCTCGGCGTTACCCTCTTCGATGGCGTCGTAGAAGGCGTCTTCCGCATCCTGGGCGGTGGCGAAGGTCTCGGTCATGGGGTGCTCCGGTGAGTGGTCGGGGTCGGGTCAGCGTGGTCCGGTGAGGGGCTTGGTGCGCGGGATGGCGATGTGGACGGCGTCGGGCGTGTCCTGGCGTTGGAGGGCGTTGGTGTCGCCGTCCCGGGGCACCCGCAGGGTGCGGCTGGCCGTGGCGCTGGAGTAGCTGAAGCTGCGTCGCCAACCGCGACCATCGCTGAGGGTCTCCTCCTGGCTGGCCTGGGCCCTGTTGTCCTGGGTGATGCGCAGCCAGGGGCCGCGGGCCTCGACCTTGATCTGCTCCGGCATGACTCCGGAGAGTTGGATGTCCAGCAGATAGGCGTCATCGGTGGCGCTTTGTTGGATGCGCAGGCCGCTGGTTTGGGTGAACCGGTTCCTGGGCGCCATGGCGTCCCTGGTGGCCATCGGACCATAGCGGTCTGATCGTTGGGTGGGGTCCATCGGAGGCATGGCCTCGCCGCTTGGACCATAGGCCTCGAAAGGGGGCCAGGCCAGGGCCAGTGTAGGCACCAGGGCTGCGGCGATAACGCTAAGGCGACGACAGTGGGACATGAGAGCCTCTTCCGGCTTTGTCAGGTGGTGGGTAAGTATCTCCTATTATCGGAGAAATCCGCTGGGCAAGGTGGCTCGTCCGGTCTCAGTGGGCCTCGCTGCCGGTACGGCCATCGAGGTGGCGTGCCACCTCTCGGCGCAGTATCCCGGTGGCGGTCTCGAAGCTCTGCCCCAGGTCGGTGATGCGCCGGCGGGCGAACGCGCGCAGGTCGACGTCGCCGCTGTCCTGAAGCCACGCCGCCTGCTCGCGCAGCGCGACCAGCCCCAGGTTGGCGGCGCTGCCCTTGAGGGCGTGGGCGAGGTCGCGCAGGGCACTCCAGTCCTGTGCATCCACCGCTTCGCTCATTTGGCGTAGAAGTTGGCGCCCGTCGGCCTTGAAGCCAACGATGAGGCGTTCGCTGAAGTCCTTGTTTGGCAACATCGCAAAGAGGTCGGCGAGTTGCTCCGAATCGACCTGATCGGCGTCACTGGGCTTGGGGGCGGAGGCCGTGGCCGGTGTCTGCGTGGAGCGGGTCGCCTCCCCAATGGTCTTGAGCAGATCCGCGGATGAGATGGGTTTGGTCAGGAAGTACTCGATCCCCGCCGCCTCGGCCTGGGAGCGCGCCTCCACGGTCGCATTGGCCGTGAGAAGAATGAAGGGGACCTGGTTGGACTCTCCGGCGTGGGCAAAGCGATAGAGCTGGAAGGCCTCGATGCCGCCGAGGTGGGGCATGTGCATGTCCAGGATGGCCAAGTCGAAGCGTTCGACCTCCATGGCCTCCAGGGCCTGCTCACCGTCCTCCACCAGACGGCAGCGAATCCCGGCCCGTTCCAGCAGGTGCTCCATAACCAGGCGATTGGTGGGATTGTCCTCCGCGACCAGGACATTCAGCGCGGCGGTGGCTGGGGTGGCGCGTCGTTCCAGATGCTCGGCGAAGCTCACCACGGTCCCGCCCTGGGGGCGTTGCTGGGAGGCGTGCAGCGCGTTGAACAGGTGCGCCTTGTCCAGCGGCTCGGACAGGACATGGGCGTGGCTCGGCAGCATGCCACGGGCATGGAGTTGGTCTGCCTCGGCGGGCAGCACGATGAGGGTCAGCCGGCCGAGTCCCGGGTGGTCCTCGCAGGCGGCGAGGAAGTCGCGGGTCTCGCGGTCCAGCGGGGCGCGGTCGATGAGCAGGACCTCGTAAGGGACGCTGCTTTCGCGCCCGGCCAGCAGGCGGCGGCGGGCCTCGCCCAGGCTATCGACCGCGTCGTTGTCGATCCCCCAGCCTTGCAGGCATTGGGCGATCTCCCCGGCGCGGCTACGCGGGGGCGAGAGGCGCAGTACCCGGCAGCCGGCCAGGCCTTGGGGCTCCGCAGCCGCATCCGCTCCAGCCTGGCGTGCAAACTCCAGGTCGAACCAAAAGTTGGTCCCGACGCCTGGGGTGCTGTCGAAGCCGATGCGACCGCCCATCAATTCCACCAGGTTCTTGGCGATGGTGGTGCCAAGCCCGCTGCCGCCGAAGCGCCGGGTGACGCTCTGATCCGCCTGGGTGAACTTGTCGAAGACGTTGGCCTGGGCCTCGATGGGGATGCCAATGCCGGTGTCCAGGACCTGGAAGCGGATCAGGACCCGCCCGGCGTTGTCCCGCAGTGGGTGGCAGCGCAGCTCTACCGAGCCGGCCTCGGTGAACTTGACGGCGTTGCCGATGAGGTTGATCAGGACCTGACGCAGGTGGCCCGGATCCCCCACCAGGGCATAGGGGGTCTCCGGTGCGATCTGGCTCAACAGGCGCAGGCCCTTGGCCTCGGCCTGGGCGCCGAACATCTGTATCATGGTGCCGGTGAGGGCGTGGAGGTCGAAGGGCACCTGCTGGGAGCTAACCTTGCCGGCCTCGATCCGGGAGATGTCCAGGACCCCTTCGATCAGCCCAGCAGGCTGCGCCCGGAGGACTGGATGGCATCGACATACTCGCGCTCCTGGGGGCCGAACTGGCTGCTGCTGAGCAGGTCACTGAGCCCGATGATGCCGTTGAGCGGGGTACGGATCTCGTGGCTCATGTTGGCCAGGAAGTTGCTCTTGGCCCGGTTGGCGGCCTCGGCCCGCTCGGTCTCCGCGTTTAAGCGGCGCAGCAGGACGGCGGCATAGGCGGGGAGTACCACCAGAGAGAACAGCAAGCCCCAGCGGTTAGGCCGAGGTGCTGTCCCCAGAAGGGGTTGATCGAGGCGACGGCCCCAAACCCGAGCCAGGACAGGCCGGCGGAGATGTAAAGGTAGGGTAGCCCGAAGCGGAATCCGTTGCCGAAGGTCACCCAGAGGTAGATCCACCACCAGGGGCGGCGATCTCGCCGACCGTTGCCAGAGCCGATCGAGACCACCCCGATGTCGCCGATAGCGCCGATCACACGCCGCGAGCCGAGGACGGCCCGGTCTGACGATAATGGCCGCCGCCAGGGTTACGGAAAAGGCCAGAAAGCCTGCCGATGAGTCACTGGCCGAGGTGACAGCAGCGTGCGGTCATCAGCGGGTCTCCGAGCGGGGCCAGGGCAAGGTAGCCCTAAGAAGGACCAGCAGGAAAGCGATCCGGATAAGGGATTGCTCCAGTTCGCTGTCTGCGCTTACCGCCCGTGGGCGGTGCCAGGCGCGATCATGCCCTAGCCAGACTTTGCCTTTTCCCGGAGGATTCTCGGTATAGTCTTGCGCAAGGTTCCGTCGTCCGCGTTGCATGCCAATGCTGGGCCGCTTGGGTCCTAGCTTCAGTCAACGCATTCATTATACGGGCACTTGACAAACGAACATGACGCATTGCGTCGAAGCATCGTGACAATCTCGTCATTGCGACATAACAAATCTTGACCCCCGAGCAGATCACCCCGAGACCGAGTTGAGCTGACCTCGGCGTCACTTCACTGGAGGCGATCACCATCGCCTACGAGCTAGAAGAGGCCCTGGGCGTGGAGATCCCCAACGCGGCCATCGAGGGTCTGCGCACCGTTCAGGACCTCGTTGACGGCTTGCATCGGCTCACGGCGAACAGGGCGTAATAGACGTTTTATCCCCTGGCGAGGGAAAGTCGGGACTTGGGCGGGTGCGTCCAGGTTGGCCGATGTATGACCAGGGTCCTCATTACGGGGCTGGGGAGCCTCTGCGCCCTTGGTGCAGGGGCGTTCCGGCCCTTTGGGACGCCTCTTGTCGGCGGGGAGACCGGCATCACGCCCCGAGTCTGGCGCCACTTGCCAGAGGCGACGCAAGGGGGTTGCGGCCCTGCCTGCAGTACGACTCCAACGGGTTATGCTGCGGGCGACCACTTTTCGGCAACCGATTTCCCGCTGCTGGACCGGTTCTCCCAGTATGCCCTTATCGCCGCCCGCGAGGCTGCGGCTGATGCGGGCTTGAGCCGCGGCCGATCTTCAGCAAGCCGCGCTGGTCCTCGGGACTGGTTGTGGCGGGAAGGAAACCGAGGAGCAGACCTATCACCGCTCTATGCGGAAGGCCGCCCGCGGTGCACCCCTACACGATCCCGCGGGGGATGCCGAGTGCAGCAGCCAGTCAGGTGAGCATTGGGCTGGGTATCCAGGGCCGGCATTCAGTGTTACCAGCGCATGCGCCTCCGTCTGGCCACGCTGTGGCCCAAGCGGTGCTACTCATCCGCAGCGGTTGCGTACCAGTGGCCCTGGCTGGCGGGACGGACGCTCCCTTCACTGTGGGGCTGCTCAAGGCATGGGAGGCGCTGCGGGTGCTGTCGCCAGACGGCTGCCGACCGTTCTCCCGAGATCGCAACGGTCCGGTCCTTGGGGAGGGGGCGGGGTGCTGGTCGCTGGAGGCTGAGGTCCACGCCCGGCGGCCGTGGGGCGCGGATTTACGGGGAGCTGGTGGGATTTGGCTTGTCTTCCGACGCCTGCCACATCACTGATCCATCGGCGGAAGGGGCCGCGGCGGCCATCCGCGCGGCGCTCGCCGACGCCGGCCTGGCCCCGGAGGGACATAGACTATATTAATGCACACGGGACCGGGACGTGGGTCAACGACGAGAGAGACCCGCGCCATCCGACCAGTCTTCGGGCCTCATGCCGACGGCCTGGCGGTGTCCTCGACCAAGGCCGCTCATGGCCATGCCCTGGGCGCTTCCGGGGCACTGGAACTGATCGCGACGGCTTTGGCCCTGCGTGATGGGGTTGTGCCTCCTACTCTCAACCTCGAACATCCCGGTGAGGGGTGCGACCTGGACTATGTTGCAAATTGCGCGCGGGAGGTAAACATCCGGGTGGCCCTCTCGAACTCCTTTGGCTTCGGTGGGCTCAACGCCGTCCTGGCCGTGCAACGCGCCAACTAACGCATCTACCGCCAGACTCAGCGTAGCTTGCAGAAAGAGAAACTGGCCGACGCCAACGACCTTGCCGTCGTCTGGTGCGAAGCATGCCTTGCACAGAGAGAAGAATTGGTTCCAGTGGCGCAACTGGTCCACGTCCAGGGTCTGCTCGTAGAGATCGTCAATTCGTTCCCAAAGGTTACGGTGCCAAACGTCCA
>CAWJRN010000019.1:0-75935 GCA_963845265.1 uncultured Gammaproteobacteria bacterium | reverse complement strand
GGACTCATCGGTCCGCAGAGGCGCCAATAGCGGTCGCGCCCGAGCCAGGCACCTGCGGCGCTGACGGTTAGACCGCGCGCTGACCGACACATGGCTTGAAGAGCGGGCACGGGCGAACGCCTGATGAAACCTAAATCTTCCAAGCTGGCGCGGCTCGTGATCGCTTAACCACCAGAAGTTTGAGCATCACGTGCCCGAGGCAGCGTTGCGGCAAGTCGATGCTGGAGAGTGGGCGGCCCTGATTCAGTAGTCACTCGCCAATAGTGTGCCGATCTCGGAGGCTGCATGGGGCTTGGCATGGGCCACGGAGTTTGGTCCGCGAGGTTTCAGGCTGACGCGCTTGAGGGGTGCATCGGCTCCATCAGCCGTCATCGGACACGGGAACGCTCAAGGTGACACGAGTGCCTTGTCCGGGCGCGCTGTCGATGTCCAACGATCCTCCGTGGGCCTCGGCAATCGCGCGACTGAGGTAGAGCCCCAGCCCCACACCGCCGCTTGCGCGTTGGCGAGAGGTGTCCGCACGGTAGAAGGGATCGGTCAACCGCCTGATCTGCTCCGGGCCAACCCCTGGCCCGCTGTCGCTGACCACAAGCCTCCAATGTTCGTCGTCCACGCGGCTCGTCACGCTCGGCGGCGGTCCGCCAGGGGGCGTATAGCGGATCGCATTGATGAGCAGGTTGCGGGCTAGCAGGCGGATGCGTACCGGATCGAGCGACAGCCAGGTCCCCGGCGGGTCGAGTTCGAGCTGCACATCGTTGCCGCTGAACGACTCCCCGATGAGGCCGTTCAGCAGCTCGGTGGGGTCCACCGCCTCGCGCGCCAAGGCGGTGTGACGTCCGCGCAGACGCTCGGACTCCAGCAGCTCACCGAGCAGGGCCTCCAGTTCCCCCAGGTCCGCCAGCAGCGCATCGCGGGGATTGCAGTCCCCCAGCAGCTCGGCATTGAGCCTGGCGCGTGTCAGCGGTGAGCGAAGCTCGTGACTGATCGCGAGCAACAGTTGCCGCTTCGCTTCCAGCATGCCCTGGATGTCGTCGGCCATGGCGTTGATGCTGTCGGCGAGCTCGCCCAATTCGTCGCGTCGGCGGATGGCGAGGCGATGCCCCAGGTCGCCGGACCCGATGCGGGCGACACCAGCGCGTATGGTCTCGATTGGCCGAAACAGCCGCCCGATCGCGTGATAGGCGAGTATCAGCACGACGAGGACCCCGAAGATGGTGAGGCCAACTGCGAACGGGACCGCTTCGGTGTGCCGAAGACCTCGGGGGACCAGCACAACGGTCATATCCCCGCGTGCCGCACGAACGACGAATCCGTCCCGACCCCGTTCCAGCTCGACGGCGGTCCCGTCGGCCAAGGTCCGGGTCACCGAGGTGCGAGGTGGGAGTGCCGGCGGCGTCCCCGTCGAGGACCAGGGTTCGGCGCCAAGCAGATGGACTTCAATCGGCAGCCGCTGCGCGAGCCGGGCGGCACGCTCGGGCGTGGGCGTGGTTCCCAGCTCGTCGAGGACGTGCTCGAGGTACTCATCGAGGTGGGGCCCGATCAGCTCCTGGAACCCGTCTTCGACGCCGTAGCGAAAGCCCGTGCGGACCACCACGGCGATCAGGACTGCGGTCAGCAAAAACAGCAGCAGGAGGCGCCCGGAGAGACTGTGGCGGCGTCTCATCGGCGTGGTGCCACGAAGCTGTAGCCGGCGCCGCGTACGGTCTTGATGTAATCGGTGGGGCGCAGCTTCTGGCGCAGGCGGCTGACCAGGATATCCACGGACCGGGTGTAGAGGTCGGCCTCCACACCGCGCAGCGCGTTGAGGATGTCGTCGCGGCTGAAGGGGTGGGCGGGACGGCTCGCGAGCAGCTCCAGCAGGCGGTATTCCATGTCGGTGAGCCTGGCCTCCGCTCCCTGAACCGCCACCAGGTGGCGCTCGCGATCGATGTGCAGATCGGGAAACCGCCACTGTCCCTGGTCTGCGGCGGCACGGGCGCCGGAGCGCTTGAGGATGCGCTGGATTCGGGCCACCAGCTCCCGCGGCTCGAAGGGCTTGGGGAGGTAGTCGTCCGCACCGAGCTCCAGGCCGACGATGCGGTCGGTCACCTCGCCTCGGGCCGTGAGCATCAGGATGGGCACCTCCCTATCGCGGCGAATGGTGCGGCAGACCTCAAACCCGTCCATGTCGGGAAGCATCAGATCTAGGATCACCAGGTCCGGGGCTTCCTCGCGCAAGAGGCGCAGCCCCACTTGCGGGTGCTGCGCGGCTAGCAGTTCCAGGTCGAAGCGGGCGAAGTACTCCCGCAAGGGCGCAGCCAGGCCTTGGTCGTCGTCGATGAGAAGGATGCGGGGCATGAGCCTAATTGTGCAACGATCCGCCCCGCCCGTGGAGACGGGCGGGGCGGATCAAGTGGGTAGCGTATCAGTGCGCCCAGCCGGGAGGCCCAAAGCGATGCTGCGCGCGTTTGGCGATGAGCTCGGCAAGCCGGGTGCGCTGTTCCGGCGCCAGGGTGTCGCTGAAGTCGGCGAAGGCCTCGACGATCTCGCCCACGCGCTCGTCCATTGCCTGGCGCCGTTCATCGAGCAGTCCCCTGACCTTGGCGCGATCGAGTGCGGGCGCGGCCAGCAAACCCTGAACCTCTTCGGTCATCCGGGTGCGCTGCCCAGACCAGTCTGTGCGAAGACCGCGCAGCGCCTCTGCAACGCCCTGTAGTTTCTCGCTTTGCCCCTCGTTCAATTCGAGCTTGCGCGAGACCCGTTCGGTGACGTGCTGGAAGTAGTCGCCGCTACCGCAGTAGCCGCTGTGCCGCGCCCACGCGACGCCAACCGCGCCCAGGACGACGATGATGGCCAGGGTGATCAGTGAAATCTTCAACATGGTGCTTGCCTCCGGTTAGTGTTGACTGCGAGGCGAAGTCTGGACTGCAAGCGACCCGCGTGGGTTTCCGCAGCGTAAGGTTCTGTAACAGAATGTAACGACAGGAATTGTGACGCCCGATGCCAGATCTTTCCGTACTCGCCGTCTTGCTGCTGTCCGCGTTCATACACGGTGCTTTCGGATTCGGCTTCCCGATGGTGGCCACGCCCCTGCTCGCGCTCGTGATGGATCTGCGTGCCGCGATCCTGCTGACCCTCCTCCCCACCGTGCTCATCAACCTGGTCAGCATCCTCGGCGAGAAGCATCGAGCGGAGGCCCTGCGACTCTTTTGGCCGATCCCGACCTTTACCATCGTCGGCAGCCTGATCGGAACTCAGGTGTTGCTGTCGGTGGACCCCGAGCCGTTCCGCCTGCTGCTGGCGCTGGTGCTGGTGGCCTATCTGCTGGCGGAACGGCTACATGGTGTGGACCGCGAGCGCAGGGTGCCCAAGTGGGGGCTGGCCGTGCTCGGTCTGAGCCTTGGCCTGCTGGCCGGCGTCGTCAACGTCTTCGGGCCCGTGCTGATCGTCTTTGCGCTGTACACGCGCATGCGCCCGGAGCTGATGGTCGCGGCCTTAAACCTCAGCTTCATCACCAGCAAGACGGGCCAGTTGATCGGTTTTGCGCTCAACGATGCGCTGGACCCGGCAGTGCTGACCCAGGCGTTGTGGGCGTTGCCGCTGGTGCCTGGTGCGGTGTGGGGTGGGATCGTGCTGCGCCGCCGTATTCAGCCGGCGCAGTACCGCAAAGTGCTGCGGGTCGGGCTTTGGGTGATGGCGGCAGCATTGATCTGGGATACGCTGCGGAACATCTGACGATCGCCTGGTCGCGAGTCGGCAAGTGGGCAATGCCCTCGGTGTCTATCAGCGGCCAGCGCCATGATCGAGGAGCGCGATCCCGCCAGCTGATCCGGGGCCTTGCGATCCGGATTCGCTCGGGGCCAAGGTCGGCGCGCATGCTACCGGTCGCCGCCGCTGGCGTCATCGGCGCTGGGGTGATCGGCGCTGGCGCCAACCGCCGACCCGCCATCGAGTTCGTGCAGATAACGCTGGGCCTCGCCGATCAAGGCCAACCGAGCCCGCTCGGTCCCCCAATGCGCGACCAAGGCCTCGGGCGGATCGGGCTCGGGGTTCCACAACCGCCAGAGCACCGCCGCCTTGTCCCAGTAAGCGGCCGCGATCATCGTGCCGCCGGGGTCGAAGGTCGCGTCGGTGACTCTTTGCAGGTCCGGATCGAGCATCAGGTAGGGCTTGGGCGCCAAGTCATGCCCGCGGCGGGGACGCCGCCAGATTGCGATGGCGCCGTCCCGCGACGTGGTCATGATCCACTGTCCGTCTGGACTGAACCGGGCCGAGTCGACCCTGTTCTGGTGGCCGATGAGTTCCGCCACCAGGGTGCCGTCCAGAGACCACAGATGGGCCTTCGCGTCGAAGGCCGCGGTCACCAGATCGCGACCATCCGGCGCGAAGCGGACGTCATAGAGCATGCCCGCATCCGGGTTCAGGTAGCGGGGCTCGGCGCAGCGATCATCGGCCAGGTCGATCAACGCCGCCCGCCCGTCCCGGCCCGCCGTGGCCAGCCAGCGCCCATCCGGCGAGAAGTCCAGCGCCCGAACCCACCCGTCATGGGCATCGATCCCGCACAACAGGGACCAGGTGCCGGTCGCGTCCTGGCGCAACACCTCCAGGCTGCCGTCCCGCCCACCCGCGGCCAGCAGCAGGGCGCCGGACTTGCTGGACGCCAGGCCCAGGGCGCGCACACCGCCCTCGATGGATGCGAAGCTCGGCGGCTGCGCCAGCGCCCGGCATGTGAGCGGGTCCCACAGCCTGAGCGGTTGCACCGAATCGTTGGAGGCGGTGACCAGCCAGCGCTCGTCCGGCGAGAAGCGCACCTGGTAAACGCTGGGACAATCGGACGCCCCGGGTGCGACGCAGACGCCGGGCTCGGCGGTGACGTCCAGGCGGCAGCTCTCGCCGCTGGCCAGGTCCCAGACCCGGGCCGTGCCGTCGGCGCCGGCGCTCGCCAGCCAGCGCATCGACGGGGCGAACACGACCTGACGCAACCGGTCTTCATGGCCCGTCAAGCGCATCTCCCGGGTCGGCGGCTTGCGCTCGGGGCCAGGCTCGTGACGCCAGAGGTCGATGCCGCCGTCATGGCCGGCGACGGCCAGCAACAAGTCGCCGGCCCGGCCCTTGCCGGGGGGCAGCTCGGCGACGGCGAGACCTCGGGCGTGGTCCACGTTCGCCAGATGGAGCGTGAGCCCGTTCTCCGGCGCCACCGACCACAGCCGCACCGAGCCGCCCCGATTCGAGGCGGTGATCACGCGCCGCCCGTCCGCGCTGAAGCGGGCATCGGAGATCGGGGCATCGTGGCTGAAGTCGGTCAGCGCCGCGCCGGTCTCCAACCCCCACAGGCGGGCGCTGCCGTCCTGGGACAGGCTCAACGCCAGGTGCTCGCCGAGACGCGGATCTACCCCGGGCGCGATGTCGATCCGCTCGATGGCTAGGTCATGCTCGCCGAGCACCTCGGGGCTCCTGGTGTCGAGGTCCCAGCGCACCAGCTGGCCGGTGCCGTCGCCGACCAGCAGCAAGCGTCCATCCGGGGAGAACGCCATCGCCCGCACCGTGGATTGGTGGATTCTCACCTGCCGATCACCACGCAGCACGCTGCCCAGGACCATCAGCGGCTTGCCGTCACGCTCGAAGACATGCACCTGCTCGTCCCAGGTGGCCACCGCGATGCGCTTCCCCGCCGGGCCGAAGGCGACCCGGTAGGCGGGCTTGTCGAAGGCGCCTTGCTGCGGCAGGACGCCGACCTGCTCGCCGGTCATGGGATCGAGCAACAGTACCCGGCCGGCGCGGGAGGCCAGCGCGATGAGATCGCCGTCCGGGCTGAAGGCGATTGCACGGATCGGCTCACCCGGTAGGTCACGATCCCACAGGACCTCCCCCGGCCGGGTCAGGTCCAGCAGGCACAGGGCATCCTCGTCGCCCTCGCCGCGATGGGGCACGGCGAGCAGCCTGCCGCCGGGGCTCGGGGTCGCGTCGAGCCGCCCCTGGACGCCGCAGGGCCAATCCGGGGGCTGTCCCGGCTCGGCCGGCAGCGCCCAGACGCCGCTACCGCCGATGCCCAGGACCTGACGCGTCGGCCCGTCGCCGACGAGCGCCACCGCGCGCAGGGAATCCCCCGGAACGGAGAGCGTCTCGACCGGCCGATAGCGACCGCCGTCGAGTCGCCAGCGTCGGGAGCCCGCGCTCGGGGAGTAAGTCACCAGGGTCTCGCCGTTGTCGGCGACGGCCGGGGCGGCCCAGTCCTTCGACCCGGCGGCGTCGGGCGGGATCGTCGCTATCAGGTGGTTGCTGGCGATGGCCCGGGCGAGCCGCTCCGTGGCCTCCTCCGGCAGGTCGCGCCCGGCCTCCCAGGCGAGCCGCACTGCCTTCAGCGGATCACCACGATCGATGGCGATGTCGGCCTGTCGCAGGAGCCCCTGCTGGTGGCTGATCCGGGCCTCATGCCTGGCATCCCAGAGCGCGTACAGCGCGACCCCCGCGAACACCATCAGCAGGGCCAGGGTCGCACCGATGGTGACTCGGTTGCGGCGACGTTGGAACTGGAGCCGAGCCCAGGAGTGCTGAAGGAACTCCTGCTCCAAGGGCTCGAGCTCGTCGCGATGGGTGTCGGCCCAGTCCTGGGCGGCGGCATACCCGGATTCGCCGAGGAGATACTCCTGATTGCAATCCGTGCGCTTCCACTGTTGGGCCTGGCGGGCGATCTGGGTACGCAGGATCAGACCGCGCCGGTGGTTCGGCTCGGCGAGCCAGTCGCGCATCGGCTGCCAGCGCTGGGGCAGCGCCGGGTGGGCGAAACGGGCGATCGACCGGTAGGCGCTCCAGTCCGTCTGGCGGTTCACGGGCTCGGCTTGGGCGGCGTCCGGTACCTCGGTCAGGGTTTCCAGCGACGCCTGCTTCGCGCCGAGCCGCAAGCGGGCGCGCCACTCCTCCTGGATTTGGGTCAACACCCCCTTGAAGTGGGCCGTCAGGGACGGGCTCGGCGGCGCGCAGCGACGGTCCAGATGAGGCTCGGCGAGCGACTCAACGACCACCAAACGGGCCTCGATCAGGGCATCGAGCAGGGCCGCGCACCCCGGCAATCGGGTCAGGGTGAGCAGGTCGCCGTCCCGCGGCACCGGTCGCGCCCGCGCCCCGTCGTCCAGCGCGATCAGCCCCCGGCACAGGGCCGTCAGGCCGTCGCGGGCCGCAGCATCGAGGGCCGACCAGCGGCTGTCGGCGAGCCTGAGCATCGACCCGGTCACGCCGCCGATCGAGCGGTAGTCCTCGACCCCCAGCCGACGGTCGCCGTTGCCGCCCTGATCCCCGGCCCGATCCATGACCCGGGTGTACAGGTCCTCCAGGGTCCGTTGCAGCAGCGGCGGCCAGTGAGGCGAGGTCCCGGCGTCCGACTCCAGGGTCTCGACGACGCCGACGCCGGCGCCGCCGGGGCGCTCCTCGTACTCGATGCCGGCGACCCGAGCCGGGATCTCCACGATCTGGCGGATGCGGGCCGGCGCCGTCGGCCCGAGGCGGTACCAGCGCTCCTCGTCGAGCAGGCCGGTCAGGGCCGGCAGCCGGGGCAGCCTCGCCAGCCGGTCGCTGCGCAGGGTGGCGATGACCCAGATGCCCGGGCGGCGCACCAGCAGCGCTAAAAGCTCGGCGATGCGCTCGGCCTGCGCCCCCGGAATCGCCTCTTCCAGCAGCGGGTCCAGGGGGTCGATGATGATCGCCAACTGCAGGGCCCCGTTGGCGTCGCCTCTGCGCAGCTCGCGTTCGGCGTGTCCTGCCGCGGCCAGGATCTGATCCGCCGCAAACCTCGGCTCGGACGCGATCAGGTCGCTCAGGCGCGGGGCATCGACGCCGAGCGCATCGAGCGCGCCGCCGAGCATCCCGGGCGCGCACAGGGCACTGGCCAGGGTCGCGATCGGGTCTTCGTCGCCCGCTGCGAACTCCACGACACACCAGCGGCACATCGCCAGCCCGGCGAACAGGAACGGTCGAATGAGATGCGGCACCAGCCCGGCGCGCACCAGGGATGACTTGCCGACGCCACTCGCGCCGGTCACCAGGAGCAGGCGCGGGGCGGCTTCGCGCAGGGCGTCGAGGCGAGCGATCAGCTCTCGGGTCTCGGCCTCGCGGCCGATGAACACCCTGGCGTCAGCGACATCGAACGGCTGCTCGGGCCGGAACGGGCTGCCGTGCCAATCCGATGGCCCGGCGGCAAAGCGCCGCTCGGCGCCGATGCGGCGATTGAGCAGCTTGCGCAGTTGGGTCTCGACCAGGTCGCGGAAGCGGGCGTCGTCGTCGAACTGGCGGAAGGCGCGGCGAAAGCTGCCGTCCTCGTTGAAGAAGTGCCGACGGAAGAAGATCTCGAGCCGATCCCGGTCGGTGACGGCGACGGTCGTGGCCTCGGCGTTGGTGATGTCCACCATCCGCGGCGCGCTCTTGCGATAGACCAGCACCTCCGGCCCCCCGGGCCGGACCGAGGCCTCCACCGCGTCGACGAATTCCCACTCGGTGCCGGTCATGCCGCCGTAGGGCTCGTCGGCCAGCGGCGTGCCGAGCCGGGTCCACAGCATCACCAGCACGATCTCGCACTGGGACGGCCGCACCAGACCCGCCTGGAAACTCTGCGCCGCGGTCAGGGCCTCCTGTTCCCACAGCACCGCCTCGATCTCGAAGTACGGCAGGTACTCCTGGGACAGAGACTCGATGATCTCCCCTACCAGGGCCCGCTCGTGCTCCAGGTCGGAGGGGGATGAGATGAAGATGCGGACCTTGGATTCGTTCATGGCGTCACCGCCCATCGCTTCGGACAAACATTGTCGACACGTTGTTCTTGACGCACGGTCGCTATTCGTAGCGTAGCGCGTCGATCGGACGCAGCCGCGACGCCTTGCGTGCCGGGTGCAGGCCGAAGAAGACGCCGACCAGCCCGGCGAAGAGGAAGGCGATCACCACCGAGGCGGGTGTGACCTCAACCGGAAGCTGGGAGAAGCGGGCGACCGCGGCGGCGCCGCCCAGTCCGACCAGGATGCCTAGCAGGCCGCCGACGCCGCTCAACACCAGGGCCTCCAGCAGGAACTGCCACAGGATGTCCCGCGGGCGGGCGCCCAGTGCCATGCGGATGCCGATCTCCCGCGTGCGCTCGGTGACCGACACCAGCATGATGTTCATGATCCCGATGCCGCCCACCAGCAGCGACACCGATGCGATGCTCCCCAGCAGCCAGGTGAACACCCGCGCGCTCTCTTCAGAGGTCTGGGCCAGCTCGGCGCGGTTGTACATACGGAAATCGTCGTTGGCGTCCTCCGTCAGGCGATGGCGCCGGCGCAACAGCTTGGTGATCTCCTTGGTCGCCCGAAAGGTGGCCTCGCGCCCGGTGGTGGTGAGCTCGATGCGCTCGATGTGGGTGATGCCCATGAGCTTGCGCTGCACCGTGGTGATGGGGGCGAAGATGGCGTCGTCCTGGTCCGAACCCCAGGCGGTTGCCCCCTTCTCGGTCAGGACGCCGATGATGCGGCACGGCAGGCTCTTGATGACGATGGTCTCGCCCACAGGCGGGAGCAGCCCGAACAGCTCGCGTGCCACCGTCTGCCCGAGCACGCAGACCTGGCCGGCGCCGGCCACCTGGGTCTGGCCGAAGACCTCGCCCTCCGCGAGCGGCCAGCTGCGGACCCTGAAGTACTCCGGCGTCACGCCCTGGATGACGGTTCCCCAGTTCGCACCCCGGTAGCGCACCTGGGCCGATCCCCGGACGCTGGGGGCCACGGCAACGACGTCGGCCAGCTCGGCGATGGCCTCGGCGTCGGCCAGGGTCAGGCTGGTCGTGGTGCCGGCGCCGGTGCGGACCCCGCCGCGGGTGACGGTGCCCGAGCGGACCACCAGGCTGTTGGTCCCCATGTTTTCGAGCTGCTGGGCGATGCGCTGCTGGGCGCCGGTGCCGATGGCGACCATGGCGATCACCGAGGCGACGCCGATGACCACACCCAGCGCAGTCAGCATGGCCCGGGTCTTGTTGCGCCAGAGCGCACGGAGCGCCAGCGCCAGGGCGGCGGACCAGCTCATGGGTGTGCATCCAGCCGGCCATCGCGCAGGGTCAGGGTGCGCCGGGCGCGCAGGGCCACGTCCGACTCATGGGTAATGAGGACGATGGTCAGGCCGTGGTCGCGGTTCAAGGTCTCGAGCACGCCCAGGATCTCGCCGCTGGTGGCCGTGTCCACGTTGCCGGTCGGCTCGTCGGCGAGCAGGAGCGCAGGCCGTGTGACCAGGGCGCGGGCGATGGCGACCCGCTGCTGCTGGCCACCGGAGAGCTGATTCGGAAGGTGGAGCATGCGCTCGCCCAGGCCCATCCGCTCCAGGGCCTCGCGGGCGCGCTCGCGGCGTTCGTGCCGGCCCACGCCGGCGTAGACCAGCGGCGTCTCCACGTTTTCCAATGCGCTGGTGCGTGCCAGCAGGTTAAAGCTCTGGAACACGAAGCCGATCTCCCGGTTGCGAAGGCGGGCGAGCTGGTCGTGGTCCATGCGCGTCACGTCCTCCCCGCGCAGCCGATAGCTGCCGGAATCGGCCACGTCCAGGCAGCCCAGGATGTTCATCAGGGTCGACTTGCCCGAGCCGGAGGGACCCATGATGGCCACGAACTCGCCTTCCTCGACCCTGAGATCGATGCCGCGCAGGGCCTGGATCTCCACGCCGTCCAGGGCGTAGACCTTCTTGAGGTCGCGGATCTCGATGAGAGGGACGGCCATCGAGTATCAATCCTATATCAGAAGAGGCTAAGGCCGAACCGCCGGCGCCGGGTGGCCTCCTTGCGTGCTTCGGGTACGGCGATCTTCAGGTCGGGCGTCAGCGCCGGGCCGCCGATCTCGGTGAGCTTCTCGCCGACGATGCCGGTGGTGACCGTCACCGGCGCCAGGCCGTCGCCCTCGGCGCTCCAGACGACGCCCTCGCCCGACTTGAGGCCGGCGCGCACCTGGTCCAACTCCCCTTGTGGCCAGTCGGGCACGAAGCGCAGTGCCGCGTGGGGCACCTGCCAGGCGTCCTCGTGGCGCTCCACCTCGACGAGCACGGTCGCCGTCATGCCGGGCTTGAGCGCCAAGTCCGCGTTGTCGACCCGAATGATGCAGTTGTACTTGACGACACCGGCCTCGATTTTCGGCTGCAGCCGCACCTGCGCGACCTCGCCGCGGAACTCGCGCTCCGGATAGGCGAACACGGTGAAGGTGACCGGCTGCCCCTCCCGAACCTTGCCGATGAAGGACTCGTCCACATCCGCCTCCACCTGCATCCGGGTGAGGTCGTTGGCGATGGTGAAGAAGGTCGGGGCCTGGAAGCTCGCGGCCACCGTCTGGCCCACGTCCACGTCGCGAGAGACGATCACCCCGTCGGTGGGCGCGAAGATGGTCGTGTAGTCCAGGTTGACCTGCTCGCGCTGGAGCGCCGCCCGGGATTGGGCCACGGCGGCCTCCTTCACGCGGCGCTCGGCCAGGGCCGAGTCGTAGGCGAAGCGCGCGGTATCCAGCTCGCTCGCCGCCGCCAGCCGCTTGCCGTGCATCTCGGCCACCCGCTCAAGCTCCCGCTTGGCCTCGGCGACGGCCACCCCGGCCTTGTCGCGCTGAGCCTCGGCGTTCTCCAGGTTCGCCTGTGCCTCGGCCAGCTTGGCCCTGAAGATGGCCGGGTCAATCTGGGCGATGACCTGGCCCTTCTTCACCTGGTCGTTGAAGTCGGCGTTCAGCCGCTGGATGGTGCCCGAGATCTGGCTGCCCACCTGCACCGTGTTGACCGGGCTCAGGGTCCCGGTGGCCGAGACCACGGCCGTGATCGGACCCCGCTTCAGGGGTACCAGGTTGTAGGCGGCCTCCTGCGGCGCGTCCTGGGCGTCGTTCTTCCACCAGAGACCGGTGGTGACGGCGCCGAGGACTAGCGCGGCAAGGAGGAACAGGACGATTCGGCGGACCATGAACGCTCCGGGTTCGCGGTGCGGCAACCCGGCGGTCGCCGGGCTGGGCAAGTTTACGCCACCCGCGCACGAGTGCGTGGGATGTATGGGCGGAGCTGCACCCGGAAAAGCAGAGGATTGCATTCCACTTCGAGGCATGGGACAGGCAATCAAGGCGACTCCTTGGCTACAGATCCTTCGGCGAGGCACGTTCCATCAAGCCGGGTCACGCGCGTTCTGAATACGCAGGCAGCCGCTGCTGGACGACCACGCCGTCGGCACCGAGGTGGTCATCGGCCCCAATGCCAGGAAACCGCTGGTGCTGGAGCGTCCTCTGTTCGTATCGGACATGAGCTACGGGGCGCTTTCAGAAGAGGCCAAGGTGTTAGCGCTCGCTTTATCTCGCTAGGTTTTCTCAGATTAGACTGCGCCAACTCGCTCGGGCCGCTTCACCCCCTTCACCGCGCATCGACAGGCTCCAAAATTCCCGATTAGCTTGGGTTATCACTACGACCGCAGCCGGCCACTATGTGTAGTTCGCAACTATGTGGAGTTCCGAAACGTCGGGCGCTGGAAACCTGTGCGGTCGCTGGGCTGGGCCGAGGCGGACAGTTCGGGAGCTTCACATAGTTTTCCGGTCTTCTGAAGTGCTGTGGGTTGTCGCAGAGGCTGCGATGCGGTGGACACGAACTCGTCCCCGCGAACCGATCGGTCAGCGTCGCTAGAGCCTGTGGAGGAAGGCGCTCGTGAGGCCGGATGAGTATGACGCGACAAGCCCGAGCCACCGGGCGCCCGACGCGTTACGACCGTTCCTTGAGGCCATCTAACTATGTGAAGAAACCGTTGGCTCCGACGCCCGGTAGTGCTGAGGCCGGCACGCCAACTTCACATAGTTCGTAACTTCACATAGTGGCCGCTATGTGAAGCTTCACATAGCGACCAACAGCCGCCACCCGTTCCCCGAATCTCAACGGCAGCAGTCCAACGGACACCGGACGTTTGCCTTAGCCCTCCAAGATCACCCTGCTATGCTGTATATAAAAACAGCTATCCGCGTGATCACGCCGCGCTGCCGACATGGCCGCCAACCCACGGGGATGCCGCCCCGCTGCCTACGCCCGTCGCCGCCCCGAGCAAACCGTCCTTTACCGCCTCGTCCAGCAGCACCTGGAGACCTACCTCGCGCTGGCGCGCGAAGGGGACTGGGACGGGCACGCGGTACCCGGCTATGTGGAACGTGAGCTGAGACGGTATCTGGAGTGCGGCATTCTGGCCTACGGGTAGGCTGTCCGTGCGCGTTGTCCGGAGTGCGGCCACGATTTCCTGGTGGCTTTCTCCTGCAAGGGGCGCGGCGTCTGCCCGTCGTGCAACGCCCGGCGCATGGCCGAGACCGCCGCACACCTGGTTGATCATGTCTTCCCGCCCCTGCCGGTGAGGCAATGGGTGCTGTCGGTGCCCAAGCGTCTGCGCTACTTCCTGGAGCGCGAGCCGGCGGCGGCCAGCGCCGTGCTACACATCCTCCTGCGCGTGGTCGAGGCGCATCTGCGGAAAAGCTGTCCGGGGGCCTCACCGCGGGCGCGCTTCGGGGCGGTGAGCTTCGTCCACCGCTTCGGGGCGGCTCTCAACCGCCATCTGCATTACCACTGCTGCATCCTCGACGGGGTGTTCGAGCCGCTCGGAGCCGGTGGGGTCCAGTTCCGACAAGCCGCGCCACTGACGGCAGAAGAGGTTGCTGGGCTCTGCGAGCAGGTACGCCGCCGCGTGCTGCGCTGGTTCTCCCGCCACGGGCTGCTCGATCCCGATGACGCCCGCGACATGCTCGCCTGGGCCAGCAGCGGTTTCTCGCTCGACGCCTCGGTGCGCATCGCCGGCCCCGACCGGGCCGGACTGGAACGGCTGCTACGCTACTGCGCGCGCCCGCCGTTCGCCCTTGAGCGGATCGAACAGGTCAACGAAGAGCGGATTGTCTATCGTCTGCCGAGGCCCCAGCGCGACGGGCGAACCGCGCTGTCCCTCACCCCGCTGGAGCTCATCGACCACCTCGCCGCCCTGATCCCCCCGCCGCGCCTGCACCGCCACCGCCATCACGGTGTGCTGGCACCCAATACACCCCTACGCCTGGCCGCCACCTCCTACGGACGCGATGCGGACCTGACTCCCCCACCGCGACCACCCGTGGCTTCACCACCCGCTGCCGTGCCGCCAAGCGGCCGCTCCCCGGCGCACTACCTGTGGGCCATGCTGCTCGCGCGCCTGTTCGAGTCCCTACCCCTGGTCTGCCCGAACTGCGGTGCCGACATGCGCATCGTCGCCTTCATCACCGAGGCCGCCCCGGTGCGGCGAATCCTCAACCACATCGGCGAGCCCGCCGTGGCGCCACCCATCAGCCCGGCCCGCGGGCCGCCCGCCTGGGACGACCCGCCCATCGAGGCCGTACCCGACTGGGACGCCCTGGCCCAACCGCAACCCGAGTACGTCTTCGACCAGCAGGTACAGTGGTAGCCGCCTCCCGTCGCCTGGTCGCGCAGGCGACGCGCCACCCTCTGTGCCCGCTATGCCCGTGCCTCGGCCAGGCAGCGCCAAGGGACGCACCAGTGCCCTCCCAACCGGCGGTTTCCTCCCCGCATGCCTCCCCGCCGGCCCCACTATGCCCTTGCGGAGCACCTTCCTGCGATGCTACGTTCACCCCTGACCCCAGCTGCCGTGCGGTTGGATTTCCTATCCCTATCCCTTATCCCTCAGTAATTACGCCTATGCTACAACCTATACCTACACTGGAGATAATTTTACGACCGCAACTGGCGTATACACGACCGACATGCGTGTTACCGGGACACTGGTTACCTCCAGTCCCATCCCGCCGAGTAGTGAAACAGACATCAGTGGAATCCTGATCAGTTGGTCATTTAGTGATGGTGTGCAGACAATTACCAGTGCAGACGGTGCGCTTAACCCTAACTATCCACCTCTGGTTGTAACCGACGAACAGGGGGTTATCACCGATTCCTTCTTGGTGGTCTTTTCCTCTCCGATATCAACTACTATTGGCGCTACTGATAACTACATCGGGGTCGCTTTTGGTAGTTCCGTGGGTGTAATAGACATTGTTTGCAGTTCGGTGACTGATGGTGCTTGCGATAGTTTGTCGGAGCCTGAAAGTAATTATGCTCAGTCCAATTCAGACGGCGCATGGGAGACAAGTGTGACATCGTCGTCCATTCCAACCATGACTCAATGGTCACTGATGCTGATGGCATTGCTGCTCGGTCTGGTCGGTATTGCAAGGATAAGACGGAAGGTTTAATCCCCGTTATTCTTTAACTGTTCACAAGACACCCTGGCAACTCTGTCAGGGTGTTTTTGTATAGGTATGCAATTGTGTAGATTTTATTGGAAAACTGTAGACTAAATTATTCCGATGACAAAACGGATTTACTAGAATGACAAAACGGATTTACTAGAATGCTACCAACGATATAAAAACAGACACCAATCAATTGTCAAATGTTTAAGACATGCAGCAAAACTTTGTCGTCATCATGGCGGGCGATGCTAGTTATTAACATCAAATCCCTAACAAAGCAATTCAACAAGGACGCGGCAAAAAGCGCCATTCCTGTTAATTGCGGCGTTAGGCCGATTGGGAGACGCTGGTGAAAGCTGCGCAGTACGCTGAGCTAGTGGCTTGCCGCAAGACCTGCGAGGTCTGCTCGCCGGACCTCGAGAATCCGTCGCGGGTTGCGGGTGGCACCCTCGACTCGGATCAGATCGGGCCTTACTCCCAATGGCAGGGCAGTCTCGGCGCCAGCCTCATTGTTGTCGCCCAGGACTTCGCGGATAGGGACGCGTTTTTCCGGTACCATGGATGGCCAGGGTCGAACGTGCCGACCAACGTGGCGCTGGTGGATCTCCTGGGACAAGCTGGTTTGGCTATCCACGTGCCAAACCGCGGGCAGCCGGATGAACGGGCGTTCTTCACCAACGCGGTCTTGTGCTTGAAGCAGGGCGGTATGCAGGCTTCAGTCCCGAAACGGTGCTTCGATTCTTGTGGACGCAGATTCCTGCGCCCGCTGATCGATATGATCGCTCCGGCAGTCGTAGCCACATTGGGCCTCGGCGCATTGAACGCGGTGCTCCGCGCGTACGGGCAGCCACGCGCAGCCAAATTGGGGCCGCTGGTATCCAGGAACGCCCGGTTCCAGCTATCCGAGGCAACAACACTGATCCCAGTTGTTCACCCCGGCTCTCGTGGGCGGCAGTTCCGGAGCCTTGAGCTCCAACGCCAAGACTGGAACCGCCTGGGGCGGTTACTGTGAGCGGCCTAACGAGTGGCTCGGTTGCGGCCGTCCGTTGCCGCCCCAGCCTTAACGCTATCCCGGTCGGGGCCGCTTTGGGTTCGATAGCGGCCAGTCCGAGGTCGACCGCGACTGACGGCTCAGGGTCGTTACCTGTCCCCGGCCAACCTCCCCAAAAGCCGTAAGGTCTTCACTCACCTGTCCCAACGTCCCGGAAACTGAGCACCCGCAATTCGATCTCGTTTTGACGCCCTCCAAGTGGGAAGTCATGTTCCAGGCTCAAGGTTCCGAGTACCTTGGTCAAGCCCTTTGGCTCCCCACACTGATGACCTTTGGCTGGAAGCTGTCAGCCTGGCCACGGACCGTCAAGACACTTCGCCCAGTGCTCTGTTCACTCGGTCTCGTCTCAAGGGCACCCTACCCAGGATCGGGAGTGGTGGAGAAATTGGCCACAGGTGCCACAGGGACCTGTAACTGCGCTCACCGAGATCCCGGAAAATGGCCTACACTCGGCCCTCGACGGCACGTCTACGAGCTCTTCAGCGCCCAAGATGGCCAGTTTCCGCCTAACCACGGCCACAGGCATACAATCCCCTACCTGTAAGGAGGGCCGTCTGGGGCCCCTACACCGGGCCAGGATCGGATTAGTCCAACAGACGTTTATCCGACGTGCGCGCCAACCTTCGCGCGAACGTCAAGATCGCGCCCTGCGCACGACGGATAAACGCTGAGTAGTTTGACCCCATTCAGAACATAACGCCGACCCCATAACGCCAGTTGCCCCCGGTTTGTCCTCCGGTCCGTTTGGGCAAAAACCCCGTAATACTGTTCACCACAAAAGTCACGGTCGCCGCTGCGAACCCGTATCAAGCACCGATAGCTCGACTCCAGCGCGGATAGGACGTATCCAGGGATCCATAGTGACCAGTTCGAGGGGCAGATTATGCAGTTGGGCCGACGCCGAGGAGTAATCCTCGTGCAAGCTATGGATCAATGCGAACCAAGGGCGTCCCTGGAGAGTCTCCTTCCTGTAGTACAGCCGTTCCGGCAGTTCGTTTCGATTGGCGAACTTCAGCAGTGCATCCAAGCTGTAGAACCCGATCAGCTGGAGCGCGTAGGTGCTGTCAGCAACGACCAGGGTCTTCGGTGTCTCCGCGTCCGGGCTCGCGTCCGTGACCGCTTTCCCAGGGGCGTCGGCGTAGAGTTGCTCCGCGACACCGGCAGGTGTCTCCTCGGGACTGTTCACCGCTTCGGTGGAAGAGGTAGTGTTGAATTCCAAAGGTGGTTCGACAGTCGCCACGGCAGGCTCTTGCGCGGAGTCTTGCTTCGCGTCTTCTGCGGGTGAGCTGTCGGGCAGGCTGTGACCGGACTCGGCCTTTGTTGCTTCCGCGGTTGCCAGCGCCTCGCGTATGGTCTCGAGTTCCCGCATCAGGCTTTCCTGCTTCGCCTTCAGCCGTTGGACTTCCGCGCCAATCACAGCATCAGTCTGTTCGCGGGCAGTGCGCTCGTCTTCGAGGATAGTGTCCAGACTGCTAGCCTGTTTCTCGTCCTGCCGACCGAGGGAGGAGGTGATCTCGTTTACCGCGGCAGACAAACGCGTCAGCTCAGCCTGCACTGAATCTGCGTCTGCTGGCTTTCCGGACGTCTGACCCAGTTCCACTTTGAAGTCGGCCAAGTCGTCAGCCATCAACTGCCGGTCGATATTTGCCTGGTGGTATGCAAGGAACAGGACAACGCCAACCACCACCAGGAACAGGACCAAGGCGCCATTCACGATCACCCTCTGTCGCCCCAAGCGGTCATTAATCTGTTCGAGCTGGGACTGCCAGGCCCGCTGCAACCTGGATGCGGTCGTGCGGCGATCGTCGTCGACGTCGGCGATACGCTCCACCAGGGACTTCTCGTAGTCACGCAGCCGGTCCTGTTGTTCGGCTATCTGCCGTTCCAGCGTGCTCACTTTGTTCTCTAGCGAGCGAAATCCCGGGGCGGGATGTCCCTGATTTTCGGGCTCGTTCATGTTGTCCATTGTTTGGGTCTATGGCTGTCCAGGTAGTAGTAGGTGACACCGTTTCCTGCCTCCGATCGCCAGACTTGGCCAATGCCCGCGAGACGGCGAACGTCTTTCACAGCTCAAGTTCCTCCTGTTTCGCCTCGCCATCGGCCTTGATAGGACGCCCGGGAATGCCCCTCCAGGTGCGCCGGCCAAGCGTTGCAGCGATCTCCTTCTGAAACCGCTCCGTTCCCAGGACAAACCCTCCAACGGATAGGAAATCCAAACGGATACGGATACGGACAACGGATAGGAAATCCAAGCGCGCCTGCACGTGCCCAGGGCGGCCTGAACCGTGACCTTAGCGGGGGCGCGAAGATCGGTCAACGTCCCCCAAGGGGCTGACGGACCTCGCGGCCAGTGCAAGCGCGAGCTTTGCCAAGCGATGGGACGAGATTTCGGGGCGCAGCGGGCAGACGCGAGACGGGGGAGACTGCACCCTCTCGCGCAGGAGACGGCGGTTACCAGGCGACACGCTGGTCAAATTCGAAGTCGGGCTCGGGCTGGCCGAGGAGGTCCCAGTCCGGCATCGGCTGCGGAGCATCCTCCCAAGCGGGTGGCCCGCGCGCAGGGGTTATCGGGGGCGGGCGCGGCGGCTCGCCGATGTGGTTGAGAATCCGCTGCACTAAAGCGGCCTCGGTAATGAAGGCGAGGATGCGCGAAGTGTCCGCTATCGGTTGGATTGCCACCGTTCTTGTTCACAGGGCCAGCGTCCGTTCTGGGTCGGCAGCGGACCCTCCCGCCACCGCTCGGACGGTGCCGCAGTTCGGGATAGATAGCCGGTGGCGAGGTGGGCGAATCTGAGAAGTTCGTGACGAATTATTGTTGGAAACAAGCAGGTGCCCGCGCTTTGGCGGCCTTCGGATGCGCGGACGCTGGCACCGGGAGTAGTGCGCCTTGTGGTGGGTTGTCGTGAGCGAGTGCGCCACCAGTGCGCCAGGGAAAAGAAAAATGGCCTAGACGCTATGCTAAGCCATTGTTTTTATGGTGGGCCGTGTAGGATTCGAACCTACAACCAAGGGATTATGAGTCCCCTGCTCTAACCGTTGAGCTAACGGCCCTCGTGGATGGCAACCGTCCATGGTGCCCCTTCCAGTCCCGCAGCCGTGCGGGCGGTTCGCTCTGCTGCGTCGTGACGTTAAGTCACGACGGCCCTCGTTCACCCAGACCGGTCGTTCGCCGCGCTACTCGTTGTCCAGGAAGCTCCTGAGCCGGTCCGAGCGGGTGGGGTGACGCAGCTTGCGCAGGGCCTTGGCCTCGATCTGGCGGATGCGCTCACGGGTGACGTCGAATTGCTTGCCGACCTCTTCCAGGGTGTGGTCGGTGTTCATGTCGATGCCGAAGCGCATGCGCAGGACCTTGGCCTCCCGGGAGGTGAGGCTGGCCAGCATGTTCTGGGTGGCCTCGCGCAGACCCTCAATGGTGGCGGACTCGACCGGCGAGACGACCCCGGAGTCTTCGATGAAATCACCGAGATGCGAGTCTTCATCGTCGCCGATGGGGGTCTCCATGGAGATGGGTTCCTTGGCGATCTTCAGCACCTTGCGCACCTTGTCCTCGGGCATCTCCATGCGCTCGGCAAGCTCCTCCGGGGTGGCCTCGCGGCCCATCTCCTGGATCATCTGGCGGGAGATGCGGTTGAGCTTGTTGATGGTCTCGATCATGTGCACCGGGATGCGAATGGTGCGTGCCTGGTCGGCGATGGAGCGGGTGATGGCCTGACGAATCCACCAGGTGGCATAGGTGGAGAACTTGTAGCCGCGCCGATATTCGAACTTGTCCACCGCCTTCATGAGGCCGATGTTGCCCTCTTGGATGAGGTCCAGGAACTGCAAGCCGCGATTGGTGTACTTTTTGGCGATGGAGATGACCAGGCGCAGATTGGCCTCGACCATTTCCTTCTTGGCGCGCCGGGCCTTGGCCTCGCCAATGGACATCTTGCGGTTGACGTCTTTGATCTCGCCGATGGTCAGCGCGTTCAGCGCCTCCAGGTCCTGGAGTTTGCGCTGGGCGCGGCGGATGTCGGGGGCGAGCTCCGCTAGGCGGGTCGCATAGGGGGCGCCGCTATCGATCTGTTGTGTGAGCCATTCCGCGTTGGTCTCGTTGTCTGGGAAGGTCTCGATGAAGACCTTGCGCGGCATGCCGGCATCTTCGATGCACAGGCCCATGATGACCCTTTCCTGACTGCGGATCTGGTCGACGGTCCGGCGCAGGATGCCCGCCAGTTCCTGGAAGGTGGCGGCGATGAGCTTGAACTGGAGGAATGCCTCGGAGACATTCGTGAGGGCCTCGCGCGCCCGTGGGTCGCTGCGGTCGTACTGCTCCAATTGGACCTTGAGTACGTCGCAGGACTCGCGCAGGAGCTTGACCTTGCGGGCCACTTCCTCCGGGTCCGGGCCGGTTGGGCCTGGGGTGGTCTCTTCGTCGTCGTCCGAGTCGTCATCGCCCGATTCGGCATCGTCGCCGCTTGCCTCCGTCCCGGACGCTGTTGCCGCCGTGGGCGCTGGCTTCACTACCGGAGGGGCGGGTGGTGTGACGTCTTGATTCTCTTCCTTGAAGCCGGACATGACGTCGCTGAGGCGGATCTCGTCCTTCTCGACCTGATCGAATAGCTCAACCAGCCGCGCTACCGAGCGGGGATAGACGGAGAGGGCAGAGAGCACCTGATTGAGTCCGTCCTCGATGCGCTTGGCAATCTTGAGCTCGCCCTCACGCGTGAGCAGCTCCACGGTGCCCATCTCACGCATGTACATGCGCACCGGGTCTGTGGTGCGGCCGAAGTCGCTGTCGACGGACGCCAGGGCGGCGGCGGCCTCTTCGGCTGCATCGTCGTCGGAGGCGGCATTATCGGACAGGGTGTCCACGTCCGACGGGGCGGTCTCGTGGACCGTGATGCCCATGTCGTTGATCATGCGGACGATGTCTTCGATGTGCTCGGGCTCGACGATGCCGGGCGGGAGGTGATCGTTGACCTCGCTGTAGGTCAGGAAGCCCTGCTCCTTGCCCTTGGCGATCAGTTGCTTCAGCTGAGACTGTTGCTGTTCTTGATCCATAGGGGATACCTTGCAGGGGCTGAGAGGAGAATGGGGCGAGAAAGCCAACTCGCAAGTCTAGCAGGTTTTCTCGAATTATTGCCACTAAAATTGTGCTGGTGAACTTCGTGTCGCTGCGCGTCCCGGGGACGCCCCTCGCCGAGCCCGTGCTGCCCGCGGTCCGGGATGGCCCTGGTCGGCATCTCCGCAGGGGTTAGGCTCCGGGCTCCTTTGCGTCGCGGGCCAGGCCGGCACGCAGCCGCCGCTTGTCTTCCTCGCTCCACTGGGACGGGCTGAGTCGGTTGAGCAGGGCGCGGTGGTCCTGGCTGCGTGCCTCGGCGCTGAGTCCTGTCAGGGCGCCGAGAAATTCCGGCTCAACCCCGTCCGAGGGGATGTGTTGCACCACGCCAGGATCGCCAAGGCGCGCCAGGTGCGGAGCCTCTGGCGTGTCGCGCCATCGTTCCATGAGCCCGCCGGTGGAGATGTCGGGGCGGGTGGCCACCGCATCAAGGAGGCCGATCAACAAGGGGATGCCGGGGCTGTCCAGGCGCCGCCAGTCGTCCGGGACCTGGCTCGCGGTGGCGGCTAGGCGCGGGTATTGCAAGATCAGGGCAATGGCCAGTCGCAGAGGGGAGAGTGGGGCCTGGCGTTGCTGGCGGCCGGGACGACCGGGGCGTCTGGGCGGTGCTCGGCCGGGTGTCTGGGGCCCAGGCCCTCCACCGAGACCTCGGGCTGCTACCCCCACCAGTGCCGCCAGGCGGGCGGCGAGCATCTCCCGCAGCAGGCCCTGGGGGACCCTGCCGATGAGTGGCTCGGCCAAGCTGGCGAGGCGCACCCGACCGTCGATGGTGTCCATGTCGACCTGGGTGCTGAGGTGCTGGAACAGGAACTCGGATAGGGGCAGGGCCGTTCGCACCCGGCCCTCGAAGGCCGCGGCCCCCTCCTTGCGCACCAGGGTGTCCGGGTCCTCGCCGTCGGGTAGGAACAGAAAGCGTAGCTCCTGGCGACCGGTCGCCAGGGGCAGGCAGGTTTCCAGGGCCTTCCAGGCCGCGTCGCGGCCGGCGCGGTCGCCATCGAAGCAGAACACCACCTCGGGCGCTGCGGCAAGCAGGCGCTGGAGGTGGTCCGGGGTGGTCGCAGTCCCCAGGGTGGCCACGGCGTAGGGGATGCCGGACTGGGCCAGGGCGATGACGTCCATGTAGCCCTCGACGACCAGCAACCGGGCGAGCTGGCGGCTCGCCTGCTGCGCCTCGTAGAGCCCGTAGAGCTCGCGGCCCTTATGGAAGACTGGGGTCTCGGGGGAGTTGAGGTACTTGGGCTTCTGGTCGCCCAGTACGCGCCCGCCGAAGCCGATGACGCGCCCGCGGCGGTCGCGGATCGGAAACATGATGCGTTCGCGGAAGCGGTCATAGCGCTTGCCGTCCTGCTCCACCATCAGGCCCGCTTCGGCGAGGCGCTGGCGGGTGCTGACCCCATCGCCCAGGGTGCGCAGTAGCAGGTCCCAGCCGGGCGGGGCAAAGCCAAGGCCGAAGCGTGCCGCGATCTCGCCGGTCAGTCCGCGTGCCTTGAGGTAGTCGATCGCCCGCCCGGCCTCAGGGTGTTCTCGCAACTGGCGTCGGTAGATGGCGGCGGCTTCGGCGAGTGTGGCGTAGACGGGCTTGAGGTCGGGACCCTGGTGCTCTGACGCCTCCCGGGGCAGCTCCAGGCCGGCGTGGCGGGCCAGTTCCTCTACCGCATCGAGGAAGCCCATCCGCCCGTATTCCATGAGGAAGCCGATGGCGCTGCCGTGGGCGCCGCAGCCGAAGCAGTGATAGAACTGCTTGTCGCGACTGACGGTAAAGGAAGGGGTCTTCTCGTCGTGAAAGGGGCAGCAGGCCTGATAGTCCTTGCCCGCTTTGCGCAGGGGGACGCGGCCGTTAACCAGCTCGACGATATCGGTGCGGGCGAGAAGCTCGTCGATGAATTGCGGTGGGATTCTGCCGGCCATGGCGCAAAGCTAGCAGAAGGGGCGGGGCTTGGCGGAATTATCCCCCGAGGCGTTGTTTGATCAGGGCGCTGACTGCGCCCATGTCGGCGCGACCCTGGGCCTGGGGCCGGATCTGGGCCATGACCTTGGACATTTCCTTCATCCCGGTCGCGCCGGTGGCGGCGACGGCCGCGTCGATTAGGGCGGCGATCTCCGCCTCGGTCAAGGGTTGCGGCAGGTAGCCCTGGCAGACCTCGATCTCAACGCGCTCCACCTCGGCGAGGTCCTCGCGACCGGCAGCCGAGTACTGGGTTACCGAGTCGCGGCGCTGCTTGACCATCTTGTCGAGCACCGCCAGCACCTGGGTATCGTCGAGCTCAATGCGCTCGTCCACCTCGCGCTGCTTAACGGCAGCGAGGATCAGGCGGATGACGCCCAGGCGCACCTTCTCGCCCGCCTTCATGGCGGTCTTCATGTCTTCTTGGATGCGCTGCTTAAGCATCGCCGGGATCTCGTCGGGTGCTAGGGGCCCGGTGATGGGCCCCAGGGGGCGGGCGCCAAGGCCCTTGGCAGGTCAGGTCGGTGATCGACTAGAAGGGGCGCTCCCAACGGCGACTCTCGCGGGACAGCTTCTTGTGGTGGCGCTTGACCGCGGCGGCCTTCTTGCGTTTGCGCTCGGCAGTCGGCTTCTCGTAGAACTCCCGACGACGAACCTCAGCGAGGACCCCCGCCTTTTCGCAGGAGCGCTTGAAGCGACGCATCGCGACCTCGAAGGGCTCGTTCTCTTTGATCCGGACGCTGGGCATGACTGAAGGCACTTCCTCTGATCGTGGGCGCTTGGGCCAAGGTTGACGTAGACGGGGCCGAAAGCCTCGTAAAAAGATCGCGCACTTTACCCCAGAAGGCGAGGGAGTGCAAAGCTTTGCCGCGATTGTGCACGAAAATCGGGTGCCTCGATCCCGTGCCTGCCCGACACGGAAGTGCAATTGCGCGGAAAAAACGGTTCCCATGGAATCGGTTCGCTGCAGATGGCAACCGGTTCGTGATGTGGCTTCCCCCGCTGAGATGGCCACAACCAGGGTTGGACGGATGGTCACAGTTCGATCCGATCGACCTCGATGACGTGGGCGAGCACTGCCTCGATCAGGACCAGTTCCGGGTCGGGTCGATGTCCCGAACTGGATCCGGGCGAAGCCCCTTGGCCGATACGGAGCGGTGGGACCCTCTCGACCGTACGGGTTCGGATGGCGGTAGCCGTCATCGCCGCTGTAGCCCGGCTTGCATGGGCCTCAGGCCGTCGGCACGGCCTGATCGGTCTGGGCTACTTGTCCCCGCAGGACTCCTCGTCATCGCAGTGTGAGTACTTGGTGTCTTCCGCCTGGGTGCGGCGCTGGACCTCGGACTCGACCTGGGCGGCCCACATGTCCTTGCGCTCTTCCATGCGCTTCTCCCAGGCGTTTGCGACCTCCTCGACGCTGCGCTCGCCGAACAGGACCTGGCGCAGGAAGCGGTAGGCGAAGCGCAGCAGGTCCAGGTCGCTGGCCTCGACCTCGGCGTAGAACTCGTCGGGCAGGACATAGGTCTTGCGGAAGTTCTCGCTCAGCACGAAGCGGCGGAAGGTGTCGATGTCGTAGGAGGCGAGGAAGAATAGCCGCAGGCTGGCCATGGGCGGCTTGCCGACCGCCGGTCCAGCGGACTTCTTCTTAAGAATGAGTTGGTACCACTCGGCGTTGAGGTCGTCGTACTCTGCTACACCCTGCTCGGCCCGGTAGTCACCGATACTGAGCTTGCGATCCTCCAGGTGACCCTTGCAGTGGTCCTCGTTGACCATGGAGTAGTTCTGTTGACTGCCGACGCCGTCCTTCTCGCGGATTTGCAGCAGGGCCACCGGATAGTAGCGGCAGACAGTGGGGCGGTCGGTGTAGACGCTGCAGCCCTCGTCGCCGTCCAACAGCAGGCAGGCTCCCTCGTCGGTGGTCTTGAGCTTGATGCCCGGTAGGCCGTCGCCGTCCATCTCGAAGGGGACCGTGTACTTGGCCAAGAAGTCGGTGGAGGTCATGCCCAGTCGGTCTTTGAGCCGGATGATGTCGTAGGGGGCCAGGGTGGCGTCAGCCCGTTTGCAGCAGGCGTTAAAACAGGAGATGCCCTTGTAGCAGCGGAACTGGATCTGGGTGGACTCATCTAGGGCGGCGGGCATGACCGGGCTGTGGAAGGGGATTTCGGGCTTCTGGTCGGGCATCTCTGGCTTCCTGAGGGGCAGTCGCCCCGCGGTTTGGGTTCGGTCCCGTGGCTGGGCGCGAGCCGGGTACTTGGGTAACTCGGTTAGGTCAGGGGTAGTTGCTATATTTCAAGCGCTTGACTGGTACCCGGGTAACTGCTCAATAACCCGGGGTTGACTTGTCGGATGGACCGAGGCACACAGCGACGCATCCGCCGATGCCGGCGATCTTGGTGGGTCCGCTTCGCTTGACCCACCCTACAGCAGCCGGACTGGATTGGCTTATTGAGCAGTTGCGTCCGCGGGGCTTCGCCCCGCGGCTGGCTGACGCGATCCCTTGGGCCCTGGGGGAGACCGACGGGCTCGCTTCGCCCCGTCACGCCGGGGGCGGCGCTCCGACCGCCGGTTCAAACAGAAAGGGCCGGGCGCCTCGCGGCGCCCGGCCCTCAAGGTCTCAAGCGAGCTTGCGCTTACTTAAAGAGCTTGGACTTGTCGACCAAATCGACATGGGCGCGCTTGAAGTTCGTCCACGTCTTGGACTTCTTGTCATAGATGGAGTTGCCGAAGCACTTCCAGTTGGTCTCGTCCACGAAGTTGTAGTCCATCCGATAGTAGAAACCGGGGTAACGGCTCTCCTCGCGGAACTGGATGTGCTTCATGTGGGCTTCGGCCGTGAGGATGCGGTGATAGTTCTCCCAGGCCCGCAGCAGCTCGTGCAGGTCCTTGGCGCGCATCTTGACAGCGTCTTCCTTGAGCATTCCGAGCTTGTGCTCGGCCACTTCCATCATCTTGGCGTTGGTTTGGTACATGGTGGCGACGCCGGCCACGTACTCGTCCATGATCTTCTGCAGGCGGAACTGCAACATCTTCGGCGTGATGTAGTGCGGGTTCACGTCGATGGCGGTGGTGTAGTCCTTGTGCTCCAGGTAGTTACGCACCGGCTGGTAGATCTCGGCGACCAGATCGTCGACGTTATCCTCGAGCTCGGGGGTCCAGTCCTTGTTGTCCATGCAGAACTTGACCATGGCCTTGGCGCACATGCGACCCTCGGCGTGCGAGCCGGAGGAGAACTTGTGGCCGGAGGCGCCAACGCCGTCAGCGGCGGTGAACAGACCCTGTACGGTGGTCATGGAGCGGTAGCCCCAGTTCCAGCCGGAGGGCAGGTGGCTCGGGATCTTGTCCGCGTCAGGGTGGTCCTCACTGGTCGGTGCGCCGACATCGGTCGGACCCGAGACCCAGATGCCGCAGCAGCCGGAGTGCGAACCCAGCAGGTAGGGCTCGGTGGGCATCAACTCGGAGTTCGTCTTCTCCGGCTCGATGTTCTCACCCGCCCAGACGCCGGCCTGGCCGATGCACATGTCGAGGAAGTCTTCCCAAGCCTCGGCCTCAAGGTGCTTGATCTCCTTGGGGGTCATGGTCTCGGCAAGCTTGCCCAGCGCGGTGACGGTGTCCATGTAGATCGGACCACGGCCTTCGCGCATCTCGCGCATCATCAGGTGGTTACGCAGGCAGGACGCCGGCACCTTGGCCTGACCGTAGGGCGGGAAGTCGTCAAGCAGGTGCTTGTTCTTGGTCATGTAGACTTCGCCGAAGGCGTTGGTCGCCTGGGCCTTGAAGAGCAGGAACCAAGCACCGACCGGGCCGTAACCGTCCTTGAAGCGGGCCGGCACGAAGCGGTTTTCCATCATGGTCAGCTCGGCGCCGGCCTCGGCGGCCATGGCGTAGGTCGAGCCGGCGTTCCACACCGGGTACCAGGCGCGGCCCGTGCCCTCGCCGACGGAGCGGGGACGGAAGATGTTCACGCAGCCACCGGCGACCAGCAGGCAGGCCTTGAACTTGTAGACGAACACCTTGTTGTCGCGGGTCGAGAAACCGACGGCACCGGCGATGCGGTTGCTGTCGTTCTTGTCGTTGACCAGCTTGACGATGAAGACGCGCTCCTGGATGCGGTCGGTGCCCAGGGCCTTCTTGGCGGCCTCGGCAACGATCCACTTGTAGGACTCGCCGTTGATCATGATCTGCCACTTGCCGGAACGCACGGGCATGCCGCCGTCGACCAGGGGCTTGCCCTCGTCGCCAGGCTGCTTCCAGATCGGCAGACCCCACTCCTCGAACAGATGCACGGAGTCGTCGACGTTGCGGCCCAGGTCGTAGGCCAGGTCGTCGCGGGTGATACCCATCAGGTCGTTGGAGACCATGCGGGCGTAGTCCGCCGGGTCCTGCTGGGAGCCGATGTAGGTGTTGATCGCGGACAGGCCCTGGGCCACGGCGCCGGAGCGGTCCATGGCGGCCTTGTCGACCAGCTTGACCTTCAGGTCGACGCCCTGAGTCTTGGCCTGGTCGAGCCAGGGGCCGATCTCGTAGGCGGCGCCACAAGCGCCCATGCCACCACCGATGATAAGGATGTCGACCTCTTCTTGGACGACTTCTGGATTGTCGAATGTACCTGCCATTTCTGTAACCTCTGAATCTCTTAGAATCTTGCCCGACGAGAGGGTCCGTTTACTTGCGGATCAGCTCGCTGGGATCGCCGGGCTTCTGGACGCCGCCCAGGGTGAAGAAGCCAGCGTCGCCGATCTGGCCGAGGACGGCGGCAGGCTTGCCGGCGTAAGGTTCGATGGAGCCTTCAGGGGTGGTGCGGATCGGGAACTTGAAGCGCTTCATGAGGCCATTACGGAACTTGATGGTCCACATGATGGAGTCGGTGCCGCGCAGGGGCTGCACGGAGGCGCCCATGGGAACGACGTCGGCGTAGTGACGGCACTCGATGGCCTGCTGCGGGCAGATCTTGACGCAGGAGTAGCACTCCCAGCACTGCTCGGGCTCCTGGTTGAAGGCCTTCATGGCGTGGCCGGTCTCGGACCCGTCCTGATCCAGCTTCATTAGGTCATGGGGGCAAATGTACATGCAAGCGGTCTTGTCCTGGCCCTTGCAGCCATCGCACTTATCAGTACGCACAAAAGTTGGCATGGTGCTTCGATCTCCTAACGTTTCACTGGGTGTGAATGCCGACGTGGTGATGGGTCGCGGCGCTGCCCTTCCTTGTTGCCCTTAGGGGGCTCCCGAACGGTGCGGTCCCAGACGGGCTTCCGAGTGGCGGGGCGGCCGAAACTCGCTGACGCGATCCTCCTTGACAACGCGGCCGACCGGCCGCTCAGTGGCCCGGGCCCCGAAGGGGTCGGCATGGCTCGGACGCTGCGCGACAGGAACACACCTGCCCCGCGAGGCGTGCAAGATAGTGATGCGGCCAACCCTCTGTCAAAGCAGTATTTCGCCGGGCCATCATAAAATGGTCTTATTAGATAATTCTGATGCCTTGATTTGTTGAGTTTTGGCCACAAGCGGGCCCCCCTCCAACCGACGGACGGGGGTCTTTGCACAGGTCCCGGGGACGGGTAAGGTAGCGGGTCGATGGATCTGTGCGACCGACCTGCGGCCATTCCGCGATTGTCCCTCCCACCCGCCCCACCCTTCGGACTCAGGACCATGGATTCACTCCCAGTGATCGACCCCGCTGCCGGACCGGCACCTAGAGTGGCGGCCCCAGGTGCGGCCCCGACCTCCTCCCCGGCGGGTCGGCGGGTGGTGGCGATTGGTGCCTTGGTCTACATCGGCTCCGGCTGCCCCCATTGCCCGGCGGTGCTGGATGGCCTGGCTCGCCTTGTCAAGGACGGGCGCTTGGCGCGGCTGGAGGTGGTGAATCTGAGTGTGGCGGAGCCCGCGCCGGGGGATCGGGTGCGCTCGGTGCCCTGGGTACGCATCGGGCCCTTCGAGCTGGTCGGTGCCGTCGGCGCCGGTGACCTGGCAGACTGGGCCGAGTGGGCCGCCACCGGCGAGGGGTGGGGCGCTTACTATGCCCATCTGCTTGAAAACCGACGTCTGGACGAGGCCGAGCGCCTGATCGTCGAGCGCCCCGGTACCCTCCCGGACCTCCTCAGTCTGCTCGGTGAGGCCGACACCCCCATGGCCCTGCGTATCGGCATCGCGGCCTTGTTGGAGGGTCTTGCCGATGGTCCTCTCCTGGTCCAGGCGGTACCGGTGCTGGAGCAACTCACCCTTTCGGACCTACCCCAGACCCGGGCGGATGCCTGCCACTTCCTGGGCCTTGCGGGCGACCTCGGCGCCATCCCGACGGTACGGCGTCTGCTTGAGGACGAGCAACCCGATGTGCGAGAGATTGCCGCCGACACGCTGGCGCTGCTGGGCGCCGCCGGCTCCGACCTCGACCCCGACGACGAGGAGACCTGACCATGGCGCGGGTTTGGCTCACCCTGGGGGCGGTCTATGGGCTACTCACCGTCAGCCTTGGGGCCTTCGGGGCCCATGGCCTGCGCGGTCGGGTCGCTGACGAATTGTTGGTCACCTGGGGCACAGGGGCGGACTATCTGGCGTTTCACGCCTTGGCTCTGCTCGCTTGCGGCCTGCTCACCCTGCATGTCCCGGGGTCCCGCCTGATCCCGGCCGCGGCCTCGTGCTTCGCCCTTGGCAGCCTGGTGTTCAGCGGGAGCCTGTTTCTCCTGGTCTTGTCCGGAGTGAGGGCGCTGGGGGCCATCACCCCATTCGGCGGGTTCTTGCTCATCTGCGGCTGGGGCCTGTTGGCGCTGGGGTCCTGGCGGGGTCTTGCGCCGAGACCCTAGCGTCCGGCATCCGCATGGCCCCCGGGACGACGAGCCCCAGACTGGACCGTGCAGCCTCGCGTTCACTTCCAGGCATCAAGAATTGCAGGCACCTGGGCCACGGTTGGCCGAGCCGCAGGGCCGGTGGGCCGTCGATCGATGACGATCCTGTTAATCTTGAGGAACCCTGTTCATCCTGTCCCATTCCCAACTGCGCTACAGACCGTCCCCCCGGAGGCATCCAATCCCCCAATGACCACCAACGCCGACCTCAGCGCCCGCGACCTCAGCGTCGTCTGGCACCCCTGCACCCAGATGAAGGACCACGAGTCCTTGCCCATGGTCCCCATCCGTCGCGGCGAGGGGGTCTGGCTGGAGGATTTTGACGGCAACCGCTACCTGGACGCGGTCTCCTCCTGGTGGGTCAACCTCTTCGGCCACGCCAACCCGCGCATCAACGCGGCGCTGCGCGATCAGCTCGACCGGTTGGAGCATGTGATCCTTGCGGGCTTTACCCACGAGCCCGCCGTCGCGCTGGCTGAGCGCCTCACCGGCCTGGCCCCGCCGGGCCTGACCCGCGCCTTCTACGCGGACAACGGCTCATCGGCCATCGAGGTGGCGCTCAAGATGAGCTTTCACTATTGGCGTAACCAGGGCCAGGGGAAAAAGACCCGCTTCGTGAGCCTCGCCAACGGCTATCACGGCGAGACCCTCGGGGCCCTGGCGGTGGGCGACGTGGCCCTATTCAAGGAGACCTATGGGCCTCTGCTGATGGACGTCATCACCGCCCCCTCGCCGGATTGTTTTCACCGGGAGCCGGGGGAGGACTGGGAGGGGTACTCGCGCCGCCGCTTCGCGGACATGGAGCGGCTTCTGGCCCAGCGCGCCGGGGAGATCGCCGCCGTGGTCGTGGAGCCCCTTGTCCAGTGTGCCGGGGGTATGCGCATGTACCACCCGGTCTACCTTGAGCTCCTGCGCGGGGCCTGCGACCGCCACGGGGTGCATCTGATCGCCGATGAGATCGCCGTCGGCTTTGGGCGCACCGGGACCCTCTTCGCCTGCGAACAGGCCGCGATAGCACCGGATTTCCTGTGTCTGTCCAAGGGCCTGACCGGCGGCTACCTACCCCTGTCGGTAGTCCTGACCCGGGAGGAGGTCTACGCGGCCTTCTATGACGACTACCAGAACCTCACCGCCTTCCTGCACTCCCACAGCTACACGGGCAATACCCTGGCCTGTCGCGCCGCCCTGGCGACCCTGGATATCTTTGCCGAGGACCAGGTCATCGAGGCCAATCGCGCCCTGGCCCGGGCCATGGCCGAGGCCGCCGCCCCATTGGCGGACCACCCCCAGGTCGCAGAGGTGCGCCAGACCGGCATGATCCTGGCGGTCGAGATGGTCAAGGACAAGGCTGCCCGCACGCCTTACCCATGGCAGGAGCGCCGCGGGCTCGCGGTCTATCGTCATGCCCTGGTGCGCGGGGCCCTGCTCCGGCCCCTGGGCAATGTGGTCTATTTCATGCCGCCCTATGTGATCACCCCGGAGCAGATCCACTGGCTGGTGCAGATCGCCACCGAGGGCATCGACATCGCCACGGCCGAATGATGCGCAGCCCCCGCGTCTATGCGGACTTACCCCTGGCCGTCGGCGCCAGGGTCAGCCTGCCCGCAGCTCAATCCCAACACCTGACACTGGTGCTGCGCCTCGCCGCCGGGGCCCCAGTCGTCCTCTTCAATGGGGATGGTCACGACTACGCGGGGCAGCTCCTCGACGCGCACCGTACCGCGACAATGGTCGCCTGCGAGTCGGTGGGCGAGGTGGAGCCGGTACCAGTCCTACGCATCCGCCTAGGGCTGGGCGTCTCCAAGGGAGAGCGTATGGACTTCGCCCTACAAAAGGCCGTGGAGCTAGGGGTGGATCGGGTCACGCCGCTGTTCACCGGGCGCAGCGTGGTGCGCCTGGACGGCGACCGCCTGGCCAGACGGCAGGCCCACTGGGCAGGGGTCATGCTGGCCGCCTGCGAGCAGAGCGGGCGGCGGCGCTTGGCGGGGTTGGGGCAGGCGACTCGATTGGAGCATTGGCTGGCCAAGGGGCAGCCCGGGGGCATCCTGCTCGACCATCGCAGCGACCAGCCTCTGACCGAGCTTCCCGCCCCGGTAGGGGACCTGACCCTGTTGGTTGGCCCCGAGGGTGGATTGAGCGATGGCGAGCGCGCCGCAGCCCGGGCCGCTGGGTTCGTGGGGGTCAGGCTGGGTCCCCGTATCCTTCGCACCGAGACGCACCCCTGGCAGCCATTGCCGCGATTCAGGCTCTATGGTCACTGATATCTAAACCATTGTACCTGTAGCCGCCAGGAAAGGGTCAAGTTTCACACACCATTTAGACCAGATCTGTAGCGCAGACACAGTACCACAGTCAATGACGCCAATACCTTATCTACTAAAGACTAAACTGAAATCGATCAACACCAGTAAACATCCACACTCCGGCCAGCGCATAACCCGCCACCCAGGCCAGGAAGGGTAAATCGCTCCCAGCGCAGAACCAAAGTCACAATGAAAAAGTGCTAATCGGAATTCGACAAGTTAATAACCAGCTGAGGTTAGCGGAAATATGCGCTGCTGCCTGCGGTATTGAGACACAGAACAAACTCAGCAAAACACCTATGATTCAACAGGCTCTCCACTGCGAAATCAGCGATGCCAAATTTCGCTTCATACCGAAACCCAACTACGCAGAGACGGACCAAAACAGCCAGCACCTCCCGCAACATCGCCACAGTTAGCGGCCTAATCGCTTGTTACACAAATTCTTACGGCGCCCCTGGCGGCCATAGCTGCGATTCAGGCCTTATGGGGAGACTTCGGTGGCTGATGGCCGGCGACGCGGTGATTGTGCCAGCCGCCCCGAGGTTGTTTCCGTTATTCTTGCTGAAGCTTATGAACCCGACCCCGGCGCCGCTCTTCTCCACCAGCAGCGGCCGGTTCCCACCGCCTCGCTGATCATCCAGCCAAGGCCAAGCCCCGACATCGGCGCTGCATCGTCAAAGCCTGTCGCTGTCGGGATCGCCTGACGCTGGCGGTAGACGGCATGGCTGAGCGCCAGCGTGCCGCCAGTATTCTGCATGTTGCGCCGCAGCCAGAGCAGCATGTCGTTGCCCGCCGGTGCGTTGCCCACGTCCCGCGGCATGCCGGCCGAGTAGGTGGCGAGGTCGAGTAGGGTGATCGGGCGCGGCCCCAGCTGCGGCACATGCATGCCGTCGGAATGCGCAGAGAATTGTGCCTTTTTGGGGATTCGCCGTTTGGGTGAGGGCGCGGCCGATTCTAAGATGTGACCCTGCGCCGCTCCCACGACCGCGGGCCCGCGATGCCGTTCACCGCGGTTGGGGTTCAGGGACGGTCCGGGTAGATGTGCAGGACCAGGTCTGAAAGGGTGCGGTGGACCCCGTGACAACGAGCACAGACCTGAACCGCCGCCTGGCCGAGGTATCGACCAACTTGTCTCGGATCCTGGTTGCCGAGGCCTTCGGCGACCTGATCCAGACTCGCCTGGCTCTCGGCGCCCAGGATGCGTTCCGTCGGGGCCGGATCCTTGCTGTGGCAGGCCTTGCAGGTGGTCTCCAGGTCCTGAAGTCCCCCGCGCAGTCGGGCCAGGGCCTCCTTGCCGGCCCCCCAGCGGCCGTCCTCACTGGCTATCTGGACCCGGTTCAGGTCCAGCGAGAGGCTGTCCATGTGGTCGGCGAAGGGTTCCACGCCCGAAACGCCCTGCACCTGGATGGATGCAAAGACAGGTGCGCGCAAGCGAGCCGTCGCCAGGGCGCGCCACTGCCGGTGGCAGCCGTTACAGCTTCTGCGTAGTTGGCGTAAGGCCCGTTTGACCCCGACCGAATCGCCGGATGCCGTGACCTGCTCCAGATTGTCCAGGGCCTCCAGGTCGAGCTCGTCACGCCATTCGGGGACCATCCGGGGGAGCTCTCGATAGTGCCCTGCCAGGCGTGATGCCCACTTGGTCGCCAGGTCTGTATCTCCGGCCGCGGTGTACTCCCTCACCGCCTGCATCTCCCGGCGCAGGGCGAACATGGTGTGCAGCCAGACCTGACGTTCGTTGTCGGGTTTGTACCACTGGGCCAAGGAGTCCGGCAGCCGCCAGGAATCCGGTCCCTCCGCCGCCGCCGCTAGGGGGGTGGCGATGAGACCCGCGAGGCAGATTGCGGTCAGGATCTGGAGTCTCGGAGATTGCATCTGTTCTCCGCCGGCATGTGGCGTTGGCGTGGTGTTGCGATTCCGGGGCAGGGTTCGACGAGCATTGGGGGAAGCTGTGGACTGGTCCAGCGGTATCCGTACCTGCATGATCGCGGAGTCGCATGAACTGAAATTTGACATTGATCAAAGTCGCGCAATTCCCCCTGCCGTTTCTAGGATGGTGTGTCGGACTTAATCCGCCCGATCTGCGGGGTTTGCCTGATAGGCTGTCGGTCCGCGCAGCGGACCCCACGGGGGTTGCTCGCGACTTTCAGGGCAATGGGCCCGCCGCTTGGGCCGGCAGGATCAGGCGGAATTCCGCCCCCGGGTCGCGGTTGATCAGATCGACACTGCCGCCCATGGCCCGGGCCAGGCCCTTCACCAGGGCGAGGCCGATGCCGGTGCCCAGGGTCTCTCGGGTCAGGGCGCCCTCCGCACGGTAGAAGAGCCGGAAGATCTGCTTCATTTGGTCCTGCGGTACCCCTGGGCCGTAGTCACGCACCCGAAACTCCACACGGTTCGGTAGGAACCGGCAGCCGATCTCGACCTCATGGCGCGCCGCCTTGGCGGAGAACTTCACCGCATTGTCCACCAGGTTGATGAGGATCTGGGCGAAGGCATCCGGGTCGGCTCGCACCAGGATCTCTCCGGCTTCGGGCGGGTAGGCGAGGGTCAGGGTGAAGCCTGCCCCGTCGACACGGCTCGCCACCTTGGACCTGGCCTGGTCCAGCAACTCGACGCAGGAGATCGGGCGCAGTTCCAGGCGTTGTTCGTTGCGCGTCATGCGCGCCAGTTGCAGGACGTTGTTGATGAGTCGCGACAGGCGCTCACTCTCGTCGTGGATGAAGCCGTAATAGACCGGGCGCTTCTCCTCCGGGACCCAGCCCTCGCGCAGCATCTCGCTATACATGCGGATGGAGGTCAACGGGGTCTTGAGCTCGTGGCTGACCGCAGATACGAAGTCCTGCTGCTGGCGGACCAGGCCGATCTGGCGCAGGCCGAGGCGATATAGGGCATAGACCCCGCCGCACAGGACCAGGGCCAGGGCGGTGGTGACCCAGGCGATCACGTTGGCGCCTGGGCCAAGAGGCAGGCGGTTGACGGCGAAGGCCAGCTCCAGATCACCAAAGGGGTCGGAGAGGCGGGTCTGGTAGAGCGGGGTACCTTGCAGGCCGCTGCTGCTGTAGTCGCGCACGGAGCGACCGGCGAACAGGCCGAGCTGCTCACCGCCCCAGGTCACCGCCAGGTCGCTGGTGCGGGCCAGGGCCGCGTCGCGGAAGGGGGCGCCGATCAACCCTTGGACGAACGGCACGGGGTCGATCAGGGCGCCCTGGGTATAGCGCTGCCCGTCGCGCCAGACCTTGCGATAGAGGACGAGCTGACCGCCCACCAGGCGACTGGCCTCGAAGGGGTCGATCTCGCTCTCGAAGGTGCGGATGGGGGGGCGTTGGGTGGCTGGGGGCTGCGGCTCTGAAGCCAGCTTTTCCGGTGCCCGGCGCTCCGGGGCTTCGGCGTCCGCCATGATGTCCTTGGTCAGACCCTCCCCGACCGGCGCCTCTGTCGGGCTGCCCTGTGGTGCGGCCTTCGTTCGGAGCGGGGTCTCGTCACGCTCCCCTTCGATCCAGGGGGCTGGGGGTGGCGACGGCGCGGCCGCCGGTTCAGGCTCGGGCAGGACCCCGACCTCCCTGCGGCTCTGACGCTGGCCCCGGGTCAGGTTTTGGGTCTTGGTCGCGGCGACGACGGCTTGTTGCTCGGCTTTCTGTTGGTCTCGACCTACGGTCTCGTACTTGCGTTTCCTGGTCTGGACCTCGTTGAGGCGATCAAAGGCCAATTGGGCGTCGGTCGCGGGGCCGGCTATCGCCCTATTCTCTGCCGACGTTTGGTAGGGGGAGTCTGAGCGAAGGGCATCGGCCCCGGCAGCCTCCTCAGACCAGGTGGCCCGGTCGCGGCTCTCGTCCGCATCCGCCAAGCTGTCGGGCTTGCTCCCTTGGCGGTCCAGCGAACCGACGGCGGATGATCCAGCGACCAACCCGGCAGAGGGCCAGCCGAGGCCTCGTTCATCCGGCTTGGCCGCTCCCTGAGCCCGGCCGTCGATGCGCCGACGATCCACCAGCCGATTGCTGCTGAGGATCTGCTCCAGGTGTCGTTCCGCCGCGCTGCGCTCGGCGATCTCCGCACCGGTCAGGCCATAGGCGACCGGGTCGATTGACCCCAGGGGGAGCAGGGGCGAGCTGAAGCTCCCCTGGGCATCCACCTGGAAGTAGCCGATCAGCCCCGGGATCTGGGGGTCGGGTGGGAAGACCGACAGGGGGGAGCGTTGCAGGTAACCCGCCTCGGGGTCACCCTCCACCACCAGGAAGGCGTAGTCGGCAAAGCCCCGGGCCGACTCGGCGCGGAGCAGGTCGGCCAGGCGGGTGTCCAGGCGCTGGGCCAGCTCCTCCGCCAGGATTTGCTGTTGGTGGAAGCCCTCCCATTCGAGTCGACTGAATGCCTGGTAGACGAGGATAGCGCTGGGCAGGGCGAGCGCCATGAAGAAGGTCACCAGCCCGAGGCGCAGGCGTCGCCGGTCGAATCCGCCCCAGTCCGGTCCGCGCAGGGGGCTGGCCATCAGGCCGTCAGGAGCCGGTAGCCGGCCCCGCGTACCGTGAGCAGGTGGCAGGGCTCGGCCGGGTTGGGTTCGATCTTGCGCCGCAGCTTGGCCACATGGATGTCCACGGTACGGGTCTCGATGTCGGCCCCGCGGGCATAGCCCCAGACCCGGTGCAGCAGCTCCTCCCGCGGCACCGGGCGCTCGGCGTTGGCCGCCAGGTATTGGAGCAGCTCGATCTCGCGGCGGGTGAAGGCCAATGACTCGGCCCCGCGCCGGCCGCTGAGGCTACGGGTGTCGATGGTCAGGCCGTCGCTCAGGCGGATCAGGGCCAGGTCTTCCTGCACCGATCGGGCCCGGCGCAGCACCGCCTGGACGCGCAGGACCAGTTGGGTCACGGAGAAGGGCTTGGCCACATAGTCGTCGGCGCCCAAGGTCAGGCCGCGCACGATGTCCTCGTCGCTGGTCTTGGCGGTGAGCATGATGATGGGTTGTTCAGGGTCCTGGGTGCGGACCCGGTTGCAGATCTCGAAGCCGTCCACGCCCGGGAGCATGACATCGAGCAGGAGCAGGTCGTAGCCCCCACCCAGGGCCTTGCGCAGGCCCTCCCGCCCGTCCTCCGCCGCCTCGACGGCGTAGCCATGGAAGACGAACAGATCCATCAGGCCGGTGCGGATGGCGGCCTCGTCCTCGACGATGAGCAGGCGGGTCTTTCGGGCCATGGGTAGGTGATCGCCGATCAGTGAGTGGTCCACCCTGAAGCCTAGCAGTTTGGCCCGGCACGGTCTGTAAACGCCCGGTAAAACCGGGCATGGAAAGAGCGGTACGTAACTTCTCGATAACTGAAGTTTCCGCCTTATCGAGGGGGTCGGTGGATGGGGTAGAGGGTATTTCCGTGGGGTCCGCTCAAATCTGCGCAAACCCCAGCGAAAGCCCGTGGGCACAAGCGCCTGGCCCCTAGGCAGGCTCAGAACCTGGAAACTCCAGATCGATAAGTTGTGTTACCTATTTGTTCCCCTTGCTACACGCCTGGCAGTGCCTTTGGAGAAGCTGCCGAGTTGCCCCTGCGCCCCGGTATTTCCTTGAGGGCCTTGCGCTGGTCCGACCGGGTCTTCGCGCGCTACGCGGCTCCCCTGAGTTCGGCTCAGCCCGCATCGGGTATCATGCCCAGCGCCCTCCACCAGCCTGGGAAACCCCGATGTTGACACTCCGCGGCGCCCCCGCCCTTTCCGACTTTCGCCTGAACAAACTTCAGGAGCGCCTGCAGGCGGCCACCGGGGTGGCCCTGAAGGTCTACGCCGAATACATGCACTTCGCGGATGCGGGCGCGGCGCCGGGTGGGGAGTCCCTGGCCGTGCTCGAACGGCTGCTGCGCTATGGCCCCAGCCTGCCGGCCCATGCCCCCCAGGGGCGCCTGATCCTGGTGGTTCCGCGTCCCGGGACCATCTCACCCTGGTCGTCGAAGGCGACGGACATCGCCCACAACTGCGGGCTGTCTGAGATCCGGCGCCTGGAGCGTGGCACGGCCTACTACCTGGAGGCGGAAGTGGACCTGGATACGGAGGTCCTGACTCAGGCCGCGACCGTCCTGCACGACCGTATGACCCAGATCGCCCTGTTCGATCTGGCCGAGGCGGCACGCCTGTTCGAGCGCGCCGAGCCCAGGCCGGCGACCCGGGTGGATATCCTGGCCGGCGGGCGGGCAGCCCTGGTCCAGGCCAACACCGCACTCGGGCTGGCCCTGTCCGACGACGAGATCGACTACCTGGCGGACAGCTTCGGCGCGCTTCGGCGCAACCCCACGGACGTGGAGTTGATGATGTTTGCCCAGGCCAATTCGGAGCACTGTCGGCACAAGATCTTCAACGCCGATTGGATCATCGACGGTCAGGCCCAGGACCGCTCTCTGTTCGCTATGATCCGCAACACCACCGCCTGCTCCCCCGAGGGCGTGCTCTCGGCCTATAAGGACAATGCCGCTGTGATCGCCGGCTGGCCGGGCCGGCGCCTGGTCCCGGACTCGGCGGACGCCGTCTATCGGGAGCTGGACGAGCCTGTACACATCCTGATAAAGGTGGAGACCCACAACCACCCCACGGCCATCGCCCCCGATCCGGGGGCGGCCACCGGCTCCGGTGGGGAGATCCGCGACGAGGGGGCCACGGGGCGCGGCTCCAAGCCCAAGGCCGGCCTGTGCGGCTTCTCGGTGTCAAACCTGTGCATCCCTGGCCTCGAAGAGCCCTGGGAGCAAGACCACGGCCGCCCCGGGCGTATCGTCTCGGCCCTGGACATCATGCTGGAGGGGCCCATCGGGGCCGCGGCCTTCAACAACGAGTTCGGCCGGCCGAACCTGTGCGGTTACTTCCGCACCTATGAGCAGGCCGTCCCGGGGCCCGACGGTGTCGAGCTGCGCGGCTATCACAAGCCGATCATGCTCGCCGGCGGCCTGGGCAACATCCGCGCCGCGGACATCGAGAAGCGCCCCTTCCCGGCGGGCTCGCTGCTGGTGGTCCTGGGTGGGCCGGCCATGCTCATCGGCCTGGGCGGTGGCGCGGCCTCTAGCATGGCCAGCGGCGCCTCGGCTGAGGACCTGGACTTCGCCTCGGTGCAGCGCGCCAACCCGGAGATGCAGCGCCGCTGCCAGGAGGTCATCGACCGCTGCTGGGCCAGGGGCGAGGCCAGCCCCATCCTGTTCATCCACGACGTCGGCGCCGGGGGACTGTCCAATGCCCTGCCGGAGCTGGTCCACGACGCCGGGCGCGGCGGTCGTTTCAAGCTCCGCGCCGTGCCCAACGACGATCTGGGCATGTCGCCCATGGAGATCTGGTCCAACGAGTCCCAGGAGCGCTATGTCCTGGCCATCGCCGCCGAGCGCTTGGCGGAGTTCCAGTCCATCTGCGAGCGCGAGCGCTGCCCCTACGCGGTGGTGGGCGAGGCGACCGAGGTGGAGCACCTGCACCTGGACGACACCCTGCTCGGCGACGCCCCCATCGACATGCCCATGTCGCTGCTATTCGGCAAGCCGCCGCGCATGACACGGGACGTGCGTCGGGTCGCGGTCCCGCTGCTGCCCATCGATGGGGCTGGGATCGACCTGGGGGAGGCCATCGAACGGGTCCTGCGCCTGCCCACCGTGGCCAACAAGACCTTCCTCATCTCCATCGGCGACCGCAGCATCACCGGCCAGGTGGCCCGGGACCAGATGGTCGGGCCCTGGCAGGTCCCGGTGGCGGACTGTGCGGTGACGGCCAGCGACTACAGCGGTGTGACCGGCGAGGCCATGGCCATCGGCGAGCGCACCCCGGTCGCCCTCATCGACGCCGCCGCCTCCGGCCGCATGGCGGTAGGCGAGGCCATCACCAACCTCGCCGCCGCGGCCATCGGCACGCTGGGCGAAGTTCGCCTCTCCGCCAACTGGATGGCGGCCGCCGGCCACCCCGGGGAGGACGCCCGGCTCTACGACACCGTCCGCGCCGTGGGTATGGAGCTGTGCCCGGCCTTGGGGATCAGCATCCCGGTGGGCAAGGACTCCATGAGCATGAAGACGGTCTGGTCTGGACCGCAGGGCGACCGCCGGGAGCTGACCGCGCCCTTGTCGCTCATCGTCTCCGCCTTCGCCCCGGTGTCCGATGTCCGTCTGACCCTGACCCCACAGTTACGCATGGACCAGGGCGAGACGGACCTGATCCTCATCGACCTGGGCGCCGGCAGGCACCGCCTGGGCGGCTCCTGTCTGGCCCAGGTCTACGGCCAATTGGGCGACGAGGCCCCGGACCTGGACGACCCGGCCCGGCTTGCGGGACTGTTCGCCGCCGTCCAGGCCCTGCGCGGGCAGATCCTTGCCTATCACGACCGCTCCGACGGCGGCCTGCTGACGACCCTGTGCGAGATGGCCTTCGCCGGGCGTTGCGGTCTGACGGTGGACCTGGGACAGGTGGGCGCCGACGACCTCTCCGCCCTGTTCAGCGAGGAGCTGGGAGCCGTGATCCAGGTGCATCGGGACGACACTGCTGCCGTGCTGGAGACCTTGGCGGGCCAGGGGTTGGACGGTCTAGCGAAGGTCATTGGCCAACCCACCGGCGACGGGGTGGTTCGGTTCCTGCGCGCTGGCCGGGAGGTCTACGGGGCCAACCGGGCCGACCTGCAGCGGGCCTGGTCCGAGGTCACCTACCGGCTCCAGGCCCTGCGCGACAACCCGGATTGTGCCCGGGAGGAGTTCGAGCGTATTGGCGATGCGGCGGACTGGGGCCTCAGCGCCGATCTTGGCTTCGACCAGGCCCAGGACGTCGCAGCCCCCTACATTGCCAAAGGCGCCCGCCCGCGGCTCGCGGTCCTGCGCGAGCAGGGGGTCAATGGCCAGGTCGAGATGGCTGCTGCCTTCCACCGCGCCGGGTTCGAGTGCGTGGATGTCCACCTGTCCGACATCGTCGCCGGGCGGGCGGACCTGACCGGCTTCCGCGGCCTGGTCGCCTGCGGCGGCTTCTCCTACGGTGACGTGCTGGGCGCTGGCGAGGGCTGGGCCAAGTCCATCTTGTTCAACCCCAGGGTCCGCGACCAGTTCCAGGGCTTCTTCGAGCGGGTGGACACCTTCAGTCTGGGGGTCTGCAATGGCTGTCAGATGCTCTCGAACCTGCACGAGATCATCCCCGGCGCCGACCATTGGCCGCACTTCGTGCGCAATCGCTCCGAGCAGTTCGAGGCCCGACTGGTGATGGTGGAGGTGCCGGACTCGCCGTCCATCCTGCTGCGGGGCATGGCCGGCTCGCGTATGCCCATCGCCGTCGCCCACGGCGAGGGCCGGGCCGAGTTCCCTGACGCTGCCGCCCTGGCCGCCGCGGAGCCTATGGTCGCCCTGCGCTACATCGAGAGCGACTGCTCCCCGGCCAGCCGCTACCCGGCCAACCCCAATGGCTCACCCCAGGGCATCGCCGGGCTGGCCAGCGCGGACGGGCGTGTCACCATCCTGATGCCCCATCCGGAGCGGGTCTACCGAACCCTGCAACACTCCTGGCATCCGGACGGCTGGGGCGAGGACGGGCCCTGGATGCGCCTGTTCCGCAATGCGCGGGTTTGGGTGGGGTGAGGCGGCGGGGGTCGCAGGTGAGGGGGCGCTCATGTATAGCTGTCGCGCGTCGGTTCTTCGTTTCAGGAGTTCAACTTGTTCAGCAGCAACAAACTCTTACTGACAACTGCCAACTGAAAACTGACAACTTCCCTGTATACATCCATCCGGCCCCGTGATGTGTTGGTCACCAAGAGCGCGGCGGCGCGTGGGTACTCGTTGCGGTGTTAAGGCCGATCCTGTAGTAATCCTCGGGCAATCATTTCGCACCGGGGCTGGGCAGTTGCCCGGTTGCGACCCACACCAAAGCACCGAGGAGGATTCACGATGAACGATATGGCCAATGACCCGCTGCCCCAGTGGCAGGAACCTCAGGTCAATCGGGTGACCCTGGCTCATCCCTGGCGATGGCTGGCCAAGGGTTGGCAGGATATTCGGGCGGCGCCCGGCTACAGCTTGCGCTATGGGGCTGGGATCGTTCTGCTCAGTGGGTCGATACTGCTGCTGACCGTGCTCGGGCACCTGACCTTTCTGGTGCCCTTTCTCACAGCGGGATTCTTTCTCATCGCGCCCCTCCTGGCGGTGGGGCTCTATCACATGAGTGATCTACTCGAGCGTGGTGAACCCCTGGGGAGCTGCCAGGCGTTGGCGGCGGTCAGGCGCAATCAGGGGCAGTTGGGGATGGCTACCGGGTTCCTGTTCATGATCATGCAGTTGTGGATACTGGCCTCGGTCTTCCTGTTCATCATGCTGTTTCATGCTCCCTTGCCGACCTGGGAGAACTTTCTCCCGGTGGTGGTCTTGTCCGGCAAACACACGACGCTGGTGGCCGCGGTCGTCCTGGTCGGCGGGTTCTTTGCGGTCTGCGCCTTTTGTGTCAGCGCTATCGCCATCCCGATGATGATCGACCGCCCGGTGGATGGCTTCACCGCGGGGCGGACCAGCCTCCGGGCCGTGGCCCGCAACTGGCTGCCCATGCTGCTGTGGGCGGTGCTCCTGGTGGTCATCGTGGGTGCGGGGCTTCTCACGTTCTATGTAGGGCTCTTCCTGGCGGTACCCCTGGTGGGCCATGCCACCTGGCATGCCTACCGGGATCTGGTGCCTCGTTCATCTTGAGCCCCGGCGGCGGTGGCGGCGCAGGCGCTACCGCCGGCCTTTTAGGCCTTGACGGTCGTGTCGGCCGAACTCCGCGATCGATCAGGGCCGTTGGCCTATAACGGCCTGGTCGCTCGCAGCCGCTCGGCGACAACGAGGTCGGCGCGTCCGCAGTCACCATTCAGCCCCCCTCGCGCTCTTGGCGCGGGCTTCCGTGCAAAGTCGAGCTCCGGCAAGAGCTCAGCCCCCCTCAGCCCAGTCATCTCCCCCCTCATGGGATTAGGGGGTCGAACAGATGCGCCCGCAGAGAGGATAAGCCTTCTGCGTCGTGCGCCTGGGTCGGCGCCCGGTTTACGTGGCGACCGAAAGGCCTTACCGTTGCGCCTTTCAATACTAAACATTGCATTTTATGAGGTTGGACGGCGATGGCGATCAAGAACCGGCTGCACCGCAGCGAGTTGGCGGTGCCGGGGAGCAACCCCCGCATGATGGAGAAGGCCCCGACCCTGGGGGCGGATGTAGTGTTTCTGGATCTGGAGGACGCGGTGGCGCCGGACGACAAGGGGCAGGCGCGGGCCAATATCATCCAGGCCCTCAACACCCAGGACTGGTCTGGGTGCTCCGTGTCGATCCGCATCAACGGTCTGGACACGCATTACTGCTACCGCGATATCGTGGAGGTGGTGGAGGCGGCCGGCGACAAGCTGGACACCATCCTGATCCCCAAGGTCGGGCGACCGGCGGACATCCTGTTCGTCGCCACCTTGCTGGATCAGATCGAGCAGGCCAAAGGCTTCGCACCCATCAATATCCATGTGCTGATCGAGACTGCCGCGGGCATGGCCAACGTGGAGCGTATCGCCGAGACCTGCCCGGAGCGTCTGGAGGCCATGGTCTTCGGCGTGGCGGACTATGCCGCTTCGGTGCAGGCGCGTACTACTCAGATGGGCGGGGCCAACCCGCACTATGGGGTGCTGGCGGATGCGGACGGGTCGGGCAGCCGCACCTTCTACTGGGGCGATCAGTGGCATTTCGCCATGTCCCGCATCATCGCTGCTTGTCGGGCCAATGGCCTGCGTCCCATCGATGGTCCCTACGGCGATTTCTCTGATCCGGACGGCTTCCTGGCGGTGGCCCAGGCCTTTGCGGCCCTGGGCGGGGAAGGCAAGTGGGCGATCCATCCGTCACAGGTGGCCCTGGCCAACCAGGTCTTCACCCCACCGGAGAAGGAGGTCGTCCGCGCCCGACGCATCCTGGTTGAGTTGGCCGCTGCGCGTGCCGCCGGCAAAGGCGCTGTGTCCCTGGATGGCCGCATGATCGATGCCGCCTCCATCCGTCAGGCAGAGATGCTAATCGCCAAGGTGGAGCAGATCCAGGCACAGACCTCGGACTGAACGCCCCGGTCGGTGTTGCCGGATGCCCGCGTTTGTGCGGCTTCGCGTGACATGCTCGGGCTCGAAAAAACGATATACCGATCAGTCTTAAGTCTTAGGTTTTAAGTGTTAAGAAAAGACTTTGGAAACAGAGATCTTCGTCCTTCCAGAAACTGGAAATCCGCGGGCGATGGGTATGAATAGATTGCGGCCCTGCAGCCGCGACGAGGAGGACGGTTCGTGAACATTCATGAGTATCAGGCCAAGGCCATGCTGCGGCAGTTCGGCGTGCCTGTGCCCGAGGGGCGCGTGGTGCATTCGGATGCCCACGCGGAGGCGGCGGCCGAGGAGATCGGCGGCGAGCGCTGGGTGGTGAAGGCCCAGATCCATGCCGGCGGCCGCGGCAAGGGTGGCGGCGTCAAGGTGGTGGACACCCCGGAGCGGGTCCGCCAGGCGGCCGACGAACTCATCGGCAGCCATCTGGTGACGCCCCAGACCGGGCCCGGCGGGCGGCTGGTCCAGCGCGTGCTGGTGGAAGAGGCTAGCACCATCACCGGCGAATATTACCTGGGGCTGCTGATCAACCGGTCCACGCAGCGCATCACCATCATCGCGTCCTCCGCCGGAGGGATGGATATCGAGGAGGTGGCCCGAACCGAGCCCGCCAAGGTGATCCGCGAGTCGGTGGACCCGGCGGTGGGTCTGCTGGATTTCCAGTGCCGCAAGATCGCCGCCCGCATCGGCCTGGGCAGCAAGAAGCTCATGCCCCAGGCAGTGAAGCTGATGAAGCGTCTCTATCGCTGCTTTCGGGACAAGGATGCCCTCATGGCCGAGATCAATCCGCTGGCCGTGGTCAGCGGCGAGCAACTCATCGCCCTGGACGCAAAGATGAGCTTCGACGGCAACGCCCTGTACCGGCGCACCGACGTCGCCGATATGCGGGACTTCGACGAAGAGGACCCAAAGGAGGTGGAGGCCAGCGGTCATGGGCTCAACTACATCGCCCTGGACGGGGATGTCGGCTGCATCGTCAACGGCGCCGGCCTGGCGATGGCTACCATGGACGCCATTGCCCGGCGCGGCGGGCGACCGGCGAACTTTCTGGACGTGGGCGGCGGCGCCTCGCCGGACAAGATCGCCAATGCCTTCCGCATCGTGCTGGAGGACCCCAACGTCAGGGTCATCCTGCTCAATATCTTCGCCGGCATCAACCGTTGCGATTGGGTGGCCAAGGGCATCGTTCAGGCCATCAGGGATCAGCATATCCGGGTGCCCGTGGTGGTGCGTCTGGCCGGGACCAACGTGGAGGCGGGGCGTGCCATCCTGGCCGACTCCGGCCTGAGCTATATCGACGCGAACAATCTGGACGACGGCGCCGCCAAGGCGATCGGGGCACTGAAGGGGGTAGGAACATGAGCATCTTCATCGATCGCAGCTCACGGGTGCTCATCCAGGGCTTCACCGGCCAACATGCGAGCTTCCATGCTCAAGAGTCCATGACCGGGGGGACCAATGTCGTCGCCGGTGTGACTCCGGGCAAGGGTGGCATGACTCACCTGGAGCGGCCGGTCTTTCACACGGTGGAGCAGGCGGTCGAGGCCACCGGAGCGAACGTCTCCGGCATCTTCGTGCCACCACCCTTCGCCGCGGACGCGGTTATGGAGGCCATCGACGCGGGTATCCGGGTCATCGTGGTCATCGCCGACGGTGTGCCGGTGCAGGACATGATGCGGGTGAAGCGTTATCTGGTGGGGCACGACTCCGTGATCATCGGCCCCAACACGGCGGGCATCATCACCCCGGGCCAGTGCAAGGTGGGCATCATGCCCTCGCACATCTACCAACCCGGTCGGGTGGGTGTCGTGTCGCGTTCCGGCACCCTCAACTACGAGGCGGTGGAGCAGATGAACGCCCTGGGTCTCGGTCAGTCCACGGCCCTGAGTATCGGCGGCGATCCCATCAACGGCTGCGACTTCGTGACCGCACTTGCCGCCTTCGAAGGGGACCCGGATACGGATGCGGTGCTGATGATCGGCGAGATCGGCGGCTCCCAGGAGGTGGACGCGGCCCGCTGGGCGCGTGAGCACATGAGCAAGCCGGTGGTCGCCTACATCGCCGGGGTCTCGGCCCCGCCGGGGCGGCGGATGGGTCACGCGGGGGCCATCATCGCCGGCGAGGCCGATACGGCACGGGCCAAGATGACCCTGATGGCGGACCTGGGCGTCCACATCGCCGAGAACCCAGCGGCGATCGGTGCGGCGGTGCAGGCGGCCTTGGACTCCGTCGTGCCCGCGGGTTCCTAGCCAACAGGGACGGCCACGCTGTACATCGGCGAAAATCCGCGGCATGCTGCTCCGCGCGGCGTCGAGCGGGCGCATGCCAACGAGATCCAATCCAAGGGCCGCCGGCCCAACGAGGTGCCAATTTGAGCGACTGGCAGATGTTGACCCTGGTCGGCGAGGACCGACCGGGGATCGTGGCCCGGGTGACTGCGGCCCTGACCGAGGCCGGGTGCAATCTGGGCGAGGCGTCCATGATCCGCCTGGGGGGCAGTTTCACCATCATGCTGATGGTCTCAGGGGAAGGTTCCACCGCTGATCTTGAGGGCGTGCTCGCCCCGGTAGCTACGGAGCTGGGCCTGCGCTTCCACTTGGACCCGGCCGGGGGTGGGCTGCATCGCCACCTAGTGCCGAACATCCAGGTGCGGGTGATGGGCGCTGACCGCGCCGGCATCGTCGCCGCGGTGACCGGCGCGCTGGCCCAGACCGGTTTCAATATCCTCGAACTCGAGTCCGACGTTGCCGGCGATGCCGAGCAACCCGTCTACATCATGCAGATTCAGGGTTGTTCAGAGCAGACCGTCGAGGCCCTGCGCGAGGCGGTCTCCGGTCTGCGTTCCCAGGGAATTGCGGTGGATATCGCCCCGGTCGAGACCTTGATCGGCTAGGGTCATGGCAGTTCGCGACATTCTCAAACTCCCGGATGAACGCCTCAAACAGGTATCCACCGAGGTCGAGCGTTTCGATGCGGCCTTGCGGTTTGCCATTGCGGAGCTGGAGGAGACCCGCCTGGCGGGACCCGCGGCGGTCGGTATCGCCGCCCCCCAGATCGGCTGGTTCGAACGGGTCGTCATCGTTGACGTATCGACCAAGAAGGGCGTTGCCAATCACGGCCACCTGATCCTGGTGAACCCGGAGATCGAACACTGGGAGGGTTATGACATCGGCCGTGAGGGTTGCCTTTCGGTACCGGATTACACCGGCAACGTGATCCGGGCGACGCGCATCCGCCTGACCGCTCAGGCGCCGGATGGTGGGCCCCTGTCCTTCGAGATGGAGGGTTTCGAGGCACGCGCCGTTCAGCACGAGCTCGACCACCTCGATGGAATGCTGTTTGTGGATCGGGTGGTTAGTCGGCGTACCGATCTTTTTCAGCGTAAGGTCTACGCGAACAAGGGGGCAGCAAAGTCGGCCGCCAAACCTGGCGCCGGGTCCGGCGCCTGATGTCCGATTATCCGGCCCCGCGGCGCCTGCGCTTTCGTGACGAGGAGCGCTTGTCCTGGTTGGGGCCCCTGCTGGATGCCTACCACATCATCGATCGGGGCGTGCAGGAGGGCGTGGGTCGGGAGGAGCGCCAGGGCAGGCGGCTCGCTTGCGCCAACGGTTGTTCCGCCTGCTGTCGGTCGCACCTGACGATCCCGGTGTATCCCCTGGAGTTGATGGGCCTCTATTGGTATTGCACGGAACGATTGGAGGGACCCACGCGGGGGCGCGTCGCTGCGCAGCTGGAAAGCCACGCGGTCGGACAGCCCTGTCCCTTCCTGGTCGAAGGTAGTTGCGCGGTCCATGCCATGAGGCCCATTGCCTGCCGACAGTTCAACGTTTTTGATCGGGTCTGTGCCGAGGGCGAGGATGCCTTCCACAGCCGGCGCGGTGACGTGCTCACCCCCATTCGCCGCTTCGCGGACGAGGCCTTTGATCGGATGCTGCCCTTCTATGGCGTCTCCGGGCGCAACGAGCGGCGCAATGCCATCAAGACTGGGCGTCTGCATGCCCTTGCCAAGGTCTTGCAGAGTCTCGACTGGGGCAAGCTGGCGGGGCGGATGGCGGCGGCGGATGCGCGGCACGCCGCCGACCAGCAGATGCGCCCGAGTTGACGCCTGTCCGTGGGTCGACCTCCGGGCAGAAATGAGGCACGCAGGGTTGCGCTGTTTATATTAAGATTTCGGCGAAAAATAAGAACCGTGGCCAGCTATACCTAGGATGGTACCAGGGCGCCCCCGCCCCGTTGCTTGGGCCTGTCGCCCCGACCCGTCCCGGCAACACCATCGGCGTAGCGAGCGGTCCAGGATTTTCCGGTTGGGGGCTGCCCACCGACGCTGTCGTGTTGGTTGGCCTTGGGCGGCCGTCTTGGATGCGTGTTCGAACGGCACTTTTATCGGAACCCAAGGTCGGCTCGGCAGAAAAGCATGCTAGGCGTTCGGCGTCACCATCCGCTCTATGCTCGCTAAGTGGGGCGCATCGGTAGTCGGCGGCGTAAGCCGCTCAATTCAGAAATTTCATCAGAGGATCGGGTAGATGGCACATATTGTCGTACTTGGCGCTGGCACGGGCGGTATGCCCGCTGCTTATGAGTTGCGGGCGGAGTTGGGTAACGACCACCGTATCACCGTCATCAACGAGCGGGATTATTTCCAGTTTGTGCCCTCCAACCCTTGGTTGGCCGTGGGTTGGCGTGATCGTGCCAGTATCACCTTCGACATCCGTCCCCATCTGGAGCGCAAGGGGATCGATTTCATTGCCCAGCGCTGCGACGCGATCGACGCGAAGGCTAGCCAACTGACCTTGGCCGACGGCACCACGGTGCAATACGACTATCTGGTCATCGCGACGGGGCCGCGCCTGGCCTTCGAAGAGGTGGAAGGTGCCGGTCCCGACGGCGGCTTCACCCATTCCATTTGTACGGTCGATCACGCTGAGCAGGCCTACAAGGACTACCAGGCATTTCTGGAAGCCCCCGGACACGTCATCGTTGGTGCCATGCCCTTCGCCAGCTGCTTCGGGCCGGCCTACGAGTATGCCTTCATCCTCGATTCGGACCTGCGCAAGCGCAAGATGCGCGACAAGGTCCCCATGACCTTCGTGACCTCGGAGCCATACATCGGACACCTGGGACTCGGTGGTGTGGGCGACTCCAAGGGTTTCCTGGAAAGCGATATGCGCTCCCACGACATCAAGTGGGTCACCAACGCCAAGGTGATCAAGGTCGAGGCGGGCAAGATGTTTGTGGAGCAGTACGACGATGCGGGCCACAAGCTCAAGGATCTGGAGTTGCCGTTCAAGTATTCCATGATGTTGCCGGCATTCAAGGGCTCCGATGCTGTTGCCAAGGTCGAGGGCCTGTGCAATCCTCGCGGCTTCGTCTTCGTGGACGACCATCAGCGTAACCCGACCTACAAGAACATCTATTCGGCCGGAGTTTGTATCGCCATTCCGCCGGTGGAGACGACCGCGGTCCCGACCGGTGCGCCCAAGACCGGCTACATGATCGAGTCCATGGTGACGGCCCTGGTCCATAACATCTCTGATGAACTCAACGGCAAGGAGGGCACTACCCTGGCCACCTGGAATGCCATCTGTCTGGCCGATATGGGCGATACGGGCGCGGCCTTCGTGGCCTTGCCGCAGATTCCGCCACGCAACGTTGCCTGGTTCAAGAAGGGCAAGTGGGTGCACATGGCCAAGATCGCCTTCGAGAAGTACTTCATCCGCAAGATGAAGAAGGGTACCTCAGAGCCGATCTACGAGAAGTACATCCTGAAGATGCTGGGTATTGGCAAACTTAAGTGATCGCCTATGGCGCCTGCCGGGCAGCCCCGTGGGGGAAACGCCTTCATTGGCTTTGGCCCGGTACGGGGTTCCCCAACGGTCAGATTTCGCTCAAGCCATTGAATTAATGATGCTCGGCCACCAGTTTCTGGCCCGATGTTTGAAGGCAATTCCGACCTTGGGCGTACTTGTTTGAGCTCGAATCTTATGACACCTCGTTTCCCGTTCCTTGTCGTCGCGATTCTCGCGGCCCTTTTCTCCGCCTGCGCCGCATCGCGGCCTACTCAGGTCTCGGCCTCGGACCTCTATCCGGACCCGCGTCAGGCGAAGGCAACGATGGTGATCAACAAGGTGCTCGAGCGATACCACTATCGTCGCATGACCCTCGACGATAAGTTTGCCGAGCAGATCCTGAAGAACTATCTGACCTCCCTGGACCCGAACCGGTCCTTCTTCCTGAAGTCCGAGGTCGCCGGTTTCGAGGCGAAAGTCCGTCGCTTGGACGACAACCTGAAGGAGGGCAGGCTCGATATCGCATTCGACATCTTCCGTGTCTACCGCAAGCAGGTGAACGAGCGTGTGACTTATGCGCTGGAACTCCTCGACAAGGGGTTCGACTTCAGCTCGCGGGAGGACTACGAGTTCGATCGCTCCAAGGCCGCCTGGGCCGCGAGCGAGGCGGACTTGGATGAAATCTGGCGCAAGCGTGTCAAGAACGACTTCCTCAGTCTGAGGCTGGCGGACAAGGACGACGCCAAGATTCGTGAACAGTTGCGCAAGCGTTACGATGGGTTGCGCCTGCGCGTGGACCAGTTCGACAGCGATGACGTGTTCCAGACCTTCGCCAATGCCTACACCGAGGCGCTGGAACCCCATACCAGCTATATGTCTCCGAGCAGCTCGGAGAATTTCGATATCAGCATGCGCCTGTCCTTAGAGGGCATCGGGGCGGTGCTGCGTGCGGACAACGAATACACCACAGTACAGCGGACCATCCCCGGCGGCCCGGCTCGGGACTCGGGCATGGTCCACGCCGATGACCGTATCGTTGGTGTCGCCCAAGGTCTCGACGGGCCTATGGAGGATGTGGTCGGCTGGCGCCTGCAGGATGTGGTGGACAAGATCCGCGGCCCTAAGGGGTCGGTGGTCCGGTTGCAACTGCTCAAGCCCTCGACCGGTTCCGACAGCCGCCCGCGCGAGGTCTCCCTGGTGCGCAACGAGATCAAGCTCGAGGATCAGGCGGCCAAGTCCTATCTGGTGGAGCCGGACAAGACCGGCCAGACCCGCATTGGTGTGATCGAGGTCCCGGCCTTCTATCGGGACTTCCGCGCCGAGTCAGAGGGTGATAAGGATTTCCGCAGCACCACCCGGGACGTGCGGGTACTCATCGCTGACCTCAACCGGGAGGGGGTGGACGGGATCGTCGTAGACCTGCGCGGCAACGGCGGCGGTTCCCTCGCCGAGGCGACTTCTCTGACTGGTCTGTTCATCGATACTGGCCCAGTAGTTCAGGTCAAGGATGCCTTCGGCAAGGTGGAAGTGGAGGAGGATCCCGATCCGGGCGTCGTTTACACTGGGCCTCTTGCTGTGTTGGTAGACCGTGAGAGCGCCTCGGCCTCGGAGATCTTTGCCGGTGCTATCCAGGATTACGGGCGCGGGATCATCATCGGCGAACCGACCTTTGGCAAGGGTACGGTGCAGACCCTGGTGGATCTCAATCGCTATGTCCTCGGCGATACCGAGGACCTAGGCCGTTTGCGCCTGACCATGGCCGAATTCTTCCGCATCAGCGGTGGCAGTACCCAGCTCAAGGGGGTGGTGCCCGACATCCAGTTCCCGACCGCGGGCGACGTCTCCAAGCACGGCGAGCGCTCCTTGGATAACGCCCTGCCTTGGGGGACCATCCGGGCGGCCCGGTATACTGCGCAGGGGAAACGCGATGTGGCCGCCTTGCGGCGCAATTCCGATGCTCGCATCGGCCAGGACGGTGGTTTCCAGATGCTCCTGGCCCGCAATCGGGTGCTCGGTGAGCTGGATGGCCAAAAGACGGTCTCTTTGCGTGAAGAAGACCGGCGGGTCGAGACCACGCGCAGGGAGAAGGTGTTGGAGGATGACAAAAACGTCTTCCTGCGCAGCCAGGGGATCACCCCGGTGGACCCGGACGACGAGCACCCGGACGAGGATGCGGTCGAAAAGGAGCGCGATGTCATCGGGCGCATCCAGATCGACGAGGCGGCTCGGATTCTCGCGGACTCCATTCGCCTGGATAGGCCGGCGAGACCCAAGGCTGCAATGCGCGATTGAGGCAGTCCGCTGCGCCCCGGGCATGCGCGCACAAGCTAGTACTGGAACCTGCCCGTGACACGAGCCAACTCGAACCTGAAATCCCGGCTGTCCCGTTTGCTCCAGGGACGGCACCCCGACTGCCTGCGCTCAAACCGCTTCGGCCTGGAGAAGGAGGGGCTACGCGTCGCGCCTGACGGTACCGTCGCGACCACGCCTCATCCGCCCGGCCTGGGGTCGGCACTCACCCACCCCTACATCACCACCGATTTCTCCGAGGCCCTGCTGGAACTCATCACCCCACCCACGGTGCAGGTCGGTGAGACCTTGACCTGGTTGGGCGATCTACACGGATTCGTGCATCGCCACCTGGGTGCGGAGCGCCTCTGGGCCACCAGTATGCCTTGTATCCTGGAAGGGGCGCGCGGCATCCCCTTGGCGGTCTACGGGACTTCCAATGCGGCACGCATGAAGACCATCTATCGCCGGGGCCTAGGGAACCGCTACGGTCGGACCATGCAGGCCATCGCCGGGGTCCACTTCAACTTCTCCTTCGGCGAGGCCCTTTGGCCCGTCTATCAGGACCTGGAGCAGGATCGCAGCGACGCGGTTCACTTTCGCTCCGAGTCCTACATGGCCATGATCCGCAACTTGCAGCGGTTCGGCTGGCTGATCCCCTATCTGTTCGGCGCCTCGCCTGCGATCTGCGCCAGTTTTGCCGAGGGGGTAGAGACGGACCTCCTGGCCTTCGACGGCAGTACCCTCTATGCACCCTACGCGACCTCGCTGCGCATGGGCGACATCGGCTACCAGAATCGCCAGACCGAGGGTACGGGGATGAAGGCCAGCTACGACAGTCTGGATTCCTACATCCGTAGCCTGACCTGGGCCATCGAGACGCCCTGTCCGAACTACGAGGCCATCGGGGTCAAGGTTGGTGAGCGCTACGAGCAGCTCAACGCCAATGTGCTCCAGATTGAGAACGAGTACTACAGCACCGTACGTCCCAAGCAGGTCGCCCGGGGGCTGGAGAAGCCGACGCTGGCCCTGCGTCGGCGGGGGGTGGACTATGTCGAGTTGCGGTCTCTGGACGTGAATGCCTTCCATCCATTGGGTATTGCCGAAGAGCAGATGTACTTCCTCGAGGTCTTCATGCTCTGGTCGTTGCTCCTGGACAGCCCGCGCATCAACGCCCAGGAGCGCCGGGCAATCGACCGCAACCAGGTGCTGGCCGCCCACCGTGGGCGTGAGCCGGGTCTGGAGCTGGAGCGGGACGGGGAGGCGGTGGCGCTGGGTCGTTGGGCCACGGAGATCCTGGAGTCCATGGAGCCGGTGGCCGGCCTGTTGGATAGCGTGCGTGACGGGTCCTGCGGGGCCAGCCTGAGGGAACAGCAGGCCAAGGCGGCCGATCCTGACCGGACCCCTTCGGCGCTCATGTTGGCCGAGATGCGGGCCAGGGGCGAGGGTTTTCATGCCTTTGCGCGCCGGTGTTCCGACGAGCACGGGCAGCACTGGCGTTCCCATGTCCTCGACCCGGGGCGAGAGGCGGAATTGGTCGGGCTGGTCTCTTCCTCCCTGGAGCGACAGGCGCAGATCCAGGCCGCGGACGATGTGGACTTCGATACCTTCCTGGGGCGTTACTTTGCCCAGCGCGCCGACGCTGCTAGTGGCGCCGAGGGTTGATCCTGGAGAAAGTAATTCGTCCGCAAATTAACTCAAATAGTCCAGTGACTTAAGGAAAAGGCCGGAGGCCGCCCGCAGATGAGCCGGCCGCCGACACCAACCCCTGGTTTATTTGCGTCTATTTGCGTTCATTTCCGGCTGAACTGCTGTTCTTGGGCTGACGGGCGATCCAGTCCTAGGGCGCGACACCCCGGGGCATGGGCGTCGCGGGGCGCGGTGAGCGTGCCAACTGCACCACATCGGGACCAGATGGCCCTTGCAAGGCGTCGAGTCTGCGCCGCCGTTCTGACGCCGGCAGCCGTCCCAAGTCGCGGACCTGGGCGTAGAACCTGGTCAGATCGTCGTCGGCCAGGGCCAGCATGGCCTGGAAAGCCGGCAGGCGCTCGGTGTAGGAGGCGACCGCGGCGATCTGGGCGTTGTTGATCGGGCCGGCGAACCAACGGGCGTAGCGACCCTGCGGATCCCAGGCTTTTCCGTCGTGTGCATAGTCGGCGCTCAGGGCGTTGAGGATTCGTCGCTTGGCGGCCCGCTTGTTGGCCGCGTCGTCGGTGCCTTCGTAGACCGCGGTCAGTTGCTTGCGTGCGGTGAGCACCAGACCCGTGAACCTGGCCTCCCGGGTCAGGGAGTGCTCCAACGCCTCTCTGGCAGAGGCCGGGCCTTGGGTCAGTGTCCAACGGCGGGCACCTTCGCGCTCCACCGTGCTGGCAAAGGACTCGTTGAAGGTCGTATCGCCGGGGACATAGACCACCTGGTGGGCCAGTTCGTGGAACATCAGCCGGGCCAGGTCGATGTCGGCGTAGTCGATCACCGTGCTCGGTACCGGGTCGGCGAACCAGCCGAGGGTGGAATAGGCCGGTACGCCGCCGACATAGGTGTCGTACCCCTCGGCGGCGAGCCCCCGGGCAAGGGTCAGGGCGGGGGCCTCGGCGAAATAGCCCCGATAGGTGACGCAGCCGGCGATGGGAAAACACCACTCCTTTGCGGTCATGGTCAGCTCTGGTGCGGCAAAGACGTTCCAGACCAGGAAGGGTCGCTGGACATCGGCAAAACCGCGGTAGCTCTGATTGTCCGGCAGCCCCAGCGCCTGACTGGCGAAGGTGCGGATCTGTTGGACACGTACCAACCGAGCCCTGAGGTGTTCGCTGGTCCGGGGGTCCGCGAGCAACTGATCGATGGGGTGCGATCGCCACCAAAGGTCGAACTGTCCGGCGGCCGCCTGTTGGTAATAGGGCAGATCCGCGCAGCCAACCAGGGTGAAGGCGGCCAGTAGCGCCGCGACCTGGGGATAGCGCCGCGCCATAAGCCCAAGCCAACGGGAAAGACCACGAAGCGCCGGTTGGGCGGTGATCGCGGTCACCGATGACGCACGGGGATGCGAATAGGTCTGCGTCACGCGGATGGGGCGCTGGTCTGCATAGGGATGGACAGGGCGATGCGCAGCCCCGGGTGGTTGTCCGATAGGTCCAGTCGCGCCCCATGGAATTGGGCCACGGCCTTGACCAGACTCAGTCCCAGCCCACTGCCCGGGGTTGAACGACTGGCATCGATGCGGAAGAAGCGCTCCCAGACCCGCTCGCGCAACTCGATCGGGATGCCCGCGCCTGAGTCCGACACCACGACCCTGGCGGTCCGCCCGTCACGCTCCGCGGTGATGGCGATGGAGCCCCCTGGTGGTGTGTACTTGACGGCGTTGTCCACCAGGTTGGCCAGGGCCTGGACCAGGAGGTTGCGGTCCCCCGGCACCCAAAGGGGGCCTGGCGCGGAGATGCTCAGGGACTGATTGCGCTCACCGGCCAGGGGCTCGTAGAGTTCCGCGACATCCTGTACCAACAGGGCCAGATCAACCGGTGCTACATCTGCACCGCGTCCCGCCTCGATGCGGGCGATGCGCAACAGGGAATTGAAGGTAGCGAGCAGGTCGTCGGCCTCCGCGACGGCTGCATCCAGGGTCTCCTGAGACTCCGGGTCGCCGTCGGTGCTCAGGCCCTCCAGCCGGGTGCGCAGACGGGTCAGGGGGGTGCGTAGATCGTGGGCGATGTTGTCGGCGACCTGACGGACCTGGGCCATCAGCTCCTCGATGCGGTCGAGCATACGGTTCAGGCTCGCCGCGAGCTGGTCGAATTCGTCGTGTGAGCCGCTGCGAGGGACCCGTCGGCTGAGGTCCCCGTCCATGATCTCCCGACTGGTCCGGGCGACGGCCTCGATGCGTCGCAACACCCCGGTGCTCATGAGCCAGCCGCCCAGTACCGCCAGGCCGGCGGCCAGCCCGGAACCCCATACCAGGGCCTTGCCGATGAGGGCGAGGGTCGCCTCCAGTTCGTGCACGTCGCGACCCACCAGCAGGTGCAGGTTACCTTTCAGGAGAAAGGTTTTGGCCCTGGCCTGATGTGTCTCGCTACCGGCGATGCCGCGTCCGTGCAGATCGAAGCGAATCCAGCCCTCGGCGTCTGGGGTGACCCGCGGCCATCGGTCGAGGTTGCCGACCACCGGGGACAGGTCGTCCCCCGCCAGCAGGTAGATCCCGCGGCCCTCGGTGCCGCGGGCGACACGCTGCGTCAGGGCGGACGCGAGGGCGACCAGGCCGCCGCTGCGGTACTGCTCCGCCAGGCCGTTGATCTCTGCCTCGATGGTCTGGTCGCTCTGGCGGACCATATAGCCCGCCGTGGACCAATGGATGAAGCCGAGCAGGGCGATCAGCGTCACCCCGAGGAGCGTCATATAGAGCAGGCTGATCCGGAAGCTGGAACTCTTGAGGGTAGGACCCAGGCGCATGGCCGATCAGCCCCGCAAGGCATAGCCGGCGCCGCGTACCGTGTGCAGCAGCGGCGGGTTGAAGCCCTTGTCGATCTTGGCGCGTAGGCGGCTGATATGGACGTCGATGACGTTGGTCTGGGGGTCGAAGTGGTAGTCCCAGACATGCTCCAGCAGCATGGTACGGGTGACCACCTGGCCGGCGTGACGCATCAGATATTCCAGCAGCCGAAACTCCCTGGGCTGGAGTGCGATGGCTGTATCGGCACGCCGTACCTCCCGGGTCAACAGATCCAGCTCCAGATCCGCCACCTGGAGCCGCGTGGTCGGGGTGGACTGGCCGGTGCCGCGTCGGGCCAGGGCCTCCAGGCGTGCTTGCAACTCCGAGAAGGCGAAGGGCTTGACCAGATAGTCGTCTCCACCGGCTCGCAGACCCTCTACCCGGTCCTCGACCTCTCCCAGGGCGCTGAGGATCAACACAGGGGTGGTGTCTCCAGAGGAGCGCAGGGTGCGCAGGATGGTCAGGCCGTCGAGCTTGGGCAGCATGCGGTCCAGGATGAGCACGTCGTAATTGCCCCCAGAGGCGGCAAACAGCCCCTCGCGCCCGTCGCCGGTGTGATCGACGACGGCGCCGATCTCGCCCAGTGCCTTGCGCAGAAAGGAGGAAAGCTGGGGGTCGTCTTCAACGAGCAGGACGCGCATTGGGGTTGCTTTGAGGCGGTTGGGATTGGCCCCATGCTGCCAAAGCTTGCGGCCCTTTGCGAGCCCCGTCAGGGAATCCGGGCTTGCATCCGTGGTCTCGGCCTGGGCATGATCCGCGCCCGAAGTATGCACCCAGAACCTCGAACCCCCATCCAATAGGAACCCAACATGAGTAATTTGGTAGCGATTGCCTTCCAGGACGAGCAGACCGCCTTCGACCTGCGCGCTGCCCTGGCCAAGATGCAGAAGCAATACCTGATCGAGATGGAAGACGTGGTCGTCGTGACCAAGGGCGACGACGGCAAGGTCAAGCTCCACCAGGCGCAGAACCTCACCGCCCTGGGTGCCGCCAGCGGGGGCTTCTGGGGGATGCTCATCGGCATGATCTTCCTCAATCCTTTGCTTGGGGCCGCCGTAGGCGCCGGCGCCGGGGCCCTGTCCGGTTCCCTGGCAGACGTGGGTATCGACGACAAGTTCATGAAAGAGCTCGGAGAGCACTTCCAGAGCGGCTGCTCGGCCATCTTCATCCTGGTGCGCAAGGCCACAGGCGACAAGGTGCTCGAGGGCCTCTCCGCCTTCCACGGCAAGGGCAAGGTCATCCAGACCTCGCTGACCAAGACCGAGGAGGAAGAGCTGCGCAAGTTCATTGAGGGCGCCGGTTGAAATCCGGGCTGACCGGTGCTCCTGATTAGGAGCCGTAGGGCCCGCTGTGCGGACCGTTAGCTGGTGGCCGGAACGATGATTGACGTCGGCAAACACAAGCAGAGGGCTTTGCGGTAACCCAGGGTCGCATCGTCCACCTTGAAATACCCCCCACCTTGCTATAGTTTGCCTCCACCAGACCCTGCTGGGGGTGCCCGACCTTGGTCGGGCTGAGAGACACCCCTTGAACCTGATCCGGATCGCACCGGCGGAGGGAAGCGCGGTCGAGCCGGTGCCCATTCCCGCCCCTGTTCCCTTGGCCCAGCTCGTGCCCGTCCCTCGCGTCTTGCATCATCGCCACGCCGAGGACCCACATGAGCGCCATCCCCCAAGCCTTCGTCACACGCACCGCCCAGCTGTCGGATGCGGTCACCCAGCCGTTCCCTAAGTCCCGCAAGGTCTATGTGCAGGGTTCGCGGGCGGACATTCAGGTGCCCATGCGCGAGGTGGCCCTCACCCCGACCCAGACCAGCGCCGGGGTCGAAGAGAACCCGCCGATCTACATCTACGACACCTCCGGCCCCTACACCGACCCGGCCGCTCGTATCGATCTCATGGCCGGGCTCGCCGACATCCGCGGTCCCTGGATCGAGGCTCGCGGCGACACCGAGACCCTCTCCGGCCCTACCTCTGCCTTCGGCCTACGCCGCCAGTCCGATCCGGCCCTGGCCAGCCTGCGCTTCGAGCACCTGCGCACCCCGCGTCGTGCCAAACCCGGTGCCAATGTCTCCCAGATGCACTACGCGCGTCAGGGGATCATCACCCCAGAGATGGAATACGTCGCCATCCGCGAGAACATGCGCCTGGACGAGCTGCGCGCCGACCCGCGCTACGCCAAGCTCCTGCGTCAGCACCGCGGTCAGTCCTTCGGCGCCAGCTTGCCCGAGACTATCACGCCGGAGTTCGTGCGCGACGAGATCGCCCGGGGCCGCGCCATCATCCCCGCCAACATCAATCACCCCGAGCTGGAGCCCATGATCATCGGGCGCAATTTCCGGGTGAAGATCAACACCAACATCGGCAATTCCGCGGTCAGCTCCAGCATCGAGGAGGAGGTCGAGAAGATGGTCTGGTCCGCCCGCTGGGGCGGCGATACCCTCATGGACCTGTCCACCGGCAAGAACATCCACGAGACCCGCGAGTGGATCCTGCGCAACGCGCCGATGCCGATAGGGACGGTGCCCATCTACCAGGCCCTTGAGAAGGTCGATGGCAAGCCGGAGGACCTGACCTGGGAGTTGTTCCGGGACACCCTGATCGAGCAGGCCGAGCAGGGGGTCGACTACTTCACCATCCACGCCGGCGTGTTGCTGCGCTATGTGCCGCTGACCGCCGACCGGGTTACCGGCATCGTCTCCCGGGGCGGCTCGATCCTCGCCAAGTGGTGTCTGGCACACCATGAGGAGAACTTCCTCTACACCCACTTCGAAGACATCTGCGAGATCATGAAGGCCTACGATGTCTCGTTCAGCCTGGGCGACGGACTTCGCCCTGGCTCCATCGCCGACGCCAACGATGCAGCCCAGTTCGCCGAGCTGGAGACCCTGGGGGAGCTGACCAAGGTCGCCTGGGAGCACGACGTTCAGGTCATGATCGAGGGCCCGGGCCATGTCCCCCTGCACATGGTCCAGGAAAACGTCACCAAGGAGCTGGACGACTGTTTCGAGGCCCCCTTCTACACCCTCGGGCCCTTGATCACCGACATCGCCCCGGCCTACGACCACATCACCTCCGGCATCGGTGCGGCCAACATCGGCTGGTACGGCACCGCCATGCTCTGTTACGTCACGCCCAAGGAGCATCTGGGCCTGCCCAACAAGCAGGATGTGCGCGACGGCATCGTCACCTACAAGATCGCCGCCCACGGTGCCGACCTGGCCAAGGGCCTGCCCGGCGCCCAGGTCCGCGACAACGCCCTGTCCAAGGCGCGCTTCGAGTTCCGCTGGGAGGACCAGTTCAACCTCTCCCTCGACCCCGAGCGGGCGCGGGAATTCCACGACGAGACCATGCCCCATGAGGCCCACAAGGTCGCCCACTTCTGCTCCATGTGCGGTCCCCACTTCTGCTCCATGAAGATCACCCAGGACGTGCGCGACTACGCCAAGGCCAAGCGCATCGCCGACGCCGAGGCGGCCCTGGCCGAGGGGATGAAGGAGAAGGCGCAGGAGTTCGTGAAGGAGGGGGCGGAGATCTATCGGGAGGTCTGAGCAGGTGGGTAGTGCCAGGCCCATGCCAAATGCAAAATCCACAGATGCAGCTGGCGCAGGAGTTTATCCGCGCCACCAGCCACAGCGTCTTCCTGACGGGAAAGGCCGGTACCGGTAAGACCACCTTCCTGCACGCGCTGAAACAAGACCTGCCCAAGCGCATGATCGTCACCGCCCCGACCGGGGTGGCGGCGATCAACGCCGGCGGCGTGACCCTGCACTCCTTCTTCCAGCTCCCGTTCGGCCCCTTTGTGCCCGGTGGCGAGGTTGAGCACCGGGCCGCGGAGGGCCGGTTCAGCAGGCAAAAGCGCGAGATCATCCAGAGCCTGGACCTGCTGGTCATCGATGAGATCAGCATGGTCCGCTGCGACCTGCTCGATGCGGTCGACTTCGTGCTGCGCCTTCAGCGCGACTCCAACCTGCCTTTCGGCGGCGTCCAGCTGCTGATGATTGGCGACCTCCATCAGCTCGCGCCCGTGGTGCCCCAGCAGGACTGGGCCATTCTGAAAGAGTTCTATGAGTCCGGGTACTTCTTCAGCAGCAGGGCGCTGCGGACGACCGAGGTGGTCCCGATCGAGCTCGATCACATCTACCGTCAGTCCGATGCGGACTTCATCGAGCTGCTGAATCTGGTGCGCGACAATCGGTTGGACGATGCGACCCTGGAGCGGTTGAATGCTCGCTATCTGCCCGGTTTCACGCCCAATGATTCGGACGGCTACATCACCCTGACGACGCACAATCGCGGCGCCGATCACATCAACGAGACGCGCCTGTGCGCACTCGGCTCGAAGTCCCGCACCTACGCGGCGCAAATACAGGGAGAGTACCCGGCGCAAATCTATCCGACCGCCGAGACCCTGACCCTGAAGAAGGGCGCGCAGGTCATGTTCGTGCGCAACGACAGTGCACCCGCAAAGCGTTACTTCAACGGCAAGATCGGCACCGTCACGCACCTGGAGCGCGAGCGCATCGTCGTGCGCTGTGCTGGCGACGAGAGTGCGATCGACGTGGAGCCGGCCACCTGGGAGAACATCCAATACAGCCTCGACAAGGAGACCAAGGCGATCTCCGAGGAGGTCATCGGCAGGTTCATCCAATACCCGTTGCGCCTCGCCTGGGCCATCACCATTCACAAGAGCCAGGGGCTGACCTTCGAGCGGGCCATCATCGACGCGGAAGCGGCCTTTTCCCACGGACAGGTCTACGTGGCCCTGAGCCGCTGCAAGACCTTCGAGGGCATGGTGCTCAGCGCCCCGATCCCCCGCCGGGCCGTCATGACCGATCAACTGGTATCGCACTACGTCGCCGAGGCCACCCGCCACCCGCCGACCCGGGACCAGCTCGATCACGCCCGCATCGCTTACCAACAGCGGCTGCTGCAGGAATGCTGGGGGTTCGACGACCTCGGTACCCGGTTACGGAGGCTTTTCGGCCTTCTGCGTGCCAACCAACGGGTCGTCGATGTGCGCGGAGCGGACGCCATGGACGCGCTGGAGAAGCAGACAATCGAAGAGGTCGTTAGCGTCGCCGGAAAGTTCCAGCGCCAGCTCCAGTCCCTGTACCTCGAGGACCGCATTCCAGAGGACGACGATCACCTGCAGGACCGCCTACGCAAGGCGTCCGCCTATTTCACCGGCAAGCTACAGCAGGGACTGCTCCCGTGGCTCCGCGCCCTCTCGTTCGAGACCGACAACAAGGCGCTGCGCAAGACGCTCCGCCAGGCCGTCGACGAGCTGCGCAAGGTCGTGGCGATCAAGAACGCCTGCCTCGAAAGCTGCCGGGAGCGATTCTCGACGTCCGCCTATCTCGGCGCCCTGGGCAAGGCCCGGATCGACACCGAGTCCACCGGGCCCCTGGTGGAGAAAGGGCTCGATGCCCACCCCGGCGATGCCGAGAGCGACGGGCTGCTGGCGGCACTGGGGCGTTGGCGCGCCCGCAAGGCCGAAGAGGAAGAGCGCGACGGCGTTACCCGCTACCGGGTCCTCACCCGGGCCGTTCTCAGACAGATCGCCGATACCCTGCCGGACGGTCCCGAGGCATTGGCTACCGTCAGGGGCATCGGCAAGCCCACCGTCGAGCGCTACGGCGAGGAGATACTGGGCATCGTCTCGGACTATTGCCGGGGCCACGGCATCGACGCCGCGGCCCTCCCTCGCCCAGGGCAGCAGCGCACGGGCAAGGCAGGCTCAGAAGAAGGCAATACCCGACTGATCAGCTACCGCCTGTACCAGGAGGGCTTGAGCATCGAGGAGATCGCCAGCCGCCGGTCGCTGAAGCCCAACACCATCGAGGGCCACCTGGCCCACTACATTCGCACCGGCAAGCTCGCCGTCACGGACGTCATCAGCAACGAGAAGCTCGCAAAGATCGCGGCCGTGCTCGCCGAGACGGGGACCGACGAGCTCGCCCTGGCCAAGCAGGCGCTCGGAGAGGGCTACTCCTACGGTGAGCTGAAGATGGTGCAGGCCCATCTGGCGCGGGATCTGCGCAGCCGGTAGCAGTGAGACTGGGCAAGTATCCGCCGGAGCTGGCTTTTGCAGACGAGGCTGAGGCCGTCCGAGCCTGGCCGAGCCCCTCTTCCCGCTGGTGAGGAAAGGGGCTCGGCACCCTGAGGTATCCCCACAAAATCTCGCGCCACATCAGTCCGTTACATGGACGGCATGCATACTGCGTCGCACCCTTGACTGGAGTGTCGCTAAGTCATTGATCCTTGGTTTGGATTTGAGGGGATACTTCAGCTCGGCCCCCGTCTTTCCTCCGGCGCGGGCGTCGGCGTGCTCAGGGACCAGGGGATCGTTCCGAAGTCCCCAAGGATAGTATCTACTTGCCCAGCGAAACCTATTAGGTTAATTTGCGCCGCTATGGAGAAGCGCGCCCCGCACTGCAAGCTTTCCGTCGTCAGAGCGCTGATCGCGGCGGGCCAGGTACGTTCTACCTTGTCGGCACTGGCGGGTGGTGCCGCAATGGGGTTCGATTTCCAAGGGATGGTGGGCGTAGTCAAAGCGCTGCATCCTGCGGATTTCTTCAAGAGCATGACTACGCACGCCGACCACCGGGTGTGGCAGGACGTATACCGGCCAAGCACGCCGGCCGGTGCCGTCTACCTGAAACTTACGGTGACCGATGACGTGCTCATTGTGTCCTTCAAGCAGCTATGAATATGACATGTCCAGTGTGCGCGGTCGCCGAGATGGTGCGAGATACACGGGATTTCCCCTATACGTACAAGGGGGAAACCACCACGATTCCGTCCGTGACAGGAGACTACTGCCCGGCCTGCGGCGAGGCGGTGCTGGATGCGGACGAATCGGCTCGGGTCAGTGCGGCAATGCTGGCGTTCAACAAGCAGGTGAATGCGACCATCGTCGATCCCGCCTTTATTGCCAGCGTGCGCAAGAAACTGGCGCTCGATCAGCGCGAAGCGGCTGAGATCTTCGGCGGCGGCGTAAACGCATTTTCCCGTTACGAAAACGGCAAGACCAAGCCCCCCCTGGCACTGGTGAAACTGCTCAAAGTCCTGGACCGACACCCGGAGTTGTTGGGCGAGGTCAGGGCTGAATGGCACTGACTTAAGGGTGGGCCGCTTAAGAAACCAAACCTCCCACTCCGGTTCTCAAAGGCTTTTGTGCCCACGCGGCACGGATCCCAACGGCTTGCACGATACTCCGCACATATGCAGGGTCACACATATGCGGCATTTGCGGGGTCAGGGGTGCTTCAAGGGCTGCGGTATCGCGCTGCTCAATCCATTCGGCCAGGAGGTCTTGGTTCTCGCGGTTCGAGATTTTGAACGCATTCGCGCAAGCGCTAGCCCCAGCGTGTGCCGGGGCAGGCCTTGATCATAATTCCGGCCAGCGGCGATGGGTCTGCATAGCGGACCAACGACCTCGCGGTTAGCGTGGCGGCCGAGCTCATGACCAAGACCGCCGGGGCACGAGGCGCGCCGAGAATCCAGGGCTTTCGGTGTGCCTCGGGAACTCGGCAGCACCCGAAAGAAATATTTGCCCATTCCGGAGGGCTCCAGGGTAATGATGCGAAGTACCCACAACCGCATTAGAGCAGTGTCTGGCCTGGTTCCAGTCCGCGACAATGCCCTGTCCAATCCGCACTTCGAGTTCCGCTGGGAGGACCAGTTCAACCTGCCCCTCGACCCCGAGCGGGCGTGGGAATTCCACGATGAGACCATGCCTCACGAGGCCAACAAGGTCGCCCACTTCTGCTCCATGAAGATCACCCAGGATGTGCGCGACTACGCCCAGGCCAAGCGCATCGCCGACGCCGAGGTGGCCCTGGCCGAGGGCATGAAGGAGAAGGCACAGGAGTCCTGAAGGGCGGAGATCTATCGGGAAGTGCAGTAGCGGGTTTTCGTCACCAATACGACCAGCGGGACGGGGGTTTTACCCCGCCCCGCTGGTCTTGGCTTGCGTATCTGTCGTTTTCTTGAGAGCCCTAGCTCGCCGCTTGGATGCTGCTGTCGGGACTGCCTGCCGTCAGGGCATCGAGCGAGCTGACGTGCGGTGCCGTCGCATCCATCACCTGGACATAGTCGGAGGTGATGCGCACCGAGCTGTCCGGGTTGCCGGCCTGCAGTGCATCCAGCGACGTCCAGGTGTGGCCTGAGGTCGCATGACCCTGGCTCTGGATGTTGGGGACGGTCTCCTGATTGGTGAAGCCGCCGTAGAAGTCGAAGGCGCTGGCGGCATTGGTGATCAGAGCCAGGGTGGAGGCGGTGAGAATGGTGATGGTCTTGGTCATTTTGGTATCTCCAGGTCTTGCTTGTTTGGGAAGTGGCAGCGACCTTGTGTCGGTGCTTATCCTGGATTAAGCACCTGCCGTGCCAACTTGCTGGATGAAATAAAGGAGGCATATAAACAATCGGTTGCGCGTGATGGCGCGCGCCAGGGCGGGATTGCAAGACGCTACTGGGACTAACGGTTCGTTGAGTTCCGCGTTACATTTGTCGCTCGGAACGTTCAACCCGGAAACAGAAGTTCGGCCGCAAATCCCGCGAATTAACGCAAATGGTCCAGTGAATTTAGGGGGGCATAGGGTCTTGACTTGTGCCGCAGGCATAAGTCAAGACCTGACCCCGGCCCCCTAAGTCATTGATCCTTGGTTTGGCATTTGAGGGGATGCTTCAGCTCGGCCCCCGTCTTTCCTCCGGCGCGGGCGTCGGCGTGCTCAGGGACCAGGGGATCGTTCCGAAGTCCCCAAGGATAGGTATCTACTTGCCCAGCGAAACCTATTAGGTTAATTTGCGCCGCTATGGAGAAGCGCGCCCCGCACTGCAAGCTTTCCGTCGTCAGAGCGCTGATCGCGGCGGGCCAGGTACGTTCTACCTTGTCGGCACTGGCGGGTGGTGCCGCAATGGGGTTCGATTTCCAAGGGATGGTGGGCGTAGTCAAAGCGCTGCATCCTGCGGATTTCTTCAAGAGCATGACTACGCACGCCGACCACCGGGTGTGGCAGGACGTATACCGGCCAAGCACGCCGGCCGGTGCCGTCTACCTGAAACTTACGGTGACCGATGACGTGCTCATTGTGTCCTTCAAGCAGCTATGAATATGACATGTCCAGTGTGCGCGGTCGCCGAGATGGTGCGAGATACACGGGATTTCCCCTATACGTACAAGGGGGAAACCACCACGATTCCGTCCGTGACAGGAGACTACTGCCCGGCCTGCGGCGAGGCGGTGCTGGATGCGGACGAATCGGCTCGGGTCAGTGCGGCAATGCTGGCGTTTAACAAGCAGGTGAATGCGACCATCGTCGATCCCGCCTTTATTGCCAGCGTGCGCAAGAAACTGGCGCTCGATCAGCGCGAAGCGGCTGAGATCTTCGGCGGCGGCGTAAACGCATTTTCCCGTTACGAAAACGGCAAGACCAAGCCCCCCCTGGCACTGGTGAAACTGCTCAAAGTCCTGGACCGACACCCGGAGTTGTTGGGCGAGGTCAGGGCTGAATGGCACTGACTTAAGGGTGGGCCGCTTAAGAAACCAAACCTCCCACTCCGGTTCTCAAAGGCTTTTGTGCCCACGCGGCACGGATCCCAACGGCTTGCACTTCGAGTTCCGCTGGGAGGACCAGTTCAACCTGCCCCTCGACCCCGAGCGGGCGTGGGATTCCACGATGAGACCATGCCTCACGAGGCCAGCAAGGTTGCCCACTTCTGCTCCATGAAGATCACCCAGGATGTGCGCGACTACGCCCAGGCCAAGCGCATCGCCGACGCCGAGGTGGCCCTGGCCGAGGGCATGAAGGAGAAGGCATAGGAGTCCTTAAAGATCTATCAGGAAGCGCAGTAGCGGGTTTTCGTCACCAATACGACCAGCGGGACGGGGGTTTTACCCCGTCCCGCTGGTCTTGGCTTGCGTATCTGTCGTTTTCTTGAGGGCCCTAGCTCGCCGCTTGGACGCTGCTGTCGGGACTGCCTGCCGTGAGGGCATCGAGCGAGCTGACGTGCGGTGCCGTCGCATCCATCACCTGGATATAGTCGGAGGTGATGCGCACCGAGCTGTCCGGGTTGCCGGCCTGCAGTGCATCCAGCGACGTCCAGGTGTGGCTTGAGGTCGCATGACCCTGGCTCTGGATGTTGGGGACGGTCTCCTGATTGGTGAACCCGCCGTAGAAGTCGAACGCGCTGGCGGCATTGGTGATCAGGGCCAGGGTGGAGGCGGTGAGAATGGTGATGGTCTTGGTCATTTTGGTATCTCCAGGTTTTGCTTGTTTGGGAAGTGGCAGCGACCTTGTGTCGGTGCTTATCCTGGATTAAGCACCTGCCGTGCCAACTTTCTGGTGGCAAATAAAAGATACATATAAACAATCGGTTGTGTGTGATGGCGCGCGCCAGGGCGGGATTGCAAGACGCTACTGGGACTAACGGTTCGTTGAGTTCCGCGTTACATCTGTCGCTCAGAACGTTCAACCCGGAAACAGAAATTCGGCCGCAAATCACGCGAATTAACGCAAATGGTCCAGTGAATTTAGGGGGGCATAGGGTCTTGACTTGTGCCGCAGGCATAAGTCAAGACCTGACCCCGGGCCCCGATTCGACGAGCGGCCCAGCGAGGGGGACGAGGGCGGTGGCCGACCACCGCCAGCGTCTGTCCGCGGGCCGGGCCGAGGCGCCGCTTGAACGCGGTCCTGGACAGGTCAACGGTGGATGGCCACCCCGTGCCGTTGCGGCTCTGGAGATCGAGCGGGATCACCGTCTCCTTGCCCTAGATCCCGTCCGCCTCGCGCCCCCACCCAACGCCGTCGACGCTGCAGCATAGGAATCCCCGTTGGGTCGTGGATGGAGCAGGCGACGGACCAGCACCCGCTCATCGCGCGAGCATCCTGCACTATGAAATCAGACCCTCACCGGGGACAACGCGGGTTTCTCGCTCGACGCCTTGGTACGCATCCCCCGGAGATGACCGCACCGGGCTGGAGCGGCGTCCGCGCTGCTAGGCGCGGCCGACGGTGGTCCTGAGCCACGCGTCCCGTAACCATTCGACGGGCACGGATCAAGGACAGCAAATCGCCGTTCAGCGACCGTCGCAGCGAGATTCCGAGACTAGTGGATGCTGAGGGTCGGTCTCCGACCCACAGCCAACACTCACCTTGTTGCGCAACGTGGCAGCTCTACAATGGAAACCGGTCATCACGGACGACCGGCCCATCGAGACGAAAAAAGCTCTCGCGATTCCTCGGTCTGGCCGCAGTCTCTCCGCGCGGACCTCTGGAAGCAATGTGCGATGAGCGGCCTGCGCTGTCTTTCTCGGGAATCGAGCGAGACCGGTGGTGCAAGAGGAACAGGGGGTGGCACAGGGGGCAAGGGGCTGCTCTCCCGCCAGAAGTCTTAAGGAAAAGTCTGGCCTCCGTCTCCCCCTATGCAACGATGAGAGAACTGACCCCCGCCACCCCGTGCAACGATGAGAGAACTGACCCCCGCCACCCGGACCCCCGCCACCCCGCTTGTCGGCAATACGACAAGAAACACAAGCCCAGAACCCCTTGAAAAACCAAGCGGTTACAGTTGGTCCGCGATCCGACAACCTGGATAGGCACTCGGTCGAACGTCGGGATTATGCTGAGCAACGATCCAAGAGAACATCGCGTAACTGTCTAGAATAATTACCAAAATATCTGGAGCGTGAGTCCTGACTCGGCATAATCCGGGACTCGGCATAATGCCTCTTATGCCGCGTGCGGCATAAACGACACACAAATGCGGCATATGCGGGGTCAGGGGTCCTTCAAGGGCTGCGGTATCGCGCTGCTCAATCCATTCGGCCAGGAGGTCTTGGTTCTCGCGGTTCGAGATTGTGAACGCATTCGCGCAAGCGCTAGCCCCAGCGTGTGCCGGGGCAGGCCTTGATCATAATTCCGGCCAGCGGCGATGGGTCTGCATAGCGGACCAACGACCTCGCGGTTAGCGTGGCGGCCGAGCTCATGACCAAGACCGCCGGGGCACGAGGCGCGCCGAGAATCCAGGGCTTTCGGTGTGCCTCGGGAACTCGGCAGCACCCGAAAGAAAAATTTGCCCATTCCGGAGGGCTCCAGGGTAATGATGCGGAGTATCCACAACCGCATTAGAGCGTATCTGGCCTGGTTCCAGTCCGCGACAATGCCCTGTCCAATCCGCACTTCGAGTTCCGCTGGGAGGACCAGTTCAACCTGCCCCTCGACCCCGAGCGGGCGTGGGAATTCCACGATGAGACCATGTCTCACGAGGCCAACAAGGTCGCCCACTTCTGCTCCATGAAGATCACCCAGGACGTGCGCGACTACGCCAAGGCCAAGCGCATCGCCGACGCCGAGGGCATGAAGGACAAGGCGCAGGAGGTCGTGAAGGAGGGGCGGAGATCTATCGGGAAGTGCAGTAGCAGGTTTTTGGTCACCAATACGACCAGCGGGAGGGGGTTTTACCCCGTCCCGCTGGTCTTGGCTTGCGTACCTGTCGTTTTCTTGAGGGCCCTAGCTCGCCGCTTGGACGCTGCTGTCGGGACTGCCTGCCGTCAGGGCATCGAGCGAGCTGACGCGCGGTGCCGTCGCATCCATCACCTGGATATAGTCGGAGGTGACTCGCACCGAGCTGTCCGGGTTGCCGGCCTGCAGTGCATCCAGCGACGTCCAGGTGTGGCTTGAGGTCGCATGACCCTGGCTCTGGATGTTGGGGACGGTCTCCTGATTGGTGAACCCGCCGTAGAAGTCGAATGCGCTGGCGGCATTGGTGATTAGGGCCAGGGTGGAGGCGGTGAGAATGGTGATGGTCTTGGTCATTTTGGTATCTCCAGGTTTTGCTTGTTTGGGAAGTGGCAGCGACCTTATGTCGGTGCTTATCCTGGATTAAGCACCTGCCGTGCCAACTTTCTGGATGAAATAAAAGAGGCATATAAACAATCTGTTGCGCGTGATGGCGCGCGCCAGGGCGGGATTGCAAGACGCTACTGGGACTAACGGTTCGTTGAGTTCCGCGTTACATTTGTCGCTCGGAACGTTCAACCCGGAAACAGAAATTCGGCCGCAAATCACGCGAATTAACGCAAATGGTCCGGTGATTTAAAGGGGGCATAGGGTCGGGGGCATAGAGCGGGCATAGGGTCTTGACTTGTGCCACTGGCACAAGTCAAGACCTGACTCCCAACCCCTTGTGCGCCGCGAGTCCAATATCGAGCCTTGCGGTGCGGCCGGTAACGGGCGTGTCGATGCGTAGGAACGAAAGAAGGCGAGGTGCAAGGGGAACGGGTGGAGCCGACCTTGCGGGTGTTGAGCCCAGAAAAGTTTATCGTTAGAGAGTGCCGGCGGGTTTGCCCCCCCGGCAGGCAACAACCGGGGTTGTCGTGACGGCGAGCACCGCGGGTGCTCCTCGGGGCCGAGCCGGTGTCGCGCTTGACGTCGAGAACACAGCGCGAGGGGGCATGCTACGAAGCGAGACCTGACCCCAGCGCCTGTGTGACCCCAGCGCCTGTGCTTGACCCCAGCGCCTGTGCTACGAAGCGAGACCTGACCCCAGCGCCTGCTGGGTTGGTTGGCCCCGCGCGCGCATCCGCACCGACCTGAACCCCTTTCGAAGAGCGGAGGCTTGCTGAATGACTGATCGAGGAGCCGGATGTGTAATGTGGCGTAGCCCGTTATGTGGCGCTCCGGCCCGTAGAGGCTGTAGGTGCTAGTCTGCGGGCAGCCGGGTGCCACATAACCGGAAGAGCCTACAGTGATTGTAGAAATGCCATCAAGGAAACATCGTTGGCCCAGTGTTTCACCGGCATTGTATCTGCGGTGATGTCGCATTTTGCCAAAGCCTTGGCCTTCATCTCTAGGTCGAACTCGGCGTAGACGTGGGTGGTGTTGATCGAGGCATGCCCGAGCCAGGCTCGGATCGTGTTGATGTCCACGCCGGCACGCAGGAGAAAAACCGCTGCGGTATGTCGAACCGTATGCGGGCTGACGCGTTTGCTGGCCAGTGAAGGAACCTCGGCAGTCGCTTTTTGGGCGCAACGTTCCACCAACGTGTGGATGCCGAAGCGCGTGATCGGTTGGCCGCGTCGATTGAGAAAGACCGCCTGGATGGGCGCGCGATCCGCCACCAGCGGGGTGATGGTCTGTACGGTCGCCGGCCACAGGGGGCAATAGCGGATCTTGTTGCCTTTGCCCAGCAGTCGGACCGCCGGTTGCGCCAAGTCGAGGTCGGCGATCCTCAGTCCTGCTGCCTCGCTCGCTCTTGCCCCTGAGTTGTAGAGGAAGAGCAACAGCGCATAGTCGCGCCGACCTTGGATGGTATCGCGATCCGGGGCCCTGAGCAGGGCATCGATTTCGGGTTTTTCCAGATAGGGAACCCCCGGCTGGACTGTCTTCTTGAAGGGAATGCGGCGGATTTCTCCGCACCAGGCAATATGCTCTGGACTGTGCTCGGCCACGAAGCCTGCCAAGGTACGGATGGCGGCCAGGCGTTGATTGCGCGTCGCACTTGTGCACCGACGCTCCTCCTCGACATACTGCAGGAAGGCGCGTACGCGCTCGGCGCTGACTTGCTCCACGGTCAGTTGGTCAAGGGATTGATGACACTGGCCGGCGACGAAAGGCAGCAGGAGCCGTAGCGTATCGCGGTAGCTCAGCTGTGTCTGACGCGAAAGATTGCGTTCGACGATAAGATGCTCAAGGAGGAAACGGCGGACCCAGGGACCCAGTAGCGCTGTGTCATTCATGATTTACCTCCGGCTGGGCGTAGCGCTCATAGCGACGACTGGCTTCACGAAGCAATTCCGGCGTCATAGCCAGATAGCGCTGGGTGGCCGCTACATCGACATGACCCAGGTAGGTGGCCAGTTGCGGCAACAGCCGTTGTACATCGGCGCCCTCGCGGTACCAGGCGACGAGGCGGTGAACGGCCATGGCGTGGCGTAAATCATGGAGGCGGGGTTGATAGCGCGCGCCATCCTCGCGCGCGATGCCAGCGATGTCGCGCAGACGGGCAAAGGCACGTTCGGCCATGCCCCGCGTCACTGCGGTGCCGGTGCGGGTAACAAAAAAAGGACTGGCGGGATCGTTCGCATAACCCTGCCGGCGCTGATCGTCGGTGTAGGTCCTGAGCACCGCCGTCAACCGAGGGCCAATCGGGACCAGCCGTGTTTTGTAGAATTTGCTCTCGCGGATGGTGAGCAAGCTCGCGCTGAGGTCGACATCGGCGAGGGTCAGCGCGAGGGCCTCACTGATGCGCAGTCCGGCCCCGTAGAGCAACAGCAAGAGTGGACGCAGGGTCGCTCCTTGGAGCGCCATGCGCGGTGTATCGAGTTCGCCAGCGGCCTTGAACAGGCGATGCAATTCCTCCTCGGGGAAAATGTAAGGCCGAAATGGTTGGGGCCGCTTAGGCACCGTCTTGGGCAACGGCGACAGCGTCACATAGCCCCGACCCAGCGCGAAGCGATAGAAGCCGCTCAACGCTTCATACTTGCGGTGCCAATGCCGGGTCACGGGTCCAGAACCGGCGAGGTAGCTTGCTACCTGCTGCGGCTCGACGTCGGTGATGGCAACAGCACCCACCGCCTTGCAGAAGGCTTTCAGGATGGTGGCTTCCGTGCGAAAACGCGACCCCATCGATTGCTTGAGTGCGACATAGTCGTGAACGACCTGGGCGAGATTCATAGCAGCCCTCCCAAGTCGAACCGCGCCACCTCACGCAGCCCCGCTAAATCGACTTTGGCATAGTGACGGGTGCTGCTGAGGCTGCGATGGCCAAGATGATCGCCGATGGCATCCAGAGACAAGCCTTCGGCCAGGAGATGACAGGCACAGGCGTGGCGCAGGGCATGGGGACCGCAGTGGGGAGTCTGGATACCCAGGTGGTCCAAACGACTACGGGTCACGTGGTAGAGCGCGCCAGCCGAGAGAGGGCGGAAAGGGGCCCTGAGGGTGAGGAAGACCTCGCGGCGCCCACAACGGGGCGCACCTCTTGGAGGTAGCGCACGATGGCGCTGCCCACTTCATGGTTCAGGGGGTAGAGTTGGGAGCAGTGCTGCTTGGCGCGGGCAATCGTTATGCGCTCGTTGGCCCAGTCAATGTCCTCGAGCCGCAGCCTGGCCACCTCACCGCTGCGCAGGCCATAGACGGCAAAGAACAGCAAGATGGCGCGATCGCGGATGTGACGCGGGTACTGACTGTCGGCCGCCGGAATAAGCTGGCTGGAGGTCTTCCCAGGCAGGACCGGCCGGCAACGTTTCGTCGCGGAACAGGCGGGGACTTTCGATCGCTGATGCGAATCCGGCCCGGCACCACCCTTGGTCCTCGGCGTACCGAAAGAATGCTCTGAGTGCCTTGGCACTGCTGGCGACGGACACGCGGCACCAATGCGTCCCTTGGCGGGCGAGAAACGCATCGGCATCCTCAACGCAAACCTCCGCGAAGGGACACTGTCGCACGCTGAAGTCGGTGAGAAAGCGCTGAACATGCCACTGGTAATTGGCCATCGTTGCCGTCGACAGCCCACGTTCTTGCTGCAAGTAGCTGGCGAAGGCCTCTACCAGGGGGGCAAAGGGCTTCGGCGCGGATTCCGGGATGTACAGGCGACCCAAGTACCGGAGCCAGGCGGTCGCGGTCTGCAGGAAAAAGACCCGCGACCACTGAAGAGTGCGGGCCCGACGCCGACGTCTCTGTTGCCTGGCCCAGCGCCCGGCGGCCGCCTCGACCGCCGCGGGCGTGATCAAGTGGCAGGAGGTCAGGTCCAGTTCCCGAACGACGACAACAAGCTCCCGCGCTACGCGCACCAAGGTATCCGGCGCCGCCCCGTCCGCGGCTCGTTGAGCGAGGAAGGACGCTCGTTCCGATGCCAGCGGAGCCTTGAGCTGACGAGCGATTGTGCAAGGTCGTTTGAAAAGCTTGTCGAACATTGTCAGATCTCCTATGTAAAAGAGATCTGACCGACATCAGACATGGTTATGTGGCGCCCAGCCTCCGATGAGGCTAACGCGGACAGCGTGTTAGAGTTTCACCGCCACATAACGGGCTGCGCCACATTAACCATCCGGCTCCCAGTTTGAGTCTTCCACCAAGGGATGGGATATAGGTCATGGAGAATCCTGGCGCGGGGGAACATGGGACGAATGTACGCAGTAAAACGCTTCCACGTCAGCGAACGACGCTGGCTGCGCCGATTGAGCCATTTGAACAACAGGCCGGAGGCCGCGTAGAGATAGGCCGCCAGACCTCGGCTATTACCGCTGACGCCGTAGTACTGAATGTGACCGCGCACATGCCGGACAAAGAATGCCAGCATGGCCTTGCCGCCTTCCGAGCGTAAACGCCGCAGGTGCTCACTCAGCAACTTGAGCTTTTTATGCATCCGCTTGGCATCGGTTTTGCGCCCGACCACGAAACGCCCCCGCCGACTCCGCCCAACGTGGTGGGTAAAGCCGAGGAAGCTAAAGGTCCGTTCTCCGTGTGGCCTGGCAACTGATTTGCCCAGGCACTGGCTGCCGAAGCGCAACAGCGCGGTCTTGGTCGGCTCGATTTCCAGGTCGAACTCTGCGAGCCGTTCGGTCATCGCCCCTAGGAAGGCCCGAGCGTCGGCTTCTTGCTCGAAACAGGCGACGTAGTCGTCCGCATAGCGGATTAGGTAGGCGTTGCCCGTGCAGCTCACCGCAAACCGTTTCTCGAACCACAGGTCGAGCACGTAGTGCAGGTAGATGTTGCTCAACACGGGCGAGACCAGGCCCCCTTGCGGGGCGCCTGCATCACTCGCCGTAAACGTCCCGTCTTCCATGATGCCGGCCTTCAGGAAGCGCCGCACGATCCGCAGGAAATTCGGATCGGCGATGCGATGTTCCAGGAAGCGCATTAAGTGGGCATGCGAGAGATGGTCGAAGAAGCCTTTGATATCTGCCTCAACCACCCACTGCGTCCGCCCATTGGTGATGACTTCCGCAATCCGCCGCAGCGCATCGTGCGCGCTGCGCTCAGGGCGAAAGCCATACGAGCAGTCGCAGAACTCGGGTTCCCATATCGCCTGCAGGATTTGGCTGAGCCGATCTTGGACCAAGCGGTCCTCGAAGCTCGGCACCCCGAGCGGACGATGCCGCCCGTCCCCTTTCGGGATGTAGGTGCGCCGCACCGGCGTTGGCTGGTAGCCCAGTCGGCGTATCCGTGCCGACAGGTCCGTAAGTCGCGCCTCCACGCCCTGTCCGTAGTCGTCTTTCCTGATCCCATCGACTCCAGGCGCCTTGCGTCCGTCTTGTCGCCCGAAGCTCTCGCGCAACCCCTCGGGGTCAAACAACAACCCCATCAGGGAGGTGAACCGCGTGTGCGGCTCTTCGCGCGCCATCAGTGTGAAACGCTCAAGTTTGGTTGTCACGGTCTTAAGTCCTCTCGGCGTAGGGCCGTGTTTCGCTCTCGCGTTGTCTCAAACCGCCACCCCTTTGCTCGACCCGCATTACCGGGCGTCACAGCTCGTATGGATGGCTCCGACTTCCACACACCACCGCCCGCGTCCTCGCTTTTACACTTGTTCGCAGGTGCCCGCCTCCAGCGGACCGATGCGCGGATCTCCCTGGTTACCGCGTGTTCTCAATGTCAGGCTCGACACGGCCTCGGACCCCGGGGAGTATCCGTGCCGCTCGCCATAGCGCAACACGGATTGTTGCCTGCCGGCGGGCCAAAACCGTCGGCACTCTCCAACCGAAACTTTCGGGGCTCAACACCTTCAAGGTCGGCTTCACCCGTTACCTTTGCACCTCGCCTGCTTTCGTGCCTACGCATCGACGCGCCTGTTACCAGTCGCGCCGCAAGGCTCGATACTGGGCTCGCGGCTCACGATTACCCAGGCGGGATTCACACCCGCTAGAACACGCGGCCTTGCCAGGCCGCACTGACCCCTTATCT
>CAWJRN010000018.1:0-490366 GCA_963845265.1 uncultured Gammaproteobacteria bacterium | reverse complement strand
TTGGGTCCCACCTCGCCCTGCACCTCGATCCTGTAACGACAGGGTGTCGATAGTCGGATTCTATCCATCACGGGATTCGACCTCGGAGTTCATGATTGTCACCAGGGCGGCGGCTCACGCGTCCATCGGAGCATTACATCTGACAGGAACAAGTGCATCACCCGAAACGGGTGAGAAAGGGGGGGTAAACGATCAGGTCAGCCGATCAAGCGGTGCGATCAGGGTCGCCTCGGTCCCCGCGCCGGGTTCGGAGACGATCTCGAGCGACCCGCCCAGGTCGGCCATGCGCTCGCGGATGCTGAAGAGTCCGAAGGCGCCTTCGCCGCCGGGTCGCTTGGCCAGCTCCCGCGGATCGAACCCGTTGCCGTCGTCCTGGACCCGGATGCGGAGCGCACCGGCGCGGCGGTCCATGGACAGGGTGACCTTTCGCGCCTGTGCATGCTTGACGGCGTTCGTCAGCAGCTCCCGTGCATTGCGGTACAACAGGGCGCGGGCGTCCTCCGTCAACCGCAGGTCGCCGGATGCGTCCTCGAACGCCGTCTGCAGACCGTGACGCTCACCGACCTGCTGTGCCAGCCACTCGGAGAGGGCCGCCGCCAGGCCGAGCTCGTTGAGGGCGGGGGAGCTCAGGTCCAGCAGGATTTCCCGCACCTGCTGCAGCGATTGCTTGAGCAGGGTCGAGACCTCATCGAGCTCTGCGACCGCGGCGGGATCGGTCAGGACCTTGCTCACGGCGGCCAGCTGCATGCGCGCGAACGCCAGGGACTGGGCCGCTCCGTCGTGCAGGGCGGTCGCGATGCGACGCCGCTCGCGTTCCTCCGTGGCGGTCAGCTCGCCAGCCAGTGCCCGGAGACGCTCTTGGTAGGCACGCAGCCGCTCCTCGGCTTGTTTTTGCTCGGTGATGTCCGATTGGATTCCCACCACACGCACGCTCTGTCCGGCAGCGTTCCACTCCACCGCTGCCCCCTGTGAGTACATCCAGCGATAGGTGCCGTCTTCGGCTCGCAGGCGAAATTCCATGTCGAAGATTTTCGTGCCTTGACGAAGAAGATCGCTGAGGGTGCGTTCCGCCTGCGACCGGTCTTCGGGATGCAGCAGCTCGGCCCAGCTCTCATAGGCATGGGGAAATGCGTCGGGTCCATAGCCCAGCATGCTGAACCAGGTCGGACTCAGGTAGACCTCTCCGGTCTCGGGATACCATTCGTAGAGTCCCGTGTTGGTTCCCTCGAGCGCCAGGCGAAGCCGATCTTCGCCCTTGGATCGGGCTCGCTCCGCCGCGACCCGGTCGGTGATGTCTTCGTGGATCATCACCGCCTGTTTCACGACGCCTGCCTGGTCTCTGATTGGATACAGGAGGCTGCTGACCCATCGCTTTCGGGCCCCGCCTATAGCAACCTCTTCCCGCGACGCATCGAACTCGACGTCGGGCGGTCTGGTCCGCTCACCGGCGAAGGTCCGTTCGAAGTAGGGCAGTAAGCCGAGTTCCGCGACCTGTTGACTCTCGAAGACGTTGAACTTCCCGATCACGTTGCCTCTCGGGAGCTGCCACAGCTTCTCGAAGGCGCTGTTCACCTGCACCAGGATCCCGTTGGTGTCATAGAGCTCGAAGACGGCCGGCGATTGCTCGACCAGATCCTCGAAGCGCTGCCTGCTTTCCTCCGCTCGCATCGCGGCTGCGCGGGAACGCGCTTCCAACTCGACGACCTTCGCCCTGCCCAAACGCAGTTGTCGGCGCAGGCGTTGATTCCAGATCAGGACCACCAGCGCGAGCAGACCCGCGAGGCCGCCGAAGGCCAGCGCCCACTGCTGCCCCCAGTGCAGCCCCCAGTTCAGGGCCCAGTCCACTAGGGTCCTCCTGTCCGCTCGGCGGACGGGGTCTCGGGTAGCCCCGGCGCGAAGATCTCCGCCGCCTTGGCCGCGGCCTCGCGCCGGTTGGCGACCGCCAGCTTCTGGTAGAGATTCTTCAGGTGGGTCTTCACCGTGTCGACGGAGACGAACAGGCGGGAGGCGATCTCTTTGTTCTGGAGCCTTTGGGCCAACAGTTCCAGGATCTCCAGCTCACGGCGCGTGAGGGACTCTTGGAGCCGAATCTCCCCGACCGGTCCCGACCGCGGCGGCATGCCCGCCAGCGGCCTGCTGTCCGGTCGCAGCGCTTCGAGCACGGCTTGCAGCTGCTCCGTGGAGCCGCTGCGCCCCGCGAGGCGCTCGAGCAACCCGGCCATTGAGGGTCCGGCCTCGACGAAGGGGCGCACCCAGCCACCGGGTGCGGCCATGGCGACGGCCTCCTCCAGGGCGTCCAGGGCCTCGGCGCCGCGTCCCTGTTGCTCCAGCACCAGGGCCTGAAGGACCGCCACCTCGATGGTCTGGCCGATGAAGCGGCATTGCTCGCTCAGGCGCCGGATCATCTCCAGCTGCTCGGCGGCGTCCTTCAGGCTGCCCGCCGAACCGAAGGCGATCAGGATCCGTGCGCGGGTGATGGACGGCACCTCAACCCAAGTGAACAAGCCGTCCGGGGTGGGAACCGGATCGATCGAGTGCGGCCAGTGCACCGCCGCGATCTCGCCGCGCAGCAATCGGACCCGCGCCCTGCAGGAGTCGGCCACGAGCAGGTGCTCCGACGAACCCAGCTCGCGGGCGAAGGCGTCGAGTCGACCCAGCGTCTCGTCGGCCTGGCGTGACTGCCCCAACAGTGCGTGGGTCAGGGCCATGCCGGCGAAGGCGTCGATCGCGCCCTTCGGCTCCAGGATCTGGGGCTGTCGAAGGGCGCTCGCGAAGTGACGTTGGGCGGCATCCAGCTCGTTGGCATGGAGGTGCATGCAGGCCAGCAGGTAGTCGCTCCAGGCCTCGCTGTTGGCGGTGCGCCCCTCGCGTGCGAGCGGCGCAAGCCTTTGCGCAGACGCCATCGCCTGCACGAGATCGCCGCAGACAAGGTGAGCGAAGGCGAGGGCGCCCATGAACTGGGAACGATAGAGCACCGGAAGCTGCGCGTCCGACATCATATCGCTCAGCGTTCGGATCGCCCTGGCCTGCTCGCCCTTCATGCAAAGGGCCAATCCGTAGTAGAAGCCGATAGCGCCATCGGAGAGCCCTGGGCGCTCCGGGATCTGCTCGATCGCCTTCTCGAGAAACCGGACACCACGCTCGGCATTGCCTTGCCAGTACTCGATCAGCCCATTGAAGAAGTTCAAACCCTGGGCATGCTGAGGTTCGTCCGCGTGATCGCCCGGCAAGGTCCCGAGCCGCTCGGCGAGGGATGCCAGCTCCTCGAACCGCTGTTGAAACAACGCCATCCAGGCCTCGGCCAGCAGCAGTCCGGGGCGTTTTTCCCTGATCTCGACCGGCAGCCGATCCAGCCAGCGCTTGGCGATATACCAGCGATCCCGGTCCAGCTCGGCCCGCCAGTGGCGCTCGACGATCTCGGCTGCGGCCACATCGTCTCCGGCGCCAAGGGCATGCCGAACGGCCTCGTCGATCATGCCCTGCGCTTCGAACCACCGGCTGGCGCGCCTGTGCAGCCCCGCGATCTCCCGGGCTCCCACGCGTCGTTTCAGCTCCCGCAGCAGCAACTCCTGGAACAGATGATGAAAACGAAACCAGCGTTCCTGCGCATCCAACGCGATGGTGAAGAGATTGCCGGCCTTCAGCGCTTCGGTGAAGCGGGCGCCATCGAAGGCGCCGTCGGCCCCGACCGCCGCGCCTTCATCTCGCGCGGCTCTGTCCCCCGCGCGCTCCTCGCCTGCCTCCCCTTTGTCCCCGCCGGCACACACCGCGTCGCACAGGGACGGGCAAAAGCGGTCGAGGATGGCGCTCCTCAGCAGCCAGTCGCGCAGCCGTGGCGGCTGTTGGCCGATCACCTCCTGGACCAGATACTCCTCGGTTTGCTGGACGCCGCCGTGCAGACCCACCAGGAAGCCATCCGGGTCTTCGGATTCGCGCAAGGCCAGCGAGACCAGGCGTAGACCCACGACCCAGCCCTCCAGCTCCCGATCCAGGTTGGCCAGGGCTTGATCGCCGGGTGAAAAACCGGCGGATTGGGCCAGCAGGGCGCGGGTCTCGGATGGTCCGAAGCGCAGATCCGACATGCGGATATCGGTGATCTGGCCCATGGCACGCAGCTTGGCCAAGGGCAAGGGGGGATCGCGGCGGGTGGCGATGACCAGGTGCAGCGGAATGGGGGGGAGCGCCAGCAGCTGCCGCAGCAGCTCGTTGACCGTTGAGCCGCCGTCGATCCGGTGGTAATCGTCCAGCGCCAGAACCAGCGGCTCCGGGAGGGCGTCCAGGTCGTTGCTCAGGGCCGTCGACAGGGTCTTGACGGAAGGCAGCTCGTGCGCCTCGGTCAGCCTGCGGCTCGACGCGCAGGCCGCGGGAAATCGGGTCTGGACGGCGTCCACCAGGCCGCTCAGGAACTGACGCAGATCGTCGTCGCCCTCGTCCAGCGACAACCAGGCGGAGGCCCAGCCGCAGGACTCGAGCCAGCTGCCCACCAGCAGGCTCTTGCCGTAACCGGCCGGCGCCGAGACCAATGCCAGGGGCCGCGTCTTCCCGGCCTCCAGCCGCTCCAATAGGTCTGCGCGCGGCACCATGTCCGCGGGAAACGTCGGCGGGTAGAGCTTGGTCCGCAAGACCAGCGGCGCGGATAGCGCAGGCACTTGCGTCGTCGCCTCCCCCGTACCCGCCCCCGTCGCACCCGCCCCCGCACCCGCCCAAGGCGGATCGGGGGCGCGAACTCCATCGGGCGACCGGCCCGCGGTGGGTGCCGAAGTCTGCTCGGACGGTGTTTGGCGCAGGCTTGAGATCAGGGTGTCGATCAGCGGTGCGCTCACATAGGATTCTCCGCGCAGCAGGGCGCGAACGGCACGCACCAGTTCCTCCGGCGCGCTGTCCTTGAGCAGGTAGCCGGCGGCACCGGCGCGCAGCATCTCGTCGACGAATCGCTTCTCGGAGTGGATGGACAGGGCGAGGACCCTGGTCCGCGGCGCCTCCTCCAGGAGCCGTCGGGTAGCCTCGATGCCGTTGAGCCTCGGCATGCTCACGTCCATGACGACGATATCCGGAGACAGTGCCCTGGCCTGCTCGATGGCCTCCTCCCCGTCCCCCGCTTCGCCCGCCACTTCGAGACCCGGCTCGCCCTCGAGCAAGGCACGCAGGCCCTTGAGCATCAGGGGATGATCGTCGACCAGGAGTATGGTCGAATGTTCGCGATCGGATGCCATGTCTGTCAGAGCACGCGGGTGTCAGTCATCGACGGTCGGAAAACTTGGAACATCGCGCCAGGAAAGCACGCGGGCTTGCGAGCGTCGTTGAGAAACGCCGCCCTCATATAACACATCGCCGCCGGGCTCACGCCCATGTTCCATTTCCGACAGTCGATCCGAAAACCGGCCGAGGTTCTCGAAGAAATCCGCCGACATCGTCTCACCGGACTTGATCTCTACCGCGTCCAAGGCTCCGGCGCGATCCGCGAGCAGTTGCCTGAGCAGCTCGGGAACCTGCTGGATTTCATCGATCACGATGGGCCGGAATACGCACGCCTTGAGTCCGGCTTGCAGCGACGCCACCGCTTGGCGGTGTTGACCGGCCATGCAGCGCGCCAGTGCCAGGAACATCTCTACATCGCAGGAAAACCAGGTCCGCGTCCCGGCAAGGCTTCCAACGGCCGCTTCGAGGTAGCGCAAGCGTTCTCCGGCGCCCTCGTAGTAGGCGAGGAAGCCGCGCAGATAGGCGATCAGCGCAGTCGCCGTGGGGTCCGGTTGCGCCGCCGACCCGCCGGCAGCCAACAGTGCCTCCGCCTGGTCGATCAGTGGCAGCACGCGGACCAACTGATGTTGGAGATTGCGTACACAAGCCTCGATCAGGAGCAACTTCGGGCGGCCGTGGCGGATCGCGGTCGGCAGCATGGCAAGCGAACGCTCGATGACATACCAACGGTCGGCGGCGAACTCGGTCTGCGCGTGGCGCTCGACCAGGTCCGCGGCCCAGGTCGTGTCCTTGGCCGCCAGCGCGTGCTCGATGGACTCGGAGATGAGATCCTGGGCCTCGAACCAAGTGCTGGCCCGCAGGTGGAGGTCCGCGAGCTCCCGATCCGTCGCCGTTTTCGCCAACTCCGCTCGGAGAAGCTCCTGAAACAGGTGGTGGAAGCGGAACCATTCGCCACGCGCGTCCAAACCGATGGTGAACAGCTCGCTGCCCAATAGGGAATCGACGATCTCGCCGCCGCTGGTTCGGGTCTCGGCCTGGGGAGATTCGGGCGGAGGCTCGGGGGTTGGCTCAGGTAGGCAAACCGCCTCGATGAGCGCCGGACAGAAACGCTGGAAGATCGACGCGCGCAGCAGGCACTGCCGCCGCGCGTCGGGCTGTTGGGAAAGCACCTCGTGCAGGAGATAGCCTTGGGCCTGCTGAACACCGCCTCCGAGATGGGCGAGAAAGCGCTCCGGCTCCTGGGTCTGGCGTATTGCAATAGACGCGAGACGCAGCCCCGCGGCCCAGCCTTCCACCTCGCGTTGCAGCTGCCGGATCAGCTCCGCGCCGACCGCGGTCGGGGTGCTCTTGGCCAACAGCGCGGTGACCTCTTCGTCAAGGAAGCACAGATCCCGTAGCCGGACCTCGTTGACCATGGACGCTGCGCGCAGCGTCCAAATGGGGAGCGGGGGATCACGCCGACCGATCAGGACAAGGTGCAGCGGTCGCGGCGGATGCGCCAACAACAGCGAGACCAGCTCGTGGACCTTCGAGGTGGGCTCGATGCGGTGGTAATCGTCCAGGCAAAGTACGAACGGCCGATCAAGCCTGTCGAGCTCGTTGATCAGGCGCCCCGCCAGATTCTCGATGGGTGGCAGTTGTCCGGCCCCGATCAGATCGTTCAACGCTGGACAGGCGCCCGACAGTGCCTCGTCGAGGGCTGCGGCCAGATAGTCGAGAAACTGCGCCGGATCGCTGTCCGACTCATCCAGCGAGATCCAGGCGACGGGGTGCTCGACGCTGTCCGCCCAATGGCTCACCAGCACGCTCTTGCCATAGCCGGCCGGTGCCGAGACCAAGGTCACCGTCGTCTCCAGGCCGCGATCCATCAGCGCGTGGAGGCGGCCGCGGCAGACGATGTCAGCCAAGACCCGCGGACGATGCAATTTGGTACGGATGAGGTGCATTGAAGAGAGATGATAACCGCAGAACCGCCTGAAGCCGGCGCGATGGGAGGCGCAACGGTGTATCGTCCCTCGGTTCCACGCCCTTCCCACGCGTCCCTACGTCGTCTTGTCAGTCGGACGCCTATTCCGTGGCGAGCATCCGGTCTCTTGCCAATTGCCGAGGGCGCTCGGTCGAAAAGCGCTTTCGGTACTGGCGCAGGGTGTAACAACTCCTTGCTCAGCGTCACAACTGACCGCTTCCAGCGTTGAGCCGTCGTCGGGCAACGGTCAGTGGTCGCGTGGATTGGGCGGACGCTTGCAGTGGGTGACTCACGTGAAGGTCCGTAACCTTCTTGCCACAATATGGATTGCCGAGGCGTTCCTGTTTGGTCCGCTTATGGCCGATTGCTGACACCGTTGGTCGCAACTGCGAGCACGCTGTAACAGAGCCGGATGTCAGCTTCGCTCCTACTTGCAGAGAGGCACAGTGGCCAGTGCACCAGCGGTAGGGACCCAGAGCCACGGGGATGTAACCAGGCCGAAGCTCCGGGCTCAGATTTGCCCGTGTGGTCGTCAACTGCGCAGTTAGCTTGCGCCTCTCGAAAACTTCCCCGACAGGAAATTGTACAGCCAGCCGAATACGGCACCCCCTATTGCCCCGCCCACCAACCCATAAAGTGTCCCTACAACGATCGACCCAATGCCGGGGCCCGGATGATAGCCCGAATAGATTGAGCCCATGAGTTCAAGGAAAGCACCGCCGTAACTAGGCCAAATCGAGTTCGCCGAGGCAACCATCAGGATCGCGCCGCCCCAGATTAGTCCGGCTGTAAGAGATAGAGCAGTGACGTTTAAGCGCATAAAGGCTCCGTTAAAAAGATGACTTGCCACCCAGGCCGCAATGACAAAACGCCTGGCTAAAACGCCAAGGCTTGATCAGCGTGCGCGATCGATGGATGAAAGCGCATGACGATGCCTGAGACTGTCGTGTACTCCCTTCTTGTGAACCGCCTAGTGCGGACCCGCATGCTAGGTGGTGTGGCAGGGAGGGGTTAAAAGCCCCTTCCTATCCCTTTTCGATGTTTGATCATAGCACTTTTGAGACATGGGAAACGTGTGCTTCAGATGCGAGTGAGCAATGCCCCGACAGATATATAATGAAACTCATAGCGAGCAGGATCGGCGGCAAGCCGTTGTTCCACCTGCTGATAGATTTTATCCAAGGTAATGGACCGAGGAAGGTTATCTGGTAATGCTGAGCCGAGGATCGCTTCCGTAAATGCACGCAGAAATCCTGTGTAGTTGCGAGCCCAGGTGACTTCGTCGCCTGTATCCGCTAGCGCAACGTTAAATGGGACAGGAACCTCGCGGCTCTCGGCCTTCTCAACGCGAAAAGCCTTGGCCAATCGTGTATCAGTCTGAATCGGTGAAACCAATTCCTCTATAGTTCGGAAATAGATTGGAAAGATGAGTTCTTCATAAACCTTGCGCGGGAGTAGTCCGTTTTCGACGCAATCAAGAATCGCATCGCTCAGCACATCGTAAATTCCATGACTAGTTGAGAAACAATCATTCCTGCCAAATATCTGAACAAGAAGTTTGCCGCCAATGACAAGCTCTTCGGCACGAGTGGAATAGAAACGGGAAAGATCATTTTCTGCCTGGAGTCGGAAAGGCGCTCGTTCGTTCTCAGTGACCAAGACACCTTCGCGTGGGGCTAGCGGCCCGGGTTTCATTGGGAGTATGTAATGCGGTAGTCTGGTATCTGGTTTTTTCTCAAGAAATCCGATTGCGTTGAAGGTTGTGGCAATGTGCAGGGTCTGCACAGGAACAAGACGGCCGAATGCCGTTCCACCAATTGCACAAGGAAAGATATTGGTGCCTGAAATGGCTACGTTCCCGCCAGGGAAAAGATTGGCAAAAAGATGATTAAAATCGTTGGTTGGAAGATCGTTAAAAAACACCCAAATCGGCAGGTTCGAAACACCGCGCAGCTTGTTGATCACACGATTCAGTGCGTAGATAGCATTACCCCCTTCAGAAGATCCGATATCCAAGATGCCGAATGATGTTTGGCAATCAGATGATATGGGCAAATCTGAAATTGAATCCTCTATCCAGGGCAGGAACGCGTCCAATGCAGCGCGTTGCTCTTTCGAGTGGGCGTCATAGTAACCACCTCCTTTCATACCTGTCGTGGTTGGCATGTTTCTCTCCTATCGCTATATGTAAATCGAACCAGGATTAGTCGGACGACCGGTCTCGATATTCTGGGTTCGAGGGGCGAGTACGCCACGCATCGCTGTCTTCGTCAAGGGATTAGGCAGCCTGGACCGTGATAGAGAGAGTCTGGGGGTGACGCGAGGGTCTTGGGATCTAGAACCTAGAATCTAGAATCTAGAACCAGGGCGTCGTTTCGCCGATGGGACCTCGGGGAGTACCAGCGTCGCTTGCCATCACGCAGCGCCGGTTGTTGCCCGCCGGAGGGACAAACCCGTCGGCACTCTCCCACGATAACATTTCGGGGCTCAATACCTTCAAGGTCGGCTTCACCCGCTACCCTTACACCTCGCCTGCTTTCGTGCCTTCGCATCTGCACGTCCGTTACCGGGCGCACAGCAAGGCTCGATACTGGGCTCGTGGCTAGCGATTACCCAGGTGGGATTCCCACCAGCTAAAGTACGCGGCATTGCCGAGCCGCTTTTCCCCGCTCCCCCTGACACGGATGTGTATGCGGTCCATGATCCGGTGGTCACACACCGGGTCGCGAGCCGGACGCCCTCGCCATCTGCTTGTTTTTGGTGATCAAGTCGTAGGCAAGCTGGATCTCTTTCGCTTGCTCCGTGGCAACGGCGATCATGTCTTCCGGCAACCCCTGCCCCATCAATTTATCGGGGTGGTACTGGCTCATCAGCTTGCGATAGGCGCGTTTGATGTCCTGGTCGGTGCTGTCCCTGGTGACGCCCAACGCCTTATAGGCGTCATCCAGCGCTGCGTCCGGATCTATTGGCTGGCGGCCGAAGTGGGATTGGTTCAGCACCATGTCCATCAGCTGCTGGAAGGCGGCCTTGGCGTAGCCGAGATGACTGGCAATCTCGAAGAGCAGGGCCTCCTCAGCCGGATGGATGTGCCCGTCCGCCAGTGCCGTGACGATGAGATAAACCAACAGCACCTGTTTCAGGTCCTTGGTCTGACCGCAGACCGACATAAAGCGCCGGTAGGTCGGCCCGATGTCGAAGCTCTGGTCAGCCCCTTTCTTGAACCAGGAAATCGCTTGCCGGCGATGGTCTGCCGTCATGGCCAGCTTGTGCATGAACAGCTCGGCGTGAGCGATCTCGCCCGGTGAAATATGCCCGTCCGCCTTGGCCAGCTTGCCCATGAGCGTGAACAGGGTCTCCAGGAAAACCGCCTGGCGCAGGGTATTCCTAAAAGGATTCACCCCACCGGTGCCCAGAGTTCTCACGCGATCGATGATGGCCCCAAGGACATAGCCGAGGATGGCACCGATAACTCCGAGCAGATAGAACCCCGCGATGAGGCCAATGATCTTGAACAAGGGCGTGACTCCGACGTGAAGGGTTCGCAAAGTCCCATGCTGGGGGCCTATCCTGTGGCCATGAGGCGCGTTCAGGTCGCGTGGTGCTGCCGGCCGGGTATCAGATGGTGGCGGGCCTGACCCCGGCAATCAGCCCGCGCACCCGCTCCAGCATTGGAACGACGACGGCGTGGGCGGCGGGGCTCAGGCCGTAGAGGCCATAGTCGAAGGCGTCCGCGGCCAGGGTGACCCGCCAGACCTCCGGGCGATGCTGGTAGAGGGCCTCGCACCAGGCCAGTAACTCGCGGGGGTCGAGGAAGTGGGCCATGGTGGAGACAGCGCTGGCGTCGGGCACCAGGCGTCGACAGCTCAACTCCCCGGGGGGGCCGCACACCGCGTCATCGAGGAAGATCACCAGGTCTGCCGAGACCATGTCCTGGACCAATTCTGCGGTGAGGACGTGGCGGCTGATCACCTGGATATGCCCCGGGACCCCCTCTGCCTCCAGGCGGTCCGCCACCAAGGGGCCTATGGCGTCGTCGCCCCGGATGAGCCGCGGGGTTCAAGTCTTGACTTGTGCCTCTCAACCCGCGCCGCGGTCGGCAGCGTTGAGACTGCCGCGCCCCGGCCGATGCTCCACGGTGGCGACCAATGATTATCCAAGGTGCAGATCGGGTCAACTGTAATGGGTCACGGCAGGGCTCGGGTCCAACATTAGGTCTGGCCTTGCGCCTGCGCACTGCCATCAGGGTAGTCACAGTTGAGACTGCCAAGCTGCGGTCGTGGCTCCGCAGATCGTCGGTGGCCTTCCTTCGGCAGCTCATCTACTGGCTACTGTCCATCTGCCCGGCGAGACGCCGGGGAACCCAGTGCCGGCGGGACACCGGCGCCCCCGCAAGGGGCGGGGTCAGGTCTTGACTTATGCCTCTTCGAAGCTACCCTTGCGGTCATGGTCAGGCCACTGTGAGTGGAATTTGCCGGTGCGCTGTACCACGTCACGTCGCGTGGCCACGGACGCGAGGACATCTTTCGGGCGGTCGGCGACCGGCGTGCGGGGCTTAGCGGGGCTTAGGGTCTTGAATATTGCCCTCAGATACAGGTTATGAAAGTCAAAAGTCATGACCCCAATCCCTCGCGATCCCCCCAAAACTCGCGGTGGAGGCGAGTGTCCCCTGTCCAGAATCGTTGTCCACACAGGCTGGGGTCACCTCGGTGGATAACCTGTGGCCAAGGCCGATTCCGCGGTTCCGGGACAACGCCTTAGCGACGCTGGCTCAAGTTTGGCCACAGGTGGGTTACCGCGCCGGCATGCCAACCTTGTCGGCGTCTTCACCTTGCCGAGCGCCTTTGCCATGAGCGACGGGACACCGCTCCGGATGCATCTGGAGATCGACGCCTTGTGTGTACGCCGCCGTCGAGTAGCGCGACACCCTCACGAGCCTGCCCGCCGAGGTTGCGCGTCTTGCCCGCCTGGAAGGCTTTGACGGGCACACGGTCACGCTGAAGATCCGCTTTCAGGGGTTCGAGACCCACTCTCAGCCAACGACGCCTAGACTGCCGGCCTCCTACTCAATGACGATGGGCTCGGCGGCGGTGCCGGTCGCCTCGATGCGGCCGATCACCGCGGTAGCCCCATAGCCCAGGGTGCGCAGCTCGGCGACGCAGGCGTCCGCGTGCTCCGCCGGGACCCCGGCGAGCAGGCCCCCCGCCGTCTGCGGATCGAACAGCAGCGGGTACAGGGGGTGCCGGGCCGCGCGCTCCAGGTGCCGCACCGCCCGGCGCAGGCGCAGGTTCTGCGGTTGGAGGGAGGAGAGGATGCCCGCCGCGACGGTCTCTGCGGCGCCCGGAAGGAGCGGCACCGCATCGATTTGGAGGGCCGCATCGACCCCGGAGGCGCGCGTCATCTCCACCAGGTGGCCCAGGAGGCCGAAGCCGGTGACGTCGGTGCAAGCGCTCGCCCCATGGCGGCGCAGGCAGCCGGCGGCGGCCTGGCTGGAGAGGACCATGGAGGCGATGGCCGTGTCGATCCAGCGCCCCTTGGCCTGCCGGCGCATGTCGGCGGCGAACAAGGTTCCGGTGCCGAGCGGCTTGGTCAGCACCAGGCGGTCACCGGGCTTGAGCCCCCCCTTCTGCCACACGGCGTCCGGCTCGACCAGCCCATTGACCGTGAGCCCGAAGGCGAGCTCCGCTCCTTCGCTGGAATGCCCCCCGGCCAGCACGGCGCCGGTGGGTCCGACGATGGCCAAGGCGCCGCTCATGAGGTCGTGCAAGGTCTCCTCGACGACCCGCTCACGGCCATAGGGGACGGTGGCGATGGCCAACACCGACTGGGGCTCGGCGCCCATGGCGTAGAGGTCGCCGAGGGCGTGGTTGGACGCGATCTGGCCGAAGGTGTAGGCATCGTCGATGAAGGCGCGGAAGTAATCCACGCTCTGCACCAAGAGCTTGCCGGGCGGCACCATCAGCACCGCCGCGTCGTCCGGGGCATCCAGCCCCACCAATACGTCGGCGCGGGTCCCGGCGGAGAGCCGCTGCATCACCCGGGTCAGGGTGCTGCTGCCGACCTTGGCCCCGCAGCCGCCGCAGCGCATGGCCAGCGTCGAGAGCTCGCGGATGGCCTCCTGATCGGCGATGCCGGCGGCCAGCGCCGGGCCGGTCTGATCCGAGGGCATGGGCGGCAGCTGGTTGAAGCGGTCCATGAAGCGGCGGTCGATCCAGTCCTTGGCCCGCCACAGCCAGGCCCCTTCCAGGGACCAGTTGCCGCGGGAGGCCACCGCGTACCGGTCACCGGTGCTGATCAGACCCAGGAACAGGCGCTGGGGCCGGTAGGGGACCAGACTGCGGCCGGTCGCGGCGCGGCGCAGGTTCTCGGTGAGCACCGGGCCCTGGCGCACCGCGAAGACCCCAGACTTGGGCCGCGGGTCGGGCAGGGCGGCCACGTCCCCGGCGGCGAAGACCTCGGGGTGGGAGACCGATTGCAAGTGGGCATCGACCCGGATGAACCCCTCGTCGGTCACCGCAAGCCCCGCTGCCCCGGGCCAGGTGGGCGCCGAGGCGCTGGTGACCCAGAGCACCGCATCTACCGCGACCGGTGGCTGGTCTTCGGCCAGCAGCCCATCCGCGGTCACCGCCACCACCCGATGCCCGGTGAGGACCTCGATGCCGCGCTCGCCCAGCACCCGCTGGAAGCGGGCGCGCACCCCGGGGTTGTGGGTCGGCAGGATCTCCGGTCCCTGGGTGAGCAGGACGAAGCGGATCCGGGTCGGTTCCTCGCCGCGCTCGGAGAGCAGTTGGCGCAGCCGATACTGGGCGGCCAGTGCCACCTCGACCCCGCCCGCCCCGCCACCGACGATCCCGATGCGCAGCGGGTCGCGGCTCGCCAGGCAGCGGGCGACCAGCGTCTCCCAGCGGTCGAGGAAGCGGTCGATGGGCTTGACCGGGATCGCGTGCTCGGCGGCACCCGGGACGTCCAGGGTGCGCGGCCGCGAGCCGGTATTGATGGACAAGAGATCAAAGGGCACGGGGGGCCGGCCGGCGACGCGCAGCTCCCGGTTCTCAAGGTCCAGACCCTCCACCTCCGCGTGGTAGAGGCGGGCCCCGGCAAACTGGGCCAGGGGCCTCAGGTCGATGTGGCAGGCGTCGTAGGCGTAGTGACCCGCCAGGTAGCCGGGCAGCATGCCGGAGTAAGGGGTGTGCAGGTCCCGGGTGATCAGGGTCAGACGCAACCCAGGCAGTGGTTGCATCCCAAAACGGCGCAGGACGGCGACGTGGGCATGACCGCCGCCGACGAGCACCAGGTCCTTGACGACAGGGCTGTTGGATTTTTGCATAGTGGCTTACTGCTAGGGCTTGTCGGGGGGGCTGTCGAACGCCGCGCCCGCCGGCCCCACCGGGATCGAGAGCAGGTGCACGCTGAACAGGTCCGCGGGGTCCGTCCACACCGCCTCGGGGAGGAAGCCCGCGCGCCGGGCGACCGCCTGGAAGTCGACGACCGAATACTTGTAGGAGTTCTCGGTGTGGATGGTCTCCCCGGCGGCGAAGTCGAAGCGCTCGCCGCAGACCTGCACGCCCTGGTCCAGGGTGCTCACCAAGTGCATCTCGACCCGCCCGAGGTCCGGGTTGTAGAAGGCCCGATGGCGCCAGGCGTCCAGGTCGAAGTCCGCCCCCAGCTCGCCATTGATGCGCTCCAGCAGGTTGAGGTTGAAGGCGGCGGTGACCCCGGCGGCATCGTCATAGGCCGCATCCAGCACCGCCGATGCCTTTTTCAGGTCCACGCCGATCAGGAGCAGGCCGCCGGGGCCGACCAGCTCGGCCACCACGGCCAAGAAGTCAGCGGCCCCGTCCGGGTCGAAGTTACCGATGCTGGAGCCGGGGAAGAAGGCCAGCCGCGGCCCTTCCGGGGCGCTGTCCGGCACCACCATCCGGCGCGTGAAGTCGGTGCAGGCGGCGTGAACCTCGAGCCAGGGGAACTCGGCGGCCACCTGCTCCGCCGCCACCCGCAGGTGGTCGTGGGAGATGTCCATGGGCACATAGGCGCAGGGCCGCAGGCCCTCGAGCAGCAGGCGGACCTTCATGCAACTGCCGCTGCCGGGCTCCACCAGCACGCTCCCGGTGCCCACCCGGGCCGCGATGTCGGCGGCGTGGGCCTGGAGGATCGCGATCTCCGTCCGGGTCGGGTAGTACTCCGGCGCCTGGGTGATGGCGTCGAAGAGCTGGGAGCCGCGGGCGTCGTAAAAGAATTTCGGCGGTATGTCCCGCGGCCGACGCCGCAGGCCGGCGAGGACCTCCGCCGCCAGCTCGGCGGGGGTCGGGTGCAGGTTCTGAATCTGGATCTCGGGGTTGGTCATATTGGTTGGCCCAGTCACAGGGCGCAGGTCCGAAAGCCCGCTAGGACGTCGTTGCGCTCCGGCCCGTAGTAATTGCGCCAGGTGTTGCGGATGAGCCGGCCGCGGGTCGCCCAGGCGCCGCCACGCAGGACGCGCGTGGAGCCGAACAGGGGCTGGGAGTAGTCCTGGTACATGTCGGGGGTGAAGCCCGGGTAGGGGCCGAAGCCGGTGTCGGTCCACTCCCAGACGTTGCCGATCATCTGGCGGCAGCCGAAGGCGCTGTCGCCCGCCGGGAGCGCCCCCACAGGGATGGTGCCCAGCGCAGCGCCGTCGAGATTGGCGCGCGTCGGGTCGGGGGCCGCGTCGCCCCAGGGGTAGCGGCGCTTGTGGGTTGCCAGGGCGGTGCCGTCAGCGTTGGGCTCCCCGGCCGCGGCCGCCTCCCACTCGACCTCCTTGGGCAGGCGCCGCCCGGCCCAGCGGCAGTAGGCGCGGGCCTCGTACCAGTTCACATGGATGACCGCCGTATCCGAGGGCAGCGCCTCCCAACGATCGAAGCGCCGGTGCTCCCAACCGGCGCTGCCCGCCCGGCGCCAGTAGACCGGCTGGTCGAGGCCCGCTGCGCTGCGCCATTGCCAGCCGTCCACGTCCCACAGCTCCGGCCTGCGGTAGCCGCCGTCGTCCACGAAGGCCGCGTATTCGCCGTTGCTCACCGCGCGCCGGGCGATGCGGAAGGGCTGCACGTCCACCGGGTGGGCCCACTTCTCGTTGTCGAAGCAGAAGCCGTCCACGGGCAGGGCCCCGAGCTGGAAGCTACCGCCCGGCACCTCGGCGTCGCCCGTCGCATCATCGGCGCGATCACCGACACTCTCTGCCAAAGGCGCGTTCGGTGCCGATTGCCGGCGCCGGATAAGCCAGGGTCTGGCGGGTGTAGGTGAAGGCCTCGGTGTGCATGTCCTCGTGGTAGAGGGCGTACTGGGCGAGGTAGTCGCGGCGCGCGATCATCGGCACCGTTGCCGAGGCGCGCGCGCACCCGCTCCAAGACCCCCTGCATGTAGGCCAGGGTGTCCGGGAGCGACGGTAGGGGCAGGTCCCAACGGGTGTCGTGGGCGATGTTGATGGAGTCGTAGAGGCGGTCGACATCGGGACGGCCCGGCGGCTCGCCGAAGTGGTGGCGCAGGACCCAAAGCTCGTAGAAATAGGCCGCGTGGCCGATCTCCCAGCGCAGCGGGTTGACGATGGCCAGCCGCGGGCCCATGAGCTGGGCCGCATCCAGGCCATCGATCAGGGCCAGGGTGCGGGCGCGCGCATCCTCGATCTGGGCAACCAGGGCGATCTGGGCCGCGGGCGTCGGGTTGGTCATCGCAGTCTCCGCAAAAAGCAGGTCAAGGGCGAGCAGGGTCAGGAGCGGCCGTTACTTGTGCTAAGGCGATTTCTGTCAAATCATGTACCAGCTTACTCGTCTTTTCGCCCGTCTTCGGTGTCGTGCCGGCAGTCACGTAGTCCGACTATGCTCCTGCCGACACTCCTTGAAGGCGAACGAAAATCCGTCGCAATCTGGTACACGATTCTCCGGCAATCGCCTAAACCAGCGCAGCGGCAACACTTCGGTCTTCGTCGCCTTCGCGAACCCAGACCCGACACATCTGCATGGCCCCTGGCCAGCCGTCGAGGATACATGTGAACGTCCGTCTGATCACCCCCGCACCCCCGCGCTCCCGTGCCGGCAACCGTGCCACCGCCGCCCGCTGGGCCGCCATCCTGCGTGGCCTCGGCCACCGTGTACAGGTCTCGGTGGACTATGCGGGCGAGCCCGCGGACCTGATGGTCGCACTCCACGCCTGGCGTAGCTCCGAAGCCATCGCCCGCTTCGCCCAAGATTACCCGGGGCGCCCCCTGGTCGTCGCCCTCACCGGAACCGACGCCTATCGCTTCATTCACAGCCACCCGGAGCCGACGCTCCGCTCCATCGCCCTGGCGGACCGCCTGGTGGGCCTGCACGACTTGATCGGCGAGACGGTCCCGCCTGAGCACCGGGGCAAGGTCCGGGTAATCTACCAATCGGCTCGACCCATCGGGGCCCGCCGGCCGGCCAAGCGGGGCTTCCTGGTCTGCGTGGCGGGGCACCTGCGCGAGGAGAAGGACCCGCTGCGTCCGGCCCTGGCCGTGCGCGACCTGCCGCCGGAGAGCCGGCTGCGGGTGGAGCACTACGGTGCGCCCCACACCCCGGACTGGGCGGCCGCGGCAGAGCAAGAGATGGCGGTGAACCCCCGCTACCGCTGGCATGGCGAGGTCCCCCAGCACCGCCTGCGGCAGGTCTACGGGCGCGCGCACTTGCTGGTGCTGCCGTCGCGCATGGAGGGCGGGGCCAACGTCATCTCCGAGGCGGTGGTCGCCGGACTCCCGGTGATCGCCTCGCGAATCCCCGGCTCTGTCGGCCTGCTGGGCCCCGACTACCCCGGCTACTATCCGGTGGAGGACGCGGGGGCACTGCGGGGATTGCTGTTGCGGGCGGAGTCGGACCCGAGCTACTACCAAAGCCTGGATGTCGCCTGCGCGGGGCGTCGGAACCTGTTCACCCCCGAGGCCGAGCGCTCCGCCTGGGAGGGCCTGCTTGGCGAGCTGCGACTACGCGCCGGTCAACTGCCGTTTCCGGGATGAAGGAAACCGGTGTGCACCGGTTTCCCCGGATACTGTTCCACCGCTGGACAGGGGGGGTGCAAAAAACGTCACCAGCCAGCGGGTCAGCTGGGCTCGATACCTTGCCAGTCTCCCGACAGGCTGTGTTGGTTGAAGCCCGGATCGTCGGTCCCATAGTAGTCACCCAAGCCGTTGGTGAACCAGCGATCGCGTTGGCCGTCCTGATGGATCTCCTGACCGGAATACGGGTCGTTGAAGGTGGTTCGCTCGTGGGTCTGATCGATGAATGCGTCTTGACTGTCATAGTCTCCGGCTCGACTCACCCCAATCGGCCTTGACCTCGACGCGGATCTTCCTATCCCCGACAACGCCGGCTTTGGCATAGAGATAGAAAACGGCGGCAGGATCGGATTCGTTCGAGAGTACGAAGCTACCGTCACGGATCGCGGCTTGCCACTTGCCGTCACGACCCTCGAAAAGAAACTCCGAAAGCGGGCCCATTGATAGCGCGGGTTGCGCCGCCGCTACTCCGGTCACGCCGATGGCCGTTGCTAAAATCATCACGCACAGTAGCCACAGCCGCTGGAAAATCCGCAGACGTATCCTCTCTATCTTCTCGCTCATACTAGCTACCCTGTGGTTGGAAATGGGGGGATTAGTGTGAAATCTCCGGATGGCATACGTCCGTATCACCGCGGCTCTAGGGTCGACAATATAACCGGACAAAGGGAGAGGCTAAACAACCGTGGTGGTAGAGAGACTGTGGGGGGGTGCAGGAAAACCACTGGCGGGGCGAAATCATCGACAGCACGCGTAAGGGCCTCGGTCTGGCGCGCAGCATGACCTACAGAGGGCTCAAACCTACCGCACGAAAAGCCACGAAAGTCAACCACGCCGGCATTTCGGTCGCGAAGAAGGCGATGCGGGAAATCGAGAAGCGTTTGGAACGTAAATCCGGACTGGAATTCTGGTTGACAAGGGTGGTCCCTCAGCCTCAGATGGGACAGTCATTTCTTGCCGCGGCCCTTGTGTGGCGCAACACATCAGATGCGGGAGATCCGACGGTCCGGGATCGTAAGGAGGCTTGCGAAAACGCGATGCACGGTCCGATAACCATTTGCCACGACGTCAGAAATGGTGGATACATTGAAAGTCCTTGACCTAACCATGCGCACGCCGTCCTTGAACCATTACCACCACAGAACTTGAACCGACACCATGCGGATACTTATCGTTGAAGACGACGCGTCCCTGGGGGCGGGGTTGAAGACGGGCCTTGGTCAGGACGGCTACGCCGCGGACTGGGTGCAGGACGCCGCCGCGGCGGAACATGCGCTTCGCCTCGAGCACTTCGATTTGATGGTCCTGGACCTCGGTCTGCCCGGCCGCGACGGGCTCGCCCTGCTGCGCGATCTGCGCAGGGATGGGTTCTGCCTGCCCGTGCTGATCCTCACGGCGCGAGATGCCGTGGCGGAACGGGTTGCGGGTCTCGACGCGGGAGCGGACGACTATCTAATCAAGCCCTGTGATCTGGACGAGCTCAGCGCTCGCATCCGCGCCCTCAGGCGGCGCAGCCAGGGCAATTCTCATGCGGTGCTGCGGGTTGGAGACTTGGCCCTGGACGCCGCGAGTCATCAAGTGACGCTCGCGGACCAGCCCCTGTGCTTGTCGCCCAGGGAGTTCGCGTTGCTGGAGACCCTGCTCGGCAACGCGGACCAGGCTGTGCCGCGCGCGCAGCTGCAGGCCTCCGGTTACGGCTGGGAGGATGAGGTCGGGAGCAACGCGATGGAGGTCCACATCCATAACCTGCGCCGAAAGCTCGGCAAGGACCGCATCCAAACGGTCCGGGGTATCGGCTACCGACTGGTATCGGGGCCGGGTGCGTGAGCTCGATCCACCACCGCCTGCTCCTCCTCTTGCTCGGGTCCTGGACGGCCGTATGGCTCGCGGTCGCCGTGATCACGCTCGACCGCTCGAGCCATGAGGTCGCCGAGCTGCTCGATGCGCAGCTGGCGCAGACCGCCCGCGTCCTGGGCCAGATTACGCTGGCGGGTAATTTGCCCGGCCTGGAGGGCTTGCCGCAGGTCTTGTCGCCTCTGGATCATCCCTACGAGAGCAAGATTAGCTTCCAACTCTGGCGTGAGGGCGAGCTCATCAGCATCTTCGGCGGTGCACCGCCGGGACCCCTGGCCGTGACGTTTGGATTCTCCGACCGTGATGCCGGGGAAACCAAGTGGCGGGTCTACGGTCTGGCCACGAGTCGTCCCGATGGGGCGCTGTTCGTTGCTCAAAGCTACGCAATCCGGCATGAGCTCATCGAATTCCTCACCATCCAGGCCCTCCAGCCCATCCTCTGGTCGTTACCGCTGACGGTGCTGTTGATCTGGTTTGCCGTCAGGGACGGCCTACGGCCGCTGAGCCGTCTGGCCGGCGCCATCGGCATGCGCTCGGCAGAGCGGTTGCTGCCCATCGACGAGTCCAATGTCCCCACCGAGATCCTGCCGCTGACCAATGCGCTCAACGGTCTGATGGGGCGGCTCGATCAGGCACTGTCCGCCGAGCGGCGCTTTGCCTCGGACGCGTCCCATGAGCTCCGCACACCGCTCGCGGTGATCCGGGTCCATGCCCAGATCGCAAAGCGCAGCAAGGACGCGGCCGAGCGGGCCGAGGCATTGGAGGCACTCATCTTGGGTGTGGACCGTGCGACCCACCTCTGTTCTCAGTTGCTGGTGTTAGCCCGACTGGACCCGGATGCCGCCGAATCGCTAAACCGCACCGCGTCCTTGACCGATGCGGTGGCGCAAGCGGTCGAGGATAAGCAGGCCGCCGCACGCCTGAAGTCGGTCGCGGTCACCGATGCGCTACCCGAGGGCGACCTACCCGAGGTTGTCATCGACCCCTCGGCCTTGGGGGTTCTGGTCTCCAATTTGCTCGAGAACGCGATCAAATACACGCCCGAGGGTGGGCGGGTACGGATTTCGGCCATGACTCGGGTGGGGCGAGTCGCACTGCAAGTGGTTGACTCCGGCCCCGGTATCCCAGCGGCGGACCGAGCGCGGGTCCTGGAGCGCTTCTACCGCCGAGACGGGCAATCCGTGTCCGGCGCTGGGCTGGGACTGTCCATCGTCCGGCGGATCTGTGAGCTGTACGGTGCCGAGATCTCACTCCTGGACGGCGAGAACGGCGGGGGGTTGAGCGTCGAGGTGACATTCCGGTCGCCCGCTTGAACGGTTGTTATCACCGTCAATCCTGCTATGCAGGCTTGTAACCCGTCGAACCTGAACGTGTCGATCAACTCCACCAGCCAGGACGGCTGCCCGGACACGGCGGTCGCCCAGCAGGCCAAGGTGGCCAACACCAGCTACAGCGTGCTGGCGATCAACGACCTCGGCATGCACTGCGGTGATCTGGATACTCGTATCTCCAGCATCTTGCCGCCGTTCCAGGTGCTGCTGGCCCAGGTCATTCAGAAGGGTGCTACGCCGACCCTCAACCCGGCCGGGGTGAGCGTGGCCTATTCGGCCGCCGCCAACCCGAACGACCCGATCTTGACTCAGGACGTGTTCGACGGCGTGAGGGCCGACGGCTACACCTACAAGACCAACTTCTGGGACGGTGTTGCCGCTGGTACTTACGACCCGTTCTATCCCGGCGGCATGGGAATCACCCTGTTGGCCACCGGTGCCTTCCCGGTGACTGCGGACACGGGCCTGCCGGTGCCGATGTCAACTGGTTCGAGGGCGCGGGCGTGCCGTTCGCCGCCTATGACGACAACGGCCGCGAGAACGCCTATCCGCTGGTGCGGGTGCAGGCCAAGAACGCGGCCAACAGCGGCGACGGCGATGACAGCTGCCTGACCTACAAGGCCCTGGTGTTGAACCAACCGGCGGTCTGTCAGACCTGCCACTGCACGCCGGCACTGGACCGTGCACACGTCGGTCCGAAGGCCGGCCCCGCCGGATCGGAGGCCAACGGGCGCAACCAGGTGGCGCACCAGAGCAACTCGCGGGTGATGCACAACAACCATGGCACCATCACGGCCCGGGGCCGGAATGGCGTGGCGATGTTCCGCAACATCCCGGCACCGACCCATAACGCAGGGGGAGTCGTCACCAACCAGCCTGCCCGCCTGACGGCTTTGGAGAACAGCTGCTACCAGTGTCATCCGGGCACCAACGTGCAGTGCCTGCGTGGCGCCATGTTCAACGGCGACATGCTGTGCAGCGACTGCCACAGCAGCATGCTCCAGGTGGGTGCGGACTTCTCCGCGGGGGTCTCGCCGACCAGCCCGGGTGCCTTCGTCCTCGACCAGGGGAACTTCTACACGCCCGGCAGCAGCCAGCCGCGCGTGCCCTGGGCCAACGAGCCGGGTTGCGGGTCCTGCCATACGGGTGACGTTAACAACCGTCTGACGGGTAACAACCTACTGGTCAACACGGCGGACACCAATGGCAACACTGACAACATCCGTCTGCGCCAGGCCTACCGCGACGACGATGCCAAGGCCACGCCGATCGTGCCAACCAACAAGCGCTTTGCCGAACCGGAGGTGCACGCGAGCGAGGTGGGCCTTTTTCCCCCAGGGCGGGGCGTCGAATCGCCAAGCCGGAGTCCCGATAAGATTTTCGCCCACTGTCTCGTTGTCCATTACCCTCGAAATCTCATGTATCGCCGAAAGGAGAAACCGATGCGCCTGATGACTGCCTTACTCGTTGCGCTCGCCTGTACACCTGCCGCCGCCGACGAGTACTCGCTCGATATCGATAACGATCTCAAGGCGGAGTATTTCGTGGTCGAGAAGGCCGGGACCCCCGAGCAACCGACCCTGCTGGTAAAGCGGGTCCGCGCCGGGACGACCAGCTACTCCCTGCGTCTCTTCGACTGTGAGGGCCAGTCGTACAAGAAGCTCGGCTCGGCGGATAGCGTCGAAGCGCTGGCCGACGTGCCCCTGGCCGACGACCTGGTTCCGGCGCAGGAAGACACCATCGCCTACCAATTGTGGGAGCACGCCTGTGGGAAATGACCCTGGCGTAGAGCGGATAGGCGCCGCCTAGCACCGAGACCGACACTCCACTCGCGGGACGCATGGTTCCGCGATCCTTCAGGCCCCGCCGGCCCCCTGGCGGGGCCTTTTTTTGGTGTACGGACATCGGATTCCTGAGGGCGGCTGCGACATGCGTCGGGAGGCGACGCGAACGCTGCCTGTCAAGAGGCGACGCCGCGCAGCCGGCCTCGAGGATCGCCCGCCCGTCCCGCACCTTCCCCGATAACACCGCCTGGCCCATCCTCCTGGCCGCGGTTGCGTGTGACATCGCGCACGTTTCGCGCAGTAACAGGGGGACATGGCGCACGTTTCGCACAGAGCCACCAGACCTTCGAGCCCGGCTGACCTTAAGATCTCAGTTCCAAAAAGCCGCAACAACTGGAATAGCCAGGCTGATGAGACGGCCGCACGGAGTCGATGGGTGATTCGCGAGCATGTCCATCTCTCCCGGTTGGAGTTGTCCCCCTACGGAATTCTTGCCCGCATCGGCCCTATTGGGGCTTGTGCGCTGGACAGGCTCGCAAACTCAACAATTAGGAGTGGAACCATGAGCAATCGGCACCCAAAGGTGCACCCACACTGGCGAGTTCCTGCGGGCTTAATGCTCCTCGGGTCTGTGCTTACTTCGCCCGGCGTCTATGCGGCAGACGCCAACTGCGCCGTCATTCCCTCGAATCCCACGGTCGATGTCGGCGAGACAGTCGATTGGTCCGCATCCGTCACCGGCATCGGATCTAACGGAACCTATCGGTGGGAGCTCAAAGGGGGCACTCCGAGCAGCAGCACGAGCTCCAGCCCCACCGTGCGTTATACGCAGGTTGGCACCTTCGAGACCAAGCTGAGGGTGGACGACTCCTATAACGACGATGAGTGCAACACCACGGTGACCGTTCGCACCGCCCCGCCGCCGGCCAATGAGGCTCCGACCGCCGACGCCGGACCCGACCAGACGGGCACTCTCGCCGCCGGACAGACCACCATCGACGTTACGCTGAATGGCATGGGCTCCAGCGATCCCGATGGCGATACCCTCAGCTACAGCTGGACCGGGTCGCCGAATCCGAGCGACGAGGTCAGTCCGACGGTGTCCCTGGGCGAAGGCACCCATAGTTTCACCCTGACAGTGACCGACCCGAGCGGCGCCAGTGACACCGATACGGTGGTCGTTACCGTGAACCTCGGCCCCGATACGACGCGGCCGACGAGGCCAACCAACCTCGTGGCGACAGCCGCCGGGTCCAGCCAGATCAATTTGAGCTGGACGGCTTCCACGGACAATGGGGGTGTGACCGGTTACATGGTGTTTCGGTGCCAGGATGCGAAGTGCAAGCCATCGACCAAAGTGGGCACAACCACGACCACGAGCTATAGCGACACCGGGCTGACAGCAAGCACCAGATACCGCTATCGCGTCAAGGCCATCGATGCCGCTGGTAACCGAAGCCGCTTCTCTGCCATCAGGGGCGCTAAGACAAGTGCCGGCGATCCCGTCAACCAGTCCCCGACGGCCAACGCCGGACCGGACCAGGCGGTGACCATCGCCGCCGGACAGTCCAACATCGCCGTGATCCTCAACGGCACCGGCTCGTCCGATCCGGACGGCACCATCACCACCTACAACTGGACCGGTAACCCGAACCCAGTCAACACGGTCAGCCCCACCGTCACGCTGACGGAAGGCACCTACACCTTCACCCTGGTCGTCACCGACAACGACGGTGCCAGCAGTGCCCCAGATACGGTGCTTATCACCGTCAATGCCGCGCCGCCGGTCAACCAGTCCCCGACGGCCAACGCCGGGACGGATCAGTCCTTGGTCTTGCCGATGGGTGAGACCGCGATGGAAGTGACCCTCGACGGCACTGGTTCGTCCGACTCGGATGGCAGCGTCGTCGCCTGGACCTGGAGCGGCAATCCGAACCCGGACGACGTCGAGTCCCCGACCGTGACGCTCGGCGAAGGCAGCCATGTCTTCTCGCTGGTCGTCACCGACGACGACGGCGCCGACAGCAACAGCGATTCGGTGACGGTCACGATCACCGCCCCGGTGCCTGGTGATCCCCACGCCAGCATCAATGCGTACAACGGACCACAGACCTGCGTTGCCTGCCACGAGGACGAGGCCCGCTCCCTGCATGGATCGGTCCACTACCAGCAGAGCGGTCCCACGGACTACGTGACCAATATCGACGGTCCCTCCGGCGAGCGCTGGAACGGTCCCTCTGGTCTGGGCTACAGCGGTATCAATACCTACTGCGGTGCCCATGAGACCAGTCCGCGCTTCACCTGCGCTGGCTGCCACGTGGGCAACGGGCGCTTCCCGAAGACCGCGGATGAACTCTTGGGGCTGGACGATGTGGGGCAGCTCAAGGAGCTCTCCAACATCGACTGCATGATGTGCCATCAGGAGCAGTACAAGCGCTTCCCGGACCCCATGGGGCTGGGCTTCGAGGACCTGCTGATCGTCAGCGTGGGTGCGGATGGTAAGCCGGATCCGAGTGCGCCGCCGATCGTCCGCACGGGCCTTGAGGGCATCCCGATCGTCGATCCGGTGACGCTCGACTTCGACTTCGTGCCCGCGGACCCGACCAATCCGGACCTTGACGGGGTACCGGCCGCACTGATGCCCATCTCGGCGCTGGAGGCCGCTCGCACGGTGCATGCAACCACCCGCAAGAGCTGCCTGAACTGCCATGCCGGTGCCGGCGGTGCGGATGGCACCAAGCGCGGCGACATGTCGACGGCGCTGATCGCTCCCGATACCCATATCGACTATCACATGAGCGACGGTGGTGCCGGCCTGGTATGTGCCGATTGCCATGCGGCTGGCAATCACCGGGTACTCGGTCGGGGCGTGGACCTGCGCCCGAACGATGTGTCGGAGCGACTGACCTGCGCCGGATGCCATGGTGAGCGGCCCCATGGCGACTACGACAGCCGTGACGGGACGGCGCGCGACACCCATGCCGAGCACGTCGCCTGCCAGAGCTGTCATATCCCGACCTTTGCCAAGGGCGTGGCGACCGAGGTCTCGCGCGACTGGGAGGACCCGCACTACTCGGCAGCCGCCTGCAACGGTCGCGGTGGCTGGCTGCCCCGGGAGGACAAGCTCGCGGACATGATCCCGACCTACCAGTGGTTCGATGGCACCAGCGAGGTCTATTACCTGACCGAGCCCCTGGCCGGCGTGCCGCAGATCCCCTTGAGCAATCAGGAGGCGAGTGCGCTTGGCCTGCCCAATGGAAGCCAGGCCTACGTGCTCGGCATGCCCAATGGCGACGTGAGCAGCCGTGATGCCAAGCTGGCGCCGATGAAGGAACACCTCGGCAAGGTGGCGCGCAATATGAGGACGGATACCCTGGTTGCCCACTCCACCTTCGAGTTCTTCCGCACCGGCAACTTCGAGCAGGCGATCCTGAGCGGTTTGGAACAGACCGCTGATATGGCCGTCGATGATCCTTATGAAATCGTCGGCGTGCATACCTACCAGAGCATCAACCACGGGGTGGAGGTGAGCAACGATGCGCTGGCCTGCGGTGCCTGCCATGGGAGCCTCTCCGGTGGCCCGGCGCGCATGGACCTGCAGGGTGGGCTCGGCTACCAGCTCAAGGGACCGACCAGCACGGTGTGCCGGCAGTGCCATGGCTCGGAGAACAACATGAGCTTCTCCAAGATCCATGAAAAGCATGTGGACGACAAGCGCAAGGACTGCTCCACCTGCCACACCTTCTCGCGGCCGGAACGCGGGCTCAGCACTTCCACCAACTGACCTTCGCCGACGCGAAGAGTTGCTATTGCGCCATGGACGGCGCCACAACCCTCCTGTTTAGGCCCCGACCGGATGACCGGTCCGGGGCCTTTTTATTGGTTGTCGCTCGGCTCCAAGGAAAGCCGCTGGTCTCCCCGGGGGCCGAGGTGCCCCGGGTCGGCCTACAAGGCTCGGACAGCGATGTCCGGGCCTTTCTCTTGGGATTTGTTTGTGCCTGCTATTGCGGTCCAGGTCGGCAACGTGGATGCGCAAGCCTTCCGGACGCGGCATCCGGCCTAGCCGGCGCAATTCTCCCCTCTGGCATGGGGAGGCCAGGAGGGTCAAGACGCGCGCAATGAACGCATGTGCGGCGCAAGTTCGTCGAGGCCGCCGAGGGGCGCAAGAACACCGCCGCTGCCCACCAAGTGGTCACCCTGTTCGGCCAACTCTATGCCGTGGAGCGGCGCCTGCGTACCTGCTGCGCAGACGAGCGCAAGGCCGAACGTCAGGCCCATAGCCGCCCCATCCTGGAGAGAACCAATGCTTGGCTCGACGAGAAGGTCGGCAGGGTCCTGCCCAAGGGGCAGCTCGGCACGGCCATCGGCTACGCGCTGGGGTTGTGGCCGCAGCTCACCACCTTCCTCGAAGACGGCCACATCCCCTTCGACAACGACGTCACCGAGAACGCCATCCGGCCCTTCGTCGCCGGACGCTTACATTTTTCCCCGCCGGCCGGCTACCACGCCTACGCCGCCCGCGGTCGCACTCCACGGGGGTTGCCTGGCAAACGGGCATGACTCTTGCTTGCAATACTTCCGAGGCAAGTCCCGCGCCAAGGTAAAGTGAAGCCACGGGCGGCCATGTGCGGGGCATCGAGGGACCGGAGGCTCGTCGGAAACTCGACAATCACCGCCAACTGCGTCGCAATCCGGCCACCGATTCGGTCGCAACACCTCCAATGCGCCCCGGGTTGAATGCCGAGACGAAGCTCGTCATGCTGTAGAAAAGATGTTGCAACCCCCGGCGTTTGAGGCTCGATAGGGCCGTGCCGGCAATCCAGGAGTCGACCCAATGATCTCGAACGATATGGCAGCGCGGGTGAACGCCCAGGTGAACATGGAGTTGTACTCCGCATACTTCTACCTGGCCCTTTCGTCGCACGCCGAATCCGGCAGCCTGAAGGGGGTCAGCGACTGGTTCATGGCCAAGCACTACGAAGAGCAGGCCCACGCCATGAAGATGTATCGCTACCTCAAGGACCAGGGTGCCGACGTCAACCTGCAGCCGGTGGCCGCACCGCCAGCCGGCGACTTGACGGTCCTGCAGATGCTGGACGCCACCCTGGCGCACGAGCGCGAGGTAACCGCATCCATCCATGCCCTGGTGGATCACGCCCTGGCCAGCAAGGACCACGCCACCAACAGCTTCTTGCAGTGGTTTGTCACCGAGCAGATCGAGGAAGAAGCGACGGTCAGCGAAGTATTGGGCCGCCTGAGGCTATTCGGCGAAAAGCCGGAGGGTCTGCTGATGCTCGATAAGGAGCTTGGCACGATGGCCGCGACCATGGCCCAGGCGGGCGCGACCGGCCCGACGGTTGGCGCCGCCTGATCGCAACTCGCCGAGGTCTATGCATGAGCAAGAAGAAGGACAAGTGCTGCAAGAAGTACAAGGACGGCAAGGCTTGTAAGAATTGCCCGAAGGCGAGGATCGGCACGTTGTGAGAACCGATTAGAGAGCGAGGAGCCACGTCTAACGGAGGTCTGGCGCGGTAACGGACCTGACGATTCGCCAAGCCCAGCACTCGCCGGCTCGCACTTGGGGCTTGCAGAGCGACTCTAACCGCGTCGCCTCCGGTCCCGCCTCCGCACCCTTACGCTCGGTCCCAGCCGAGCGTATCCCATGCTATTCAAGGGCTTGTCCGTCACTCCCGCTGGGTCTACGATCACTACCGCTCTCTCATCGCGCTGTTGAATTTCTGTCCCTATCCGCCCTCGACCGCGTTCGAGCTCGGGCACTGACTAATAGTCTGGGCAAGGAGGGCGACGAGCCTGCTCAATCGTCCGACAGGTAGGCGTACTTACGATTTCAGTGGGAATCCATGCCCCGCTGACCGAGAACGATCTCGGCACAGGTTTAAACCTAGAAAGAGCAGTTGACCGCTTAGCCTCACATGCAAACGTCTGAGTTTGTTCGGGTTCTGGAGATATTGGAGGATCACCCGCTAGGTGAAGGGCGCTACGGCCGCCAGGGCACGCCCCGCGCGGCGCCCAGCTGCGTTACAACTCGTTGGAATAGAATGACTATTCCGCCTCGCTGTGCCTTGCTGGACACCACGCGGAACGCACCCTGACGACCGTCCAACTGCTCTTTCTAGGTTAAACGCACGATGTGAGATCGGGTCAAGCCGCTTCGGCACCCTGTCGGCGGACGAGGACGGAATGCAGCTCTGCCCTCAACACCCTCCACCCCTTGTCCATGAGGAGAGAATCCGATGTTTGTCAGAGCCTCACTTGTTCTCCTGCTCGGAGTATTTAGCGCCGGCGCACTCGGCCAGTCCATGTTCGAGAAGCTCGAAAAAGAGAAGGCGGCGCTCGAGAAGTACTGCAAATCCGACGTCGCACGTCTGTGTCCCGGGGTAGCGCCGGGCGGCGGCAAGATCAAGGAATGCCTTATGACGCACAAGGAGGAGATGTCGGTTGGCTGCGCAAAGGCGTTACAGGAAGTGAAGAAGTCGATGTAGATAATGATGCGAAAGGGGGCTCAAAGAGCCCCCTTTGCTTGACTGTCGTCCACGTTCAACGCACCGGATGTCGGATCAGAATGCATCCCCAGGCACCCGCACCCAGCCTTCCATCAGCACCCGTGCGCTACGGCTCATGACCACCTTCTCGATGCGCCATTCGCCGTTTGACTCGGAGGCCGCGGCGCCGACCTTCAGGGTGCCGGAAGGGTGACCGAAGGTGACGGTGTCGCGCGGTCCGCCACCTGCGGCCCGGTTCACCAGGGTTCCCGGGATGGCCGCGGCGCTGGCGATGGCCACGGCGGCGGTGCCCATCATGGCGTGGTGCAGCTTGCCCATGGACAGGGCACGGACGTTCAGGTCGATGTCCGCCGCCTTGATCGCCTTGCCGCTGGAGGCGGCGTAGTCCTTGGGTGCAGCGCAGATGGCCACCTTTGGGGTGTGCTGACGTGCGGTGGCCTCCGACAGGTCCTGGATCAGTCCCATGCGCACCGCACCATGGGCACGAATCGTCTCGAAGCGTTCCAGGGCCTTTGGGTCCCCATTGATAGCTTCCTGCAACTCGGTGCCGTCGTAGCCAAGGTCTTCGGCCTTGAGGAAGATGGTGGGGATGCCGGCATTGATCATGGTGACTTGGAAGCTGCCGACGCCAGGGACCTCCAGGGTGTCCAGCAGGTTGCCGGTGGGGAAGACGGCCTCGCCCGCGTCGATGGGGCTGACGAATTCCACGGGCACCTCGGCGGCGGGGAAGGTCACGCCGTCCAGCTCGAAGGCGCCGGTCTCCTGGACCTCCCCGTTGGTGATCGGCACCCGGTTGACGATGGTCTTGCCGATGTTCTTCTGCCAAACCCGCACGGCGCAGACGCCGTTCTCGGGGATGCGCTCGGGGTCGACCAGGCCGTTGCTCACGGCGAAGGCGCCGACGGCGGCGCTCAGGTTCCCACAGTTTCCGGACCAGTCGACGAAGGCCTTGTCGATGGACACCTGGCCGAAGAGGTAGTCCACGTCGTGATCGGGCTTCTCGCTCTTGGCGAGGATCACGGTCTTGGAGGTACTGGAGGTGGCGCCGCCCATGCCGTCGGTGTGTTTGCCGTAGGGATCTGGGCTGCCGATCACGCGCAGCAACAGCTTGTCGCGCGCCTCGCCGGGCACCTGGGCGGCCTCCGGTAGGTCCGTCAGCTTGAAGAACACGCCCTTGCTGGTGCCGCCGCGCATGTAGGTGGCGGGAATCTTGATCTGGGGTGGGTGGGGCATTGGGAATAAACCTCTGGAGTGAATGCCAAGCTGGGTTTCGTTCCTCAACCCAGCCTACGGGCTACCGCGGGCTCCCCGCCCGCGGTAGCCCTGTAGGCTGGGTTGAGGAACGAAACCCAGCATTGAGGCTACGCTGAACGCCATGCGGACCTACAAGCGCATCAGAATCCGTGGCGGCACCTATTTCTTCACCCTGACGCTGGCCGAGCGGCAGGGTAACGACCTGTTGGTCAGCCATATCTCTGCTTTGCGGGCGGCGTTTCGGCAAACGCTTGCCGATCATCCGGTTGCCATCGAAGCCATGGTCGTGCTGCCGGATCATCTGCACTGCTTGTGGCGTTTGCCGGCGGATGACGACGATTTCCCGATCCGCTGGCAGTTAATCAAGGCTCGATTCTCCCGCCAGATCCCTGCCGGGGAGCGGATTTCCTCCAGCCGCACCCGCCGCTCCGAGCGCGGCTTGTGGCAGCGGCGTTACTGGGAGCATGTGGTCCGAGACGAGCGGGACTTTCGGATGCACATGGATTACATCCATTACAACCCCGTGAAACACGGGTACGTCGATGATCCAAAGGACTGGCCGTTTTCCTCGTTGCATCGGTTGATTGCACGCGGGGTTTACGATCAGAACTGGGCAGCACCTTGCGACGTAATCGACCTTGAGTTCGGTTGACGGTGGATGCCTGCCTTGCTGGGTTTCGTTCCTCAACCCAGCCTACTGGGGTTCCCCAGCCTGCGAGTCTGCGTCAATTCGCGGAGGCCAGAAAGTCCTGGGCGAAGCGTTGGAGCACGCCGCCGGCGGCGTAGACGTGGACCTCTTCGGCCGTGTCCAGGCGGCAGGTAACGGGGATCTCGACCCGTTCGCCGTTGGGCCGGTGTACCACCACGACCAGCTCGGCAAGGGGGGCCGGCTCGCCGATCACGTCAAAGGTCTCGGTGCCGTCGATTGCATAGGTCTCGCGGGTCTCGCCGTCCTTGAACTGCAAGGGCAGCACGCCCATGCCCACCAGGTTGGTGCGGTGGATGCGCTCGAAGCCCTCGGCGACGATGGCCTCCACGCCGGCCAGGCGCACGCCCTTGGCGGCCCAGTCCCGGGATGAACCCTGGCCGTAGTCGGCGCCGGCGATGATGCACAGGGGCTGACCGCGATTCATGTAGGTCTCGATGGCCTCCCACATGCGCATCTGCTCGCCTTCCGGCTCCACCCGGGCCAGGGAGCCCTGGATCACCTCGCCCTGGTCGTCGCGGCACATCTCGTTGAACAGCTTGGGATTCGCGAAGGTGGCGCGCAGGGCGGTGAGGTGGTCGCCACGGTGGGTGGCGTAGGAGTTAAAGTCCTCTTCCGGCAGGCCCATCTTTGCCAGATATTCACCGGCGGCGCTGGAGGCCATGATGGCGTTGGAGGGGGACAGATGGTCGGTGGTGATGTTGTCGCCCAGCACCGCCAGGGGACGCATGCCTTTCATTGTGCGCTCGCCTGCCAGTGCGCCCTCCCAGTAGGGCGGACGGCGGATGTAGGTGCTCTGGGGGCGCCAGGCGTAGAGCGGGCTCTTGGCCTTTTCGCGGGCGCCCAGGTCGAACATGGGGTTGTAGATCTGCCGGAACTGCTCCGGCTTCACGCACGCGCTGACGATGGCGTCGATCTCTTCGTCCGAGGGCCAGATGTCCTTCAGCCTAATCGGGTTGCCATCGTTGTCGGTGCCCAGGGCATCCTGCTCGATGTCGAAGCGCACGGTGCCGGCGATGGCGTAGGCGACCACCAGCGGCGGCGAGGCCAGGAAGGCCTGCTTGGCGTAGGGGTGGATGCGGCCGTCGAAGTTGCGGTTGCCGGAGAGGACCGCGGTGGCATAGAGGTCGCGGTCGATGATCTCCTGCTGGATCTTGGGGTCCAGCGCGCCGCTCATGCCGTTACAGGTGGTGCAGGCGTAGGCGACGATGCCGAAGCCCAGCTGCTCCATCTCCGCCAACAGACCCGCCTCTTCCAGGTACAGCTTGGCCACCTTGGAGCCGGGTGCGAAGGAGGACTTCACCCAGGGCTTGCGGGTCAAGCCCAGCTCGTTGGCCTTGCGGGCCAGCAGACCGGCGGCGACCACGTTGCGCGGGTTGGAGGTATTGGTGCAGGAGGTGATGGCGGCGATGATCACGGCGCCATCGGGCATCTCGCCATCCTTCTCTTCCCAACTGCCTGCTATGCCGCGCTCGGCGAGGGCCGAGGTGGGCAGGCGGCGGTGGGGATTAGAGGGGCCGGCCATGTTGCGGCCCACGGATGAGAGGTCGAACTCCAGCACACGCTCGTACTCGGCATTCGCCAGGTCATCGGCCCACAGGCCGGTGGTCTTGGCGTAGGTCTCGACCAGCTCGACCTGCGATGGCTCGCGACCGGTGAGCTTCAGATAGGCGATGGTCTGCTCGTCGATAGAAAACATGCCGGCGGAGGCGCCGAACTCCGGGGTCATGTTCGAGATGGTCGCCCGGTCGCCGATGGTGAGGCTGCGGGCGCCGTCGCCGAAGAACTCCAGGTAGGCCGAGACGACCTTGGCATTGCGCAGAAACTCGGTCAGGGCCAGCACGATGTCGGTGGCGGTAATGCCGGGCTGGCGCTTGCCGGTCAGCTTCACGCCGATGATCTCGGGCAGACGCATCATGGTGGGACGGCCCAGCATGACGGTCTCGGCCTCCAGGCCACCCACGCCGATGGCGATCACACCCAGCGAGTCGATGTGCGGGGTGTGGGAGTCGGTGCCGACGCAGGTGTCGGGGTACGCGACCCCATCGCGAGCCTGAACGACCGGCGACATCTTCTCCAGGTTGATCTGGTGCATGATGCCGTTGCCCGCCGGGATCACGTCCACGTTGTCGAAGGCGGTCTTGGTCCACTCGATGAAGTGGAAGCGGTCCTCGTTGCGGCGGTCCTCGATGGCGCGGTTCTTTTCGAAGGCTTGCGGATCGAAGCCTGCTGCCTCGACGGCCAGGGAGTGGTCCACGATGAGCTGGGTGGGCACCACCGGGTTCACCTTGGCGGGGTCACCGCCCTGGTCGGCGATGGCGTCACGCAGACCGGCCAGGTCCACCAGGGCGGTCTGGCCCAGGATGTCGTGGCAGACCACGCGCGCGGGGTACCAGGGGAAGTCCAGGTCGCGTTTGGTGTCGACGATCTGCCGCAGGGCATCGGTCAGGGCATCGGGGTCGCAGCGACGCACCAATTGCTCGGCCAGCACACGCGAGGTGTAGGGCAGTCTGGCGTAGGCCCCGGGTGCAATGGCCTCCACCGCCTCGCGGGTGTCGAAGTAGTCCAGGTCGGTGCCCGGCAGGGGTTTACGGTGTTTGGTGTTCATCGTTCGATGCTCTCAAATCTCCGGGGCCCGAACGGCCTGGATCTCGTGGGCCTTGATCACTGATTGCAGCAGGTCGCTTAGGGTCGCGTGCCCCGGATCACCCCGCGCTTGGGGTGATCCGGGCGGTAGGGTGGATAAGCGAAGCGCATCCACCGAAGACACCCCGGTGGATGCGGCGCGGATGGACCGCTTGGCAAACTCGCGGCGCAGTGCGACGCGCCTTATCCACCCTACGGCTAACGCCGGTCGATGGGCAACCACTCCATGTTCTCCGGGCCCACATAGTTGGCGCTCGGGCGGATGATCTTCTTGTCCAGTCGCTGCTCGATCACATGGGCGACCCAACCGGCGGTGCGGGCGATGACAAAGATGGGCGTGAACAGCGGCGTGGGTACGCCCATCTGCGCGTAGGACACGGCGGAGAACCAGTCCAGGTTGGGGAACATCTTCTTGAGGTCCCACATGACCGTCTCCAGGCGCGCGGCCACCTCGAACATACGGGTGTCGCCGTTCTGCTCCGACAGCCGCTTGGCCACGGACTTGATGACCTCGTTGCGCGGGTCGCCGATGGTGTAGACCGGGTGACCGAAACCGATGACGATCTCCTTCCTGCCCACCCGCTCGGTGATGTCCGCCTCAGCCTCGTCGGCGCTGGCGTAGCGCAGCTGGATGTCACAGGCGGCCTCGTTGGCGCCGCCGTGCTTGGGCCCGCGCAGTGCGCCGATGGCGCCGGTGATACAGGAGTACATGTCGGAGTTGGTGCCGGCGATCACGCGCGCGGCAAAGGTCGAAGCGTTGAACTCGTGCTCGGCGTAGAGGTTGAGTGAGGTGTGCATGGCACGCTCCCACTCGGGGGATGGCTTGGAGCCATGCAGCAGGTGCAGGAAATGGGCGCCGATGGAGTCGTCGTCGGTCTCCACCTCGATGCGCTTTCCGTTGTGGGCGAAGTGATACCAATAGAGCAACATGGAGCCGAAGCTCGCCATGAGCCGGTCACCGATGGCCCGGGCGCCGGCCAGCGGCATGTCTTCCTTCTCGGGCTCCAAGGTGCCGAGGACCGATGCGCCGGTGCGCAGCACGTCCATGGGATGAGCGGAGGGGGGCAATTGCTCCAGTGCGATCTTGAGCGCCGCCGGCAGACCGCGCAGTGCCTTGAGCTTGCGCTTGTAGCCGGCCAGCTCGGCCTGGGTGGGCAGCCGGCCGTGGATCAACAGATAGGCGATCTCTTCGAACTCGGCGATGTCGGCAAAGTCGAGGATGTCGTAGCCCCGATAATGCAGGTCGTTGCCGGTGCGACCGACGGTGCACACGGCGGTGTTGCCGGCGACGGTGCCGGACAGCGCAACGGACTTCTTGGGTTTTGGCAATTGGCTCTCTTGTTCGGCCATTTGGTTGCTCCTCATTCGGTGGGTGGGAAAGGGTCTAGTTCGGTGGTGACTAATCCGCGGGCGTCAGTCCTGCTCGGCGGCGAACAGCGCGTCGAGCTTCTGCTCGAAACCGTGGTAATTGAGATAGTCGTAGAGCTCCATGCGGGTCTGCATGGTATCGACCACGTTGGCTTGGGTGCCGTCGTTGCGGATCGCCTGATAGACGTTGAGCGCTGCCTTGTTCATGGCGCGGAAGGCAGAGAGCGGATACAAGACCAACGAGACCCCAGCGTCCCCCAGCTCCTTGGTGCCGAACAAGGGTGTGGCACCGAACTCGGTGATGTTGGCGAGCACCGGGACCTTCACCGCGGCGACAAACTCGCGGTACTGCTCCAGCTCCACCATGGCCTCCGGGAAGATCATATCGGCGCCTGCCTCGACGCAGGCGACGGCCCGCTCGATGGCTGCGTCCATCCCCTCCACGGCCAAGGCATCGGTGCGGGCCATGATCACGAAGTCGTCCGTGCGCACATCCACCGCGGCCTTGATGCGGTCCACCATCTCCTCCTTGGAGACGACGGCCTTGTTGGGACGGTGACCACAGCGCTTGGCGGCGACCTGATCCTCGATATGTACCCCGGCGGCCCCGGCACGCTGCATCTCGCGCACGGTGCGGGCGATATTGAAGGCGCCGCCCCAGCCGGTATCCGCGTCCACCAGCAGGGGTAGAGACGATGCGAACGTGATGCGACGCACGTCTTCGAGCACGTCGTTGAGGCTGGTGATACCCAGGTCCGGCACGCCGAAGGAGCCCGCGGCCACACCGCCGCCGGAGAGATAGAGTGCGCGGTAGCCAGTGCGCTCGGCCATCATGGCGTGATAGGCGTTGATGGCGCCGACGACCTGCAGCGGCTGCTCCTCGGCGACTGCGCGGCGCAACTGGGCGCCGGGCGTTTGGCTGGCGGGCTGAATCATGGGCTGCTCCCTTTGGTGGGTGTTTGGCCATCGGACGCGAGTCGGTTCTCGACATTGCGGCGCGAGGCGCGGATGTGTCGGCGCATGAGGAACTCGGCAAGCTCCCCGTCCCGGTCGGCGATGGCGTCCACCACCAGTTCGTGCTCCCTGAGGGCATCCCGGGCCCGGTCGCTGCCCATGCCGAACTGGCAGCGGTACATCCGCGCCAGGTGGTAGAGATCGTTGCAAAGGATGTCGATCAGGCGTTGATTGCCGCTGCCTTGAACGATACGGAAATGGAAGTCCATGTCCCCTTCCTTCTGGAAATAGCTCCGCCAGGAGTCCTGCGCCACCTGATGGCGGTGCTGTTCCATGAGGGCCTGGAGTTCTGCGACGGCCACGTCGCTCATCTGCTGCGCGGCGAGCCTCGCGGCCATGCCCTCCAGTGCCTCGCGAATCATATAGATCTCGAGGAGCTCGGTGCCCGAGAGTGTGATCACTCGCGCCCCGAGGTTGGGGCGACGTTCCACCAGATTGCTCGACTCCAAGCGGCTCATGGCCTCCCGAAGCGGGCCGCGGCTAATCCCGTAGCGGGCCGCCATCGCCGGCTCGCTGATCTTGGAGCCCGGCGGGATCTCTCCCTCCACGATGGCCTGACGCAACTGCTCAAAGACGCGGTCGGCGATGGTGGCGGTCTGTGCCGGCGCGGTGACTGCGGGTTCGGTGGCCATGAGTGTCGGCATATCTGTGCCCATGGCGGGGGAAAATAGCGGAAACCCGGGTACTATCCAAGCATTGTGTCGACAATTTAAAGGATTGGCGGGCTCAATGTGTCGCGAGCCCGTCTTTGTCGTACCTTCACGGTCAACACCTCATGCGGAGTGCTTCTATGTCACTGAATCTCGCAAGCCCCACCCTGCTCAGACAACAAGCCTATATCGATGGTCGGTGGTGCGAAGCGCACGACGGCCAGCGCTTTGCGGTCGTCAATCCAAGCAGCCTCGAAGCGATCGCCGAGGTCCCGAACATGGGCACCGCCGAGACGCTCACCGCCATCGATGCCGCCGCCGAGGCGCTGCCGGCCTGGAGCGGGTTGACCGCCAAGGAACGTGGGGCGCGACTGCGCCGCTGGTACGAGCTGATCGTCGCTCATCAGGAAGATCTTGCCCGGATCATGACCACGGAACAGGGTAAGCCGCTGGCCGAGGCCAGGGGCGAGGTGCTCTATGGAGCCTCCTTCGTCGAGTGGTTTGCCGAAGAGGCCAAGCGGGTCTACGGCGATGTGATCCCTGCCCATGGCACGGACAAGCGCATCGTCGTCATCAAGCAGCCCATCGGCGTGGTCGCCGCGATCACCCCATGGAATTTCCCCATCGCGATGATCACGCGCAAGGTCGCCCCCGCCCTGGCCGCGGGCTGTACCGTTGTCGTCAAACCCAGCGAGGACACACCTTTGTCGGCCCTGGCTCTGGCGGAGTTGAGCCGGCAGGCAGGTCTTCCCCCCGGGGTGTTCAACGTCATCACCACGAACCAGGCCGCCGCCGTCGGTGAGGCCTTGTGTCGGGATCGCCGGGTTCGCAAGCTCTCTTTCACGGGCTCCACGCCGGTGGGTAAGCTGCTGATGCGCCAGTGCGCCGATACGGTGAAGAAGGTCTCCCTGGAGCTTGGCGGTAATGCGCCCTTCATCGTCTTCGACGACGCCGACCTGGACGCCGCCGTCGCCGGGCTGATGGCCTCCAAGTTCCGTAATGCGGGTCAGACCTGCGTCTGCACCAACCGAGTCCTTGTTCAGGACTCGATTCACGATGCCTTCGTCGAAAAGCTGTCCGCGGCCGTGGCGCAACTCAAGCTGGGTGACGGCTTCGCAGAAGGCGTTACGACGGGCCCCCTGATCAACCTCAAGGCGGTGAATAAGGTGAAGCGCCTGGTGGACGACGCCGTCGGGCAGGGCGCCAAAATGCAACAGCCGAGCATCGCCGGGGAGCTGGGAGAAAACTTCTATACCCCTGCCGTACTTACGGGTGTCACCGACAGCATGGACATCGCCCGCGAAGAGATCTTCGGCCCCGTGGCCACGGTATTCAGTTTCGAAACCGAAGCCGATGCCGTCGCCATGGCCAACGACACGCCCTATGGGCTGGCGGCCTATTTCTACGCGCGCGACATCGGGCGTGTCTGGCGGGTTGCCGAGCAGTTGGAGTACGGCATGGTCGGCATCAATGAGGGCATCGTGTCCACCGAGGTGGCGCCCTTTGGCGGCGTCAAGGAATCCGGTATCGGGCGCGAGGGTTCCAAATACGGGATCGATGATTTTGTGGAGATCAAGTACCTGTGCTTGGGCGGTATCAGTTGATCGCACCGAGACTCCGGCGTCGAACCGGATCTGTTTCGCTATTACTTCATCCAGTCTACGAACGAAGGTGACATCAAGACCCCCGGGGCCGCGTTAGCGGCCCCGTTTAGTCGCTTTTAACAGCTCACGAACCTAGGGACGGCGTTACCGATTGCTTATAGGCATTCGGTTGACCTGGCTTGCTGACGTACGCATTCGACGCCTGCCAATCCGTGGAAGACGGCAGCCGCGTCCCATATCCCGATGTCGCTGCCTGATTCAGGTTGCGGTTTGGCTGCGACACGTAGACATTCCATGCTTGCCAGTCCGTTGAGGGCGACAGTCCCGTGCCGGCGGTATGCGTAAATGCCCGATTCGTGACACTACCGCCGTAGGGCCGACAATCGGACATCCGGGGCCAGTCAGCAGGGCTGCACCGGCGAAGAACTCGTGTAGCATTGGCGAAGGCCAGTGGTTGCTCCGCCGGGCTCAAACCCCGGGGAAGGCGACGGATCGATGATCGACTTAGGCACGGCTATGCCTCCGCCCATCCGCATTGCGCACCAGGACCGCGATGAAAACCCCAAGAACGATGGAACCGCTGGTTCAAGATGGGCTGATCGATGAGATGATCCGTCCGTCGAACAGCGGGAAAGAGGCCTCCGTCTACGCGATGGCGTGCGACGGCGAGATGCGCTGCGCCAAGGTCTGCACGGAGGCCAGCCAGCGAGGCTGTCACAAGCAGGCGCGGTGTCGGGAGGGCAGCAACAAGGTGCGCGTCAGCCGGCAGGCGCGACCTGTCCCAAACGCGGCGCCGACACGCGCATCGTCGACTTCATCGCCGAGGCGGACCCAAGCCAGCGTATCGTCAACAAGCAAGCGCCACATAGCGCCTCAACCGGCCCCTCGGCCGGGCTTGCTCGCCCCCGCTTCCAGGTTCCAGGCTATCGTCCGCGCAATCTCGTCGCGGGACGGTGAATATCCCTTGTCTCGGTGAAGCTGCTCATGGGCTCATCCAAATTTAGAACGATAGGACGTCTCGCATCCGAACCCGGCGGGGTGATGGAACTCAAACGCAAGGCGTACCTGGTTCCCCTAGCAGGAGATGGCGCGCCGGAGCCGCTGGATTCGCCACAGTGGGTTGTTGGCCGTGCAAGCGACCTGGACTGCCAAATCCACGATCCCAAGGTGTCCCGCCGCCATGCCCGCATCCTAGCCGTACACAATCGCTACTACGTGCAGGACTTGGGCAGCACCAACGGCACCTTCATCAATCGCAACCGAGTCACCAATGCACGTCTGACGCACGGGGATCTGGTGGCGTTCGGCAAGACGGTATTTCGCTTTGCGATAACTGCCGACCTGGACACGGGCTACCGGAAGAAGCTGAACCTGGATGCGCTGACGTCCCTGGCGGAAGCTGTGGACAAAAAGGACCCATACTCCGGCAAACGCTCTGGAGCGGTCGCCCGCGTCGCGCAGCGGCTCGCGGTAGAACTGGGCTTTTCACCCGCCGCCGCGGAACAGGTCGGCATCGCAGGGAGACTTCACGACATCGGTTTGATCGGCGTACCAGATGCGGTACTGCGCAAAACAGGCCAGCTAGACGACGCGGAGTTCAATCTGATCCGCATGCATCCCAGCGACAGCGCAGCGATCCTTGCACCCCTGGACTTCCTGGCCGACGTGCTGCCGATGGTGCGCCAGCACCACGAACGGTTCGACGGACGGGGCTACCCGCACGGGCTGGCGGGCCAGGCCATCGCAGTGGAGGCGCGCATCATCCATGTGGCCGACGCCTACTACGCCATGGCGTCGCCACGGCCCTACCGCAAGCCCCTTTACCAGGAATTCATACGCATGGAGTTCATGAAGGGTGCCGGTGCCCAGTTCGATCCGGAAATCACTAAGGCCTTCGTGCGCCTGCTTCCTGCCATGCCCAGACTACTGGCAACGATGCGGTAGCCCTGCCCGTCGCTCCTCTCGAAAAACAGGTCGTAGACAGCTATTTTGATGTGCAACATAGCAGGGTAATCCTGCCGCGCTGCGGCCAACGTCTGCTGTCCACTGGACTGCTGCGGTTGAGATTCGAGGGACGGACGTCAGGTCCGGGTCGACGCTTGCCGCGAGCGGTACCTGCCGACGCGTCACCGCGACGACACCGAAGCAAAGCGCTGATCAAAGCCGGGGGAGGCTTTGATCAGCGCTTTGCTTCTTAGGCATCAGATCCCAACCAGGGGTTGGAAGAGTCGCCCCATCACCCCGGTGAAACGCAGCCGCGCGTCGGTGGCGATCAGACAGATGCAGGGGGTGTCGGTGTCGGCCACGGGTTGGTGCTGTATAGACGGGTCCAGGTCTGCGAAATCCCCGGCCTGGAACCGCCCGATCTCGTCGGCAAAGGACCCGCGCAACACCAGGGTCAGCTCGCTGCCGCCATGGCCGTGGTGGGGCAGCGCGGTACCCGGGGCTATGGCCAGCAGGCGCACGGTCCCATTCCCGTTGTCCAGGCCCGGGAAGCGGAAGTGCCGGATGCCGGGGACCAGGGTGCGCCAGGGCACCCGATCCAAGCCGGCAGGCAACCAGGAGCTCAGGGTGGCGGGTAGGCCAGCGACGGTTCGGGGTCGCAGCGCCGGGCTTGGTTCCAATTCGGTACCGGTCATCGCATCGATGCGCGCCAGGGTCGCGGCCAGGGCCCCGTCGTCCAGGGGCGCTGCGTCGAGGCCGTCGAGCAGGCAGCCACCCAGGTCCTGCGCCTCGCGAACCCGCGCCCGGCATTGGGGGCACAGCTCGAGATGGGCCGCCACGACCAGCGCCAGACCCTCGGTCGTGGACCCCGCCGCGTAGGCGATCAGACTGGCATCGTCTGGGTGATGGCGAATGTTCATGACTGTACCCCCATAGCACCTCGCAGCTTGGTCAGCGCCAGCCGCAGGCGCGATTTGACGGTCCCCAGCGGGACCACCAGGGCGTTGGCCACTTCGGCGTGGCTCAGGCCCTCAAAATAGGCCAATTGGACGACCTGCACCTGGTCCCTAGGCAGGTCTGCGATTAAGGCCGAGAGGCGGGCAGCATCGAGTCCCTCCAGGGTGCGCTGGTGGCCCTCCCCCCGTTCGTCCTCCGTCTCGGCCGCCTCGGTCAACTCGACCTCGAAGAAACGCTGCCGACGCAGCTTGTCGATGCGCAGGTTGCGGGCCACGGTGAAGACCCAGGCTGATGGGCCGGCCCTGGCGGGGTCGTACTGCCCCGCCTTGCGCCACACCTGGACCAGGGTCTCCTGGGCCAAATCGTCGGCTTGGGCATGGTCTGCGCCGAGGCGTTCCATGTAGCGCTTGATCCGCGGGGCGAACCATTGGAACAGGCCCGCAAAGGCGACTCGGTCCTGGCGCTGGGCCACCGCCCCGAGCCAGTCCGCCAGCTCCGCTGGGGGCGGAGTGGGCGCCGCGCCTGTGTGCGCCTCGTGCGTGATGGCGACCTGCGTCATCCGAAACCCTCCGCTACTTGCATGAGATACGCACCCGGGATCCGTTTGGATCACCACTGCCCCGTCGTTTCGTCCAGCGCTGCCCCTTTTGTTCGGCGTAGCTCCGCGTGGGCACAAAGGGCGTGTCGACCCTACCTGCCTTGGAGTCAGCCGCCAGGTTCACGTGACCGGCACCCCCTCCTGCGCCCCGGTGATCCAAACCGCCCTGGACTTCGTAACTCTGGCAAACCCAGAGCAACGGAGACGGCGGCGATGAACAATTACGGCACAGATCAATCCCCTCGCAACATCGCGGTGATCGGGACTGGCATATCGGGCATGGCGGCCGCCTGGCTACTATCCCAGCACCATCGGGTAACGGTCTACGAGAAAGACGACCGCATCGGCGGCCACACCAATACAGTGACCTTGGACGGCCCGGCCGGTCCGGTCAATGTGGATACGGGGTTCATCGTTTACAACGACCGTAACTACCCTAACCTGGTGGCTCTGTTCGATCACCTGGGGGTGGCTACCAGGCCCACGGAGATGTCCTTCGCCGCCTCCCTGGACGGTGGGCGCTTCGAGTACTCGGGGGAGGGCCTGAGCGGCCTGCTGGCCCAGCCGGTGAACGCCCTGCGCCCGCGCATGTGGCGCCTACTGGGCGATCTGCTGCGATTTTATCGCGAGGCCCCCAAGGCCCTGGACGACCCGGGCGCCACGGACCTGACCCTGGGCGCCTATCTGAGCGCGCACGGCTACGGCGAGCCCTTCGTGCGCGATCACCTCTTGCCCATGGGCGCGGCCATCTGGTCGACCCCGGCGCAGGAGATGCTCGACTACCCCCTCGCCGCCTTCGTGCGCTTCTGCGACAACCACGGACTCCTGTCCCTGAGCGAGAGACCCCAATGGCGCACCGTGGTCGGCGGTAGTCGTGCGTATGTAGAACGTCTCACGGAGCCCTTTGCCGACCGAATTCAGCTCAATACCGCGGTCACCGCCATCTACCGCGGACGCCAGGGGGTGCGCATCGAGGATCGCCAGGGCGGCGCCCGGGACTACGACGACGTGGTGATCGCAAGCCATGCCGACCAGGCCCTGGAGCTATTGGCCGATGCCGACCCGGCGGAGCGCCGCCTCCTGGGTACCTTCCGCTATGAGCGCAACCTGGCGGTGCTGCACTCGGACCCTAGTCTCATGCCCCGCGCCCGACGTGCCTGGGCGGCCTGGAACTTCCTCAGCTCGGGTCGGGGCGACGAGCAGCGAGTCTGCGTCAGCTATTGGATGAACCGGCTCCAGCACCTACCGGGCGACCTGCCGCTGTTCGTCACCCTCAATCCCACCGAGCGCCCGGCCCAGGGGACTATCCACCGCAGCTTCCTCTATCAGCACCCGGTCTACGACCGAGACGCCATCCGAGCCCAGGGGCTGCTGTGGAACCTCCAGGGGGCGCGGCGGACCTGGTTCTGCGGGTCCTACTTCGGACATGGCTTCCATGAGGACGGACTCCAGGCGGGGCTGGCGGTGGCGGAGCAGCTGGGCGGCGTCGCCCGCCCCTGGCAGGTGGCCGAGCCCAATGGGCGCATCCATTGCCACTCGGAGCTCGCCCGCGGGGCGCCCACGCCGTCACAGATCAGGCCCCTGGGCGCGGAGGCGGCATGACCGGCTCGGCGCTCTATGTCGGACGGGTCGGCCATCAGCGTCATCGCCCCCGGGTGCATCGCCTGGACTATCGCGTCTTTTCCCTGCTGCTTGACCTGGACGAGCTACCGGACCTGAGCAGACGACTACGGCTGTTCGCCCACAATGGCCGCGGGCTCTTCTCATTCCTCGACCGGGATCACGGACCCGGAGACGGCTCGCCCCTGGCGCCCCATGTGCGCAAGCTGCTGGGCCAAGCCGGCGTGCAGGACGCCGATGGTCCCGTCCGGTTGCTCTGTTATCCCCGGGTGCTGGGCTTCGTCTTCAACCCCCTGAGCGTCTATTACTGCCACCGCCCTGACGGGGCCCTGCGCGCCCTGGTCTACGAGGTCAACAATACCTTTGGGGAGCGGCACACCTACGTCATCCCGGTGGTGGAAGACGGCCCACGCATCCGCCAGACCGCCCGCAAGGCCTTTTATGTCTCCCCCTTCCTGCCCATGGACTGCACCTATGAGTTTCGGGTGCGCACCCCCGGGGAGCGCCTGAGCCTGGCGATCCACGAGACTCATGCGGGCGAGCCCATGCTCGACGCCTGGTTTACCGGCGAGCGCCGCCCCCTGACCGATGCAGCCCTGTTGCGGGCCGCCCTGTCCATCCCGCTGCTGACCCTCAAGGTCCTGGCTGGTATCCATTGGGAGGCCCTCAAGCTTTGGCGTAAGGGCGTACCCCTGTTTAGCCACGACCCGACCCCGGAGCCTGGGGTCAGCCTGGTGACCCCTGACCCGAGAGGAATGAACCCATGAGCACCGATCAAGGCTGTACCTCAGGGGCCGGCGAGCTGACGGCCGACCTGTCCGCCGACCTCGCCCAGGACCCCCGCCCTAGCCCGCGCCCCCTGAGTTCCGCCGCGGATTGGGCCACGCGATTGGGCCAGCGGGCCCTAACCGCCGCCGTCCTGCGCCTCGGGGCCTCCCTGAGTGTCGGACGCCTGACCCTGACACTGCCCAATGGCGATATCCACCAGCTCGGCGGGACGGGCCCCGGTCCGGAGGCGCAGCTACGCGTCCACACGCCGGCGGCCCTACGTCGGCTGATCTTCGGCGGCGACATCGGTCTCGCCGAGGGCTATGTGGATGGCCAATGGGACACCCCTGACCTGCTTGCGCTCATGCGCCTGGCCGAGCGCAACCAGGCCCCGTTGGAGCGCGGGCTGCGCGGGGCGACCCTCGCCCTCTGGCTCAACCGCGCCTATCACCGCCTGCGCGCGAACAGCCGTGAGGGCAGCCGCCGCAACATCGCTTACCACTATGACCTGGGCAATGCCTTCTACGGCCACTGGCTGGATGAGGGCATGACCTATTCCTCAGCCCTGTTCGAGCACCAGGGCCAGCCCCTGGCAGAGGCCCAGGCGGCCAAGTACCGGCGCATCGGGGAGCTTGCGGGTATCGGCCCAGGCGCCCGAGTGCTGGAGATTGGGTGCGGCTGGGGCGGGTTCATGGAGCACGCCGCCGCCCAGGGGGCTCGGGTCCAGGGGCTCACCCTGAGCCGCGAACAACTCGCCTATGCCAATGCCCGCATGCAGCGCCTGGGCCTCTCGGACCAGGCGCGGGCGGAGCTGACCGACTACCGCGACAGCTCCGGCCACTATGACGCCCTGGTCTCCATCGAGATGCTGGAGGCAGTCGGTGAGGACCACTGGCCGCGGTATTTCCGCACCCTGGGCGATCGCCTTGGGCCCGGCGCCGCCGCCGTGGTGCAGGTCATCACCATCGCCGACGACCGCTTTGCCGCCTACCGGGCCCGCACCGACTTCATCCAGCGCCATATCTTCCCGGGCGGCATGTTGCCGTGCCCTCGGGTGCTGCATGAGCAGGCCGGCGCGGCCGGGTTGACGATCGACCACGCCGAGACCTTCGGCGCCTCCTATGCCCGCACCCTGGCCCTGTGGCGGGCCGAGTTCCTGGCCGCCTGGCCCCAGATCCGCGCGCTCGGCTTCGACGAGCACTTCCGCCGCCTGTGGGAGTACTACCTGTGCTACTGCGAGGCCGGGTTCGAGTCGGGGGCCATCGATGTCGGCATCTATCGGCTGCGTCATGCCCGCTAAGGCTGGGGCAAACGGGCTCGGCCGTGGCACCCTGCTGTGGTACGGCCTGCCCGGCCTGGTCACCGCCATCCCCACCATCCCGGTCTTCACCCTGGTCCCCGCCTTCTACGCCCAGCACGTCGGGCTGGGGCTCGCCCTGACCGGGGTCGTGCTCTTCGCCGGCCGGGCCCTGGACCTGATCAGCGACCCATTGGTGGGGCGCCTGGCAGATCGACGCGGCGGACGCTGGTTGTCCGCCCTGGTCCTCCTCGGCGCCCTGATCGGCGCGCCTGCCCTGGTCCTGATGCTCTCTCCCCCCAGGGCATGAGCGCCCTGGCCGGGGGCGCCTGGCTCCTGGGCAGCAGTGCCCTGCTCTACCTCGGCTGGACCCTGGTGCAAATCCCCTACCTGACCTGGGGGGCGAGGTTGTCCGGCGACTATCACCAGCGCACCCGCCTGGCCGCCAGCCGGGAGGGTTGGACCCTGGGCGGCATCCTGTTGTCCGCCTCCCTCCCGGCGGTCCTCGGCGGTCTGCCGGGGACCTGGGCCCTAGACGAGGCCGGGCGTCTGGCGGCCCTCGGCTGGCTCGCAGTCGCCCTCGGCGTGCCGGCCTTCTACGCCCTCCTGCGCTGGGTCCCGTCCCCCGAGCCCATGGCCCAGGCCGGGTCCGGCTGGCGCGGCATCACCGACAACCGGCTGTTCCTACGTCTGCTCGGGTCCTGGTTCCTCAATGGGCTGGCGAACGGCATCCCGGCGGTCCTCTTCCCCCTCTATTGCGCCCAGGTACTGGCTGTAGACGAGCAGACCCGCAACCTCCTGCTCGCGCTCTATTTCGGCTGCGCCGTGGTGGGCATTCCCTTGTGGTTGGCCCTGAGCCGACGCATCTCCCGGCACCGCGCCTGGGCCATGGCCATGGCCATCACCTGCCCCGCCTTTGCCGTCGCCGCCCTGCTCGGGCCGGGGGATGCCGGGGTCTTCGCCCTGGTGTGTGTGGTCACCGGGCTCTGCCTGGGGGCCGATCTGGTCTTGCCCCCGGCCATCCAGGCCGATGTGGCCGACTGGGATCGGCTGCGCTTCCGGCGCAACCGCACCGCCGGACTCTTCGCCCTCTGGGGCATGGCCACCAAGCTGGCCCTGGCCCTGGCCGCCGGACTGACCCTCCCGGCCCTGGGCGCCCTGGGCCTGGGTCAGACGCCTGTGCCGGCGGGCGCCATCACGGCCCTGGCCCTGACCTATGCCCTCATCCCCTGCGCCCTGAAGCTCACCGCCGTCGGCCTGATGCGCGGCCTGCCCCTCACCAAGACCCGCCAGGCGGCGGTCGCCATCCGGCTCCACCGTCGCGACCTGGCCGCTATCGAGACCTGAACCATGACCAAAACCAGACGCCTCCTGCTCGCCCTGCCCCTTGCCCTGTTTGCCCTGACCGGATGCGAGACCATGACCCCAGACGACTTCAAGGACCATAGCCCCAAGCTCGACGTCTTCGACTACTTCCAGGGCCAGACCCGCGCCTGGGGTCTGTTCGAGGACCGTTTTGGGAAGGTGCGGCGTCAGTTCCAGGTGGACATCCGCGGGTCCGTCACCGATGGCGTCCTGACCCTCGACGAGTCCTTTCGCTACGACGACGGCGAACTCGCCACCCGAGTCTGGACCATCCGCCGGGATGGCCCGGGCGGCTACATCGGCACCGCGCCGGACGTGATCGGGGAGGCTACGGGACGTGCCGCCGGCAATGCCCTCAACTGGACCTATACCCTGGACCTGCCCGTGGGTGGGTCCACCTGGCGCGTCGCCTTCGACGATTGGATGTTTCTGCAACCCGATGGGGTGATGATCAACCGGGCCAAGATCAGCAAGTTGGGGCTTGAGATCGGTTCGGTCACCTTGTTTTTTGGTAAATCCGGCCTGGGCAGCCGATAATCGCGTTTGGCGATTGGCGTCGTCGATGTGCCCGCGATAGGCTTCGTTGGTGTTGAGGGAGCGAACCTCGGACGGAAGCCAAGCCATGTTTGGGGTCTCCGTCGCTCACCCCCCACTGACCATCATCAAGCCCAATTGTGCGAGAGGCTCAGCATGCGTTTACTTAGGAAGATCCTCTCCCCGCTGACCCTCGTGGCCGCCGCCGTCGGTATCACCTTGGCCGCCGTTATCGTGCTAACCAACCATGACTCGGCTGGACCTGGGATACCGCCGGAATCGGCCGACGAGCGTGAGGCCATTGCGGCGTCGCCAGGCCCCGAGGCGTCGGAGGTCGCGCGGACCGAAAGCGCCCTCCCGACGCTTAAAGGTGCCCGTCGCTACGCCTTTACCCGCGCCGTCCGCATCCCAGGTGCCGGTGGCGGCAAGTCCTACGGTTGAACCGGCGATGGCCGCTCAGGCCGGCCGGACCTATGTGGTCAAAGCTGGCGATACCCCCGCTTCGATCGCGCTACAGCAGTTGGGTAAGGCCTCGCGCTGGCAGGAGATCGCAGGTGCGAATCCGGGCTTGGAGGCCAGGTCGCTGCAAATCGGTCAGGTTCTCCAACTCCCTGGTGCGGGCACCCCCAGCACCGAGGCAGGTCAGGGGCCAGCGGCCGAACGCCCGAGTTCGCCGCCCGAGGTGTCGGGAACGCCGCTGGCGCGCCACCGGGTCGAGCAAGGCGATTCGTTGTACAAACTGGCGCGTCAGTATTACGGCGATGGGAGCAAATGGACGCTGATCCGCGACGCCAACCCCTCAGAACTGGGTGGCGGGGTTCAGGGCATGCGGCTGGGCTCCGAGCTGGTGATCCCGGCCCTCCCGTAGAAGCATCGCCGACGCCAGCGCGAGGATCGATATGCGTCGCAGGTCGGTTCTTCAATTCGGCCGCAAGTCCCGCAAATGAACGGCGATGGGCCATTGCCTTAGGATCGATTCAGAAACAACCGAAACAGCGGATTTGTAGGGTGGACAAGCGCAGCACAGTCCACCGGCGGCGTCGGTGGATTTCGCTGCGCTCATCCCCCCTACGGGATATTCAAGTTGTTTCTGAACAGTCCCTTAGGAAAAGGCCAGGGCCCAGGCCCAGGTTAAGCCAGCGGCCGGCACCAACCGCTTGTCTATTTGCGTGCATTTGCGTTTATTTGCGGATAAACGGATCTTCTTCGGTTCATCTGACCCGCGCCGGCCTGCCAAGCCAGCGCAGCAGGGGGCCAATGACGGGCAGGCGTCCATAGAACTGCCCGGCGGCATCCCAGTGGTCCAGATGTTCCACCACCCGCCCGTCCGAGTCGAAAAGGATCTCGCTCATGCCCTCCACCCGCCAGTCCCCCAGCACCCTGACCCGGGCGGTCATGCGCCACCTGAGATAGGCCCTGGGGGCAGACCAGGCATTGTCCAAAACCTCGAAGCGTGCCCCGGGAAGCTGTTGCCTGGTGTGGGCGAGGAGCCTCCGCAGGTGCTCGATGCCGCGCAAGTCGTTGAATGGGTCGCAGAAGCGGACGCCCTCGGTGGCGATCTCCCTTAGCCGTGCGGCCGGCGGCACCCCCGCGTGATCCAGATCGGCGAATAGACCGACCCAGGCGCTCAGGGTCGGAGGGGCCTCCGTGGGCAGGGTAACTGGGTCGGTCATGAGCTGGGTTCGCTCGGTTGGGTCATGCGTGCCATGAGGGGAAAGTAGAGGCGATAGGGCAGCAGTCGCAGCAGTTTCATCCAGCTCACGAAGGCGCGGGGAAAGGCGATCTCGAACCGGCTGCCCGCAAGCCCGGTGAGGATGCGCCGGGCGGCGTCCTCTGGGGTGAGGATGGCCGGCATGGCAAAGCTGTTCTTGGCCGTAAGCCGCGTGGCGACGAAGCCCGGGTTGACCAGGCGCAGATCCACCCCGGTGCCGCCCAACTCCAGACGGAGCGTCTCCGCCAGGTTGATCAGCGCCGCCTTGGTGGGGCCATAGGCGGCGGCCTGAGGCAGGCCTCGGTAGCCTGCCACGGAGGCGACCACGACGACCTGGCCGCGGCCGCGTTCGCGCATCCCAGGCAAGACAGCGCACAGGCCGTTGACCACGCCTTGGTAGTTGACCGCCATGTGCTCGGCAAAGACCCGGGGGTCCGCCAGGCCACCGGGCAGAGGTTGGTAGATTCCGGCATTGAGGACCGCGAGATCAAGTGGCCCTTGAGTCTGCTCGATGTGCGCCACTGCCGTGGCGACGGCCTGGGCGTCCGTGACATCCAGGGGCTCCGGGTGCAGGCCGGAGTGATGTCGAGCCAGGTCATCCAGGGCCTCGGCACCGCGCGCGGAGATGGCTACCCTCGACCCGCGCCCCGCCAGCTCGAGGGCCAGGGCCCGACCGATGCCCTGACTCGCGCCTGTGATCCATGCCGAGCGGGGAACAGTCATGGGCGTGCGCTGCCTGCGCAGGTGCTACAGAGATAGCGGATCTGGGACCCGTCGTTGCTCTTGAAGCGCATCCCGAGCCACTGGCCGCGGTCGTCGTACCAGGCATCCAGGTCCAGGTCCCCGCTATAGCGATAGCGCAGCGCCCTGACCTGGCCGTCTGGCAGGTCAAGGGTCTCGGTGCCCGCCTGGGCGATCGTCACCCGATTGAGCCCGCCGGTGAGGGTGTTGAGCACCTGGCCCTGCTTCAACACCTCCGCGTTCCAGTGATTGGTCGGGAAGATGGGTAACGGGTGGCGTCCGGTGCCGGCGTCCGAGGTCCAGGCGAAGCCTTGACCGGAGCGTTCCCCTGCGAGGCGGAAAGCCTCGCCGTCATCGTCCACGCGGACCTCTAGGCGTGCCAGCCCGGCCTGATCCCAAACCTCCTGGGCGTCGTAGCGGAAGCGGTAGAGCGCCAAGCCCAGTAGGCTGACGTCGATGCGGGAACTGGACCGGACGCGGGTCTCGCCGCCCAGCAGTTCCCGACGGACCTCATGGACACCGACCTCGCTTCCCTCGCGCAGGATGGTGTAGCGATGCTCTTGGACCTGCGACGCGAACGCGGGGACGATGCTGGTCAGGGTCAGGGCTAAGCCGGCGATCCTTGCTCGGGTTAGGCTTTTCTTGGGGGATGGTGGGTGCTGAGTCATGATGGCGCGCTCGGTAGTTGGCGATTGTCCCTCTATCTACGCACCAAGACGCATGGCGGATCACTCTGGGACCGCCGCCACGCCCCGCTCGACCAACCTCTGGCCAGCGTCCTCAGCTCAAGCGACTCGGGGTTCTTGGCGCGGCAAGCGAGGCACCGGCCGGAACCAGGCGGCGAGGGCGCTTGCCAACCAACCCAGACCACGCAGAACTCTGGACAGGGGACCCAACAGGAACAGCCCCAGGCGCAGGGTCACCGAGACGGCGACGAACCAGAACCCAAACTGCACGGCCCAGGGTGGCGCCCCCAGCCAGTCGGCCAGCTCGGCCAGGGTGGCGTTGATCAACGACGGGTAGCGAATCATCAGATAGGCCGCCGCGGGTACCGCCCCATAACGGGCCACGGCGACCCCCAGCCGGCCGCCGCGGGCCAGAACCCTGGAGCCGAATAGGGCGACCCGGGCGGGAAAGCTTCCGGTCCCGGCCGCACTCGTGGTCGGCGTCACCGCCCGGGCTGCCCGCACCGCCTTGATCAGCTTCACGCTCGCGGCGATCACCGCCACGTCCAGGGCGGCCCAACCCAGGTCCTCGCCATGGATCTCGTCGCCCTGGCGCCACTTGGTTTCCAGGCCGCGGACGCCGCCCAGGAACAGGTCTGGCAGACCCTCCAGGACCCGTTCGGTCTGCACCCAATCGGCCTCGCCGTCGGCCTTCACCACGAACTGCCCAAGGAAGCCATAGCCGTCCTCGTGCAGGAAATTCACGGCGTACCAGCCCCGGACCTCCGGGGTCAGGAGCGGCGCGGGAGGCGCCGTCGCGGGCTGGGCCGAGTCGCCGGTTATCCGGCCGTACCAGCGGCGGAGCTCATCGAACCCGGCGCCAAGGGTGCGGCGAAACTCCAGGGAGGTCAGGTCGTGATCCATGAAATAGGCGATGGGCGGCAGGATCGCCTCGCCGTACTCCAGCAGGACCCCGCGAAACTCCGGTTCGGCTCCGTAGAGTGGCAGGATGCGGCGGGCCAGGTCCGGGTAGCGCAGCAGGGCCGATCGGGCCTTGAGCACCAGGGCCGGATCGTCGGCGTAGTCGAGCAACAGAGCCTGGACCTCAAGGGGTTCGGCGACGATCTCGGGGGCCGCATCGCCGAAGGACTGGTGTACCGCCAGCCCGATGAGCTGGTCCGAATAACTGGTGCCGGACTGTCCGCCGGTCAGCCAGGCAGCGACCGCGATGGCCGACAGTGTGAGCAGCAGGAGGTTTGCTATTGACTTCATGTTCGGGACTCCATCCCGTGGCGAGGGGTGTGCGAGTTTACGGTCGCTTGTATACCTGTCGATCGTCGGCTTTTCGTTTCAGGATTTCAAACGTTCCAGCGGCAACAGACTCTTACTGACAACTGACAACATCCCTGTATATCAGACCGCTTTGAAACCACGCGTGTCCGGGTGCAGTGAGGTTGACGTGAAGGCTGCCGTACTAGCTTCCCAAAGCCCGGGCGGGCTCCTGACCCAGCAAGGCCCGATAGCGGGTCCAGTCGAAGTACGGGCCGGGGTCGGTCTTGCGTCCGGGGGCGATGTCGCTATGCCCGGCGATGCGCTCTGGGGTGATCCCAGGGTAGGCCCTCATGATGGCCCGAGTCGCCTCCGCCAGGGCGTGGTATTGGGCCGCCTCGAAGGGTTGGGTGTCGGTGCCTTCCAGCTCGATGCCGATGGAGAACTCGTTGCAGCGCTCCCGCCCGGCAAAGCTGGAGGCGCCGGCGTGCCAGGCCCGCTCGCCGAAGGGGACGTACTGGATGCAGCGCCCATCGCGACGAATGAGCAGGTGGGCAGAGACCGGAGCCCCGGCGATGGTCCGGAAATAGGGGTGGGCCTCGGGATCGAGGCGGGCGAGGAAGAGGTCGTCGATCCAGGGGCCGCCGAATTCCCCTGGCGGCAGGCTGATGTTGTGGATCACTAATAGGTCGATATAGACCCCCTGGGAGCGTGCATCGCAGTTTGGTGATGGGCGGCGCTCGCAGCCGCCCAGCCATCCGACACTATCGATGCCGCAAGGGGCCTGAAACTGCTGTGTTATTGGAAATTCTCTCACAATCTGGGTACTTAGGTGATTTCCGGAAATTCTCATACCATGCAAGAGGGTCGGATCAAAATATCCCATTATTGCGCCAAGGCCCACAGGACGTTCGCAACGTCTGGGTGCTTTTCTTCCCACAGCTTGTCGCCGCAAAAGGCCGGCCGCGCACTCACACAGACGACACCCGTGCGCTTCTCGTGCAACCCCAACTCCACGGCTTGGCGACTCCAACCGAACACCGCTTCAGCCTGCCGCGGACTCCCTGCACAGTACTTCAACGCCATCGACGCTTGGAACGCACGCCGCTCCGCCCGAGCATTTTGGACGCTGCGTGTTTCAGATCGTCCAAATGTCCAGCATCCGTAGTGGCGGAGTGTGCGAGACTGGAGGTCGCAGTCATCAGGATCAGCTCATCACAATTAAGAAAGAACCGTAGCTATCCCACACAATGGTATATGTACCTTCGCAAACTACCGTAACTGGTTGAGGCCCTCGGCAACCAGGTCTAGTATTGCGCTGGGTTGTGCCGGCAAGCCGCGTCGTTGCCAGGGAAGACGATAACACTGGGCGCACGCCATTGCGCCGCCATCCTCTGAGAGGCCGCTGACCACGGCGGCTCTTACGATCTTGATCGGCGGGACCCCGCGGCGGATTGCCCCAACTCCCCAGCACAGAGTTCGCAGCGAGTACGAGATAAGGTTCAGTGGACGCGAAGGGCAACCCACACGAAGCAGGTACTGCTGCGCAGCGAGAAACGCTGGCACGGTTCCTGTTGGCGTGCCGCACGCCGTTTCTGCGGGACCTGCCCCTCCTCCTCAACGCCCTGTTCGATAAGCTCGACGATGCCTTGTATGACCTCGCCGACAAGGCCGGCAACGACCTCCTCTACACGCGCTATTTCGATTCCACGCGCGTGCTCCGCAAGCAGAGCCACAACATCAAGGCAAGCTTCCTAAGACAACTGGAGCTTGCCTCCGAGCTGAAGCCCCATAGGCTCACAGAGCATGACACCAGGGCCTTGGACGGACTGCGCCTCGAGGACTTCGCGTTGGTCGAGGAGGGGGATCTCGAAGAGTCTCTTGCCGTCAGCAACCTGGTGTCCAAGGCCGAGAATCGCTACTACCGCCAACTCCACGAACTGGGCCGATTGATGGGTGGCCTTCTGGGCCGCCGCGAGCTTTCGCCGCGCTCCAACCCTCTCGGTCCGGTGGCCATATGCGATGCCTTTGGGGCCGCCATCAGGCCCGTTCAAGATATCGATTTGTCCATCAAGCTGGTGGTTTACAAGCTGTTCGACAAACAGGTGATGGACCACCTCGGCGATATCTACGACCAATGTCTTACCCTGGCCGCTCGTCAGGGCCTCGCACCGACATCCACCCCCAGGCGCACTCTGTCCGAGCGCATGGCGGCGCTGCCGTCCTTCGAGGATGTCAGCTCGCTCGGACCCGCGCGCCCCCAGGCCGCCAAGCATGCAGTCGATGCCGCCCTGGCCCGAATCCCCTTCGAAGAGCTACGCGCCCTACTCGACCATTGGCGGGCCCCGCGTCCGGCAGGGGCCGATGCCGCCCCCGGTGAAATGATGGTGATGCAGACATCGGAGTTGATGGTGATCCTCACCAACTTGCAGACCGTACCGCGACCTGCACGCCCGGGGCTCATTGCGACCGAGAACCTGCGTGCCCGGATCGACGGGGCCGTCCATGCGCCTCGACCAAATGGGGCGAGCGTACGCCACTCTCTGGGGGACGTCGACAAGGACACCCTGGATCTGGTCTTCCTGCTGTTCGAATCAATCCTCCAGGGCGGCAATCTTCCCGATCCCATCAAGGCCCTGGTGGGGCGCCTGCAGATCCCCTACGTCAAGGTGGCCCTGCTGGACAAGACCTTTTTTCAGAATCAGGAGCATCCGGCCAGGCGCCTGCTCAACCGCATCGGCGACGCAAGCATGGGCTGGACGGACGACGAGGACCGTTCGCCCACCAGCCTATATGGCCGTATTGAGCAGATCGTCGCGCGGATCATTGGCAAGTTCGACCGTGACTTGTCCCTGTTCGAGCGTCTGGACGCGGAGCTTGCGGCCTACCTTGCCGGCGAAGCGGTCAAGGTGGGCGCTGCAGAGGCTCACGTGTGCTCCATGGCCGCCCGCCGCGACCGGAGCGAAGCCGCTCGTCACCAGGCCGAGGCGGTGATCGCCGAGCGTCTGGAGCAGACGGCGCGGATTCCCCCGGTGGTGGTGTCGCTGCTTCACGAGGGGTGGCGGGAGGTGTTGGCCTCGGCCTATCTGTCCGGCGGGGAGGGTGGCCGAGAGTGGCGCAACGCGTTGGCCGTGATGGATCGGCTGATTTGGAGTGTGCAACCCAAGGTCTCCAATGAAGATCGCCGGGAATTGTTGCGGGGGGTGCCGGAGTTGCTGCGTACCCTGCGCAGCGGTATGACCCCCGTTGCCCTGGACCAGCGGGTCCTCGCCCGCTGGTTCAGGGAACTCCAGGCGTTGCATCTGACCGCTCTGCGCCCCCCCCCCCAATCGCAACCGGCCCCCATGCCCCCCCCGACAGGGTCCCCGACGCGGCCGCCGGTGCCCGATCGCGCCGATTCGGGCCCCAGGTCCACCGGAGTCGCATCCGCGGACGGCGGAGCCGTAAATCAGGCGCTGCGCTTGGAGCCAGGTGTCTGGGTCGAGCTGCTGCGCGACGACGCCCAGCGGGTTCGGGTCAAGCTGGCCTGGGTCAGCAGCGACGGGCAGCGCATGCAGTTCGTGGATCGTCTGGGGCGGGAGGGGCCGCAGATGGCCCGTGGCGATCTCACCACCTTGATCGAGTACGGGCTTGCGACCATCATCCATAGCGACGACGACCTGCCCTTGGTCGAGCGCGCCGTGGCGAACCTCTCGCGCACCCTGAGTCACTGATCGCGACAACTGGCGCTGCCCGCCGGTGCGACCCGGGATATGCGCCCTGGTTCGGTTTGCCGACGCCGGGCTACAATCCCCGCCCGCCCCCGGCGCCATCGCCAGTCAGCCTGCCGGAGCCATACCACGGAGTAGTGCCCCATGTCCGATGACACGGCAGCCCCATCGATCGAGCGGCCCAGGCCACGCCTGCCGGCCCCAGAGATCGTCGAACGCGAGGTGCGCGATGCCCTCACCGAGGATATCGGCACCGGTGACCTGACCGCGGGCCTGCTCCCCGAGGGCCAGGGGGCTGCGGCTCAGGTCATCACCCGCGAGCCGGGCGTGCTCTGCGGCCGGGCCTGGTTCGACACCGTATTTCGCCTGCTCGACGCGGGGATTCGCATCCGATGGGAGGCTGCGGACGGCGAGCGTATCGCCCCAGGGCAGCGGCTCTGCACCCTGACCGGGGGCATCCGCGGCCTGCTCACCGGGGAGCGTACCGCCCTGAATTATCTGCAAACCCTCTCCGGCACTGCCAGTCGGGCGCGGCGCTATGCCGACGCGGTGGCCGGGTTGCCGGTGCGGGTCCTGGACACGCGCAAGACCATCCCCGGGCTGCGCCTGCAACAGAAATACGCGGTGGCTTGCGGCGGCTGCCACAACCACCGCATGGGCCTCTACGATGCCATCCTGATCAAGGAGAACCACATCCAGGCGGCCGGCTCCATCGCGGCAGCCCTGGACGCCGCCCGGGCAGTGGCCGACGGGGTGCGGGTCGAGATCGAGGTCGAATCCCTGGAGCAGCTCGACGAGGCCCTGACGGCCGGCGCACGGCATGTGCTGCTGGACAATTTTTCCCTGGACCTGCTGCGCGAGGCCGTGGCCCTGAACGCCGGCCGCGCCAACCTTGAGGCCTCAGGCGGCATCGGCCTCGACGCCATCCGTGGCGTGGCCGAGACCGGCGTCAACGACATCTCCATCGGCGGCATCACCAAGAACCTCCGTGCCTTGGACCTGTCCATGCGCTTGCTGGCCGACTGAGCGAGACGGGGCTTGGCGCCCCGTCTCGATCGGTTCGGCTATTTGCCCGCAGAGGCCATGAATCCGTCGAAGTTCTGTTCGGCGACCCGGAACCACAGGATCTGCTCATCGCGGAAGGCCTTCCAGGGCTCGTAGACCTTCTTGAAGCGCGGATTGGCCGCGGCGGTCTCGTCGTAGACCTCGTTGGCGACCTTCCAGGCGGCGTTCATGATGTCGCGGGAGAACGGCCGCAACTGCACCCCCTCCCCCACCAACCGGCGCATGGCCTTGGGGTTGCCCGCATCGTACTTGGCCAACATCTCAGCGTTGGCCGTGGCGCAGGCGGCGGCGAGGATCGTCTTGTACGCTTCGGGCAGGGCCGCGTAGGCATCGCGGTTGACGAACAGGTCGAGCTCCGGGCCGCCCTCCCACCAGCCCGGGTAGTAGTAATACTTCGCCACCTTTGCCAGGCCCAGCTTCTCGTCGTCGTAGGGGCCGACCCACTCCGCCGCGTCGATGGTGCCCTTCTCAAGCGACGGGTAGACGTCGCCGCCGGCGATCTGCTGGGGCACAGCCCCCAGGCGCGCCAGCACCGTGCCGGCGAAACCGCCGACCCGCAGCTTGAGCCCCTTGAGGTCCTCGACGGTGTTGATCTCCTTGCGGAAGAACCCGCCCATCTGGGCCCCGGTGTTGCCCGCGGGGAAGTTGATGATGTTGTAGTCCTTGAGGAAATCCCGCATCAATTCCAGCCCGCCGCCCTCCATCATCCAGGCATTTTGTTGGCGGGCGTTGAGGCCAAAGGGCACGGCACAGCAAAAGGCGAAGGTCGGGTCCTTGCCAAAGAAATAATAGCCGGCGGTATGGGTGCACTCCACGGTGCCGTTCTGCACCGCGTCCACCACGCCGAAGGGCGGCACCAGCTCCCCGCCGGCAAAGACCTGGATCTGGAACTTACCGTCGGTGGCGTCGGAGACGATCTGCGAGATGGTGTCCGCGGCCCCGTAGATGGTATCCAGGGACTTGGGAAAGCTGGAGGCCATGCGCCAGCGCACCTCGGGCCTGGACTCCGCAATGGCCGGGCCTATGGCTGCGGTGGCGGCAATGCCGGCCCCAATGGTACCGACCCCCCTCAGAAAGTTGCGACGCTGCATCGGCGAGTCTCCTCTACGTGGTTGATGGTGGCGTGGGCCTGCGGGGCGAGCGCGGCGGCATGCTACCACCGAACCAGCGCTGCCTGGCCGGACGAGGCCCTGGTAAGATCGCGAGGACATCCATGGAGAAGCCGATGAGCGAGACCTCTAGCTACGAAACCGACTTCCACGCGTGGGCAGACAATCCAAGTTCAGTTCGTAACAGACGCGGTGACGCGTAATCAAGGAATTTACGTGGCCCACCCCCTATCGCTCGAACTAGCCGACTGTCCCATGCTCGCAAGCAACCGCCCAACCTTGAGGTGCGCGGCGACGGCCTCCGGGGTCGGGTCCTCCAGATGGGGCACCACGCCCAGGCAGGGTGCCCCGATGAGGGCGGCCAGGGTAGCGATGTTCTGCTCCCGCGCCAGCATGGCCGGATCGACCTGATTGGCCACCCAGCCGACCAGATTGGCGCCCTGGGCGCGGATGGCCTCGGCGGTGAGCAGGCTGTGGTTGATGCAGCCGAGCTTGAGCCCGGTGACCATGATCACCGGGAGGTCCAGGGCCAGGGGCAGGTCGCTCACCGATAGGGTCGGCCCCAGCGGGACCCGCCAACCGCCGACGCCCTCTACCACTACCCAGTCCGCCTGCTCGACCAGGGCCTGGTAGGCGGTGACGATGGGGGCCAGCTCGATGCTCAGGCCCGCCTCTCCGGCGGCGATGTGCGGGGCGATGGCCGGGATCATGGCAAAGGGATTGATCAGGGGGTAAGGGACCGGATGGCTGCCCTGGGCGAGCAGGGCCAGGGCGTCTGCGTTCTTGGGTCCGTCGGTGCTGGCCTGGCAGCCCGAGGCGACCGGCTTCATCCCCAACACCGTCAGGCCGCGGGCCTGGGCAGCGGCCATCAGCCCGAGGGCAATCTCGGTCTTGCCGCAGTCCGTGTCTGTCCCGGTGACAAAGATCCCCTTCATAATCCCTCCCCTCCCGGCATTGGCCGGCGTGCAATGGCGCTGACAGGAATAGCGACCCCGCCCTCGATCGGTCTTTGCAGTGGCGCCCAGGCGTGGCCGTAGACCACCTCGTAGGTAGCGGGTAGACGCCCGTCCTGGCGGTGGGCCTCGTAGGCGGTCTCGACCGCGGCCAAGCGGCGCGGTCCAGTGAGCCCGCGGGACCGGGCCGCGGTGGCGTTGCGGGCGCCCAAAACCTTGAGGTCGCGCATCAGATCGCGGACCTGGGTGTAGGTGAGGGTGAAGCGCTCGGCATCCATCACCGGGTCGGCGAAGCGGGCCCGCACCAGGCCGTCGCCGACTTCATGTAGGTCGGCGAAGGGGCTCACATGGCTGTGACCGTCCGCGGCGGTCCAGGCATCGCGCAGCTCCATCAGGGTGTCCGGGCCGAAGCTGGTGAACATCAACAGGCCCCCGGGGCGTAGCACCCTCAGCCAGTCGCGGAAGGTGGCGTCGAGGTCGTTGCACCATTGGATGGTCGCGTTGGAGACGATCAGGTCGACGGACTGGTCGGCCAGGGGTAGCGCCTCGGCGTCGGCGCACAGGCACCAGGGGCGCTTGAGCCAGCTGCCGCGGCGCCGGGCCAGGTTGAGCATCGCTGGGGCGAAGTCCAGTGCGATGAGCCGCGCATTGGGGTAGCGCTTCATCAAGGGGCCGATCGCGTGTCCGGTCCCGCAGCCGAGGTCGAGGATGGTCTGAGGCTGGAGGCGCACATAGTCCAGGCGCTCGAGCATGCGGTCGCCGATCTCGCGCTGGAGGACCGCCGCGGCGTCATAAGTCGCCGCGGCACGGTCGAAGGAGCGCCTGGCGCTGGTCTTGTCGATGGGGCCGGTCATAGGGGGGCAGTTTTAATTTTTAAGTTTTAAGTTGTCAGGTGTCAGTTGGCACAGAGCCTTTATGGCCGGGGGCTCAGACGTCTAGGTCAGCCAGAAAGGCTCGGATCGGTGCCAGGGTTTCACTGGGGTGCGACAGGAAGGGGGCGTGGGCCGCGCCTCGGATGATTGCTGTCCTACCTCGGTCGCCGGGCAGCAGCTCGGCGATGGCTCGGGCCGCCGCGGCGGGAACCAGGGTGTCGTGAGTCCCGAATAGCCAAAGGCTGGGGCAGGTCAGGGCTGTGAGGTGTTCGCGCAGATCCCCATCGCGCAACAGATCGAGTCCTAGGGCCAGGGCGGCCGGGTCCGGGGTCGGGCGCTTGGCCAGCTCACGGCGCAGGGCGCGCAGGGTCTCCCGGGCGGTATCGCTGCCGCGTACCTGGAGGCCGAGGAAGCGGTCCAGGGTAACGGCGGGTTGGGCCAGCAGGCCGGTGTGGAACTGCTCCAGGGTTGCACCGGCCATGGCCGCCGGCCACCCCGGTGCTTGGGCGAAGCGCGGCGTTGCGGTGAGTAGGATCAGCCCGGCGACCCGCTCTGGGGCTTGGAGGGCGGCGCTCAGGGCGACCAGCCCGCCGAGGGACCAGCCGAGCCAGACGGCGCGGGCCGGGGCCTGGTCCAGGCAGCACTGGGCCCAGGCGGCGAGGTCCGTGGCGGTCGCCGACAGGGGTTGGTCGCCGTGGCCGGGCAGCTCGATGGGGGTGACGGGGCCTGCGCCGATCTGGTTAAGGGCGACGGGTAGGTTGCCCCAGACCGCGGCGTTCATGCCCCAGCCGTGCAGCAGGACCAGGTCGGGGGCCCGATGTGTGCTCATGCCATGGGCTCCCGGGCCGTCGTATCCAGGGATGGGAGCATGGACAGGGCCTGGAGCAGGGTGTCTACATCGCCCTCGGTATGGGCGGCGGACAGGGTGACCCGCAGCCGAGCCGAGCCCTCCGGTACGGTGGGCGGGCGGATGGCGGGGACCAGGATGCCCCCCGCCTCCAGGGCCTGGCTCCACGCCAGGGCGCGCCTGTTGTCACCGAGGATCAGGGGCTGGATCGGGGTTTCCGAGGGGGCCAGGGGCAGTCCGAGCTCCCCCGCGCCGCTGCGCAGCCGAGCGATCAAGGTGCGCAGCTTCTCCCGTCGCCAGGGCTCGCGGCGGACCAGGCCGAGGCTGGCGCGGGTGGCCTCCGCCACGGCCGGTGGCAGGGCAGTGGTGTAGATGTAGCTGCGGGCGCGCTGGATCAGGGTCTCGATGAGGGCCGCCTCGCCGGCGACGAAGGCACCGAAGGTGCCGAAGGCCTTGCCCAGGGTGCCGACCAGGATGGGGGCCTGCGCCTGGGTCAGGCCGGCCAGCTCCAGGGTGCCGCGACCGCCCTCGCCCATCACCCCCAGGCCGTGGGCGTCGTCCACCATGAGCAGGGCCTGCGCCGCCGCGGCCGCCGCCGCCAGCTCGAGTAGTGGGGCGATATCGCCGTCCATGCTGAAGACCCCGTCGGTGACGATCAGGCGCGCCTGGGCACTGTGGCGGGTGGGGCCTGTGCTGCCGGCTGGGTCCGCCGCCCCTGGCGCGGCCCTGGGCGGCGCGACCATCCGCATCAAGGCAGTGGCGTCGGCGTGGGGATAGCGGCGTAACCGCGCCCCGCTGAGCAGGGCCCCGTCAAGCAGGGATGCGTGGTTGCGACGGTCTTCGAAGACCACCTGGCCCCGCCCCGCCAGGGCCGAGATGACCCCCAGGTTTGCCATGTAGCCGGTGGAGAACAGCAGGGCCCGGTCGCGCCCGGTGAAGTCGGCCAGTTCCTCCTCCATGGCCTGGTGGGCGGCGCTGTGGCCGCTCACCAGATGGGCCGAACCACTCCCCGCTCCATAGCGGGCGGCACCGGCCTGGAGGGCGGCGACCACCTCAGGATGGTTGGCCAGGCCCAGGTAGTCGTTGCTGCAGAACGCCAGCATGCCGCGCCCGTCCATCGTTGGGCGCGGGCCCTGGGGGCTCGACAGGACCCGTCGGCGCCGATAGAGATGCGCTCGACGCAGGCGGTCGAGTTCAGCGGCCAGGCCTGCGGTCAGCGCTGCGCTCTGCTCGGACATGCTGGCATGTGCCGCGGTCGCGGCTCAGGGGGCCGCGACCGGTTCGCCGGCGTCGTCTCTGGTGCTGTGGCTGTGACAAGCCCCGGGGGCCTCCCGGGGGTGGTGGGCCGCCTCCGGGGAAAGCCCCAGGCGCTGGAACAGGGCGAGATCCCGGTCGGCCTCGGCGTTCGCCGTGGTCAGCAGGCGATCACCGTAGAAGATGGAGTTGGCCCCGCCCAGATAGCACAGGGCCTGGAGCTCGTCGCTCATGTCGCTGCGCCCGGCGGACAGGCGCACATGGGAGTCGGGCATGAGGATGCGCGCCACGGCGACGGTCCGCACCAGCTCGAAGGGGTCCAGGGGGACGGTGCCGAACAGGGGCGTGCCCTCGACCTGGACGAGCATATTGATCGGCACCGACTCCGGCGGTTGGGGCAGGTTGGCGAGCTGGCAGAGGAGCCCGGCGCGGTCGCGTCGAGATTCCCCCATGCCGAGGATGCCGCCGCTGCAGACCTTGAGCCCGACCCGCTGGACCTCGGAGAGGGTGTCCAGCCGGTCCTGGTAGGTGCGGGTGGTGATGACCTGGCCGTAGAACTCCGGGGAGGTGTCCAGGTTGTGGTTGTAGTAGTCGAGCCCGGCGTCCTTGAGGCGCTCCGCCTGGGGGCCGGTGAGCATGCCAAGGGTGACGCAGGTCTCCAGGCCCATCCCGTGGACGGCCTCGATCATGGCCGTGACCTGCTCCAGATTGCGGTCCGTGGGGTTGCGCCAGGCCGCTCCCATGCAGAAGCGCGTCGCGCCCTGGTCACGGGCCGCGCTCGCCGCGGTGACGACCTCCTCCAGGGGCAGCAGGCGCTCACGCTCTAGGCCGGTGTCGTGGCTCGCGCTCTGGGAGCAATAGCCGCAGTCCTCCGGGCAGGCCCCGGTCTTGATGCTGAGCAGGGTGCTGACCTGTACCCGGTTCGGATCGAAATGGGCGCGGTGCACCTGCTGGGCCTGGTACATCAGGTCACTGAAGGGCAGTGACAGCAAGGCCTCGACCTCGGCGACGCCCCAGGTCCGGCGCTCAGCCGGTAGGGAAGTGGTGGTGGCAGACATGGGCGGCATCCGAGATTGGGGCGAAAGGGCTCGGAGTGTAACCGAGCCGGGGATGCTGTCAACCGGATGGTGCTGTTTCGGTTTACCGGGGTGCCGCGCCGGCGGACAGGATGGCGGGCGCGCAAGGTATTGGGCAGTTTCCGCGCTACCCTGGTCAGTCCCCTTGGTCGACCTGCTCCCGGGCGCGCTGGCAGAGGCTGCGCGGATCGGGATTCTCGACCGCATCGACGATGGCGTTGACCAGGTCCGCTAGCTCTTCGTGGGTCAGGGCCTGCATCACCTTGGCGAGCAGGGCCGGGGAGACATTGGCGTAGGCCGCGGTACCGTCCTTGAGGTTGACCACCACCCCGGACCCCGTGTGCTCGCCGGCGCCCACCCCCACCTGGCTGTGGTAGAGCTCGTGGTCCAGCTCGAACATCTCGTCGTAGTAGCCGTCCAGAGTGTCCGCCAGCGCGTCGTCCACGGTGGACTCTTCGACCCGTACCAGCAGCTCCAGGTCGCTCTCGGCGAGCTGTGGTTCGATACCCTGCTCGCTCAGGAAGGCGCAGAAGCGCCTGCGGGGCTCCGCGTTGAAAAAGACATACTCAAGCATGTGTGTCTCTCCAGTCTGGTGGTTTCCGCCAACTCGGAGTTTATCCTTGAAACCGCAGATGACGCAGATGTCCGTAGATAAAACACATGGGAATCCACGGTTTAATCAGAACACCCCCGTCGCCCGCCGGGCGAGGCGGATATTGAGGGCAACACCCTGAAACATCTGCGTTTGTCTGCGGAATCTGCGGTTGAACTGCCCTTTCCAGGTTTATACTGGCAAAGCTACCCTAGGGAAACGCGGATAAACCGCTTCGGCTATGTCCGCGATCGGTGTTGGTCTTGGCGCCGTTCCTAATACGGACCATTCCAGCGGTGGTTTGAATCGGCATCTCCTCACGAAGTGGCAAGCTTCCCGACCCGGCGATCATGCTCGAAGCAATCCTGCAGCGCGTCTATCCGCCCACCTGCGTCCTCTGCGGGGCCCCGGGTGACGATGGCCTGGACCTGTGCCGAGGGTGCCGCGCCGACCTGCCCCACAATCGACATGCCTGTCCCCGTTGCGCCATTCCGCTTCCCCCCGGGCAGAGCGTCGGGACACTCTGTGGCCCCTGTCAGCGTCGTTCGCCACCCTTTGCTGCCAGTTATGCGGCCTTTCGCTATGAGGACCCGCTGCCGGCCCTGATCGGCGGGGTCAAGTTCCGCGCCCGTTTCAACCTGGCGCGCCTGCTGGGGCAGTTGATGGCCCTGGCCCTGTTGGAGGAGGGGGCACGGCGTCCGGATGTCATATTGCCGGTACCGCTGCACCCCCGGAGGCTGCGCGAAAGGGGTTACAACCAGGCCTTAGAGTTAGCGCGGCCGATCTCTGCGGCGCTGGGTGTCCGCACCGATACAGTGACCTGCATGCGGGTCGCCTATACCAGCGCCCAGGTTGGGCTCGATGATCGGGAGCGGCGCCGCAATGTGCGCGGGGCCTTTGCGGTGGCGCGGTCTCCAGTTGCCAAGCATGTGGCTATTCTGGACGACGTCGTAACCACGGGGAGTACGGTAACCGAGTTGGCCCTGGTGCTGAGACGGGCCGGGGTGGAGCGGGTGGACGTCTGGTCGGTGGCACGCACGCCCTGAGGCTGGGCCGGGTACCTTCAGGCCGCCTGCGCCTGGCTGGCCCCAGAGTCAGTTGGGTAGAGGGTGCAACTCGAACATCGGCTTGCTCTCCGGGCCGACACGATGGTTCCTCGGGTTGAGGTCGTCCAGGGACAGGGTCGGGCGCACCTTCAGAGAGAGCAGGGCAGGGTCGAGGTACTTCTTGAGCAGGCGCCGCCCCTTGCCCCGATAGCTCATCCGGCGCAGGGTGGACACCTTGCGCATGGCCTCCTCGGTGGGCTGGGTGCCGCCGTTGCTGCGGTACCGACGGATGACCGCCTCGGTGTAATCCAAGGTCTCGGCATAGGTGACGTTGCTGTTGGTGCGGTCCACCACCCCCTCGCCGGCGTTGTAGGCCATGATGGCGCGGCCATAGTCGTTGCCGTACTTGTCCAGCAGGCGCTTGAGGTGGCGCACCCCGGTACGCACGTTCACCGCCGGATCGAACAAGGCCTCGGCACTGCCGACGCCGTAGTCCCCCGCCGTGGCCGGCATGACCTGCATGAGACCGACGGCCCCGGCGCGAGAGACCGCGTGGGGGTTGTAGGCGGACTCGGCGCTGACGACCGCCTTGACCAAGGCCACCTCCACGCCGAGCTGGGTGGCGGTGCGCTCGATGAGGGACGATACCTCGGCCCTGCTGGCCTTGGGCCCGCTCGGCGGCGCCGGCTTGGTCGGCTCCGCCTTGGGTGGGTCGGTGGTGGCCTCTGGCTGCTCGGACGTGGCCAGGGCCGGCTGCGCCAGCACGCTCAAGACCAGTCCAATGAGCAAATAGGGGTAGCGGGGAATCATACGCATGCAGTATTCCGGTGGCTTGGTACTAGGGGCCGATGTTGGTGCGGGGTCGTCTGTCTGTGCCCTACGGCGCTTACCCTGCAATCTAATCGTGCAGGGTATACCAGACGGCGCAGACCGGTGCCAGCCCCGGAGTTAGCGCGAAGGTTACTTAGGCTCCTACAGGTTGTGTTCGATCTCATCCTCCAGCGGGACGCCAATTAGCTCTAGGAGGGCCCCGGTGATGGCGCCGCCGACCATGCCGCCGACGAACCCCGTGGATACCTCGCCGAAGAGCTGGTGGGCCTCGCCGGCGATGGACAGCCCGCTGCCGCTCATGATGCCGACCGCGGCCCCGACCACTGCGGCGATGAGAGCGGCCACCATGGGGGTGCCCGCGGCGCGGGGTAACCAGGCGAAGCAAGCGCGAAGGATATGGGGGCGGGTGAGCTGAAACAGACTGCCCACCAAGGCCACCACACCTGCCGCAATGACGAAGGGGCCGGCCGGTTGGGCAATGAGACCCAGGGTCAGGAACCATGCCATCAGGGCTCCCGCGGCACTCCCTGCGGCCAGGCCGGTGAGGATGACCCCCAAGGGGCCGGCGTTGCTGGGCAGGACCCAGGAGTGGAACAACCCGACCACCAGGCCGGTCACAGCACAGACGCCGATGATGACTGGTAGATCGACAGCGGTGCCAACGACCATCAAAGTACCGATGGACCCCAGCATGCCCGCCATGGCGCCGATGAGGGCGACGGGCATCGAGCCATAGAAGGCAGAGGTGGTCATAGCGGCGATGGCGCCACCCACCACCAGGGCCTGCCAGCCATCGAGTCCCAGGGCGAGCAGAACCTGGTAGAGTCCGGTGTAAATGGCCCCGAAAATGCCCCCGGCGAGGGCCCAGACGATGGTGGTGACGGAGACGTTTGCGATTTTATTTTTCATAGCGTTGCTTCGACGAGGCCGGAGGACCGGCGAGGTTTGCCCTAGCGTAATCCGAATGGCCCTCGTGCGGTACCCTTGGGCCGCGATTGGGCCCACTTTAGGGGAGGTTATTGGGAAACCGCCGATGGCCGCGGGCCAGAAAAGACGCGCTGGTCGGGTGGCGTTTTTCTGGCGGATTGTTGCGATGTCACTGGATACGAGGGCTTGAGATGGTTGGCGGTAGTTCTGGCGCCAGAACAGAGCGGGTGTCCCAGCCCTGGGCCATTGGGTTGGTTGCGCTACTGAGTCTGGCCCTGGCGAGTGGGTGCGCCGCGCCGCCGAGGACCCGACCTGCAGCACCGGTAGTGCCGGCAGCACCTTTGGCGCCTGCGGCGCCGGTGCGCCCGAGCTTGACCGAGTCGGACCGCGACGCCCTGCTGACCCAGATGGCCGCGTGCCACATGCTGCGGGTTGTCCGGTCCGGCGACGTGCGGGTGGGCGACGCCGCCGTGTTCGCCGCCATGAAGCGCTACCACGTGACAGTGGAGCAAATGCTGGAGCGTGCCGACGCCCTGCTTCCCCTGGTGCGACGCGAGAGTCGGGTCTTCGAGAAGGGCGCCGAGGGCGCTTGCGCACGGCTCGCGGAGGTCACTGGGGTGCCCTCGCGGATGGTCACCCCCCCACCGCCCGAGGGGATGAAGTCTGCACCTGCCGGCGGTCTCTGGGTGCGCTTCCAGGGCGAACTACAGCCGGGTCTGGCGAGCCAGATTGCCGCACGCCTGAGTCAAGAGCATGCCGTCGGGCTGATTATCGACAGTCCGGGGGGCAGCGTGGCGGAGGCGCGCAAGCTCGGCCGCTACCTGCGTGCGAAGGGGCTCAACGTGGCCGTGGATCAGACCTGCGCCTCGGCCTGCATCGACGTTCTGGCCGGCGGGGTGTCACGTTACATCGTCTCCGGAGCGCGTATCGGTATACACCAGAGCAGTGCCCCGAGCACCGTGGGTTCCCACAATACGGGCCAGTCCTATGTGGCCGGGTCGGCCCTTTACCTGCGGGAGATGGGGGTGGACCCGGACTTGGCCCTCGCAGCCGCCAGTGTCCCGCCGAACAAGATGTATTGGATCTCTGCCAAGGAGGCGATCAAGACCCGACTGGCGACGGAGGTGGTGCGGAGTCTGTAGCCGGTAGGTTGGGCTGACCTTGGAGGCCCAACATTTAGGGTGCGTCGATCTGGGCCGATGCCTCATCCGACATCACAGTAGTCACCCGTGCCGTCCTGTCTCTCAGGGTCCAGTGCACCTCCAAGTCGTAGAGGCGCATGACGAAGGCGTCGCGCTCCGGGTAGCGGTCCATGTAGCCGGGGCGCGGATCCTGGCGCAGCATCTGTTCAATCAGCAGACCCACCTGGCGTCGACCATCCGGGTCGAGGGCGCCGATCTGTGCCCGTGCCTCGGCAGCGAACTCGATAGTCCAGTCGCTGCCCGGGGCCGCCTGGGCAAAGCCGCCGCTGGCTTGGGGCAGGGCATCGGCGTAGGGGACATAGGGCTTGATATCCAGTACCGGGGTGCCGTCGAGCAGATCCGCGCCGCGCAGGCGCAGGGCGAGCCCTCGGGCATCGCGCTCCAGGCCGAGGTACTCCACTGCTGAGAGCCCGATGGGGTTTGGTCGGTAAGGGGCGCGGCTGGCGAAGACCCCTACCCGGCGCTGCCCGCCGAGACGCGGCGGGCGTACCTTGGGTCGCCACCCGGCATCAACGCAGGTGTGGAAGACGAAGATCAGCCAAAGGTGAGAGAACCCATCAAGACCGGCGAATGCCTCGTCCCGGGCATAGGCGGGAAGCAACTCCAAGCGGGCCTCACCGGCGGTTACGAGCCCGCTCTGGCGCGGGATGCCGAAACGGTCCGTGTAGGGCGAGCGGATATGACCAATGGGCTCGCAGGTCAGAGGCATGGCGGCCTGCTACCTCTTGGCAAAGCGACTAGTCATAGAGCCGGTCTTTCCACTGGCGCAGGGCGGTAAAGACCTCGGCGTGGCCGTGCAGGGGGCGGCCGGCATAGCTCTCGACGGCGGCGATGACGCCTGGCTCACCGGTGCGCAAAAAGGGGTTGGTGGCCAGCTCCAGGGCCAACGCCGATGGGACCGTGGGCGCCCCCGAGGCCCGCAGGCCTTGGGCGTCGCGCACACGCTCGGCCAAGGCCGGGCTGTCGGGCTCGACCCACTTGGCGAAACCGAGATTCGCCAGGGTGTACTCGTGGGCGCAATAGACCTGGGTATCGGGCGGCAGGGCGGCGATGCGCAGCAGGGAGGCGGAGAGTTGCTCGAAGGTGCCGTCGAAGACGCGCCCGCAGCCGCCCGCGAACAGGGTGTCGCCGCAAAACAGGGCGTCGCCCCACCGATAGGCAATGTGGCTGGCAGTGTGGCCAGGGACCTCCATGACCCGCAGTGGTTCGGGGAAGCCAGGTAGTCGTACCTCGTCCCCCTCCCCCAGTGCCTGGGTGATGCCCTGGATGCGCTGGTCCTTCGGTCCCAGCACCTGAACCCCCGGGTAGGCGGCGATCAGGTCGGCCACCCCGCCGGTGTGGTCGCCGTGGTGATGTGTGATGAGGATGGCGCTCAGAGTCAGGTCGGCCCTGGCCAGGGCCTCCAACACTGGCACCTCGTCGCCGGGATCGACCACGGCGACCCCCGTTCCGTCGGTTGGGCGCAGGAGCCAGATGTAGTTGTCGTCGAAGGCTGGAAGGGGTGTGATATGGGTCATGGCTATTGGGCCCCAGTGATCCCGATGGGCAGGGTCTTGCCGTTGATGGTGAGCAGGCCGTCGGCGAGCATCAGGGTTGTCTTGATGCGATCCCCCTCGGCGCCGATCCAGCCGCTGCTGAGCAGCCCGTCGAGTTGGGCTGTGGCAGCGTCCGCCGCGGCCTGCTCCTGATCGGCGGTCAGGGGGGGGCGATCCTGGTGATCACTGGCACCCTGGGTCTTTTGGAGTATGGCCCGGGTGGCGAGCTTCAGGGCGACGCGGCGGGGCAGACTCAGCTCCCCGTCACCGGTGAGGCGCTGTATCCAGGCCCCCTTGCTGAGTAGATCCGTTGCGGTCAGGCCTTGGACGCCCAGAGTCAGATGCCCGCTGACCTGACCCTCAGGGGTGGCGATGTCCAGGTGCTTGATGGCGATGCTGGGATTGGTGACGGCCAGTTCGGGCAGGTGCCGCATCAGCACGGCCAGGCGGGCGATGCCGGCCATGGCCTCCGGCTGGTCTTGGGCGGCAATTTCGGCCAGGTCCGTTTGCACGGCCGACAGGGCCTCCCCGCCCAGCCGGTTGAGGCTGATGTCGATCTGCGATGGGGCATAGTCCGCCCCGTCGATACGCAGCGTCGCGACGCTGTAGCTGATGAGTATCTCCAGCAGACCGGCGTCCTGGTGACTGCCGATGGCGATGTGCAGGTCGCGGGCGTCGATCTCCAGGTCAGGCGCCTGAACGGCCGCCTCAGCGATGCTGAGGTCGCCGGAACCGATGCCGAGCCCGGGGAGCCAGGGGGTGATCTCATTGGCGGCCTTGAGCCCTCGTAGGGCGAGGAAGGCGTGGCCCTGGGCGTCCAGCAGTTCCAGGGCGGGCAGCTCGACGCGGGCGGCGATGGGACCAGCACGGCCGACGTGCAGCTCGCCCTGACCGGCGGCGATGCGCAGTCCCAGGCGGTTGTCGTCGGCGGGCTGGTCCATGGCCGGCAGCTCAATCGCGGCTGAGGGCGTCGCCATCCCAGCCGATGCGGGTCTGCGCCCGCACCCCGGAGAGCTGCACCATCGGATGGTCCAGGGCCAAAAGGCTGTCCGCCCGCGTCAGAGTCGGCGGCCAGGTGAGGTCCGACAGGCCCTGGGGGCCGTGGGTGAGGTGGCTGTCGATGCGCAGGCGCAGGGCATCGGCCAGACCCTCCTGGGTCGGGGCCAGCTCTGCGCTCGCCTGGGAGGAAAACCAGCCGCGCCGATAGTCCTCGGTGACCACGCGCCACCCCTTGGGTTGCCGTTCCAGGGCCGCCAACTGGTCCCGATAGGCCTGCTCCGCGCGTTGGCCAAGATACCAGGGGCCGAGGGTGACGACTGCCACCAGGGCGAACCCGATCAGGGCCGCGATGCCTCGTTTGGCATTCATGTTCCGGTTGCTCCTGGGGTCGTCTCGGGTGGGTTGTGGGGCGGGCCAAGGGCTGCACGCACCGCCGCTTCGATGCCGGGGGCGTCCAGGCCGCAGTCTGCGAGTTGTTCCTGGTGGCTCGCGTGGTGGATGTAACGGTCCGGCAGGCCCAGGTGGATGCAGCGCGTGGTTACGCCGGCCGCGCTCAGGGCCTCGGCCACCGCGGAGCCGGCGCCGCCGAGGACGGCATTCTCTTCCACCGTGACCAACAGCTCATGTCGCCGTGCCAGGTCCAGCAGCAGATCCAGATCCAGCGGCTTGATGAAGCGCAGGTTGGCCAGCGTCGCGTCCAGGGCCTCGGCGACAGCCGCGCAGGGGGCGACCATGCTGCCGACGGCAAGCAGCGCGATCCCCTGCCCGGCGCGGCGGATCTCGCCCTTACCCATGGGCAGGGCGTCGAGCCCAGGTTGGACCTGGACGCCAGGTCCCGACCCCCGGGGGTAGCGCACCAGGGCCGGGCCCGGGTGCAGGTAGGCGGTCTGGAGGAGCTGGCGGCACTCGGCCTCGTCCGCCGGGGCCATGATGGCCAGATTTGGGAGGCTGCGTGCGTAGCTCAGATCGAAGGCCCCGGCATGGGTGGCGCCATCCTGGCCCACCAGCCCGGCGCGGTCCACCGCCAGGGTCACGTCCAGGTCTTGCAGGCAGATATCGTGGATGAGCTGGTCATAGGCGCGCTGCAAAAAGGTGGAGTAGATGGCCACCACCGGCTTCATGTCCTCGCAAGCCAGCCCGGCGGCCAGGGTCAGGGCGTGTTGCTCGGCGATGCCGACGTCGAAGTAGCGGGTCGGGAAGCGTGCGGCGAAGGCCGTCATCCCGGAGCCCTCGCACATGGCCGGGGTGATAGCCACCAGGCGCTGGTCCGCCGCGGCTGCATCGCACAGCCAATCGCCGAAGACCTGGGTGTAGGTCGGGCGCCCGGGGGATTTGCGCAGCTCCCCGGTAGTTCGGTTGAAGGGCGAAACCCCGTGGTAGGTCACCGGCTGCGTCTCGGCCGGCGCGAAGCCCATGCCCTTGCGTGTGACCAGGTGCAGCAGGCGCGGCCCGGGCATGGTCTTCATGTTGCGCAGGGTGGCGATCAGGGCCGGGATGTCGTGGCCGTCGAGGGGGCCGATGTAGTTGTACCCCAGCTCCTCGAACAGGGTCCCGGGCATGACCATGCCCTTCATGTGCTCCTCCCAGCGTCCGACGAGTTCGCGGATCTGGGGCAGGCCGCGCAGGGCCGACTTGCTGCCCTCCCGCACCCGGGTATAGAGCTTGCCGGACAGCACCCGGGACAGGTGGCTGGTGATGGCACCCACCGGTGGGGAGATGGACATCTCGTTGTCGTTCAGGATGACCATCAGGTCCAGGTCCGTGGCGCCGGAGTGGTTGAGGGCCTCGAAGGCCATGCCGGCGCTGAGCGCCCCGTCGCCGATCACCGCCACCACCCGACGCCGCTCGCCCTTGAGTCGGGCGGCCACGGCCATGCCCATGGCGGCGCTGATGGAGGTGCTGGAGTGACCGACGCCGAAGGTGTCGTACGGGCTCTCGCTGCGCTTGGGGAAGCCGGACAGGCCGTCCTTCTGGCGCAGGCTCTCCATGCGCAGCCGCCGCCCGGTGAGGATCTTGTGGGGATAGGCCTGGTGGCCTACGTCCCACACCAGCCGATCCGAAGGGGTGTTGAAGACATAGTGCAGGGCGATGGTCAGCTCGACCACCCCAAGTCCAGCGGCCAGATGGCCCCCAGTGCGGGAGACGCTATCCAGCAGGAAGGCGCGCAGCTCCTGGGCCAGGGCTGGGAGTTCGGCGACGGACAAGGCACGCAGATCGGAGGGGGCATCGATCGCGGACAGGAGCGGGAAACGGAGGGCCTGGGCGTGCGGGTCCATGTCTGGACGATCGGGCATGGGGGGACTCGAAGTAGATGCGGCGTGGACAAGCCGGTTAGTCTAGCCCATCGCTGCCCAGGATGGACCTACAGCGAGGGTGGTAAAGCTTGGAACCGTGGGGCAGGCGTCATGCTGGCCGCCTGCCAGCAGAGCGGGGGCGGCAGCGCTTGGCGGGGTTGGGGCAGGCTATCGGGCACCCCGCGCCTCTTCCCTTGGCTGCGAGACGCTGGCCCAGCCGGGCAAACACCCGTGGGAGCGTCGCCTTCGGCGCAACCGGGCGAGGCGTGGCCGCCATGGATGGCGGACATGCAGGCAACGCAGGAGCGGTTGCCGGCCAAGCGAGCCCGGCGTGCGAGGGGGCTCAGGTCCCATGGCGGGCGCGGAAGCCATCCAGGAATCGGGCGATGCGTCCAAGGGCCTCGGTCAGGTCATCCGTGTTGGGCAGGAAGACCAGGCGCAGGTGATCTGGACTGGGCCAATTGAAGCCACCGCCCTGCACCACCAGCACCTTCTCTTCCAGCAGCAGCTCCAGAATGAAGTGCTGGTCGTTGGTGATGGGATAGCGCTTGGGGTCCAGGCGCGGAAAGAGGTACATGGCCGCCTGGGGCTTGTGGCAGCTCACCCCGGGGATGGCGGTGAGCAAATCGTAGGCCAGGTCGCGTTGTCGGCCCAGGCGCCCGGTGGGGACCACCAGGTCGTCGATGCTCTGGTAGCCGCCAAGTGCGGTCTGGATGGCGTACTGTGCCGGGACATTGGCGCACAGGCGCATGGAGGCGAGCATGTCCAGACCCTCGACATAGTCCCGGGCGTGGCGCTTTTCCCCGGACACCACCACCCAGCCGGCGCGGTAGCCGCAGGCGCGGTAGTTCTTGGACAGGCCGTTGAAGGTCAGGAACAACACGTCGTCGGCCAGGGAGGCGATGGAGGTGTGGGTGGCCCCGTCGTAGAGCACCTTGTCGTAGATCTCGTCCGCGTAGACGATCAACTGATGGGTACGGGCGATCTCCACGATCTCCCGCAACAGATCCTCCGGGTAGAGCGCCCCGGTGGGATTGTTCGGGTTGATGATGACGATGGCGCGGGTCGCCGGGGTGATCTTGGCGCGGATGTCGTTCAGGTCCGGCAGCCAGCCTGCCCCCTCGTCGCACAGGTAGTGGGTCGGCGTGCCGCCGGCCAGGCTCACCGCGGCGGTCCACAGGGGGTAGTCGGGGGCCGGCATCAGCACCTCGTCGCCATTGTCCAGCAAGGCCTGCATGGTCATCACGATCAGCTCGGAGACGCCGTTGCCGATGTAGACATCTCCCACGTCCACCCCGGCGATGCGCTTGGCCTGGGTGTAATGCATGACCGCCTTACGGGCGGCGAACAGGCCCTTGGACTCCGCGTAGCCGGAGGCGTTGGGCAGGTTGTGGATGACATCGCGCACCAGCTCGTCCGGGGCCTCGAAGCCGAAGGCCGCCGGGTTGCCGATGTTGAGCTTGATGATGCGGCTGCCCTCCTCCTCCATCTGCCGTGCGCGGGCCATCACCGGGCCGCGGATATCGTAGCAGACGTTGGCCAACTTGACCGACTTGAGGACGGGTTGCATGGGGGCTTCCGGGTATGAAGGTGAGGGGGGTTGGTGCCGGGCCAGGAGCGGGTCTCGACCGAGGTTGCGGCAGGCTGAGCAAGGTACCCGATCCCGGCTCAAGGCTGCAAATGGTGCCGGTGGGCGGATGCCCGCATGCGAGCCTTGCCTGTCTCGGCTCGGGACATCGCAGAGCTTCCTCAAGAGGCTCGCTGGGTTCGCGCGGCTCTCGGGAAGCCGACGGCTCGAGGGAGTGGGTCACGAACAGGTCACCGCAAAGCGCGACGCCCGCACATTTGCGCTAGATTTCGAGGTGCCGACCCGTGATCTCGTCCGCACCCCGACCGACCATCCCCGGCCGGTTTCAACCGACGGAGACACCCATGATCCAGCACGAACTGAATGAGGATGACGGTATCCTGATAGTCGCTCCCCAGGGGCCTCTGGAGGCGGAGGACTTCCAGGCCCTGACCGCGGAGGTCGATCCCTTCATCGAAAGCACCGGCGGGCTTCGCGGCCTCCTGATCGAGGCCGAGGCCTTCCCGGGTTGGGACGGGTTCTCTGGACTGACGGCCCACCTGCGCTTCGTGCGTGACCACCACCGCCTGATCCGGCGCGTGGCAGTGGTCAGCGATAGCCCGATCCTCTCCCACCTTCCCCAGCTCGCTAAACACTTTGTCGCTGCTGAGGTGCGTCACTTCCCGCGTACCGAGTGGTCAGGTGCCCTCGACTGGCTGCGGTCGGCCTGAGGCCCGATAAAATGGTTGCGGCTAGTCGCGCATTGATCGGGGGTACGGAAGCGCCGGGCGCGCGCCCTGGTCTAGCCGGTCTGGCGCATTAATCGCGGTTTCCGCCTGTGTCCCGCGCCAACGAAAAAGGGCCTGGCATTTCTGCCAAGCCCTTGAATATTATGGAGCCGATGCGCGGAGTCGAACCGCGGACCTACTGATTACGAATCAGTTGCTCTACCAACTGAGCTACATCGGCCTGCTGTCTTCTAGCGGACGCGGAAGTATAGGGAGTCGCCCGATGGCTGGCAAGACGTCCGGGTTGGTTCGGCAGGGCTCAGCGAGCCGCATCCAGGGCATAGGGACCTGGCGCGACCACCGGCTCGCGGCCTAGCACCAGGTCGGCGGCCAGGCGGGCGGAGGCGGGACCGGTGACCACGCCGTTGCGGAAGTGGCCCGCGTTGAAATAGAGCCCCTCGACACCCGGGTAAGCGCCGATGTAGGGGATGCCGCTGGGCGAGCCGGGCCGCAGGCCGGACCAGTGCTCTTCGATGGGGGTGTGCTTGAGCAGGGGGAAGAGCTCGACGGCGGCTCGGTAGAGGGCCTCCTTGACCTCGGCGCTGGTGGCCTTGTGGAAGCCGACGTTTTCGATGGTGCTGCCGAACAGGACGCGCCCGTCACGCCGCGGGATGACGTAGCGGTCACGGTAGAGGACGATGCGTCCGATCTGACCGGGCTTGCCGTAGAAGAGGATCATCTGCCCGCGCACCGGCTGGATGTCGGGGGCGTCACCCAGGGCCTCAAGGAGCTTGGCGGTCCAGGCGCCGGTGCAGACGATGACCTTGTCGGCCTCGATGGTGCCCTTGTTGGTGCGCGCACCGGTGACCCGCGCGGCCTCGACCAGCAGCTCGGTGACCTCTTCCTGCTCGCGAATCGCCACACGCCCCTCAATGGAGCGTCGCAGCGCCTTGGCGAACCGGGGGTTGCGTACCTGGGCGACGTCCGGCAGCCAGATGGCTTGCTCGGGGTGTGGGCCCAGGTCGGGTTCAATCTCGCGCACTGCCGCGAGATCCGGCAGCTCCAGGCGCACGCCCTGGACTTGGGCCCACTGCTGGGCCTGGTCGCGCTCCTCGGGGTCGAGGATGAGCAGGCCGCTGTGGGTCAGTTCGGGGTCGATGCCAGTCTCGTCGTGCAGGGCCAGACAAAGACGAGGGTAGTCGTGCTGGCTCCAGGCGGCCAGATCGGTGACGGATTGGGCGTATCGCCAGGGGTAGAGGGGCGAGAGGATACCGCCGCCGGCCCAGGATGCCTCGCGCCCGGTCTCCCCCATCTCCACGAGGGTGACACGCTCCCCGGCCTCGACCAATTCCCGGGCCGTGAGCAAGCCGATGATGCCGCCGCCGACGACCAGGATGCCGCTCATTCCGATACCCCCGGGGTTGCTGGATCGGCTGCCTTGACCGAAGGTTCCTGGGCCAGCTCCTTGGGGAGGGCGAAGACGACCTGCTCGCGGACCCCGGATTGCTCCTCGACCTCGCCTGCGCCCCAGGCGCGCAGGCGCTCGATGACTTGTTCGACCAGGACCTCGGGCGCGGACGCCCCAGCAGTGAGCCCGATGCGTGGTGACTGCTGTAACCACTCGCGGCGGATGTCGTCCGGGCCATCGATCAGATGGGAGTGGCAGCCTTGGCGTTCTGCGAGCTCGCGTAGGCGGTTGGAATTTGAGCTATTGGCGGACCCCACCACCAGCACCAGGTCGCAGCGCTCGGCCAGGGCCTTGACGGCGTCCTGCCGGTTCTGGGTGGCGTAGCAGATATCGCTCTTCCTCGGTCCGACGATGGCCGGGAAGCGCTCGCGCAGGGCTGTGACGATGGCCTGGGTATCGTCCATGGATAGGGTGGTTTGGGTGACGTAGGCGAGGTGCTCGGGGTCTTGCACCTCCAGGTCTGCCACGTCGGCGAGGGTTTCCACCAGCTTCACCCGACCGGTCCCGGAGGCGTCGCCCCGGCATTGACCCATGGTGCCTTCCACCTCGGGGTGGCCGCGGTGGCCGATGAGGATGGCCTCCTGGCCATTCTTGCAGTGTCGGGCGACCTCCAGGTGGACCTTGGTGACCAGGGGGCAGGTGGCGTCGAAGACACGCAGGTTGCGCCCGGCGGCCTCTGCACGCACCTGTTGGGCCACCCCGTGGGCACTGAAGATGACCGTGGACCCGTCCGGGACCTGGTCCAGTTCTTCGACAAAAACGGCGCCGCGCTTGCGCAGGTTCTCGACCACGAAGCGGTTGTGGACCACCTCATGGCGGACATAGATGGGGGACCCGAAGAGCTCGATGGCCCGCTCGACGATGTCGATGGCTCTGTCCACGCCGGCGCAAAAGCCCCGCGGGTTGGCGATGACGATATTCATGGGGCGTGGGGATAGGTCAGGCGCTAGGGTCTGGCAAAGGGACGGCTACCAAGAGGCGGATGTTCAACGATCGACCAGCCAGGGGGTGATTGAGGTCTACCTGCACCCGATCCCGGTCCGATGCCAAGACCAGGCCAGCCAGTTCATGGCCACCCGGGGTCTCGAACGCGATCACCTGTCCGGGTGTTGCGGTCAACTCAGGGGGGAAGTCCGAGCGCGGCAGCCAGTGGATGTTGTCCGGGTCATGGGGGCCGTAAATGTCGTCGCCGCTGACCAGGATGCGTGTCTCGACCCCTGGACCGAGGTCGACGAGCAGGGCCTCCAGGCCGGGGGTGAGGGTGCCGTCGCCCAGGGCGAGCGTCAGTGCGTCATCGCCCCAGGCAGACAGGGCGAGGGTGCCGTCCTGGAGGCGGATCTCCAACTGCAGCTCGATATGACTGCCGGGCCCAATGGGCGGGGGGTTTGCTGCGGGGTGATGAGTCACAGCAGCTCTTGGGTGACGAACAGGTAACCCAAGGCGACCGTCAGGACGGCGATGGCAAGATAGGGGATCAGGATGCAGATCCCGGGCAAGTCGTTACAGACCTTGCTGTATTTACAGAGCTTGCAGTTTTTCACCGTCGGTACCTCGTGATTGTGGTGAAAGCGCGCGTCGTCATGGCGAACACGTCGTTGTTTCCTTAGTGGCCCCCTATCGTTGACAGTTCCGGTGCCGGACCAGGTTCGGGTGCCGGTCGGCTATCGTACCGGATAGCGCACCACGAGCAAGGCCGAATTCAGACGGTTGTCGACAATGGGGGTATACGCCGCTCGTTTGGCACCACGCTAAGGGGCATGGCGCCTGCAGCACCTTGGCCTATATCAAGGCGCGGGTGTCACTGCGGTTTCCCTCACTCAGGTGGTCGCCCAGAGGGACAGGGCGACCTCGATCGCTCGGCACATGCTGCTGGGTTTGGCTCGGTTTGAGCCCCCGGTCTCGACCCGATACGATAGTCGGCCCCGCCCCTATTGCCCAAGATCCCGAGCCGAACTGCCCATGTCCAACGAAGCCTTCATTCTCGAAGGGACTGACGCGAATTTCGCGACCTTGGTTCTGGAAAACTCACGCAAGGGACCGGTGCTGGTCGATTTCTGGGCCCCCTGGGCCGGACCCTCCCTGCGTCAGGGGGAGCTGTTGCGGCGCCTGGCCCGGGACTATGGCGGGCGCTTCCTGTTGGTGAGCCTGGACACCGATCGGGAGAAGGCGGTCGCCCTTCGCTATGGGGTCAAGGGCCTGCCCTCTTGCAAGCTGTTTCGGCAAGGCAAGGTGGTGGAGGAGATCCACGGGATTCAGACCGAGTCCGACTACCGGGCACTGATCGAGCGCAATCTCAAGCCCCTGGCCGACCGGGCCCAGGCGGCGGCCCTGGCGGCCTGGGAGGCGGGGGATCAGGACAAGGCGATCCAGGTCCTGGCCGAGGCGGCCATAGCCGAGCCGGAGAACCCCTCGATCCCGCTCCTGCTTGCCAAGCTATTGATCCGGCAAGGGCGTCATGCGGATGCCCAGGCGGTGTTGGCCGCCCTGCCCCCCGCGCTTAGGGCTGGCGGGGAGATCCGCCGATTGTTCGTCCACCTGGAGCTGATCGCCGCGGCCGAGGCGGCCGACCCCCAGGCGGACTTGATCGCGGCCCTCGACCAGGACCCGGACGAGCACGCCGCGCGCTTCGCCCTGGGTGCGCGTCTGGTGGTGGCGGACGACTATCATGCCGCCCTGGAACAGTTGGCGGACCTGGAGCGTCGCACCCCCGGTTACCGCGATGGACTGGGGCGCGAGGCCTTGCTGCTGGTCCTGGACCTGCTTGGTCCGGACGACGAGCAGGTACGTCGTTATCGTCGGTCGTTGTTCGGGCATTGAACGGTCCACTGTGCGGACCGACGCTCCATTCACCCCAGAGAGGCTCCGGCCTGTGAATCAAACCAAAGAAACCCCCAGGGTGGGCTTCGTCAGCCTCGGCTGCCCAAAGGCGACCGTAGACTCCGAGCGCATCCTCACCCAGTTGCGGGCGGAGGGGTACGACCTGTCGCCGGACTATGGGGGCGCGGATCTGGTGGTCGTCAACACCTGCGGCTTCATCGATGCCGCGGTGGAGGAGTCTTTGGAGGCGATCGGCGAGGCCCTGGCCGAGAACGGTCGGGTCATCGTCACCGGCTGCCTCGGGGCCCGTGCCGAGCTGGTGCGCAATACCCACCCGGAGGTCCTGGCGGTCACTGGGCCCCATGCCTATCAGGAGGTCATGGACGCGGTCCATACCCATCTGCCGCCGCGTAGCGACCCCTTCACGAGCCTGCTCCCGCCCCAGGGGGTCAAGCTCACCCCCCGCCACTACGCCTATGTGAAGATTTCCGAGGGGTGCAATCACAGGTGCCGCTTCTGCATCATCCCGAGCCTGCGCGGCGACCTGGTGAGCCGCCCAATCGGTGAGGTCCTGGGCGAGGCGCAGCGCCTGGTGGATGCCGGGGTGCGCGAGCTGCTGATCGTCTCCCAGGACACCAGCGCCTACGGGCTCGACGTGCGTTACCGACCCGACTTCTGGCAGGGCCGCCCGCTGAAGACCGATCTGGAGCATCTGGCCCGGGCCTTGGGTGAGTTGCCCGCCTGGGTGCGCCTGCACTACGTCTATCCCTACCCCCATGTGGACGGCCTCATCCCGTTGATGGCCGAGGGGCTGATCCTGCCCTATCTGGACATGCCCCTGCAGCACGGCAGCCCGGCGGTGCTGGCGGCCATGCGCCGCCCGGCGGCGACCGAGCGGGTCCTGGAGCGCCTGGCGCGATGGCGGGCGATGTGCCCGGAACTGGTCATGCGCAGCACCTTTATCGTCGGCTTTCCGGGGGAGACGCAGGCGGACTTCGAGCTGCTGCTCGATTTCCTACGCGAGGCGCAACTCGACCGGGTGGGCTGTTTTGCCTATTCCCCGGTGCATGGCGCGGCTGCCAATAACCTCCCAAACCCGGTGCCGGAGGAGCTCAAGCAGGAGCGTCTGGCGCTTTTCATGGCGGTCCAGGCCGAGATCAGTCGCGCCAAGCTTGCCGCCCGCATCGGCCAGCGGCTCACCGTGCTGGTGGACGAGGTGGAAGCGGATCGCGTCCTGGCCCGCAGCTATGCCGACGCCCCGGAGATCGACGGCAGCGTCATCGTCCCCGGGGCCTGGGAGCTGGACCCAGGGGATTTCATCGAGGTGGAGGTGACCGACGCTCAGGAGCACGACCTCTGGGCGCTGCCGTGCGATGCGGACTGACGGCCAAGGCGTTGACGGCATGGCCATCCCGTACCTCGAGGCCGCCAGAGGTCGGCTCCGGGCGGGCTATGCACGATTATCAAGGTCAGCCAGGCTCCCGGCCAAGGTCGGCAGGGCGTTACGCCTTGGGCCTGCGGCGGCGAGGGTGTAACCTTTCGACCTCGTGACCCATGTCCAGGCCGCGGCGCTTCGAGTGCTGGGCCCCCTAACGCCATCGTCGCAACAGGTCCCCATGAGAAAGACGCCCAAAGTCGCCGCGGTTCAGATGGCGAGCAGCCCAAACGTCAACGCCAACCTGCTGGAGGCGGAGCGTCTGATCCGCGAGGCGGCTGAGGCTGGTGCCGGCTTGGTCGTCCTGCCGGAAAATTTCGCCTTTATGGGTCAGCGCATCCAGGATTTGCTGCCGCTGGTCGAGCAGGACGGCGATGGGCCACTCCAAGCCTTCCTATCGCGCATGGCGTCCAAGTACGGGGTTTGGCTGGTGGGCGGCACCCTGCCTTTGGTGGCCCACACCCGGGATCGGGTGCGCGCGGCCTGCCTGGTCTTCGACGAGCGCGGCAAGCAGGTCGGGCGCTACGACAAGATCCACTTGTTCGACGTGAGTCTCCCCGGGGCGGACGAACGCTACGAGGAGTCCGCCGCCATCGAGCCCGGAGACGCGACCCGGGTGATCGACAGCCCCTTTGGCCGGCTCGGGGTAGCTGTCTGCTATGACCTGCGCTTTCCTGAGCAGTTTCGGCGCATGCTCGACGACGGCATGGAGTTGGCCGCCATCCCCTCCGCCTTTACCGCCATCACCGGCAAGGCCCACTGGGAGACCCTGGTTCGAGCCCGGGCCATCGAGAACCTCGCCTATGTGGTCGCAGCCGCCCAGGGCGGTTATCACATCAATGGGCGCGAGACCCATGGTCACAGCATGATCGTGGACCCCTGGGGGAGCATCCTCGCCCAGGTCCCGCGCGGGACCGGTGTGGTCGCCTGTCGCATCGATGCCGATTATCTCCACTCCGTCCGGCGCAATTTCCCCACCATCGAGCACCGGCGTTTGAAATAGGGGGTTGCCGACCCGAATTTCCCCCTGCGGCGCCCGAGGGCGCAGCCTTCGCCACGGTGGCTGCTGCTATGGGGCGGCGCCAACCGCGAGCCTCGCACGCCCCTGTCTCAACCAGAGCCCTGACCCGACACCATGACCGACTCCCTCGCCATTGCCCGTAACAGCATCCTGAGCCCGGTGGGCCTCGGCGACGCCGATCTCGACCGGCTACTCAGTGGCCTCACCAGCTCTGCGGTTGATGCCGCCGATATCTACTTCCAGAATGGTCGGCTCGAGTCCTGGGTGTTGGAGGATGGCATCATCAAGGACGGGACCTTTAACATCGACCAGGGTGCCGGGTTGCGCGTCGTCAGTGGCGAGAAGACCGGTTTCGCCTATTCCGACGAGTTGCACCTCCCTGCCCTGGAACAGGCCGCCCGGGCCGCCAGTGCCATCGCCCGGGCAGGCCAGAATGGTCGGGTGCGGGTCACTGGGATGCCGACGGTACGGCGCCTCTATGAGCCCTTGGACCCGGTCGGCAGTCTGCCGGATGCCGACAAGCTCGCCCTGCTGCATCGCGTCGATGCAGAGGCGCGCCGTCAGGACCCGCGGGTCCGCGAGGTCTCGGTGAGCCTGGTGGCTGCGTTGGATACCATGATGGTGCTCTCCGACGACGGCTCCCTGACCGCTGACGTGCGTCCTCTGGTGCGCATGAGCGTCAGCGTCATCGCCGAGGGTGACGGGCGGCGCGAGCAGGGTTCCAGCGGCGGCGGGGCGCGGCGGGACCTGTCCTATTTCCTGGAAGAGGACCGGGCCCTGGGCTTCGCCCGCGAGGCGGTCCGTCAGGCCCTGGTCAATTTAGAGGCAGAGGCAGCCCCGGCTGGGACCATGACCGTGGTGCTGGGCCCTGGCTGGCCCGGCGTCCTGTTGCATGAGGCGGTCGGTCATGGCCTGGAGGGGGACTTCAACCGCAAGGGGACCTCCGCCTTCGCCGGGCGCCTTGGGCAGCGCGTCGCCGCTCCCGGGGTAACCGTGGTGGATGATGGCACCCTCGCTGGGCGGCGCGGCTCGCTCAACGTGGACGACGAGGGCACCCAGAGCCAGTGCACGGTGCTCATCGAGGACGGCATCCTGCGCGGTTTCATGCAGGACAAGCTCAATGCCCGGCTCATGGGCGTACCCACCACCGGCAACGGTCGGCGGGAATCTTATGCCCACCTGCCCATGCCGCGCATGACCAACACCTACATGTTGGCCGGTGAGCGAGACCCCGAGGAGATCATCGCCTCGGTCCCCAGGGGTTTGTATGCGGTAAACTTCGGCGGCGGGCAGGTGGACATCACGTCCGGCAAGTTCGTCTTCTCCGCCAGCGAGGCCTACCTTATCGAGAACGGCCGCGTCACCCGCCCAGTCAAGGGCGCTACCCTGATCGGAAACGGTCCCGAGGTGCTGACCCGGGTGTCCATGATCGGCAACGATCTCGCCCTCGACCAAGGGGTCGGGACTTGCGGCAAAGAGGGGCAAAGTGTCCCGGTCGGGGTCGGCCAGCCGACCCTGCGTATCGATGGGCTCACCGTGGGCGGCACCAACGCCTGAGGCTGTATTCGTCCTAGTGCAGCGCTCGGCCTGCCCGGCCAATCCCACTGAATTCACCTCGGAAACCGATGACCACTACTGCCACCGACGATACCCGCGAGCGGCTCGACCGCCTGCAAGCCACCATCGAAGACCTGCTCAAAGAGGCCAAACGACGCGGTGCGGACGCCGCCGAGGCCGTGGTCAGTGGCAGTGCCGGCCTTGAGGTAGCCGTGCGCCTGGGCGAGGTCGAGACGGTCGAGCACACCCGCGACAACGGCCTGTCCCTGACCGTTTATTTTGGCCACAGCAAGGGGTCGGCCAGTACGTCGGACCTCAGCCCTGAGGCCGTTCGCGAAGCGGTGCGCGCGGCCTGCGCCATCGCCAGTCACACCCAGGCCGACCCCTGCGCCGGGCTTGCGGACCCCCAGCGGCTGGCTAGCCAGGTCATGGATCTAGATCTATATCACCCGTGGGATCTGTCGGTGGAGGAGGCGATCGGCATGGCGGTTGCCTGCGAGGACGCCGCCCGCGCCGCGGACTCACGGATTACCAACTCAGAGGGGGCCAGCCTTTCGAGTCACTTTGGCGTTCAGGTCTATGGCAACAGCCACGGCTTCGTCGGGGGTTACCCCAGCACCCGACATGGGCTGAGCTGCGCCGTGATCGGCCAGGACGGGGACTCCATGCAACGGGATTACTGGTGGACCAGCGCTCGGGCCCCGGGCGATCTTGAGGACGCCGCCGCGGTCGGGCGTCGGGCCGCGGAGCGCACCCTGGCCCGGCTCGGGTCACGCCAGCTGCCCACACAGACCGCCCCGGTGCTGTTCCGGGCCGAGGTCGCCGCTGGGCTGCTGCATAGCCTTACGGGGGCCATCAATGGGACAGCCCTGTATCGGCGGGCTAGCTTTCTGCTCGATCACCTGGGGGAGCGCATCTTTCCGGAGTTCGTGCACATCCACGAGGTCCCGCACCTGCCGCGGGGGCTGGCGAGCGCCCCCTTCGATGGGGAAGGGGTGGCCACGGAGGCCAAGGCGTTCGTCACCGGGGGTGTCCTCCAGAGCTATGTCCTGGACACCTATTCCGGTTGCCGTCTCGGCCTTCCTACGACCGGCAACGCCGGTGGCGTGCGTAATCTGCACATCGACCCTGGGCCGCTCGACCGTGCCGGCCTGCTGCGTGAGATGGGTACCGGACTGCTGGTCACGGAGCTGATGGGGAGTGGCGTCAACCCGGTGACCGGTGATTACTCCCGGGGCGCCGCAGGTTTCTGGGTTGAGGGCGGTGAAATCGCCTTTCCGGTCGAGGAGATTACCATCGCCGGTAACCTCAAGCGCATGTTCCAGGGGCTTGTCGCGGTAGGCAACGACTGCGACTTTCCGGGGAGTACCCGGACCGGCTCCTGGCTGATCGACGAGATGATGATCGCGGGGCTGTGACGCGCTGGCCCAAGTGGCCTTTCACTGTTTGCGTGATTAGCGGCCGAATTGCTTTTCTTGCAGGTTCTTGAGCAAGATCGGGTGCTACAGCGCGCCTTCGGACGCCTTTGGGCGCGTCCGGTTCAACATGAACGCCGCCGACTCCCCCGACTCAAATATTTTCTGTCGTCGGCGAGGCGTAGGTGCCAGGCGAGATCAGGTAGTGGACGGCGCACGCAATAGCGCTTCGCGTTCGATCAGATCCAGGTCCGGCACCCAGGCGGGGCTGCCGCGATAGTCCAAAGTGAAATGGGCGAGGGGGATGGTCCGCGTGTTGGGTGCCTGGGCCAGGTCCGCGGAGGTCAAGCGGACCAGGCGTGGCGAGTCTGTGGTCAGGATGGCAATGTAGGGCACGGCGGGGTTACCGTTGGGGGTAAAGCAGACCAGAGCGCATGGGCGACGACGACGGGTCCCGATAACAGGCTTGTCCTGGATGTCGTCTGGGGCCGCCGGGCCCAGGTCGACCAGAGGCACCCACTGACCCAGCCATTCCAGGTCGGTGACCAACCATTGGCTCCCCCCTTGATGGGGCCGGACATCACTACCGCTGTAGGACACCACCTCCGCCACTGCGGCAGCGGGCAACAGCAGATTGCCTAAGACGGTCGGGGCGATTAGTCCGCGGACATCGTCGACTTTGGCCGGGTCACGTTGAGACGTGCTCATTCCAGCCCCTCCAACAACACGGCACTGATCTCGTCGAGCAATTCGGTCTCTTGGTAGGGTTTGCCCAAGTAGCGATCGACGCCGAGCTCCATCGCCAGTCGGCGGTGCTTTTCGCCGGTGCGGGACGTGATCATGATGATTGGGATGGTTTTGAGCCTCGCGGAGCGGCGGATGTGTCGAGTCAGTTCATAGCCGTCCATGCGGGGCATCTCAATGTCGAGGAGGATGAGGTCTGGTACGCGCTCCTCAAGCATGGTGAGTGCCTCGACGCCGTCCTTTGCGGTCAGCACATCCATATTCTGGCGGCGCAGTAGGCGCTCGGTGACCCGGCGCACGGTCAGAGAGTCGTCCACCACCATGACGCAAGCCTGGCTTCGGTCGTCGTCGACGACCTGGGCGCCGGCGAGGCGATAGGCGTGGACCGCAGGCGAGCGCGCCAAGGCGACCAGGTCCAAGATCATCGCGACCCGCCCGTCAGGCAGGATGGTACCGCCGTTAAGCCAGCGCAGGGCGCTCAGTTGTGGCCCCAAGGGCTTGACGACGATGCGTTGGGTGCCGATGAGGCTGTCTACCTGGAGGGCCAGGCGCTGGTCCGCTGTGCGCACCAGAAGTAGCGGGAGCGACTGCCGATCGCCCAATTCTGGTGCCGCCCCTGGGTGCAGCAGCCCGTCCAAAAGCATGACCCGATAGGTCTCGCCAAGATGGATGAACTCTGGTCCCTGGCCCCTGTAGTGCAGCTCCAGATCGGTGCGGGGGATGCGGGATACCGCAGCGATAGAAGTGTGGGGAATGGCGTAGGTCGCGTCGCCGGCCGTGACCAGCAGTGCGTCGATGATGGCCAGGGTGAGCGGCAGTCTCAGGCTGACGGTGGTGCCGAGCCCAGGCTTGGAGTCTAGGGCGACGCTGCCGCTCAGGCGCTTCAACTCGGAGGCGACCACATCAAGCCCAACACCGCGCCCGGCGATCTGGGTGATGTGGTCCGCCGTGGTGAAGCCGGGCTCCATGGCGAGTTGTAGGAGTTGCTCCTCGGTTGCCTCCGAGCCGTCAACCAGCATGCCGCGCTTCACGGCACGGTTGCGAATCCGCTCCAGGTCCATGCCCGCGCCATCGTCGCTGAGGGTAATGAGGACATCGTTCCCCTCGCGGCTGAGGACCAGGACCACCGCACCCTCAGCGGCCTTGCCGGCCACGCGGCGGGTACTGGGGGATTCGATTCCGTGAGCGACGGCATTACGCAGCAGATGCTCCAGTGGGGCGCTTAGGCGGTCGAGGATGCTGCGGTCGAGCTCTACCTCCGGCCCGTGGACATCAAGGGTGGCCCGCTTGCCGATGGCTTGGGCCGTCTGGCGGACCAGCCGATGCAGCCGTGGCACCAGTTGCACAAAGGGGACCATTCGGGTGCGCAACAGGCCGTCTTGCAGGTCCTCTGCGATGCGCGCCTGCTGCACCAGCAGATCGGAGGATTCGCGTTGAAGGTCGGCGAGCAAGGTCTTGAGGCTCACCAAGTCATTGACCGTCTCCGAGATACTGCGCGAGAGCTGCTGCAAGGTTGAGAAACGGTCAAGCTCCAAGGGGTCGAACTCCCGCTCCGCTGGGGCCCATTCGGACAGCTCACGATCGTAGCGGTAGAGGATCTGCGCCTCGGTCTCGATGTCGAGGTGTCGCAATTGGTCGCGTAGGCGCGCCACGGTCTGGTCCAGCTCGGAAAGGCTGTAACCAAGGGTGCCGTTCTGCTGGGCTAGGCGTGCACGGTAGATGCTGATTTCGCCGGAATTGTTGATGAGGCGATTGAGGAGATCAGCGCGGACCCGGATCTGGGGCGAGGCGCTTGCAGTAGCCGGCGCTGTTCTATGCGCGGCCGGTGCAGGGGTCTCCGCAGCGGGTATCGCTGGCGTGAGATCGGCGGGAGAGGGGGCAAGCCGAGCTAGAGCGACCGGTTCGGCCCCGGACTCCGGCGCGAGCAGAATGTCCCCAAGCGCGGCAACCAGGTCGTCTGCGCCCGGGATAGCGGCACCCTGCTCGAGGGCGTCGGCTTGGGACGAAAGGGTGTCCAGCGAGTGCTGGGCCAGCTCCAAGGCGTCGTCGCTCACCGCCAGATCGCCCGCGCCGATGGCCGCCAGGGTGGACTCCAGCGCATGGCTGAGATCGCCGATGACTCCCAGCCCGGAGAGGCGTGCGCTCCCCTTGAGGGTGTGGAGCAGGCGCTGGATCGCGGGGAGCGGCTCCGGTGCCTCAGGCGCGAGCTGCCACATGCGGAGGTGCTTGTCCAGGCTGTCCAGGATATCCCGGGCGTCCTCCAGGAACAGAGCCGTTAGCTCGGGGTCGAGCCCGGATTGAGCTGATGGTTCCTCATCCGCCTCAGAGATGGCCTCCTCTGTCGTCACTGCGTCGCTTGGGGGAGCGGTCGTTGGCTGTAGTTCAACCGATTCTGAGACGGGGATCGCCGTATCTGATGATGAGGGGCTAAGTTCGGTGGTCTCCTCTTGGGCCTCGGACTCAAGCAGCGCGTCAACTTGGTCTGGGGAGATCTCGGGCGGGAGGGCCAGGTTGACCGGTTCTTCGGCGGCCTCCAGATCAGCAGGGGGCTCGGCGAGTTCCTCTGCGCCCTCAGGCTCGGCAGCGGACCCGACCGGCCGCTCGTATGCTTGGAGCGCAGCAGCCCGTTCGTCGGTGGCCTGGGGTTCGTCAGTTGAGTCGAGCGGTGGCTCGGTGGCGTCCAGCGCAGCCGTTAGCTCGATGTATTCTGGCTCCACAACCTCCGTCTCGGCTGCAAGCCCTGGGACTGCCTCGTCAGTACTCGGCCCGGAGTCGCTGCCCACCGATTCCGCAATGGGCTCTGGCTCGGCTTCCCCGGCTATCGGTGGCTGGGCGAGATCTGGAGCGAGTGGGAGGCTCTCAGGTATAGGTTGTTCCGGTGCGGGCTGATAGGCCAGAGGGTCGCTTGCCCACGCTTCGGTCTCGGCGAGCAGATCTGGTAGGCCCTCGCCTGGTTCGGCTAAGCGTTCGAGTAGGGTCTCGACATCGGCTTCCTCCGTCGGGCTGTCCTCGACCTGAGCCTCGGGCAGCGCATCCAGTCCGCGTTCAGGCTGCCACGACAGTACCGGAACCTCCGCAGCAAGGCGCTCCCGCCACTCTGACGCCTCCCGAGCGATAGCGTCGAGATCCTCGGCCTCCTGGCCGAATTCCGGCAATGCGTTGAGTTGGCCCGCAATGCCATCCGTGGCGCGCTCAAGGAGGCTGCACAGGTGCGGGTCCAGGCGCTGTCCACGGACGTTCAGGTCATTGATCAGCCGCTCCAAGGCTCCACTGACCTCGGCAATCGGCTGAATGCCCGTCATGCGTGCGCTTCCGCACAAGGTGTGGAGGGCGCGCACCATGTCCGGTTCCGATTGCGGCTGCTTGGCGGCGCCCACCCTGGACAGGAACTCCGTGAGCGTGGCGAGGTGCTCGCGGGCCTCGGCGGAGAATATATCCAAAAGCTCCTGATCTATTGCGTCGGCGCCGTGTTCGGCCACTGGCTCATCGCGCGTGGCTGCGGCGGCCTCTGTGCCAAGCAGTTCGTTGGCGGCACGCAGCAAGGGGTCTAGTTCGATCGGTGTGGCGGTCGCCTCGGCGTTGATCAGGCTGGGCAGTAGAGCAGCCGTGGACGCGATTTGTCCTATGACCGCTTCGGTCGGTGCCAGGCGACCCGTGAAGATTCGGTCTAGCAGGGTCTCGGTGATTGCGGCGAGATCTGCCAAGCGCGTTGCACCAACGAGCCGGCCGCTGCCCTTGAGGGTGTGGAAGGAGCGGCGTAGGTCGGTCAGCGCGTCGACGTCGCCGCTGTCGTCGATCCAACGGGCCACGGCTGCTTCGATCCGCACTTGCTCGCCGCGTGCTTCTTCCAGGAAAATGTCCAGGAGCTCTGGATCGATGTCGGTTGGCGATTCCGTCTGGGAGGGTACCGGTTGGGAGGCTTGTGGTGCGGGCCGATCTGGCGAACCCTGGCCTGTGTCCGCCGAGGCCGGAGGGTAGACGTCCTGCGGTGCGCCCAGCGCGTCCACGGCCGTCCGCGCCTGCTCGAGCAGCCGGTTGCCGAAGGAGGCTCCATGACCCAACCCTTCCATGTAGAGGTCGACCCCGGTGATCGCCTCCGCGAATAGATCAAGGTCCGCCCGCTCGGGCAGGTGACCGGCGCCAATGAAGCGTCTGCGCAGCACATCGGCCACCGCCTGGAGCACCGTTGCAGCTGCATCCTCCCCTAGCATGCTCAGGGCTGCGGCGACTTTGGGCAGGGTCTCTGGGGCGTCGCGTAGGCGGCGGTCATCGCCAGGGGCCAGGGCATAGTCCGCAATGGCCTGTCTCGCCTTGGCGAGATCGGCCCGGGCTTCCCTCAGGGTGATGGTGAGTAGGGAATCGCCGCGCTCAGCACTGGGTACCACCTGGCGCAGGCCGTCCTCCGCGGCCAAGAGCTGTTCGGCAAATCTGGGTAAGAAATCGCCTCCCGGCTCGATTCGGCCACGCACTAGGTCTCCGATGCCGTCCGCAAGACCGTTGAGACGTCCGACCAGTTCGACATCCTCGCCAATTGCAAGCGTGTTGGCTAGTTGTCGCAGTGTGAATTCCATGGAGGCGAGCTGGTCCGGCGCTTCGGATCCCCCGCGGACGAACAGGTCGAGGCGGTCCTTGATGCCCGCGAGGTCGCGCAGCACCTCTCCGGCAAGACTCGCCAGGGCCTCGCTGCCCAGGGCGCTTGGTCCGTGGGAAACGGCGTCGTTGGCTCCCGGTTGCGGGGTGTCGTACGCGCCTTTGAGTTGCAGAACTAAGGGGCCACTCGGATCGATTTCAGCCAGGAAACCAAGGGCCTCGCTGATAAGCTGGCGGGCCTGTGGCTCGGGCCACGAGGGCACGGGGGCGAGCAGCGGCTTGAAGATGTTATCGACGTGGGCGATGGCCGCTTTGACCGGCGGTGTGGCCGCCAATGAGCCATCTAGAATGGCGTGGACCAAGCCCTCTGCGGCACGGAAGGCATCGCGGAATAAGCCTTCCGGAAAGAAACGGTGTAGCTGGCTGAACAGTTTGCCGAGGCCGACAAACCCCTGGTCGTCCCCACCCTGGACGGCTTGTAGCAGACAGCGGTGGAAATGAGGCCGGGCGTTCCCCGCCACCAAGGCCAGGGTTTTGATCGCCTCCTCGGTCGGTCTCTCCGGTCCTCCGAAGATAGATTGGGGTGCCAGCAACTCTGCGGCAGAGATGGGCCGAGCAGCGCGGGACCCCCGCAGGTCGTTGATAGTGGCGAGCAGGGATATTGGCGGATCGGCATGACCAGCATCCAACCGGTCCAGGTAGTGGGGCAACTGGATCAGCGCCAGCATCAGGGCTTCGGCTACCTCGTCGCGATTGGGCAAGGTCCCCGCGACGAATTGCTCGAACAGATGCTGCATCTCCTCGGCAAGGCGCGCGGGCGCGGGCAGATGGATGGCCAGGAGGACCCCGCGGGCCTCGTAGAGCGAGGTGATGGCCTCGCTGCAGTCGGTCTCGCCCTTGCTGTTGACGGAGGACTCAAGCAGCTCGCGCACGCGGCGCAAGCTGTTAAGGAGTTCTTCCTTGACCCATTTGAGACCGCCGACGCCTGGGGTTTCCGGCATGACCATGTCCGTCGCGTGGCTCTTCGACACAGGGGCTAGGGTAGCCGGAAACCGGCAACCGACTGCTGGAGCTCAACAGCAAGCTCTGCGAGGGTCTCGACGGATTCTGCAGTCTGACGGGTGCTTTCCGTGTTGCGCAGTGTGATCTCCTGAATGCGGCTCACGGTCGCGTCGATACCCTTCGCTTCGTTGGTCTGCCGCTGGGCCGATTCGGCGATGCGTTGGGTGAGCTCGGCAATGTAGTTGGAGACGTTTTCCGTCTCTTGGAGGGCTCCGCCGGCATTCTCGGCGAGCTTGGCGCCCTCCACCACGCCGGCCGTACTCGCCTCCATGGAGCTGACCGCCTCATTCGTATCGGCCTGAATGGTTCGCACCAGGGCCTCGATCTGCTTGGTGGCGTTACCTGAACGCTCTGCCAGCCGTTGTACCTCGTCGGCAACCACCGCGAAGCCGCGCCCCGCCTCTCCGGCCATTGCCGCCTGCATGGCGGCGTTGAGGGCGAGGATGTTGGTCTGGTCGGCGATATCGTCGATGAGTCCGACGATCTCCCCAATCTCTTGGGAGGATTCGCCGAGGCGTTTGATTCGCTTGGCCGTCTCTTGGATCTGCTCGCGGATCTGGTCCATGCCCTGGATCGTGGCCCGTACCGTCTCGGCACCGCGGCTGGCGACCTGAACCGAGCGAGAGGCAACATCAGCCGACTCGCCTGCGTCGCGTGCCATGGCGTCGATGGCACCGGTCATGTCCTTGATGGAGAGGGTGGCGCGGGCGATCTCCGCGGCCTGCAACTCAGTCGCCTCGGCCAACTCGACCGTGACGGAGCGCGTGGACTGGGCCGATTCCGTAACATGCTGGGAGGTGGCATTAATGGTGGTGACCAGACCTCGGAGGGCGTCGATGGCGTAGTTGATGGAGTCGGCGATGGCGCCGGTAACGTCCTCCGTGACGGTCGCCTCGACGGTCAGGTCGCCGTCGGCCAGATTCCCCATCTCGTCGAGCAGGCGCAGAATGGCCTCCTGGTTGGCATCGTTCTGGGCCAGGGACGCGGCCTCACGGCGTCGTGAGTCGCCAATCAACCGCACGCCGAGCAACAGCAAGAAGAAGCCGGCGGCGGAGCCGAAGACCAGCACCGTATCGGGGCCGGCGGTTATGGGGCCGACTTTTAGGCGGCCTGGGGTCGCGCGGTAGGCCTGGAGTAGGGCGTCAAGGGCCTTGCTAAACTTGGCATCGCTGGCAGACATCTGGGCAGGGGCCGCAAGGGCGGGGACCATGGTTGGCACCATGGCCATCAGCCCCTCGGCATTGGTCATCATGCCGCGGAAAATCGAAGAGACGGCACCGAGGGACTCCTTCACCTTTGGGTCCGTCGCTGGGTTCAATCCAGCCTCAGGGTCACCCATACTAAGCGCCTGGAGGCGCCCTGCAAATGTTTGGGCGGCGACAACGCCGCGATCCATGGCGTCTTGGGTGGCGGTGCCGCCGGCGAGTAGCTCACCGAGGGCTCGGAACATACGCTCCACCTGCGGCAGCAACTCGGCAGCGGCGAGGACCTGGGCTGCAGACTCCTTTTGGGCGAGCATCAGTTGGGCGGTTTGCTCGGTTGCGTCGTAGAGTTCCAACAGCAGTGCGCGGGTCTCCTCGACCCTGGTGGGGACTTCGAGGATGGGTCCTTTGGCAGCGAGGATCAGGTCGGCGGATTCGCGTACATTGAGCCAGGCCCCTTCGGCGAAACGTAGTGCTTGGTCGGTTTCGGGCGGCGACGCGGGCATTTCGCTTCCGGGGTCACCCACCCTCAGGCGGTCGAAGTTCTCTTGAATCGTATCGCGCAACTGCGCCAGGCGGCTAAAGGCGGCGTCGTCGGCGCGCACGGCCTGGCTGGCGTCTTTGGCTAATTGCTGCGAGAGGCTTTGTTGGTTGGCCACCAACAGAATGAATTTCTCTCCGAAACCCGCCCACCGTTCGCCGTGTAGAAAGCTGGCGAAGGCGAGCGCGATGGATAGCGCCAGCAACACCGACAGCAAGACGACGGTGCGATTTGCACCGCCGCTTCGCCGCCCCTGCGGTCCCGAACTTGTATTGACCACCTCTATACCCCCTGTCGCAGAATCCGAACTGATTACGGCTCTTTTTTTAAAGGCTTTTGGTTCCGCGTTCCTGGTCGAAAACCGGATTGTTACCAAGAACCAGGACAAAAATCGTAGAACTGTACCCCACAGCCTCCCCCGGAGATCGCTGGTTGGACCGCGTATACGGCGCCTGTACCGGTCATGCTGCGGCCGACCCAAATTGAGGCAGATCCCGCAGCCGCGCCAGATTCACTACTGGGAGGCGTTCGGCCCCACGCAGATAGCCGCCGTCCAGTAGCGGGCTCAGAGCCCCGTAGGCATTTGGGCTGACTCGGACGGCCATTGTCGCCTGGCAATGGTGAATACCGACGGGGCCACCGACCAAAACACCGAAGGGCAGCTCTTCTTGGCGGATGACCAACACCCGCTCCAAAGCGGTGCGCCGGGATGGCGTGCCGATTAGGCATCCATCAACGTCGTAGATGGGTAGTAGGGTGCCCCGGTTGTTCGCGACGCCAAGGACCCACGACTTTGTGCCGGGGACGCGGGTTACCTGCGCTGGGATAGTCAGGACCTCTGCGATCTGCTCCAACGGCGCTAGGAGCGTCTGCCCCACCATGCGGAAGACCACCATGGTCCAGATCCGTTGCGGCGGAGTGCGTGCCGGCAAACCGGCGGCATGGCGGACGCATCGGGCTTCAAGGGATCGAATACGGTGCAGCAACTCGTGGCCAGCATGGGCCTGCGAGGTCTGTGCGTGGGCGGTAGGCTCAGGCACCTAGGACCGTCCTGATACGTTGGATGAGTGCCTCGGTGTCGACCGGCTTGACGAGATAGTCCACTGCCCCTTGACGTAACCCCCAAGCGCGATCCGTCAGTTGGTCTTTGGTGGTCACCATGATCACGGGAATCCGAGACGTGGCAGCATCGCGCTGCAACATCCGGGTGGCCTGAAAGCCGTTGAGGATCGGCATGATGACGTCCATCAGGATGACGTCAGGGTGCAGCCGCTGGGCGGCTTCGACCCCCTCCTGGCCGTTGACCGCTGTCTCGACACGAAAGCCTGCCTTAAGCAGCGCATTACGGAAGATCATGGTCTCGGTGGGCGAATCGTCTACCACCAATACCGTCGTAACGGGGCCGACCGCTGGGTCGGTTGGTTTGACGACCGGGGGCTGTCTCTTAAAAAAATCCATCATCGCGGCACCATCGGCATCTAGGGGCTCAGGGCTCCCGCCGTGCAAACCGGCGAATCGCGCCCAGTAGTTCGTCGCGGGTAAAGGGCTTGGCAAGGTACTGTTCGGCGCCTACCAGACGCCCTCTGGCACGGTCAAAGAGGCCATCCTTGCTCGATAGCATGATAACCGGCGTGTCGCGCAGGGAGGCGTTATTCTTGATCAGAGCGCACGTATGGTAACCATCCAGGCGGGGCATCATGACGTCCACAAAAACCAGGTTCGGTCGGTAATCGATCAGCTTCCCTAGGGCCTCGAAGCCGTCGCTGGCGGTCACGACGTCACAACCGGCGCGGGACAGGAGGCTTTCGGCGGTACGGCGGATCGTCTTGCTGTCATCGATGACTAGCACCCGGATACCGGCAAGGTCCGCGTCGGTCATTAGCGATCGCCTGCGTCTAAACGGTGAACGAACGGCCCTAGGGTCATTTCTCTGGGACCACGGTCGTGAGCCCCCACATCTGCCACATCTGCATCCCGCCACGATAGTAAAACAGCTTGGTGGTGGGATACCCCACCGAGAGTAGGCTGCGGATCGCTCTGGGGGATTGGTCACAGGCGGGACCGTTGCAGAATAACACCAAATCCTTCGCGTCGGTGAAGTCCCATTTATCCGTCTTGAGCGAGTCGCCGGCCATGCCAAGGGCGCCTAGGGCCTGATCGACCACGCCATCCGGTGCTCGTGGCTTGGCGCCCAGACCTTTGAGTATGCCCGTCCATTTGGGGTTCGACGGGTCCAGGGCGAGGCTGTCGAAGGCTATATGGTCTGAGCCCGGGATCGTCCCCTTTTTGTACCAGTCATCGGTTCGGGAGTCGATCAGGACCCCGGAGCCGTCGCGCAGCTTGGTCTCCATAAATTCGAAGATCTCGACTTCGCCAACTGTCTGTACGCCCGGGGCAGCTGCCATGGGGTGCAGGCAGAAGGGCGGGCATTTGCGCGCCGTTTTGGCGTAATAGCCCGTCAGCTCGAACTCCGGGTCCTCGATGCGTTGGACCTTGATCGAGCGTCCGTCGTGGATCACATGCACATAGGGTTTGCCTGCGACCAGGGGAACCTGTACCTCTGCGACATCTGCGCCGTTCTGGGCACGGGCCAACCCGACGACGGCTAGGCAACCGAGTATCAGCGTCAGGGTAGATTTCATAGCATCCTCGAACACTTAAGTCTCGACCGCTGTAACCCGCGGCGCGGTCGTGATGGGGACCTGGGGCATCGGGTTAGGCCCCTATGGTGCGGCGGTGAAACCACAATCACCGGCGGAGGAGAAAACTGTCCATGACCTTTTCGCGAATTTCGTCCATGGATGCCCCGTTCGCGTGTGCTTGGAGAATTTCCTCCTGGCTCGGACCCGATAGCTGCTTATAGAAGAGATAGGTGCCGTGGTAGCGCTGATCGAGCTCACGCTCGAAAGGGGTGGCAATGGGGCCTTGCGAGATGCTGCCTGCTCCCTTGGGGGCGGTCGCGGTGACGGTAGGTCCTGAATCGATCTTATACGCCTCACCTTTGATGGCGTCTGTGTAAGCGTCAGCGAAAAGCGGCTGGGCAAAGGCCATGGCCGCAGCCGTGGCGTACGACCAAAGCATGGGGGCAACGGACCAGACGCATCTGGACATCGCGGGGGCTCCTTTGGTGCCTCTATTCTATGCTCAGCGGGCGCACTACGACGCTGGTAGATCACAGTTACGTGAATCGGCAGAGACCTGGCTGCGGTTCGAGCCTCCCCGCGCAGGGTGCTTGCCGGCCCACGCTTCGCGCGCACCTTCTATGAGTCTCGGCGAGAATCTAGCAAGTGTGCCGGTGCTGTGCAAGGATGCATCTTTTCAATTACCAACGCGGTCTCAGTGTTGGCCACCTGCGGGTGCCACCCGGGGCTCGGGTGGGGTTTGTCTCACGGCCCTTTTGCCGCTGGAGTAAGATGCGCACATGAAGCGGGATCTCGGCATTGTCATGGACCCTATTGGGTCCATTTCCATCAAGAAGGACAGCACCTTCGCCATGATGTTGGCCGCTCAGCGGCGTGGCTGGCGGCTGTGGTACATGGAGCTCGGTGATCTGTCGCTGACACCGGAGTATTGTCTGGCACGCATGCGTCAGGTCGAGGTCGAGGACTGTGCGGATCCCTGGTGGCAGTTCGGCGTAGAGCAGATCAGGCCCTTGTCCGAGCTGTCGGCGGTGCTGATGCGAAAGGACCCGCCCTTCGATATGGAGTACATCTACGCCACCTATCTGCTCGAACAGGCGCAGGAGGCCGGCACCCTGGTGGTGAACGACCCGCGCACCCTGCGGGACGCCAACGAAAAAGTTTTCACCGCACGCTTTCCCGACTGCTGTCCGCCCCTGCTGGTCACGCGCAGCGCGGCGGACATTGCCGCCTTCCTTTCCATACATGGGGACATGGTGCTCAAGCCCTTGGGAGGGATGGGAGGGATGTCCATCTTCCGGGTCCGCGCCGGCGATCCCAACCTGAACGTGATCGTCGAGACCCTCACCGACCAGGGGCGACGCTTTTGCATGGTCCAGCGACATATTCCAGATATCGCCCTCGGCGACAAGCGCATCCTGCTCATCGACGGTGAGCCTGTACCCTATGCCCTCGCCCGTATCCCCGCTCCCGGCGAGACGCGGGGAAACCTCGCCGTCGGTGCCTCCGCCGAGGGGCGCTCTTTGAGCGAGCGCGATCAGGCCATCGTCGCGGCCGTTGGCCCGGAGCTGCGTCGCCGCGGGGTGTTGTTTGCAGGGATCGATGTCATCGGCGACTATCTGACCGAGGTCAACATCACCAGCCCAACCTGCATCCGCGAGCTGGACGGCCTGTTTGGGCTCGACATTGCCGCGGATCTGATTGCAACCATTGAGGAGAAACTGGGTGATCAATAGCCGTTGGCCGCTGTTTGTGCCGGCATGGATTCTGACCCTGACCCTTGCGTTGACCACCGGCTGTCGCAACCAGACCCCGATTGTCACCGCCCGCTTCACAGCCTTCGACACGCTCATCGATGTCAGCATCGTCGGCGTCGCGAAGGACGACGCGGATCGCGCGGCGCGTTTGCTGGAGGACGACTTCGCCTTCATGCACCGCGCCTGGCACGCCTGGGATCCGGGCCCCTTGGGGCGTGTGAATCAGCTCCTGCCCACCGGCAAGCCGTTCGTCGCCCCACCCTCCATCATGCCCCTGGTAAAGATCAGTCAGGAGCTATACGAGCACAGCGGCGGTCTGTTCAACCCCGCGATCGGTCACCTCAATACTTTGTGGGGCTTCCGTGGAGAAGACAGCAGCGCGCGTCAGCCGCCGGACCCTCGGCAGATCAGTGAGCTTGTTGCGACGGACCCGGGTATGGACGATGTGCACGTCGACGGGATACGGATGCGCTGCGACAACCCTGCGGTGAACCTGGATTTCAGTGGCATCACCAAGGGCCGCGGGATCGACCTGGCGGTCGGTCACCTGCGCGACCTGGGAGTGCGGCATGCCATGGTCAGCGCCGGGGGTGTGGCGCGGGTGATCGGCGAGCGCTCCGGGCAGCCGTGGCGGGTGATCGTACGCCGGCCCAGCGGGTCCGGGGCCTTAGCGGTGCTGCAACTACGTGGCGACGAGAGCATCGCTACCGTCGCTGAATATGAGCGCAGCTTCGTCTTTCAGGGGAAGACCTACCACCTGCCGCTGGATCCCCGCACCGGTTATCCGGCCTCCGGCGCACGCAGCGTCAGTGTCGTTCACAGTGATGCGGTCACTGCAGAGGGTGCCGCTGCGGCCCTGTTCATTGCCGGACCGGACGGTTGGTTCGAGACCGCGCAACGCCTCGGGGTGCGCTACGTGCTCATGGTGGACGCCGCGGGGGCCATGGTCATGAACCCGGCGATGGCCAAGCGCGCCGAGTTTGTCGACAAAGGCCAGGAGATCCGCGAGAGCGCCGCCCTGGGTGCACCGTCCCAGGGCGCGGCCGTCGGCCAATGATCCCTGCCCCGGGCACTGGCGGTCGGGAATCTGCCGGCTTGGGCTGGAGCGACGCTCGCTCCAATCGGGTCTTCGCGACGACCCTGGTGCTGGCCTTGGCAGCGCACTTGTTCCTGATCCTTGGGGTGAACATCGAGCCGCCCAGGCCCGATCCGCGGGTGACTAGTACCGTCGAGGTGGTCGTACTGCGGCAACCCGAGTCTAAGGCCCAGGTGCCGGATGAGCTCACTGCACCGGCGCAGCACACACAAAGCGGGAGCGGCAGCGGGGCCCTGGACAGCACCCGGCTCCAGGCGGAGATCGACGGCCTGCCGGAACCCGTCCGCTCGGGACTGACCTCCCTGGACCTGGACCTGGATTTGGATCTGGAACCTGAGGCCCCGCCACTGGATGTCCCTCCGGCGGAGCTGGTCTTGCCCCCAGAGCCAGAACCGAAGCCCGAGCCCGCGCCCTTACCGGAACCAGAGGCCATCAGGCCCAGCACCCAGCCACCGGCCCCGGATGAATCCCAGGTGCTGGCCGCCGAGTCCGTAGAGCTCGACGCCGTCGAGCTGCCTCCCCCAGCCCCGCTGGAAGCGCCGCCCCCTGCCCCGGTCAGCGCGGCCGCGATCCTCGCCAGCCGCAGTCAGGAGTTGGCCCGGCTCGCCGCACGTATCGAGGAGCACAGCGCAGTGTTCGGCAGTCGGCCGCGCCGAACTTCCATCAGCTCCAGCACCAAAGAGTACAAGTACGCCGCTTACCTGGAGGGCTGGCGGCGCAAGGTCGAGCAGATCGGCAATATCAACTATCCCCAAGAGGCTCGGCGCAACCAACTGTACGGCAACCTGATCCTGCGCACCGCGGTACGTGCCGATGGAAGCGTGGAGCAGATCCAAGTGCTGCGGTCCTCGGGGCACGAAGTTCTCGACCAGGCGGCCATCCACATCGTCGAATTGGCGGCCCCCTTCGCGCCCTTCCCTCCGGACATTGCCGCCGAGACGGATGTTCTCGACATCACCCGCACCTGGCAATTCCAGCGCAACAATCGGTTGGGTTGGGGAAACTGAGTTCGCCGCGCGGTCGCCGTATATACGAAGAAGTTGTCAGTTGGCAGTTCTCAGTTGTCAGTAAGAGGTTGTTGGTATTAGGGAAACCGCCGACGGAAAACGGCGATTCCATGTGCGATGTCTTGCGACCGGGTCGCGCCGGCAAGCCACGCAGTCTCAGGCTCGCCCAGAGCCCTCGGGCTACTGCCCCCGCCGCCGTCCGGCTACCCGCAAGCGCAGGGCATTGAGGCGAATGAATCCGGTGGCGTCACCCTGGTTGTAGGCGCCCGCGTCTTCCTCGAAGGTAGCGATGGACTCATCGAACAGGCTGTCGGTGGCCGAGCGACGGCCGACCACCATGACGTTGCCCTTGTAGAGCTTGAGCCGGACATCGCCGTTGACCACGGCCTGGGTCTGGTCGATGGCTGCCTGCATCATCAGTCGCTCGGGGGCGAACCAGAATCCGTTGTAGACCAGCGTGGCGTAGCGCGGCATGAGCTCGTCTTTGAGGTGCGCAGCCTCCCGATCCAGGGTCAGGGACTCCATGGCCCGGTGGGCCTTGAGCAGGATGGTGCCCCCGGGGGTCTCGTAGCAGCCGCGGGACTTCATGCCGACGAAGCGGTTCTCGACGATATCGTCGCGGCCGATGCCGTTGGCCCCGCCGATGCGATTGAGTTCCGCCAACAGGGTGGCCGGAGACATGGGCTGGCCGTCGATGGCCACGCAGTCGCCCTTGGCAAAGCTCAGGGTGATCTCCGTGGGGGTGTCGGGTGCATCCATCGGGTCGACGGACCAGCGCCACATGTCCTTGCCGGGCTCGACCCAGGGGTCTTCAAGATCGTAGCCCTCGTAGGAGATGTGCAGCAGGTTGGCATCCATGGAGTAGGGCGATTTGGTGCCGTCGCGCTTCATCTCCACGGGAATGCCGTGTTGCTCGGCATAGGCCAGGAGCTTCTCCCGGGAGAGCAGGTCCCATTCCCGCCAGGGGGCGATGATCTGCACATCGGGCTTGAGGGCATAGGCCCCAAGCTCGAAGCGGACCTGGTCGTTGCCCTTGCCGGTGGCGCCGTGGGAGATGGCGTCGGCCCCGGTCTCGTTGGCGATCTCGATCAGGCGTTTGGCGATCAGCGGGCGGGCGATGGAGGTGCCGAGCAGGTACTCGCCCTCGTAGATGGCGTTGGCGCGGAACATGGGGAAGACGAAGTCGCGCACGAACTCTTCGCGCAGGTCGTCGATGTAGATCTCCTTGACGCCGGCCGCGGTGGCCTTGGCGCGGGCCGGTTCTACTTCCTCACCCTGGCCGATGTCGGCGGTGAAGGTGACCACCTCGCAGTCATAGGTGTCTTGCAGCCACTTGAGGATGACCGAGGTGTCCAGGCCGCCGGAATAGGCCAGCACCACCTTCTTGATCGCGTTCTGCGCCATGGGGAAACTCCAGGTATTGATGTTGGGCGAAACGGGCGAAGTATACCCGTTGGGGGCTGGCGGGCATTGGCTGGGCTGCAGTTGCCTTGGCCGGCCTTAGCGGAGGATGGCGCCAATGGCGGTGAGGAAGCCGTCGGGCTGGTCCGCATAGACCCAATGCCCGGCCCCCGCGACGGGGCGCAGCCGCGCTAGCGGGAAGAGGGCCTTGATCCCCGGCAGGTGCTCCCCGGTGACGTACGCCGACTCGGTACCGTAGACGAATAGCACGGGACCGGCATACTGCGTCGCACCGGGGTCCGGGAAGCTGGCGAGGTCGCTCATGGCGTTTCCCAGGGCCCGCAGATCGATGCGCCAGCGCCAGGCACCGTCAACCGACTCCAGGTTCTGGAGCAGGTAGCCGCGCACCGCGGGGTCGGGCACGTCGGCCGCGAGCAGGGCGTCGGCGTCACGGCGACCTTTGATCGCTCCCAGGGGCAGGGCGCTCAGGGCCGCGAGCAGATCGCCTAGGCCACTTGCATAGGCCGCTGGGGCCATGTCCACGACGCCCAGGGCAGCAACGCGTTCCGGGGCGGTCAGGGCCAGGCACATGGCTGCCTTGCCGCCCATGCTGTGGCCGATGATCGTCGCCTGGCTAATCCCCTGACGATCCAACAGCTCGATCAGATCCAGGGCCATAGCAGGGTAGGAGATGCGGTCCCCGGCCGGCGAGCGCCCGTGGCCGCGCAGGTCCGGGACGAGCAGACGATGGCGCTGGGCCAGGCGTCGGGCGATCCCCGCCCAGTTGGCAGAGGAACCGTATAGGCCATGGAGCAATAGCACCGGCGGCCCCTCCGCGTGTGGCGTGGGGTAGTCGCGTAGGTGCAGGGAGACGGCGCCGCTCATAGGGTTGGCACTGTGCACGAAGCCGCCGCGGGCGCAATGTTGGTCAGGCTGAGTCCTCCGGGGGCATCCCCTTGCCCAGGTTGAGGATGCCGTTGGGGTCGAACTGGCGCTTGATGGCACGCATCAGGGCCAGGGTAGGTGGGTCGATCTCGCGGCTCACATAGTCGCGCTTCTCCAGGCCGACGCCATGCTCGCCGGAGAGGGTCCCGCCGAGGGCGATGGTGAGGTCGAAGACGGCCTCCAGGCAGGTATGGGCGCGCGCCAGTTCGTCGCCCCGGTCCGGGTTCACCAGCAGGTTCACGTGGATATTGCCGTTGCCCGCATGCCCGAAGTTGACGATCTGGACCCGGTGCTGTCGCGACAGGTCCGCCAGGCCCTCGATGAACTCCCCCATGCGCGAGACCGGCACCACCAGATCCTCGTTGATCTTCTTCGGGGCGATGTGGCGCAGGGCTGGGGACAGGGCCTTGCGTGCCTTCCATAGGGCGGCGACCTCTGATGCGTCCTGGGCCAGGCGCAGCTCCACCAGCCCGGGGTGACGGGCGGCGTCCGCGACGGCGGCGGCAGAGGCCTCGATGCAGGCGGCGGGCCCATCCACCTCGATCATCAGAAGGGCACCGGCACCCTCGGGTAGGGGCAGATCCGTGTAGCGGCGCACCGTCTCGATGGCTGCACCGTCCATGATCTCCAGGGCGCAGGGGGTGATGGGCTGGGCCATGATGGCCGAGACCGCCGCGGCGGCGGCGTGGACGTCCGCATAGGCGGCACGCATGGTCCGCTTGGCCTCCGCCAGGGGGCTGAGCTTGAGGGTCGCCTCTGTGATCAGGGCCAGGGTCCCCTCCGAGCCGATGATCAGCCTGGTCAGGTCGTAGCCGACCACGCCCTTGGTGGTCATGACCCCGGTACGGATGGCCTCGCCGGCCCCGGTGATCGCGGCCAGCCCCAGGGTGTTGTCCCTGGGGGTGCCGTACTTGACCGCACGCGGCCCGGCGGCGTTGTAGGCCAGATTGCCGCCGATGGTGCAGGCGGCGGCGCTGGTGGGGTCCGGGGGCCAGAAGAAGCCGTGGGCGGCGGCGGCCCTTTGCAGGTCATCGTTGAGGACGCCGGGTTCGACGACTGCGATGCGGTCCCGGGGCTCGATGCGTAGGACGCGGTCCATGCGCTCGAAGGACAGCACCAGCCCACCCAGGTCCGGGACCGTGGCCCCGGTGGTGCCCGTGCCGCGGCCGCGGGCGGTGACAGGGATGGCCTCGGCGTTGCAGAGCTGGATGACCTCCCGGACCTGGTCGGCCTCGGTGGCGAACAGCACCGCCTGGGGCAGGGCCTGGCGGCGGCTGTTGTCGTAGCCGTAGGGCCAACAGTCCGCGGGATCGGTGAGCAAGCCGCCAGGCCCGGCCAGCTCGGCGAGCCGGCGCAGGGCTGCGAGGGACAGCTTAGGCGGGGTCTGGGGTCGTGTATTCAAAGAGTTTCACTACCTGTACGATCCCGGGGACATAGCGCACCTCCTCCACCGCGGCATCGGCCTCCTCTGTGCTCACCAGACCCATCAGGTAGGCATGGCCCGCCGAGACCACCACCTGCACCCGCAGGGGATCGAACCCGGGTATCTTCACCGCAGTAAGGGCAAACTTGCAGCGCGAGGCAAGATAGAGGTCGTTGCTGGACTGGGTGAGGTCGGCGTTGGGCCCGACAACGACCTCGTTGACCACCGTCTTGACCTTGGGCAGGTTCGCGACCAGGCCGGCGAAGCGGTCGCTGACCTCGCGGTCTCGGGCTTGACCGGTGAGGAGCACGACGTAGTTATAGCTGTCGATGGAGATATTGCTCGCCGCGGCGATGTCCGGGTGCTCGTGCTGCAGGTGCATGGCCTGGATCTCGATGGTCTCGTCCGCCAGCACGGTGGTGCTGGAACGCCGGTCATGGGCCACCGCGGCACCGGTGGCGATCCCCGCGACCACCACCGCCCCGCAGCCTTGGAGAAGGGCCGTGCCGGGTAACAGGGCGGCGAGTAGGGATAGGCACAGGGTTCTACGCAGCTGGCTCCCTGGCCAATGGCTAGGGGTGGCATTACTCGGCAATAAAGGCATTTCGGATCCAATCGATATGGTCGTTGGCCCCGATGGCGAGGACATCGAAGCGGCAAGGTAGTGGGCTCGGATGCCCTTGCAGGTAGTGCCCCGCGGCGGCGGTCAGGCGGCGCTGTTTGTGGATGTCCACGCTCTGGGCTGCGCCGCCGAAGCGCTGGGAGTGCCGATAGCGCACCTCTACGAAGACCAAGGTGCCGGCGTCGCGCATGATGAGGTCGATCTCCCCGTGGCGGCAGCGATGATTACGTGCGACCAGGCGTAGGCCCTGGTCCTCCAGGTAGCGACAGGCAACCTGCTCCTTGGCCTCGCCCACCGCCGCCCGGTCGCCTGGACGGGTCACCCGGCTAGTCGGTCGCGCCGATGGATGCGGCCAGGGCCACCCCGATGGCGGTGTATTGCCCCAGTACCAACTGCCGGTGGACCCGGCCCGCGGCGTCTACCCTCAGGCCCCCGGTCTTCCCCGGATAAAAGGCTCCGGGGCCTTTGGCCAACTCGGCGGCCCGGGGTGCGAGCTGATAGGCGTCGATGCCCATGGCGTAGAGGCGCTGGACGCTGCCGCTGATCCCGGGCTGGGCGCGGCGCAGGGCCCGCCGGGACAAGGGACCGTCGTCGTCCGTCAGCATCCAGGGGATATCCACGAAGTTCAAGCCCGCCAGGGCCGCATCCTGGGTCGGCTCGAAGTCGCCGTTGTAGACCAGGGAGGTGGCGAAGGTCGGAACATCACCAGCCGCCCGGATCTGGGGCCAGATGGTCCGGGCCGAGTCTTTGCTGGCCACCAGGAAGACGAAGGCGTTGGCCTGCTTGGACCCGAGCAATTCTTGCACCGCGGCATCAGGCGCGCCGGCGTTGTAGGTCTTTTGGCCGGCGATGCGGCCGCCCAGGGCCGCCCATTGGTCGCGGAAGGCCCGTACCAGCCGATCAGCCCAGGGCTCGCCGGGGTAGAGCAGCAGGGCCGACCGGTGGCCGGCGGTCCAGGCGGTGTGCGCCACGGAGGCCCCTTCGTCCTCCGGCGACAAGGCGTACTGGAAGAGGTTGGCGGGGGGCGTGCGTTCGGAGGCGGCGCGGTTCAGGGCCAGGGTCGGCACCGGCAGCGCCTGACCCTTGGCCAGGGTGTCTACCTCGCCCTTTTGCAATGGGCCGATGATGTAGCCGGCCCCGCGAGCCGCTGCGCCGTCGACCAGGGCACGGGGACTACCCCGGGCGGCGTCTACAAAGCCGAGCTCGGGGCGCTTGGCCTGATCGTCTGCCCCGCGGGCCGTTTGGATACCGTCGCGGATTGCCCCGACAGCTGCGCCGAAGGCGCCGGAGCCGAAGCCCCGGGAGCGGGGCAGCAGGACCGCGACCTTGGCCCCTGCCGGGTAGCCCCCCGAGGTGGAGCCGAAATAGGCCTCAGCCAGCCCAGCCATGGCCGGGTGGGACCCGTGGCTGCTGCGCCAGGCGCGGTAGCGTTGATCGAGAGCGGTATCCGCGGCCCCGGCCGACCCGAACAGCACCGCCAGTTCCGCCCAGCCGCGCATATCCCCGGAGCCGCTACCCGCCATGCTTTTCAGGTCGCCGGCCGGCAGGGCACCTAAGCCATGGATCAGCGAGACCTGGTTGGCGAGGCGCTGCTTGGGATCCTTGATCAGGCCGTCCAGCTCGTTGAGGGCCTCGGCGGCCTGCACCGGTTGGCCGTTGACCCGATAGGCCGCGGCCAGTATCCCCTGGCGTTGGATGCGCAGGTCAGTCGGTAGGCCGAAGGTCTGGACCCGATCCAGGCGGGCGATGGCCTGTTGGGCATGCCCGAGTTGCAACTGCGCCTCGGCCCCGAGCAGCAGGACCATCTGCTGCTGGCCCTGGGTCAGGTCTTTCTGAGAGGTCTGGTCAAGCACATCGGCCGCCTGCTCGGCCTGGCCGGCGGCCAGCAGGGTCTTTGCCGCCTCGATGCGCAGTTGCTCCCGGGTCGGCGGTTTGGCCTTTTCGGACAGATCCAGGTAATACTTGGCGGCCCCGCTCGCATCGCCCTTGGCGCTGAGGGCGCGGGCCTCGCTCAACTGGTCGGCGGGCACCGGGGCGAGGAGCTTTTGCCCGTCCACGGACGGGTTGCCGGCGCAGCCCGCTAGGGTCAGGGCCAGGAGCAGGGTTGACCCCAGGACGCGAATCGGACAGTGGGCGAGGTGGGACGGGGCCGCGGCCCAATCCGGGGCGTGCAGAGCAAGCCTTTGTTGGATCATGAGTTTTTCCGGAGAGAGCGCGTTGTTAGGAGGACGAAAGGTGACAGAAGCGGCGGGGGTACTATACGTGGTGGCCACTCCCATCGGCAATCTTGGGGATATGACCGAGCGGGCGCTCGGGGTGCTGCGTGAGGTGGATCTGATCGCCGCGGAGGACACCCGCAACGCCCGGCGCCTCTTGACCCACTTCGGCATCCAGGCGGAGCTGCGTTCCTATCATGAGCACAACGAGGACAACAGTGCCCAGGGCATTCTCAAGGTCCTAGAGTCCGGTCGGGACCTGGCGCTGATCTCCGACGCCGGCACGCCCCTGATCAGCGACCCGGGATTCGTCCTGGTGCGCACGGCCCGGGAGCGTGGCCTTCGCGTGGTGCCCATTCCTGGGGCCAATGCCGCCATCTGCGCCCTGTCCGCTGCCGGGCTGCCGAGTGATCGGTTCATGTTTCTAGGCTTCCCGCCGCGCACCTCTGCGAAGTGCCGGGACTGGCTCGCCGGGGTGGCCACAGAGCCCGGCACCCTCCTGTTCTACGAAAGCGGCAAGCGGGCCCGACGGACTCTGGAGGATCTTGCCGCGGTGTTCGGCGGCGACCGGCAGGCTGTGGTGGCCCGGGAACTGACCAAGCGCTTCGAGACCTTCCTGACCGGCACCCTGGACCAGTTGGCCGAGCGCCTGACCACGGACGAGGAGCAGTGTTTGGGGGAACTGGTCCTGCTGGTGGGCGGCGCCGATCAAGGCGTCGGCGTGGCCCAGGCCAAGGAGGAGGAGCGGGTACTGAGCATCCTTGCCGCGGATCTACCCCTCAAGCAGGCTGCGGCCCTGGCCGCGCGCATCACCGGGGGCAGTAAGAATCGGCTCTATCAGGTCGGCCTGGCGCTGATTGGGAAGGGTTAGGATCGATTCAGAAACAACCGAAACAGGGGAGCTGTAGGGTGGACAAGCGCAGCGCGGTCCACCGGCGGCTTCGGTGGATTTCGCTGCGCTCATCCACCCTACGGGATGTTCAAGTTGTTTCTGCACAGTCCCTTAGCAGCGAGGCAGCGTAGTACAGCCGTGCCTAAATGGGCTGACTTATACTGCGGCAGCACTGCCGCCGCCCCCTGGCCGAGGACCTTCCGCCTATGAAATACCACGATCTCCGCGACTTCATCGACCAATTGGAACAGCGCGGCGAACTGAAGCGCGTCACTGTCGAGGTGGACCCCTATCTGGAGGTCACCGAGATCTGCGACCGGACACTGCGTGCCGGCGGGCCGGCATTGCTGTTCGAGCGCCCCAAGGGATCGAAGGTCCCGTTGCTGGCGAACCTGTTCGGGACGCCCAAACGGGTCGCCCTGGGGATGGGGGAGGAGTCCGTCGAGGCCCTGCGGGAGGTGGGCCGGCTGCTCGCCTTCCTCAAGGAACCCGATCCGCCCAAGGGGATGCGTGAGGCATGGGCGGCCCTACCCATCTTCAAGAAGGTGTTGGACATGGCCCCCAAGGTGCGGCGCGGGGCGCCCTGCCAGGAGGTCGTCTATGAGGGCGAGGATGTGGATCTCGGGCGTCTGCCTATCCAGCATTGCTGGCCGGGGGATGCTGCGCCGCTGATCACCTGGGGCCTGGTGGTGACCCGGGGCCCCGACAAGTCGCGGCAGAACCTCGGGATCTATCGGATGCAGGTGCTCGGTCCAAACCGGGTCATCATGCGTTGGCTCGCCCACCGGGGGGGGGCCCTGGATTTCCGCGACTGGCAGCGGGCCCACCCGGGTGAGCCCTTCCCCGTGGCCGTGGCCCTGGGGGCGGACCCGGCGACCATCTTGGGCGCAGTCACGCCGGTTCCGGACAGTCTGTCGGAGTATGCCTTCGCGGGTCTGCTGCGGGGCAGTCGCACCGAGGTCACCGCCTGTATCGGCAATGAACTACAGGTCCCCGCCAGCGCGGAGATCGTCCTGGAGGGCCACATCCGGCCCGACGACATGGCCCCGGAGGGCCCCTACGGCGACCACACAGGCTACTACAACGAGGTGGATAGCTTCCCCGTCTTCACCATCGATCGCCTGACCCAGCGTCGGGACCCCATCTACCACAGCACCTATACGGGACGGCCCCCGGACGAGCCCGCCATCCTTGGGGTGGCCCTCAACGAAGTCTTTGTGCCAATCCTGTGCAAGCAGTTTCCGGAGATCGTGGATTTTTACCTGCCGCCTGAGGGGTGCTCCTACCGCCTGGCAGTCGTCAGCATGAAGAAGCAGTATCCGGGGCATGCCAAGCGGGTCATGCTTGGGGTCTGGTCTTTTCTGCGACAGTTCATGTACACCAAGTTCGTCATCGTGGTGGACGACGATGTGAACACTAGGGACTGGAAGGACGTGATCTGGGCCATGACCACGCGCATGGACCCGGCCCGGGATACGGTGTTGATCGAGAACACCCCGATCGACTATCTGGACTTCGCCTCGCCGGTGTCGGGCCTGGGCTCGAAGATCGGCTTCGATGCGACCAACAAGTGGCCGGGGGAGACGCAGCGTGAGTGGGGGCGGCCTATCCAGATGGACGAGGCGGTCAAGCGCCGGGTGGACGGGATCTGGGATAGCCTCGGGTTGGATGCCGGCGCCTGAATAGCTTGGACGGGTAACAGAAAAGGGCGCCCCCGGAGAACCGGGGCACCCTCATCCTGCGTTGGGGCCGCGGGGGCGGCCGAAGGGGCTCAGTAGCGGCGCTGCTGCGGGCGCGGTGCCCGTGGCTTTGCCTCGTTAACGGTCATCTTCCGGCCCTTGTAGACCTGGTCGTTGAGTTCCTTGATGGCCTGATCGGCCTCGGAATTGTCGGGGATGTCCACAAAGCCGAATCCCTTGGATTGGCCCGAGAATTTGTCCTGGACGACCTCGGCGCTTGCCACTTCGCCGTATTCGCCGAAGACTTCCTGCAAGTCTTCGCTCGTCACGCTGTAAGACAGATTGCCTACGTAGATCCTCATCGCTCGCTCTCGTCGCAGATGTGCATTGGACGCTCGGACACTATCGAGAAACCAACGCACAAGCCTGGTCGATAGCGAACGGCGGCGTACCACCGATGGGTTTGGCGGGACCGGCTCCCGCAGCAGCCGCAACCCTCTTGTGAGCGAGCCCCATGCCTGGCGGCCTTACCGCTGAGCGGATCGGTCTGACGGGGTGACTTTGGGACTCGCCTTCCCGGTCTGCTCGGGCGTGTCTGTCGACGCAAGAGCGATAGGCAGGCTTGGTGCTGGTCCCGCGGATACCCCGGAGCTTGTTCCGGAGCGGGTAGGGCGGCTGGTGTTGTCGGGGAGGGCTCGGACCTTGAGGATGGCGGGCTGGAAACGAGACAAAAGTTAGTTGATCCCGTGGCGAGCGTCAACCAGGGGTCAGGTCTTTTTTGGCAGGACCGCCCCGAAGCCCGCCTGCTCGATCGCCTGTATCAAGCCGCAGACCTCCATGACCACGCCGGAGGCGAGGTCCGGCGTGGTGCGGGACGACGGGGCACGCTAGTCGATGTTGCCCTTCCTGTGTTGGTCATAGAGATAGCCGCCGAGCGCGCCGGCACCGGCGCCGATCAGGGCGCCCGTACCCGCGCTACCGCTCAGCGAGCCGATTGCGGCGCCACCGGCGGCGCCCATCAAGGCGCCACTGCCGGTCCGCGAGCCGGTGGTCGTACCGCAGGCGGTCAGGCCGACGGCCGCGGTGAGGATCAGGGGGATAGCGATGGTCTTCATGAGTCACTCCTGGGGTTGCCGGGCCGGGGCCAGGTGGTCGGCCGGCTTGAAGTCGGACAAGGTATGGTGGGGAAGGGTTCAACCCTTGCAGGGGTACTTGGCGGCCAAGGAGCGGACGAGCCCAACCACCGGCTGCTCCGCCATGAGTTTCTTGTCGCCGACCTTCGCCTCAGTCCAGGCCAGGAAGGCCTCCTTGCCGTCTGCGATGGTTGCCGTCTTCGGATAGCAAATCAGACGCTTCAAGTTTTTGCGATCGCTGATCTCGTCGTGGTACTGCACGGTTGCCTCGATGAAGGCGCGACAGGCCTGGTTCGCGACCGGGTACTCCGCGGCGTCGGCGCTGACCGAGCACACGGCGGCCAGCTGTGCGGTGGTGTCGAAGCGAAGGTCGTTGTCTTGGATGGCGAAGGTCGGCTGGGCGATGGCCAGGGCGACGCCCGCGGCGGCCAGGGTGAACTTGAGCTTCATGGGGTGTGTCTCCGTCTTTTTGTTGCGGTGGGGGTATCGGCGGGTCAGGGCGCAGCGCTGGTGAACCTCGACCCAACTTGAATTCGATGCTACCGAGAACCGTCATTATTACAGTCGCGTTGCCGGGGCGAAAGTGCCGTACCGCGGGAATCGCGGGTCAGAAACAGCTCGCTAGTCCCTCGCGAAGACTAGGGTAGCGCAACGAGACCCCGAGTTCCTCGATCAAGCGCCGATTGGACAGGCGCCGGGACTCGCGCATATAAGATAGCATCCCGGCAGACAGCAGACCCTGGGCCTCGGCCAGGGGAATGACCGGCGGGCGCGGCAGACCAGCGGCGTCGGCCACCTGATAGAAATAGTCGGTCATGGTGCTCGGGTTGCCGTCACAGGCATTGTAGACCGCGCCGTCGGCGCCGCGCTCCATGGCGGCGATGCAGGCGGTCACCAGATCTTCGGCGTGGATGCGGTTGGACCAGGGCGCGTCCTCGGGGCGCACCAGCGGCAGGCCGGTTCGGATGCGCTCCAGCGGTAGACGGCCAGGCCCATAAATGCCGGCCACCCGCAAGGTGACCAGGGCCGCGTCGGCGGTGTCGCGCCACTGGGCCAGGGTCTGTTCAGCGTCCCAGCGACGCCGGGCCCGATCCGCTTGGGGTTGGACCGAGCGGTCCTCGTCCACCCAGGCGCCGCCGCAGTCACCGTAGACACCGGTGGTGCTGATGTAGACCAGGCGGGCCGGGTTGCCGAGGTGGGCGAAGGCGTCGACCAGGTGGCGGGTATGCAGGTCCAGGGTGCCGACATCCGGTGGCGGGGCCAGGTGGAAGACCCGTGTTCCGGTGAAGTTTGGGGCTTGGGCAATGCCAGGCACGGGGGATCCCAGATCGAGGGCCAGGGCCGGGATGCCGTCCGCGTTGAGGGCCGCAGCGCTCTCGGGGCTGCGCACGATGCCGAGCACGCGGTCGCCGCGGTCTAGGTAGTGGCGCGCCAGTCGCCGACCGATATAGCCGCAGCCCAGGATGATGGTGGTGGTCATAAGGTTTCCATCCGTACTCCGTTGGGTGAGAATTAGCGGTCTTATTCCGTCAGGTTGCAGGGGTCCTCATGAGTTTCAACGTCCGCACGGAACCCGGCAACCATGCCTTCGAGGTCGCACCAGGCGAGACCGTCCTGGCCGCAGCCCTACGTCAGGGCGTCGGGCTGCCCTACGGTTGCCGCAACGGTCAGTGCGGTGCCTGCACAGCGACCCTGCTGGCTGGCGAGCTCGACTACCCGGAGGCCAAGACCGAGGCCCTGGAGGGTCACGCAGCCGACGCCTGCCTGCCCTGTCAGGCGGTGCCGCGTTCCGATCTGGTCCTGCTCGTGGCAGAGCTCCGCGCCATCTCCCAGGTAGAGGCGAGACTGCTGCCCTGTCGGTTGGAGCGCAAGGAGCAGCTCAATCATGATGTCATGCGGCTCTACCTCAAGCTCCCGGAGAACCAGCGTCTACAATTCTTCGCCGGACAATACCTGGACTTTATCCTGCCGGACGGGCGTAAACGCGCCTTCTCCATCGCCAACGCCCCCCACGACGACGACCTGATCGAGCTGCATGTTCGCCACGTTGCCGGCGGGGCCTTCACCGAACACGTCTTCCATGGCATGGCGGAGAAGAGCATCCTGCGCATCCAGGCGCCACTCGGCACCTTTATCCTACGTGAGGAATCGGACCGCCCTATGCTCTTGATCGGGGGAGGGACCGGTTTCGGCCCGCTCAAGGGGATGATCGAGCACGCCATCCATCGGGGCATCCGCCGGCCCATGCACCTCTACTGGGGGGTGCGCGCCCGGCGCGACCTCTACCTACCAGATTTGCCGGAGACTTGGGTGCGCGACTGGCCGGGCTTCGCCTATACCCCTGTGCTGTCGGAGCCGGACCCCGACTGGACCGGGCGCACGGGCTATGTCCACGAGGCGGTGGCCGCAGACCATGACGACCTGCGTGGCTTCGACATCTACATGAGCGGACCTCCCGCCATGGTCGAGGCTGGGCGGCTGGCCTGCGAGGCGCGTGGGGCGACCATGGACCACATGTTCTCGGACGCCTTCACCTATGCCAAAGACGGGACGCCGCCGGCGTCAGCGGCGTAGGGTCCGCTGCGCGGACCGCTGGCAGCTCAAACCGGCGGCAACGCATGCTATTGCGCGCTCGCCGCCTCGTCCCCAGCATGCTTCCCTACTTGTCCCCCGACGCGTCGGTCATGCCCCGCAGGGTCGCGGCCAGATGCTCCAATGCCGCGGACAGGGGCGCCACCTCGGCGGAGATCCGCAGTACCGCCAGGGCCCTGACCTCGGCCAGGACGGCAGCGGTATCCGGCAGGCGCGGCTCGTAAAAGGCGGACAGCCAACGGTCGATCCCCTGCATGCCGGCGACGAAGCCCGGTGTGTCGGCGGACTCCAAGGCCAGGCGGGCGGCCTGAAACTGACTCTCCAGGCTACGTGATGCCTGGGTGACCGGGTCGTCGTTACCCCCGTGCTCCTGCTGCCCTTGGTCGCCGCTGCGCTGGGCCCTGAGCAGCCGCGCCCTGACCGGGCGTAGCCCAAGAGCCTTCCCGCGCAGCGCGTCCAGGCGCTTAGCCAGCCCGGCTCGATCGACCAGTTGGACCGCGGCGAGCTGCGTCTCGGCGGCGGCCAGTGCGGTTCGCCCGGGTTCTGCTTTGGGCCCGGGTAAAGGTGTGAGCAGGGCCTCGGTCAGGGCGATAGCGGCACGGGCGCTGGTGAGGGTGTCGCTGCTGGTCAGCCCCTGGACCGCTGCCTCGGCCTGGTTGGCGGCCTGGGACAGGCGGGCCACGGCGATACGCCGACGTTCGGCCTCCGCCTGGAGGTCTTGGGCCAGTTGAGCCCGCTGGGCGTCGATCTCCAGGCGGGCCTCGTAGACGGCCTGCTCGCGGCGGCGCAGCTCCTGGACCCTGGTGACCAGCAGTCGCTGTTGCTCCAGCAACAGGGCCTGGGCCTCGGCAAAGTTGCCCAACATGGCCCGCTGGCGGTCGCGTACCTGGGCGAGGTTCGATCCGATGCGGCCCATGTCCGGGCGCAGGTCGTTCCAGTAGAAATCGCCGATGGTGAGGCCGCCGATCAGGGTGAGCAGGGCCAGGCAGATCAGCAGGACCGGTACCCAGCGGGAAAGGGGGCGGCGCGTCGGCGGGAGCCGGGGCGATGGGGGTAACGGCGGGGTCCCCGTAACCTTGGGGCGGTCGGTCGTCACGCGGGTCTGTCCAGGGGTTGGCTGGCGCGACACAGGGCGTCGAGGATCTCGACATCTCCGGCCCGCTCGGCAACCTCGACGCGCGCGAATCCGAGGGACCTGGCGAGGGTGGCGGTGCGTTCGCTAACGACCACCAGGGGGGTGGCGATCAGGGCGTCGTGGCCCGCCGGGGTTAGCAGGTGCATCAGGTTGCGGAGTATGTCGTCGCTGGTGGCGGTGGCGAGCTGCACCTCATGGTGCCAATTGGCCAGCAAGCGCGAGGGGGCCAGGTCGGGCAGGGCGCGGCGATAGACCTCCGCGTAGCTGACCCGGGCCCCACGATTGGTCAGGGTCTCTCCCAGGGTGGCACGCCCACCCTCACCGCGCACGATCAGCACCCGGGAACCTCGCACATCTTGCAGGGGCTCCATGGCGAGTAGGGCCTCGCTGTCGAAGCGCCCTGCCGGGATCAGGTCGGGCTCCATGCCAGCGGTGGCGAGGGCGCCCGCGGTGGCTTGGCCGACGGCGGCGATGCGGGCGCCGTCCGGGGGCCTTCCGTCAGGGAGCAGGGGCAGGGCCTGGATCACGGCGTTGCGGCTAATGAAGATGATCAAGTCCCAGTGAGCGGCGAGCAGGGTGCGCGCCGGTTGCGGGTCGGTCACGGGAAGGATCTGCGCCGCGGGCAGGCGGATAGCGCGGCCGCCGGCGGCCTCAATAAGGCGACAGAGTCCCTCCGCCTGGTCGGCCGGGCGGGTCACCAGCACGCCGAGTCCGGAGAGGCTCTGGGTGCCGCTCATGGCCGCAATCAGGTGCGCAGGGCGCGCAGGATGGAACCGGCGCCCTGGTCCAGCAGGGCCTCGGCGACCTGGCGACCCAGGTCCTCGGCCTGGGCGCGGGGGCCCTCGGCCCTGGCGCGGAGGATACGCGAACCGTCTGGATCGCCGACCAGGCCCGCGAGCTGCAATTGGTCGCGGTCCAGGGTGGCGTGGCCGGCAATGGGGACCTGGCAGCCACCCTGCAGGCGGTGGTTCATGGCCCGCTCGGCCAGCACCCGGTCGGCCGTGTCGGTGTGGTGGAGCGGGGCGATGAGGGCGTTGGTGCGGGGGTCGTGTATACGGCACTCGATACCGATGGCCCCCTGGCCGATGGCCGGCAGGGACTCGACGGGTTCGAGCACGCGACGGATACGCGCTGCGAAGCCCAGGCGCTTGAGGCCGGCTGCGGCGAGGATGATGGCGTCGTAGTCCCCGGCGTCGAGCTTCGCGAGGCGGGTGTTGACGTTGCCGCGCAGGGGCTCGATGTGCAGATCCGGGCGTCGGTCGAGGATCTGGCACTGACGGCGCAGGCTGGAGGTGCCGACCCTGGCACCTTGCGGCAAGGCGTCGAGCCCCGCGAATCGGTCGCTCACAAAAGCGTCGCGTGGGTCTTCGCGCTCCATGATCACCGGCAGGTGCAGGCCCTCGGGAAAGTCCACAGGCACATCCTTCATGGAGTGCACGGCGATATCCGCGCTGCCGTCCAGCATGCCCTGTTCGAGCTCTTTGACGAACAGACCTTTGCCGCCGACCTTGGCCAAGGGGGCGTCGAGGATCTTGTCGCCGCGGGTGGTCATGCCGACGATCTCGACGACCAGTTCCGGGTGGAGCTGGCGCAGGGCGGCGGAGACGTGTTCGGCCTGCCACAACGCCAGGGGTGATTTGCGGGTGGCGATGCGCAGGGTCTCGGACATGATGGTTGCTACCGTAAAAAGGGTGGATGCTAGCGGGGCCCAGGGCCCGAGGCAAACTGCAATTCTCAGGTTGGGGTCACGTCAATCCGCGACACTGTCGCGTAGCCAGCGGCGCACTTCGGGGAGGTGGCGGCGACTGATCGGGAGACGATCATCGCAGCCGCGAAGCCGCACCAGGGTCGAACCATCCGGGCCCTTGTCTAGGCCAATGAGGCGGTTGCGTGCCACCAGGGCGTTGCGGTGGATACGCATGAACAGGTCCGAGAACTCGTCCTCCAGGCCTTTGAGTGCCTCATCCACCAGCAGATCCCCGGCCTCGTGATGGACAGTGACGTACTTGTGGTCGGCCAGGAGATAGATGATGTCGGCGATGGGGACAGTCTGCAGGTGGCCGCGGTAGTGGGCGGCGAGCTGGTGGCGACGGGGTGGGCGATCGGCCTGGGCTGCGGCGCTGGCCTCCTGTCGCGGGAGGATGCACACCCGCTGCAAGGCCTCTTTCAGTCGCTCCCGGCGCACCGGCTTGACCAGAAAGTCCTGGACCTTGTGGGCGAAGGCCTCCAGGTCACGCTCCTGGTAGGCGGTAACCAGGATAACTGCCGGTGGGGGATCGAGCTGCACCAGGCCGGAGGCCACCTCCAGCCCATCCATCCCGGGCAGGTGGATGTCGAGCAGGACCACATCGATGGCATGTTCGGCGCACTGCGCCAAAGCCCCGTCCCCGTCGGTGGCTTCGGCCACCACCTGGTAGCCAGCATCCAATTCCTCGATGAGGCAGCGCAGGCGTTGCCGGGCATGGGGCTCGTCGTCCACAACCAGGATGTTCATCGCGTCCTCCACGGGCATGGGAACACTAAACGTATCTGATAGTCCCGCTCAATGCGAGAATCCAGCACCTACGCTACCCCAGGGAAGACGGCGGAGACCCATCGATGGACGTTGTCCAGGTTGTTGCGTCGGTGACGCCAGTCGGGTCCCAGCGCTGAGGCGGGAGTCGGCGATCGACGTGGTTCGTTCTCCGCGCAGGTTACAATGCTCAATTTACACGAGAAATCGAATGGAGACCGAACCGCGATGAGCGATGCCACAAAACCTTGGGCCGGGCGGTTCAATGCGCCGACGGACGCCTTTGTGGAAGCTTTCACCGCCTCGGTGGGCTTTGACCAGCGCCTCTATCGCTACGATATACAGGGGTCTATCGCCCACGCCACCATGCTGGCGCGCCAGGGCATCCTGAGCGAGGGGGAGGGGGCAGCCATTGTCGCCGGCCTCGAGCGGGTTCGCGAGCGCATCGAGGCCGGGGGCTTCGAGTGGTCGGTGCCGCTGGAAGATGTCCACATGAATGTCGAGACCGCCCTCACCGCAGACATTGGCGAGGCGGGCAAGAAGCTCCACACCGGTCGCTCGCGCAACGACCAGGTGGCCACGGACATCCGACTGTTTCTGCGTGACGAGATCGACGCCATCCGCGCCGCCATCGCTCGCCTGGAGCTGGCCCTGGTGGAGCTGGCCGAGCGCGAGGCAGACACCGTCATGCCGGGCTTCACCCACTTGCAGGTCGCCCAGCCCATCACCTTCGGTCACCACATGATGGCCTGGGTCGAGATGCTGGAGCGGGATCGCGAGCGCTTCGCCGACTGCCGGCGCCGGGCCAATGTGATGCCCCTGGGGGCTGCTGCCCTGGCCGGGACCTCGTACCCCATCGACCGCAACCAGACAGCCGAGCTTCTCGGTTTCGACCGTCCCGCGGAGAACTCTCTGGATGCGGTCTCGGATCGGGATTTTGCCTGCGAATTCGCCGCCGATGCGGCCATCCTGATGATGCACCTGTCGCGCTGTTCGGAGGAGCTGATCCTCTGGTCATCCGCTCAGTTCGGTTTCATCGATTTGTCCGACGCCTTCTGCACCGGCTCCTCGATCATGCCCCAGAAGAAAAACCCGGACGTACCCGAGCTGGTGCGCGGCAAGACCGGGCGGGTGTTTGGCCACCTGATCGGGCTGCTGACGCTGATGAAGGGCCAGCCGCTCGCCTACAACAAGGACAACCAGGAAGACAAGGAACCGCTCTTCGACACCGCCGATACCCTGCGCGGCTCCCTCAAGGTCTTCGCCGAGATGATGGGGGCCCTGACCTGTCGGCGCGAGGCCATGCGCGACGCCGCCCGCCAGGGCTTCGCCACCGCCACCGACCTGGCCGATTACCTGGTGCGACGCGGAATTCCCTTCCGTGACGCCCACGAGGTGGTTGGAAAGGCAGTCGCCTTCGGTGTGCGCGAGGGGCGGGACCTGGCAGACATGTCCCTGGAAGAGCTACGTAGCTTCTCACCCCTGATCGATAGCGACATCTTCAAGGTGTTGTCCCTGGATGGCTCCGTGGCCGCCCGGGATCATATTGGCGGCACGGCACCTCGGCAGGTGCGGGCGGCCATCGCCCGGATGCGCGAACGATTGGCCCAAGACTAGCGAGGCCAGTCATCGCGGTCGTCGCGGTCGTCGCGGTCGCCCTCTGGCAGGGCGCCATCGATGGGTTCGGGGATCACATGACCCTCGTTCAGCCACTCGCCCAGGTCGATCAGGCGGCAGCGCTTGGAACAAAAGGGCCGAAACTCCGACTCAGGGGTCCAGGGGACCGGCTTGGCGCAGGTCGGGCAGGGGACGATGATCGTCATCAAAACACGCAACAGGTCAGGGTGAAGTCCACGTCCTCGCGGCTCTGGACGGGGCGACCACCGGCCTCCGGGGTCAGGAAGCGGATGCTGAAGCGGCTCTTGTGTCCGCTGACCTCCGGAAAGACTGCCTGACCGTCGCTGAGGGTGACGCGCACCAATTGGGCCGGGGCCTGGATGTTCAGGGCCTCTTGGAAGAACCCCGCCTCCGCGACCACCCGTCTTGGTCTGGCGCTATCCCGGACGAGGGAGAGTACCAGGCGGATGGCTGTCTCCACCGGGGCAATGTCCTGCATCCAGGCAGCGAAGCGTCGTTCGCGTGCCTCCATGGGTTGGATCAGCCAATAGTGGAAACTGGGTAGATCGAAGCTGCAAGTCCCGCCGGGGATGCTGTTGCGCTGGGCGATGCCCTTGAGGAACTCGTCCTCCCTGGCGGTCTGACCGATAGGGCCGGTGAGCCGCATCAGATCCGACTGGGCGCGGTCAAGTTGACCCATCACGCGCCCCAGTGCATCCGGGTCCACGCCCGGTTGGCTGGCGATTCGGGTCAGGGTCGCCCCATTGCGGTCGAGCTCCTTGATCAGCTCGTTCTTCACATCCGCCCGGGAGGTGATGGAGACGATGTCCAACAGGGACTCGATGGCGACGCGGGTCGCCCAGGGGTCTTCCTGGGGTAGAAAGTACCTGGCCTTCTCAAACAGATGCTCCAACCGCAGGAAGGTGCGGAAGCGTTCGTTGAGAGGATGTTCGAAGGTGCAATGCATGGGTGCGGGGATTCCTGGAGCCAGGACGACGGGCTACCGCACCGGATTCTCCCGGATTCGGGTGTTGGGGTAAAGCCGGGCTCCCGCAATGGCCGAACTGACGGACCATGGAGCTGGCGGGCGAGGCGCCCTTGGTGGTAAATCAGGCCTAGCAAGGGCCGCGGCACGTCGTCCTTGCGAAAAGCCAAAGGTCCGGTCCAGGTAGACGATACTAAGGACCATGCGGCGAGCCGGGCGAGCGATTGGCGCGCCGCGACCAACTGGAGCCACTGCCATGCCCGAGACCCTCAAGCTGCGTCGGGTCGCTATCGACACCTACCACGAGAACGTCGCCTACCTGCACCGCGGCTGCGCGACCTATCGCAGCGAGGGGTTTCAGGCCCTGAACAAGGTCGAGGTCGGGGCAGCCGAAGGGCCCACGGAGGGCTCGGCGGGGGTGCTGGCGGTGCTCAACGTAGTGGATGACCCGTCCATCACAGCCCCGGACGAGCTGGGCCTCGCCGAGCAGGCCTTCGCTCAGTTGGGCATGGAACCAGGATGCCGGGTGCGCGTCGCCCACGCCCGTCCGCCGGGGTCGCTGGCGGCGGTGCATCGCAAGATCCGCGGCGAGCGCCTGGACGCGGCGGAGTTCTCCGCGGTGGTCCGAGACATCGGCGCCAATCGCTACTCCAAGATTGAGATGACCGCCTTCGTGGTCGCCTGCGCCCAGGTCGGCCTGGAGCGTGAGGAGGTCCTGTGGTTCACCCGGGCCATGGCCGAGGGCGGCCAGCGACTCGACTGGGGCGAGTCCCTGGTGGTGGACAAGCACTGTGTCGGCGGGGTCCCGGGCAACCGCACGAGCATGATCGTCGTACCCATCGTCGCCGCCCATGGGCTGCCCTTTCCCAAGACGTCCTCACGGGCCATCACCTCGCCCTCTGGGACCGCCGACACCATGGAGGTGCTGGCCCGAGTCGAGCTATCGCCCGAACGCCTGGGGGAGATCATCCGGCGGGAGCGCGGTTTTCTGGCCTGGGGCGGCACCGCCCGGCTGGCACCCGTAGACGACGCCCTGATCGCCGTGGAGCGGCCCCTGTCCCTGGACTCGCCAGGCCAGATGGTTGCCTCGATCCTGGCGAAGAAGCTCGCCGCAGGCTCCACGCACTTGCTCATCGACATCCCGGTGGGTCCTACGGCCAAGGTCCGCGGGAGTCAGGAGGCCCTGGCCCTGCGCAAACTCTTCGAGTACGTCGGCGACAGCCTGGGTATGCACCTGGAGGTCCTGCTCACCGATGGTAGCCAGCCCGTCGGACGTGGTATCGGCCCGGTCCTGGAGGCCCGCGATGTCATGGCGGTGCTCCGTCGAGACCCCCAGGCACCGGCGGACCTGAGGGACAAGTCGCTGGTGCTCGCCGGGCGCCTGCTGGAGCTGGACCCTCAAGTGCGCGGCGGCGGCGGCCTAGCGCTCGCCACCCAACTCCTGGAGTCGGGCGCGGCCCTGGCCAAGATGGAGGCGATCTGCGAGGCGCAGGGGCGGAACCTCGAGCCGGCCGGTCCTGGGGTCCTGCGCCACGAGGTCGCGGCCCAACAGGATGGCATCGTGCTGAGCATCGACAATCTACAAATCGCCCGCATTGCCCGCGTCGCCGGGGCACCCCTGGATAAGGGGGCTGGGGTCGACCTGCTGCACAAGCAGGGCGACGCGGTCCAGCAGGGTGAGGCGCTATACGCCATCCATGCGGAGTTTCCGGCCGACTTTCGCTTCGCCCGGGCGTTGGCCGGTCGGGACAGCGGCTACCGGGTCGGAGAGCCCGGTCCACCGTTGCGCGGGCTGTCGGGGTTGAGCGTCAACTGTTGATCTTGTCGGAGGGTGGGGTGTGGGAGCGCCGACTTCGGCGCGACCGGGCGAGGCGAATCGAGCCCGGTGGCCGGGAAGTGCGGACAGCGCCTTGTCGGTCCGCATACCTTGTGCCTGCGTCCCAGCAGTGACCTAGCGGGAGTTTGTGACGATGCGCGATGCTCTGGTAGTGGGGTTCCCCGAAGGTGAGGTCCAGGCCAGGGCCATGGCCGCGGCAGCCGGCCTGCCCTACGCTGGCGTCGGCATCCACCGTTTTCCGGACGGTGAGAGTCGGGTACGTCTGCCGCCCGCGCTGCCGGAGCGGGTGGTGCTCTATCGAGGCATGGACCGCCCCAACGAGAAGCTGTTCGAGTTGGTCCTGACGGCCGCCACGGCACGGGACCTGGGAGTTCGACACCTCACCCTGGTCGCCCCCTATCTCTGCTACATGCGCCAGGACACCGCCTTTGTCCCCGGCGAGGCCGTCAGCCAGCGCGTGCTGGGCACCTTGTTGGCGGACTGGTTCGATACCCTGGTGACGGTGGACCCACACCTCCACCGGGTCCCAAGCCTCGCGGACGCCATCCCCGTACAGCGGGCGGTCGCCTTGAGCGCAGCAGGGCCCATGGCCGAGTTTCTCGCCACGCATCTGGAAAATCCGCTGGTGCTGGGCCCGGATAGCGAGTCCCTCCAATGGGTGGCGGCGGTGGCCGCGGTCCAGGGGCTCGACTACGGGGTGGCGCGAAAGGAGCGCCTTGGCGACCGGGAGGTGCGCATCGCCCTGCCCGAGCTGGACGTCCTGGGCCGGTCGGTGGTGTTGCTGGACGACGTGGTCAGCACCGGGGGGACCCTGATCGCGACGGCCCAAGCCCTAAAGCCCCTGGACCCCGCCTCGATCTCCGTGCTGGCGACCCATGGGCTCTTCTGCGATGGGGCCCTGGGGCGCATGGCGGAGGCGGGCATTACGCAGGTCTGGACCAGCGACAGCGTGCCACACCCCACCAACCGGGTGAACCTGGCGCACTTGCTGGCCGATGCCCTGGATGCTTGAGGCTTGTGGCTGCCGGGTCACCCGGACGGGTACAATTGCGGACTTTATTGAGCTAGCGAGGGGATTTATGGCCGGTCACAGCAAATGGGCCAATATCAAGCACCGTAAGGCCGCCCAGGACAAGTCCCGCGGCAAGACCTGGACCAAGCTCATTCGCGAGGTCACGGTTGCGGCACGTGAGGGTGGCGGCGATACCGGGACGAACCCGCGCCTACGCCTGGCCATGGACAAGGCGTTCGCGGCCAATATGCCCAAGGACACCATCGACCGGGCCATCAAGCGCGCCGCCGGAGGCATGGAGGGCGAAAATTACGAGGAGATCCGCTACGAGGGTTATGGCGCAGGCGGGACGGCGGTGATGGTCGATTGCATGACCGACAATCGCAACCGGACCGCCGCAGAGGTCCGTCACGCCTTCAGTAAACACGGCGGCAACCTGGGGACCGACGGCTCGGTGGCCTATCTGTTCGTCAAGCAGGGGGTGATCAGTTTCGACACCGGTGTGGACGAAGACCTGGTAGTGGACATCGCCCTGGAGTCAGGGGCCGAGGATGTGGTCAGCAATGACGATGGATCTGTGGATGTCATTACGACCCCAGAGGGGTTCGAGACGGTGCGCGACGCCCTGGCGGGCAAGGGCCTGACCACAGACGTGGCGGAGGTCACCTACAACGCCACCACCTCGAGCACCCCGGACCAGGAGACCGCCGAGCGGCTGCTGAAGATGGTCGAGGTCCTCGAAGATCTGGATGACGTGCAGGAGGTCTATACCAACGCCGACATCTCCGACGATATTCTTGAGGCATTGGGGGCTTAGGCCCTCGGTCGTGCGCTCGCCCTCGATCACCCAGGCCCAACTCGCCCGGCCCGGTCCCGCCAGGAGGCGCATCCTGGGCATCGATCCGGGTTCGCGCATCACCGGCTATGCCGTCATCGACAGTGATGGTCATCGCAGCACCCGTGTGGCGAGCGGTTGTATCCGCGTCGGCCAGTCGCCCTGGCCGGACCGGCTCGGGCTCATCTTCGAACAGGTGGCGATATTGGTCCGTGACCATGCCCCCCAGGAGATGGCGGTGGAACAGCTCATCTTTGCCCGCGACCCGGTGGCAGCCCTCAAGCTTGGCCAGGCACGCGGGGCCATCATCTGCGCCGGCCTCCAAGGGGGCGTACAAGTCCACGAATACAGCCCAAAGTCCGTGAAGCAGGCCGTGGTGGGCACCGGGGCGGCGGAAAAGGCCCAGGTGCAGCACATGGTGCGTATCCTGCTGTCCTTGGAGTCCCAGCCCTCCGAGGACGAGGCGGACGCACTGGCCCTGGCCCTGTGCCATGCCCACTCCCTGGGGCTTCCGGCGCGCAAGCGGGCTGCCGCCTCCTGGCGCGACTGGCGCCCAACCCCATGAGGGCCTACCTATGATTGGTCGATTGCGTGGCGAGCTGGTCTACAAACGCCCGCCCCAGCTCATGCTGGATGTCGGTGGGGTGGGCTACGAGCTGGAGGCGCCCATGTCCACCTTCTACGAGCTACCGGCAGTCGGCGCGGCCGTGACCCTGTTCACCCACCTGTCGGTGCGCGAGGATGCCCAGGTCCTCTACGGCTTCGCCGGGGAGCAGGAGCGCGGCCTATTTCGCGGCCTGCTCAAAGTCTCCGGAGTTGGTCCGCGCATGGCCCTGGCCATCCTCTCGGGCATGGATGCGACGCGCTTTGCCCAGTGCATCGAGCAGGGCGACGAGGATGCCCTGATCCGTGTCCCGGGGATCGGGCGTAAGACCGCCCAGCGGCTGATCATCGAGATGCGTGATCGTCTCGAGGCCCTCGGCAACGGGCTGCCCGTCGGGGCCGTCGCCGGTCCGAGGCCGGCGTCTGGCGACGACGGGGCCCTGGCGGATGCGCTCAGCGCTCTGATCGCCCTGGGTTACAGGCCGGCAGACGCCCAGCGCATGGCCAAGGCCGTCGACGATGGGGCCAAGACCGCGGAGGAGATCATCCGCGCCGCCCTGAGGTCGGCGAATACCGGCTGATGATGGAGGTACTGCCGGTGGGGGTTGATCTCAACTACAACGCTTTTGTTGGGAACCATGCCTAACAAACTAGAGGAAAGAACGGGCGCGTTGGGGCCAACAGTCTGGCCGGCTCAGCGCGGGTAGTCAGCCGCGTCTTTCTGAATCCACTCCAGGGCGGCGGCTTCGCTGGTCAGCTCGCGGCCCTCGGTGCGCAACACCTCATGGCGGTAGTGCTCGATTTGGCACACCTGTTCCGCCATGCGCACCCTGTAGTCCGTCTCCGCCCCCTCGAAGCGCACCCCGACATCAAAGCCACCGTCGTCTTCGTTACACCAGACCACCACGCCTTCGGCCTTGAACACCGGTCGGGCGATGGCAATCTCGATGTGAATGCGAACCCCTGGGACCATCGGGATGCGCGAGTGGAAGCAGAGTCCGCCGCGGCCGATGTTACGCAGGTAATCGCTGTGGTGGGCGGCCACATCCGTCAGGCGGTAGCGTATTGGTATGTCGGTGGGGTGGCGAAAATACAGGCGCATGGCGGTTGGACGAGCTGGAGGTCTCGGGTGTCGAGGCAGGTGTGTGGTAAGCATATGCCAGTCCCAGCCACTAAGGGTCTCTAGGGTAAGACCGCCAACAGCTTTTCCCGGGCAGGGGAGGGGGCGTAGCCCGAACAGGCCCGTCCAGGGAGTTTGGCCGGGCCCTTCCTCTAGGCGGGGAAATGCCCCACCATTGCCGCCCATGAACGATGCTAAGCGACTGATCAGCCCGGAAGCAGAGACGGACGATGCGGCCCTGGATCGGGCCATCCGCCCACGCCATCTGGCGGACTATGTGGGGCAACCGGCGGTGCGCGAGCAGATGGAGATCTTCATCGGCGCTGCGCGCCAGCGGGGCGAAGCCCTGGATCATGTCTTGATCTTTGGTCCCCCCGGGCTAGGCAAGACCACCCTGGCGCACATCGTCGCCCAAGAGATGGGCGTCAATCTCCGTCAGACCTCTGGCCCGGTCATCGAAAAGCCCGGCGATCTTGCCGCGCTCCTAACCAATCTCGAGGCGGGGGACGTCTTGTTCGTGGACGAGATTCACCGCCTCAGCCCGGTGGTGGAAGAGGTCCTCTACCCGGCCATGGAGGACTACCAGCTCGACATCATGATCGGCGAGGGCCCGGCGGCGCGGTCGATCAAGCTCGACCTGCCGCCCTTCACCCTGGTCGGGGCCACCACCAGGGCCGGGCTCCTGACCTCACCCTTGCGCGACCGCTTCGGTATCGTCCAGCGCCTGGAATACTACAGCGCCGCCGACCTCACCCACATCTGTCAGCGCTCCGCGGCCATTTTGGACATCCCCACGGAACCCGAGGGGGCGGCGGAGATCGCCCGCCGCTCTCGGGGCACCCCGCGCATCGCCAATCGGCTGTTGCGCCGGGTGCGCGACTACGCCCAGGTGCGTGCGGACGGACGCATCACCGCCGGGGTGGCGGATCAGGCCCTGGCCATGCTGAAGGTGGATGGTCTTGGCTTCGACAACATGGACCGACGCCTATTGGCCGCTGTGATCGAGAAGTTCGACGGGGGCCCGGTGGGGGTCGAGAGCCTGGCGGCGGCCATCGGCGAGGAGCGCGGCACCATCGAGGACGTCATCGAACCCTACCTGATCCAGCAAGGGTTCCTCATGCGCACCCCCCGTGGGCGCATGGCCACCCAGACCGCCTATCTGCACCTGGGGCTGGCGGCACCGGCGCGGCCGGGGTCGGGGTCGGCCATCGCCGACCTGTTCGATGGCGGGGTATCCTGAGCGGCGAGGGTTGAGGCTGCTTCGGCGCGGGACCCTCACCCTTGGCGACGAAGGCCGGGGTTGGAGACAATCTGCGCCGGGCGACACCTCGTCGGGTTACGTGGGCTTCTGGCCTCGTTCTTGCTAAAATCTTGGATCTTTTGTGCCGAACAAGGCAGAGGGCAGGTGCGACGCATCACCAACTCCCCGATCTTTCGCTGGCCCGTGCGTGTCTACTACGAAGATACAGACGCGGGCGGGGTGGTCTACCACGCCAACTACCTCCTGTTCATGGAGCGGGCCCGCACCGAGTGGCTGCGGGCCCTGGGCTTCGAGCAAGATGCCCTGCGACGCGACGCAGGGGTTCAGTTTAGTGTGCGCCGGGCGGCCATCGAGTATCTGCGCCCGGCCCTGTTTAACGACGTTTTGACGGTCACCGTAGCCTTGGTCGGGCAGGGCGGTGCCAGCCTGGAGCTGGCCCAAGAGGTGGTGCGCGATAGCGACTCGGTGGTCTGCTGCCGGGGCAGCTTCCAGGTCGCCTGCGTGGACGCGCTCACCCTGGGTCCGGCACGCATTCCCAAGCAGCTTTTGGCGGAGATAGCCCATGGGCGCTGAGCTTTCCATTCTCGATCTAGTCCTGCATGCGAGCCTGGTGGTCCAGCTCGTCCTGCTGACGTTGGTTCTGGCATCCATCGTGTCTTGGACCATGATCTTCGACCGGGCCTGGACGCTCAAGCGGGCGGCCCGAGCGGCCGACGCCTTCGAGCAACGCTTTTGGTCAGGCGGCGACCTGAGTGCCTTGTACCGGGATCTTGGCCAGGAAGACAAGAAGCTGTCTGGGCTGGCAAGTATCTTCCGGGGCGGTTTCAAGGAATACGTTCGGCTGCGTAAGGGTGACGATGGCGGTGACACCATGGCGGTCATCCAGGGTGCCGAGCGGTCCATGCGGGTTGCGCTGAGCCGCGAGCTGGATCGACTGGAAACCCATCTGACGTTCCTGGCCACGGTCGGTTCGACCAGCCCCTATGTCGGTCTGTTCGGCACCGTTTGGGGCATCATGCATTCCTTCCATGCCTTGGGTAATGTCCAGCAGGCGACCCTGGCGCTGGTGGCCCCCGGTATCTCCGAGGCCCTGGTGGCCACTGCCATCGGTCTGTTCGCGGCCATTCCGGCGGTCATCGCCTACAACAGGTTCAGCAATCAGGTGGAGCGGCTCAACAGCCGCTACGACGAGTTCATGCAAGAGTTCTCCACCCTGTTGCAGCGCCAGGGGCGCAGTTGAGCCCGCGGGCCGGAGCTTCCGAATGAAACGGATCCGCACCCGCCGTCGACCGATGGCCGAGATCAACGTCGTGCCCTATATCGACGTGATGTTAGTCCTGTTGGTCATCTTCATGGTGACGGCTCCACTGATCACCCAGGGGGTCAAGGTCAATCTCCCCCAGGCGGACGCAGCGGCACTGCCCGGCGAGGGGGACGAGCCGGTGGTCATCACCGTGGACGAGTTCGGCGACCTGTACCTGGACGTGGGCGAGGACAAAAACCTGCCGGTCGATCGGATGGCCCTGCTCAAGCGGTTACGCACCGTGCTGCAATACAAACCCGGTACGCCTGTCATGGTCCGCGGGGATGGTCGTGTGGATTATGCCCATGTCATTCAGGCGATGGTTGTCGCCCAGGCGGCGGGAGCGGCTGAGGTCGGGCTGATTACAGAGCCGCCGCCCCAAAGTCTTGGCAGCCGGAACAGGGCGCCCTAGCGATTGATCGGTGATGTTCCAACTCCTGCGGCACAACCCTACAGCCCTGTGGTGGTCCCTGGGACTGCACCTGATCCTTGCGCTATTGTTGCTGGTGGGTGTTCAGTGGTTGGTCCCTCCTGGATCTCCGGGGTCTGAGCAGCCGATCATCGACGCTCAACTGCTCGCCTCTAAGGCCTTGGAGGCCCAAGTAGAGCAGTTGCGCCAGGAGGCCGGCGTCCCCGAAGCGTTGGAGCCGCCTGATGTGGTGCAGGCGGATCCGGCAACCGAGGACGCCGCAACGGAGGCAGAGCGCCTGGCTGCGGAGGTCGAAGCACAACGACGGGCTGACGCGGAGGCTAAACGCCAGCTTGAACAGGAGGCCAAGGCTGAAGCGGATGCCGCGGCCCTTGCCGCGGCTGAGCGGCGCGCCTTGGAAGAACGCCGACAGGCAGAACAAGAGGCGACGGCAGAGGCCGAGGCTGAAGCAGAGCGTCGGGCGGCCGAAATGCGGCGTCAGGCAGAGACACAAGCCAAGGCCGCCGAGGAGGAACGCCGCCAGGCCGAAGCCATGGCCAAGGCGGAAGCCGAGCACAAGGCCGCTGAGGAGCGCCGCCAGGCTGAGGCCAAGGCCAAGGCGGAAGCCGAGCGCAAGGCCGCTGAGGAGCGCCGCCAGGCTGAGGTCAAGGCCAGGGCGGAAGCCGAGCGCAAGGCCGCTGAGGAGCGCCGCCAGGCTGAGGTCAAGGCCAAGGCGGAAGCCGAGCGCAAGGCCGCTGAGGAGCGCCGCCAGGCTGAGGTCAACGCCAAGGCCGAAGCAGAGCGCAAGGCCGCCGAGGAACGCCGCCAGGCTGAGGCCAAGGCGAAGGCCGAAGCAGAGCGTAAGGCCGCCGAGGAACGCCGTCAGGCTGAGGCCAAGGCGAAGGCCGAAGCAGAGCGTAAGGCCGCCGAGGAGCGCCGCCAGGCTGAGGCCAAGGCGAAGGCCGAAGCAGAGCGTAAGGCCGCCGAGGAGCGCCGCCAGGCCGAGGCCAAGGCGAAGGCCGAAGCAGAGCGTAAAGCCGCCGAAGAGCGCCGCCAGGCCGAGGCGAAGGCCGAAGCAGAGCGTAAGGCCGCCGAGGAACGCCGTCAGGCCGAGGCTCAGGCGAAGGCAGACGCGGCCCGGGCCGCAGAGGAGCGCAGGGCCCAGGAAGCCCAGCGCGCCCGCGAGACGGAGGCGGCGGACGCCCTTGCAGCGGAGAACGCCAAACGCGAGGCCTACCGCTTCGGGTCCCTGCTCGGCGACCGCGTGGAGCAGCAGTGGGTGCGTCCGCCGGGTTCGTCCCGTGGTCTGGAGTGCACCCTCGAGTTACGCCTAGAGCCCAGCGGTGAGGTGGTCGAGGGGAGCGTGCGAGTGGTCAAGAGTAGTGGGAGCGCGTCTTTCGACGGATCTGCGATTGCCGCGGTCTACAAGGCGTCGCCACTGCCCGTGCCAAGCGGTCAGGCCTTCGATATGCTGCGGCACTTCCAGTTCAAGTTCAGGCCCTGATGGCGGCGGAACCCTGCCCTGCAAGGTCCCGCATCGAGGGCGGTCTGACGTTAGCAAATGCCTATGTACGGCGGCCCGGATTGGCCGCACCAATTTGCCCAAACAAGATAGAGTTCGCTATGAACAGACTCGCTTTAGCCCTGCTGTTACTGCTCGCCTGGTACGCCCCGGCTCAGGCTCAGCTGACCATCGAGGTAACCGGTGGTGTCGAAGGCGCACAGCCCATCGCCGTGGTCCCCTTTGGCGTCTCCGACGGGGCCATTCCCCCCCTCGATGTCGGTAGCGTGATCGCCGCGGACCTTGCCCGATCTGGTCGTTTCAAGCCCATGCCCACCCGAGACATGCTGGCAACCCCGCATAGCGCCTCGGAGGTCGATCTACGTGACTGGCGCCTGCTCGGTATGCAGCATCTCGTAGTGGGTAACGTGAGCCCGGTGGCGGGCGGGTTCGAGATCAGTTACGTGCTGTTCGATGTCTTCAGTGGAGATCAGTTGCTGGTTTCGTCGCCGAAGACGACGTCGGCGGGGATGCGCTACACCGCGCACCGCATCGCCGACGCAATCTACGAGAAGCTTACCGGTCAGCCCGGCGTCTTCGCCACGCGCGTTGCCTATGTAACGGATCAGGACGGCCGGGTCACCCTGCGGGTCTCGGACGCGGACGGGTATGGTGCCCAGACGATCGTGTCGTCCAATGAGCCCATCATGTCCCCATCCTGGTCGCCGGACGGTCAGCGCCTGGCCTATGTCTCCTTCGAGGACAAGCGTCCCGCGATCTATATCCAGGACCTGGCTAGTGGCCGACGCGAGATGGTCGCCAGGCATCCCGGCATCAACAGCTCGCCGGCCTTCTCGCCGGATGGGCGCTCGCTGGCCTTGACCCTCTCGAAGGGTGGCAACGCGGACATCTATGTCCTGGACCTGGCCAGCCGAGAGTTACGTCAGATCACCGACCACTTCGGTATCGACACCGAGCCGGCGTGGTCACCGGACGGGGGCAGCATCGTCTTCACCTCCAATCGGGGCGGTGGGCCACAGATCTACAAGGTCAGTGCCGCAGGTGGTGCCGCCGAGCGGGTGACCTTCCAGAACGACTACAACGCAGCCGCGAGCTACTCCCCGGATGGGCGGTCGCTGGCCCTGGTCACTCGGGTCAACGGCCAGTTTCGCGTCGGGCTGCTGAAGCTTGACGGGGGAGGGCCTACGCGCATTATGAGCAGCGGGAGCCTGGACGAATCCCCGAGTTTCGCCCCCAATGGAAGCATGATCATCTACGCCACCCACCACAATGGCCGGGGCGTCCTTGCCACCGCCTCCGTGGACGGACGCGTCAGCCAGCGCCTGTCCCAGGATTCCCGGGACGTGCGTGAACCCGCCTGGTCACCCCTTTTTGAGTGAGGACAACCCCGTGAGCAGAGCTTTCGCATCGGTCGTCGCCCTGGCCGTCGGTCTGGCCTTCAGCGTCGTGGGGTGTGCCCCGGAGGTGCGGGAGGACGACCCGGCCCCGTCGGCGATCCCGGCCAGACTCCCAAGTTCAGCGCCAAGCGCGCTCCCGCCGCCCGTGGAGACCTACGCGAACCGGCCCTGGGATAATCCCGGCAGCCCCCTGTACCGCAAGGTCGTCTACTTCGACTACGACAGCAGCGAGATCCGCCCTGAGTTTGTCAGCTTGCTAGAGGTCCATGCCAATTACTTGGCCAGCCACCCCGGGACCCGTGTCTCCCTAGAGGGGCACACGGATGAGCGGGGGGCACGGGAGTACAACCTGGCCCTAGGAGACCTGAGGGCTCAAACCGTAGAACGGTTCCTGTTGGCGGAGGGGGTGCCGGCCGACCAGTTGGGCCGGGTCAGCTTCGGTGAGGAAAAACCCGCGATTCCCGGGCATGGTGAGGGTCCATGGTCACAGAACCGACGCGTCGAACTGGCCTACTGAGCCAGAAGGGCCGTACAGCAAGGAGTCCGTCTATGAAATTCGCAATCGTTGCAGGCTTAGTGTTGCCGACAGTTCTGTTCGCGCTGCCCAGCCTGGCCGCGTCCGACGCGGAGCTGGAGGCGCGGGTCGCAAGACTGGAAAGCGCGCTCGGCAATCAGAGTGCCGCTGGTCTGTTGATACAGGTCCAGCGCCTGCAGCAGGAGGTGCAAGAGCTGCGCGGCCTGGTTGAGGTCCAGCAATATCGGATCAACGGTCTCACAGGAGGCGGCAGTGTGTCGATCCCTGGGCAGGACCAGCTGCCGCCGCCGGCACCGTTCCCGGAAGCGGTTCCGCCGATGGGGCTCGCCACAGGCGGCGAAGGGCCGCCCGGGCTCGATCCGCGGCAACAACCCATCGATGCCCTAGATCTGCGTCCCACCGTGCCCACACGAATCCCCACTCTGCCGTCGCCAGAGACGACGGCGGGGAGCGAGCGAGAGGTCTACAAGGCCGCCTTCGAACTGCTTAAAGATCGGCGCTATGGCGAGGCCCAGGCCGCCTTCAGGGATCTGCTGGCGCGCTACCCGGAAGGGCAATATGCAGATAATGCACGCTATTGGTTGGCGGAGAGCAGCTACACCAGTAGGGACTACCCGGCCGCGCTGATGGAATTCGAGGCGTTGGTCGGGCAGTACCCTAGGAGCCCCAAGGTCCCCGGGGCCCTGCTCAAGATTGGCTACATCCAGTACGAGCAGCAAAACTGGCCTGCCGCCCGGGCGTCCATGGAAGGGTTGGTCGAACGTTTCCCTGAAACGACCGAGGCTCGTCTTGCCAAGAGTCGGCTCGAACGTATGACGAAGGAGGGGCGTTGACTGCAGGCGCCGACTGCCGGCAGTTTCGGTTTGATCGGCGATGGGGTACTCTAAGCGGCTTGTACAGCGCCCTTAGCTCAGCCGGTAGAGCATCTGACTTTTAATCAGGCGGTCGTGCGTTCGAGTCGCACAGGGCGCACCAGAAAAACAACGGCTTAGGCTCGCAAGGTCTAGGCCGTTTTCTTTTGAGTCACCATAAAGTCACCACGCGGCGCAAAGTCGGCCGGGTGAAGCGGGCCAAACGTCTGCAAGCCCATGCCCCCCAGACAGCAAAAACCCCGCACTAGGCGGGGCCATGAGCGTGGGGGGTGATCCTAATACACAGGTCGCCCGGCTCGGGCGGCGACGGTGGCTCGCCGTTTGCCATCAGGCCGCTATCAGCGCAAACGATGAAAACCTGAACGGCCAGTGCTTCGGGTGGCATATCCCTTTTTTCCAGGACGGCAACTCGGGTGCGTAATGTGCTCATGGTTTTGCCTTCTCAAGTGCTGCAACGCGGTCGGCAAGCTCGACAGACTCTTGCACCCGGGTCAAATTTGCCAGCACGACGGCCACCGATGCGGCTTGATCCGGTGTCAGGGCGCCCCGCGCCAGACCCTCTAAAACGGCCTGCGAGGCCCCCGCCAGATCGGCCTTGTCAGCGCCAAGCGGCAGGGCCTGGGCCTGGTCCACGGCCCTGTAAACTGGCATCAGCCGATCCAAAAGCAGGCGGGCGGCGGTGCTATCGCCGCCTTTCGCCGACTCGATCAGCTTCGCGATGATGTCGGGCGCCGCCGCTGCTATCTGGGCACGCAGGGCCTTATGCGTTTGTCCCGCCGGCCTGCCCTTTGGATTACCACTCACGCCCTTCTGAAAAGCCACGATTGTTCCCGCCTGTTCTTTCAGCCAATGGTACCGCGCCGCCAACAGTCATAGCGGACGACTATTGCTAAACGACGGGCCATAGGCCGAGCGCCGCTTGGCTTCACCCAACAGCGCCCGCGCCGCGGCCCGCAGTAGCGCCGTTTTGTCCCGCTCGGGAAGCGCGTCAGCCTTTGGTGACAGAAAGACAAGCGCCGCGCCGTCGGTTGAGTAGACGGTGTTGTCGCTCACTTTATCTCACCCAAATTTCTCCGAATAATCCGCGCCGACTCTGCCGGATTGCTCCCCCGCCGCTGCCCCTCCCTGCGGACCAGACGGACGTCGCTCGAGTTGAGGGGTTTGAACGGCAGCAACCGGCCATGACCTGCCAGTCAGCTTCGTTCCGAGTGTGGCTGCAACGGGATGGTCAGCGGACGCTTAACCCGAACCGGACGCGGGTCAAACGGACACGCGAAGGCGGCGCCTGGGCGTTACCTCGATTGTGTCACCTCGATTGTTGGGAAACTGATGCGCAAGGGGTACACTCCACGGCCGCCGGCAAAGGCTCAGGATATGAACACCGTAACCGAGACGACACTCAAGAGCCTTGCAAACGAGACGGGGTTACCCTGCTGGTGGGCGAGTTGGCGCTAGGCGCATGTGATGCCGTCAAACCTGCAAGCAACAACTAGCCGCGTCACATCACCCGCCCTGCAGGCACTGGGTCCGGTGGCGCAATCACCTGGTTCGGCCTCTTCGCCAAGCGTGTCGATCACTGGTCAGGGCGGAGTTTTGATCTGTCCATCTGCACGCGCAGCAAAACCAGACGGTTAGTTTCGCCTGCTTACCACGCTATAGCGGACACTCACCTCGTGAGCGTCACAGACAACTCTGGGTCGTGTGCCGCCACCGGTCCGCGCATCCGGCCGGCCGCGGCCTCAGACGCGGCTAACGGACAGCAGTCGGCCAGCTCCGGACGCTCACTCACCGCCGGGGAGTGGCAGCTTCACCTCGCCTTGCAGTCACTCGATCTGGTTCAATTCATTCCACGCTCAAGCCAACCATGGCCATGCGCCGGGGCCCAGCCTCCCTCGCCGACGGCCAGGCCGACAAGAAAACCGCCTGCCGGGCATGATAGTGGAGGATCTGGCATGAGGCGCCACCGTGGCGGGGCGCTCAGCGTTGGGGCGGTATCGCCGGGGCGATCCCCGGCGCTGCGTTGTTGCCGAAACGGATTAGGGGCAGGCTGCCTTGTCGCCGGGGACCTTTCCAATCATGGTGAGGAAGCTGTCGAATGGTCCCATGACCCCCATGGCCTCGCCTTTGGGCCCCTGAAACTTCAGCTTGCCGGTCATCATGGCCCCCATGGCCCCACACCCGAACCGGCCTTCGCCCATGCAGGTCCAGTCCTCGTCGGTGCCATCTATGAGGTAGTCGACGGCGTCGTTGAGCTTGGTGTGCTTGACGACCCTGGCGCTGATGGCAGGGGGACGTATGCTCGGCCGTTTTCAGCCACTGATGCTTCGCGAGCACACGTCAGCAGACGAGTGGACAGCCGGCACTGGAGAAATCCACGACTGACCTGCTCTGCCAGTGCCCGCAAGAGCGTCCAAGATCCTCTCGCGAGGGCCGGACGGCCACTCGATCCTCCTTGACCGGCGCCCGACCCGCGCTTATCGTGTTGGTTGCGTCCCACCTTATATCGCCGTGGGGCGGTTGGTTATCCCATCCGTCTGTCCACTCGGGCACATGTCCACGTTACACGCACACGCTTTCCGCAGAATGCTGTACCTGCATGTCCGCCGACCCCAAGAATCGAGCGTCCTGCGCCTTTCAGATGATTGAGAATCCAAACCGGCCCGTCCCACCTCAACGACAGCAGACAGCAGAGCGAATCGATGCGGCGTCCCGGGAGAGACTAGACTCGAGTCGGGACGAACTCCTCGCGGAGGTCATGCGCCACCGCGAAAAGATGCGCGATTACGCGAAGTTGCTTGAAGCCCGCATCACTAAAGCCGCCACCGCTCATAGGGGAACGGCATCCAAGCTCCAGGAGATATGGCAGACTCAACTCGAGGCTCTCAACGCGCGCTACCGACTCCACACCAGGCTTATGGTGGGGCTGCTCACGCTATTCGCGGCCACCTTCGCGCTCGCACTCTTTCTGGTCTATCGCCAGGCCACGATCGGGCAGGCAGGGGTTTCTGCCGACGTCCGGGAAATCCAACGAGACCTTGCGCAGTTCTTCGCTGGAGAAGCGGTTGCTAAGCAAACTCTCGAGAAGCTCGACCGATTGACCGCCCAACTAACGGTGATCGCTTCCTCGTTGAGACGCCCGCAGGACGGAGAGCAGGCGATTCAGGCGTCTGAAACCTCTTCGGGTGCTGGCCATGAACAAAGTGGAGTTGCTCTCTCCGCGGAAATGCGCCGCCTCGTCGCAGAGCAGGAGCGCCTTGCCGGGGAACTCGTGTCCCTGAAATCAGCCCTGCAAGCCGTGGATGCGGGTGGTGCTGGTGGGGCTCCAGCCGCGGCCGATGCTGGTCCCCCGACGGCCACCGCGGCACCCAGGGGGTCCATAGCAGCACCCACTGCAGGTGAGGACCGTGCTGCGGCGATAGCCGGCTCCGCGCTGCAGCTGACCAAAGAAGACCTGCACGTTGTACCAGCCGCGGCGGTGGGCGAGGTGGGTGCCGAAGGCGGCGGCGGTTCCACGCGCCGAGACTCCGGTGCTGGCGCCGGTGCATCGGGCGTGGGTGAGTTGCTCGTTGCCTCGGAGGGCGACTACGCGTTGCAGCTCATCGGTTTCTCCAGCCGCAAGTCAGTGAATGCGTTTGTGGGCCGAGGGGGACTGCCGAACCGAGTCTACTACATTCGCCAAACCTACCGCGGGCGACCTTGGTATGCCTTGGTGCACAGCCTACACAAGGACAAAGCCGCGGCCACGGAGGCGCTTTCTCGGCTGCCGGCGGACCAGATAGCCCTTGATCCATGGATTCGCCCCCTGGCGGCCGGCACCGAATTGCGGGTCGTCGAGGTTGGGCGGGGGCGCCCATAACAGTTTCAGCCAGACTGTTTGAAAAAGACAGGCAGATCTGCGTGCACCAACGTCCGGTTGGAATCGACGGACGGATAGCAGATCGGCGCCGAGCTATCGGGCCAAGGGCTTCGTCCACCTCAGACGGCGATCCTGACTGCCCTTCCGTCTACCAGCAGGTCGGCGCCCGCTGGGCGCTGGAGACCGGCCCGGTTTGGGGTAACGCCCAGCCCCGAACCCAGGTCGTGGTGATCGGCCGAGGCGGCCCCAACGGCAGCATCGACCCCGGCGCCCCGGTGACCGTCAGCCACAGCGCCATCGTGCACTTCACCGTTACCCCTGACGCCGACTATGCCGCCAGGGTCGGCGGTACCTCAGGCGGCACCCTGGTCGGTGCTACCTGCACGACCAGCCCCATCCTCGCCGACTGCACCGTCGAAGCGAGCTTCACCGCGGCCTTCCCGGCGGCCCGCGTCGGGGCCTGGCGCCCGAGCAGCCGGCACTTCTATCCGCACACAGAGGCCAAGTAGTCATGCTTTACGATGAAGACTGCTTGGACTCGCGGGACGGGCGGGAGAAAGGGCTTGCCCCCATCAGTTGCGTCGCGGTATCTGCCGGAACGGCGGCGCTAAAGAGAAAACCCTGCATCAGACAGCACCCGAGCGAATCCAGATAGTCACGCTGATCCTCGGTCTCGACGCCCTCGGCGATGATGTTCAGCTTAAGCTCCTTCGCCATTGAGACGATTGCCGGGACGATGCAGCCCTCGGAGCTTCTGGGGTCTATGTCCTTGACGAAGGATCGGTCGATCTTCAGTGTGTGGATCGGGAGCCTTCTCAGATAGCTCAGCGCCGAATACCCCGTTCCGAAATCGTCGATCGCCACCCGTATGTCGTGGCTATTGAGCGTGCGCAGCTTCTCGACCACGGAATCGAGGTCGCAGAGCTGGATGTTCTCGGTGATCTCTAACTCCAGGCAGCTGCCGGGCAAATTATGTTTGCGGAGTGCCCCCAGGATGTCCTCGACAAAGTCCCTGGTGTCAATCTGCCGTGAGCTGACGTTGACGCCGAGCCGTATTGGCGGCAGCTTGATATCCAGCCAGCGTCTCAGATCCGTGCACACGCGGGCGAAGACCGCCCGACCGATCTCGGTGATGAGCCCGGATTTTTCGGCGACCGGGATGAACTCACTCGGTGCGACCTGCCCGTGTGATGGATGATTCCAGCGAATGAGGGCCTCCAGACCGAGGATCGCCCCCGTGGGCGAGTGGACCTGCGGCTGGTAATACACCTCGAACTGGTTCGATTCCAGCGCCTGGTAAATTTCGCGTTCGAACGTGAGGTGCCGCGATGGTGCCGCGTCCATGGATCTCGTATAGACGCAATAATGACCATTGCGCCGGTTCTTGGCGCTGTACATGGCGAGGTCGGCATTGCGGATCAGCAGTTCGGCCGTGTCCCCGTCTCTCGGGCACACGGCGATACCCATGCTCGCCGATACGCGGAACTCTTGCGCCTGAATCTGGAACGGCGACTTCAATCCGTCGATAAGCTTCTTGGCTACCCGCTCCGCATCAGCGCCGGATGGAATACGGGGCAGCAGCACGAGGAACTCGTCGCCGCCAATGCGCGCGATGGTGTCTTCGGAACGGATGTGGGCCGCGAGCCGCCGCCCGACGGCCCCCAGGAGCTTGTCGCCGGTGGCATGCCCAAGAGTGTCGTTTACCAGCTTAAAGCGATCCAGGTCGAGAAATATGACGGCCACGATGCCGTTACTCCGCTGGGACTGCGTCAATGCCTGCGAGAGGCGGTCCATGAACAGGCTGCGGTTGGGCAGACCGGTCAGTAGGTCATGGTAGGCCTGGTGCCTGATGATCTCTTCTGACCGTTTGCGCTCTGTGAGATCCCGCGCGACACCGTAGCTACCAGAAAACTGGGGCTCGCCATTCTGCATGCGGTAGACCCCCATCGCATTCAACTCGACCGGGATGGTTTCCATCGCGGTCTCGTCCGCGAGCAGCCTTCGTCTCAACCTTAGCTCAAGTTTGGACGTGGCCGGCCAGCTCGTTTGCCGCTCGTTGAACCTCAAGTGAGCTGCGTCGCGATCCTCGGGCGCCACGACGGACGAGTAGTGCTGGCCGATGAGACTCTCCGGGCTGACGCCCAGCATCGCCTCCGCGCGCTCATTCAGAAAGGTGAAGCGGCCCTGGTCGTCGAGCAGGTACACGAGGTCAGGCGAGCTATTTACCATGAAGCGATAGCGCTGCTCCGATTCCTCGAGTTGCTCCCGAATGACTCGATTTTCCTGTTCAAGGAAGCGCCTGCAGACGGCATTTTCTACCGTTCTTAGCAAGGCCTGGGGGGCGTAAGGTTTGCGTAAATAGTCACAGGCACCGCGGCGCATGGACTCGATGGCCGCGTCGATTGATGGGTCTCCGCTGACGACGATAACGGCAACATCCAGATCCTCTTGCCTTAGGCAGGCCATCAGCTCGAAACCGTCGACGCCGTGCATGTGCAGGTCCAACAACAGGATCTGCACGTCGCGGGTCTTGAGGACCTCCAGTGCCTCGCGCCCCCCGGGTGCCGTGGCAACCTCGAAACCATGCAGGGCCAGGAGGTCGGCCACGCTTCGCCGCATAGCTGGGTCATCATCGACCGCCAGAATAAGGCAGCCGGCACGGTAGGTCAGTTGGTCTGATTGTGTTTGCTGACTTAGCATTGCTGGTGGCGATTAGCGCCGTGTCTCAGCTAGTGCGCACGATACGGGCGCGAAACCATGCTTCTGGGCAGGGTTTGTTGCGCGCGCAGTTGTGTAGAAGCGGAGCAATCCAGAAGTGCATGTTGGAGAGGCGCTTGTTGCGGAACTGTGGGCCGGCGAGACAGCGCGACGGATACCTTTCGAACTTGCTGTGATGGCATGGCAGGCGGCACAGACGGTGGTTTTAAGACGGGCAATGAAGGTATAGACCCACTCAAACACCCTTCAAAGGTCACTCGATTGGCACAGGCTGACCATAGCGGCGCCATGAGCAGCGGCCTCCGCCCCACCGCAGCAAGCCTGGCGAGCCCATCGGTGACCAACTGCACGCTGGCGTGCTTCGCGTGGCGCGCCCAGTGGGCCAGGGTCGCCCGTTGAGGACGGCAGGTGCTATCGAAGCGCACATGCTTCGGATCGCCTGCATTGGCAAACTCCACCGCCGCCGTGAAAGGCACTTTGTCCTCCGAACCGACCCCGGCTTACCGAATCTGCACGTCACCAAGGTAGCCTTCACCGGCCAACCAACACCAAACTGCACAGACGGGGGTGCACTTTGCACTTGCACTCAACCAGGGTCTTCTGGAGCCTGTGCTTGCTTCGCCAAGCGATGCGGCAGGATACCTCCTGATGGCACCTGCCCGATAGTGCGGAGAAGTTATTCTTGTACTGGGTGAGGTGGTCTACTGTGGCCAGGAAAATGGCCCGAAACCAAGACCTCGGCGTCAGCCTCGAGGCATAAAACGGGGTCCTGGCACGCACCGTTGAGTGTATCCGACAGCGTGCGCATTGCCCATCGCGGCGCCGCTCTGCGACGAGCCGCTAGTGCTCGGGCGCACGGCGGTGCGGACATCCGAAGGGCCGAGGCCAACGCGAGCGCTCCAGCGTTGTTCGGACAGCACCTCGGTGCCGAACCGCCTGATGAACTCGGTTAGGTGCATGAGGGGGACATCGCCTGCGACTTTGGGGTATCGCCAGCGCCTCGCTTGCAGATGTAACGCGGGCTGTCACATCCCTGGTGGCGGGGGCTGTGAGCCCGCCGGTCGAGCTATGACGCTTATCGCCTTACCGGCCCCTGGCTGCTCTTCTCGTGGTGAAAACTCAGGGCCTTCTTCATTATGTCTTTCTGGGCAATAGCACGGTGAACGTAGTGCCTGCACCCTCGCGGCTGCGACACATGATTCGCGCACCAAGCCGGTCCAAGATATCCCTGACGATACTCAACCCAAGCCCCTGGTGGGTTCCGCCCTTACTACTGTGAGCCGGCTCGAATAGGCTTGCTAATTGGTGCGCAGGAAGCCCCGGCCCAGTATCGCTAACCGACACGACCACATGATCGTCATGCTCGAAGCGCACGTGGTCCTCGGTCGCAAGCTCCAGCCTGCCTCCTTCATTCATGGCCTCGATGGCATTGCGGGCCAGGTTGATGAGAACCTGCCGCATCGCATTGCCGTCGAAGTCTAGTGTTGCAGGTATCCCTTCGTCTAACGATAATGTGAGGCTAATGTCCCGGCCTTTAATTAGGGTATCCTTAAGGACCGCAGCGAGATCACGGACCATCGCATTCAACGCAATTCCACGAGCATCGGAGTAATCCTTGAACCCTTCACGGAACTCCTGAATGATCCGTTCAGCGCGCGCCAACTCAACAACGATGACCGCCAAATCCTCCTCAACCGACGTGCCTTGATCCAGCTTCGTTTCGACTATTGAGACACAATTATTAATAATGGTGATCGGGGTGCTCACTTCATGGGCAGTGCGTCTTGCACGCAGGTTGCATTCTGAGAGTACTTCCATGCGGCTCCAATCATTTTTGGCCTGTTGATGCCTTACCGTTGTCAGCGCCGCCCCGGCATGGGCGGTGAAGTCCCGAAGGAGCGCCCAGTGCTCTCCCAACCAGTCGAGCCGGACAGGGTGCAGGCCAGCCAGGAAGATCCCGACGGACTCGCCGCCTGCGGCCATTGGAAGGCACAGCATGCCGCGGCGTTCCAGTAGCCTTATGACTTCTTTGTCGACGACGGTCAGTGCTGATTGGTCGCGGTGAAGGGAATACAGGACATCGGCGTTGGCCACAGCGCGGGCAATTAGACCCCCTTCGGCGTGGATCCGAACTCTGATCTCCCCGATCGCGTTCCCGCCCCCGAACAGGTCGATTCCCCTCAGCACGTCCCCTTCGCGCTGCAGATAAAGGGTTTTTCGTATGCCGAAGAAGATTGCCAGCACTTGTGCCACCGCATGGAGCAACTCCATTTGGTTTTCCGCCACGGCCCAATAGGCGCGCATCTCTCCCAGTAGGGCGCGCCTTGAGACGAGGCTCGCTAGTTGGGTGTCTGCCGCATCGGTGCTAAGTACCTGTGTGTTGGGGTCTACCCAAGTTCCGCTCTCCGACACAATCGTCGATGCAGTTTCCATCAGACCGCGGATCTCCTCCGGGTCACTATCGATAACCTCGGTAACCTCCTTGCGCGCCTGTTCCAACTGCGAGGGCCAGGCATCGGAGAGCCGGCGCGCCGCGTACGCGATCCTAACCAGCGGATGGGCGTCCGCGAGGAGATGGGGCTTTTCATGCTGGTAGCGCATGGCATCGCACAGCAGGGGCTCATATCCCCAGCTCGCGAGTAATCGGGCGCCGATCTTGGCCTCGTTGGGCCCTGCAGGAGCGGACCCATGCCGCGTATCTCCCAGCGCAAACAAAGCAATGCGTCCCAGGTCCAGAAGCATTGTTGCAAAGCGCGCCTCTTCCGGACGCGCGTAACCGATGAGCGTGGCGAGGGCGAGGCCGATGCGGCCGCGCAATGCACCCCGGAAGCGCAGTTCCCGGAGGACTTCGGGATCTTGCAATGGATCCCCTGGGGATTGCTGAAGGATGGCTCGGCGGGCGGCGAGCGCGGTCAGCCCGCGCTGACCCAATCGGCGGACTAGTGATTCGAGAGTCGGGGAAACGGCGACGGCGCTTCCAAACGCCTCCGCCGACGCAGCCCAGGCGGCACAGGAACAGAACACCGGGTCTGTGGACAGTAAGTCGGCATTCGCGCGAATCAAATCGTCCGCGACAGCCGGTCTATCGAGCAGTCCCATGAGCAAATCATTCCCGACGGGCAGGTCGCATAAGTTGACCTGGTCAAATCCGCCTTCCCTGAACGAGGGGTCATACATGAATCGTTACCCGTGAGCCTGACGCGGCATCTTAAGCCAACGGTGGTTTGTCTTTATGTAAGATTTTTCAATCAATATCCATGCCAACGCCCCTTGCACGAGTCGCCGGTCCCCGGGGTGGGACGCGTGACGCATACGGTTCGGAGGATAAAAAAGCAACAGAACTCATTTGCTTATCAAGTACTGTCGGTCATGCTCGAAAGACGCGGTGGGGACAGCTGACACCGGATTCGTGCGGCGTTGGCGCTTCACGGTTTGCCGGATCGCTCACAGAGCGTCACGAGTTGTCAAAATGCGCTCGCCAGCATGAGCAGAAGACGGGAGGCGGCGCGGCTACCACTGCACCCGCTGGTCGAAGACGTACTCCGGTGGCGGTTGCGCCAGGGGGTCCCAGTCGGGTAAGGCCTCGACGGGCGGATCGTCCCACCCGGGCGGCCCGCGTGCCGGGCTGGTCCGCGGCGGCTCGGCGGGCTCACCGATGTGGGTGAGGATGCGCTCGATCGGTGCGGTCTCGGTGATGAAGGCGACGATGCGCATCTCGGCGCCGCAGCGGGGGCAGACGAGCGGCAGCGCCACAAACAGACGCGCGAGCAGCATGGCCCACAGGTAGTGGGCCGACGCGCGCAGCCCTTGCGGACTGGCAGACGGGTGCGAAGCGCGCTGGGGCGGTGGTTGCTCGCCACTGAGGTCCGCGTCGCGCCCGCAGGCGGTGGCCGCGCCCCGCAGCGGTGAGTTGGGTGCCAGCACGCCATGGTAGCGGTGGCGGTGGCGGCGTGGCGGCGGGATCAGGGCGGCGAGGCGGTCGATGAGTTCCAGCGGGGTGAGGGTGAGCTGGGTACGACCATCGCGCTGTGGTTTGGGCAGCAGGTAGAGCATCCGGTGTTGTTTCCAAGTGTATTTCGTCACGAACTTCTAGGATTCGGCCACCTCGCCACCGGCTATCTATCCCACACTGCAGCACCGCCCGGAAGGTGGCGGCAAGGTCCGGAATCGACCCAGAGCCGACACCCATTCCCCGAATCTCAACGGCAGCAGCCCAAAGGACGGCGGACGTTCGCCGTAGCCCTCGTGGATCACCCTGCGATGCTGTACATAAAAGCAGCTATCCGCGTGATCACCCCACGCTGCCGACATGGCCGCCAACCAACAGGGATGCCGCCCCGCGGCCTACGCCCGTCGCCGCCCCGAGCAAACCGTCCTTTACCGCCTCGTCCAGCAGCACCTGGAGACCTACCTCGCGCTAGCATGCGAGGGCGACTGGGATGGGCACGCGGTACCCGGCTATGTGGAACGTGAGCTGAGGCGGTATTTGGAGTGCGGCATTCTGGCCTACGGGTAGGCTGTCACAGACTAAGTACTACCTTTCAACCACCCCCTCCCGGATAACTGTTATCCGTCGCCACCATCCACTTCACGGACAATCGCTCGAGGTCCTGTCGGCCGGCAAGACCTGTGTCGTGGTCCGGCTTGCGGATGGCTCGTCGATGAAGCTCCCGCGACGCTGGACGGATGCCGACGGGGCGAGCCAGTGCGCGGAGCTGCAGGGTGATTCGCGCTTCTGCCTCATCGGCCTGCGCGAGGTGCTCAAGCTCGTTGAGGCGCTGGGCCGACGCGCTGTCCCCGCCGGCGATGCGTGTGATGAGATTGACCCTCCACACGACAACGAAGGGGGCAGCGATGCCAAAACAGCTGTGGCTCGAGTTCATCGAACAGGAGGACATCGAGGCGCTCTGGGAGGGCTTTCCCGAGAAGGCGCGATCGGAAGTCACGCAGCAGGTTGCGCGGTTGATGGCGCAGCGGCTTGCCGCATGCGTGCAGCAAGGCAAGGGTGCGAAGGAGGTGGGCGATGAGCCAAACGAGCATTGAGCGGTACGCCAAGATTACTGCAGATCATCTTGCGCGCATGGCCTATGTGTACGTGCGTCAATCCTCGCCGCGACAGGTGCAGGAGCATCTGGAGAGCCGACGCCGGCAATACGCATTGGTCGAGTGGGCGCTCGAGCGGGGCTGGTCAGGCGAGGCGACCGTGGTAATCGATGAGGACCAGGGCAAGAGCAGCGCAACGGCGAACACGCGTACGGGATTCGCACGGTTGCTGGCCGCGGTGGCCGGTGCCGAGGTCGGAATCGTCATCGCACTGGAGGTCACGCGCCTGGCGCGCAATAGTCCCGACTGGCATCACCTGATCTACCTGTGTCGCTTTACCGGGACCCTCATTGCCGATGAGCATGGCGTCTACGATCCTGCGCTATCCGCCGATCGGATGGTCTTGGGGATTCGCGGCCAGATGGGTGAGCTGGAACTGGAGAACGCGATCGCGCGCATGGTCAACGCGCGCTGGAACAAGGCCGAGCGCGGGGCGTTGATCACGATCCCACCACCGGGCTATGAGCTCGACGAGCGCGGCGAGCTGGTTAAGACCTGCGACGAAGCGGTGGCCCATGCGATCGGCACGGTGTTCGAGAAATTCGCCGAGCTCGGCAGCGCGCGGCAGGTCTTTCTATGGTGGCAGAGTCAGGGGCTCAAGTACCCGGTGCGGCGCATCGAGCTGTGCTCGCACCCCGTGGTTTGGTTGGCGCCGAGCTATGGGATGGTGCTGCGCACCCTGCACAATCCCATCTACGCCGGGGCCTATGTGTTCGGCAAGAGCGAGACGGTCCGATGCCTCGGTGGCGATGATGCCCAGACGGTGGAGGTGCGCCGCGTCAAGCGTGCCGAGTGGCCGGTATTGATTCGCGATCATTATCCCGCGTATATCTCCTTCGAGCAGTTCCTCGAGAACCAAGCGCGGATGCACGAGAACACCTTGATGCGCGACACCGAGCAAGGCGAATCACCCGGCCCTGCCCGCGAGGGACCGGCACTCCTACAAGGCCTGGTGATCTGTGGCCACTGCGGGCGCAAGATGCAGCTGAGCTACGGTGGGCAGCGCGCTCAGCGGGTCTATCAATACCGTTGCTCAGGCGCCCGCGCCCAGCATGGCGGCAGCGACTGCCAACTGGTGGGGGGCAAGCGCATCGACCAGACGGTGGTGGCGCTGTTTCTGGAGGCGACCCAGCCGTGCGCGCACGAGGCGGCGCACCAGGCCAACGCGCAGGCACGCCGGCAGGGCGAGAGGCTGCGCCTGTATTGGGCCCATCAGATCGAGCAGGCGCAGTATGAGGCGCAGCGCGCCGAGCGCCAATACATGGCCGTGGAGCCCGAGAATCGGGTCGTAGTGCGCGAGCTGGAGCGACGCTGGAACGGGCAGCTCGAAGCCTTGGAGCGGGTCAAGCGCGAGGCCGAACAGGCCCTGCAAGCACCGACATTGCTCAGCGACGAGGAGCTTGAGAAGGTCCGGTTACTGGGGGCGGATCTGTCCGCGGTGTGGGAGGCGCCGACGACCACCAATCGCGATCGCAAACGCCTGCTGCGCTGCCTCATCGAAGAGGTCCAGCTGCGCACCGAGGAGAGCCATCACGGCGTTCGCATCGTCTGGAAGGGCGGCGCCGTCACCGAGCGGGAACTGGTGCGCGGCAAGCCAGGCTGGGCCCAGCGCACTGACCAAGACACCGTGGAGCTGGTACGTGAGCTGGCCCGCGAATTCGACGATGCGCAAATCGCGCGTATCCTCAACAAGCAGGGCCGTCGCTCCGGGCTGGGCAATCCCTTTACCCAGCAAAGCGTCACCTCGCTGCGCGGCAAGCACCGCATCGCCAAGTGTCCGAGGACGATCGTGACGGACCCCATCGAAGGTCCCTTCACCGCCGACGAGGCAGCCCGCGAGCTGGGGGTGACCATGAGTACCGTCCACCGCTGGCTGCGCGAAGGCATCTTAGCCGGGGAGCAGCTCACCCCAGGTGCGCCGTGGCGGATTGTGCTCACCGCTGAGGTCCGCCGACGCCTCTGCGGTGGCGAAGCGCCTGAGGGCTGGGTGGGCTTGAGCGAGGCGGCCAGGCGCCTGGGGCTGTCCAAGTCCCACGTTGCCTATTTGGTCAAGACCGGCAAGCTCCACGCCGCGCAGGCCACCGTGGGCAAGCGCCGCTGCTGGCGAATTGATGTGGATTCAGCCACTTGTGCCAGACAAGAGGGCCTCTTTGACCAAATGACTAACGCACATCGCGAGGAGGCGTAGTATGAACCAACCGACGGCTTTGCCCGTGCGCGTTGTCCGGAGTGCGGCCACGATTTCCTGGTGGCCTTCTCCTGCAAGGGGCGCGCCGTCTGCCCGTCGTGTAACGCCCGGCGCATGGCCGAGACTGCCGCCCATCTCGTCGATCGCTGCGCGCCATGGAGAGCGAAGCGAAGGCGCGTAGTCCCCGGTAGGCGTAGGCGCGGGCGTATTGCCGCAGTGGCGAAGGGGCGTCAGTCCCGAAGCCGCGGAGGCAATATGCAGAGCGCATCCGACACGCCGTCAAGCCATCTCGCGTAGGGGTCATGGCGAGGCGCGGCAGCGCGCCGCAGGGCGCGCGCCGTGGCGATGCCGTGACCCCGGAGCGGGGCGAACCGGGGCTCAAAGGCTGTCGTCGAGCGCAGTCATTTCGGCGACTTGGACGTCCCAAATGTATTACGAGCACGGCGACACTCTGGCACATCTTCCCGCCCCTGCAGGTGTGGCAATGGGTGCTGTCGGTGCCCAAGCGGCTGCGCTACTTCCTGGAGCGCGAGCCCGCGGCGGCCAGCGCCGTGCTGCACATGTTCCTGCGGGTGGTCGAGACGCATCTGCACGAACGCAGTCCGGGGGTGTTAGCCCTCGGATTATCTCACCGCCGAATTCCCAGGCTTTTTCTGGGTACGCACGGGCGGATTTCCCGCATTGCGTGCCCCGGTGGGATAGCGGTAGAAGACGGAACAATTCGGGAAGCGCTGGGCGCGGCGGCGGGAATGAGGATCGGCCAGGGGGCGAGCGGCAGGTGCTGGGCAGGTGTCACGGTGGCGGGCGCAGGCCCGCCGTCGTGGTCTCAGAACGGCAGGGTGTCGTCGGGGACGAACAGATCGGGCTGGCGGTCGGAGTCGCAGTGGAACCTGCGGTCGACTTGGGATAGCAGGGCGGGTCGGTAGGACTGCCAGATGGCATCGGTGACGTCGTTGAGCAGCTCGAAGATTGCCAGGGCCTGCTCCGGGGTCCAGCTATCGGGCAAGGTAACGGTGAAGCGCTCGTCGGGTGTGTTCATGGGGCGACCTCCTCGCGGGCGGTTTGCACCTGTTCGGCCGTGACGGTACGGGCCTGGCCGATGGCGGCGCTGGTCAGGGCATAGTGGGCCAGGCGGTTGACCTTACGGGGCATACCCTGGGTGGCCTGGAACAGGGCCTCGACGGCGGGCGGCTCGAACAGGGGCACAACTCACAGCCGGCCAGGCGCAGGCGATGGACCAGGTACTCGGGGAGTTCTTCGCGGGTCAGCCCGGCCAAGTGGTAACGCACCACGATGCGTTGGGCGAGGGACTCATGCACCGCCATGGCCAAACGGCGGCGCAGCTCGGTGAGCCCCACCAGCAGCAGACACAGTCGATTTTCCGAATCCATCTGGTACTTAGTCAGCAGGCGCAGGTCCTCCAGGACGTCGTTGCGCAGGTGATGGGCCTCGTCGACGATCAGCACCGGACGCTGGCGGGCCTCCAGGCTCAGGCGGCTGATCTCGCCGCGGATGGCGCGGAAGGGCGCAGCGCGGTTGCGCTCGATGGGCAGCCCCAGTTCCCAGCCGATGGACTTATACATGTCCATTACGTTGCCGGTGGACAGGGGGACATAGAACACCCGGTAGAGCCCGGGGTGCAGGGCTGCGGCGACCTTGCGGCAGACCGTCGTCTTGCCTGAACCGGCCTCGCCGGTCACCAGACCGATGGCGCGCAACTCCAGCAGATGTTTCAGCCGCGCCGCCGGGTCGAAGCGCAGTAGGACCGTCTCCCCCACGAGGGCGGCATCGACCTCGTAGACCACGCCGTTGAGGCTCACCGTGCGGTCCTTCTGGACCTTGCGCTTGGCCTCGAACAAGAACAGGTCGTCCAGGTCCAACGTCGGCTCCGTGAAACGCACACCCTCGGCGCTCTGCGCCCACTGCTCCAGGGGCGTGATCCCGGCCAGGCCACGATGGGGCGTGTGGTGGTACTCCCCTTCGATCCAGGCGGCCAGACGGCGATTGAGCGCCGTGAGGCTGGCGGTATCCTCAGCGCTCAGGCGGGTCAGAAGCTGGGCACGTACGGTCTTGAACCAGCGCTCGATTTTCCCCTTACCAAAAGCCTTCAACTACACCCGATCCCGCCGATGCGGAGCGGCTTTTCCGCGTCACCCATCCGTTTCATCCGTGGTGTGGGCGCACGTTCGAGCTGCTCGAACGGCGCACGACCTGGGGCGAGGACCGCGTCTACTTCCACGATGACACGGGCCAGTTGCGTCGCCTCCCGGCGGCCTGGACCAGCGCGGCGGCGCCCAGTCCCTTCGAGCTCTTGGCAGGCGGACGGTCGCTTTTCCGGGTCGCGGACCTGTTGCAGTTGGCTGCCCTGATCGCGCGTCAACGTGCCGCCCAAGCCGCAAGGGAGAGCCGGCCAAAGCCGTCCAGGGCGTCAAGGAAATAGCGCCGCATGCGTAAAGTAAAAGATGCCGTGTTGCAGCCTGGTCGTCAGCGCCGAATGCGGTTGACGCCTGTGCTATATGAATTGGCGAAAGAAGAGCGCTCGAATCCCTTCTCCCGACCGCGAAGAGGGCTTGACATGACCTGTTTTTGGGCATAGTTTCGATTACATGCCACCCACGACACCCGACCCGAAACGGTGTGCGCTGGCCGACAGCGGCACAGTCAACCCACATCCCGAGGCGGTGCGGGATCCCAGCTTCGCGGGCAGCGACTTCTTCGACCCACGCGACTTGGTGCAGGTGAAGTACGAGATGCTGCGCCGGGTGCGCGTCGAGCACGCCTGCATCGCCGAGGCGGCCGAGCAGTTCGGCCTGTCGCGCCCGACCTTTTACAAGGCCCAGGCGGATTTCGCGCGTGCGGGCTTGACCGGTCTACTGCCCGGCAAACGCGGACCGCGGGGCGCCCACAAGATCACGCCCGCGGTGCTGCACTTCATCGAGCGGGTACAGGCCGAGGAGGAGGGTCTGGATGCGCAGGCGCTCGCCGAGCGGATTGCCCAGCACTTCGGCCACTCGGTACATCGGCGCACCGTGGAGCGCGCCTTGGCGCGGGGGAAAAAAAAACGCTGACGCACAGACGGCTCCGCCGCTGCCGGTACGCGATGGTCATGCCCTGGCCGCGCACTATGAGGCGCTACGCCCGGCGGCCGTCACGCTGGGCAGCCATCCGAGCATGCGCGCTCGCGCCCTGTTGATGCGTCACGGCATGGCAGCCTGGATGCACAACGTCGAGGACCCCGCGCACCGCGCGGCGATCCCCTGGCCAACGCGGACCCCAGCCGCCCTGCCGGCGGGCAGCCAGCGGCCGGCGATCGACATCCTGGCCGCCATGGTCCTGGCCAGCACACGGGAGCACATGACATGAGCGAGGCGACCCCCTCCAAAGTCCAGGCCCGCCACCTCAAGCGCGACGCCTATCTGTACGTGCGCCAATCGACGTTGCGCCAGGTGTTGGAGAACACCGAAAGCACCCAGCGCCAGTATGCGCTCCAGGGACGCGCCGTCGCGCTCGGGTGGCGCCAGGAGCAAGTGGTTGTCATCGACTCGGACCTCGGGCAATCGGGCGCCTGTGCCGCCGATCGCCAGGGTTTCCAGCACTTGGTCGCCGAGGTGAGCCTGGGGCACGCGGGGATCGTCATGGGCCTGGAGGTGTCACGGTTGGCGCGCAATTCCACCGATTGGCACCGGCTGCTGGAGATCTGTGCGCTGGCCGACACCCTGATCCTCGACGAGGACGGCGTGTACGACCCGGCGCACTTTAACGACCGGCTGTTGTTGGGCCTGAAAGGGACGATGAGCGAGGCGGAGCTGCATGTGCTGCGTGCGCGGCTACGCGGGGGCCTTCTGAACAAGGCCCGCCGCGGCGAGTTGGAGGTGCGCCTGCCGATCGGCTTCGTCTACGACGCCCAGCAGCGGGTGCGCCTGGACCCCGACGCGCGCGTTCAGGAGAGTATCCGCCAGCTCTTTCGCACCTTCCGCCGCACCGGCTCGGCCACGGCCACGGTCAAGGCGTTCCGCGAGCAAGGGCTGACCTTCCCGCGACGCGTATTCCATGGGCCGCACAAGGGGGAGATACTGTGGGGCGAACTCGGGCATTCACGGGTGCTGCAGGTCCTGCATCATCCCCGCTATGCTGGCGCCTTCTGCTTCGGGCGCTCGCGTCAGCGCCGCCACCCCGATGGGCACACCGTCTACCTACGGCTTCCCCCGGAGGACTGGACGGCACTGATCCACGACGCCCATGAGGCCTACATCGCCTGGGAGGACTACGAGCACAACCTCCAGGTGCTGCGCGACAATGCCCATGCCCAGGGCGCCGACCGGGAGCGCGGGGCGCCCCGCGAGGGTCCAGCCTTGCTGCAAGGTCTGGCCGTCTGCGCGGTGTGCGGCGAACGCATGACCATCCGCTACCACACCTACCGCGGGCGTCAGGCGCCCGACTACGTGTGTCAGCGCCGGGGGGTCGAGCAGGCTCGCCCCGTCTGTCAGCAGATTCCCGGCGCCGGCCTCGATGAGGCTATCGGACGACTGCTGATCGAGTCGGTTACACCGCTGACGTTAGAGGTTGCGCTGGCGGTTCAGCAGGAGCTGGAGCAGCGCGTCGAAGAGTGCGAACGGTTGCGCCGCCAGGAGGTCGAGCAGGCACGTTACCAGAGCGACCTGGCGCGCCGGCGCTATCTGCAGGTGGACCCGGACAACCGCTTGGTAGCCGACTGTCTGGAGGCCGACTGGAATACGGCGCTTCGCGCCCTGGTACAGGCCCAGGAACGCTACGAACACCAGCGTCAAGCCGAGGCTGCGGGACTGACCGAGGCACAGCGCGCGAGCATCCTGGCGCTGGCCCAGGATTTTCCGCGGCTGTGGCACGACCCACAGACACCGGATCGCGAGCGCAAGCGCATGGCGCGGCTGCTCATCGCCGACGTGACGTTGCTGAAGGCGGCCGAGATCACCGCGCAGGTGCGTTTCCACGGCGGCGCGACTCATACCCTGCGCCTGCCTTTGTCCAAGCCGGCGTGGCTGCGGCGCCAGACCTCCCCCAGCATCGTGACCGCAATCGACGCCTTGTTGGACGACTACACCGATGCCGAGACGGCCGAGCAGCTCAATGACCAAGGGTTCACCGCTGGCGAGGGCGGGCGGTTTCACGCGACCACGGTCGCACGCCTGCGCACCGCCTATGCTTTGCGTACGCGCTACGCACGGTTGCGGGCCCGTGGTCTGCTCACCCAGGCCGAGATCGCCGAACGCCTCGACGTCGCCCCCGCCACCATCAAGAACTGGCGCCGTGCCGGCCTGCTGGTCGCCCATCGCTACGACGATAAGGGCCAATGCTTGTTCGAGCCACCGGGTCTGGACGCCCCGAAGAAGTTCCTGCATCAAGGCAAAACGCCAGTCCGATCAGCGACAACTACGCCAAACACCAACCCATCCACCCTATGAGGTGCAGTATGCAGCCCAGTCCTTGCCCTGCGGGCGTAGGGGCGGGCATGGATCAGAGCAATGCCCAGCTTGGCGCATACCAGGTCCAGGTGTGCGGAGCGGTAATTGGCGCCGTTGTCCACGTATCGACGCTGCGGCAATCCCCGGCGCCCGATCGCCTGCTGGAGCACCGGCAGGAAGGTGGCGGTGTTCTCCGACAGGGCAAAGGCGGCGTAGGGGACGACCCGGGTCGCATCGTCGATGAAGGCAATCAGGTAGGTCTTGCGCCTGGTCCGCCCCTCGACCAGGACGTTCGGCCCGTGCATCACATCGCTCATCCACATCTGCCCGGCCTGGGCGAAGGCAAAGCGGCGCCGGTCCTGATCGCCCGGGTCGTCCTTGGCCTTGTCCATCAGGCCATGGCGGGTCAACAGCCGATGCACGGTGGAGGACGGCAGCGGCAATTCTGGGGGTATATCGGCACACTTGCGCGCCTCGCGGATGACCAACTGTACCGAGAGCTTGGGGTTGCCCTCCTTGGCGCCCAGCAGCGCCTCGACCGCCGCAGCGGGCAAGGCACGCGCCAGGCCGCGGTCGGCACGCTCCTTGGGCAATACGGCATCGAAGCCCCCGCGCCGATAGGCTTTGAGCCAATCGCGCAGGGTCTCGGCGGCCACTCGGGTGCGGGTGCTGCCGGGGATGGTGTAGTCGAGCGCAGCCTTGGCGGCCAAGCGCTCGTTGAGCCCCTTGTCATCAGGGGTCGGCTGCAGCAGATCGGCGATCAGCCCGTAGCGAAACAGGGCGATGTTCTGGCGCCGGTCGGAATCGGCATCGTTCATGGGTAGAGTCTCCGTGCAACGCAGGCCCGATGCCTGCCAGCGGCGACCCTACGCCGCTACCCACGGTGGGTCCGGCCCCACACAGTGTTGGCGGGCATGCCCGCCCCGGTCCCCCGGGATGCGCCGGGGAATGAATCCGAGCGGAGTGGACAAGTTCTGCAAGAACGGCTTGCCGATTGGCCGCAATGCCACCAGCACCTCGGCCACGCCGAGGTAGGCGGAGAACGCCGCCAGCGTGGCAGGACAGGGGAATTGGTGGGGCAACAGCCCTTTGAGCGCCTGCAACGCGATATGGACGGCTTGTACCCGCCGCCGTGCCCAGCGCAGCACCCCGGGCAACTCGATGTCGGGACGCAGGTCCTGACACGCCGCCTCCAGGCTCGGCGCCTGCTCGACGGCGCGCACCAGTGCATCGACCTCGTTCAAGTTCCCCGACAGCCGCGCCGCCAGACAGTCCGGCAGCAGACTGAAGGTGCGATGCCCTTCTGGACAGTACCAGCGGGCGATCCGGGTTCCAGGCGGGGAAACGCGCGTATAGGTCCCGTGGCGGGCAAACCCGCAGCCGCCCTTGGGGTGCAGCGGACAGCGCGGCAGGCTTGCGTTTTGCCAGGCACCTTGGCTAACGTATTCCTCGCCGGTCAGCTCACAGGCAAAGCGCAGTTGCACCGGCCACGGGCCCGCACGGCTACCACCGTGGCGGGCCTTCTTCTGTCTCGACGTCCCGCTATTTTGCCCCACAGCACGCTGCTTCGCCGGGCGGTGGTCTACCTGGGAAGCAGCGGACAAACTCCTGCCCGCTTTGGCTCACCCCAACCGCCTCTGCACCGGTGACACAGCGTTATCCAAAAGGGCCGGTGAAACGCGAATCAGGGCGGGAAGCAACTGCCGTATTGCCGAAGCTTTTCCCGCGGTGTTGGGGTATGTGTTCGAGGCTTGGCGTTGACCGGCTCTATGGGTCCCACATATGCCGAAACCGCGCATCGAGGTTGGTTTCGAGAAAAGTGTGCTGTTTACGCGAGATGGGCTCCCGAGGCAATTGCTCGGAAGTGGGGTCGGTTCGAGTAGATCTTGTTGTGGGCGAGCTTGCGACAAGGCTAGCAGATCGGCTTCGAAGGGTGGGCGGGAGATGTGGGCGCATCGGTCGTGCGGAGCACCATGGTTATTACGGTCGAATCCTGCACCAGGGGACTCGTCGTTTCGGCCGTCTACTGGGTCAGGTCGGGACGCACATGCGTCGGTTCCTGCCGACGGTCGTTTAGGGCAGCGAACGATGCGCGCGACGGTTCGGGGTGTTTATGGCGCATCGGACTGGGTCCGAGCTTGGGGTAGATTGCGAGCCCGCCCGCTTCATGTTCCACGTGAAACATCGGGGCGCTCTATCAAGCTACGCTCTGTTAGGTCGGCGCTCGCTTCCCCAGTTGCTGAATTCACCGCGCCGTTGGAAAAAATGGTATTCCTTGGCTTGAAGGCGCGCACTCTTTCATGTTGCGGGATCGGCCGATGGTGCCCGAAAGGGCCGTCGCCGTTCGGTGTATAATACGTTCCACGTGAAACGGCCAGGCCGCTCCCTTGCGTACGGCTGTAGGTCCCGGTTTTTACGACCCATTTTTCATCGTCTCGGCCAGCACTCCCGCCAGGCCCGTGGCTACCACTGGCCCCATTTTCTGCCGAGTCGTCGCACGTCTGCCCCTGCCATTCCTGGAACCCCCTATGTCTTACGACTCGACAAGTATCAAGGTGCTGCGTGGTCTCGACGCAGTCCGAAAGCGCCCTGGGATGTACATCGGAGATACCGACGACGGCACAGGCCTCCATCACATGGTCTTCGAGGTGGTCGATAACGCTATCGACGAGGCGCTGGCCGGGCATTGTTCCGACATCAATGTGCTTATTCACGAGGACCAATCCGTTACGGTAAGCGACAACGGGCGCGGAATCCCGGTGGATATTCACGAGGAAGAACAACGCTCCGCGGCGGAGGTCATCATGACCGTGCTCCACGCCGGCGGGAAATTCGACGCCAATTCCTACAAGGTATCCGGCGGCCTCCATGGGGTCGGGGTCTCGGTGGTGAACGCCCTATCGTCCCACATGGATCTGCGGATCCGCCGTGACGGCCACGAATACCATCAAGAATACTCTGAGGGAGAACCGCTTTATCCGCTGGCCATGGTCGGGGACACCGCCGACAAGGGGACAAGCATTCGCTTCCACCCATCTCCCGCGGTCTTCACCCAGATTGAATTCCACTACGATATTCTTGCCAAGCGCTTGCGCGAATTGTCTTTCCTGAACTCTGGAGTCCGGATTACTCTCGCAGAGGAGGCGACCGGACGGAGTGATTGCTTCGAGTATAAGGGCGGTATCCGAGCCTTTGTAGAGCTCTTGAACAAGAACAAGACCGCCCTCCACCCAACGATTTTCTATTTCGTCTCGGAGCGATCCGGGGCATCCGTAGAACTCGCACTTCAGTGGAACGAGTCCTACCAGGAGACGATTTTCTGCTATACGAACAATATTCCTCAGAAGGACGGCGGGACCCACCTCGCGGGATTTCGCGCGGGCCTTACTCGCACGCTGAATCAGTACATCGAACGGGAGGCCCTCGACAAGAACCAGAAGATCCGACCCGTCGGCGACGATGCGCGCGAGGGGTTGGTGGCAGTGGTGTCCGTGAAGGTCCCAGACCCCAAATTCTCGTCTCAGACCAAGGAAAAGTTGGTCTCATCGGAGGTTAAGCCCCTGGTTGAGGCGGCCCTCGTCGAGTACTTCAACGAGTTCTTGGAGGAACACCCGATTGAGGCGAAGATCATCGCCAATAAGATGCTGGATGCCGCCCGCGCCCGCGAGGCTGCTAGGCGTGCCCGCGAGCTCACCCGGCGCAAGGGGGTGCTCGACATCGCCGGGCTGCCCGGAAAATTGGCAGATTGCCAGGAAAAGGACCCAGCCAAGTCTGAGATCTACCTAGTGGAGGGAGACTCCGCCGGTGGTTCCGCAAAGCAGGGCCGGGATCGGAGTTTCCAGGCCATCCTCCCTCTAAAGGGCAAGATCCTCAATGTGGAGCGGGCGCGCTTCGACAAAATGATCTCCTCTGCGGAGGTCGGCACGCTAATCACGGCCCTAGGCTGCGGTATCGGTCGAGAGGACTACGATCCAAACAAGTTGCGCTATCACCGCATTATCATCATGACGGACGCGGACGTTGACGGGGCCCACATCCGTACCCTGATGCTCACCTTCTTCTATCGGCAAATGCCGGAGTTGGTGGAGCGGGGTCACGTTTTTATTGCCCAGCCGCCGCTCTATAAGGTCAAGCGCGGGAAGCAGGAGACCTACCTGCTGGATGATGCGGAGTGGCGGGCGGCCCTGCTCCAGTCTGCCCTGGATGGTGCGAGTATGCACGTCTCCGACGCGGCACCACCCCTGAGCGATCAGGCCCTGGAGGCGCTCGCCCAGGACTATCAGGTCTTTCAAGCGGTAATTAAGCGCTTGTCCTCACGATATGACGCAGCCTTCTTGGAGGCATTGATCCACGTAGAACGTTTTGATCCCGCCTTCTTCGATGCGCCTAGCCTCTACGCCGCCTGGGCGGCACGGGTCGAGGCGTTCCTAAATCAGTCTGCGAGCCCCGCCTACTCGTTCACCGTATCGGTCGGCGAGGCAATCGAGGGCGGACGGCCTCCGTTAGCAGTGACCCGCTCGGTGCACGGCATCCCCGAACCGCGGGAGGTTCCTGGTGACTTCTTCTTGTCCACTGATTATGGGCGCATCGCGACCTTTGCCGAGCGCGTCCGGGATTTGCTTGAAGCAGGTGCCTATGTCCGACGGGGGGAACGTCGCCGCGAGATCAGCGGATTTGGCGAGGGGCTACAGTGGTTGATGGACGATGCGGGGCGCGGCTACCACCGCCAGCGCTATAAGGGACTGGGCGAGATGAACCCAGATCAACTCTGGGAGACGACCATGAACCCGGAGACCCGTCGCTTACTCCAGGTGAACATCGAGGACGCGATCATGGCGGATCAGATCTTCGCGACCCTGATGGGTGATCAGGTTGAGCCGCGCCGAGAGTTTATCGACCGCAACGCATTGGCCGCCGAGAATATCGACATCTGAGTCAGGCGTCGCGGTGCGGATCTTGGTAGCCGGGTCGCGCGGGGCCGGTCTGGATCGGCTTTTGCCGTGACTTTGTGCCGCCGAATTCTTCGAGGCTTTCCGTGTAGCCCTAGGAGTCGGCTTGCCCTGGCCTTGGTTATGCCCCGTCGTCAAACGGGCCAACTACTCCGGGCTGGATAGAGCGCACCGAAACCCATCGTTTGGAGGCACATAAAACGTGGATTGCTGGGTTTCGCTGCGCTCTACTCAGCCTCCAATTCGGGCGCAAGGCCGGTCCCAGGCGAATACTTGCCCAGTCTCGTCATGGGGAACGTACCGGAATTAGCCCGCAATCTGAGTAAATGAGGGCAACTAGATGCCCGGAAGCGAAGCGGTGGTCCCCTCGATCCAAGCCTCAACCGCGGCATTGATCTCAGGCGCCCTACGCCCACTCGTCTCGATGGGTGGGCCGATGACAACGTCAACGACTCCAGGGTGCTTGCGCACGTCTCTGCGCGCCCAAAAGACACCCGCGTTGTGTGCGACGGGGATGATCGGTCGACCCACCCGCTCGGCCAGCATGGCACCTCCAAGCCCATAGCGCCCCCGCTCCCCTGCCGCCACCCTGGTCCCCTCAGGGAAAATGATGATCCACCGGCCCTCGTCCACAGCTCGCCCCCCCTTCTCGATCAACTGCCGCATGGCCTTGCGGCCCGCGCTACGGTCTAGCGCGATGGGTTTGAACTGGGCGAGGCTCCAGCCGAATACCGGCACTCGCAATAGTTCCTGCTTGACCACCCAGGTTTGGGGTCTTGGTAACAGCGCCAGAAAGGCGATGGTCTCCCAGGCGGATTGATGTTTACTGAAGATGATCGTGTTGCTGCCGCCAAGATGCTCCTTGCCCGTGACCCGGAAGCGCAGACCACACAAGATCCGCAAAGCCCACAGATTGACTCCCGCCCACTGAGCCCCGAGGGCGCTGACCCAGGCAGTCGGCATGGCCCATCCCCCAAGCGCAATAGGGATGGTGTACAGCACGACAGAGATGGCCATGACGGCCAGATAGGTCAGGGAGCGGACCAGCACCATGGCGGGGCCTCCTAGGCGGCAAGCAGGGAGTCGGCGAGGGCAGCAAGGTCCCGGTAGGTCGGTGTAGCGCCTAGACGCGCGGTGTGTGCGGCCAGGGTGGCGGCACCTTTGCCCGTCTCGACGAGCGCAGCAGCCGAACCGATAGACCAAGCCGCCTCCAGGTCGCGCAGCGAGTCGCCGACCACCAGCGAGTCGGCGGGGGCGATGCCGAGTCGATCATGAATCGCCGCCAGGAGTCCCGGTTTGGGCTTGCGACAGGCGCACCGTGCCTCGGGCCCGTGGGGGCAAAAGAAGATCCCTTCGACATGCCCGCCCAATTCGCTGAGTCGTGCGTGCAGCCTTCCGTGCATCGCGTTAAGGTCGTCGAGGGTCAATAGGCCCCGGGCCAGGCCCGACTGGTTGGTCGCGATGGCGACGATGTATCCCGCCTGACTCAGGCGAGCGATGGCCTCGATGCTGCCGGGGATAGGAATCCACTCGTCCAAGGCTTTTACGAAGCTATCGGAGTCTTCGTTGATCACCCCGTCCCGATCGAGAATGATGAGCTTCATCAGACCGCCCCGTCTGCTCCAGAGCGCTCCGCTCCCATATTGCGGAACTCGGATACCCGAACCCGACCATTCACGACCCGCCCTTCGCGGCGTCCGAGCTTCTCCATCTTCTGCCAGAACGCCTGGTTGAGGTCGAACCCTTGCGCGATGGCAGTGCCGATCACCAGGATCAGTAGATCGGCGACCTCCTCCGCGAGTTCCTCATTGGGCTTACCCTTGGTAACGCACGCAGAAATCTCCCCCAGTTCCTCGGCCATGAGCGCGATGCGATAGGTCATATCCTCGCCGCCCAATTCCCGGAATCGGTGCTTATCGTGGAATGCTTGCACGGAATCCAGCATCGCGCGATAGGAGTCCTCGGTACCTGCTTGAACACCCTGGCGGCTCATTGGAGGACAGAGATGTCCGCAACACTGAGGAACAAGGCCTCCAGAGAGGCAAGCAGGACAAGCCGGTTGCGCCGAAGGCTCGGTTCTTCTGCCATGACCATGACGGCATCGAAGAAGACGTCCACGTCGCTACGCAGTCCCGCCAGCGTCTTGAGCACGCCGCTGTAGTCCTGCCGTGCCTGCATCGGGGCAACGGCCAAAGACGCATCGCTGATGCAGCGGTGCAAACGCTGCTCCGCGGCATCGATCAGCAGCTTAACGTCAACGCCGCGCCCGGTCAGATCTTCGCCACTCTTGCGAAGGATGTTTCGAATCCGCTTGTTCGCCGCAGCGAGGGCTGAGGCCTCGGGGAGGCGCCGGAAGGTCTCGACGGCGTGGATACGCCGGTGAATGTCGCTGGGTGCGCTGACGCCTGTGCCAAGGACGGCGTCGACGCTATCCCCTGGGATTCCGCGATCCTGGTAGTAGCCCTTGAGTCGCTCCAGGCTGTACTCCAGCACAGCCTCCGCGGCCCCGGCGACGTCCACCTTGGCGGCCAGCTGCGAAGCAGCATTCTCCAAGAGGGCTTTCAGGTCCAGTTCCAGCGGTGTCTCGATGAGTATGCGCAACATACCCAGAGCCGCGCGGCGCAGGGCGTAGGGGTCTTTCACGCCTGTAGGCTTCTGGCCGATGGCGAAGATCCCCACCAGGGTGTCCAGTTTGTCCGCCAGGGCCAGGACCCGGCCGCAATCGCTCTGTGGCAGCCGATCCCCTGCGAACTTCGGGAGATACTGTTCCTCCATGGCTGAGGCCACACACCGGTCCTCGCCGGACCGCTCCGCGTAGTACCGTCCCATGATCCCCTGGAGGCCTGGGAACTCGAAGATCATATGGGTCATCAGGTCGCACTTGGCCAGCAAGGCAGAGCGCTCGGCCAGCGCGGGGTCCAGCCCCAAGGACCGGGCGATGCCACCGGCGCCCTGAGAGACCCTCCGCGACTTCTCTCCCAGGGTGCCGAGGCGCTCCTGAAACACTACGGTCTCGAGTCGGGGCACCAGCGCATCCAGTGGCTGCTTGAGATCCTGCTTCCAGAAGAAGGCTGCATCGGAAAACCGCGGCCGAATGACGCGCTCATTGCCCTGGCGCACTTGGTCGGGGTCGCGCGACTCGATGTTGCTGACCGCGATAAAGCCTGGGTAGAGCCGCCCGTCCGAGTGGAACAGGGGGAAATACTTCTGGTTGCTCTGCATGGTCTCGATCAGCGCCTCGGGAGGCACGTCGAGGAAGGCCTCTGAGAAACTGCCGGTCAGGGCCACCGGCCATTCGCACAGGGCGGTGACCTCGTCCAACAGGGCATCGTCGATGCGCGCCCGGCAGGACAGTCCTGAGGCCAGGGCCTCAACTTGTCGGCGGATGGTGTCGCGGCGGCGAGCAAAATCCGGCTCAACCTTTCCCTGAACACGCAGTAACTCGGCATAGTCTGCCGCTTTGTCCACGATCAGGCGGCCGGGAGCATGGAAGCGGTGGCCGCGGGTACTGTTGCCAGTGGCGATACCCAGGACCCGCCCGGGCACTACCTGGTCCCCGAGCATGAGGCAGACCCAGTGCACCGGACGGACGAATTGCTCTTCCCCCGCCCCCCAACGCATACGCTTGGGGATGGGAAGAGCGCCGAGGGCCTGTTCCACCAGGCCCGGCAGAAGCTCAGCTGCGCTGCGTCCGGCCTGGGTGCGACGAAAGACCAGCCAAGTCCCCTGGTCAGTGGTTTGCTGCTCTAATTCCGACACATCGACGCCACAGGAGCGGGCAAACCCCTGCGCAGCCTTGGTGGGCTGGCCATCGGCGCCGAAGGCCGCTTGCAGGGCGGGCCCGCGTCGCACCACCTCTTGGTCTGGCTGCCGCTCGCTGAGGCTCCGCACCAACAGTGCGAGCCGTCTTGGGGCGGCGAAGGGCTCAATGGCCTCGAAGGTCAGGGCGTTGTCGCCGAACAGCCGTTCGCAGCCGGACCGAAAGGCGCCAGATAGGCGCAGCAACGCGGTAGGTGGCAGCTCTTCGGTGCCGATCTCAACAAGAAGGTCTTTGCGGTTTTCCACTTAGGCCCCCTTCTGTAACATTGGAAAATCCAGCGCCGCGCGGCTGTCGTAATAGGCGTGGGCGACCGCCCGAGCCAGGGACCGCACCCGCAGAATAAAGCGTTGCCGCTCGGTGACGGAGATGGCGCTGCGGGCATCCAGCAGGTTGAAGGTGTGGGACGCCTTCAGGACCTGCTCGTATGCCGGAAGGGGCAAACCCTGCTCGATCAGGCTCTGGCTCGCGGCCTCGCAGGTATCGAACTGGGAGAATAGGGCCGCGACATTGGCGTGTTCGAAGTTGTAGGCAGACTGCTCGACCTCATTCTGGTGGTACACATCGCCATAGGTCACGTTCCCGGTCGGTGATCGTGCCCAGGTCAGGTCGTAGACGCTTTCGACCCCTTGCAGGTACATGGCAATGCGCTCTAGTCCGTAGGTGATCTCACCGGTGACCGGGCGGCAATCCAGGCCCCCCACTTGCTGGAAGTAGGTGAACTGGGTGACCTCCATGCCGTTGAGCCAGACCTCCCAGCCCAGCCCCCAGGCGCCGAGTGTGGGAGACTCCCAGTTGTCCTCGACGAAGCGGATATCGTGCACCAGCGGATCCACGCCCAATGCCTTCAGGGAGCTCAAATAGAGCTCTTGTATGTCCTCGGGCGATGGCTTGAGCACGACCTGGTATTGGTAGTAGTGCTGGAGGCGGTTGGGGTTCTCACCATAACGCCCGTCCGTCGGCCGGCGTGACGGCTGGACATAGGCGGCGCGCCAAGGCTCGGGGCCAATGGAGCGGAGGAATGTGGCCGGGTGGAAAGTGCCTGCACCAACCTCCATATCGAGGGGCTGCAGGATTACGCAGCCCTGGTCCGCCCAGTAGCGCTCCAGGGCAAAGATCAGCCCTTGAAACGTCGAAACATCAGGTTCCTCGCTCGCCAACGTCAGTCCTCCTGAGGGTGGGGTGGGCAACGGCAGGGAGCTGGCCCCCGCTCGGTAATTCTTGCGTCGGCAGCCACCTCACTGCGGGAGGTAGTGATCCGGTAAGGCGACCGACTTCGGAACCTGGCTCAGTGCCTACGCCTTCGCCCGTCCCGTATTGCGCAAGGCGCGTGTTGCCGCGTGGGGCGAATCCATCGCATGTGGCCCGATCAACGCCGCCTATCCTGATAACCGACGATTATATCCAGAAGGTGGTCGCCCCTGCCCGGCGGATTCGCTCAGGGTGCAATTGCGCACAAGCTCCGCGTCATTTTCTAGGATAATGGCTCTCGGGCCGACCTTGGATCCGCTCAGGGCTGTCGCCGACCCAACTACGGAGTGGTTTTGCCTGCATGTCGTGGTGACTGCCATCGTAGCTCAGCGATCCGTGGGGGCGGCACCATACTAAGTACCGCTTCTGGATCCCCAGTATTCACCCCATCCCTGGGTGCCGTCGGGGCGACGGAGCGTCCTTGCCATGACGCTGCGGCTCGCCACCCAGCGCGGCATACAAGCGCAGTGCCCGCGGGCCCTTTGTCGCGCCGAGGGCGCCGCTCCCACGGGTTGTAGAGGGCCAGTCGAGTCCCGGCTAATTACCAAGACTGTCACCTTGTAACTTCCACCAGTTGGCTGACCCCAACACCTAACGAGACATAGCCCAAGGTATCCGCACGCACATGGCCCAGGTCCACCCCGATTCCCGCACCGACGCCATCACCCGTACCGCGGTGGTTGGTGCCGTTGCCAATCTAGCCCTCTCGGTGATCAAGGTCGCTGCGGGCATTATTGGTCAGTCTCAGGCCCTTGTGGCGGACGGTATCCATTCGTTTTCCGATCTGCTCTCCGACATCCTGGTGTGGTTTGCCGGCAAACATGCCGCTCAAGATCCCGACAATGAACACCCCTATGGACACGGGCGCTACGAAACCGTCGCCACTCTAGTCTTGGGTGCGCTGCTGGCACTGGTCGCCATCGGTGTCGGTTGGGACGCAGTTGATCGGCTCTTCTCTCCCGAGGAGCTGTTGCACCCTTCTCCCATGACGCTTTATGCAGCGCTGGCATCTATCCTGATCAAGGAGTGGCTCTATTGGTATACCTTGGCCTATGCCCGTCGCGTCCAGTCCCAGATGTTGCGCGCCAACGCCTGGCACCATCGGAGCGATGCCATCTCCTCGGTCGTCGTGCTGGTCGGCATCGCCGGGACCATGGCCGGCCTGCCCTATCTGGATGCCATCGCCGCCGTTCTGGTGGCGGTAATGATTGCTCACATTGCCTGGGAGCTCGCGTGGGAGGCGATTCAGGAGCTGGTCGATACGGGCCTCGACGATGAACGGCTGCGCCTGGTGCGGCAGACCATTCTGTCCGTGGGCGGGGTGCGTGACGTCCACATGTTGCGCACCCGTCGCCTTGGCGGCTATGCCTCTGCTGATGTCCATATCCTGGTGGACCCCAGGGTGAGCGTGTCAGAGGGCCACATGATCAGCGTCCTCGTCGAACGTCGACTCAAGGACGAGATCGACGAGGTATCCGACGTCACCGTCCACATCGATCCCGAGGACGACGAGGCGGCGCCCTGTGGGGCCCTGCCCCTGCGCGCCGAGGCCATGGTCCGCCTCAGCCGACTCTGGGACGGTATCCCAGAGGCCACGCTGCGCCAGCAGACGACCCTGCACTATCTCAGTGGTCGGATCGACGTGGATGTCTACTTGCCCCTGGACACCTGCGTCGGTGAGGCCGTCCGCGCCCGGGATCTGCGCAACCGACTCCAAGCCGCGGTCGAGCCGGACACCGTGTTCAACCACGTGTCAATCTTTTTTGGCTAGAGCGCACCATTGCGGTGCGCGGGGATCGGCGTCTGCACCGATCCTGCGCGGCCTAGATTGCCCTTGCTCACGTCTCACCCCTTGGAGTGTGGATCGAATCGCCTCTGAGCCGAGCATTCGCCGGCGTTTCGTCCCGCGGCCCCATAAGTCCGCCATGCATAGCGCTAGAATACCCCGTTCGCCGCGAAGAGCCCCCGGTGTTTCCTCGACGAACCCACGACCTGGTATGTTATTTGCTAACCATCCATGTGCAGGCACGCCGATGCAAAGGCGCTAGCCGGACACCCAGTTTCAATCTGACTTCCGTCATCGTTCCATCGTCAATCCCGGAGATCCGTGAATGAGTGCCAACGTTCTGAAAATGCTGAAAGAGAAGGAAGTGAAGTTCGTGGATCTTCGCTTCACCGATACCCGCGGTAAGGAGCAGCACGTCTCCCTGCCTGCGTCCCTGATCGACGAGGAATTTTTCCGCGACGGCAAGATGTTCGACGGTTCATCCATTTCCGGGTGGAAGGGTATCGAGGCATCCGACATGGTCCTGATGCCCGAGGCCGATACGGCGATGATGGACCCCTTCTCCGATGAGAACACCATGCTCATCCGTTGCGACATCCTCGAGCCCGCCACCATGCAGGGCTACGAGCGTGATCCCCGCTCCGTCGCCAAGCGCGCCGAGGCCTACCTCAAATCCACGGGTATCGCCGACACCGCATACTTCGGCCCCGAGCCAGAGTTCTTCGTCCTCGACGACGTCCGCTGGGGCAGCAGCATCAGCGGTTCTTTCTATAAGGTCGACTCCGAAGAGGCCGGCTGGAACTCCGAACGCGTCTACGAAGACGGCAACATCGGTCACCGCCCCACGGTTAAGGGCGGCTACTTCCCGGTTCCCCCGGTGGACTCCCTGAACGACCTTCGTGCCGCCATGTGCCTGGCCATGGAAGAGATGGGCGTCTCCGTCGAGGTCCACCACCATGAGGTCGCCACCGCCGGTCAATGCGAGATCGGGACCAAGTTCGACACCCTGGTGAAGCGAGCCGACCAGACCCAGAACCTGAAGTACTGCGTCTGGAACGTCGCCCACGCCTATGGCAAGACCGCGACCTTCATGCCCAAGCCCCTGGTCGGCGACAACGGCAGCGGCATGCACGTCCACCAGTCCCTGGCGAAGGATGGTGTGAACCTGTTCGCGGGCGACAAGTATGCCGGGCTCTCCGAGACCGCCCTCTACTACATCGGCGGCATCATCAAGCATGCCCGGGCCCTGAACGCACTCACCAACCCCAGCACCAACTCCTACAAGCGCCTGGTGCCGGGCTTCGAGGCCCCGGTCATGCTGGCCTACTCGGCCAACAACCGCTCCGCATCCATCCGCATCCCGCACACGCCGAGCCCCAAGGGTCGTCGCATCGAGGTCCGCTTCCCGGACCCCATGGCCAATCCCTATCTGGCCTTCTCCGCCATGATGATGGCCGGTCTGGACGGCATCCAGAACAAGATCCACCCCGGCGACGCCATGGATAAGGACCTCTACGACCTGGAGCCCGAGGAGGCCAAGGCCATCCCGACGGTTTGTTACTCTCTGGACATGGCGCTCGACGCCCTCGACAAGGACCGTGACTTCCTCACCGCCGGCGGCGTCTTCACCGACGACCTCATCGACGGCTTCATCAAGCTCAAGATGGACGAAGTCACACGGTTGCGCATGACCACCCATCCGGTCGAGTTCGATATGTACTACAGCCTGTAATCCTCGGGGCGCCGACTGACTGAGTCGGCGTTTTCGCGGACCAGGTCACATGACCTACACGCAGCGCCCCGCAAGGGGCGTTGTTTTTTGTTGTGCCGCAATCTCTGGGCTATATTCGGCCCATGTGCCGCGCCTTCATCGTCATGCTTTTGCTCTTCCCCGTGCTTGCCCTCGCGCAGGTCTACAAATGGACCGATGCCACCGGCAAGGTCCAGTATTCGGACAGGCCCGTCTCCGGCGCCGAGACCCTGGATGTCCCCCTCAGAAAGGCGCACCCCGTCCCGACCCGAGCAGATGCTCCATCGACTCCGGGGTCGCCCTCGCCAGGGCCCTATCAGCAATTCGCCATCCTCTCTCCAGAGTCGGGAGCCACCGTGCGCGACGCCGAGGGCCAGGTCCAGGTCGGTCTACTCCTGGAACCCGCCCTGATGGAGGGCCACCGCCTGGAGGTGGTCCTGGACGGAGTCCCTCTCGGCGGCGATGCGCCCGGAACCCAACTCACGATCAAGGGCCTTGCCTTCGGCAGTCATCAGTTGCAGGCCCAGATCTGGGATGCGGCGGGCATCCTTGTTGCAACCTCCCCAATGATTCCCTTCTCACTCCTCAAGCCGGAATCCTCGCCTTAAGCCCAACCGGCCAGGCCCTGGCTTTGGGTGGTCCGTTCGCTTGGCGACGGCCAGCACGCACCATACTGGTGCACCACGACCCCGAGCGGCAACCGCACCAACCACTGTTACAGCCGATTCCCGGTCACCGTCGCAGCCTTCGGCGCGCCTCGGCCCGCCGCGCAGCCCGTCGCCAGATGGTGGCGCGGATCTTGCTTCGACTTAATGCGAGCCGTGGCCCCGACGGAACGTCGAACCAGGGGTCGAGATTGCCGACCCGCCCCCGCCCAGCCAGATGTCCGGAACCCTCGCATGATGGCGCAGACCACCGCAAAGACGAGCGTGGAGAAATCCATCCTCGACAACCTCAACACAGCCGTGTTGCTCTTCAGCGCCGACTTGCGCTTGAGCTACATCAACCCGGCCGGCGAAATGTTGTTCGACGTGAGCTCCCGCCACATCCTCGGCCAACACGCCAGCGATCTGGTCCCCTGCCCCGGTCAGGACGTGGAAGAGCGATTCCGCACCGCGCTCGACACCCGCCACCCTTTTACCGAGCGTGAGCTGAATGTCGTCCTCTCCGACGGGCGCACCATCACGGTGAATTGCACCGTCTTGCCACTGCACTATTTCGATGCGCACGACGAACTACTCGTGGAACTCCACCAAGTCGACCAACAACTGCGGATCAATCGGGAAGAGCAACTGCTGTCCCAGCATCAGGCGACCCAGGCCCTCATCCGCGGCCTGGCCCATGAGATCAAGAACCCCTTGGGCGGACTGCGTGGTGCCGCCCAACTCCTGGAGGCGGAGCTGCCCGACCCGGGCCTGCGCGAATACACCCGCATCATCATCCACGAGGCGGATCGCCTCCAGACCCTGATGAACCGCATGCTCGGCCCGAACCGCATGCCCCAGCCCCGGGCCGTCAACATCCACTACGTCCTGGAGCATGTGCGTGGTCTGCTGATTGCAGAATCCCCGCGCGGGCCCCGCATCGTCCGCGACTACGACCCGAGCCTGCCGGAGATCCACGCGGACCAAGACCGTCTGGTCCAGGCCCTGCTCAACATCGCCCGCAATGCGGTGGCTGCTGCGGGAGTCGACGGTACCCTGACCCTGCGCACCCGCGCCCTGCGCCAATTCACCATTGGCAACAAGCGCCACCGGTTGGTCATGCGCGTCGAGATCGAAGACAACGGCCCCGGCGTCCCCGAGCACCTGCGTGACCGGATCTTCTTCCCCATGGTCTCCGGGCACCACGGCGGTACCGGGCTCGGGCTGCCCATTGCCCAAGAACTCATCAATCAGCACGGCGGCCTGGTCGAGTGCGACAGCCGTCCCGGGGAGACCAAGTTCCTGGTCTCCCTTCCATTGGAGTCGACAAATGACTAGAGCGCCCAAGGTTTGGGTCATCGACGACGACCGCTCCATCCGTTGGGTCCTAGAGCGCGCCTTGCACAAGGCCGATATGGATGTCTCCACCTTTTCCAACGGTGTCGGAGTGATGGAGGCACTGCAACGCGACCTGCCGGATGTGATCCTCACCGACATCCGCATGCCCGGCATCGACGGTCTCGACCTGCTGCGACAGGTCAACGCCCGCTACCCAGCGCTGCCGGTCATCATCATGACAGCCCACTCCGATCTGGACAGCGCCGTCTCCGCCTTTCATGGCGGCGCCTTCGAGTACCTGCCCAAGCCCTTTGACCTCGACGAGGCCGTCGATCAGGTCCGCCGCGCCTGCCGTAGCCGTCAGGAAGAGGTCCCTACCGAGCCCACCCCGGCGGGCACGCCGGACATCATCGGCGAGGCCCCTGCCATGCAGGAGGTCTATCGGGCCATCGGCCGCCTGGCGCGATCCAATATCACGGTGCTGATCAACGGCGAGTCCGGCACCGGTAAGGAGCTGGTTGCCAGTGCCCTGCACCGTCACAGCCCCAGGGCCGACAAGCCCTTCATCGCCCTGAATATGGCTGCCATCCCCCGCGACCTGCTTGAGTCCGAGCTATTCGGCCACGAGCGCGGTGCCTTCACAGGAGCCCAGGCGCGCCGCGAGGGGCGTTTCGAGCAGGCCGACGGCGGGACCCTGTTCCTGGACGAGATCGGCGATATGCCGGCCGAACTCCAGACCAGGCTCCTGCGCGTACTCGCCGACGGGGCCTTCTACCGTGTGGGCGGAGTTGCCCCCACCAAGGTCGATGTCCGCATCATTGCCGCCACCCACCAGCACCTTGAAGAATTGGTCCGCCAAGGCCGCTTCCGCGAAGACCTCTTCCATCGCCTCAACGTGATCAGGATCCACCTGCCCGCGCTCCGCGAGCGGCGCGAGGATATTCCCCTGCTGATGCGCCACTTCCTCAGCCAGGCAGCCCAGGAGATCGGTTGCGACCCCAAGGTTCTGCGGCCCAGCGCAGCCGACCAACTCAAGCGTCTCGACTGGCCCGGCAATGTACGGCAATTGGAGAACACCGCCCGCTGGCTCACTGTCATGGCCTCCGGCAAAGAGATTGACGCCGGGGACCTGCCCCCAGAGCTGAACGCCCTGCGCACCGACGCATGCGCCGATGAGCGCTGGGAAGACGCACTACGCCAATGGGTCCAGCGGGCCTTGCAACAAGGCCAACTGAATCTACTGGAAACCGCCCTGCCCGCCTTCGAGCAGATTCTGATCCAGGCGGCCCTGGAGCACACCGCCGGCCGCCGTCAGGAGGCCGCCCGCCTGCTCGGTTGGGGGCGGAACACCCTCACCAGAAAGATCAAGGAACTCCAGCTCGACGCCGGCTCCGCCGACGATGAAGACGACGCCTCCTAGCGGGGGAATTGCGTAGTGCCCAATCGGTCACTTCCCATCTTGTGCGGCACTGCGCCGAGCCGAACACAAAGACAGCAACCCCGAGGACACTAAGATGGAGAGATCCCGACGCGCTGCTCTTGCAGCGCTCAGCATCGCCGCCTGCGCACTGCCGCAAGTCCCGCAGGCCGGTGACAAGGACCCGATGGCCGGCTACGTCGTGCTCGGCCAGACCGACACGGGCGCCCAGTTCGCCCTGGCCAGGGTCGTCATCGACAAGGCCGGCGCAGACTGCCCTGCGCTGAAGCCCGCGGGCGGCAAGGGCGACAGGCAGCCCATGACGGCACGCAGCAACCCGGACAAGGACAGCTTCGACGTGACGGTCTGCGAGGCCGTCTATCCGACGGACGGCTCCCGGATGGACGTCCACGGCACCTCCCTGCACCTGCCGGCCGTCCCCGCCGCCGTCTCCCACATCGCGGTATTCGGCGACACGGGCTGCAAACCGGACGACCAGAAGGGCTGCGACAAAGACAAGGAGTGGCCCTTCGGCGAAATGGCGGACGACGCCGCCAAGGCCGATCCGGCCCCCGACCTGGTTTTGCACATGGGGGACTACAACTACCGGGGCACCCCGGGGTCGATCAAGATCAAGCAGGCCGCTGGTAAAAGCGAGAAGGTCCACGTCTACGACGCCGGCGACAACACGCCGAGCGTGACCTGCACCCTTTCCGGCCCTTACTACGGCCAGAACAGCATCGGCAGCGACACCCCCGACACCTGGAAGGCGTGGAAGCACGACTTCTTCGACCCCGCCACCAAGCTGCTCGCCGCCGCCCCCTGGGTCGCCGCCCGCGGCAACCACGAGCTTTGCAGCCGAGCGGGGCCAGGCTTCTTCTATCTCCTGGACCCGGGCTCGACCCTGGTCCAGGGCAGCGGCGGCCAGCAGACCTGCCCGCCGGCGGAGGCCTCGCAACCGCTGATCTTCCGTCAGCCCTACCGCGTCGACCTGGGCGGGCTCTCCGTTATCGTGCTCGACTCCGCCAATGCCTGCGACCAGGGCACACTGCACCAAGAGCACTTCAACGCCCAGTTCGAGCAGATACAGTCTCTGGTGAAGGATGCCCCCGCGGCCAACGCGATATGGCTGGAGAGCCATCGTCCCCTATGGGGCCTGAAGAAAGCGGACCACGACACCCCCAAGACCGAGCTGGACGCCTCGGGCCAATACGCCGTCATCGACAAGACCCTCCAGACCGCCTTCGCCACCCACCCCCTGCCGAAGCCGATCCACCTGATCCTGTCCGGCCACATGCACCGCTTCCAGACCATCGGCTTCGAGCGACCGAGCGAGCTACCGAACCAGCTCATCGTCGGCAATAGTGGCGTTGCGCTCGCCGGCAACCACCCCGCGGCCCCCTTCTCCGTGACCATCGACGATGCCACAGCCGTGGGCTTTGGCGTCAGCGAGTTCGGCTATATGGATATCGCCCTCACCGGCGGCGGCAATTGGACCGGCAGCCTGCTCGACCGCAAGGGCAAATCGCTCGCTCGGTGCGACTCCAGCAATCCCTCCAAGACCGGAGTCTGCGCTCCGACCGACGAGTGATGCCAGGGCCGTAGATCAGGACCGCGACGGCGTAAGAAAAGGCATTCCGCAGACGGTCTGCGCCCCCGCAACCCCGCGGCGCAGAGCGCCTGCCCCGCGGTCTCCCCCGGGACTCCCAGGTTCGATGTTAAGGTATCGCGGTCCTTCGATGCCGCGGAACCCCGATGCCGAGCCCAACGACTACCCGACACCTGACGGCGCGCGCCGTCTTTACCGGCATGCTGCTGGGTGCCTTCCTGACCCCCTGCAACGTGTATTCAGGGCTGAAGATCGGTTGGTCGTTCAATGTCTCCATCATCGCCCTGCTGGTCGCCTCCGGCTTCTGGGCCCTGGTAGCCAGGTTGCGGGCGGGCTTGGCCCTGGGGCCGGGCGAGGCCAACATCAGCCAGACCACGGCCTCGTCCTCGGCCAACATCATCTCCGGTGGCCTGGTGGCGCCCATACCGGCGTTGGCCATGCTGAGCGGTTCCAACCTGCCCCAGGGGCAACTGATCGCCTGGGTCTTCTCGGTGAGCTTTCTGGGTATCTGGGTCGCCTGGTACCTGCGCGAGTCTCTGATCCTGCGCTCGAACCTAGCCTTCCCCACCGGGCGAGCCACGGCGGAAACCCTGTTGGAGCTGTTCGAACAGGGTCGAGAGGCCGCCCTCAAACTGCGCGTGTTGCTGGGCGGCACGCTCCTGGCCGGCACCCTGAAGTGGCTCGACGACGGCTGGCTGCGGCTCCCCAGGCCAAACCTTGGCATGTTGTTTCCCGCGACCGGTAGCCTGGCTGGCTACGGCGGCATCACCGCCAAGAATCTGACCCTGGGCCTGGAGCCCTCCCTGATGCTGGCCGGCTTCGGGGCCATTATCGGCTTCCGGGCAGGGGTGTCGCTGCTGCTCGGCGGCCTGGTCGCCTGGGGCCTGATCGGGCCCTGGGGTCTGAGTCAGGGCTTCATCACCCCAGGACCCGACGACCCGGCGGCGAGTTGGTTCGGGCCCATGATCGAATGGCTGCTGTGGCCCGGGGTTGCCCTGATGGTCGCCTCCACCCTGACCCGATTGTTGCTCCAGACCCTGGCCCACCGACGCCAGGCAGGGGCGCGCATACAGTCAGTCGGCGACGGCGGCACCGTCGCGCGCCTCATCGGCGTCACGGTGGCGAGCGCCCTCGTCGTCGTGGCGCAGGTGCACATCTTCGGCATCCATTGGGCCATCGCCGCCCTGGCAGTACCCATCGCCTTCCTGCTGGCCATGGTCGCCTCCCGGGTCGTGGGAGAGACCGGTATCCCTCCCATCGGCGCCATCGGCAAGGTGTCCCAGTTGAGTACGGGCATCGTCGCGCCCGGGGAGATGACCGCCAACCTGATCGGTGCCAATGTGGCCGGCGGGGCGGCGGGCCAGAGCGCGGACCTGCTCAATGACTTCAAGGTCGGTCACGCCATCGGCGCACCACCTCAGGCCCAGGTCATTGCCCAGCTCTTCGGCGTCCTCACCGGCAGCCTGGTCGGCAGCCTGGTCTATCTGCGACTGGTGCCAGACCCTGGGGGCATGTTGATCACGGAGGAGTGGCCAGCCCCGGCCGTGGCCACATGGAAGGTGGTGGCCGAGACCCTGAGCGCCGGGCTCGGCTCCACACCAACGAGCGCCCTATGGGCCCTGGTCGTCGCCGTGCTGATCGGCATAACCGCATCGGTCATCGAGCACCGACGCGGCCCGGGTTGGCTGCCGAGCATGCCGGCCTTCGGGCTGGCCATGGTGATACCCGCTCACTTGTCGATCACCATGTTCTTGGGCAGCGTCCTGGCCAAGGCCCTGCAGCGCTGGCAGCCGACCCTGGCGCAACGGTTTCTCATCGCCGCCGCCTCCGGGTTAATCGCCGGGGAGAGCCTGGCGGGGGTCGGGCGGGCCCTGTTGGGCATTCTTGGCTGACATACCTGGAGCCTTCTGCTTGGGCCGAAACCGACGCAGGCCCGACCTCAGCAACCGCACCTGCCGGGGATCGGTGCCGTCGCGGTAGCGTGCGGGCAGGTAGATGGCCATGAAGGCCGCGACTGCCTCGGCCAGGTCCGACCTGGCGGCGACCACCCGGCGGGCATAGTCCTGGGGCCCCTCGCCGGCGGCCCGCGGCAAGCCGATGCGCGCCAGTCGCTCACAGAAAGTGCCATAAACCCGTTCCAGCGGCGGGCGCGGGACCGGCCGCACCAGGACAGCGATCAGCACGGCAAGGACCAGGGTCAGGCCCACGACCATGGCCAACGCCAGGCCATACTGGCGCAGGTGGGCGAGGCCAAAGCGCTCCAGGATCTGTTCCTGCCGGGCCAGGGAAAAGTCCAGCACCCAGTCCTGCCAGACGACCCCGGCACCACTGGCGAGCAGCCGCAGCCGTTGCACGGTGCGCACCAGTAGCCCCGTCTCGTCCAGTTGGAAGCGCAACGGGGTGCCGGCACCGAGCCGGTCGAACAGGCCTCCGCGCTCGACGCGCTGTGGGGCGATGGCGGAGGTCGGATCGACCCGCACCCAGCCCTGCCCCTCGAGCCACACCTCCGCCCAGGCATGGGCCTCGGCCTGGCTGACCAGGTACCAGGTGCCCCACGGGGATAACTCCGCCCCCTGGTATCCCAGCACGATGCGCGTCGGGATGTCGGCGAGGCGCATCAATACGGCAAAGGCGCCGGCATAGTGCTCGCAGAAACCGCGCTTGGTCTCGAACAGGAACTGGTCGGTCGGGTTGTCCCCCAGGGCGGGGGGCAGCAGGGTGTAATAGAAATCCGCACTGCGGATGTGTGCCAGGGCGCGCTCCACGACCTGGGCCGGCGGTGCATCCCCGGCCTGCCAGCCCGCCACCAGGTCGCGCATGCGCGGCGTGATATTGCCGGGGAGCTGCAAGCCAGCGACCTCCTGGTCCAGGTCCAGGGGGCCGGTGTTATAGCGGGTGGCGGAGGCCGCCCGGTAGCGCATGACCGAGCGCACCCGCCGCGCCGCGGTGAGCTGGAAGTCGCCATCCAGGCCGGCCCCCTCCGGCGCGGACAGGGGCAGGTCGAGGGCGTAGAGCCAGCGCTGATTGGTCGGCTCCAGCACCACCTCGTAGCCGATCTGTTCCGCGCTCTGGGTCAAGCTGGGCCGCGCCTCGGGCATGCGCGCCGGGTCGCCCTGGGACCAGCGGCGCCCGTCATAATCCCACAGGACCAGACCGCGCCAATAGAGCAGGGCCTGGGGCGGGGCAGGCCCATCGAAGCGCACCCGGAAGGCCGGCTCGCCGGAGATCACCAGCTCAGCGACCGAACCCGGCTCCATGGTGTCGCTCATGCCGGTGACCCCTCGCGGCTGTTGGTTACCCAGGTTCCACAGGGGCGCGCTCAGCCGCGGAAAGAGCAGGAACAAGACCAAGGTCAGGGGCAGGGCCTGCAGGGTCAGGGTGCCGGCGAGGCGCAGGGCGCTGTACAGGGGTCGGGCAGCCGGTCTCGCGATCAAGTCCGCCATCAGGGCCAGATCGGCGAGCACCAGGGTCGCCAGGTACAGGGCCAGGACCGCGGACTGGTCGAAGAGGAAGTGACTGACAATCAGGAACCCGAACAAGACCAGCAGCAGGCGCAGATCCCTGGGGCTGCGCAGCTCCAGGGTTTTGAGGGCCAGCATGACCGCCAGCAGGGCGCTGCCGGCATCGCGTCCGACGATGCTGAAGTAGGCATCGAAGACCACCCCCACCCCAATCAGCGTCAGGGGCAGCAGGGCCCAACGTCCCGGGGCCAGGACCGGCCAGCGGACCGCGGCGAGGCGCAACAGCAGCATGGCCCCGACGAAGCCGCTGACCTGCAGCGACAGGTGGCCCGCCAGGGGCAGGTAGGCGACCGCCACCAGCAGAGTGGCCGCGACGATGCGTACCTGGTCCAGGTGGCCCTCGTCGGGCTGGCGCTTACCCATTGCCGAACATCGCCAAGGCGACCAGGCAGCGGTGGCGGTGGTCCTCGCCCTCGCCCAGGGGGATCTCCTGGCCAGGCAGGCGCAGGCCGAAGGCCAGCCCCTGCTCGGCGGCGTCCAGGACCTGACGGCAGAGCACGGACAGCCGCCCCTCCAGGTCGCCACCGCTGGTGTGGCTCAGGTCGAGCCAGACCTCCACCGCCTGATCGCCACCAAATTGCTTGATCACCAGGCCGCGGCCCCGGGCCAGGGCCTTCCAGTCCAGGTGCCGGGGCGGGTCCCCGGGCCGGTAGGCACGGGGACCGACGAAATCCCCTGCTCCTTGGCCCAGACCACCCTCGGGTCCCAGGCGCCGGGCCGGGGCCAGGGGCAGCTCCGCGGCCTGGGTGGCCGGCCTGGGGTAGACCAGCACCCGCGCATCGGTGCGGGCGTAGCACCAGGCGCGGAACAGCCCCAGGGGGTAGCGGGTGTCGATGCGCACCTCCGGCAGGACCAGCCAGCCACGCCGCTCGGTAGGCAGCCCAATCGAGACTCGGATCAGGCCGTGGGCCAACAGGTAGGCCGGCGGGTGGTCCTCGCCGCCGGCCCGCACCACCAGGTCGCCGCGCGGGCCGCCCCGGTCGTTGTGCAGGTCCACCGCGAAGCTGGCCCGCTGGCCGGCAAAGACCGGCGCGCCGCCCCGGGCCTGGATGCGCAGCCCAAGGAGCGCCAACCAGGTGTGGTGCATGGCCACCAGGGCGACGGACGCGATCAGAAAGGTGAACAGCAGGCCCAGGTTATTCTGGTAGTTGAGGGAGCCGAGCAGCATCAGCATCAGGACCAACCCCAGGGCCAGCCCCATGCCGGTGGGCAGGATGTAGACCTGGCGGGCGGCGATGCGGGCCAGGCCCTGGGCGTCGCAGGGGGCGCGACGCAGCAGGGCGCTGAACTTCGATCGACCCCAGGCACTGGCGACCGACCCCATACCCACTTCAGGGCACCGGGACCCGGGACAGGATGTGCTCGGCGATGTCCTCATGCACGTCCGTGGCCCAGTCTGCACCGTCGGCCAGTCGGTGGGGCACGCAGGCCGGCAACACCGCCTGGACGTCCTCCGGCAACACATAGTCCCGTCCCGCCAACAGGGCCCAGGCCCGCGCCGCCCGCAGCAGGCCCAACCCGGCCCGCGGCGACAGCCCATACAGGAAGCGCCCCGAGCCGCGGGTGAAGACCAGGACGGCGTGGCAGTAATCCACAATGGCGTCCGAGACATGCACCCGGCTCACCTGCCCCTGAAGGGCCAGCAGGGCCTCGGGGCTCAGCTTTGCGTCAACCCGCGCCAACAGGGCGCGACGGTCCTCGCCCGCCAGCAACTCCTTCTCCTGAGGTGCGGCGGGATAACCCAGGCGGATGCGCATCAGGAAGCGGTCGAGCTGGGACTCCGGCAGGGGAAAGGTCCCGACCTGGTGGCGCGGGTTCTGGGTCGCGATGACGAAGAAGGGCCGCGGCAGGGGTCGGGTCTCTCCCTCCACCGTGACCTGGTGCTCCTCCATGGCCTCCAGCAGGGCGCTCTGGGCCTTGGGGGTGGCGCGGTTGATCTCGTCGGCCAGGACAACCTGGGCGAAGACGGGCCCGGGATGGAAACGGAAGGCCTCGGCGCTGCGCTCGTAGATCGACACGCCGACAATATCCGCCGGCAGCATGTCGCTGGTGAACTGGATGCGCGAGAATTGCAGCCCCAGCAGCCGTGCCAGGAGCTGGGCCAGGGTGGTCTTGCCGACCCCGGGCAGGTCCTCAATGAGCAGGTGACCGCCGGCCAGTAGGCAACAAATGGCCAGACGGAGCTCGTGCCCCTTGCCCAGGATCACCCCGTCGGCGGCGGCCAGGACCCCGTCCAGGGTGGTTTGGGCTGGAGAGGTCTTGAACAGTTGCATGCGTACCCCACCGGATCGGCGCCGGAGCGCATCCTGTAAAACCTTGAATTTAAAATATTTTGCGCGAAGCGAGCGGGCGTTACTATAGCGCGTTTCGGCAGCCGTTACAGGGCAGGCAGCATGGTTGTGAACCAGGTCTATGAGGTCATCGTGGTCGGCGGCGGGCACGCCGGGTGTGAGGCAGCCCTGGCCGCGGCCCGCAGCGGGGCACGCACCCTGCTGTTGACCCACAACATCGAGACCCTGGGCCAGATGAGCTGCAACCCGGCCATCGGCGGCATCGGCAAGGGCCACCTGGTCCGCGAGATCGACGCCCTGGGCGGGCTCATGGGCCGGGCCGCGGATGCCGCCGGCATCCAGTGGCGGGTGCTCAACGCGAGCAAGGGTCCCGCGGTGCGCGCTACCCGCGCCCAGGCCGACCGCCTGCTCTACAAGGCGTTCGTGCGCCGCGCCCTGGAGCAAGAGCCGGGCCTGGACCTGTTCCAGCAGGCGGTGGACGACCTGATCCTGGAAGGCGGGCGAGTCGCCGGGGTGGTCACCCAGCTCGGGTTGCAGTTCCGCGCCCCGGCCGTGGTGCTCACCGTCGGGACCTTCCTCGCGGGACGCATCCACGTCGGGCTCGCCAACCACGAGGGCGGTCGCGCCGGCGATCCCCCCGCCAAGGCCCTGGCCGAGCGGCTAAGGGCGCTGCCTCTGAGGGTGGACCGGCTCAAGACCGGCACCCCGCCGCGCATCGACGGGCGCACCATCGACTACTCCGTGCTCGCGGAACAGCCCGGCGACGACCCGCTGCCGGTCTTCTCCTTCATGGGGCGAGTCGAGGACCACCCGCGCCAGGTGAGCTGCCACATCGCCCACACCAGCGAGGAGACCCACGCCATCATCCGCGCCGGACTATCCCGTTCGCCCATGTACACCGGCGTGATCGAGGGGGTCGGGCCCCGCTACTGCCCCTCGATCGAGGACAAGGTGGTGCGCTTCGCGGACAAGGCGAGCCATCAGATCTTCGTCGAGCCCGAGGGCCTGACCACCATCGAGGTCTACCCCAACGGCATCTCCACCAGCCTGCCCTTCGACGTCCAGTACGCCCTGGTGCGCTCCATGCGCGGCTTCGAGCAGGCGCGCATCACCAGGCCCGGCTACGCCATCGAGTACGACTACTTCGACCCCCGCGACCTCGACCCCAGCCTGGAGACCCAGTGCATCCCCGGGCTCTTCTTCGCCGGCCAGATCAACGGCACCACCGGCTACGAGGAGGCCGCCGCCCAGGGTCTGCTGGCCGGCATCAACGCCGCCCGCCAGGTCCGCGGCCAGGCCCTCTGGACCCCACGCCGGGACGAGGCCTACCTGGGTGTGCTGGTGGACGACCTCACCACCAGCGGGACCAGCGAGCCCTATCGTATGTTCACCAGCCGCGCCGAATACCGGCTCCTGCTGCGCGAGGACAACGCGGATCTGCGCCTGACCGAGGTCGGCCGCGACCTCGCTCTGGTGGGGGAGGCCCAATGGCGGCGCTTCGAGGCCAAGCGCGAGACCTTGGAGAGGGAGCGCGAGCGGTTACGCGAGCTATGGGTGCGACCCGCGGCCGACCCGGGTCAGGCCGGGCTGCAGCGCGCCCTCCTGGGCGACGACCTCAAGCGCGAGGCCCGCGCTTTGGACCTGTTGGCCAGGCCCAAGGTGGCCTACCGGGGGCTGATGCGTCTAAGCGGTCTCGGTCCAGGGCTCGGCGCCGAAGCGGGCGAGGATGCCGAGGCCATCGCCGAGCAGTTGGAGATCCAGGCCAAGTACGCCGGCTACATCGGCCGGCAGGGCGACGAGATCGCCCGCCAGCGTGCCCAAGACGACCATCGCGTCCCGGCCGAATTCGACTACCAGGGGGTACGCGGCCTCTCCGCCGAGGTGCGCGAGAAGCTCGCCCGAGTACGCCCCGCGACCCTGGGGCAGGCGGCGCGCATCCCCGGCGTCACACCGGCGGCGGTGTCCTTACTGTTGATCCACCTGAAGCGCCGTGGGGCCTGATACGGTTGGTTACGAATCCAACGAACAACGGTGGGTAAGCGAAGCGCATCCGCCGAAGCCGTAGCCTGGATTCCGCTACGCTCCATCCAGGCTGCCGGCGTCGGACTGCACCGCCGGCCAGACGATACACAGACCCTCAATGGCGGCGACCTCCGTCTCGCCCTCCAGGGACAGCACCTCTGGCCGGCCATAGGCCCCGGCGACGAGCCGGTAGATGGACAGGGTCCGGTCGGTGGGGTGGACGAGCCAGTACTCGCGCACCCCGGCGCGCTCGTAGGCGTCGCGCTTCTCGCCCTGGTCCTTGGCCGCGGTGCGCGGGGACAGAACCTCCACGATCCAGTCCGGGGCGCCGCGGCATCCGGCATCGTCGAGCTTGTTTGGGTCGCAGACGACGGCGATGTCGGGCTGGACGACGGTGTCCACCTCGTCGTCGGCCTCGTCGGCCTTGGGCAGGCGCACGTCGAAGGGGGCTACGTAAACCGCGCAGGGGCGATCGAGCAGGAAGTTGCCGATCTGCCGCGCTATCTCCACAACGCGCTCCTGATGGACGCGCGTCGGCGCCGGACTCATGTCGTAGGCCTCGCCGCGGATCAGCTCCCAGCGCTGGTCGTCCGGCCAACGTCGGTAGTCGCCGTAGGAGAAGCGGTCGAGTTCAGGGGCCGGTTGGGACATGGCTAGGGCTCCGTCGGTATCCGAAGGCTGTACGCGCAAGTATACCGGCGGGGAGCCGGTTGGACCGCGACGGCCGCGCGTGCGGATACGCAATGCCTTGGAGGCCACGGCACCGCTAAGGTGAGCGCCTCTGCGGCCGACCCGCGCCATGTCCTCGAAAAAGGTTACCGACCCCATGGATCGCTTCACCCGCAACTACAGCATCGTCCTCGGCCTGATCGTCCTGACCGTCCTTGCCCTGTGGGCAAGGTCCGCCTGGCAGCCCAGGGTGTGGGAGATCAACCGGCTGCTCGAGGCCGACCCGGTTATCTCCGACTATCCGTATCGATTCCGCGTCGACTCCCTGGAGGATGGTGTGGCGACCCTCCTGACACCGCGCTCCGCGGCCTTTCCCGCCATCCGATTTCTTCAGGTGATCTACCCCGAGCTGGCGGGGCGCGCCCAAGACGATCCGACCATGGTCCTGGCCCAGCAGGCCTTGGTCGACCGCCAACGCGGCGCCCAGGAACTGGTGCAGGCCCTACCGGACGTGCGCTCGGTTGCCTGGGCCCTGGACGTGCGCTGGCTGGGGGACCACGGTATTCAGGTGCCGACCGGTCCCTGAGCACGACCGCCCGCCGCCCCAAAGCAAACGGGCCTGCCGAGGCGCCTCGGCAGGCCCGCAACCTGGGCCGGGGCGCTGCGTGTCCGCGCTAGAAGGCAGCACCCGGGGCCTTGCCCATCTTCTTCAGGATCAGCGCCAGCGGGCAGAAGCCGGTGAAGGCGGACTGAAGCAGGTTGGCACCAACAAAGCCGGTGAACCATAGGAAGTTGATATTGACGTAGACCGCCAGCAGAACCGACAGGAGGATGAAGCTGCCGGCGACGGCCAGCACGATACGCTCGATGGACATGATGGAAGACCTCGGGTGTCTGGGTCGCAATGGCTATGGATTAGAAAGCGATAATATAGGTGGAGCGGCAGGCGATTCAAGCCCGCTTTGCTCCAGATTAGTTGCGCTTATGAGTTTGCCTGGGCCAGGAGGCGCATGGTGTCGTCCGACTACGATCAGATGATCGCGGGGCTCGCGTCCCCCGCCGCCTATGCTCACCCGGCGGAGTCCTTGGCCCACATCGAGACTCATGCCTCCCATGTGTTTCTGGCGGGGGAGTTCGCTTACAAGCTGAAAAAGCCCGTGGCCATGGGGTTCCTGGACTTCAGTACGCTGGAGCGCCGTCGCTTCTTCTGCGCGGAGGAACTGCGCCTCAATCGACGCCTCGCCCCAGACATCTACCAAAAGGTGGTCCCCATCGCCGGTACCCCGGCGGCCCCACGGGTCGAGGGCCCGGGACAGGCCCTGGAGTGGGCGGTCAAGATGCGCCGTTTCCCCCAAGAGGCCTCGCTCAGTCGGCAGCAGGTGACGCCGAACATGGTCGATCGCATCGCCGACCGTATCGCGCGCTTCCACCAGACCATCCCCGCCTCAGCCCCCGAGCAGGCCTACGGGAGCCCGGCCGCGGTCCTGGAACCCATGCTGGCGAACTACACCGCCCTGCGCCAGGCAGACCTGGGCGTCCGGGAAGCCTGTCGCCTGGCAGTCATCGAGGCCTGGACCCAAGACCGGTTTTCGGCCCTGTCGGGACTGATCGAGCGCCGACGCCTGGGCGGGCGGGTGCGCGAATGCCATGGCGACCTGCATCGGGGGAATATCGCCGACGATCACGGGCACCTGATCATCTTCGACGGCATCGAATTCAACCCAAACCTGCGCTGGATCGACACCATCAACGAGGTCGCTTTCCTGGTCATGGACCTCGCCGAGGGGGGCGAGCCGGCCCTGGCGCGGCGCTTTCTGAATCGATACCTGGAGCGCGTTGGCGACTATGACGGCGTCGCCCTGCTCGACCTCTACCGGGTCTATCGGGCCACGGTCCGAGCCAAGGTCACCGCCATCCGCCTGGGCCAGCCCGGGTTGGATGCGAACGAGGCCTTGCACTGTCGCAGCGAATTGGACCGCTACCTCGCACTGGCTGAGGAGTACACCCGCCCACGACCTTGCCGATTGGTCATCACCCACGGACGCTCCGGCTCAGGCAAGACCCATCTGGCGGGCCTGCTGCGCGAGCGCCTGGACCTTATCCACGTCCGCTCCGACATCGAGCGCAAGCGACTGTTCGGGTTCGACCCGGAGACCCGGGTCAGCGTCGCCGCCGAGATCGGCATCTATGCCCCCGAGGCGACCGCCCGTACCTATGACCGGCTGCTCGAACTGAGCCGCTCCATCCTGAACGGCGGCTTCGGGGTACTGGTGGACGCCACCTTCCTGCGCCGAAGCCAAAGGGAGCCCCTTCTTCGCCCTGGCGCGCGAGCTGGGCGTACCCTGTACCATCCTGGTCATGGATGCACCCGAGGCCGTGCTGCGCGAGCGCGTCGCCAAGCGGGCTGCCGAGGGCAAGGACGTCTCGGATGCAGGCATCGCCATCCTGGAGGCCCAGGGCGCCCAGATCGAGCCCCTAACCCCGGACGAGGCCGACCACAGCATCCCGATTGCCAGCCACCTGGGGCCAGATCTCGACGACCTGATTCAACGGTTGGCGCATTGAGCATGGCGCTGAAGAATCTTGGCGCCTTGACGCGACAACCGCTCCTGCCAGCTTGACCAGCGCTCAGGCCGAGGAACTCCATTGCTTTCGAACCCCATCCACCAGCGCCTTCCCTACCCCTACTTCACAACGGAAGAGGCCTTTGGTGCCGCGGACTGCGCCCACCTGGAGGGCCTGTTCGCGCACGACCTACCCTGGCGCGAGCATGGCGGCTCCTTCTACGAGGTGCGTAACTGCGACCTGACCGACCGGGTCGACCCTGCCCTGCGCGAGGCCCTGGTCGACCGGGTCCAGACCCTCACCGGGCTGGAAATGGACACCCGGGTCGCCGTCACCGCCCAGGCCATGGGCCCAGGGCAGCAGATCGGCGTACATAGCGATCGGCCCCTGGTGGGTTATGAGGCGGTGCGCCTGGTGGTGCAATGCAACCACGACTGGCACCCGGCCGATGGTGGAATCCTGCAGGTCCACGACGACGCGGCTGGGACCCGCATCTGCGCCAGCCTGGCCCCGCGGTTCAACAGCGCCTTTGGCTTCATCATGCACCCCGACTCCTACCACTCGGTGACCCGAACTCACGAGGCCCAGGCACACCCTGGTGTTCAACTTTTGGCATGTCGGCAACAGCCCGGCCCTTGCGGACCAGGTCAAGGCACTGTTCTCCGATATGCAGTTCGCCAAGCTGCCCAGGGCGCTGGACCCGATCTGCCTGGAGGCAGAGGCATCCCTCCCGGAAGACCAGACCTACCTGGCCCTGGTCGTCGCCTCCGCCCTGCGCCTCTGGGGCCTGCCGGAGCAGACCATCCTGGCCGGTTACCTCGCGGTCGTGCGGCCCTGCTTGGCGCCGGCCACAAGCGCCGAGGCCGGGTTGGCCATCGCCCTGGCCCGATGGGCCGCCAGTCTGCACCTCGAAGGCTTCGATGTGGCCCGGTGGCAGGAGCTTGCGCCCATGGCGGCCGCGAGTGCCAAGCTCCCGCGGCTGGAGGCGTTTCGGCAGTTGGCCTTCCCTGCCACGGCCAATGCGTAGCCGTAGGGTGTGGTGAGCTTGCGAACCGCACCAAACCGGCTCAAACAACGCGGTTACGTCGCTCCCCGGCGGCGAAGGCGACGATATTGGCGGCGACCTCGTCGAGCACCCGTTGCCGGGCCTCGCGGCTTGCCCAGGCGGTATGGGGGGTGAGGATCAGGTTCGGGATGTCCGGGGCCAGCAGCGGGTGCCCAGGCGGTGGCGGCTCCTGGGAGAGCACATCCAGGGCGGCCCCACCGATGGCTCCGCTGCGCAGGGCCGCCGCCAGGGCCACCCCATCCACCAGGCCACCCCGGGCGGTGTTCACAAGCAGGGCGTTGGGGCGCATCAGGGCCAGCTCCGAGGCCCCGATCAAGTCCTTGGTGTTGTCCGCCAGCGGGCAGTGCAGCGACAACACATCCACCCGCGGCAGCAGGTCCCTGAGCGGCAGACGCCCGGGTTGGGGTGGCCCGCCAGGGCGGTCGGCGATCAGGACCTCCATGCCAAAGGCCTCCGCCAGCCGCGCCACCCCGCGCCCCAACTCACCGAAACCGACGATGCCCAAGGTCTTGCCCGCCAACTCGAAGATGGGGAAGTCCAGCAGGCAGAACTGGGGGCTGTCGGACCAGGCCCCGGCAGCTACCGCGGCGCGGTAGTCCTGTAAGCGCGTGGCATGGGACAGGATCAGGGCAAAGACGTGCTGCACAACCGAGGCGGTGGCATAGCCGGTGACATTGGCCACACCGATTCCCAACCCCTGGGCTGCGGCCAGGTCCACGTTGTTGGTTCCGGTGGCGGTCAGGCAAACCAGGCGCAGGTCCGGAGCCGCGGCGAGGGTGGCGCGGTCGAGCACCACCTTGTTGATCACCGCCACCTGGGCGCCCGCCAGGCGGGCTTCGGCCTCCCCGGGTCGGGTGTAGTCGTGCATGGACCAATGCCCGCAGGCCGAGGTCAGGCGGGACAGGTCCAGATCGTCCCGGGCGACCGTGGCCAGATCGAGAAAGACGGCTTGTTCGAGCACCATTGAAATCTACGACTCCGGCCGAAGCCTATTTCTTGAACGCCTTGTGACAAGCCTTGCAGGCCGCGGCGGTCTCCTTGAACTGCTCGGGCATGGCGGCAGACAGACTGGCCGGGACGGCAGCAGCGGCGAGCACGAGGCTGGCATCAAGGGTTGAGCTGCGATAGTTCAACATGACCGACCTCTGGCGAGGGGTTGGGAAATCCGCAACCCATCATGCAGGCTCGGCGGGGGGCAATTCAACCTCGCGAGAAGATCTTGGTGCGAGGGCCCGAGCCTAGGCGCCACAGGCTGACACCGGGAACGTCCTCGACTAGCGACGCTCCATTTTTTACTCTCACAAAATTGCCGCTTTAAGGCGATTGCCGGAGATTCTCGTACCAGATTGCGCCGTGTTTTCGTTCGGCTTCAAGGAGCGACAACAGGCGCATAGTCGCACTATGCAACTGTTGTCGCGGCGCCGAAGCCGGGCGAAAAGCCAAGCAGGATGGTATGAGAATTGACAGAAATCGCCTAAGCCCCCGCCTGGATGCCGGAATCGCAGATCACCGATAGCACCGGAACGCGGCGCTTCAGACGCGTCGAGCGCATGGGCTGCTAAGATACCGCGTTGGTTATCTTCGAGTACCCAGAGCCCTTGCCCCTGAGCACCCTCACCCTAGCTTGGTCCATGTGCGCAGCGGCGAGCTTCATGCTCGGGCTTATGCACCTGTTGTTGTGGTCAAAGGACCGGCGAGCGGGCGTCTACCTGCTGTCGATGCTCATGGCGCTCAGCGGCGGGGCAAGCGCCCTGAGCGAGCTGGCCCTGATGCACGCACAATCGATCGCCGCCTATGGCGTGTTGATTCAGTGGGAGAACCTCTTCGTCTTCCTGATCCTGGTGCCCATGGTCTGGTTCGTGCGGGCGCGTCTCCCCGCGGCTCGGCGTTGGCTCGCTCTACTGATCACAGCGCTTTGGTCGGTCGCGATCGTGGCGAACTGGCTCTCGCCATTCAGCCTCGTGTACTCGGAGATCACGGGCCTCAGATCGATGCCGACCTTCTGGGGTGAGCACTTCACACTCGCCGCGGGGCCACCTAACCCCTGGGTGCACTTGGCGAACCTGGCCTCCGTGCTGATCGTCGTCTACGTGATCGACGCGGCGGCGAGGGCCTGGCGCGGCGGCGATCGCCGCCGAGCGGTTCTGGTCGGCGGCAGCGTGGCGACCTTCATGGTGCTCGGGGGGATACAAGCACCCCTGGTCGACGCGGGGCTCGTCGAAACACCCTACATGGTCAGCTTCGCGTTCCTTGCCATCGTGGTGGCGCTCAGTTACGAGCTGGTTTCCGACGCGGTGCTAGCATCCCGCTACGCGAAGGAGATCTTGGCCAGCGAGGCCCGCTGGCGCACCCTCCTGACCGATGTTCAGTTGGCGGTGATCGGTATCGACCCGCAAGGACGGGTCACCTATGCGAACCCCTTCCTGGAGCGGCTGATCGGCTTTCGTTCAAACGAACTGATCGGCAAGCCCGTCACCGCGCTGGTTCCGGCGCGGGACCAGGCGGAGCTGACCGAACGTCTCGCCGCGGCGTCCCGGAGCGGGCCCCGCCCGCGCAGCCGTTGGGACTTCGTCTGCTCCTCGGGCGCCCTGCGATCGCTGGCTTGGTCGACAGTGCGGCTGAACCATGGGGATGGCGGCTACGCCGGGCTGCTCAGCATCGGCGAGGACATCACCGAGCGACTCACGGCCGAGCGGAACCTGCAGCTCACGCGCCGCGAGCTGGAGCATCTCGGTCGCGCCAACGTGCTCGGCGAGCTGGTTTCCGCCCTCGCCCATGAGCTCAACCAGCCCCTGACGGCCATCCTGAGCAACGCGCAGGCCGCGCGTCGCTTCCTCGGTTCCGCAAGCCCGGACCTGAATGAGCTGCGGGAGATCCTCGACGATATCGTGCGGGACGACAAGCGCGCGGGTGAGGTCATTGCCCACCTGCGCCTCCTTCTGCGCAAGGGCGAGTCGGCACGTGAGCGCTTGCGCATCCAAGACACGGTGCACGATGTCCTAGACTTGATGCGCGGCGAGCTCGACGCCCACGCGATCTTGGTTCGGGAAGACCTCGATCCCGATCTGCCGCCCGTCCATGTCGGCCGCGTGGAGACCCAGCAGGTGATCATGAACCTGCTGGTCAATGCGGTTCGCGCCCTCGCGGAGTCGCCGCCCGAGCGGCGCCAGATCCGTATCAGCGCAGAGCACCAAGGCAAGGATGCCGTGGTGCTGCGTATCGAGGACACGGGACCCGGCATCCCCCCCGAAGAGCTGGCGCGGGTCTTCGAGCCCTTCTTCACGACCAAGGCCGGCGGCCTCGGGATGGGGCTCGCGATCTGCCGGCGCATCGTGGAGGCGCAGGGAGGACGGATCTGGGGCGAGAGCTCCGCCGGTGGCGCTCGTTTCTCTTTCACCCTGCCCTTGGCCGGTCCGGAGCAGGTAGATGAATGACGAGACAGGCGTTGTCTATGTCGTCGATGACGATCCCGCCGTGCGCAAGGGGTTGGACCGACTGCTGCGCTCCGCCGGTCTTGCGGTGGAGGCCTTCGCCTCCGCCGCAGAGTTCCTCGCTCGGGACGGCCAGGACGGCGTCGGCTGCGTCGTGCTCGACGTCCGCATGCCTGGCATCAGCGGCATGGACCTGCAGGCGGACCTGGTGGCGCAGGGCGTCGACCTTCCCGTCATCTTCCTCACCGGTCACGGCGACATCCCTATGTCGGTCGAGGCCATGAAGACAGGCGCGCTCGACTTCCTCACCAAGCCGGTGGATGCGGAGGTGCTCCTGAATGCGGTGCGCCAGGCCCTTGATCGCCACCGGGCCGCTCGAACCGGACGCTTGGAAACCCAAGCGATGCGGACACGGATGGAGTCGCTCACGCCCCGCGAGTTGGAGGTGCTGCGCTGCATCATCACGGGCGCACTCAACAAGCAGATCGCCGCCCACCTCGGGATCGCCGAGAAGACCGTTAAGATTCACCGTGCCCGGGTAATGGAGAAGACGGGCGCGGCCTCCGTGGCGGAGCTCGTGCAAAGCTGTCAGCGCGCGGGGATCGAGCCCCTCACCGGTCTGAAGGCGTAGGCCGTCGCTCTGGTCTCCCCAGCGTCCAGCACCCCCAGCCCTACATGCCGTCCCGCCGTCGGGGCCATATGGACCTAGGCGTCCAGGCTGAACTGGTCAATCTTGCCGCGCACGCGGTCGGGGGCCCGAGATTGCCTGACGCCAAACAGCTTGGCGGCCTGTGACTGATTCAGGCCGACGCGGGCAATTTGCGCATTCAGGGCCATCATCAGCGTCGAGTGACGTTTCCTGTTCTCGGCCCCCGCGGGGGTGTTTTCGATCGCATCCCAGATCTTTGATAAGACCCGAAGAAAGCCACGCCGCGAGCAGCTGACGGCTCGCCGCGCCCGGCACCGCGACACCCACCTATAGGACCAAAGTCCTATATCGGAGCCCGCCTCCGGCGCCTATGGTTCCAACCATGTTCCAGTTCCAGGTCCACGCCTGATGGCGCCCATCGCCGTCTACATCATTGACGACGAGTCCTCCGTTCGGCAGGCACTCGCGCGCCTCGTGCAATCGGCGGGGATGCGCGCCGAGGTCTTCGAGTCGGTGCCGGAGCTGATCGGTCTTCGGAGCTTCGCGGACCCTGCCTGCGTGATCGCAGACATCCGCATGACGGGTGTGTCGGGACTGGAGTTGCCCGGGCTGCTCGCGCGCCATGGCCATCGGCTCCCCGTGATCTTCGTGACGGCCTACGACAGTGAGCAAAACCGCGAGGCCGCGAAACGCTCCGGCGCCGTCGCCTTTTTCCACAAACCGATCGACGGGCAAGCCTTGCTGGACGCGATCGCCTGGGCGGTCGAAGCGGCCAGGAACGGGACGAGCCCAGGGCCCGCCCCGTTCACAGCCCCCCCGAACCAAAGAAATGCGCAATGAAGAAACGACTCCTGTTGACGCGCATCCGCCCCGCCGCGTTCGACCTCGATGTTGCGCTGGTGACGTTGGCGGGAGGGGCAACTGAAGCCTGTCTGACGTCGCTTTCAGATGCAAGCAGCCGGTCAATCTGTCCGCAATAACCGGCACTCTCACGAGCGCCATTCTCGCGGCAATGCCGCATGCAAAGAGGACATCATCATGAACGCACTCAGTCTCTATTCCCCAATCAAGACTGTCGGTCTTGCATTCATCATCGCGGCTGCCGTCGTCTCCGCACCGGTCTCCGCGGCAGACAAGCCCAGCGCCAAGATCCAGTTCGAGATCTACAAGGCCGGTTTCGTGGTCGGTGTCAGCGGCGGCAGCGGCACCCTGACCTACAAAGGCAAGGACTATCCGATCTCCATCGGCGGCATTAGCCTCGGGGCAACGATTGGTGCCTCGAAGGCGGATTTCGTGGGCGACGTCCTCAACCTGTCCGCTCCGGAAGATATCGAAGGCGTCTACTCCGGCGTGAAGGCGGGTCTCGCCATTGCGGGCGGTGCCAAGACGGCGATCCTGAAGAACTCGAAAGGGGTCGAGCTCAAGGTCAGCGGCGAGCAGATGGGTGTCGAGCTGACGCTGGACCTCAATGGCATCGATGTGAAGCTCGAGAAATAGCGTCCTTGCTCAACATCCATGATATGAGAGGAGATGCGACGTGAAAAACGCCGCCGGTTCAAATCGCGAGCCAAACCAAAAGCCGTGGAGGCATTTAATGAATAAGAGACATCTGTTGTTGCCCCTGTTGGGGTTGGCGGCAATGGCCGCTGCACCGCTGCAATCCTTCGCATCGGCCGACAAGCCTAACATCCTGGTGATCATGTCAGACGATGTGGGCATCACCAACGTCGGCGCGTACAGCATGGGCATGGCCGGCTACCAGACGCCCAATCTGGACCGGATTGCCAAGGAAGGCGTGCTGTTTACCGACTACTACGCCGAGCAGTCCTGCACTGCCGGTCGCTCGGCGCTCATCACCGGCCAGTCACCCGTCCGCACCGGCCTGACCAAGGTCGGTCTCCCGGGGGCTGCCCTTGGCATACAGCCCGAGGACCCGACACTGGCCGAGATTCTCAAGCCCCTCGGCTACGCGACGGGACAGTTCGGCAAGAACCACCTCGGCGATCGCAACAAGTTTCTGCCGACCGTTCACGGCTTCGATGAGTTCTACGGCAACCTCTACCACCTCAATGCCGAGGAGGAGCCCGAGCATCCCGACTATCCCAAGGATCCTGCGTTCAAAGCCGAGTTCGGCCCGCGCGGTGTACTTGACTGTGTAGCCACCGATAAGGAAAGCACGGTCGATGATCCGCGCTTTGGCCCCATGGGCAAGCAGGAATGCACCGACACCGGCCCACTGACCAAGAAGCGCATGCAGACCGCGGACGAGGAGTTCCTCGACCGGACGGTCAAGTTCATCAAAAAGAATCACGAGGCCGGTAAGCCGTGGTTTGCCTGGTTTAACTCGTCACGCATGCACTTCTACACCCACCTGAAACCGGAAAGCGACGGCGTAACGGGTCTCGGCATCTACGCCGACGGCATGGTGGAGCACGACGGCCATGTGGGTCAGCTGTTGGGTTTGCTGGACGAGCTCGGCGTTGCCGACAATACCGTCGTTGTCTACACCACCGACAACGGTCCGCATTACAACGAATGGCCGGACGGCGGCATCTCGCCTTTCCGTGGAGAGAAAAACACCAACTGGGAAGGCGGCTACCGCGTACCTGCGTTCGTGCGCTGGCCCGCGCAGATTCCGGGCGGCAAGGTGGTCAACGAAATCACCTCGGCGCTCGACTGGTTCCCAACTCTGGCAGCCGCAGCCGGTGCACCTGACATCAAGGAAGAGTTGAAGAAGGGCAGCAAACAAGGTGCTAATACGTTCAAGGTCCACCTCGATGGCTACAACCTTCTGCCCAATCTGACGGCAAAGTCGGACGCCGACGCCCAATGGCCGCGCAAGGAATTCTTATACTGGAACGACGGCGGTCAGCTCGTCGGGTTGCGTTACGAACCGTGGAAATTCGTTTTCATGGAGCAACTCTCCAAGGGATTTTCGGTCTGGCGGGATCCCTTCGTGTCGCTGCGGATGCCGAAAATCTTCAACCTGCGTACCGATCCCTTTGAGCGCGGCGATACCGATGCGAACAACTGGGAAACCTGGATGCTCCGCCACGCCTTTCTCTTTGTCCCGGCGCAGACGTACGTGGGCGAGTACATCGCCACGTTCAAGGAGTTCCCACTGCGCCAGAAGCCCGCGAAGTTCAACCTGGATGATGTGATGGCTACGATGAAAACGGCCACGGGGAAATGATGATCTGAGTGTCGCGTTATGCACCTCCTTTGGGACAGACCACGAATCCTGAATTTGTGGCCTGTCCCTGTTACTGCCCTAGCCTTAATTGCCTTCCGTCTGTAGGACCAAGGTCCTATGGGCGACCAAAGGTGACGGTGAGGGGCCACTGGAAGTGCCAGACTGGGATCTGGATACAGCAGCCGAGTTCCGCAGTGCTCTTCTCGTGCTGGCAAGCACAACCGCTGACACCTCGCAATTCTTTGGAACGCCTGAAGAGACCACACCGATTCGTCATCTCCTGGGGTCGGCACTGGGCTGGGCAGGTCAGCCGAGAGAGAACGCTGCTTACATCAATGTGACCCCGCCAAATAACGATGGAAAAACACCATATATGGTTACGGTCAAAGACGTCCCGGTCGATGCCTTCTGGTCAATCACTGTTTACGATGGCGATGGGTTTATGCCCAAGAACGATCTTGGCGTCTACGCGTTCAATGACAAAACGGCGAAGCCCGATGCGGACGGCAGTATTACGATCCATTTCGGCGCCTGCGAAGACGGCCGCGTCAATTGCCTTCCTATCAGTGACGGCTGGAACTACGTAGTTCGCCAATACGAACCGCGTCAGGAAATTCTCGATGGGACATGGGAGTTTCCTGCGCCGACTCCGGTGAAATAGACCGCAGCTATCTAGCCGATGTCGCCCGTAGCATAAACATTTCGGGAATCTCCGTTTTCGCGGCAAAGCGGACGAAAAGGAGGTCAACCGCGAGGGGCAGAAATGGGTCGCAAGCGGACCTTTCCACGGCGTCGGCGGCAGTGCTGCAATGTGGGAGCTTCCGCCGGTGGCACTGGGGGCGATTGTTAGAGCTTCGTGACGAAATACTCTTGGCAACAACAGGTTGCGGTTTGCGCTCTATGTCCACCGTACCGATGGCGAGCGCGAGTGGGCCTACGACCGCCAGTCCAGCATCGGCCGTCTCGACAAGGGACTAGAAGAAGCAAAAGCGAAAGGCTGGACGGTGATGGATATGAAGCAGGACTGGAAGGTAGTCTACCCGAGCGCTACGACCAGCTCGGCCAGCGCGTCGCATGGTTTTGGGAAGCGGTGACAAATCATTTGGTTTGCTGGTTCAACACGAACTGTTAGGAGGTTCAATGCATGATGAGACTTAAAGACAACAGTCTAAGTCGAGTAGTACGCCTCGGCGTGCTGCTGCTGGCGACCGCATCCTTGCCCGCCCTCGCCGCCGATCATTGGTTGCCGGTGGAGGGAACGGATTGCACGGTATGGTCGGACCAGCCGCTCAAGCCGGGAGAGGTGATCCGCTGGAGCGGCGGCTGCGAGGATGGCCGGCTCTCGGGCCAGGGGGTTCTCGAGGTGACCGCATCCGGTCAGCGCCGATTGCGCTTCGAGGGGACCATGGGCGGCGGTAAGGCTAACGGGGAAGGCGTCCTCAAGAGCAGCGAGGCGGAAGGTGATGTCCGCTACACGGGCGGTTTCGCCGACAGCCTGTTCGACGGCTACGGCGTGCTGGAGATTGCCGACGGCAGCCGCTACGAGGGCGGATTCAAGGCCGATAAGCCCGACGGCTACGGACTCTACCAAGGCCCGGACGGGAGTCTCTATCAGGGCAACCTATCGGGTGGCGCGCCTCATGGTGAAGGCTTCGAGGTCACCGCCGATGGAGCCAAGTACCACGGAGACTTCAGCGCCGGGGCACGTCAGGGTCAGGGCACCCTGCTGTTCGCCGATGGTGGCATCTACGAGGGCGGCTTCGCGGACGGCAAGGCGAATGGCAAGGGCGTCTACACCGACCCCTTCGATGACGTCTTCGAGGGCACCTGGAGCGACGGCAAGGCAGACGGGGAATTCGTGGTCACCAGGGCTGATGGAGCCACCCAGAAACAACTCTGGCGCGACGATCAACAGGTCGCCCCCGGCGGCAGCGGAGGTAAGCAGTGAACAGGTCACAAACCTTGCGAATCACGAGCATCACCAAGGGCGCACTTATCGCGGCGGCGTTGGCCTTGTTCGTCAATCTTGCGGCACCTGTTCCGTCCGCACAGGCGGGTCTGCTGGGCGGTGCGCTCGGCGGGGCCGTTCTTGGCGGGATCATCGGCGGCCGACGCGGTGCGGGAGTTGGCGCGGTGGTAGGCGGCGTCGCCGGCGCGGTTCGGTCCGGCGACCGGCGCCGCGCGGCGCGGAATTACGAGCGGCGCGAGCTGGCATACGACCAGCGCCGGCTGGAAGCGGAGCGCCGGTACCTGCGCAAACGCCGCTGACCAACATAAGAGGGAATGAAATTGCAGACCGAAACTAGACACAATAGGGTTTCAGCGGTGTTGCTGGCGTCAGCCGTAACGCTCGGCAGCGCGATGGCCCAGGCACAGGACGACAAGGGCGGCGGCGACCTGCGCTCGGCGGTCCAAAACCCGATCAGCTCGCTGATCAGTCTCCCATTCAAGTTCACCTTCGACTACGGCGCGGACAACGGCGAGGCGAGCTTCCTCAACATCCAGCCGGTAATCCCGGTCACCGTGGGCGATTGGAACCTGGTCAACCGGGTCATCATGCCCCTGATCGACACACCCGGGCAGGTTACGGGGATACCGGGCATACCCGATCCGATCCGCGGCGACGGCGCCACCGGGCTGGGGGACATCAACTACTCGCTGTTCCTCTCTCCGGTGAAGGTGGGCAAGGTCATCTGGGGCGTCGGTCCATCCATTGCGATGCCGACCGCCACCAACGATCAGCTCGGCAGCGGGAAATGGAGTGCCGGACCCACCGCGGTCGGCTTGACGCAGACCGACTGGGGTTCTGTGGGCATCCTGGGACGTCAGCTCTGGTCCTTCGCCGGGGACTCGGACCGGCGCAGCGTCAGCCAGCTCTTGGTCGAACCCTTCGTGAACTACAACCTGGACAAGGGCTGGTTCCTGCTCACGGACATGGTCATGACGGCCAACTGGACGGCGGATTCCGGCAACCGCTGGACGGTCCCCGTGGGCGGCGGCATCGGTAGGGTGTTTAAGGTCGGCAACCAGGCCATCAATTCCCGGCTCGAGGCCTACTACAACGTGGTTCGCCCGGATGGCGCACCGGATTGGCAGATCACCTTCACCTGGCAGTTCCTGTTCCCGAAATAGCTCTTCGCAGATTGCGGGCGATATTCACCACCGTCCACAGCTTCGACGAATTCTTCGCGTCGAAACTCAGCCGGCCATCTACACCCTGTGGGAGCGGCGCCCTCGCCGCGACGCAGGGAGCCGAGACCTTGCTCGCCAGTCACTGCGCCTGCACGCCGCGCGCGGGGGCAGCCTGTAATTCCACTGGAAGACGCTCCGTCGCGGCGGGGGCACCGCTCCCACGGATAGCTGAGCTACGGCGCTAATCACCAACCGCATCGAGGAGCTCGACGCCCCAAACATTGGGGTCAGACCAAATCGTCGCGGTCTGTCTCCTGTTTTTTTTCGAGGAAAGCTTATGCACTTGATGAGACGATCGGCTGCCTTGGCAAGATATCCGTATCCGTCAGGGAAGTCCTAGAGTCAACAAGAACCTGGTTGCCTCCGCGGCCTACAACACCGATTCATGACCCGTCAGGTCCGAGTTCTCGCCCTGGCGCGTGGCGAAGTGTACCCTTCGGCATGGTTACACTGATCGCTCCGAGGATTAAGGCGATTGCCGGAGATTCTGATACCAGATTGCGCCGTATTTTCGTTCGGCTTCAAGGAGCGACAACAGGCGCTTAGTCGAACTATGCAACTGTTGTCGCGACGCCGAAGCCGGGCGAAAAGACAAGCAGGATGGTATGAGAATTGGCAGAAATCGCCTAAAGAGGGCCTGAACGATGAAAGGGGTTGAGATTCCGATTCGGTGGCGCGGAAACTGGGTCACGTTTCGATTGCTCGCCACTGGTGTCTTGCTCTGGGCCGCGTATACCTCTGTCGCTGATGCGGCCGGGGAGCAGGGAGCCGAAACGCCGTCGGGCGGGGGAGGTATCGATACCGCAGAGGTACTGGTGGATGGGCGCGTGATCCTGACGGTGAGGGGCATATCCGCCTTTCCCGCCAAGCGGCGAGCCAGGGAGATCGAAAAGGCGATAATCGGCGTCGCGGACGACGAGAGCATCCCCTCCGGCCTCATCACTCTGGAGGAAAAGGACGATCGCACCCTCATCATGGCCGGCGAGCGCTACGTGTTCGACCTTTTCGACGAGGACGCCGCATTGGACGGCGTCCGCCGCAAGGTGCTCGCCGAGACGGCCCAATTGCGCCTTCAAGAGGCCATCACGGACTATCGTCTCGATCGCAGTCCACGGATCCTGATGATCAAGAGCCTATACGCCGTCGCGGCCACCCTCGTCGGCATTGGATTGTTTTTGGGCTTCCGCAAGGGATTTCGTGCCTTGGACGGCGTCGTCGAGCGGCGCCTGCAGGACCATCTGAAGGCCCTGGAGGCGCAGGCAGCGCAGTTCGTCAAAGCACAGCAGTTGGCCCAATTCCTGAGAGGACTCATCAAGGCCCTGCACCTCGTCCTGGGGGCGCTTACCCTCTACCTCTACCTCAACTTCGTCCTGGGGCTCTACCCATGGACACGCGCCTTCGCGGCGTGGCTGTTCGATCTGGTCCTGAGCCCACTGCAAACCATGGCGACTGCGGTCCTCGCCACGATCCCGGATTTGGTGTTCCTAGTCATCCTATTCTTCGTCACCCGCTACATCTTGGGCATGATCCAGGCCTTCTTCCGCAGCATCGACCGCGGCGTCATCCGGTTGAAGTCGTTTGAACAGGAATGGGCCTGGCCCACATACAGGATCCTGCGCTTGCTCGTGGTGATCTTCGCGCTGGTGGTGGCCTACCCCTACATCCCTGGCTCAGAATCAGAGGCCTTTCAGGGCATCTCCATCCTGCTCGGCCTGATCGTCTCCCTCGGGTCCTCGTCCATCATCGCCAACATCATCGCCGGCTACAGCATGGCCTACCGGCGCCCCTTCAAGGTCGGTGACCGGGTCAAGATCAATGACACCGTCGGCGATGTCATCGAGATTCGCGTCTTGGTGACCCGGCTACGCTCCCTGAAGAACGAGGAGATCGTGATCCCCAACACGAGCATCCTCAGCGGTGAGGTCATCAACTACAACACACTGGCCGAGCAGCAAGGCCTAATCCTGCACACCACCGTGGGCATCGGCTACGAAACCCCCTGGCGCCAGGTGGAGGCCATGCTCAAGCTTGCCGCCGACCGCACCGAGGGGCTGCTAAAACAGCCGACGCCCTTCGTACTGAGGAAAGAGTTGGGGGATTTCGCGGTCACCCATGAGCTGAATGCCTACTGTAGCGATCCGGCGAGCATGGCGCGGATCTACTCGGCGCTGCACGATCACATCCTGGACGTGTTCAACGAGTACGGGGTGGCGATCATGACGCCCTCCTACGAGGCCGACCCAGCGCAGCCCAAGCTGGTGCCCAGGGACCAGTGGTATACACCGCCGGCCACACCACCAGCCGTACCCAACCCCGGATGACGATTTCAAATGCGGCGCCGACCCCGCGTCTCAGAAAGGAAAGGCGACTCTCCCGTTTTCGCATCCTTGTATATCGGGTATCGCCAGTACGCGGGATAGAGCAGGAGGCCGCCGCCCCAGGGATCGCCCGGGATACCGTCGTAGGGCTCGAGCACATCGGCAAGAGCGGCGGGCGAGGCCAGTTGGGTGATCAATAGAGCTGCACTGAATACGCTTCTTGTGAAGTGGCAAGCTTAGTCACCTGAGGACCTAAGTGGAGTAGGACCAACGTGCGAATCAACTGCGCATCTATGTCGGCAAAAACATGCTGACGACCCAAGAGGTGATGAAGAAGAGCGGGAAGCCCCAGCGCGAGATATGGTCGATTCGCTTGGCGATCTCCAGATTACCCTTCACGCTGAAGGCGGCAGTAGCGACCACTGTGACCAGCGACGCATAGACCAGCATCGTGGAGAATGCAATGAACAGGTCGATTCGAGTTAGATACGAGATTTGCGGCAGGTTTGCGCCGATGGCGAAACGGTAGGCAATCAGGGTCAGCATGGCGGTAATGGTGATGCTGACCTTGGTGCCGGTGTCCTTCGGGTCGACCCAGTTCCCCGCCCAGGACATGGCCACGATCAGGATCAGCGGCGCAATCACCTTGATCCAGTAGTAGCCCGTGAGCCGCTCGGCCTCCAACGCCATGGCAATGGCTGCGTCCAGCGCACCTTCGGGTCCGGGGACCTCGATGTCCGTGGTCATTTGCCAATCGACGATCTTCCAATCCGCGATCGAGAACTTCGTGCCGATCCCGCTCGCGGGGGTTGGTGAGAGCACCACTTCGTCGGGGCCGTATCCCGCCGCCACGATCGGGATCTCGATCCTCTGGCTGTCGAACGGGAACTCGCGCAGATCCAGCGGTTGCGAGAAATCCCCCCAGACCCGCGCCCTATATGTGACCGAGCCGTCCGGCGCGATATCCACGATGTCCGGCAGGCTCGACCAGATCCGCTGCTGGTTCAGAATCTGAAGCCGCGGGTTCCAGACTTCCTCCAAGCCGCGGGTGACGGTCTTGCCGCTCGCTACATCTGCGAGCCGCGGGTCCTTCCATGTGGCCTCGAAGTAGATGTTGGCCTGAAAGCTCTGCGAGGCGCTGTCGATGGCGTCGAGGTCCAGCAGGAAGATGCCGACCTGTACCTGGGTCGGGCCCTGCTCGGGGTTTGGCCGCCCCGTTTCCGCACCGGCAGGAACGGACACCAGAGCAACCATCATTGCCGGAAGCAATAATGTGAGAAAGAGGCGCAGGATTGGCAGAGTTTTCGGCATCTGTAGCCCAGCTAAATGGAACATATGTCGGCAGGCACCCGAGTATGCCCTAACACAAGCGTTAACGCAGCGCTTGCGGCGACAGCGTCTGGTCGATAGTTCAACGCTCGTCTCCAGGACCGATCCGGTGCGCTTCGGCCACCTGGATCTGGCCATCGTGTGCCCCCCCGGGTCTGGACGGTTGGCGCAACCTGGCCCCGGTCGCCCGGTCCGCGATTCGGTGCCTCGTTTGGCGAGTCTGCTGCCACACTCGACTCATTTGTGAAAGAGTGCTGTCGCTCAAGGAACCCTGGAAAAGCTCATCGACAACAGTGCCCGTGCCCGACTCATGCCCACACAATGATCCGGACCAGGGGGGAGGTTGATCACGATCCCCAGCTCGTTCTCCAGACCCTTGGATAGCCAGCCGGCCCTACCTCAACTCGCATCCTCAATGTTCCAATGGCGGTCAATCAGGGTTGGTGATCGGGCCAGTTCCCCAAGTCTAAATGGCCGGAATGTCTTGGGCGGGCTCCGGATAGGGGACCGAGACGCTTTGCTCGATCCGCACACTTATCTGACGGATCGGCGCCGTGACACCGGTCCGCGGGTCTTCTGCTAGGTGGCGCCAGATCTCCTTCAAGGCGGAATCCAGGCTGTCCCGTAGCTGCACCTCCAGCTCAGGCTTGTTTCGTTCGTGCTCATAGACCCCCCAGCCGAGGGAACCGAAGGAGATAAGGGCACCTGCGGGCCCGCCAAAAATGGCTGCGGCAGCGGCCGCTCCCCCTTGGACCGCGATGGTGCCCGCAAGCTTGTCGGCGGCGATCTTGGCCACGGCGTGTAACTCGTCAGGCCTGTCGCCGCTACCGACATCCTCACCGTCGGCTTCGATCTCACGAATGAGCGCGACATAGGCCGGGTTTGTGCTGATCGAGCCGCCGTGGACGATGTCCGCGAGAGATGCATCTTGCTCGGGGTTGCCTGGTATGACGATCGCAGGGATCTCTTCCAGCCTCTTGCGGAACATTTCCGGGGGTATCTGGTACAGCATCGCGAGCTCATCGAGCTTTTCGGACATGAGTTGGGCGTACATCCTGGCCGCGTAGTTCCGGATCGCACGCGGATCAGCCTCTTTGGTCACCGGCTCCAGGACGCGGGCTTGGTATTCCCCCTGCAGATAGGCCGCGAGCTGCTCCGTCGCTTGAGGTCCATTCTCTTCCACACTGAGCCGATACCACGCCACCTTTGCGGAGATCCACCGTTGGGTCCAGTAGTCCAGGTACCAGGGGACGAACACCTCCTCGGTGCGCTGCCGCACCTTTGTCATCCATTCGCCCATGGCGTCCATTGCGTAGGCTTCCGATTCGCTCGCTGCCAGCCCGGACATGGCCCATATGCCTTCGTCGACGCTCCTCCAGGTCGCGGCGGAAACCGGGGGGAGCACAGGGACGGGGGCGGACACCGGGGGAAGAACAGGGACGGGGGCTTTTTCCCGGTTCGGGGACGAAGAACAACCGCTCAATGTCAGCGAGACGGCGGTTGCGAGCAGCGCTACTGTACGGGTCGCGCTCTTCATAAGGAACGGGGCCAGGTCTGCGGCACGTCGCCGGGCACGGGCGGGGTTAGTTTTCGCATTGTAAGCGCTGATTGACCCGCCAGGACGACCGATGCAGCAACGGGGACGGATTTGCGCTAGCCATCTTTTTTGCCGACTAGCGTGGTAGCTCAGCTGTCCGTGGGAGCTGCGCCCCGCAGCGACGGGGCATCTTCCAGGGGCACTGCAGGCCGCGCCCAAGCGCTGCATGCAGGCGCGGTGACTGCCTTGCGAGGTCGCGGCCCCCTGCGTCGCGGCGAGGGCGCCGCTCCCACGGGTTGTACCGAGCCCGCTGAGTTTCGACGGCAATCACCTGGGGATAGATCACCGCCAGTTGAACGCGCCATCGGGGTCATCGTCCGGCGCATGGCCCATCCCGGCCGTGACTTGGAGACGCGCCGGTGGTTCCACCAGCGCAACGACCTGGGAGACTGCCTATTTCTTGAACGCCTTGTGACAGGCCTTGCAGGCCGCAGCGGTCTCCTTGAACTGCTCGCGCATGGCGACCTCGTCGCCCCCGGCAGAGACCTCGGAGAGCTTGGCCGCGGCCTCCTTGAGGGTCATGTACTTGGCCTCGAAGTCGGCCCAATCGAGCCAGATCTCGTCCTTGGCGTCGCTGTCGTCGCTCACCGAGTCGTCCGGAAAGCCTTTGAGGACAGCCAGGTTGGAGGCGGTGGCCAGGTCGATGGCATAACCCTGGAAGGCGGCGGGGTCGAAGGGGGTGTCGCCCTTGACCATGGCACCCATGCTGCTGAGGTTCCACGAGAAGACGTCCATGATCGCCTGACGATATTCGATGGCGTCGTCGGGCATGGCGGCAGACAGGCTGGCTGGCAGGAGAGCGGCGGCGAGCACCAAGCCAGCGGCGAGGGGTGAGCGACGATAGTTCAGCATGAGGAAACTCCGGCATTTAGGTTCGAAACACGTGGTGCATGATGCGGGCTTGGCAGGGGGGAATTCAACCTTGCTTGGGACGCATCAGGGAACGGCGGTCTTATGCCCATGGGCGTCCAGGCAGACGAACCGGATGTGGGTGGAGAAGATCGCCTCCTCCGCCCCGGTCTCCAGATCGTCGGCAAAGGCCAGTACGGCGTATTCCACCGAGGTGGTCCCGCGGGCGCTCTCGCTGGCGTCGAAGCGCAGGACCGCGCCCTGGCGCACGCCCCGCCGGAACTCCACCCGGTCCATGGCGACCGTCACGAAGCTACAGCCGGGGTGATCCCGGCTGGCGGCGATCCAGGCGATCTCGTCCACCCACTTGAGCAAAAACCCGCCGAAGAGGTAGCCGAAGTGATTGAGGTGCTCGGGACGCACCACCTTATAGCTCTCCACGTCTCATGCCTCCTCGGCGCACAGCCAATTACGGTCTACTTAAGCTAGATCTATGTCGGCACCCGCCGCACAGGCGTATTCTGCGGCCGCCCTGCGAGGGGCGACAACCATCAAAAGTAATGCGAGGGGTCATGACCGGGCACGCCGTTGTTGGTTGGGTGGACATCGTGGTCATCGTGGGGTATCTGGTGACCACCGGCTATCTGGGTTGGCTCGGTTACCGAGGGACGCGCACGGCGGCGGATTTTCTGGTGGGGGGGCGTTCTGCCCACCCCATCGTGATGGCCGTCTCCTATGGTGCGACCTTCATCTCTACCGCGGCCATCGTCGGCTTCGGTGGAGTCGCCGGGCTCTTCGGCATGAGCCTCATATGGCTGACGTTTTTCAATATCGGCGTGGGCATCCTCCTTGCCTTCACCGTGCTGGGGGAGCCGACCCGGCGCCTTGGTCACCATCTGGGGGTCCACACCTTCCCTGAGCTCCTCGGCGCCCGCTACCAGAGTAAGGGCATCCAAGTCTTCGCCGGGGCGCTCATCGTCCTGTTCATGCCGCTTTATTCGGCGGCGGTGATGACCGGTGGGGCGGTCTTCGCGGCGACCCAGTTCGGGGTGGACTTCGAGGTGGCCCTGCTGATCTTCGCCCTGGTCACGGCGGCCTATGTGATCCCTGGGGGCCTCAAGGCGGTCATGTACACGGACACCTTCCAGGGGCTCGTGATGACCCTCGCGATGCTCTATCTGCTTTGGTTCACCTACTCGAGCCTGGGCGGCGTGACGGAGGCCCATCGCGCACTCACCGACATTGCCGACCTGGTCCCGCCGCCCCTCCAGGCAATGGGTCACCAGGGCTGGACGGCCATGCCGGCCTTTGGCTGGGGGGCGCCGACCTACGACCTGTGGTGGACCGTGGTGACGGCCATCATCCTCGGGGTCGGCATCGGCGTCATGGCGCAGCCCCAGTTGGTGGTGCGTTTCATGACCGTACGCAGCCGCCGCGAGTTGGATCGGGCTGTGCCCATCGGTGCCGTCTTCATCCTGCTCCTGGTGGGCACCCCCTTCGTGACCGGCAGTCTGTCCAATGTCTGGTTCGTGGAACACGGGCCCTTGCTCTCGGGGCAGGTGGTCAAGGACATCGACCCTGCCCGCAGCCACGCCCTGGTCGGCCTGATGACGGAGTCCGCCCCTGGGCGCTGGGAGCCGGTCATCAGCGCCAGGTCCGGCAAGCCGGCCACAACCCCCATGGTGGTCGCCAGCCGCGAGCCGGCCCAGGATTCGACCGGCGCGGCCATCGAACTGGTGCGCGGGCGTGCGCCTACCGTCACCTACGCCAAGGGCGACGCCGACAAGATCATCCCGACCTTCATCGCCACCGCCCTACCCCGCTGGTTCGGGCTGATCTTCTTCCTCGCCCTGCTGGCAGCGGCGATGAGTACCATGTCGAGCCAGTTCCACACCATCGGCACCGCCGCCGGGCGCGACCTCTACGAGCGCCTCACCGGCAAGGAAGGGCACGAGCCCAGTGTCCTGGTCATGCGCATCGCCATCCTGGTAGGCCTGCTGCTCGCCGTGACCATCAGCTACACGGTCCGTCAGGACTACGTCGTCGCCCGTTTCACGGCCATCTTCTTCGGCCTGTGCGCCGCGAGTTTCCTGCCGGCCTATGTCGGCGGTCTCTTCTGGCGGCGGGCCACCCGCGCCGGGGCCCTGGCCTCCATGGCCGTGGGTTTTACCGTCTCCCTCTCTTGGCTGGTGCTGGTCAAGGCCAAGGAGGCAGGTGCCATCGGCCTGGTCCAACACCTCACCGGGGGCCAGACCAGCATCCTGGCCGACGTCCCGAACTGGCCCGTGGTAGACCCCATCGTCATCGCCCTGCCGCTTTCGATCCTGACCCTGGTCCTGGTGAGTCTGGTTACCCAACCGGTCGATCCGGGGCACCTGCGACGCTACTTTCCAGAGCGCTAGCAGCCTGTCGGGCTTAGGTGGGTCGGAGCGAGGGAGTGGGAGGGCGAGGCCATTTTGTTCCGGTTTTGAGGCACATAGTGGGCTCTATGTAACATCCCGGCGGCCTCCGGCAACACCAGGCGCCAGATCGACATCCTCCATGACCTGGCCCCAGAGGTCCTGGTGTGTACCCCGAGCTACGCCCTGACCATCGCCGATGCAGCCCGGGACCTGGGCATGGACCCGCGCGCCCTGCCCCCGCGCCTCGGCTACTTCGGCGGCGAGCCCTGGACCGAGGACCTGAGGCGTCGAGATCGAGGCGCAACTCGACATCCAGGCCCTCAACAACTACGGGCTATCCGAGGTCATAGGCCCAGGGGTCAGCGGCGAGTGCGCGGCGCGCACCGGCATGCACCTGCAAGAGGACCACTTCCTGGTGGAGTGCATCGACCCGAAGACCCTGATGCCGGTCCCCGAGGGCGAGCCTGGCGAGTTGGTCATCACCACCCTCACCCGCGAGGCGATGCCCCTGCTGCGCTACCGCACCCGCGACATCGCCCGGATCTACCGCGACCCCTGTCCCTGCGGGCGGGGCACGGCGCGCATGAGCCGGGTGACCGGGCGCAGCGACGACATGCTCATCATCCGCGGGGTCAACGTCTTCCCCTCCCAGATCGAGGAGGCCCTGCTGCGGGTGGACGGGACCACCCCCCACTACCTGATCGAGGTCGACCGCCCCGGGACCCTGGACCAGGTGACGGTCAAGGTCGAGATCAGGCCCGAGCTCTTTTCCGATCGCATGGACCGCATGCAGGCCCTGCGCGAGCGTATCGCCAGGGAGATCCAGACGGTCGCCGGCATCCGCGCCGAGGTGGACCTGGTCGAGCCGCGCAGCATCGAGCGCTTCGCCGGCAAGGCGCAGCGGGTACTGGATCGACGGGGGATCGCGGGACTAACCGACCAGGCTAGAACGCGAACGGAGCGAGAGCCGGTCTGTAATAGGAAAGAATTGAAGTTTTGAATACCGCGACCCAAACCGCGCGAGCACAGCGCTCGATGTCTCGCCAGGACTATTGTGGTTTATCCTCGTAGTCCCAGTGAAATGCACGCAGAGGCGGGGGCATGGTGCGAAATACATCTGCATCGGGTAGAGCCGGTACCATCCTGTGGTGGTTCGCGACAGCGCTCTTGTGGTCACTGCTCATGTTTGCGGCACTGGTCTGGCATGTCTACAACACCTTCGATGTCGGGCGCCAGCTCAAGGCCGATGCCTCCCGCAGCGAGGAGGTGCGCAATCGACTCTGTCTCATCCATCAGCAGCTCGCGTCGAACGCAGTGATGGCGGCGGCGTCAAGCGATCCCGGAGCGGAGAAACGCCAGCGCGAGCTCGCAGCCGAGCTCGTCACCCTGATCGGGGAGGCCAGACACCACAGTTCCGAGGGCTACAACCTCGACGCCTTGTGGGATGCGCAGCAGGCACAGGAAGGGATGCGGAACATCGAGAATCGAGCCTTCGCAATGGCGAAACAAGGACAGCGGAAGGCCGCCCTTGCCGCTCTCTCGAGCACCGATTACGTGAAGCTGCAAGACGGCTTTTCGCGCTCGGCGGCGCGTTTCGTGAGCGCTTACCGCGATCGCCTCGATGATCGTATGCTGGCCGAACGGAACAAGGAGCTCGGCTCGCTGGTGGTCGCCTTCGTCATCTTCGTTGTCACGCTGGTGGTCTGGGTCGTTCTCATGATCCGGCTGCGGCGCCGCGAGCAAGCCTTGGTGATCGAGATGGCGCAGCGCGAGAAGGCGGAGCGGGCCCTGCAAAGGCGCGAAGGCGTCCTTTCCCAGGCCCAGGAGATCGCCCACCTGGGGAGTTTCGAGCGCGACGCCAGAACCGGCGAGGAATGCTGGTCCGACGAGTTCTGCCGCATAATCGGGTACGCGCCGGGGGCGCTCGTCCCTAGCCCGCACCTGTTCCTGGATCGGGTGCACCGCGACGACCAGCCACGCCTGCGCCGCGTCGCCGAAGCGGCACTGACGTCCACTGCCGGCTATGACGTCGAGCTGCGGATCGTGCGCCCGAGCGGCGAAGAGCGCGGCGTTTCCCTACGGGCCCGGCTGGAGCGCAGCCCCGACGGCGCCGTGATCCGCACCGTCGGTACGCTCCACGACTCCACCGAGCAAAAGCAGGTCGCGGCACGCGTCGAGCAATCCAGGCAGCAGCTTCGCAGCCTGGCGGCCCACCTCCTCTCGGTGCGCGAGGGAGAGCGTGCCTCGGTGGCCAAGGAGATTCACGACGAGGTGGGCCAGACCGTCGCCGCGGTACGAATGGAGCTCGCCGCCGTACAGCGCAAGCTGGGTCCCGCCAATCGCCGCGAGCAGGAGCGAGTCGAGCATGCTGTCGGGCTGCTGGGTGGAGTGGTCGAGACGGTCCAGCGAGTCATGTCGGAGCTGCGACCGCCGGTCCTGGACGGTGTCGGCCTACCGGCGGCCATCGAGTGGCAGCTGGGCCAATTCGAGAAGCGCACCGGTATTCGTTGCGCATGGGAGTGCGCCATCGAGGGTGGCGAGTTGTCCCCGGAGGGCGATCTCGCCCTATTCCGCATCCTGCAGGAGGCGCTGAGCAACGCGGCGCGGCACGGCAAGGCCACCGCAGTGACGGTCCGCCTAGCCCGCACCGATGACTGGCTGGAGCTGGCGATCTCCGACAATGGCCGCGGCATCTCCGAGGCGGACATCCAGGGCCAGCATGCATTCGGACTCATGGGCATGCGCGAACGGGTGCAGGTGGCGGGAGGCGAGATCCAGTTCGGGACGCCGGGGGGCGGCGGGACCCGGGTCGAGGTGCGCGTCCCCGTCGCCGGCAAACTGGACGGCACTTCCATTCCCTTGGCGCCATAGGGTTCGCGGGCAAAGCGCCTCGGATCCCGTCGAGCCACCCTCCTCGCCAGGTCGCGCCGACGGTCCGCATAAACCATGGACATACCAGGGACCCAGGAGCAGTCCCCTGTGGGCGTTCCCACAGACGGTCTCCCCGCTCCACCAACAGCTAACGCCAACCTCACCGGCGGCGATGGAGAGTACCGCAATTGCCGTCCGGTGGAGCGCCTCGTTCGGTTTTCTCATTCCTTTTTTGCTGCAAAGATTAATTGTACACCGCCTAAATACCCAAATTCTTTGGACCAGTAAAGGAGTGCTTGAGGATTCTTGAATCCCACAGTTTTAATATCCTCAAGCATTTCCCAACCAAAATGATAAAAGCACAGACAGCCATCGGAATTAATTGGATCACCATGATATTCTGGAGGTAATGAATGAACTATCTCTCCGGCTTGGGATAAGTAGGCCCGCACTATGTTCTTTTCAGAAGTCCGCACAAACGGCACACTAAATAAGAGAATCCCGCCAGGCTTGATGCATCGGTAACACTCTGCTAGGGCTTTCCGATAATTTGGGATATGCTCAAAAACATCGAACGACAATATACAATCAAATTGATCGTTGGAAAATGATAGCTGTGTGAGATCTTCGTTTCTGATCCCATTGTTTATTGCATTTCCATAATCTATTACAGAGCCACCAAAATACTCGCTACCAATTAAATTTGGAAACGTTTTCTTGAATAATTTATAAAGGCCTGTCGTTTGTTCTGTAATGTAAATATTGAAATCTCTATTTGGATGACATTCTAGATCGAAAACGTGTACCACTGCTCGCATTCTATTGTTAAGGCGGCAAATGGGGCACACCAACCTTTCTCTCCAGTTTGGCATCAAAACACCTTCAACTTCGTAGGCATAATTAAAGTCTACAATAAATTCGACTAAGGTCTTGCAGACATAGCAATAGCCATTATATTTAAATTCTCTGGAGCTATCAGGAATAAGAGCCTTTTCAAATGCCGAATTGACCATGTCGGTTTGTTGGTTTTCGTTGGCATAATGCACATAGTCTTCGTAAGATATTACTTTTGAAACCCTTAATGCCGGAGCACTCCAGTCTCTCTGCTTTCCATATATAAGTCTCCTAAATGTTTGGCCGATCATGAAAACCCCCCAATAGATAAAGTTGAAACCTAACGTTAAATTACGGTGACAGTTTGAATTACGGTGACAGTTTACTAAATACCCCTATTTATCATTCCGGTCCAATTTTTCTCGGGTCCGCCCTTTTGAGGTTTCATTGCCCTGCCGGTCAGCTTCTCCAGCTTTTCCATCCATTTTTCGCCACCCAATGGTCGGCCCGTTGTTTCTGATTGCCGAAGGCCTCTGGATGCCGTTGAGTCCTCTGTGATATGTATTTAGTAAACTGTCACCGTAATCTATTTCATTGCCGCAAAACCCGAATACCAGAACCAATTCTTTGTCCGACATATTGATGAATCACAGCCATATACTCTCTTCCGGTTTTTGTTCTTCTTTTGGCAACAAATCGAATGACCCCTAAGACTTTTACAATTTCTTCATCTTCGATATCTTTCAAATCTTCTCCTATTGATTTATCGACATAGTTAACTCCATTCAAAACCATCTGATCCTCAAGATCCATTGTTTCGTCTCGAAAATAGTATTTATCAATAAGCAACTCAACGATTCTGATTGCATCACTGTCGTTCAGCTTTCTCTCGTTTGCAATGTCGTATGCGCATAAAGCGCCTTCTATCGAGTTTCCGTAAGACTCAAGCTCCATGTTGCCATCCATCTCAGACACAGAATACGCGGGAACTTCATTATATTGTCTTTTTGGTTTCTGAAAAAATGGACATTCGGAACATGTCTCTTCTGTTCTTGTGTTTCCACAGCATAGGCTACAAATCAGGCCATCTACAATTAGGCACTTCCTCTTCCCTTTCCGTGAATTGCATATAGGACACTTTGCCATCTTATCTCCTGCATATTTCTTACCGCATCCGTAAAGTTACCGGATGCTAACGCCTCAATAACCGGCGCAGCTTTGCTGCGTCCGGGGAATTACGGTGCAATTACGGTGACATTACTAAGAATTACGGTGACAGTTTACTAAATACACTTATTTATCATTCCGATACTTTTTCTTGGGTCCGCGCTTTTGAGGTTTCATTGCCCTGCCGGTCAGCTTCTCCAGCTTTTCCATCCATTCTTTGCCACCCAATGGTCGGCCCGTTGTTTCTGATTGCCGAAGGCTTTTGAATGCCGTTGAGTCCTCTGTGGTTTGACCGAGGAAGGCACCAAATTCCCCATAGCGTTCAAGAATGGGCTCAACCTTCACCAGTCTATCGTCCTTGCCGGAAAGATGGGCCGCGACACTCGACCACTGCCAGTCTTGTGCCTGCGGAACAAGCTTGGCTCGCACGGGGTTGAGAGAAACGTAACGCACCGCATGGAACAGATGTGCTTCATCCATCACCACCGAGCCAAAGCGTCCCTGCCACAAGTGACCGGTCACTCTCAACCGTGCATTGATATAGCCAGTATAGCGGCGATGCGCATCGGCAAAGGTCTCGCGTAAGCCGTCTTTATCGGAAGGTACGGCGATGAGGTGGACATGATTGGGCATAAGACAGTAGCACCAGATTTCCGTTTCGGCCTTATGCGCCGCTTCGCTCAGAAGATCAAGGTACAGCGCGTAGTCTCCTTCATCAAAGAAGACTCGATTGCGCCTGTTTCCACGTTGGGTGACATGGTGGGGGTGGCCGGGAATAACGATCCGAGATAATCGTGCCATGCAACGAGAATGACATATTATATGGATTTAGTAAACTGTCACCGTAATCAGTGTGCGGGGGCTACGGACTAACTTGTAGTACTTCTTATCTTTAGTTAGTTATTGTTATTAGCCCTGTCGATAACTCAAAAATTGACAAAAACACGAGTTATATCAATATTATGCGTCGTTAAGAAACCCGGGATATGACAGGGTCTGGGTGTGGGCCACCTGTGGACAATTCGAGGCCGAAATTCCATCCACAGATTGTCCACGGGGTTGTGGACCCTGGTTTCAACAGGAAACCCCGGGTACCCCTGTCCTCAGCCTGTGCCTTCTGGGGAACCTGGATTCCACTTGGCTCCATCCAGGCTACGGAAGCCGGCTCCGGGGAGAGTATCTGTCATTCGTCGACGCAGCGCGTCCTGTTCCGAAGGGCGGGCTATCCAACCCAGAAAGGTACTCGGTCGGGCGAATCTCGGCTGCTACACTCCCGCCGTGAACGCCGCCCTGCTCCTGCTGCCCGATTTTGCGCTGATCCTGCTCGGCGCCGCGTTACGGCGGTGGCTGCATCTGGGCGATCACTTCTGGACCGGACTGGAGAAGCTGGTCTATGTCGTGCTGTTTCCTGCCCTGCTGTTCGGCACCCTGGCGCGCACCCGCATCGATTTCGCCGCCGCCGCGCCGCTGGTCGGCACCGGGCTGGCGGTGCTGCTCACCGGCGCTTTGCTCGGTCTGGCCGCGCGGCCCTTGTTTGGCCTGTCGCCGATGGCCTTCGCGTCCCGATTCCAGTGCGCGTTTCGCTACAACTCCTACATCGGGCTGGCGGTGGCGGCAAAGCTGCACGGGGCTCCCGGCGTCGCGGCCATGGGGATACTGGTCGGCACCATGGTGCCGGTGGCCAACCTGATGGCAGTGGGCATGCTTGCACGGCATGGCGAGACCGGCTTGGCGCGGGAATTGGCGCGCAATCCGCTGATCATCGCCACCCTGTCCGGGCTGGCGTACAACGCGGTCGGCTTCACATTGCCTGAGGTCGGGCAGCAGTTCTTTGGACGGCTGGGCGAGGCGTCGATCGCGCTCGGCTTGCTGTCGGTGGGGGCGGCGCTCAAGCTGCGTACGGATAGCCGCCAAGGTGGATCGCCCGGGGCAGTGGTCTATTTTACGGCGGCCAAGCTGCTTGCTTTGCCGACGCTGGCCTGGTGGCTCGGCCGTGCCCTTGGGCTCTCCGGGGTCTATTACGACAGCGCCGTGCTGTTCGCGGCGCTGCCGACGGCCACCTCGGCCTACATCCTCGCGGTGCGCATGGGTGGTGATGGTCCAGGGGTGGCCTGGCTGGTGTCGGTGAGCACGGTGACGGCTATGTTCACCCTTGCGGTCTGGATCTCGCTGCTTGCCGGAATCGCTTGATGTTCGGTTGAGGGTGCATGGGGCCTTTCGGAATCAAGGCGCCTCGTCCGCCCCTGTTGTGCCGACGGCGCAGGACACTCCGGCCCCAATCCAAAAGTCCAGGCTCTTGTCTAGGAACTCGTCCCAGCGCATGTAGTGGGAGCCGTCGCAGGAGAAGATGAGCGAGATGATGCCGTTCATGATGTTGAGCGAGCCGGCGCGCAGATAGATGTTCTCGTCCATGAAGCGCAGATCGCGAAAGGTGCGCAACACGGCATCGACCTGGTCGGCGGGAATCAGGGCGTCTTCGGCATAGGCACGCCGCGGATAGGCGAGGCAGATACCTGGGTTGTTCAGGTCCTCGAAGTCGAGCACGCGGTAGCGATAGGGGTCGTCGAACAGCCAGAGTGTGGCCCTTGAGCTTGAGAAGTGCAGCTTGCCGTGGAAGACGCCGTGGGCCACGACCAGCTCGGTGAGGAGGTCCAGGACCTCGTCGATCCGGGTATCCATGAGACTCTCGACCCGCTGCTGGTAGAAGAGTCCGCCCCGGATCGCCGGATCGCCCTTCATCTGCAGCCATTGGTCCGATTGCCGGTACAGCTCGCGGGTCAGGGGCAGTTCGCGCAGATCGAAGTCCGCACCGAGGAACCCGAGTAGGGTGCCGTCCGCGTTGGTCAGGCGCTCGACTGCGGTCAGCAAGGGCCGGCGCCGGTTACGGCTCAGGTAGGCCGGGGACAGCGAGAAGGGCGCGCCGGCCATTGCCTCGGCGAGGTAGGGTCGTTGGCTGCGGTCGCGCCCATATTGCTCTGGAAGGACGCCCTGGCAGGAGATGTTGGCCGTGACCTGATGGGCCTGGTGATCCAATAGATATAGGTACTCGCAGGAAGGTAGGGTCGGCAATGTGTCGCGGAGTAGGCGCTCCAGGGCTTTGCGATCGCCCCAGAGGGCGCAACAGGAGGCGGCCACACGGGCCAGCGCACTGGACAGGCGTCCGTGAAGAAGCATCCGTTGACGTGCGACTGCGGCCTGTAATGCATCGCTCATAGTGGTGGACCTCCCGTTAACCGAGTCGCGGTTACCTGGTTTCATTGCTCATACCGCGCCCTGCGACACCGGATTGACGCCGCGCAGATCCTCGGCGGATCTCACGCTCACTCGCCAGGCTGGGGAGGGCGAATTCGTCTAGCGACGGAACGCGCGCGTGAAAGCACTGGCGTCGGCATAGTGGAGCACGTGCGCAATCTCGGCTGTGCGGTCTGCATCGAAGCGCAGGTCCGGCTTGAACCGCTCCCAGAGGTTGTGGGCGTCGGACTTGGCTACCCGTCCACGCTTGCCGTTTTGGCGGGCGGGTATGGGCGAGAGTTGCTTCTCGCCGCGCCTACCGGCGGTAAAGTCCCAGCGTCCGGGCGGCGTCCTGCCGCCCGGACGCTGGATGGCCGCGCGGGAAGCGTCGGCGTTAACACCTTGAGCTCGATCTGAGCGGGAATCCTGCGTATTCAGGAAACCACACCCTTCAGCTCTATCGGCTCGCGGTCTTAGCCAAGAGCTGTCGTTTGCAATGCAACCATCGACCGGCCGGCATGTGTTGTGAATCGGACTTGGATGCGCACCCGTGAGTAAGACGGGGCGCCCAAGGCGCCCAGACAAGATCACTCACATTTGCACATCGCGGATTGCTCACAGGGCGGTGCGGCGGCCGCAACGCAGTGGCCCTTGGTAGAACCCATACCGACGCACCACGCGTTGCAGTCGAACATATCGGGATGGCCGATGTCGTTCTTGTGGCTGTGCAGCTCATCGGCACCGGGGTTGGACTCCACCAACATCCCGTCCGGCAAGCACGCCTCACCAAACATGCGACCGTTCGGCTCACCCTTCTCGTCGGTGCCGATATGGCAGCCCGGCTTACCCGGGGCGACTCCGTCACTGTCCTTCCACCAGGACGTCGTACCCTCCATCCAGTCGGCAGGCTTGAATTCGAAGGTGCCAATCGCACCAGGCATGCCTTTGGCGCCGGACGACGGCTCCCCTGATGCGTTAACCAAGGCAGTTGACAGCATCGAAGCGATGCCGAATGCGAGTGCGAGCGTGAAAATACGGGACATAGTGACTCCGCAAGACTGATGGGTACCTAATTGGTGGTCAAACGCTAACCTACTGCATACACATTGGCAACAAGTTACCTGACATAGCGGGAGGGACTGGCCTGGTCCTTTCTTCTTGCTGCGTCAGGTGAGCAGAGGGACTGGTACTCGCCCGATACCCGGCGGATGGGTCCGCCAGTCTGATGTAGGAGTTGGCGCGAGGGACTGCGGATCCTCGGAGCCAGCCAGGCCGAGCCGAACACGGTAGACTGGGGGACAGGCGAACTGGACCCCCAGCCGGCGCGAGGTGCCGCAAACGCCGGCAGCACCATTGGCCGGGATTAACTTGCGAATCCGAGCATCTGCTGTCTTGGCTACAACAACACCGCGCCTAGCCAATTACGGCCGGGGCATTGTCACCGTTACCCAGGGAGACAAACCGTGGAAGCAAAACCGCCCGGCCCGCCCGTCAGCCGACGGTCAAGATTCACCATCAAATTCGACCCCTCCGCCTTCAAGGGCGGAGCGTGGGGTCTGTTGGCCCTGCTGATCCTGGTGGGCGTTCCCGCCTTCGTGTGGTTCTCCTGCCGCATCGAGCCTGGGCCGGGCGAGATCGCTATCCTCACCGCCAAGACCGGCGCGGACCTGCCCTCGGGCCAGATTCTGGCCCTCGATCCAGGGCAAAAGGGCATCGCCCTGGAGGTCCTGCCCGAGGGGCGGTACTTCCGCGATCCCTATCACTGGGACTGGGAGATCGCCGACATCACCGACATCCCCGCCGGGCGGCTTGGGGTCCTCACCCGGCTGTACGGCACGGAGCTGGCCCCTGGCCAGATCGTCGCAGGCGAGAATACCAAGGGCATAGCCCCGGAGGTGCTGCGACCCGGCAAGTACCGCATCAACCCCTACGCCTACGACGTGGAGCTGTTCGACGCCATCTCTATCCGCCCCGGCTCGGTGGGTGTGGTCACCTCCCTCGTGGGCAAGGGCGTGCTGAGCGACGAGCTTCCGGCCGAGGCGCGTAACGTGTTTCTGGTGGGGCCGGGTATGAAGGGCGTGGTGCCGGAGGTGCTGGACCCTGGCACCTACTACCTGAACCCCTACCTAGTGAACGTGGTGGAGGTGAACCTGCAGAGTCAGCGCTTCGCGATGAGCGGCGACGACGCCATTACCTTCTTCACCCTGGACGGCTTCACGGTGCGGGTGGAGGGCACCATCGAGTTCAACATCTCCCGCGACAAGGCGGCCCTGCTCACTCACCGGGTGGGCGACATGGACGACGTGCTGAAAAAGATCATCCTGCCCCGGGCGCGGGGCTTCAGCCGCATCGAGGGCAGCAAGCATCCGGCCATCAACTTCATCATCGGCGAGACCCGCCAGCAGTTCCAGGACAGCCTGGAGGCTCACCTACGCCAGCAGTCTGAGGAGTGGGGGGTGAGCATCCGCTCGGTCCTGATCCGCAACATCCTGCCTCCGGACGAGATCGCCAGTGTCATTCGCGATCGCGAGGTGGCGGTGCAGAACGCGCGCAAGTTCGAGCAGCAAATCGAGCAGGCCCGCTCCCAGGCGGAGCTGGTACGCCAAGAAATGCTGGCCCAGCAGAACAAGGAGAAGGTCCAGGCCGACACCGCCCGTATCCGCGCCGTGATCGGGGCCGAGCAGGAGTTGGCGGTCCAGCTGACCGCCGCCCAGCGTGAGTTGGAGGTCTCGCGCCTGGAGAAGGACGCTGCGGTATTTCAGGCCGAGGCGATCCTCGCCAAGGCCGAGGGCGACGGCGACGTGATCCGGCTGGACAACCAGGCGCAGGCTGCCGTGCTCCTGACGCAGGCACAGGCCTTCGGCAGCGGCACTGAACTGGCCCGCTGGGGCCTGTACCGCAAGGTCGGCCCGCGCATCGAGTCCATCCTCTCCAGCGACGACGCCCAGGGGCTGGGGGCGCTGTTCCGCCCCTTCCTGCCGGCCGGCGAAGGGGGTAACCCATGAAGCGCTCACTGACTGTCCTTGGGCTTGGTCTGGCGGCCCTGACCTTCGCCGTCTGGTGGGGCTGGTTCCGCTTCTACGTGCCACCAGGTTATATGGCGGTGCTCACCTCTAAAGAGGGGAAGCCCTTGCCCCCCGGACAGATCCTCGCCGGTCCAGGCCAGCAGGGTATCCGCGAGGACGTCCTGGGCGAGGGCCGGCACTTTCGCAATCCCGTTTTCTATGACTGGGAGATCCTTCCAGCGATCACCATCCCCGCCGGCAAGGTGGGCATCGTGGTTTCCAAGGTCGGCAACAATCTACCCCAGGACGAGTTCCTGGCGGCACAGGGGCAGAAAGGCATCTGGCGCCAGGTCCTGGGCCCGGGCCGTTACCGGCTCAACCCCTACGGCTATCGGGTCGACCTGATGGACGCCATCAGCGTGCCCATCGGCTACGTGGGCGTCGTCACCGGCCTGTCCGGCAAGCAGGCCCCGGCCGGCGAGTTCGCCGGTCCCGGGGAGAAGGGTGTCCGCAAGGACGTGATGCAGCCCGGCCTGTACTACGTCAACCCCAAGGAGTTGCGGGTGGACGTGCTGGAGATCGGCGTCAATCAGGTCTCCCTGGTTGGCGAAAAGGGCGGCGAGGTCATCACCAAGGCGCGGATCGCCACCCAGAACGCCCCCATGGCCGAGCTCTCCCAGCGCATGCTGGACGAGCAAAAGGAGAAGCGCATGGACTACATGGCCCAGCGCAAGCAGGCAAGGCCCATGCCGGCACCGGCCGCCGCAGCGGAGGGGTCCGGCGTGCGGCAGGTGCGTCCACCGGACACCTCTGCTGCTCTCAGCCTGGACCAGGTGGTGGAGTTTCCGTCCCGGGACGGTTTCGAGATCAGCCTGGACATGACCGTCGAGTTCGAGCTGTTGCCGGAGCACATCGCCTGGATCTACCAGAGTTACGGCGACCTGCCGGCAGTGGTGGACAAGATCATCATGCCGCAGATCCTTTCCGTGTCGCGCCTCAAGGGCTCGGCCTATCGGGCCAAGGACTTCATCGTGGGCGAGGGCCGCGAGCAGTTCCAGAACGACCTCAAGGAGACCTTGGCGCGAACGCTCGGCGGCAAGCGGATCGTCATCCACAACGCCCTGATCCGCCACGTCAACGTGCCGATGCAGATCTTGGACCCGATCCAGCAGGCCAGCATCGCGGTGGAGCAGAACCTGACCAACAAGGAGAAGCAGAACACCGCGCGCAAACAGGCGGAGCTCAACACCGAGCAGGGACTCATCGAGCAGCGCCGGGAGCAGGTCGCACAGGAGACGGAGAAGCTCAAGGCCGAGGTCGCCGCCGACCGGGAGAAGCAGGTGGCGCAGATCGGTGCCGAGGCCCAGAAACAGGTGGCCGAGATCCGCAAGCAGACCGCCACCGTGCGGGCCGACAAGGTCCGCATCCTGGGCCAGGCCCAGGCCCAGGTAGTGAACCTGGTTCAAGGCGAAACGGCCGCCGGCCACGCCCTCAAGGCCGCCGCCCTGGGCGACCCGCATGCCTACACCCTGTGGGAGCTGGCCAACAGCCTCAACGCGAATGTGCGGGTTAACATCCTGCACGCCGGGGACGGCACCCTGTGGACCGACCTGGAGAACAAGGCGCTGGGGAACCTGGGCGGGGCCAAGGTGTTGAAGCAATAGACGCGCCTCTGTTTTGGCACCGGACCCAGCAGCGCTTTGCCTAGGCTTTTGACCGGGTCAAACCACCAACCCGCGCCCCTGCAAGTCCTTGATCCGATCACGCACCGCCGCGGCCTTCTCGAACTCCAGGTCCTTGGCGTGCTTGTACATCTCCTTTTCCAGGGCCTTGATGCGCCGTGCCATCTGTTGCGGTGTCAGGGCGGCGTATTCGGCCTCTTCGTCCGCGACGGCGGCATAGGCCCGGGCCTTCATGGGGGCGCCCGGCGTGGACGCCTCCATGATGTCGGAGATGGACTTGCGGATGCTCTGAGGGGTGATGCCGTGGGCCAGGTTGTGCTCGACTTGCTTGGCCCGCCGGCGCTCGGTCTCGTCCATGGCCCTTTGCATGGAACCGGTGATGCGGTCGGCGTAGAGGATGGCCTTGCCCTCGGCGTTGCGGGCGGCGCGACCGATGGTCTGGATCAGCGAGCCCTCGGAACGTAGGAAGCCCTCCTTGTCCGCATCCAGGATGGCCACGAGGGAGACCTCGGGCATGTCCAGGCCCTCGCGCAAGAGGTTGATGCCGACCAGGACGTCGAACTCCCCTAGACGCAGGTCGCGGATGATCTCCACCCGCTCGACGGTGTCGATGTCCGAGTGCAGGTAACGCACCCGCACCCCATGGTCGTTGAGGTAGTCCGTGAGGTCCTCGGCCATGCGCTTGGTGAGCGTCGTGACCAGGACCCGGGCGTTGCGGGCAACCCGGGCGCCGATCTCTGAGAGCAGGTCATCGACCTGGGTAATGGCAGGGCGGACCTCCAGCTCCGGGTCCACAAGGCCGGTGGGGCGTACCACCTGTTCCACCACCGCACCAGAGTGCTCCAGCTCGTAGTTCCTAGGGGTCGCGGAGACATAGATGGTCTGGGGCTGGCGGGCCTGGAACTCCTCGAAACGCAGCGGGCGGTTGTCCAGGGCCGAGGGGAGCCGGAACCCGTACTCGACCAGATTCTCCTTGCGCGAACGGTCGCCCTTGTACATGGCCCCGAGCTGGGGGACGGTGACGTGGGACTCGTCGATCACCACGATAGCGTCCTGGGAGAGATAGTCGTATAGGGTCGGCGGTGGCTCTCCAGGACCGCGGCCGGAGAGGTAGCGCGAATAGTTCTCGACCCCGGAGCAGTAGCCCACCTCCAACATCATCTCCATGTCGAAGATCGTGCGTTGCTCCAGGCGCTGAGCCTCCACCAGCTTGTTGTTGTCGCGTAACCAAGTCAGACGATCCTTGAGTTCGACCTTGATCTGCTCGACGGCGGCGACGATGGTCTCCCGCGGGGTGGCGTAGTGGGTCTTGGGGTAGACGGTGTAACGGGCAACCTTGCGCAGGTGCTCACCCGTCAACGGATCGAACAGAGTGAGTGCCTCGATCTCCTCGTCGAACAGCTCCACCCGCAGGGCCGCGTCGTCGGACTCGGCCGGATAGATGTCGATGACGTCGCCGCGCACCCGGTAGGTGCCACGGGCGAGTTCGACCTCGTTGCGGCGATATTGCAGCTCCGCCAGGCGTCTGAGCAGGGCGCGCTGGTCGATTAGGTCCCCACGGGAGAGGTGCAGGACCATACGCAGGTAGGCGTTGGGATCGCCGAGACCGTAGATGGACGAGACGGTGGCCACGATGATGGTGTCGCGCCTTTCCAACAGGGCCTTGGTGGCAGACAGGCGCATCTGCTCGATATGTTCGTTGATCGAGGAGTCCTTCTCAATGTAGGTGTCCGTGGAGGGGACATAGGCCTCCGGCTGGTAGTAGTCGTAGTAGGAGACGAAGTACTCCACCGCGTTGTCCGGAAAGAACTCTCGCAGCTCGCCGTAGAGCTGAGCGGCGAGGGTCTTGTTGGGCGCCAAGACCAGGGCTGGGCGTTGCAGCTCGGCGATGACGTTGGCAATGGTGAAGGTCTTGCCGGAGCCGGTGACGCCGAGCAGGGTCATGCCCGCCTCGCCGTCCTGTAGGCCTTCGGACAAGAGCCGGATCGCAGCCGGCTGGTCGCCGGCGGGAACGAAGTTGGCGACCAGGCGCAGGGGCCTCGGGGTGGCGGGTATGTCCATAGTGGGTCTCGGGACAACTGTTTGGAGGATTGTGCCTCAGTCGATGCGGGGACAGGCAGTCGAAAAGGATGGTGGGGTCTGGGAAGGCTTTGCACTAAGTTTAATTTCTTCTTATCTTTAGATTGTTATTACTGTTAGGCCTGTCGATAACTCGCGTAGTCGAAATATATAGCGATTTATCAAACTGTTGCGTCGATATGAAACTCGGGATAGGACAGGTTCTGGGTGTGGGCCGCCTGTGGATACTTTGGCGCCGAAATTTGATCCACAGCTTCTCCAAAGGGTTGTCTTCCCTGATTTCAACAGGAAACCCCGGGCGCCCTGATAGGTGCCGTACAGGCGCGGTTTCGCTATCATGCGCTGCTGCGATCCAGCGCCCTCGTCACCCTCACGTTGCCCACAAAAATCAGGCAGAGAGTCCCGCCATGAGCATCAAACTTGCCGCCCGCGTCCAAGCAGTCAAACCCTCCGCGACCCTCGCCATCACGGCACGCGCCAAGGCCCTCAAGGCCGCGGGCCAGGACGTGGTCGGCCTGGGTGCCGGCGAACCGGACTTCGATACCCCGGAGCACATCAAGGAGGCCGCCATCCAGGCGATCCGCGATGGTTTTACCAAGTACACGGCGGTAGACGGGACCCCTGAACTCAAGGCGGCGGTAATCGCCAAGTTTCAGGCGGAAAACGGCCTGACCTATGCCCAGGATCAGATCCTGGTCTCATGCGGCGGCAAGCAGAGCTTCTTCAACCTGGCGCAGGCGATCTTGGACCCAGGTGACGAGGTGGTCATTCCGGCCCCCTACTGGGTTTCCTATCCGGACATCGCCCTGCTTGCCAGCGGCGCGCCCGTCCTGGTCCACGCCGGGGCAGAGCAGCGCTTCAAGATCAGCCCGGCCCAGCTCAACGCCGCGATGACCGATCAGACCAAACTGGTCGTGATCAACAGCCCGTCGAACCCCACCGGTATGGCCTACACGGCCGACGAGCTGGCAGCCCTGGGGGATGTGCTGCGGGAGTATCCGCGGGCGGTGATCGCCACGGACGACATGTATGAGCACATCCGTTGGTCCAGCGATCCCTTCGTCAACATCCTCAACGTCTGTCCAGACCTGGACTCGCGCACCTTGGTGCTCAACGGTGTCTCCAAGGCCTACTCCATGACCGGGTGGCGCATCGGCTACGCGGGCGGTCCGGCTGAGGTCATCAAGGCCATGAAAAAGGTCCAGGGACAGAGCACCTCCAACGCCACCTCGATCTCTCAGGTCGCAGCCCAAGCTGCCCTGTCTGGCCCTCAGGACTGCATTGCCCCCATGCTTGCGGCCTTCAAAGAGCGCCACGATTTTGTCGTGGAGGCCCTCAACCGTATCCCCGGCATCGAGTGCCTGGCCACGGACGGGACTTTCTATGTGTTCCCGCGGGTGCAGGGGTTGATCGACCGTCTGGACGGCATCAACAACGACCTGGAGCTGGCCGAGTACCTGATCGAAAAGGCTGGGGTGGCATTGGTGCCCGGCTCTGCCTTCGGGCTCGGCGGGCACGTGCGCATCTCCATCGCCACCGGTCGCGCAAACCTTGAGAAGGCCCTGGAGCGCATCGCCGCTGTGGCGTCCTGAGGCGACGCGGACAGATTTGAGCCAACCGACCGGTCTCCCTGGCTGGTGGGCAGCCTAGGCGGTGGTTTGGCGGTGGTTTGGCTTGACGCTGCTCGCGGGTCCGGCTACCATGCCGCGCTTGAAAAGATCCCTGGTAGCTCAGTCGGTAGAGCGGGTGACTGTTAATCACTAGGTCGGCGGTTCGAGCCCGTCCCAGGGAGCCAATAAAAAGAACGGCTTAGATCCTCGCGGGTCTAGGCCGTTTGTCTTTTGGTGGGACTCTAGGTGGGACAGGCCGCTGCGTAAAGAGGAAGGTCGCGCCGCCGGTAGAGGACAGGCGCCTGGCATAGACATCTCTGTAAACCAGGGGAAGCTGCTCCGTCTATGACCGACATCGACGATTTCCCCGCCTACGCCCGTCTAGCCGACCAACTGATCGAGCGGGCCACCAAGAACCAACTGGCTGACGTGGCACGCCTCCTTGCCCTCAATATCGGGTACTACCACCAGAGCTACGGGGACGTGCCCCAGGACACCCTGCTGAAGATGATCCGGGCGGAGGCCCTGGACGAAGAAACCCTCGCGCTGCTCTCGTCTGGCACGCAGAATCTCGTCTCGGCTCTCGCCGAAGTCACAGGACTGACCGATGATCCACAAGACGAGTCTCGTCACTAGCCTCCTCGCCCTCTCACTTGGGCTCTCTGCCTGTGTGCTTGATCGGCAGGCCAAGGACACAGAGCCGGCGTCTGACGGTCCCACTGTCTACGGCAAGGTTTCGGTGTCTGTGGATCACGTGTCGACGCGCTGAATTGCCGCCTACAACCGACGAGGGCGGAGGAAACGCATGAAAGCACTTATCACTACCCTGACATTCGCGGCAGCGTTTGGGGTGGCAAAAATGTCCTGCGCAGCGACGGACAAAATCGACAGCATTTACTCCAGTCTCGATACCAACGACTGCAAGACCCTCGAATATAACGAGGACGAAGCCGGCTGGTACAAAGGCCGCTGCGCCGGCACGGCAGGCTACCAACTGGATTTGATGGAAGGCGACATTCGGCAGACCCTGACGGTCATCAACCCCACCGGCAAGGAGTTTCCTCTGGAACTGTGGTCAACCGTTTCCGGTGGATTCTCCGCCCTCGGCAGGACAGCGGAGTGGCGCGTGAAAACATCTGGCGGCAAGGCCACGCCCTTGGCCCTGATCGTGCGATACAACGTCAACGAAGACTCTGAACAGCCAGAGAAAACCACGTCCTATCTGATCGTGAGCAAAATCACCGCCAAAGAAATGTGCGTGACGGACGTTGTGAAACCCATCCGCAACGCAAATGAGAAGGCCCGTGTTCTGGCCGACAAGGCTGCTGACAAGGCATGTAAGTCTGCTCCTTAGGCAACCGCTCAAGCCGATCCGGCAGCGGACCCAGGATGCACTGAAGTGTGCTGCCTACCTCGTTGTTCCCCGTCGCAATGTGCCAATCTCTTGGGGAAGTTCAAGAGCGGGTCCAGACGGTCTCGCTCTAACCTCAGCTCTCCTCATGTTGTGGCTTCTAAGCCCCGGTACCCCCGGGGCTTCTTTTTCCCTGGACGTCGGGAGCGCAGTCGGCGGGCTCTGCCATACAGCTATCAGCGGACTCTATGCCTGTATACTAGAGCAGTTAATGACCTAGGAGAAATCTTATGAATGGCGTCTTTGCTCGTTGGGTATCGCTGTTGTGGGGCCTCGTTTTGCTGACAAGTTCGTGCCTGTCGCAGGCGACAAACTATCAAGATTGGTGGAGCAACCCTCAGCTGAGCGGAATGGGTTTGAACATCGGGCAACAGGGAAAGAACATCTTTGTCACGTGGTTCATGTACGACGAGAAGGGGGATCCTTCCTTCCTGCTGTTCTTTGGCGATTTGAACGATAGCCAGTCGCTGACAGCCGAGCTTCGGCGGTATTACGGAACCGAGCCGTCCGGATACGACGAGTCGCTCTGGTATTCGGAGGTGGTCGGGACGGCCACGATTTCCTTTTCCGGCGTTGCCGCGGGAACATTCAGCTATCAATATGGCAGCATGTCCGGGTCCTTCCCTATCCAGAGATACACCTTCCGCAACATCAATCTGAGCGGAACATACGATGGACTAACCGTCGGAATCACTTCGAACTGCGGCGCGGACAACGGCAGCTGGGTTCGCCATGAGGTTGACGCAATCACGCATAATGGCAACGATTTCGCCCTGACACTGACCGACCAAGATGGCAGAGTCTACAACGTTCAGGTGGACCTGACGCAGCACGGCACTCACTTCACGGGCTCCGGCACCTTTAGCGGTCCCGATGACGCGGGAACCCTCTCGATCACGGACATGCAACTGGTCGACGATGCCCTTATGTTCAAGTATGTGGTCATTTCTCAAAATGGTTGCCGCTCCGACGACACGACACTGGCAAGCCGGACAACCCACGCGTTTGACTTCGATCCCGCAGCGTTCATCACCGAGCACAACAAGTGGCGTGCCTACGTGGGTGTGACAGAGGAACTCCGTTACTCGCCAGCACTGGCGAATCAGGCGCAGGCATGGGCTGACCACCTGAAGAAGACCAACCACTGCAAGATGCGCCACAGCGAACCGGATGGTAGTTACGGCGAGAATCTGTATTGGGCCAGCGCGATTCAGTGGTCAGATGGCCGCAAGGAATTACAAAGGGTCACACCGAAGCAAGTGGTAGATAGCTGGACCAACGAGATGGCCGATTACGATTACCAGACCAACACCTGCGCGCCGGGGAAAGTCTGTGACCACTACACCCAGGTCGTTTGGCGCACGACTACGACAGTCGGCTGTGCTATGGCCGTGTGTGAAGACACCCAGGAGCAAGTCTGGGTGTGCCAGTACCAACCGGCGGGAAATTGGGTGGGCGAGAAGCCGTACTGATACTGCTCACCCTCGGCATAGACTCAGCAGATCTTAGGTAGCTTCTCTCACGCAGATCACTACTGTAGAACCTTACCCTGGACTTACGCTCATCACCATTTCTAGACCCTGAGCAGGACCCGGGTCAGGCCCTTCAGCGTGTTGCCCCCTGCAAGGTCCCCCGCCAAGCGGTTGAGGGTGTCACGGAAGCCGTGCTCGGGGATCGCTGCGCTGACGGCATCGACCTCGGCACGCGTCAAACCGTGACGGATCACCCCGCCGCTGGCGTCCACCCAATCGGCCTTGCGAAAAGGCGTTCACGATATCGGCATCCTTGCCGCGGAACGGGAAGACCTTGTGGTGCCAGTAGATCAAGTTGCACAGAAGCTCCGGGTCCAGGTCCCAGCCATTGGCCTCGTTGGCCTCTAGTACACGGCGGATGGACGGCTCCAGGTAGGCCAGATTGTGGTCGGTCCAGAGCCCCAGGTCGTGGAAGACCAGTGCCGTCTCGACCGCTCGCCGGTGGGTCTCCTCACCCCCAATCAAATGCATCGCGGAAGTCAGCACACGATAGACGTGCCCGCGGTAGCCTTGATAGTCGGCGCCGGTCTGGTCCTGAAACGGCCTGAGGAGCTGTTCGACCGTTTCCGACTGGTCGATGATCTTGATGGTCATGTGCTTTGTCTCGCGTTGGCTGGGGCACCGTGCGGCATCTCGACCAGGGCGGTTCGCCCCCAAGCCCCGCGAGCGGGGTGACCCGCACGCCTGATTACGCGCAGCGACCGACAAGGCACCCGGGCGCACAGGCCATCCCGCGGTCTGCGGTGGCGCTCGTCTCGATCCCGGAACATGGCCTAAACTCCGTCCCCAACAGCTCGCCCGCAACCCCTTTGGAGCCCCAAGGATGCCCGACCTCCACCCCGCGGACCATCGCCTGCCCTCGCTCCCGACCACTCCCGATTGTCGCCGTTGCGAGCCCCGGGGATACAATCCCCTATCTCTAAGGAGACCCGATCCCGCCCCACACACCGTGCCGGGATCGGATTAGCTCAACAAACGTGGCGATTAGCGTCGTACCTCAGCCAGCCGCTGTGCGCGGCCGCACGGCGGGGGCAGGCTCACGTTTTGAGCCGCCTGGGGGCGGAGAATCTGCGGTATCCACCCGCCGAGGAGAGCCCCGATGTCCCAGAACACAATTCAGTTTCAGCCTGGTCAATCGTTGGCGGAGTTTTTTGCCCTCTACGGCACCGAGGCGCAGTGTGAGGCGACGCTGGAGCGCAGGCGCTGGCCCGCGGGGTTTGTCTGTCCGGTCTGTGGCGAACAGGCCCACTCGACCTTCTGCGTCGAGGGGCGCCAGTATTGGCAGTGCGCGCAGTGCCGCACACAAACCAGTCTGCTGTCCGGGACACTGTTCCAGGCCACCAAGCTCCCGCTGACGAAGTGGTTCCTGGCCGAGTACCTGATCGGGCAGAACAAGAACGACTTCTCGGCGCTGTCGCTGAAGCGCCATCTCGGGGTGTCCTACCGTACCGCCTGGCGGGTCAAGCACAAGCTCATGGAGGCGATGGCCGAACGGGAGTCCACGCGCCGGTTGCACGGGGTCGTGATCGCCGACGATGCTTACCTCGGCGGCGTGCACGCCGGCAAGCCAGGGCGCGGCTCGCCGAACAAGATGCCGTTTATCGCTGCGGTGGAGTTGAGCGAGGAGGGCCACCCCTGGCATGTGCGGCTCGATGCGTTGCCCAACCTCAAAGGCGAATCGATCCTGGCGTGGGCGACCAAGGCCCTGCGCCCCACGGTTCACCTCGTCACCGATGCCCTGTCCAGTCTGGCCGCCGCCAAGGCGGCGGTGGCCAACTATGGCGCTATCGTGGTCAGCCCCCGCCGCTCCAGCGACCTGGAGGCGTTCCGCTGGGTCAACACCATCATCGCCAACCTCAAGACTGCCATCCGTGGCACCTACCACCACTTCAACGTCGCCAAGTACCGCGCTCGCTACCTTGCCGAGGCCCAGTACCGCCTCAACCGCCGCTTCGACCTGGCGAGCATGGTCGAGCGTCTACTCGGCGCCTGTGTGCTCGCGCCCCCAAGCCCCGAGGCTTGGCTGCGCCGCGGCGAGATCCGCAGCCGTTGACGCCTGCCCCGCCGCCCACCCCGCCCCACCGACGGGCACCAACGCCCGCGCCGGCACGATGACCTTTGCCTGCAGCGGCAGCTCCCCGCGCACCGGCTGCGGGTAGCTGCGCGCACGTCTAGCGCCGCGCCTCCGCACAGCCGCCCTGCCGGCCTGAAACATCTCCCCTCCGCGGATCCCCCGCCTTCTTCCCCCGCCATGAGCACGCCCGCTGGCAAGGTACGCCCCGCCGGCTCGGGAACCCTGGCTGAGGAATGGCGCTAACCGCCCTCTGAATCATGGGTGTTGTTGATCGTGGTCTCGGTGCGCAGGGCGCGCCCTTGCTTGAAGTACTGCTTGATCTTGGAGGATTTGTAGCCGACGTGCAGCGAGGGGATGACCCCTTGGGTAACGACGCGGGTGCGGAACGAACCTGGCGTGCGTTTGTTAATCCTCCGCTCGAAGATCAGGCTGACCTTGGAAGGTCTCCCCAGGTCGAGGTTTTCGCGGATGAGCGTCTCGAACAGGTGACGCCCTGACAAGGGCCGGTCGAACACCTGGGTGCGGGAAAACTCCGCTTGCAGGATGGATAGTTTGGGATTGAAGCCAGCCTCGTGGTCCGCGGCGGCGAACGGATCGGGCAGACGTGCTAGCCACTTGGCCACCAGGGCTGCGATCTTGGTCTCGTCCAGTTCGTCGAGGATCTGCTGCAAGCGCACCGGATCGGCACACGCCAGGACCCCGTTGTCCAACGCCTCGAAGGCGATCCCCTCCTTGGCCAGCTGTCGCTTGGCGTACTCATGGCCGTTGAGGCAGACCCGGGCAGTGTAGGGGAAGTAGGAGGAAAACTTGATGAACAGCGGGCCAAAGTCCTCATCCACCAGGTAGAAGTAGTAGTGGTTGCACATCACCGAACTGCGGTTCAGCCAGGGATAGGGCTGGCCGGTGTATACGCTGATCTTCTTGATCACGCGGAAACTGGCGAAGCGCTCTTGTGCCTTGCCGATGTAAAGCACGCCCTCGGTGGCAGAGAAGTCCTTGAGGCGCTCGCCGGTCACCTCGTCCTTGCGCTGCCCCTTGGCGAACGCGACGATTTCGACCCCCTCGTGTTTGGCCAAATCATGGATCGCCTTGACGAAGGCGTGGCTCATCGGTGCCATCAGCGTGGTCGCGGCCACCTTGGCCCCGCGGTGGACCTTGAAGAAGGTCGCCACCCCGCCGCCAGTTTGCAGCATGGGCTGATACAGGTTCAGGTACAGCCGGTCGATCCCCTCGACATCCAGCACCACATGTCCTTCCAACAACTCGCGCACCGTTTGTTCTACCATCACAGCAGGCCCCGGTTGACGTCTCGGCTGCAAGCCACCACGCCGCTTCGCGCGGCTACCAACGGGCGCATAGCCTCCCGTCGATCAACCGGGGCCGCCTAACCCACCCATGCCTCGTCGGTCTGAGGCGCGGCCTCGCTAGAATTGGTTGGGTTACTTGACTTCTGACCTATGGGGCGCTTCGACAATGAAAGTGACGTCAGCAATTGTTGTGCTTCTTGGCGTTTTCGTAGTGTTTCGATTCACAGGGGCCCACGCTACCTCTGAGTACGTTCAGCGTGCGGAAAGTGCTGCAAAGGAAGTGGAGCAAGCTGGGCTGTGCGGCACATATCAAGCGACCGGGGAGAAAGCCTTCGTGGAGTCGCTGAACTTCAAATCTCCTCAAAAGGTTGTTGTCAGCGTTTATGGCTTTGAGGACGAGTGCCCTTTTTTCGTTCGAGACGGAAAGCTCAATATTCGAGCTGATAAGGCGATCTTTGTCTTTGAGATTGGCGAAGAAGACCTGACGGGGTTAGACGAGTGGACCAAAGGCTCGACTCTGAAGCGTACCTCAAACTGCGCACCGATGAGGGGTGACAGTGCGAACATCGAGGAAATCTCTCACGAACTATGCTATGTGGATGGTGTGGATCTTCAGTCGCAGGGAATGTTGGAGCCCGCGATGGAACAATATCTCAAGTGCTGCAAGAACGGCTCGGCGCTTAGCTGCAACAAATATGGGCTCCTGCAGGGGTTTTTAGGGGGGAATGCTACGGAGGCGACGAAGTATTTCAAAATGGCCTGCGATCAGGGATATGGAGGAGGCTGTAGCAATCTTGCGGGTATTGAAACCCGAAAGGGCAACCACGAAAAGGCTATTTCGCTGCACAAGGAAGCCTGCGCCAAGGGTTTTCGAGAGAGCTGTCCCAAATCTGATCCGGATCTCTACGAGATCCTAAAATGACGATGCCCGACAAAGGTCGGCTTTCCACTCGCATTTTCGAAAGGCGGCTGACGAATGCCCGTGAACCGCCCTCCTGTGTCAGTCCAGTTGTGTGTGACGCAGCACTGCGGTTTCGGTCGGCAAGAGGCCGGCCGTGCAGCACGAGAAACTGCCGAAGCGATGGAGAGACCGCTGTCGCGATAGACTTCCCGGGCGACCTGCTTGAGGGCATCCTCCACCTCGGTCCCCGGTGTGTCCATGACGGTGAGCAGGTGCTTTGTAAACAGCCCATTGCGCCCGCTCGGGTTGTCGCTTGCGGTCTCCCCAGGGCGGGTCGCGTAGAGGACAAGCGTGTCGCTGGGGGCGCTGACCCTAGCCAGTCCCCTGTCCCTGAACGCATTCGCCAATGCTATGCTTCCGACTGCCGAAAGGTCTTGAGAGGATCGCAACCTATACGGTCACAAGACGATCGAGTTTCGGGACCCACAAATTCAGGCGGCCAACTAATGAAGGAGGTGTATGATGGGTACTCCACCAGGGAAGAGAACCAACGTAGCGAGGGAATTTATCGCCAATATCAGTTACAGGCACGAAAAGACCCTGCCCGAGAGTACCAAGGACGAGTATAGCAGGATTATTTGGAAGATTGCTTTTTGGCCCAGAGGTCTGATGCTCCTCAAGAAAGTCAATGAAAAGCAAAAGAATAAAAGACTCCTTGAGATTTGGCCCAGGGCCGGGGTGCCCACATACAAAGCCGGTACGATTGAATACGACTTTCGCTTTCCCAGCAAAGACACGCCAATGTTCGAGCTGACCCAGGAGTTTGTCGTAGCTTGCAAGAAGACTTATATCTACTTTGCTCACGAGCTGATACATCATCTGCACAATCTCGAGGGCACATTCAAAGCGGACGATCTTGACGAGGAATGTCGGACGGTTGGCCTTTATCAATATGACCATAATAGCTTAACGGAGAATTGGCTCAGGCAGGAAATGGGTCTGCCTCGACGGCCCTGCTACCAATACTACAACGGTGTGTCAGACTCGAAGCAGCTCCTCAATGCTTTCAATGTGTGGAAGAAGCAGAAGAACCACTACCTTCCGGAACTCCAAATTCGGAAGCAGCACGGACGATTACCGCCCCAAGATCAAATCCCCATTGATTCCTTAGAGTACGCCTTCCGCTTGAAAGTAGAAGACGGCAAGCTAGCGTCGGGCCTGGTTCCGGGATTTCGCCCGCCAAAGCCAGCCTCGGGTCATAAGAAGGCTGTCAGCCCATGAAGAAAAATCCCTCCGTAGTCGGCGAAAGTGGGCCTGGGCCGGTAGAGCGCGGTTTGAATGCGGCGAGGCACCTCGCTGCAACTAGGGATAGAGGGATAGGGACTCCAACCGAGGGATAAGGGATAGGGATAGGGATTCCAACCGCTCGCGGCTGAAGTCGGGGGGACGGTAAAACCGCAGGAAGGCTCGCCGCAAGGGCACAGCGCGAGCCGACGGGGAGAGATGGGGAGCAGACCGCCGTCTGGGAAGGTGCCGGGCGAGCTCGCGGCATCGCTTGACGGGGCGCGGGCGCAGCGGATGCAGGAGATGGCGGGTCGCCTGCGTGACCAGGCGGCGGGAGGAGGCGACCACTGCACTCGCTGGTCGAAGGCGTACTCCGGTGGCGGTAGCGTCAGGGCGTCCCAGTCGGGTACGGCCTCGACGGGCGGGTCTTCCCAGGCAGGCGGCCCGCGTACTGGGCTGATCCCCGGCGGCTGGGCAGGCTCGCCGATGTGGGTGAGAATCCGCGCCACCGGTGCGGCCTCGGTGATGAAGGCGACGATGCGCATGTCGGCGCTGCAGTGGGGGCAGACCAGCGGCAGGGATGGGAGCGGCCGTGACAACATTGTTGCCCGGCGATCACGGACCGGCGAAGTAAGCCTGTGAACGCCAGCTTTGCGGCTTTCTGCTGCCGCTCGCCAACTGAGCTTCTCCGTCCGCTTCGGGTCGTAAGCTGTCCCTGCAGTGCAAGCCCGGCTAGTTTCCGGTTCCGACCGCACGGGCGACATGGGTCGAGGGTGAGCTGTCCGTGCGGCTGTTCGCTAGGGATTGTTGCCTCGCGCGCGTCCGCGCCGCATGCACCGCTCGACGGCTGTATGCAGCCCACGAGATTTTCTTGGGAACATAAAGAGGGGGTCCCATGAACGGCCAAGCGCATCGCTGGCTCCTTGCGGTCGTGGTTTGTGTCGTCACTGCCGCGCCTCTCAGCTGCTCCGACGAAGCCCGCGACAGCCACACGGCGGTGGTAACGGCCTCGGCCTATAACTCGTTGCCTGAGCAGACCGATGGCGATCCGACCGTGGCGGCCTGGGGCGACCAGCTCAAGCCCGGCATGAAGGCGATCGCCGTTTCTCGCGACCTTGTCGAGCGAGGGCTGACTCGGGGCGCCAAAGTCAGGATCGAAGGCCTACGCGGCGCGTACAGCGTTCTGGATACGATGCACAGTCGCTGGACCGACAGGATCGACATCTACATGGGCGAAGATGTCGATGCCGCCAAGGCCTGGGGCAAGAAGCAGGTTACGATCTCCTGGCGCTAGCGAATTTATGTGGACTGCAGCGCACTGTCCCTGATTGCTGGAATTTCGCGGCGTTGTTACACAATGTGGGCGGGAGTGGCCGCTCGCCATCCCGACGCCCGGCGTGTGCTACGGATCGGAAGCTTCCTCTGGCCGTGAGCTGGGCAAAGCTCCTCAGCCTGACACAACGCAGACCTTCGCGAGGCGACGCTCGACCGGCAATTGTCCGCTAAATTCGGACGTCGCCCGAGCCAGAAGTCGCAAGCTGGGTTAAAGTCTCCCGTAGCTCACTGGCGGAGCTAGGGGGCCGCCAACATTGGCCACGAAACCGAGCATCACCCTGTTGCCTGCCTTCAGCAAACGAGTGGTGCTTGCGAAACTTAAGACTCGACGAGCTTCAAGTCGTTTGGTCCATCCGAACTCAACAGGCTGAAACGAACACAGCATGGCCGAACCGGTGCCTTCTGCGAGTGTTACCGGATCTGCTCGATGATGCAGGTGTCATTCCGATGAGGAACTCAAAATGAATGAGCGCTTCTTGGGAATAGCTGCGAACATCGTGGCTGCGATTGGAGTGATCGTCTGCGCGGTTGCCGGTTTCAGCCGTCTGTTAGGAAGCTACCATGTGATCGGATATGAGGCGATGACGCTGTTCATCGGCGGCATCTCGCTAATGGCGTTCGCGACGCTGATCAAGCTATACGTCCTTGAACGTCACATCTCGGGCCTGCGGTAAATTGCGAGCTTTCAGCAGGAATGGTACGGGGAGAGGACGCTTGTCTACGTTGACGCGGTTTCGGCGACGAGCGGTTACATCTAAGTCCGGCCAGGACCAGACGCCCGCATCAGCAAAGACGTGCGCCTCGTTTCGGCCACTAAGCCACATTCCCAGGTCGGATCACTACACCCAATCCCTGCAAGAAGGCGACACCGCACCTCTCATCGCCTACACTTCGGCAGCAAAAGAAGCCACGGGAGTCTATGCATGCACGTCCTCGGCGTTGTCGTGTGCGTTGCCCTGACAACAGCGGCACTCTCCGGCTGCGGTCCGCAATCACCGCCGCCCGATGTCGATCAAACCCTGGGTCGGGCCTGCTTCGAGGCCCATCAGCCCGCCCTGCCGCCCGGCAGCCAGTACGAGGGCATCGCCGAGGCATCCGAGACCCGCATCACTATTCGGGCGATGACCGGCGCCACGGTGGAGACTTTCGAGTGCTCACTGGCGCCAGACGGGACGGTTACCGCGATCCGAGAGTGAGTCCGTGCGAGGGTGTCCCGTCCTGACGCCCAGACCCCGCTGCGGCGCCATCGAAGTACATCGCGAAGGACACACAGTGGCGATCTTCAGCGATAGCGTCGGTGCTCGGTGCAGCGCTGCAAAATGTCAAAGATCCGGGCGATTCCTGTCAGTCCGTCCCACCCGATCCAACGCCCGCAGAGTGGCGCACAGCAGACGTTCGAAGGCGCGTCCTTCACTGGCAGCAGTCGGCCACTATGTGAAGCTTCACATAGCGGCCATAAGCAGCCGCCCAGACGCCAGGGAGCAGGGGCTGCAGTACGAGGTAAAGCGGCCGCTCGGGAGGTTGGGACGGGGAGGAGCCAACTGCTCTAGCGATTTCGTGGTCTGGCCCCGATTTCGGCCCCGCGTGGCGCTGCAAGGTCGTCGGCTCCGTTGCGGGCGATGCCCGACGAATATACGGCAGCAGCGCAATCGACCACGGCCCCTTTTCTACGGATTGGGACGTCGTGCGCATCGAAGCCCGTTTCCTGCGGCGGCATCTGGAGGCCCGGCGCCAGTACGACAAGACGCTTACACTCTTGGAGGCGAATCCCTTCCACCCCTCCCTGCGCGTCCATCCCCTGAAGGGGCGTTTGGCCGGACTCCACTCGGTCTCGATCAATCTGTCGTACCGCATCACCCTCGATCTGTTGATCGAGGACGAGCGGATCACGCTTGTCAATGTGGGCGACCACGATGCCGTCTATTGACCCATGAGCCACCACAAGGAAATCGCCTTCGAGGAGGACATCTGCACCCACCTGGGAGCCCACGGCTGGCACTAGCCTACCTCGTAGCTAACGTATGGTATTGACGCTCTGGCCGAGCATCTCCGGGGTTACCAAGACCACGCCACCAGAGGAGATATGGAAGCCGCGCGCCCGGTCCGCCGCCGGGTCTACGCCGATGCTCGTCCCTTCGGCGATGTGGCAGTGGCAGTCGATGATGGCCTTGCGGATGTCGCAGTGCCGGCCGATCTCCACATCGGGGAGGATCACCGAGTCGACGACCGTGGAGTAGGAGTTGACCCGCACATTGGAGAAGAGCAGGGAGTGTTTGACCTGGGCACCGGAGATGATGCAGCCGCCGGAGACCATGGAGTCGACGGCCGTGCCGCGGCGGTCCTCGTCATCGAAGACGAACTTGGCCGGCGGCAGCTGCTCCTGATAGGTCCACATGGGCCAGGCCTTGTCGTACAGGTCCAGCGGCGGGGTGACACCGATGAGCTCGAGATTCGCCTCCCAGAAGGCGTCCAGGGTGCCGACATCGCGCCAATAGGATTGGGCCCCCTGCTGGTTGCGGAAGGGGTATGCGTGGACCCGATATTTGCCGATAACGGCGGGGATGATGTCCTTGCCGAAGTCGTGGCTGGAGGTCTTGGTGTCGGCGTCCCGGATGACCTGCTCAAGCAGGAAGTCGCGGTTGAACACGTAGATGCCCATGGAGGCGAGGGCAACGCCCTCCTTGCCGGGGACGCACGGCGGGTTCTGGGGCTTCTCCTCGAAGCCGCGCACCCGCTCGTCGGCATCCACGGACATGATCCCAAATTCCTGCGCCCGCTCCACGTCGACCTCGATGCAGCCGACGGTCATGTCTGCGCCGGTCTCGACATGACGGGCGATCATGGTGCCGTAGTCCATCTTGTAGATGTGATCTCCGGCCAGGATCAGGATGTATTCCGGGGCGTGGTTGCGGATGATGTCCAGGTTTTGGAAGACCGCGTCGGCGGTGCCAGAGTACCAGGCCGACTCGACGATGCGTTGCTGCGCTGGCCAGAGCTCGACGAACTCGCCGAACTCGCCGCGCAGGAAGCCCCAGCCCTTCTGGATGTGCAGGATCAGGGAGTGGGCCTTGTACTGGGTGAGAACGGCGATACGCCGGATCTCGGAGTTGATGCAGTTGGACAGGGGGAAGTCCACGATGCGGAACTTGCCGCCGAAGGGTACCGCCGGTTTCGAGCGCCAACTGGTCAGGTGCATGAGGCGCGAGCCCCGACCGCCGGCGAGGATGAGGGCGAGGGTGTTGCGGGTAAGGCGGCTGACGAAACGGGGGTTGGAGCCTGGCATGACGATTCCCTGTGGTTGCGGTCCCGGGGCACGGAATGGCAGGCAGGGCCGGACCCAGGGCACCTCGGACGAAGGCCCGTATGGTACCATTTTGGCCATTCGCTAAGCGGCGGTTTCGCGGGTTTTGGATGCCTAGACCGGCCCCGGGAGTCCCCAGGTCAGGCCGGCATCGAACCGATGTCGCGCTGGTATCGGAACATCCCGTCAGCGTGATCGGCATCCGTGCGAGTCACCCTCGCCGAGCCTCTGCAAGCCAAGCCAGCCTATAAGAATCGGCCGATGATGGTGCGGTTTTGTCGCTATAGGTTCGGCATCATCAGGAACCAGTCATATGTCTACCCGCAAACAGACCGTTTTGCCATCGACCGCCCCGGCGACGACGCGGAAGTTCCCTGAACCCATCCAGGCGTTGCTCGACGCTCGACACCGTGACCCCTTCGCCTTCCTTGGGCGTCACCCCGAGGGTCGTGGCGTGGTGCTGCGGGCTTATTTGCCCCAGGCGGAACGGGTCAGGGTTGCCGAGGGAGGACCGGTCCTCGGTCGGGTAGAGGGGACCGATTTGTTTGTCTGGGAGGGCGCTGCGGACTTGGTGCCGGAGCGCTATCGGCTGGAGTGGGACGACCGAAACGGTGCGACACATATTCAGTTCGACGCCTATTGTTTTCCCATCCAACTGGAGGATTTCGACCTCCACCTATTCGGCGAGGGCCGTCACTGGCACGCCTATCGGTTCATGGGGTCGCACCTGCGCACCGTCGAGGGGGTCGAGGGGGTGCAGTTTGCGGTGTGGGCGCCCAATGCGACCCGGGCCAGCGTCGTTGGGGACTTCAACGCCTGGGACGGGCGGGCCAACCCCATGCGCAGTCGGGGTGGCTCCGGGGTCTGGGAGCTGTTCCTGCCTGGGCTGGCGGCTGGGGCCTTCTACAAATACGAACTGCGAGACCAGGCCGGCAATGTGCACGTCAAGACGGACCCCTATGCCAACGCCTTCCAAGTGCGCCCGGATACGGCAAGCCTGATCTGCGCGGAGGGGACTTACGCCTGGGGCGACGGCTCCTGGATGTCGGAGCGTGCGACGGCGGACTGGCGGCGCCGGCCCATGTCGGTCTATGAGGTCCATCTAGGCTCTTGGCAGCGCGACGCGGAGGGCAAGTTCCTCGACTATCGTGAGCTGGCCCAGCGCCTGGCGGATTATGTGCGCGAGGCGGGCTTCACCCATGTGGAGTTGTTGCCCATCACCGAGCATCCGCTGGACGCCTCTTGGGGCTATCAGACCACCGGTTATTTCGCGCCTACCAGCCGGTTCGGCAGCCCGGACGATCTGCGTTACTTCGTCGATCACTTGCACCGCAACGGCATTGGCGTCCTGTTGGACTGGGTGCCGGCGCACTTCCCGCGCGACACCTTCGCCCTGGCCCAATTTGACGGCACCGCCCTCTACGAGCACGCCGATCCACGCCAGGGGGAGCACAAGGATTGGGGCACCCTGATCTTCAATTACGGGCGCAACGAGGTGAAGAACCTCCTGCTCTCCAGTGCCCTTTACTGGCTGGATGAGTTCCATTTGGACGGCTTACGGGTGGATGCGGTTGCCTCCATGCTTTATCTGGATTACTCCCGCCAGCACGGCGAGTGGATTCCCAACAAGTACGGCGGCAACGAAAACCTGGACGCGGTGGATCTGCTGCGGCAGCTCAATGTCGTCACCCACGAGCAGCACCCGGGTACCCTGATGATCGCCGAGGAGTCCACCTCGTGGCCGGCGGTGTCCCGCCCGACCTACCTGGGTGGCCTGGGTTTCAGCATGAAGTGGAACATGGGTTGGATGCACGACACCCTGGCCTACATGTCCAAGGACCCGGTCTATCGGCATTACCACCACGACATGCTCACCTTCGGGCTGCTCTATGCCTTCACCGAGAACTTCGTCCTGCCCTTCTCCCATGATGAGGTCGTGCATGGCAAGCGGTCCATGCTGGACAAGATGCCGGGCGACGACTGGCAGAAGTTTGCCGGCCTGCGGTTGCTCTATACCCTGATGTTCAGTTATCCCGGCAAGAAGCTCCTGTTCATGGGTTGCGAGTTCGGCCAGGGACGCGAGTGGAACGAGGCCGCGTCCTTGGATTGGGAGCTGCTGGAGCATCCCCAACACCAGGGGCTGCTCAAGCTGGTTTCGGATCTGAACCGGCTCTATCGGGACGAACCGGCCCTACATGAGGTGGATTTCGAGGCGAGTGGCTTCGAGTGGATCGACTGTCACGACAGCTCCCAATCCGTGCTGAGTTATCTGCGCAAGGACCTGTCCGGGGGGCGCATCGCCATCGGCGTGTTCAATTTCACCCCGGTGCCGCGCAACAACTACCGCATCGGCGTGCCTATGGAGGGTTTCTACCGTGAGGCGGTCAACTCGGATGCGCGGTTTTACGGGGGTAGCAACGTGGGCAATCAGGGCGGGGTCAACTCCGAGCCGGTGAGCTGGATGGGACGAGACCACTCCATCACCATCCACCTTCCGCCCCTGGGCGGTTTGGTGCTGGTCCATGATCCGGCGAAGGCTGCGGACGATGAGGAGCCTGAGGAAGCCGATGAGCTGGACGAGGGTCTGGCCGCCGACGCCGAGTAGCTTTAGACCTGGCCGCGATGGCGGTCGGTCAAACGCAGGTAGTGTTCGGCAGAGTAGTCCAGGTATTCCAGCTCTTGGTCGGTGAGCTCCCGAGCCCGGCGGGCCGGAGCGCCGACCCACAAGGAGCCACCGCGTAAGACCTTGCCCGGTGGGACCAGGGCCCCGGCCCCGAGCAGGGTGCGGGGCTCCACCACCGCGCCGTCGAGTACCTTGGCCCCGATGCCGATCAGGCACAGCTCCCCGATCTCGCAACCGTGCAGGACCGCCTGATGGCCGATGGTCACCCGCGGGCCGATGATCAGAGGTGCGCCGCCGGAGTGGAAGCGGCTGTCGTGGGAGACATGCAGGATGCAGCCGTCCTGGATATTGGTCTCAGCCCCGACGACGATGCGGTGCACATCCCCGCGCAGCACGCAGTAGGGCCACACTGAGACCCGGGGGCCCAGGGTCACGTCGCCGATGACCACGGCCGTCTCGTCCAGCCAGGCGTCGTCAGCAATGCGCGGGGTCTTGCCTTCGAAGCAGCGGATCTGTGGCATGGGTCGGGCCTGTTGAGGTGAGAGAACCGAGGCGCCATGTTATCCGAATAAGTTGCCAGTTGGCAGTTTTCAGTTGTCAGTAAGAGGTTGTTGTCACTAGGGAAACTGCCGGCGAAAGACTGAAATCCCAGGTGCGATGGGTATACGCTCGTCCCGCAGCGGGGTTCCGTTCCTAAGATCCCCGTAGGACGGGTATCGCGTTCTTATCGCCGGTCTTCCGATGCCCTGTTCGGACCCCATATTCGGAGCCAGCTCCAGGAGTCGCTATGTCCGCTGTCCAGTTCGCCGTTCGAATCCCTGCCGTCGCCGTCCTGTCGCTGGCGTTGTGCACCGCCGCCTTTGGGGCCGACCGCGATATGTTCACCTTCGGTCCCAAGGACACCAACTCCAACGTCGCAGACCTTGAAGCCTGGAAGGAACAGGCCGGCCTAAACCTACCCCCCTGGCCTCAGGACGCCGATCTGGTGGAGTTCCAGACCAGCGACGGGACCACGCCCTTCCGCCACTTTATCGACACCAAGAGCCTGTCCGTGGATGCGCAGCAGATCGTGCGCTATACGGTGGTGGTGGAGTCCGGCAGCGGGAGCCGCAACGTCGCCTACGAGGGCATCCGGTGTACCCCTAACGGGGAATACCGACTCTATGCCTATGGCGTCGCGGGTAAGTTCCAGGTGGTTCCCGAGAGCGCCTGGGGTCCGGTCAACGCGGCGGCGGTCCCGGAGTACGCAAAGGATCTGCAAAGGTTCTTCTTGTGTGTCCCACTCAAGTTCGAGCCGCGTCCGGTCAAGGAGATGCCGCGCATTCTTGGTGGTCGAGGCAAGCCCAGGGACCACAGCGGGTTCCTGACCGATTAAATCTCTTACCCTTGCGCCTTGAATTCCGGAGTGATTGATGTCCAACCCCCTGCTCGATATGACCGGGCTGCCTGCCTTCTCCCGCATCCTTCCTGAACACGTCGAACCGGCCCTGGATGCGATCCTCGCCGACTGCCGGTCCGGCATCGCCGGCGTAACAGGGGCCGACGCCCTGGCCACCTGGGACGGCTTCGTTGAGCCGCTGGAAGAGCTCGACGATCGGCTCAGCCGCATGTGGTCGCCGGTGGGGCACCTCAACGGGGTGATGAATAGCGACGCCCTGCGTGCCGCCTACAACGCCTGCCTCCCGAAGCTCAGCGCCTATGGCACCGAGGTGGGGCATAACGCCGACCTGTTTCGTGGCTACCAGAGCGTGGCGGCCCAGGAACACCTCGGCAGCGCCCAGCGCAAACTGCTCGACAACGCCCTGCGCGATTTCCACCTCTCCGGGGTGGATCTGCCGGCGGACGCCCAGGCCAGGTACAAGGCCATCAGCCAGGAGCTGTCGGCCCTCACCAGCAAGTACGCCGAGAACGTCTTGGATGCCACCAATGCCTGGTCCAAGGATATCGACGATGAGGCCAGGCTCGCTGGCCTGCCTGAATCGGCCTTGGCCCTGGCACGTCAGAACGCCGAGGAGCGCAATCAGTCGGGATGGGTATTGAACCTGGACTTCCCCTGCTACCTGCCGGTGATGACCTACGCGGATGATCGGGTCCTGCGGCGCGAGCTGTACGAGGCCTATGGCACTCGCGCCTCGGACCAGGGGCCCCACGCCGGGCGTTGGGACAATACCGAGACCATGGAGCGCATCCTCGCGCTGCGCCATGAGCTGGCCCAGCTACTCGGTTTTGCCAACTATGCCGAGCGGTCCTTGGCCACCAAGATGGCCAAGGACCCGGCCCAGGTCATTGCCTTCCTGGAGGATCTGGCCCGCCACTCGGTGGAGCGCGCCCGCGCCGAGTTGGCCGAGGTGGCTGAGTTTGCCCGCGACGAGCACGGCCTCGGTACCCTGGAGCCCTGGGACCTGTCGTACTACTCCGAGAAGCTGCGCCAGCATCGCTATCAAATCGGGCAGGAGGAGCTGCGCCCCTACTTCCCCATCGATCGGGTCCTGCCGGGGATGTTCGGTGTGGTCGAACGCCTGTTCGGCATTCGCATCACTGAGGCCACCGGGGTCGAGACCTGGCATCCGGACGTCCGCTTTTTCGAGATCCGCGACGCCCATGGCGCCCTGCGCGGCCAGTTCTATCTCGACGCCTTCGCCCGCCAGAACAAACGGGGTGGGGCCTGGATGGATGTCTGCACCAATCGCCTGCACACGGTGCGCTGCGATCAGATCCCGGTCGCCTATCTGGTCTGCAATTTCTCCCCGCCGGTGGGGGGCAAGCCATCCCTGCTCACCCACAATGAGGTGGAGACCCTGTTCCACGAGTTCGGGCACGGCCTGCACCATATGCTGACCAAGGTCGATTACCCGGCGGTGGCGGGGATCAGCGGCGTGCCCTGGGATGCGGTCGAGTTGCCCAGCCAATTCATGGAGAACTGGTGTTGGGAGCGAGAGTCCCTGGATTTGATTGCGGCCCATGTGGACACCGGCGAACCCCTGCCCGACGACCTGTACCAGCGTATGCGAGCGGCCAAGAACTTCCAGTCCGCCATGCAGATGGTGCGGCAACTGGAGTTTGCCCTGTTCGATTTTCGCATCCACCTTGAGTACGACCCGGCCAGCGGCGGTCGCGTGTACGAGATCCTCGATCAGGTCCGCGACCAGGTGGCGGTGATGAAGCCGCCGGCCTTCCACCGCTTTGCCCACGGCTTCTCGCACATCTTCTCCGGTGGCTATGGCGCCGGTTATTACAGCTACAAGTGGGCGGAGGTCCTGTCCGCGGACGCCTTCTCGCTTTTCGAGGAGCGAGGTGTCTTCGACGCCGAGGCCGGGGCGAGTTTCAGGTCTAACATCCTGGAGCAGGGCGGTTCAGCGGAGGCCATGGACCTGTTCGTCGCCTTCCGTGGCCGGCCGCCGACGGTGGATGCCCTGTTGCGGCACTCCGGAATTGCCGCCTAATCTGGTCTCGCCTGGCGTGAGCAATCGCGCCTTGGCCCCCGGCTGTCCACGGGATAGACTGCCGCGGGGAGTCGGCCAGACAGTCGCCGCCGCAGGTGCAAGCCTGAGGGGGAGGAAAGTCCGGGCTCCATAGGGCAGGGTGCCAGGTAATGCCTGGGGGGCGCGAGCCCACGGAAAGTGCCACAGAAAATATACCGCCAACCCCCGTCTACGGACGGGGCGGTAAGGTTGAAATGGTGCGGTAAGAGCGCACCGCGTCGGTGGTAACACCGATGGCAGGGTAAACCCCACTCCGGAGCAAGACCAAATAGGGGGGCAGGCGGTCCTTTTGGATCGCACCGCGCGGCCCGTGCGGGTCCCCGGGTAGGTCGCTTGAGGCGCACGGTGACATGCGCCCTAGATGAATGGCTGTCCACGACAGAACCCGGCTTATCGGCCGGCTCCCCCCCTGATTTCCCTCCCTCGTCCTCCGCCGGCACGGGGCCCAGGTCAGTCCCGACCTGGGGTCGTCCGCACGGATTCATGTCAAACACAAGGTACCTGCTCCACAGAATTGAATTCAGTGGAGATTCTGCCGTTGTTGCCTCTGTGCTCCGATTCCTGCCTTAAGTCCCTGACGATTAAGAAAAATGACCCTATTCCCGTCTTGACGGGCTTGGTTTTGTTGCCTAACATGGATCTGGAGTGGGGAGAAGTGGGGAATTGGGGGGAATTTTGGATCTGGGGGGCGGGACTTGTTTCGAGGGGTGTCGGTGCACAATCTGGATGCCAAGGGGCGCCTCGCGGTACCGGCAAAGTACCGCGAGGAGCTCGATCTGTGCTGCGCCTCCCGCCTCGTCCTCACCGTAGATCGCGACCACTGCCTGCTGCTCTATCCCGAGCCTGAGTGGTTTGAAATCGAGCGCAAGCTCAGCGCCTTGCCCTCCTTCAATCCCAAGGCCCGTGCGCTCCAGCGCCTCTATATCGGTCATGCCACCGAGGTGCAGATGGATGCGCAGGGGCGCATCTTGCTTGCGCCCAAGCTCACCGCCTATGCGGGTATCGACAAGCGTGTCGCCGTGGTTGGGCAGGGCAAAAAGTTTGAGATTTGGGACGAGGAAGCCTGGGATCTCAAGACCAATGAGGCCCTGAACGACGACGAATTGAAGGGCCTGGAGAACGACGCGGGCATCGGCACCTTGACCATTTGAGCCCCGCAATGAGCCAGGGACAGCATCAACCCGTACTTTTGGAGGAATCCGTGGAGGCCTTAGCGCTCCGCCCTGATGGCCTTTACCTCGACGGCACCTTCGGCCGCGGCGGGCATGCGCGCGCCCTGCTCGCGCGCCTGGGGCCCGCGGGACGGCTGCTGGGCCTGGATCGCGACCCGTTGGCGGTGGAGGCTGGGATGGCCTTGGCCGAGCAGGATAGGCGCTTCACCATGGTGAGGGCGCCTTTCTCCCGGGCGGCGGAGGTGTGTGAGCGCTTGGGCTTGACCGGTCGCCTGGATGGCTTGTTGCTCGATTTGGGTGTGTCCTCCCCGCAGCTCGACGACCCGGAACGCGGCTTCAGCTTCTCCGCAGACGGGCCCTTGGATATGCGCATGGACCCGGATGTGGGGGAGTCCGCTGCCCAGTGGTTGGCGCGCGCGAGTGAGGCGGAGATCGTCGGCGTGCTTCAAGACCTGGGAGAGGAGCGGTTCACCCGGCGCATTGCCAGGGCCATCCTGGAGGCGCGTCTGGAGGGGCCGATTCTGACGACCCGAGCCCTGGCGGCCCTGTGCGAGGCGGCGGTGCCGACCCGCGAGCCGGGCAAGCACCCGGCCACCCGGACCTTTCAGGCCATCCGCATCCATCTCAATCGTGAACTCGACGAGTTGGCTGCCTGCCTGGCCAGCGCCTGCGACCTGCTCGCCATCGGCGGCCGACTGGCGGTGATCAGTTTCCATTCGTTGGAGGATCGCATCGTCAAGCGCTTCATTCGGGATCAGGCCCGCGGCGAGCAGTTTCCCCGCGGTGTCCCGGTGACCGCGGACCGCTGCAACCCCAGGCTGCGTCCGATCGGCAAGGCGCAGCATGCCTCTCCCAGGGAAGTGGCTGCCAATCCGCGCGCCCGCAGCGCGGTGTTGCGCGTGGCGGAGCGGCTGTCATGAGGCGCACGGGCATTTGGTTCGCTGCGCTCCTGCTGGTCTCGATCCTGACCTCCGCGGTTGCCGTCGTGTACGTCAAGTACCAGACCCGCATGATGTTCGTGGATTTGCAGGCCCTGCGGGTGCGGCACCAGGAGCTGGATGTGGAGTGGGACAACCTGCTCCTGGAAGAGGCTGCTCAGGGCAACATCGCCTTGGTCGAGCGGCGTGCCAGGCGCAACTTGGATATGCATATTCCGGAGCGCAGCGAGATGCGCATCGTCGAGGGAGTGGGACCATGAGTCGGGCCAAAGTCACGTTGCGGCCAGTCGATGAGCGCCCTCAAGGGTTGGCCGATTTCCGCGCGCGTCGCGGCGTGCTGCTAGCCGGCTTCGGGCTGGCGGTGGTAGTGCTCACCGGCGCGCTTTTCTACCGCCAGATCTGGGATAACGACTATCTTACCCGCCAAGGGGAGAGCCGCTTCGTGCGCGAGCGCGAGATCCCCGCCCGCCGCGGAATGATCCTCGATCGGGACGGTCAACCCCTGGCCATCAGCACCCCCATGAAGACGGTGTGGGCCGACCCGCGCCTGTTGAGCCAACACCCGGAGGCCGTCCCCCAACTGGCCAAGGTCCTCGGCCTCGATGCCAAGAAACTGGCGGACAAGGTGCGGGCCAATGCCACCAAGGGGTTCATCTACATCCAGCGGCGCATCGAGCCCAGTGTCGCCAAAAAGGTTCAGGCCCTGGCCGCCAAGACCAGGGACCTGGGCGTCAGTCTGGACACGGAGTACCGCCGCTACTACCCGGGCGGGTCCGAGTTTGGCCACATCGTTGGCTTTACGGACATCGAGGATCGCGGGCAGGAGGGCCTGGAGCGGGCCTATGAGGACGCCCTAGCGGCGCGCCCCGGCCTGCGCCGGGTACTCCAGGATGGGCAGCAGAATGTGGTGGAGGAGATCGAGCAGATCAGTGCCCCGCACAATGGTGCGGACCTGACCTTGAGCCTCGATCACGGGCTGCAATTTATCGCCTATCGGGAACTGCAACGGGCGGTCCAGAAGCACAAGGCCGCCGCCGGCACCGCCGTGATCCTAGACGTGGTCACTGGCGAGGTCCTAGCCATGGTGAATCAACCGTCGTTCAACCCCAATGATCTGGCCGGCGGTAAGCTGGGCAACCGTCGTAACCGCGCCATCTCCGACGTCATGGAGCCGGGTTCTACCGCCAAGCCGCTGGTGGTGGCTGCGGCCCTGGATCTGGGCAAGATCACTCCAAACACCTCGTTTAATACGGGTAACGGCACCCTGGCCATCGGCGGCAAGAGGGTCAAGGACGTGCACGCCTACGGCACCCTCACTACCACCGGCATCATCACCAAGTCCAGTAACGTGGGCGTGGTCAAGATCGCCATGATGATGGAGCGGGCCTCCCTGTGGAATCTGTATGACCGACTGGGTTTCGGCAAGCCGACCGAGATCGGCTTTCCGGGCGAGAGCGGCGGGCGTCTGCGTGACTACAAGCGCTGGTCCACCTTCGAACACGCCACCCAGGCCTTCGGGTACGGCTTCAATGTGACCGCCCTGCAATTGGCTCAGGCCTATGCGGTGCTCGCCGCCGATGGGGTCAAGCGCGAGGCGTCCCTGCTCAAGCGCACCGCGCCTGCACCCGAGGAGCGCATCCTCAAGCCCGACACCGCCCGTGCGGTACGCGCCATGATGGAGACGGTGGTCTCGGTCAAGGGCACCGCCAGGCGGGCGGCCATCGAGGGCTACCGGGTTGCCGGTAAGACCGGTACGGCCAAGAAGTCCTCGGGTCGTCGCGGCTATCTTGCCGGCAAGTACCAGTCCGTCTTCGCCGGCATGGTCCCGGCAGGCAAGCCACGCCTGGTCATGGTGGTGATGATCGACGAGCCCCGCGGTAAGTCTTACTACGGCGGCCTGGTGGCCGCCCCGGTTTTCGCCAAGGTTATGACCGAGGCCCTGCGCATCTTCAATGTCCCGCCGGACGATCCGACCCCGGCCCTGACCCTGGCAGGCCTCGCGGAGGCCGGCAAGTGATGCCCCAGTCCCACCTGGAGGTCATCGGCATCGCCGGCGGGTCCGGCAAGACCAGCGTCGGCCACCTCCTGGCCCAGGCCCTGACCAACGAGTCGCGCACCGCCGTGGTCGGCGCCCTTGGTGTCGGTTTCCCCATGACCCTGGGCGAGGGCGACCCGGACGCGGGTCAGGCTGGCTGGGCCGATCCGGATGTGCTACGGCGGACCTTGGCCGGACTGCGTGCCCAGGGGGCAGAGACGGTGGCCCTGGCTATCCCGCGCCAGGACCTGCGGCAGGGCCGGGCGGCTGGCCTGGGTCTGGACCAGGCCGTCCTCACCGAGCTGTCCGAGGCATCCGACCAGGACGCCGGTGCGGTGGACGACCTGCTGCGCTCACCTGGATTGGGCTGGGCGGTGCTGCCCGCCGATGACCCGGCTGCGGCCCGCATCGTTCCGGGCGCAGGCACCTCCCTGGCCCTGTATGGCCTCGGGCCTCGTCCCCCGGACGGGCGGCGACCGGATCTTTGGGTGGGTCTGACCGAATTCACTCAACTGCCCCGCGGCTTACGCCTTGCCGTGATCACCAGCGGCGTCGGGGGCGATCAGACCGGTGAGGTGGAGGTGCCGCTGTTAGGCGCCTGTAATGCCGCCAATCTGCTCGCCGCGTTGGCAGTGCTGCGCACCAGGGGCCTGAGCCTGAGGACCGCCCTACATGCCCTGGCAAAGGTCCGCGGCGTGCCCGGTCGACTCGAGGGGTTTGGTCGCGACGGGGCCCCCCTGGTCGTGGTCGACTCTGCCTGTTCCCCGGAGGCACTGAGCCGCACCCTGACGCAACTGCGCCCCCATTGCCGGGGGCGGCTCATCCTGGTCTGCGGGTGCGCCGGCGCTACCGACCCGGGTCTGCGCCCCCGCCTGGGCGCCGTGGCCCAGGCCGGCAGCGATCTGGTGATCCTCACCGACGACAATCCGGGCGACGTGGACGGTGACGCGATCCTGGCCGAGATTCGAGCCGGCATGGTGCACCCCGAGCGGGTGCGCGTGGAGCGTCGCCGAGGTATTGCCATCCGCATCGCCCTGACCCTGGCCGGGCGCGACGACTGTGTGCTCATCGCCGGCAAGGGTCAGGCGACGATCCAAGACCTGGGGGCCGTCAAGCAGCGCTTCAGCGACCGGGCCGAGGCCGTCCAGGCCCTGCTGGAGTGGACTGGGGGTGGGCGATGATGTGGGTCCTGAGCGAGGCGGCCGAGCGGGCCGGGGGGCACCTCAGCGGGGGCGACGCCGCTTTTGACCGGGTGGTGACCGACAGTCGCGGCGATTGCACCGGTGCCCTGTTCGTGGCCCTGCGCGGCGAGCGCTTCGACGCCCATGCATTCGTGCCCCAGGCCTTGGCCAACGGAGCGGTGGCTGCGCTCGTCGAGCGACCCCTGGATCTCGACCTGCCCCAGTGGGTGGTGGACGACACCCGCATCGGTCTGGGCCGACTGGCGGCGGCCTGGCGTCGGCGTATCCCCGCCCGGGTGCTGGCCATCACCGGTAGCAATGGCAAGACCACCTGCAAGGAGATGGTCGCTGCCATCCTCGCCCAGGTCGGGTCCGTGCGGGCTACCCAGGGTAATCTGAACAACGATATCGGCATGCCCCTGACCCTGTTGCGTGCGCGTGACGAGGCCTGGTTGGTGCTTGAGTTGGGCGCCAACCACCACGGTGAGATCGCCTACCTGACCGAGATCGCCAGACCAGAGGCGGCTCTGATCGCCAACGCCGGTCGGGCGCACCTGGAGGGCTTTGGCAGCGTCGAGGGCGTCGCGCGCGCGAAGGGCGAGATTGCCCGCGGCCTGCCCGCGGATGGCACCTTCGTGGTCCCCGGGGATGCCCCCTGGACCGCCCTCTGGCGCGACCTGGCCCAGGGTCGGCGTCTGCTGACCTTCGGCCTGGACTCGGCCTGTGCCGTGCACGCGGATCCGGCCCAGGTGACCAGCGATTGGACCGAGACCGGTTTTGTGACCCGCTTCAGCGCAGACCTCGACGGGACCCCCTGCGAGCTGTCCCTGGCCCTGACCGGTCTGCACAACGTGCGTAACGCCCTGGCCGCTGCCGCCCTGACGAGTGCCGTCGGCGTCTCGCCCCAGGCAATTGCCGCCGGGCTGGCCAGCCTGCGCCCGGTGCCGGGGCGTTTGGAGCCCAAGCGTCGTGGGGATCTGCGCCTAATTGACGATACCTACAACGCCAACCCGGATTCCGTGCACGCAGCCATCGAGGTCCTCGTCGCCCTGCCCGGTCGCCCGGTTCTGGTCCTGGGGGACCTGGGGGAGTTGGGTCCAGAGGCCGGGCGGCTGCACCGCGAGTTGGGTGAGGCGGCAAGGGCTTCGGGCGTGGCGGCCCTGTATGCGGTGGGTGAGCTGTCCCGCGAGACGGTCGCCGGTTTCGGTGTTTGCGGGGGTGGTGCGGCCCGCCACTTTGACGACCAAGCGGCCTTGATTGCGGCCCTGCGCAACGAAATGACGGCAGCCGATGTCGCCCTCGTCAAGGGGTCGCGTCGCGCAGCCATGGATCGCGTGGTTGCCGCGCTTGTGGCAGCGGACGGCCCAGGTGGCCTCAATAACCGGCACCTGGGGGCCTAGTCATGCTGCTCTTCCTGACTGAATGGTTGACCGGGTTGGACAGCGCCTTCAGCGTGTTCCGCTACCTGACCTTGCGCTCCATCCTGGGGGTGCTGACGGCCCTGGTCATCTCCCTGGTGGTCGGGCCGCCCATGATCCGGCGTCTCACCTGGTACAAGATCGGTCAGACGGTGCGCACGGACGGGCCCCAGTCCCACTTGTCCAAGTCGGGGACCCCGACCATGGGCGGGGCCCTGATCCTCGTCGCGGTGGGTATCAGCACCCTGCTCTGGGCGGATCTGCGCAACGGCTACGTATGGATCGTTCTGTTGACCACCCTGGCCTTTGGGGTCATCGGTCTGGTGGACGACTACAAGAAATTGGTGATGAAGAACCCCCGCGGCCTGGCGGCGCGATACAAGTACTTTTGGCAGACGGTGGCGGGGTTCACCGCGGCCCTGGTCTTGTTCTTCACCGCCACCACCCCGGCGGAGACGGCCCTGCTGATCCCCTATCTGAAGGACGTATCCCTCCAGCTCGGGCCCTGGTATGTCCTGTTCGTCTACTTCGTCATCGTCGGTAGCAGCAACGCGGTCAACCTCACCGATGGCCTGGATGGGCTGGCCACCATGCCCACCGTCCTGGTCGCCGGCGCCCTGGCCCTGTTCGTCTATGCCGCGGGCAATGTGGACTTCGCCGCCTATCTAAAGGTGCCTTACATCCCCGGCGTCGGTGAGGTCGCGGTCTTCTGCGCTGCCCTGGTGGGTGCCGGTTTGGGCTTTCTGTGGTTCAACGCCTATCCGGCCCAGGTCTTCATGGGCGACGTCGGGGCCCTGGCCTTGGGCGCAGCACTTGGCATCGTGGCGGTGGCCGCCCGTCAGGAGCTGGTGCTGTTCATCATGGGCGGGGTCTTCGTTGCCGAGACCCTGTCGGTGATGCTTCAGGTCGGCTCCTTCAAGCTCACCGGCAAGCGCATCTTCCGCATGGCGCCCCTGCATCATCACTACGAGCTGAAGGGCTGGCCCGAGCCGCGGGTCATCGTTCGCTTCTGGATCGTCACCGTGATCCTGGTCCTGGTGGGGCTGGCAAGCCTGAAGATTCGTTAAGGACCTGGCCATGCGACGCATCCCCACCCATCAGACGACCCATAGGGTCACCCCGGAAGCCGCGGTGCCGCGGCGTGCGGACAATCTCGGGCGGCGCAACCTGGTTGTCGGGCTCGGCAAGACAGGCCTGTCCTGCGTCCGTTTCCTGCGCAGCCAGGGCTTGACGGTTGCCGTCACTGACTCGCGCAGCAATCCACCGGGGCTGGACCAACTGGGCCAGGAGTTGCCCGACGTGGCGGTCTTCGCCGGTGGCTTTCAGGAGGATGTCTTCGCCGTAGCCGATCGTCTGGTGGTGAGCCCCGGGGTTCCCCTCGCCGAACCCCGGATCCAGGCGGCCATGGCCCGAGGCGCCGACGTGGTGGGCGACATCGAGCTCTTTGCGGACGCCGCACAGGCCCCGATCGTCGCGATTACGGGTTCCAACGGCAAGAGCACTGTTACCACGCTGGTGGGTCTCATGGCGCGCCTCGCCGGCATCAAGGTGGCGGTGGGCGGCAATCTCGGGGAGCCGGCCCTGGATCTGCTGGATCCCGACTGCGAACTCTATGTCCTGGAGCTGTCGAGCTTCCAGTTGGAGACCACCGCCAGCCTCCGGCCGCGGGTGGCCACGGTGCTTAATCTGTCGCCCGACCACCTGGATCGCTACGCCGACTACGCCGCCTATGTCGCCGCCAAGGCGCGCATCCTGCGGGGTGCCGAGGTGGTGGTGGTCAATCGTGATGACCCCGCCGCGGCAGCCATTCCCCACAGTGCGGCCACCGAGCTGGGTTTTACCCTCGGGTCCCCGGCGCGGCCCGATGACTTTGGGTTGCTGGTGCAGACCGATGGGCCCTGGCTGGCCCGTGGCGAGCGACCCCTGTTGCCGTCCAGCGCCGTCGGTATTGCCGGGCGCCACAACCTGGCCAACGCCTTGGCGGCGCTGGCCCTGGGCAGTGCCTGCGGCCTGCCGGAGGCGGCCATGCTCGAGGCACTGCGCGGCATTAAAGGGCTGCCGCATCGCAGCGTCCTGGTGGGGAGTCGCGACGGCGTGCGTTGGTTCGATGATTCCAAGGGCACCAACCCGGGGGCCACGGTCGCGGCCCTGGATGGGCTGACGGAGCCGGGCTCCAATGCCAGGGTGGTGTTGATCGCCGGCGGCGATGGCAAGGGCGCGGACTTTGCCCCCCTGCGGCCAGCGGTCGTTCGGGCGGCCCGGGCCGTGGTCCTGATTGGGCGCGACGCCCCCCTGATCGCCCAGGTCTTGGACGGAACCGTCCCCCTGCTGCATGCCGCCGATATGGATGAAGCGGTGCGGCTGGCGGCTGAGGCGACCCACCCTGGGGACTGCGTGCTGCTATCCCCGGCCTGTGCCAGCTTCGATATGTTCGACAACTACGAGCACCGCGGGCGGGTCTTCGCCGAGGCCGTGCAACGGTGGATCGTATGAGCACCCAAGACTACGACAGCCAACATCCCGATTCCGTCGGCCCTTTGAATGCCGCTCAGCGGCGGCGCCAGGGGCGTCTGCCGGAGTTGGACTACGGGCTCCTGTTGTGCGCAATCGGGCTTACCGCCTTCGGCTTCATCATGGTCTCCTCAGCCTCCCTGGCGGTGGCGCACAGCGAATATGGCTCGCCCTTCTATTTCGTGATTCGCCACGGCTTCGCCGTGACCCTCGCCACCATCGCCGCGGCGGTCTGTTTTGTGGTCCCGGTGCGTTGGTGGGAGCGGGCCGGCCTGATGCTCTTCCTGGTCGGGTTGGCCATGTTGGTGGTGGTGCTGATCCCGGGCCTGGGCCGATCCGCCGGGGGGGCGACCCGCTGGATCCCCCTTGGGGCGTTCAACCTACAAAGCTCGGAGTTCGTAAAGTTCTTCGCGGTGATCTACGTCTCCGGCTATTTGGTGCGCCACCAGGCCGAGGTCGCGGGGAGCGTGCTTGGCTTTGTGAGACCCATGATCCTGATGGTCGTGGCGAGCGCCCTGATCCTGGCCGAGCCCGACTTCGGTACCACCGCCGTGATGCTTGCCACCGTCATGGGGCTGTTGTTCCTCGGTGGGGTGCCGGCGATCAACTTCGCGGTTTCCACCGGGGTGATGGGCGTTGCCCTGGCGGCTTTGGTCGTGTTTGAGCCGTACCGGTGGGCGCGCATGACCAATTTTATCGACCCCTTTGCCGATCCCTTCGACAAAGGTTTCCAGCTCAGTCAGGCCCTGATCGCCTTCGGTCGCGGGGAGTGGTTGGGGGTGGGGTTGGGCCACGGCATTCAGAAGCAGCACTTCCTGCCCGAGGCCCATACGGACTTCCTGATGGCCGTGGTCGGGGAGGAGTTTGGATTCGTCGGCGTGGTGCTCGTCATCCTGGCCTTGGCGTATGTGGTCTGGCGCGCCTTCTCCATCGGCGGACGGGCCCATCGCCAGGGCGACCTCTTCGCCGCCTATGTTGCCCACGGCCTGGGTCTGGGTCTGGGACTGCAAGCCTTTATCAATATCGGCGTGAATGTCGGCCTGCTGCCCACCAAGGGTCTGACCATGCCCTTCCTGAGCTATGGCAGCAATAGCCTGATCGTGGCCCTGATGGCGGTTGGGGTTTTGCTGCGCATCGATCGCACCCTGCGCCTCGCTGTCAGGGACGGCAACGCAGCCGGGCGTCCTGCGTCCGGACCGGCCACCTGGGCCACCGTAGAAGGAGGGGTGCCATGGGCCCGTGCGTAGCGGTCATGGCCGGCGGCACCGGTGGCCACGTCTTCCCGGCGTTGGCGGTGGCCGAGCGTCTGCGCGCCGAGGGCGTGGCAGTGTTCTGGATTGGTACCCGCCGTGGCATGGAGGCCCGACTGGTGCCTGAGCATGGCTTCGATCTGGAGTGGATCGGTATCGAGGGGCTGCGGGGCAAGGGCCTGCGGACCCTGGTGCTGGCCCCGTTCCGGCTCGCCCTGGCCCTTTGGCAGGCAGGGAGTATCCTGCGTCGACGCCGTCCGGCGGCGGTCCTCGGCATGGGTGGCTTTGCCTCGGGCCCAGGCGGCCTGATGGCGCGCATGCTGCGGGTGCCCCTGGTCATTCATGAGCAGAATCGGGTGCCGGGGCTGACCAACCAGTGGCTGTCCCGCATCGCAAACCGGGTCTTCGAGGCCTTCCCGGGGAGCTTCCCCGAGCCCCGCGGCGCAGTGGCCTGCGGCAACCCGGTGCGCGCGCAGATCGCTGCCCTGCCGGAGCCGGACCTGCGCCTGAGTGCGCGCCTGAACGGCACTGGACCGCGGCGTCTGCTGGTGCTGGGGGGGTCCCTGGGGGCCCAGGCCCTCAACCAGACCTTGCCCTTGGCCCTGGCCCTGATTCCCGAGGCACACCGGCCCGAAGTCCGCCACCAGGCGGGCCAGAGGACCCTGGCCGAGGCCCAGCGGGGTTATGCCGAGTCCGGCGTTGCCGCCGAGGTGACGCCCTTCATTGCGGACATGGCCGAGGCCTATGCCTGGGCTGATCTGGTGGTCTGTCGGGCTGGGGCACTGACCGTCTCGGAGTTGGCCGCCGTCGGCCTGCCTTCGGTGCTGGTTCCTTACCCCCATGCGGTGGACGACCACCAGACCGGCAACGCCCGCTATCTTGCCGACGCCGGCGCAGCCCTGTTGGTCCCCCAACCCGAGCTGACGCCCGCAGGCCCTGGCCTGGCAGTTGACCGGGCTGCTCGGCGATTCGCCCCGTCTACTGCGCATGGCCCAAGCGGCACGTGCTCAGGCCCAACCCGACGCCGCCGCACGGGTGGCCGCGGCCTGTCGCGAGGTCATGCAACCATGAACGCACACAAGACTCACAACGCAGCCCGCATGGGGCGCACCCGCCGGTTGCACTTCATCGGTGTTGGTGGTGCGGGCATGAGCGGCATCGCGGAATTGATGGCCAACCTCGGCTATGAGGTCTCCGGTTCGGATCGGCGCGACTCGGATGTTACCCGCCGGTTGCGTGGGCTTGGGGTGGATATCCACATTGGCCATGCGGCAGGGCATGTGGCCGACGCCGATGCCGTCGTCGTCTCCACCGCCATCGACGAGAGCAACCCGGAGATCGTCGCGGCGCGGGCGGCACGCATTCCGGTGGTGCGGCGTGCCGAGATGCTCGCCGAACTGATGCGTTTCTACTACGGCGTCGCCGTGGCCGGGACTCACGGCAAGACGACGACCACCAGTCTGGTCACCAGCATCCTCAGCGAGGGCGACCTCGACCCGACCTTCGTCATCGGCGGCCGGCTCAACAGCGCCGGGGCCAATGCCCGGCTCGGCAGCACCAAGTACCTGGTGGCCGAGGCCGACGAGAGCGACGCCTCCTTCCTGTTTCTCCAGCCCATGGTCTCCATCGTCACCAACATCGATGCCGACCACATGCGCACCTACGGCAACGACTTCAATCGCCTGCGCAGTACCTTCATGGAGTTCCTTCACCACCTGCCCTTCTATGGGCTGGCGGTGCTGTGCATCGACGACGACGAGGTGCGCTCCCTGCTGCCCATGATCGCCCGCCCGGTGCGTACCTATGGCACCCGCCCTGAGGCCGATCTGCGCGCCGAAGACATCCGCCAGGAGGGGCTGCGCATGTACTTTAAGGTCGTCGGCGATGCACTGGACGCCCCTATGCCGGTGGAGCTGAATCTCCCCGGGCGTCACAACGTCCTCAATGCCCTGGCCGCCATCTCGGTGGCCCTGGAGCTGGGCGTCGATGAAGAAGCCATCCGTCGGGCCTTGGCCGGTTTTGCCGGTATCGGTCGTCGCTTCGTCGTGCAAGAGATCACCGACGCGGTGGGCCGCCATCTGACCCTGGTGGACGACTACGGCCACCACCCCCGGGAGGTGGCCGCCACCCTGGAGGCTGCCCGTGGCGGCTGGCCGGGTCGGCGCCTGGTCCTGCTCTTCCAGCCCCACCGGTACAGTCGCACCCAGGAGCAGTTCGAGGACTTCGTGCAGGTCCTCTCTGGTGTCGATTTGCTGATCTTGTGCGAGGTCTACCCTGCCGGCGAGGCGCCCATCGCCGGGGCCGACGGGCGTTCCCTGAGCCGTGCCATCCGCACCCGCGGTCAGGTCGATCCGGTCTTTGTCCAGGACCTGGCTGAGGTCCCCGATGTGCTTTCCAATTTGATCGCCGATGGCGATCTGATTCTGACCATGGGTGCCGGCGATATCGGCGCCCTGGCGCGCCAATTGCCAGAGCAGCTGCGTAACCCGGTGCCCGATGGCGGGGAGGCTGACCATGAAGATGAAGCTTGAGCGTCGCCTGTGTCTCGGCTGTGGCGAGGCCCTGAGACCCCTGGCCGTCGCGGCCTCACCGCGGCCGGGGGTGATCGTGCCAATCCTGGCTCGGACCACGGCCAAGGTCGCTATCGGGGCGCTCAAGAAGCGATGAACACCAGCGCCGCAGACATCGCGCAAGTCATGGACCTGGTGTGCGCACGGGTCGACTCAGGCTGGGGTGTGGCTCTGGTGACCGAGGTCAAACGGGTTTGGAGGGATGCGGCATGACGGTAGACCCGTCCGGGTTCGGCAAGGTGGCGGTGCTCCTCGGGGGGCGCTCCGCAGAGCGCGAGGTCTCGCTGAAGAGCGGCCATGCGGTTCTGGATGCGCTGCGCCGCCGGGGCGTGGATGCGCACCCCGTCGACCCACAGACAGAGCCTCTGGAGCGCCTGGTCGGCGGTGGATTTCAGCGCGCCTTCATCGTGCTGCATGGGCGAGGCGGCGAGGACGGGACCATGCAGGGTGCCCTGGAGACCATCGGTTTGCCCTATACCGGGTCCGGCGTCCTGGGCTCTGCCCTGGGCATGGACAAGTATCGCTGCAAGCTGCTCTGGCGGGCCTGTGGCCTGCCCACCGCGGACTTCGCCCTGCTGCGTAGCGCGGCGGACCTGGCCGCCGCCGAGGCCCTTGGCTTTCCGCTCATGATCAAGCCGGCGCGGGAGGGTTCGAGCATCGGTATGGCCAAGGTCGAGGACCGCAGTGGCCTGGCTGCGGCCTTTGCAGAGGCGGCCGGCTTCGATGCCCTGGTGCTGGCGGAGCGCTGGATCCGCGGGGCGGAGTACACCTGCGCCGTGCTCGGAACCAAAGCCCTGCCGCTCATCAAGCTGGAGACCCCGCGGGCCTTCTATGACTACGAGGCAAAGTATCGGTCCGACAGCACCCGTTACCTCTGCCCCTGCGGCCTGAGCCCGGCGGACGAGGCGCAGATGCAGGACCTCGCCCTGGAGGCCTTCCGCAGCGTGGGCGCCGCCGGCTGGGGTCGGGTGGACATCATGGTGGAGCCGGAGCTGGGCCCGCAGCTCCTGGAGATCAACACCGTACCGGGCATGACCGACCACAGCCTGGTCCCTATGGCGGCGCGCGCCAGTGGTCTGGGATTCGACGATCTGGTCTGGAACATTTTGGAGACGACCCTTGACCTCGCCTGAAGCCCTCCCTATCCACCCGCCCGTCGCGGCCGGTTCCCTGCCGAAGCTATTGCGTTGGCTGATCGCCCTGGGGGTTGTCGCCGGCTCAGTCGCGGGGACCGTCGCCCTGCTGCGCCACGAGCCCACCGCGATGCCGGTGCGGGTGGTCTCGGTGGACGGGGCTGTACGGCGCCTTTCCGTGCCGGTGCTGGCGCGAACCGTCACGGAGCACCTGCAAAGCGGCATCCTGACGCAGGATCTGGACACGTTGCGGGAGGCCGTAGAGGCCCTTCCGTGGGTACGCACCGCCAGCCTGCGTCGGATCTGGCCGGATCGTATTCAGTTGAGTGTCACCGAGCACCAGCCCCTGGCCCGTTGGGGCGAGGACGGACTGGCGACCGCTGAGGGCGTGGTCTTTCGGCCCAAGGACGAGGCGCTGCCAACCGGCCTACCGCACCTGGAGTCGGATGATGCCCAGGCCCCGCGGGTGGTCGCCCAGTATCTGGATTGGCGGGACCGCCTCGCCACACTCGGGTTGAGCATCTCCACCCTGGTGATGGACGCGCGCGGGGCTTGGAGTCTGGACCTCAAAGATGGTCTGCGCATTGAGCTGGGCACCGAGCGTGTCGAGGAGCGCCTCACGCGTTTCATTCGCACTTGGCCGCAACTGGCGGCGGCGGGTCGCCCCGACCAGGTGGACCTGCGCTACGCGAACGGTTTGGCGGTGCGCTGGGCCAAGGGCGGCGCACCTGGCGATGCGGCTCTGGCTCAGACAGAGGCCGCGGCCGCGGAGGCCGATGCGATGGAGTCCAAGGGGCGTCGCAATCAGGCGCGATCGACGGGCACGGCCCGCAATAAGTCACATAGCAAGGGTTGAGGGATATGTCGCGTCGTAGTGATAAGAACCTGGTCGTTGGTCTGGACATTGGCACGTCCAAAATCGCCTGTCTGGTGGGAGAGGTGAAGGCCGACGACCGCATCGAGATCATCGGGCTCGGGACCCACCCGTCACGAGGGCTCAAGAAGGGGGTCGTGGTCGACATCGAGTCTACCGTTGCCTCCATTCAGCGCGCCGTAGAAGAGGCCGAGCTGATGGCCGGGTGCGAGATCCACTCGGTCCATGCCGGGATTGCGGGCAGCCATATTCGCAGCCTCAATTCCCACGGCATCACCGGCATCAAGGAGCACGAGGCCACGCAGGCGGATGTGGATCGGGTCATCGAGGCGGCCCGGGCCGTCGCTATCCCTGCGGACCAGAAGATCCTCCACATCCTGCCCCAGGAATTCATCATCGACGGTCAGGAAGGCATCCGCGAGCCCATCGGCATGTGCGGCGTGCGCCTGGAGGCCAGGGTGCACATGGTGACCGGGGCGGTGAGCGCCGCCCAGAACATCGTCAAATGCATCCGTCGCTGTGGTCTGGAGGTCGAGGACCTGGTCCTAGAGCAGCTCAGCTCCGCGTACGCCGTGCTCGGCGAGGATGAAAAGGAGCTGGGCGTCGCCTTGGTGGATATCGGCGGCGGGACCACGGACCTGGCGGTTTTCACCGAGGGTGCCATTCGCCACACCGCGGTCATCCCCATTGCAGGGGACCAGGTGACCAACGACATCGCTGTGGCCCTGCGTACGCCGACCCAGTTTGCCGAGGCGATCAAGATTCGCCACGCCTGCGCCCTGGCCAAGCTGGCCGGCCATGGCGAGATGATCGAGGTGCCAAGCATCGGCGAACGCCCACCGCGGCTGCTCGCCCGTCAGACCTTGGCAGAAGTGGTGGAACCGCGCTACGAGGAGTTGCTCACCCTGCTCCAGGGGGAGCTGCGTCGCAGCGGTTTCGAGGACTTGGTGGCAGGTGGGGTCGTCCTCACCGGGGGTAGCGCCAAGATGGAGGGCCTGGTGGAGCTGGCCGAGGAGGTCTTTCACATGCCGGTGCGTCTGGGGGTACCCCAGTACTTCGTCGGCATGCAGGAGATCGTGACCGATCCGATCTACTCCACCGGGGTCGGACTATTGATCTACGCGCGGCAGCACCGCCTCTCCCATCGCCAGGACCTGAGTCAGGCGCGTGGTTTGGGGGCGATCTGGGAGCGCATGAAGAGTTGGTTTCAGGGCAATTTCTGACGGCGGCGCGTCGGCGGGGATGTTACTGGATTGGGGGATGCCGGCCACGGGCGGGGGTTCGGGCCGGGCGGGGTAAACGAGCGTTCAATGAGGCGACACATCATGTTTGAGCTTATGGATACACACAGTCAAAGCGCAGTCATCAAGGTCATCGGCGTCGGTGGCGGCGGCGGTAATGCCGTCAATCACATGGCCGAGTCCACCATCGAAGGGGTGGACTTCATCTGTGCCAACACCGACGCCCAGGCTCTCAAGCACACCGACATCAAGACCATCCTGCAACTGGGCACCGGCATCACCAAGGGTCTGGGGGCAGGGGCCAATCCCGACGTCGGTCGCCAGGCTGCAATGGAAGACAAGGAGCGGATCAAGGACGCCTTGGAGGGCGCGGACATGGTCTTTATCACCGCAGGCATGGGTGGTGGGACCGGCACCGGGGCGGCACCCGTGGTGGCTGAGATCGCGAAAGAATTGGGCATCTTGACCGTCGCCGTCGTGACCAAGCCCTTTTCCTTCGAGGGCAACAAGCGGTCGAATGTCGCCGCCGATGGGATCGCCGAGCTCGCCAAGCACGTCGACTCCTTGATTACCATCCCCAACGAGAAGCTGCTTGCCGTCCTAGGCAAGGAGATGAGCTTGCTCAATGCCTTCAAGGCGGCGAACGACGTGCTGCTCAACGCCACCCAGGGTATCGCGGAGCTGATCACCCGCCGCGGTCTGATCAACGTCGACTTCGCGGATGTCAAGACGGTCATGGCCAACATGGGCGTGGCGATGATGGGCACCGGTGAGGCGAGCGGCGAGGGCCGTGCCCGCGAGGCGGCAGAAAAGGCCATCAAGAGCCCCCTGTTGGAGGATGTGGATCTGTCCGGTGCCAAGGGCATCCTGGTCAACATCACCGCCGGACCCTCCCTGTCCATCGGCGAGTTCCATGAGGTTGGCGACACGGTGCGCGACTTTGCCGATGACGAGGCCACGGTCGTTGTCGGGACCGTGATCGACATGGATCTGCAAGATGAGCTGCGGGTGACCGTGGTCGCCACAGGCCTGGGCGAGCGTCGTTCATCCTCGGTCCGGAAAGGCATCAAGGATGAGCCGGCCATGCGCGTGGTGGCTGGTGGTCGGAGCGAGTCCGATGTCCCGGATTATCGGGACATGGATCGCCCCGCGGTCTATCGCCGGGTTCATACCGCCGGCGCCGCGGCCCAGGCCGAAGCCAGCGCCGAGCCGGACCTGGACTACCTGGATATCCCCGCTTTCTTGCGGCGACAGGCGGACTAGAGGGCTCAATGACGCTGCCGGATCGTCCGATTAATCAGACGATTCGCTTGCAAACTGTATCTCCGAGTGAGCATAATACGGGAAAACCCTAAGACGATGTTTTGGGCCTGATGGCCCAGCCGTCGTCGACGGGCCGGGGAAGATACCAGAAGTCGCTGGTGGTTGGGGAATGTAGATCTAGGGAGGTCTACCCCAGCCAAGCCAGAGGGGTGTCGGATCCGGACAAATCCAGTATTGGGATGCGACCGGAGACACGAGGCAATGATCAGGCAGCGTACATTGAGGAACGTGATTCGGGCGACCGGCGTCGGTCTCCACACCGGGGAGAAGATCGATCTCACCCTGCGTCCCGCTGCGCCGGATACCGGTATTGTTTTCCGTCGCACCGACCTCAGCCCGCCAGTGGAGATCAAGGCGACCCCCTGTAACGTGGGGGATACCCGCCTGTCCACCACGCTCGTGCAGAACACGCCCCATGGGGAGGTCCGCATCTCCACGGTCGAGCACCTGCTCTCGGCCCTCGCCGGCTTGGGCATCGACAATGCTTATGTCGAGGTCAGCGCTTCCGAGGTGCCGATCATGGATGGGAGTGCCGGACCCTTCGTGTTCCTGATTCAATCCGCGGGGGTTGAGGAGCAAGCCAAGCCCAAGCGCTTCATTCGCATCAAGCGGCGCGTGGTGGTCGAAGAGGCGGGCAAGTACGCCATCTTCGAGCCCTACGACGGATTCAAGGTCGAGTTCTCCATCGATTTCGATCACCCGGCCTTCGCCTCGCGGGCCCAGACCGCTAGCGTGGACTTTTCTACGACCTCATTCGTCAAGGAGGTCAGTCGTGCCCGCACCTTCGGGTTCCTGCGCGACATCGAGGCGCTGCGCCAGCAGAATCTCGCCCTGGGCGGCAGTCTGGACAACGCCGTGGTGGTGGACGACTACCGGGTGTTGAACGATGAAGGGCTGCGCTACGAGGACGAGTTCGTCCGTCACAAGATCCTCGATGCCATCGGTGACCTCTATCTCCTCGGCCACAGCCTGATCGGCTCCTTCCGTGGCCACAAGTCCGGTCATGCCCTCAACAATCGTCTGTTGCGCGCATTGGTTGCAGACCCGGAGGCGTGGGAGGAGGCGACCTTCGAGGACGCCGAGCCGGCACCGATCTCCTATTCCCCCCGTCCCCTGGCCGTATCTTGACGCGGCCCCTGGTCTGACCTGGGTCGAGCCCCGGACTCCGCCAGCCGCAGAAAGGCGGCGGAGAGTTCGGGGTCGTCGATACTTGCGGCAGTCTGCCGCAAGTGTGCAACGGTTTCCTCCGACAGCGCTACCGGGCAGGTACCTCCCGCGGGCATTTGTTTGTCGGCGGATGCAGGGCTGATCCGGATCCGTACCTCACGCGCGCCTGGGAACCCTCCGGCCAGGCCGGCGAGGACCTGCGGGACCGAGAAGCGCAGCCGCGAGGCCCAGACCGGACCGTCGGTCAGCAGGCAGAGTCGTTCGCCCTCAAGAGATGCGTGCAGGCAATGGGGGACCAATTCCTCGGGCAAAAGCCGTCGCGTCGCCTGGAGTAGTCGTGCATCGCGCTCGACGCCGGCCAGAAGCGCTCCCGCAGCCCTGTGTTGACGCAAGAATCGGGTGATATGAGGCGGCTTGGTGGGCATTGGCGTCGCTTGCGGTGTCGGGGGGCAATGCCGGCCACTATAGGCGCCCAAGCGCGTTAAACAAGGCAACCAGAGTGAGATTGGTTCGACCGCTGGGCGGGAAAACCTTGAATTTATAGGTGTCGTCCTGGTAATGTCCCGGAAATTTTTTATCCGGAGGCATAGATGAAGCGATTCGCCCTAGTCCCTTTGGACCGCAGAAGGTCTGTTCGTGGTCATGCTGTGGTTGGAGTTTTGGCGGCCGTCGCACTGGCCGTCGTTGCCGGAGGGGCTGGCGCCTGGCTTCAACAGCAGGGTCTCATCGAGGTTGAGCTGGCGGGCCTGCCATCCCTGGCCCATCCCGTTGCCCACCTCAGTGAAGGATCGTCCTCGGACCCTGCGCAGGCAGACACAATGGCTGTCCAGGCCAGCGAGACGGTGGACGTGACGCAGCAGGAGGTTGGTGCGGAGATCGACGCCGTCTCCTTCCAGGTGGGGGTCATGCAGGCCGAGATTTTGCGCCTGAACGCCCTCGGTGAGCGCCTGGTCCAAATGGCCGGGTTGAATGAAGACGAATTCGACTTCCGTACTCCGCCTCCCCAGGGTGGTCCCGACACTGAGCTGGCATCGGCGCCCGTCGGCATCGATGCCTTAGCCGAAGAGCTGGCACAGGTGCTCAGCTCACTGGATGACCGCAAGCAGAAGCTGACCCTGCTGGAAGAGTTGATCATGGAGCGCGACCTTGGCGATCGTGCGAGCCCCACCGGCTGGCCGGTCCGTTCCGGGTACATCACCTCCACCTTTGGTTTCCGCAAGGACCCCTTCCGCGGCCGCAGCGCCTTCCACAAGGGGGTGGATTTTGCCGGTAAGCGCGGCTCTCCGGTCATCTCCGTGGCCGACGGTGTGGTCTCCTTCAGCGGTAAGCAGAGCGGCTATGGCAATATGGTCGAGATCCGCCACGCCAATGGACTGGTGACCCGCTACGGCCATTGCCAAAAGCGTCTGGTCCAGGATGGAGATATCGTCGAGCAGGGTCAGACTATCGCCACCCTGGGCTCCTCGGGTCGGTCCACCGGGCCTCACGTCCACTTCGAAGTGATGGTCGGGGGTAAGCAGGTCAATCCGCTAAACTACATCGACCGTACCAACCTCGCCGCCGACACCCGCCCCGAGAGTTCGAGCTCGGGCGGCTGACGTCCCAGTCCCATGTCGTCGCAGGGGTCTATCCGGGGCCCTTGCGACGCCTCCTCTCTCCGCTGGTAACGCGGGGTCCTGCCTCGCCAAGCCCTGCCCGCCACCTCTTTTGTCCTGCCGCTCAGGCGCCGCTCCGAAATGGCCGGTCGCTCCTGGCACTTTGGTTTGCCTGTCTTTCCTGGGCGAGTACGAGAGCCTAGCCCCGAGGTATTGGGCGCTCGCACCGCGGCTGGGGCTACAATCCCGGACTCGGAGTCTAGAGGTCCAGCCGATGCGTCCCCAAGTTCGATACTCCCTCGTTCTCGGAGCGGTCGTTGCGGCGGCCAGTGCCTGGTTTTGGCTTGGCAAGCCGGACCCCGTGGCGGTGCGGGTCCATACGGCAGCGCGTGGTCTGGTCGAGGAAACGGTTGCCAACACCAGGGCCGGTACGGTCAAGGCGTGTCGGCGTGCCCGCCTGGCCCCCAGCGTCGGTGGCCAGATCGCGACGCTGGCGGTACGCGAGGGGCAGCGGGTCAAGCGGGGGGACTTATTGCTGGAGCTCTGGAACCAGGACCTCAAGGCCCAGGTGACCCTGGCCGAGCGGGAGGCGGAGGCGGGCGAGGCCCGGGCCCGGGCCGCCTGCCTGAATGCCGACAACGCGGAGCGCGAGGCGGCCCGGCAGGTTACCCTCAGCGCACGCAAGCTGACCTCGGAGGAGCTTCTGGAGCGTACCATCACGGCCGCCAAGTCCGCCCGGGCGGACTGCGAGGCGGCTGAGGCCACCGCCCGTGTGGGCACCGCGAAGGTGGCGGTGGCTCAGGCAGGGTTGGCGAAGACACAGCTCTCCGCCCCCTTCGATGGGGTGGTCGCGGTGATCTCCGGGGAGCTGAACGAGTTCGTCACCCCCTCGCCCCCGGGCATCCCCACCCCGCCCGCGGTGGACCTGATCGACGACGCCTGTTTCTACGTCTCCGCCCCCATCGACGAGGTGGACGCGGCCAAGGTCCGAGTCGGGGCCGAGACCCGGGTCACCCTCGACGCCTTCGGCAAGCGGGTTTTCCCCGGCACCGTGCGGCGCATCGCCCCCTATGTGCTGGACTTGGAAAAGCAGGCCCGCACCGTGGAGGTAGAGGCGGTGATTACGGAGCAGCCGGCGGATGCGCCCCTGCTGGCCGGCTACAGTGCGGACGTGGAGATCCTGGTGGATCGTCACGAGGGGGTGCTGCGCATCCCTACCGCGGCGGTGCGCTCGGAGGGCGGCGTCCTGGTCCTGGACCCGGGCACGGGCCTGCTGCGCGAGCAAGCCATCGAGACCGGGCTCTCCAATTGGGAGCAGACCGAGGTGACCTCCGGCCTGGCCGAGGGGGACCGGGTCGTCCTGTCCCTGGACCGAGAGGGTGTGGTCGCAGGCGCAATGGCGAAGGCCGAGAGCGAATCGGTGCCGGAGGCCAAGTGAGCCGAATCCGGACCATCCCGTGATCGTCCTCAAGGGCATCGAGCGTCGCTTTCTGGTCGGCGACCAGGTGGTCGCGGCCCTGCGTGGCGTCGACCTGACCCTGGCGGACGGGGCCTACGTCGCCGTCATGGGCCCGTCCGGTTCCGGTAAGAGCACGCTGCTCAACATCCTGGGGCTGCTCGACCGCCCGGACGCGGGTACCTACACCATCGGCGGCCTGGAGACCACTGCCATGGGCGAGGAGCGCCGAGCCACCCTGCGCCGCGAGCGCATCGGCTTCATCTTCCAGTCCTTCCATCTGATCCCGCGCCTGACAGCCGCGGAGAATGTGGAGCTGCCCCTGACTTTGGCCTCGGTCGCCCCGCGCGAGCGCCGCGAACGCGTCGCGGCTGCCTTGGACGCCCTCGGCTTGACGCCACGGGCCCACCACCGCCCCGACCAGCTCTCCGGCGGCCAGCGCCAGCGGGTGGCCATCGCTCGGGCGACGGTCATGGAGCCCGAGCTGATCCTCGCCGACGAGCCCACTGGGAACCTGGACCGCGCCTCCGGCGACGAGGTGATCGGCGCCCTGGAGGCGCTCAATGCCCGTGGCCTGACCCTGATCCTGGTCACCCATGACCCGCACCTGGGGGAGCGCGCCCAGCGGCGTATCCGCATGGAGGACGGCTCCGTCGCGGAGGACCTGTGCGCCTGAGCGACACCCTGGGGTTCGCCTTGCGCGCCCTGGGGGGGCATCGCTCGCGCACCTGGCTTATCGTGCTGGCGGTAGGGCTCGGTGCCGCTGCCGTGGTCCTGCTCAGCTCCCTCGGGGAGGGCGCGCGGGCCTATGTGGAGAACGCCTTTACCCAGCTTGGCACCCACCTCCTCATCGTCTTCCCAGGTCGCAACGAGACCACCGGCGGACCCCCGCCCCTGCTCGGGGAAAGCGCCCGTGACCTGACCCTGGACGATGCCCTGGCCCTGACCCGGGCCCGCGGTGTCGCCCGCCTCGCGCCCATCTCGGTAGGCTCGGCCCCGGTCTCCGCCGGCAGCCTGGAGCGTGAGGTCAACGTCATTGGCACCACCGCGGACTTTCTCGGTATCCGCCGTCTGACCATGGGCGAGGGGCGCTTCCTGCCCGCAGGCGATCCTTCCCGCGGGCATGGCGTGGTCGTGCTGGGCCGCACCTTGGCCGAGGCCCTGTTCGGCCACCGCCAGGCGGTGGGGGAGTGGGTGCGCATCGGCCAGCGACGCTTCCGGGTCAGCGGCATCCTGGGTAATACCGGACAGTCCCTGGGGGAGACCCTGGACGACCTGGCCATCATCCCCGTCGCCACCGCCCAGGCCCTGTTCGATAGCCCTGGTCTGTTCCGCATCCTGGTGGAGGCCCGTGACCGCGACGCCCTCCCCGGCGCCCAGGCGGCGATCAAGGAGATCGTGCGCGCCCGCCACGAGGGCGAGGACGACGTCACCGTCATCACCCAGGACGCCATGCTGGCCACCTTCGACAAGATCCTCAAGGCCTTGACCCTGGCGGTGGCCGGCATCGGGGCCATCAGCCTCGCGGTGGCCGGCGTGCTGATCATGAATGTGATGCTGGTGTCCGTTGCCCAGCGTACCGGCGAGGTTGGCCTGCTCAAGGCCCTGGGTGCATCCCAGGGGCAGGTGGTGGCACTGTTCCTCGCCGAGGCCCTGCTGTTGGCCGGGGCTGGCACTCTGGCGGGGCTTGGTCTGGCCCTGGGGGCGGTGGCCTTGATCAACGACGCCCTGAGCGGGTTCCAGCTCGTTGTCCCCCTGTGGGCGCCGCTGGCGGCGACAGGGGTCTCCCTGGGGGCCGGGCTGGTGTTCGGCCTGGCACCGGCCCTGCGTGCGGCCCGGCTGGACCCTGTGCTGGCCCTGTCCGGTCGCTGAACATGCGCACAGCGGACTTCGTTGCCTTCACGCTGGGCTCGCTGAACGCCCGGCGCGGGCGCAGCCTGCTGACGCTCATCGGCATCGCCATCGGGGTGGCGGCGGTGGTGCTGCTCACGGCCATCGGCGAGGGGGTGCATCGGTTCGTCCTGGCCGAGTTCACTCAGTTCGGCTCCAACCTGATCGGCATTGCGCCGGGCAAGACCGCGACCTTCGGCATGTCCGGGGGCGTGGTGAGCAATGTCCGCCCCCTGGCCCTGGCGGACGCCCGCGCCCTGGCCAAACTACCAGGCGTGACCGCTGTGCTGCCGATGGTCCAGGGCAATGCCCCGGTGGAGGCGAGCATCAACGGGGGGTCGCGCACCCGCCGCTGTATGGTCCTGGGGGTCGGCGGCGCTGTGCCCCTGGTGTGGCAGATGCGGCCCACCATCGGGCGCTTCCTGCCGGACGACGAGGCCGGTGCTCGCGCCTTCGCCGTTCTCGGCGCTACGCTCAAGCGCGAGCTGTTCGGGTCCGCTTCGCCGCTGGGGGCGCGCATTCGTATCGGCAGCGAACCCTATCGCGTCATCGGGGTGATGGAGCCCAAGGGGCAGATGCTCGGCTTCGATCTGGACGATACCGTCTTCATCCCCGTCGAGCGTGCCCTGGGGATGTTCGACCGCCGCAGCCTGATGGAGATCGACCTGCTCTATGCCGCCGGCCAGGACGGCGACGCGGTAGCACAGCGGGCCAAGGCCTTGCTCGAACGCCGCCACGGGGTCGAGGATTTCACCATCACCACCCAGGACCAGATCCTGGACGTGCTGGGCTCGGTACTCGGGGTGTTGACGACCGCGGTCGGGGCCCTGGGGGGCATCTCGTTGGCCGTCGGCGGCATCGGCATCCTGACCATCATGACCATTGCGGTGCGTGAGCGGCGTCGGGAGATCGGGCTGCTGCGGGCGCTTGGGGCGGCGCAGGGTCAGATCCTGGTCCTGTTCCTCGGTGAGGCGGTGCTGCTGGCGAGCCTGGGTGGGATCGCCGGCCTGGTGGTCGGTGCCGCCGGGGCCTGGCTCATCGCGGCCGCCGTGCCTGCCCTGCCGACCCACATCGCCTGGGGCTTCGTCTTGCTGGCCGAGGTCGTCGCGGCCCTGATCGGACTCGGGGCCGGGGTCCTGCCGGCGCTGAGCGCCGCCCGGTTGGACCCGGTGGAGGCACTGCGGGACGAGTGAGGAGTGGCGGCCACGAACTCCAAGGCTCTTCAGTGGCCTGGGCTTGTCGGCCCTCTTAGCCTGCAGGTGATTGGTTCGTGGCGGAGTCGAACCGAAATCGCGTGGACCTGGCAAAAAGGAATTCGGCCGCAAATCACGCAACGTAGCGCAAATGTATTAGTAGCTTAGGCGAAGCTCCGAGGCCACCCGCAGGGTGACCCGGCCGCAGAGGCCAAGCCCTTGTTTATTTGCGTCTATTTTCGGCTAAACTCCTCTTTTTAGGGTGAGTAATCGCATGGTGACGCCTTATGCCGAAGGTACGGGAACGATGACAAATCCGCTGGGGACTTTGCACTCATCGGTGGCGGTGTCCGTTCTACCGCCATCGATGACGATAAACGCCTTGTCTCCCAGGATCGTTATACCCTCCGCCGACGGCGGTAGGTCGGCCGCCACCAACTCCGGCTGGATGGGATCATCGGTCCCAAGCGCACCGACGGGGAACCGGCGCAGCTGGAATGCCTCCTCTTCACCCTGCGCCCTGTCCTCCGGCGGCCCGGCGATGACCCACACCCAGCCATCCGAGTAGGCGAGATCGCGCACGCCCCGACCCTCCATATCCAGCAGACGTACTCGATCGAAGGAATAGGCCCCAAGCCCTTGCAGTTGCAGGAGCATTGCAAGCCCGGGTCCTGGCTCGTCGGCCGGCGCCGGACGCATCAATGGCGACCGCAGCCCGATCCAAACCTCAGGTGTTTCCGATTCAGAGACGTTGACGCCACCCTCCGCGTTGTAAGGGTGTGCGTCATTGCACTGGGTCTTGGCATCGGCGAGGGAGATCTCCCCTCGCTTAAGCGCTTCCTCCACGGCATCGGCAGCCCGTTCCGCAAGTTCGATGCTCCGGCAAGCCCCCGCAACGTGGGCCCGGCGCATCGCCTCCGTGTCGAACAGTCGTGCACAGGCGATCCGCCCGGATTTGGTGACAACCACTTTTGGGGGAAGCGCAGCAAGATTTTCAATGATGGCGTACCGCCGCCGCTTCTTTTTGGCCTCGCACTTCGTATTGCGACTATGAGAACCCAGCACGAGCACCTTTCCCCCGGGGAGCGCGGTCAAGGCCTCGATGTCGGAAATCTCGATCGCCCCAGGAGCCCCGAGCGGTATCGACGCCTGGCTAGCGGTGCTCACGGTCTTGTTGTGGCCCCAACTCTACCAGAGGAAGCATCAGCCCCCCACGGGAAACACCACCAGATGGTCCGCCTCCAGGCGTACGCCGATGTCGTCCCCCAGGGCGTGCTGGTGGTGGCTGGGGACCAGGCAGAGCACCTCGGTGCCGCTGTCGAGGCGCAGGGTGTAGAGGTACTCGGCGCCGCGGAAGGCACGCCCCACCACCCGCGCCCGGCGCGGGCTGGACTCGTCATAGAGCATGTCGTCCGGTCGGATCAGGACCTCCACCGCCTGGCCGGGTGGCAACCCGTGAGGGCGGGTGCCGGCGACCCGACCCAGCTCGGTCTTGACCCTCAGATCGTCCACCACTGTCCCTGCAAGTAAGACCCCCTGGCCGATGAAATCGGCCACGAAACGGTTCGCCGGCTCGTGGTAGAGCCCAAAACCCGTGCCCCATTGATGCACCCGCCCCCCGCCCAGGACGGCGATCTGGTCCGCCATGGCGAAGGCCTCGAGCTGGTCGTGGGTGACCAGTACGGCCGTGATGCCGTCGCCCTTGAGCAGGTCCCGTACCTCCCGGGCCAGGCCCTCGCGCAACTCCGTGTCCATGCTCGAAAAGGGTTCGTCCAGCAAGAGGATCTCCGGGCGAGGGGCCATGGCCCTGGCCAGGGCGACCCGTTGCTGCATGCCGCCGGAGAGTTCGTGGGGGTGGCGCCTCGCGGCGTCGGCCATGCCGACGAGGTCCAACAGCTCCGCCACCCGGCGGCTGCGCTCGGCGCGGGGGCGCCGACGCAGCCCGAAGCCGATATTGGCCTCCACCGTCAGGTGCGGGAACAGGGCGAAGTCCTGGAAGACCATGCCCACCTGCCGTCGTTCCGGGGCCAGGGTCTCGCCGGGCGCGGAGACCCGGCGCCCGTGGAGCAGGATCTCCCCCGCGCTGACCGGCTCGAAGCCGGCGATGGCTCGGAGCAAGGTGGTCTTGCCGCAGCCGCTGGGGCCGAGCAGGCAGCCGATGACTCCCTCCTCCAGGGCAAAGGAGACGTCGCTGACCACGGTTTGGTCGCCGTAGGAGACGCTGACGTCGCGGACCTCAAGCTGTGTCGGCATGGCGGGACCTGGTGATAGAACGGCTCAAGAAAATGACGGGCAAGAGCCCGGCCAGGACGATGGTCAGCGCCGCCGGGGCGCAATCCGCCAGGCGCTCGTCCGAGGCCAGCTCATAGGCGCGCACCGCCAGGGTATTGAAGTTGAAGGGCCGCAGGACCAAGGTCGCGGGCAGCTCCTTGAGCACGTCGACGAAGACCAGCAGCAGGGCGGTGAGCAGGCTGCCGCGCAGCATGGGGATGTGCACCCGGCGCAGGATGGCGCCTGGACCCTGGCCGAGGGACCGCCCGGCCTCGTCCATGGAGGGGCGGATCTTGCCCAGGCCGGACTCCACGGTCTGCAGGGACACCGCCAGGAAGCGCACCAGATAGGCAAATACCAGGGCCACCAGGGTGCCGCTGAGCAGCAGCCCGGTGGATATCCCCAGGCTAGCCCGCATCCAGGCGTCGATGCCGTGATCGAGCCAGGCGAAGGGGATCAGTACCCCGATGGCGATGACCGTGCCCGGCACCGCATAACCCAGTCCTGCCACCCGCACCGAGGTCCGCACCAGGAGGGTGGGATAGAGGCGCCGCCCATATCCGAGCACCAGGGCAAGCACCAGGGCCAGGGCGGCGGTACCGGCGGCCAGCCCCAGGGTATTGAGCACCAGGGTCAGGAAGGCTGCGTCATAGGCCGTGCGTGCGATGGTCGCCGCCCACCAGGCCAGCTGCCCGGCGGGGACCAGGAAGCCGAACAGCACCGGGATCAGGCAGAAGCCGAAGGCCCCGGCCGCCCGCCAGCCACTCAGGCGGTAGCGCTGGATGGCCTGCTCCCGCTGGCCGGTATGGTGGTAACGGGCGCGCCGCCGCGAGTAGCGCTCCACCAGGGTCAGGACCAGGACGAACCCCAGCAGCAGGGCCGAGAGCTGGGCCGCGGCCGGGGCGGAGCCAAGCCCGAACCAGGTCCGAAAGATCCCAGTGGTAAAGGTCGCCACACCAAAGTATTGCACCGTGCCATAGTCCGCCAAGGTCTCCATCAGGGCCAGAGACAGCCCGGCGACGATGGCCGGTCGCGCCAGGGGCAGGGCGACACCGAAGAAGGTGCGCCAGGGGCCATTGCCCAGGGTCCGGCTCACATCCAGAACACACAAGGACTGCCCCAGGAAGGCCGCGCGGGAGAGCAGGTAGACATAGGGATAGAGCACCAGGGACAGCATGATCGCCGCTCCCGGCAGGGAGCGGACCTGGGGGAACCAGTAGTCCGCGAAGCCCCAGCCGGTGGCCGCCCGAAGGCCGGTCTGCACCGGACCGGCGAAGTCCAGGAGTCCCGTGTAGGTATAGGCGATGATGTAGGCAGGCATGGCCATGGGCAGGAGCAGGGCCCACTCGAAGACCCCCCGGCCTGGGAAGCGGCACATGCTGGTCAGCCAGGCGGTCCCGACCCCGCCGATCAGGGTGCCCAGGGCGACCATGCCCATGAGCATGAGCGAATTGCTCACGTAATCCGCGAGTACGGTCTCGGCCAGATGCTGCCAGACCTCGCCGGAGGGGACGAACAGGAAGCCGACCACGACCAGCACCGGCAAGGCCAGCAGCAGGGCGACGGCCGTGACCCCAAGCCCCGGCCATCCACGCCACCCACCGGGGGTGGCCCGATCCCCAACCGCTACCGCTAGGTCAGCCAAGGTCCGTCACTTCCAGCCTGCACGATCCATCAGGCGCGCCGCCTCCCCGTTCAGCTCCCCCAATCGGGCCAGGTTGAGGGTATCCGCCTTGAAGGGTCCCCAGGCGGCCAGGGTCTCGCCGACCTCGACCCCGGGGACGACGGGATACTCGCCGTTGGCTTGGGCGTACCAGGCCTGAGACTCGGGCGTGGCCATGAACTCCAGGAGTTGGATTGCCTCGCTCTTGCGCTTGGCCGCCTTGGTCACCGCCGCCCCGCTGACATTGACGTGGGCACCGCGTCCGGCCTGATTGGGCCAGAAGACGCCCATCTGGCTCGCGGCCGCCTGTTCGGCGGTATCCGCCGACCCCAGCATACCGGCGAGGTAATAGGTGTTGGCGATGGCCAGATCGCACTGGCCGGCCGCGGCGGCCTTGATCTGGTCTCGGTCCCCCCCCTGTGGCGGTTTGGCCAGGTTGGCCACCAGGCCCTTGGCCCAGGTCTCAGTGGCCTCTTCGCCGTCGGCGGCGATGAGGGAGGCCACCAGAGATTGGTTGTAGATGCTGTCCGACGAGCGAATACAGATTTTGCCCTTCCACTGGGGCTCCGCCAGGGCCTCGTAGGTGGACAGGCTGGACGGGTCCACCCGGCCCTGGACATAGAGGATCGGGCGAGCCCGCAGGGAGAGCCCGAACCAGTGCCCATCCGGGTCACGATAGGTCGCCGGGATGGCCGCCTCCAGGGCAGTAGAGCTGACCGCCTGGGTCACCCCGGCGGCCTGGGCCCGGTAGAGCCGCCCGGCGTCCGTCGTCACCAGCAGATCGGCCGGGGATGAGTCCCCCTCGCTCTGGAGCCGGGTCAGGAGGGCGTCCTCCTTGCCCGTGACCAGGTTCACCCGGATGCCGGTCTGGGCGGTGAAGCGGTCGAGTAGGGGTTTGATCAAGTCCTCCTTGCGGGCGGAGTAGACATTCACCTCGGCGCCCTCCGCGAGGGTGGCGACGGGCAGGGCGATCAGGGCCGACAGGCTGGCGGCGAGCAGGGCGCGGGTGGATAGGGGCACGACAAGAACTCCTGGTGTGGGAAGCGATGGTGCGGGCCAGGCGGCGCAACCACGGCGGTGCGGTGGCTTGGTCCAGGCGCCAATATTAATGCGAATCGTTCTTATCCGCAAGAGAGCCCGGGCATGTGCAGGGGGCTGCCCCACCCATTGTCGAGTTGCCGGGCGCGCGCGTACCATCGCCGCACGGCTTGCCGGGCACGGCGCTTCGCCGCTACCCATCATCGCCTAGTCCGGGTCTCTGGACGACGCCGCGTCGCGCCGAGGCGGTGCTCCCATTGGCCGTCGGCCGCCCAATCGTAACCCCAGGTCCTTTGCCCGGCGCGAAAAGGACAAGTGTCATTCATTCTCGCGCTGACGACGGTCGGGGGCAGGCAGTGGGTATGCAGCAGACAGACCAGGGGCGTATCGCCCAGATCGATGTATTGCGCGGCTTCGCCGTGCTCGGGGTCTACTGGGTCGGCGCCGGGGCCTTTGGGCTCCCCTATGGCGCCAATGCCCTGCCCACCCTGCTGGGCACCCCCAGCGATTTGAATCTCGCCATCTGGGCCAGCACCGAGGTCTACGTCTCCGGGGCCATGCGCGGCCTGTTCTCCATGCTGTTCGGTGCCAGCGCCCTGATCTTCCTGGAAGAGGGGCGTCTGCACAGCGGCGGCCTGGCACTGGTGGACCGCTTCTACCGGCGCAACCTGACCCTGATGCTGTTCGGCATCGTCCACGCCTATCTGCTGCTTTGGCCCCATGACGTCCTGTACGCCTATGGGCTGCTGGGGATGTTTCTGTTTCCGCTGCGCAGGGTCCGGCCCCTGGTCCTGTTCCTGATCGGTGTCGCCATGCTCTCGCTCGTCGATCTGGAGATCGACTGGAGTCTGGTGCTTGGCTGGCTGCGGGGCCTGCCATCCCCGGAGGCGGTCGCCGCCGCCACGACGCCGGAGGAGAGCGCGCGCTTTCTCAATTGGCTGCGGATGCAGATGGCCGAGGACATCCAGACCTATCGCTCCGGCTACCTGGATATCTTCGCCGCCCAGGTTGCCGAGGTCGCGGCCCAGCAATCCACCGTCTTCTACAAGCGGCACCTGTTCGAGATCGGGGGCATGATGCTGATCGGCATGGCCCTCTATCGCTGGGGCGTCCTCTCCGGCCAGCGCTCCACCCGGACCTACTTGTGGCTGGCCCTGGTCGGTTTCGCCGTCGGCGGCTGGATGCGCGGTGCCAATCTCTACCAGGCCTACCTGCTCGACTTCGACCCCTTGACCTTGGTGCAACTGGAGGAGGCGCGCTGGGGCCTGGGTCGGCTCCCGGTAGTCCTTGGGCATGTGGGGTTGATTGGGCTCTTGTGCCGGTGGGCTCGGGCCGGCTGGCTGACGGGTCCCCTGGCCGCTACCGGGCGCCTCGCCCTGACCAACTATATTGGCCAGACGGTGCTTTCGATCACCCTTTTCTACGGGTTTGGGTTCGGGCTCTTCGCCAGCCTGGAGCGCTGGCAGCTTGCCCTGGTCTGTCTGGGTGTCTGGGCCTTCCAGATCGGCTTCAGCGTGCTGTGGCTGCGGTGGTACCGGTACGGGCCCCTGGAGTGGTTGTGGCGGTCGCTCATCTTCGGCCAGATGCAGCCGATGCGGCTTGTTACCGACGACTAGCAGTATCCCGGTTGTCGCGTGCTAAGGCCTATGTTATTGACCTACCACATGATTCGAGGCGGACACCGTTGTGAATTCGAATCGATCCGTGTTAAATGAAGGCGGATAGCGACAATCTGCAAGGTCTGCCGCGGGGCCAGCGTGGTCGGGCCGTTGCTGGTGGTGCCGGCTTCATTCAAGCGAACCATGGTTTTGCTCGTCGGGTGTCGGTCCCGGCAATGAGCCCCGTCCGTAGACGGAATATGGACGCCGTCCCCTGGGGCCTGGCAATGAAAGTAGGAGGTGGCAATGCAGTCATTTGATGTCTGTCAGGCGCGAACGCTCGGCGTCCGCGCGGGGCCGGACGCCTATTTGCGACTCCTGACGCAGTTCAGTGACCTATGTCTGGAGTCCGGAGATTTTCGGGCGGGCTTCGACAGAGGATTAGGAGAGGTCGCCGAGCTTGTCGTGCCAGGGGGGGGCTGCCTGTTCCAGAGGATGAATTTGGACACGTCGGACGTCGAAGTCTTCGGCTCGGCCGGCTGCTTGGCCGGTGTGTCCGATCTAGGGAAGGGTAATCAGATGCTTTCCGATGCCCTGGCGGGCGAGGTCTGCCTGGCCGCAGGGCCCTTCTGCAGCTTCCCATGTTCGGGGGAAACCGTCTCGGCGATCATGGGCGACGGCGGATCCATGGATGTAATCGGATTTGGGGCGGAGGTGTTCGCCCTGGTGGGGATCGCAGGGCGGGTCGACGTGCTGTTGGTCGTGTATGGGCCGTGGGCCGAACCGACCGCGGAAAGTGCTGAGTTTTTGTGGATGCTCCTTGCCACATTGAAGATGCTTGCAGATCGGGAGGCTGCTGCGCAGCAAGCAAAGGACCTTTTTTTCCGGGTGCAACGTGCGAAGCAGGAATGGGAGGCCATTGTCGACGCGTTGCCCCAATTGGTCTGTGTACTGGGCGGGGATGGCAAGGTTCTGCGCGCCAATAGGACGTTGGAAGCTTGGGGCTTGGGTCAGTTGACCGGCGTCCGGGGTGCAGATTTTCTGGGCATATTGTGGCAACTCGGCATATTCAGGACGGATCTGATCGAGAAGAGCGCGGACTGGGCTCGTGGTGGTGTGCCGGAGTTGGGATGTCTGCCCGACTGTCTCATAGATGATGCCCTTTGGTCCCGTCTAAAGATGGGCTTTAGTACGGCGCGTCTGTCGTTGGTGGGTTTAGAAGCTAAGGGGGGGCGTTACTACGACTTGATCATAGACGATGGTACTTGGATAACCGACGTGTCCGCTCTATCTGATTGTTCCGTCGCTGTGCTGGTGGACGTCACCGAGCGGAATGCGGCGAAGCATTTGGAGGAAAGCTATAGAGAAATACTAAAGGATCAGGTCTCACGGAAAACGAGGCAGCTGCGGTTGGCGAACCGAAGGCTGAGGATGGAAATGGATGAACATGAGCGCTCCCGGGATGCGATGCGCCTTTTGGAGCGTCGATACCAGCTGTTGGCGGATAATACTCTGGCTGGAGTTTTTCTGGTTGAGCAGGGTCACATCGCCTACCACAACAGGCGTTTCGCAAGCTTGCTTGGCTATGCGGAAGGGGGGCTGATCGGGCGGTCGTTTGCGGAAGTTTTCGAAAGCAAGTGCGCTTCGCCGCCTCACCCGGAGCAAGGGTTCGCGAACCAGAAGATGGGGTATGAATGTCAGTTTTCGTGCAGGGACGGACGCAAGATTTGGCTTCACGTTACGCAAGCACCATATCCTGATGGCGTTACCGTTATCGGCAACGCTGTGGACATCTCCGAGCCTGAAGGGATCAGAGCTGAAGCTGCGCGAGTCAAACAGGCGTGCGGCACAGTTGTCGAAGCAGATTCTGGTGGTGCAGGAGCGGGAACGGAATCGTATTGCCCGCGAGCTTCATGACGCAGTTGGACAGCGGCTCACCGCGGCGAAGCTTACCCTCGAAAATATCGTCGACGGATGTGAACTCGGAGACCGTGCCGGTCACAAGAAAGCCCTAGTCCAACTCGCTGTAACCTTGCGCGAGACCATCGAGGACGTGCGTCGTGTGGCGATGGCGCTAAGGCCATCGATGTTGAATGATCTGGGTATTGCCGCGACCTTGAGTTGGTTCTTGCGTGAAATTGAGACGGCGGTGCCAAGCATGCAGGTCCGGCATCGTGTCGATGTCGACGAGGAGTCCATTTCTCCGCAGTTGAAGACGGAGATATTCCGGATCAGCCAAGAGGCGCTCAACAATGTGTGCAAGCATTCGAGGGCCAGTACCGTAGAGTTAACTCTGACTGGCAACCAGCGGGGGCTGGATCTGGTAATAAGGGACAACGGTAGGGGAATCATCAGCGCGGTGAGGGGTGTCCTTGCGGCGTCGGCATGGGCAGCATGCGGGAGAGAGTCGACCTCACCGGTGGGGAGCTATTCATTGTGACGGTAGACGGGAAAGGGGTGGCCATCATCTGCCGTTGGGTCACGCCTCACTCGGAGATTGGCTAACCGGTGACCAATCCTACGCGAATGGCGAAGGTCGTCACATCTGCAATACCCTTCGCGCCGATCTTCTTCATGGCTTGGGACCGGTGTTTTTCCACTGTCTTGACGCTAATGTAGAGATATTCGGCCATCTCTTTGTTGCTCTTGCCCTCGGCGGTAAGCTTAAGCACTTCACGCTCACGCGAGGTGAGCATATCCCAATGCGCTGCCCCAGGCGCATCCGGAGTGGCTCCAAGCTGGTCCATTGATGATGCTAAGAAGCCCGAGACAACGTCATTACAGATGCCGGGGCTGAGAAATGTTCTTCCGCCTAGGGCGCTCTCTATTGCGGAGATCAGATCTTGGTGGCTGTCCTCCTTGAGGACATATCCGTTCGCCCCGGCCTGGAGGCTGGCGCGGACATACTCCGGCGCGCTGTGTGCCGTGAGGACGATGATCTTGGCATGCTTGTTTCGCAGGAGGATTTTCGGTATCGCCTCCGTGCCATTCATCCCTGGCATCGAGAGATCGATGACGATGACGTCAGGTATGAGCGTCGCCGAGAGCTGGATGGCCTCTTGTCCGTCGGTGGCCTCGCCCACCACGGTCATGCGGCTGTCCGTTTCGAGCAAGGCTTTGAGCCCCTGCCGGAACATCGCGTGGTCGTCGGCGAGAAGAATGCGGCATTGTTCGATCATGCTTGCCCTGCAGGTCTGTGTTGCGTCTGCCCAGTAGGGTCCGTTCGAGCTTAGCACGAGTCCTTCAGCTTGACGGTGTGCGGTCTCCGCTTTCGTTGCAGCCGGAGATCGAAGCGCTGCAGCCGCACGCCGGGTCTTTCCCCGCGCCGACGCCTCCTTGCCGCCCAACCGGCGGTGCCCCGCTCCCCCTGCCGACTTGACTCCGACCGCCAACGGCTCCCTGCCCGACCCGAACGTCACGGATTGCGGCAATGGTAGACAGCATCAGCCGCGGCTAAAGTAGGGGTTTTCCCCCGCCAGATGGGGGGCGTTACTACCTGCCATCGGTCAGCAAGCCCCCCATACTCGGGGCCAGGGTCGAAATTGCACTCAGTGGCGTCAGTCCCGTAGTTCTGTGCCGCTTGGGGCGGAGACGCCGCGCAGTGTTGAGACGTCGCGTTGGTCCTGGTTCGATCCGCTTAGGCGGCAACTCCTATCAGCGGCGCCTGACCTGTCGATAGAATTACGAAGCGGGCCACTACTGTCATGTATCAGCCATACGAAGTGAAGAGCGGGAGCAAACAGCATGAATAGCTTGATAAGACGACTATTGCGAGCCTCGACGGGTGCGAGAGTGAGATCTCTGCTCGGCGGTTGCGGGCTGCTCGCTGCTTCCGCTGTCCAGGCGGCCCAATTTCACTGTCAGTGTCGTCGATGCAGACGGCCAGCCGGTGCAGCGGATTCAAGTACACCGTCCAGAAGGACACGACCTTCGCGGTCGACCCGGCCAACCCGCCGCCGCGCGACGAGATGCTGTCGTTCGGCTTCCACGCCAGCAACCACCCGCCCGCGCTGACGATCAATCGACGCTCAGCCTCAACGGCAACACGGATGGCAAGCTCCACGCAGATCACGCGATCTGGACTCCGGCCGCTACTACGTCTCGGTCCTGCCGTATTCGGGCTACGCCATGAGCGGTGCGCCGGTCAATGTGCTGGCCGGCGGTCCGGACTCCAATATCACGGTCATCGTCGCGGCGCACCCGATCCCCACGGCGCAGATCGCCATCTTCCTGTTTGAGGACAACTATCCGCTGAACGGCACCCCGACCTACCTGAAGAGAAAATCGCTCCACGCCGGCCAGGTCGGTGCGGAGGCCTGGGCCCGGTCGACTGGACCCAGTTCAACATCGTCCTGGAGGACCCGGCCGGCCTCTACGGCAGCAAGGCGGGCCCTTGCTGCAGGACGCCTTCGGCAACCCGCTCGGCACCGACTACAACGCCGGGCTGCGACTACGCCGCGGTGTCACAGGTCACCCTGGGCGACGGCACCCTGCATCCCGGACGCCAACGGCTACCTGCCGTCAAGAACCTGGCGCCGGGCAAGTACGGCGTCATCGTCAACCCGCCCGCCGGCCAACCCAGCAATGGGTTCAGGTCACCACCATCGAGGGCACCAAGGTCATCGACGCCTGGGTCAAGGCCAACGAGCCGCCCTTCTTCGTCGAGTTCGGCCTGCCGAGCCGCACGTCTTCATGGGCTTCATCCAGACCGACCGCATCGGCCGCCCACACTCGACGGCGGCGGTGCCACGGTCACCGGCACGGTCACCGGACACGCACTTCTCCCGCCCGCCCGGACAGCGCCTTCTTCCGCGGCCGGCTGTTCCCCAGTTGTATCGTCGCGCTCAACGACGCCGCCGGACCCGGTCCGACGCTGGTCGCCGAGTCCTGTGACGGCGAACAGCCATTTCAGCATCCAGAACGTGCCGGGCGGCACTACATCCTCAACATCTGGGACGCCAACCTGGACATGATCATCGCCTTCCTAGACCTCATCGTCCAGCCGGTCGGCATCTTGCAACGGTGCCACGGGCTGCGATCTCGGCGACATCCCGGTGAACAACTGGTTCGCACGCCTGAACACCGCCATCTTCACCGACACCAACCAGAATGGCTTCTGGGACGCGGGCGAAGGCCCCGTCGGCCCCGAGGCGGGCCCCGTCAGTATCCGCTGGCGCAACGGCACCGCCTACCAGGCTTCCCCACCGACACCGAGGGCCTCGCCCCGTTCGACGAGATCTTCCCCTTCTTCCACTGGCTGGTCGCCGAGGTCGGCTTCGCAACAAGAAGGCCACCGGCGCCACCTTCGTCGTGGACGCGGGCGGTAGATCCCGATCGATACAACACCGAGCTTCCCGGACTGGGCGAGCTCATCCCCGCAATTGCAAGATGTGCCGGCTTGCGGTGTCGGTAACCGGGTACCACCGACTGCACCTACGACGGCGGCAACTCGCGCACCGAGACCGGCCCGGTTCTGACCCAGGCTTTCCAGGCTTTCTCCGGCCAGAACAACGTGCTCCAGTTCGGCAAGGCCGAGTACATGGACTACGACCGCACCGCCGCAACTCCTGCCGTTAACTGGACCTTCGTCGGCGAGAACGGCGGCATCACCGGTATCGTCCACTACGCCATCACCCGCGCCGAGAACGACCCGCGCAACGCGGTCGGCGAGACCTGGGAGCCGGGCATCCCGCGCGTTCAGGTCGCCCTCTATGCCAACGGCGACGTCAACTGCCCCGCCGCTGAATGTCTTCCCGGGCGATCCATGCGACATCGACTGGAACGGTGACGGTATCCAAGAGCCCAACAGCGACCTTGCCGGTGAGTTCACCGACATCAACAACGACGGCTTCTATACCCTCGCCGACGTCGACAACTACCCGCTCGGCTGGGCCGACGGCGGCGCGAAGGGCCCGGAGGATGAGGATCGGGCCACCGACGAAAATGGCGGCACTACGGACACCTTCGACTACGGCGATGCCCTGCAGGTCACCTGGACCGACAGCTGGGACGACAGCCTGCCCACCGACTGCGGCGGCGACAACGCCCTGGTCATTACCGGCGACGACGCAGCGGACGCTGTTCGCTGCTTCGACGGCTTCCGCAACGTCGAACCAGGTACGCCCGGGCGTCTTCGACGGCGGCTATGCCTTCTCCGACTATGACCTGAGCCGGCTGCCCCCGACCGTGGCCACCAAGCTCGGTGGCTTCTACACCGGCATCGCAACCGCAACAGCGGCGCCTTGGGCGAAATCCTGCCCGAGACCTGGATGCTGCCCGCGGACTACATCGTCGAGGCAGCCACGCCCCCCGGCTACAAGCTGGTCAAGGAGGAGCACAAGAACGTCGACTTCGGCGACGACTACATCCCCTCGCCCCAGGCCCTCGACCCGGTCTGCGTGGGTGAGCCGCGTGAGGTGCCCCCGCTCCTCGCCTTCGCCACCAAGGACGGCAGCGGCGAGTCGGCCCAGCTGATCGACGCCTTCGACGCTGCGGATGTCGCCGGCGCCCTTCGCCGGTGACCCGCGTCCGCTCTGCGACCGCAAGGCGGTGCCGCTCTCGGCTGCCCAGAACGCCGCGGCCAACTTCTTCGTCATGACCGACGTGCCGATCGTGGCCAACGGCTCCGGTCTGGTCAACAACGACCTGGCAAACGCCTTCGACCCCAACGCCCCGACCTTCGGCGAGAAATACGCCCCGCCCTATGTGCCGATCGCCTTCTACGACTGGAACGGCAATCTGGTGAACCGGGTCTACTCCGACCAGTTCGGCCGCTACAACGCCGTGCTGCCCTCGACCTACTCGGTGAACCTGCCGATGCCCTCCGGGCGTGTCGCCGAACATGCTGCAGCCTGCATCAACGACGCGGGCCCGATCGCCAACCCGGATTCCCGACCGACCCGGACGCACCGGCGACCATCATCGACCCGTGTTCAACCCGCGTCTCACCCAGGCCTGCTATACGCTGCAGTTCATGCCCGGGACGATCACCTATCTGGATACCCCGGTGCTGCTCGATCGCGGCCTTCACGGTCCCGCCCACCTTCCCGCCGGACTGCGAGCGTGAGGACCGGACCCCCATGATCGCGTCGGTCAACCGCCGCAACAACAGTGGCGGCGGCGGACCCTTCGCGCTGGCCGGCCAGCAGATCCGCATCAGATCAATGGGCGGCGCCGTGGAGGTGCCTAACCCGGATTGGGACGGCGCCGACACCACGCCCAGGACCACCACCCGCAACTACAACTTCGGTGGCCAGCAGGGCCAGGCCTGGCTGGAGGATGCGGGCGGTAACCGCACCGCGCTTGCCGATCGTCGACTGGAACGGCACGCGGATCTTTGCCCAGGTCCCGCCGGCACGGCCCCGGGCGACTACCAGGTGATCGTGACCCGCACCGGCGGCGTGCCGGCACCGGTGGATTCGCCGATCGGCGTGACCCTGACGGTCGGCGTGAATGTCGGCGGGACCGAGTACGGTGTCCGTGCCGAATGCCGACGCCGCGCCGTTACGAGCCTGAGAGCTCTATGCGGTGCATCAGCGTCGCCGCCCTCGCCACCATCCAGGCGGCGATCGACGCTGCCACCCCCGGCGACCTGATCCTGGTCGGGCCGGGCACCTACGACGAGCTGTTATCATGTGGAAGCCGGTCAAGCTCCAGGGCTGGGGCGCGGGCGCCGTGACCCTGCAAGCCCGCCAGGTGCCGACCGAGAGTTCAACGCCTGGCGCACCAAGGCCCAGGAGTCTGGTGACCAGTGGCGACATCGACCTGTTGCCGGGTCAGGGACCGCCGGCTTCCCGGCCTTGGTGCACCGCTGTTCCCGACCGAGGAAGGCGCCGGCATCTTCGTCGCCGGCCTCAACGGCGGTGGCCGGACAGCTTCAGCGACGCCGGCCAACCGCGGCGCGCGTATCGATGGCCTCACCATCTCGGCGCGACCCAGGGCGGCGGCATCGTGGTCAACGGCTATGCCAGCTACATGAACATCGGCAACAACCGCCTGATCGCCAACGCCGGCTTCTACGGCGGCGGCATCCGCGTCGGCCACCCGACCCTGAGCCATCGATGCGAGACCGGCCTGCTGGTCTATGACGACGCCGTCAACGACCGGTCCGGATCCACCACAACCACATCGTCAAGAACGGCGGCACCAGCGATCACGGCGTCGGTGGCGGCATCGGCCTGAACACGGGCGCGACCGACTACCAGGTCCAGAAGAACTGGGTCTGCGGCAACTTCACCGTGGGCAGTGGTGCCGGCATCGGTCACCTCGGCTATTCAAACGCCGGGCTGATCGAGGACAACACCATCGTCTTCAACGAGTCCTTCAGCCAGGCCTCGGCCGAGTCCGGCGGCGGTATCTACATCGGCGGTCAGCCGGGTCTGCAGGCCATCGACGGCTATTCTGCTCAGTCCCGGCTACCGGTACGGTCCTCATCGACGCCAACCTGATCCGCGGCAACCTGGCCGGGGCCGGCGACGGCGGCGGCATCCGCATCGAGAGCGTCAATGGCGAGGACATCCTGGCGAGTCTCGACGACATCCGCCCCTGGCGTGATGTGTTCGTGTACAACAACATGATCACCAACAACGTCGCGGGCTGGCGGGCGGCGGGGTCTCCATCCAGAACCCGCTGCGGGTCGGTCATGCGCACAATACCATCGCCAACAACGACTCGACGGCGACCACGGCCCTCGCAGGCTCGGACGACCCGAACCTGTCAACTCAGCCCGCAGCCGGCGGGCATCGTCTCCCGCACGCACACGGCCGGACTTCGGGCTGCTGATGGCCGACGTCACCGGCGCCGGTGCCTGGACTTGGCTGACCTTCTCCGACCCTGACGCTGATCGGCAACATCGTCTACCAGAACCGCTCGTGCTTCTGGCTGAACTGCGGACGATCCGACCACGGTGGAACACCGAGCGACCATGCCTGTTCCCGGCGGACTGCCACCCGGCCTACTGCGACCCGGCGATTGAGCGGCGTCTACGACTACGCTGGCGGTGCTCGGTGCTGCCGAGGGGACCGGCCTTCTCGACCCACGGCGCTCGCTGCTGACCGATCCGTGCGCAACTCGGGCTACCATCGGTTCCTACGGCAATATCACCGGTGACCCGGCTTTCGTGAACCCGTACCTCAACGGGCCTCGGGACAACCTGAACTTCCCCGAGTTCCGACGCCGCAGACGGCGGCGGCCTTCGACGAGGGCGGTAACTTCATCCAGGTCACCTACGGTCCGCTGTCGCTGAACGGCTACGACTACCACATCACACCGGCCTCGGCCGCGGAAAACAAGGGCGGTAACGCCCGGTTCCGGTGTCCGAGGACTTCGACAACCAAGCCCGGCCGGCGAAGTCCGACCGAGATCGGCGCCGACGAGTTGCAGTCAGCGAGACGGACAGGCTCCCGTCCCCGCGTTCCCCACCCGCCGGGTGGGGGCGCGGGCCTGACGGGCCCGGCCAACCGAACAGGCACTCACAGAGGTTTGAACACCATGAACACCTTCTTCAGAAAGCGTGCCCTGCACACAGCCGTCTCGCTGGCGCTGATCGGCGGCGCGGGCGCCCTGCAGGCGAACGTCAATGTCCAGTGTCCGGGCGACACCGACGGCGATGCCATCTGGGACACGACGGTGAAATCCAGCCGCCGAATACCAAGTGCATGCACCTGATCGCCGGCGACGGCTGGGCCGTGATGCCCGACGGCAGCCCGCTCTACACCTTTGGCTTCGGCGACCAGACCGGGACGGCGCCCGGGGACGTCATCGCCAACGGCATCCTCAACAACGAGTGGCCCGGGCCGACCATCGAGCTGGAGGAGGGGCAGGAGTTCTATCTCTCCCTCACCAACGTCGGCACCACCCTGCGGCCCGACCTGTTCGACCCGCACACCGTCCACTTCCACGGCTTCCCCAACGCGGCCAGTGTGTTCGACGGCGTGCCGGAGGTCTCGATCTCCATCAACATGGGCGGCACCCTGACCTACTACTACAACATCGTCGAGCCCGGCACCTACCTGTACCACTGCCATGTGGAGGCCACGGAGCACATGGAGATGGGCATGCTGGCCAATCTCTATGTGCATCCGAAGCAGGATGCGACTCGGCTGCCTCGATGACGTTGAGGGCGTTGCCGGTACCAGACGTAACTGCCCAGCGGGACCGCGAAAGGCGTCGCGACAGCGGCGGTCCGAGGGCTACGTCTACAACGACGACGACGGCACCACCGGCTGGGACGTGGAGAAGGCCATCCAGCTCGCCGGCTTCGACTCCGCCTTCCACGAGGCGTCCATCGACGTCCAGCCCCTGCCCTTCTCCGACATGGAGAGCGACTACCCGCAGTTCAACGGTCGCGGCTACCCGGATACGGTCACGGCCGGACCGCTGCCCCCGTATGCGGGAGGCGGCGGCGAGCCCAGCCAGCAGATCGACTCGGTGATCAGCGTCAATCAGGGTCAGACCCTGCTGCTGCGCATCTCCAACGTCGGCCTCGACCGCTTCTGGACCCTCACCGCGCCGGGTCTGACCCTCAAGCAGGTGGGCACCGGCGCACGTCACCGGCGTGGTCCCGACGGCAAGAACCTCTACCTGGAGACCGCCTCGATCAACTCGGGCGGTGGCGAAAGCATGGACGTCCTCATCGACACCAACGGCGTGGCACCTGGGACCTACTTCCTGCAGACCACCGAGTTACATCAGATGAGCAATCGCAACGAGATGGACGGCGGGATGATCACCGAGATCGTCGTCAACTAGGCCCAGGCGGCAACGGAGACAACACAATGACACAGCATCTCAGATCGATCGGACGCCTCTTCGGCGTCGCGCTGCTGGGTATGGCCTTCGCCCTGCCCGGGCAGCGCGCCGAGGCCGCCCACGACATCCGCGGGATCACGGGGCCGAACTTCCAGCTCTATGCCTTCCCCTTCAATATCAGCCTCCCGGAAGGGACCAGCCTCTACATGTGGGGCTTCGGCAACCTCGGCGGCGGTTCGACCCACGCGGAGGGGGACGGCTACCAACTGCCGCAGTACCCGGCACCCACCCTGATCGTCACCGAGGGTCAGACGGTGACCATCGCGCTGACCAACTACGGCGTGCCGGACCCGGTGTCCATCGTGGTGGCGGGTCACAACGTGACCGCCACCGGCGGAACGCCCGGTCTGGTGACCAACGCGGCGACCGTCGGTGGCGCAGCGGTCACCTACAGCTTCACCGCGGGCACACCCGGCACCTACCTCTACCACAGCCTGGACGGCCAGAACCCCGGCCTGCACCAGGAGATGGGGCTGGCCGGGGCGCTGATCGTGCGGCCCGCTTCGACTGCCGATACCGGCACGGTCTCCGGCGAGGGCACCGGGACCGACTACGACCAGGAGTTCCTGTATCTGCTGAGCGAGGTCGACCCGGACATCCATGCCGAGATGGAGCGCAGCCATTACGGCCACTTCACCCACTACGAGCGCTTCGCGACCATCTACTTCGTCAACGGCCGGGTCTTCCCCGACCTCTTCCAGGGCGACTACAACCCCCTGTTCCCCAACCAGCCCTACCAGTCGCTGGCCCAGGCCCACCCGGGCGACAAGGTGCTGGTGCGCGCGGTCAACGTCGGCCAGGACAGCCACCCCTTCCACTTCCATGGCGAGAACCTGCGGTTCGTCGGGCGTGATGGGCGGATGCTCACGAGCGGAACGGGATGACGGCGGATCTCGGGTCGCACCGACAACACCCTGAACTCGGCGCCCAAGCAGACCGCCGACATGATCTGGACCTGGACGGGCAAGGGTCTGAACTGGGACATCTACGGACCCCGTCACGGCCGGCTGCACGGACTCGGACAACAACATGGAAGACGACGCCAATCCCGGCGTGATGTGCCACGACGACACCTGCGCAGACGCTGACGGTGACGGCTTCGACGACACCAACCACGAGTACTGCGCCGACCATGGCAAACCGCTCCCCGTGTCCCTGCCGGGCGTTGGCGATCTGGCGTTCGGTGGCTGGTGGAGTGGCAGCCCCTTCCTAGGTGACGTGGGCGATCTGCCCCCGGGCGAGGGCGGTCTGAATCCGTTCGGCGGCTACTTCCTGGTCTGGCACTCCCACGCCGAGAAGGAGCTGACCACCTACAACATCTTCCCCGGCGGGTCCTTGAGCGCGGTCGTCGTGCTCCCGCCGTACGTTCGAAATCCAATTAAGGGGCGGAAGGAACGACGATGAAAAGGTATAGAGACATGAATACCCTATTAAAAATGTCCGCGCTGGCCGGCGCGCTGGCGCTGGCAACGGGGCCCGCCTCCGCGGCGGACGTCTATCTGGCGGCCAAGCCCTTCACGAAGAACCTGCCGGTGTCGGGCGGGACCGTAGAACCTGTGCCGATGTGGGGCTACGTGCTGGACGAGGACCTCTCGGATGGCGCCGGCGGCGACCCGGACGGCATCGGTGACTGCTTCGCGGCGGTGGACGCCGCCGCCCGCATGACCTGTATCGCATTGCTTCCGGACCCGACCCTACCGGGCCCCCGGCTGACCGTCGATCCGACCGGACCCGACCCCCTTGGTCGTCCTACCTGTCGAACGGTCTGCCGGAGCCCTCGTCGATCGTGATACCGGTCAGAAGCTGCCGGTGTCCGGCGGCGGACGGGTCCGACCTGGAATGACGGCAGTACCGGCGCACGAGGCACCGACACGACGAAGAAGGTTCGCTCCTACGGCCGTCGAGGCCGCGGCCGACGGCGGCGCTGGAGTCGGCTAACTCCTTTGACCATCGATCGCTACCGGCACCTTCATCTACCACAGCGGCACCCTGGCCACAGAAGCAGGTGTACATGGGCCTGTATGGAGCGGTGACCAAGGACGCGGTGGCGGACGCGACCGAGGCCTCTCGCCTGGCTACGTGGCGTGCCTACGACAACGAGGTGATCGCTGTTCTACAGCGACGTGGACCCGGTCCACAACGCGGCCGTGGCTGCCCTCGATTCGACCTATACGCCGATCAGCTACAACGCCCAATGGTTCCTGATCAACGGCGAACCCTACGAGGACACCGTCGCTTACACCACCCCCGACGTCCCGGCGGGTGCCCCGGGTGAGACGACGCTGCTGCGTTTCCTCAGCACCGCGAGCGAGACCCATGTGCCGACCCTGCAGGGGATGCACATGACCATCCACGCCGAGGACGGCTTCCGCTACAACTACCAGATGGGCGACTTGCCCGGCGGCTTCGCGCCCCGCGAGCAGTACACGGCGATGCTGCCGGCGCTCAAGACCAAGGACGCGACCATCACCGTTCCCGCTGAGGGCCGCTACGCGGTCTACGACGGCAACGGCTACATGACCAATCCGAGCGACCCGAATGACTTCGAGCAGGCCGATGAGCGTGGAGGCATGCTGCGATTCTTGTCCTTTGAGCCCGACACGGATGGTGACGGCGTGCCGGACGCGTCCGACCAGTGCCCGGGCACCCCGACGGGTGAGCACGGTGGACGCCGACGGCTGTTCCGCCAGCCAGCTTGACTCCGACGGTGACGGCGTATCGACGCGTCCGATCTGTCCCGGAACCCCGCGGGCGACGGTGGACGCCAATGGCTGTTCCGCCAGCCAACTTGACTCCGACGGTGACGGCGTGAGTGACGACCTCGATCTGTCCTGGGACCCCAGCTGGTGTGAACGTGGACACCGACGGCTGTGCGGTAGACCTGGTCGTGAACGCCGCTGGTTACCCGGTGCTCGGCTATGGCGGCGCGCAGGACGGCACCGCGACGACCACCGTCGAGGACAATGGTGCGGCCCTGCATATGGTGGGTAACGCCTGGAAGCAGGTGGCTCTGAACTATACGGTGACTGCCAATACCGTGCTGGAGTTCGACTTCGAGAGCGCCGCCCAAGGGGAGATCCATGCCATCGGCTTCGATACCGACGAGACCCTCTCGCCGAACACGCGCTTTCCAGGTCTACGGTACCCAGACCTGGGGTGTGCAGGCGTTCCGGACCTATGCCTCGGCAGCGGCGTCGTGCACTATACGATTCCGGTCGGTCAGTACTTCACCGGCAATTTCACCCGTCTGATCTTCGCCAACGACCATGATGTCGCGACCCCGACCGGGGACGGCCGGTTTAGCAACATCATTGTTCATGAGGTGGTCACGCCGGGGGACGCCGACAGCGACGGCGTACTGGACGCGGCCGACGCCGTGCCCGGGCACGCCGGACGGGTGAGCCGGTGGACGCCAATGGGTGCTCGGCCAGCCAGCTCCGAGCTCACGGTGAACGGGGCCCCGTACCACGGTCGTTCCGTACGCGCGGCGCGCCAGGATGGGGTGGCGGTCACGACCGTAGAGAACGGTGGTACGGCCCTGCATATGGTGGGTAACGCCTGGAAGCAGGTGGCTCTGAACTATACGGTGACCGCCGATACCGTGCTGGAGTTCGACTTCCAGAGCACCGCCCAAGGGGAGATCCATGCCATCGGCTTCGATACCGACGAGACCCTCTCGCCGAACCGCGCTTTCCAGGTCTACGGTACCCAGACCTGGGGTCTGCAGGCGTACCGGACCTATGACCCCGGCAGCGGCGTCGTGCACTATACGATTCCGGTCGGGCAGTACTTCACCGGCACTTTCACCCGTCTGATCTTCGCCAACGACCATGATGTCGCGACCCCGACCGGCGGACGGCCGGTTTAGCAACATCAGTGGTCTGCGAGACGATGGGCCTGTCCGTAGCGATAAACGGCGCAATCCCCGGTTGCAAGGGGAAAGCCGTTGAAGGGATATGACCGTTGGGGCCCACCCCTCCCGAAAGGAGGGGTGGGCCAGTTAGTACACGGAGCGAATCACAAAGTGCTGAAGATGATCGAGAGACTAACGAAGATAACGAGCACGTCGACTGCTGCCGTCCTGGTAGCGGGCTTTGGGGTCGGTGTCGCACTGACCCAATCGGCTCCGGTATTGGCCGGAGTTTCGTCCGCTGCCCCGGGCTCGGTAGTTGGAACAGAAGAGACGGTTCACGCAGAGACCGCATCGACACACACTCAACCGGACGCGGCGGTTCCGGATACGGAAGCCGGAGCGCAGCCGCAAGCAAAGGCTGATGTCCTTACGTTGGAGCAGCTCCGCGCCAGCATGGAAGAGGCCCGGACGCGCCGCGAGGTCCTGCTCAAACCCGACCCAGCGGTCGCCGAGGGGACGATCCATAAAGACCTGATAGATAAATGGGGCGTGGAGGTGTACGGGGTGCGGCTGGCGGCCCGTGGCTACATGATCGACTTCCGGTTCCGGGTGGTGGATTTGGAGAAGGCCCTTCCGCTGTTCGACCCGCGGGTGCAGCCGTACCTGCTCACCGAGGGGACGAACATCAAGCTCCCCGTACCGGTGGGCGAGAAGGTCGGCGCCTTCCGCACGACCAACCGGGGCAAGAACATCACGGCGAACAGGGATTACTACATGATGTTCGCCAACCCGGACTCCTATGTGAAACCCGGACAGAAGGTCAGTGTCGTCATCGGCGAGTTCCGCGCCGAGCACATGACCCTGCAATAGCCACCGGGGTGACGCTATGTATCAAAAGGAGCTGAGAATTGGCATCGCCGCCGTCCTGGCGTCGGCTCTCTCCTTGGACGTCCATGCCGGAGCACTCGAACCCGAGCTGCTGGCGGGGATTGCGAACCTGGGGCCGAAGGACAAGGTCGATGTGATCATCCGTTGTTCCGATTCCGTGCAACCGGGTGCGATCAAAGACCCGGACCGCAAGTCCAAGCGCAATAAGCTGATCAAGGCGCTGCGCGCCAAGGCCACGTTATGTCGGAGGCTCCTGGCGACGGAGTTGGCGGCGGCCGGGAGCGAGAATGAGAAGGACCTCTGGCTGGTCAACAGCGTGGCGGCGAAGGTCCGCGTGGGCCGCTTGGAGCGCATGGCACAGCGCCGGGGTGTGGAGAGCATCGGCCTCAACGCGGAGGTGGTGCTGCCGGAGGACCCGCCGCCGCCGGTTCCCACGGGTCAACCCGGGAACCCGGGCTACACTTTCTGGAATCTGTCCGAGACCCGAGTCACGGACCTCTGGGCGCTCGGCTATTACGGGCAAGGCGTCGTGATCGGGACCCTGGATACGGGCGTCGATCTCGACCATGCGGACCTGGGTCCCAACTGGCGTGGCGGGACCAACAGCTGGTTCGACCCCAACGGCGAGCATACGATGCCCTTCGACGCCGACGGGCACGGCACCGGGGTCATGGGCATCATCCTCGGTGGTAACTCGCTGGGCGTGGATATCGGTGCCGCTCCGGGTGCCCAATGGATCGCGGCCAAGGTCTTCAACGATGCTGGGGTGTCCGACATCGCGAAGATTCACCAGGCGTACCAGTGGATGCTGGACCCGGATGGGGACCCAGCGACTGACGACGGGCCGAGCATCGTCAACAATTCCTGGGCCCTGCCTGTTCCCGGGGCCTGTACCGGTGAGTTCGCCGCGGACATCGCGGTGCTCAACGCGGCGGACATTGCGGTGGTCTTCGCCGCGGGCAACTACGGACCTGGCGCCGGTTCCAGCGTCGAGCCGGCCAACAATCCCGGGAGCCTTGCGGTGGGCGCGGTCGATTTCTACCAGGATGTGCTCTTTTCCAGCAGCCGCGGACCCTCGGCTTGCAACGGTGGGACCTTCCCTCACCTCGTCGCCCCGGGTGAGAGCATCTTTACCACTGGCCTGACAGGCGGTGGCTCCAACCCCAGTGCCATCGCCTACATGACGGGCACCTCGATCGCCGCGCCCCACGTGGCTGGGGCCATGGCGGTGCTCAAGGGGGCCTTCCCTGATGCGACCCTCGCGGAGCTGGAGGCCGCCATCCAGGGCGGGGCGCTCGATCTGGGTGCGGTGGGCCCGGATAATGCCTCCGGTGCTGGGTATCTCGACGCGGTCGAGGCCTATTACCTCCTGGCGGGCGGGATGCCTCCCGATCTGGACGGCGACGGGGTGGCCGACACCCTGGATCTGTGCCTTGGCACGCCCGCTGGGGAGGCGGTGGACTTGGACGGGTGCTCTGATAGCCAGCTCGATGCCGACGGAGACGGCGTACTCGACACGGCCGACGCCTGTCCGTCCACGCCGCTCGGTGACACGGTGGACGTCAATGGTTGCTCGGCCAGCCAGCTCCAGCTCACGGTGAACGCGGCCCCGTACACGGTTGTTCCATACGGGGGCGTCCAGGATGGGGTGGCGGTCACGACCGTAGAGACCGGTGGTGCGGCCCTGCATATGGTGGGTAACGCCTGGAAGCAGGTGGCTCTGAACTATACGGTGACCGCCAATACCGTGCTGGAGTTCGACTTCGAGAGCGCCGCCCAAGGGGAGATCCATGCCATCGGCTTCGATACCGACGAGACCCTCTCGGCGAACACCGCTTTCCAGGTCTACGGTACCCAGGCCTGGGGTGTGCAGGCGTTCCGGACTTATGCTGGCAGCGGCATCGTGCACTATACGATTCCGGTCGGTCAGCACTTCACCGGCAGTTTCACCAGGCTGATCTTCGCCAACGACCATGATGTCGCGACCCCGACCGGGGACGGCAGGTTTAGCAACATCATTGTTTATGAGGCGGTCACGCCGGCGGACGCCGACAGCGACGGCGTACTGGACGCGTCCGACCTGTGCCCGGGCACCCCGCGGGTGAGCGACGGTGGACCCCGACGGCTGTTCCGCCAGCCAGCTGCTTGACTCCGACGGTGACGGCGTGAGCAACGCCCTCGATCTCTGTCCTGGGACCCCAGCTGGTGTGATCGTGGACACCGACGGCTGTGCGGTAGACCTGGTCGTGAACGCGGCCGGTTACCCGGTGCTCGGCTATGGCGGCGCCCAGGATGGCGCCACCGCGACCACGACCGTGGAGGACAACGGTGCGGCCCTGCGTATGGTAGGTAACGCCTGGAAGAAGGTGGCTCTGAACTATACGGTGACCGCCGATACCGTGCTGGAGTTCGACTTCGAGAGCGCCGCCCAAGGGGAGGTCCATGCCATCGGCTTCGATACCGACGAGACCCTCTCGGCGAACACCGCTTTCCAGGTCTACGGTACCCAGAACTGGGGTGTGCAGGCGTTCCGGACTTATGACCTGTCAACGGCGTCGTGCACTATACGATTCCGGTCGGTCAGTACTTCACCGGCAATTTCACCAGGCTGATCTTCGCCAACGACCATGATGTCGCGACCCCGACCGGGGACGGCAGGTTTAGCAACATCATTGTTTATGAGGCGGTCACGCCGGGGGACGCCGACAGCGACGGCGTACCGGACGCGTCCGACCTGTGCCCGGGCACCCCGACGGGTGAGGACGTGGACCCCGACGGCTGTTCCGCCAGCCAGCTGCTTGACTCCGACGGCGACGGCGTGAGCGACGCCCTCGATGTCTGTCCTGGGACCCCAGCTGGTGTGAACGTGGACACCGACGGGTGTGCGGTAGACCTGGTCGTGAACGCCGCGGGTTACCCCGTGCTCGGCTATGGCGGCGCGCAGGATAGCGTCACCGCGACGACGACGTCGAGGACAACGGTGCGGCCCTGCATATGGTAGGTAACGCCTGGAAGCAGGTGGCTCTGAACTATACGGTGACCGCCGATACCGTGCTGGAGTTCGACTTCGAGAGCGCCGCCCAAGGGGAGATCCATGCCATCGGCTTCGATACCGACGAGACCCTCTCGCCGGCCACCGCTTTCCAGGTCTATGGTACCCAGACTGGGGTGTGCAGGCGTACCGGACCTATGACCCCGTCAACGGCGTCGTGCACTATACGATTCCGGTCGGTCAGTACTTCACCGGCAATTTCACCAGGCTGATCTTCGCCAACGACCATGATGTTGCGACCCCGACCGGGGACGGCCGGTTTAGCAACATCGTGGTTTGCGAGACCGGCCTGTCCGCAGTAATAAACGGCGCAATCCCCGGTTGCAAGGGGAAAGCCGTTGAAGGGATATGACCGTTGGGGCCCACCCCTCCCGAAAGGAGGGGTGGGCCAGTTAGTACACGGAGCGAATCACAAAGTGCTGAAGATGATCGAGAGACTAACGAAGATAACGAGCACGTCGACTGCTGCCGTCCTGGTAGCGGGCTTTGGGGTCGGCGCCTTCCGCACGACCAACCGGGGCAAGAACATCACGGCGAACAGGGATTACTACATGATGTTCGCCAACCCGGACTCCTATGTGAAACCCGGACAGAAGGTCAGTGTCGTCATCGGCGAGTTCCGCGCCGAGCACATGACGCTTCAATAGCCAGGGTGGTAACGCTTCATGAATGAAAAAAAGCATTCGATGAGGATGGCCGCCGTTCTGGCGTCGGCGCTCGCCCTGGACGCCAATTGCGGAACCCTCGAGCCCGAGCTTCAGGCGGCGATCGCGGGTCTTGGCCCTAGCGATAAGGTCGACGTGATCATCCGCTGCGTCGACCCGGTGAAGCAAGACCTGATCGTCGCCGGAGACATCAAGGCGAAGAAGGAGAAAACGATCAAGGCGCTGCGCGCAAAGGCCACGCTCTGCACGAAGCTGGTCGCAAAAGATCGCGCAACCAACGCAACTGAGAACGAAACGGAACTCTGGCTGATCAATGCCGTGGCGGCCAGGATCAAGGTCGCAAAACTGCAGAACATGGCAACAAAAAAGGGGGTCGAGAGCATTGGCCTCAACGCCGAGGTGCTGCTGCCGGATGATCCTGCCCCGCCGGTGCTGAGCGGCCAGCCCGGCAACCCTAGCTACACCTTCTGGAACCTGTCGGAGACTCGGGTCACCGATCTTTGGGCGCTCGGCTACTACGGGCAAGGCGTGGTGGTCGGGACCTTGGACACGGGCGTCGATCTCGACCATGCGGCCCTGGGCCCCAACTGGCGGGGCGGCACCAACAGCTGGTTCGACCCCAACGACGAGCACACGATGCCCTTCGACGCGGACGGCCACGGCACCGAGGTCATGGGCGTCATCCTCGGCGGTAACTGCTGGGCGTGGATATCGGCGCCGCGCCGGGCGCCCAATGGATCGCGGCCAAGGTGTTCGACGACGCTGGGAAGTCCAGCATCGCGAAGATCCACCAGGCCTACCAGTGGATGCTTGACCCGGATGGGGACCCAGCAACTGACGACGGGCCGAGCATCATCAACAATTCGTGGACCCTGTCCGCCACCGGGGCCTGTACTGGCAAGTTCGCCGAGGATATTGCCATACTCAACGCCGTGAACATTGCGGTGGTCTTCTCCGCGGGCAACTACGGACCGGGCGTCGGTTCCAGCGTCGAGCCGGCCAACAATCCCGGGAGTCTCGCGGTGGGGTCGGTCGATTTCTACGGCGACGTACTCTTCTCCAGCAGCCGCGGACCCTCGGCCTGCAACGGTGGGACCTTCCCTCACCTCGTCGCCCCGGGCAAGGACATCTTTACCGCCGGCCTGACAGGCGGCGGCTCCAACCCCAGTGCCATCGCCTACATGACGGGCACGTCGATCGCCGCGCCCCACGTGGCGGGGGCCATGGCGGTGCTCAAGGGGGCCTTTCCTGATGCGACCCTCGCGGAGCTGGAGGCCGCCATCCAGGGCGGGGCGCTCGATCTGGGTGCGGTGGGCCCGGACAATGCGTCCGGTGCCGGGTATCTCGACGTGGTCGAGGCCTATTACCTCCTGGCGGGCGGGACGCCTCCCGATCTGGACGGCGATGGCGTCGCTGACAACCTGGATCAATGCCCAGGCACGCCAGCCGGTGAGGTGGTCGATTCGGTCGGTTGCGCCCTGAGCCAGCTCGACGAGGACGCAGACGGCGTGAGTGATGCCCTGGACCAGTGCCCTGGCACCCCGGCCGGCGAGACAGTGGATGGTACCGGCTGTCCGCTCGGCCCGGTGGACGCCGACGGAGACGGTTTCGCGGTGGGCGTCGACTGCAACGACGGGAGTGCCGCGGTGTATCCGGGCGCACCAGAGGTGACGGGCGACGGGGTCGATCAGGACTGTAACGGATTCGACCTGACGATCAATGTCCGGACCGGTTATCTCGTCTCGAAGAACAAGTTGATCATCTATGCGACCAGCGATCTCCAGTCCCAGGCCGAGCTGCGGGCAACGATAACCCTGCAGGGCGGCGGTAGTATCGATGGGCCGTTGAGCTGGAGCAGCAGGAAACGGCGCTGGCAGAAGACGCTCACGAAGTTCACGGCGAGCTTCGGCTCGGCTCCCGCCTCGGTCGTGGTCTATGGGGCGGAGGGCTCGGTGACGGTGCCGGTCCAGCTTCGCTGATCGTTTCCGACGACCCAACGGAGCGGGTTAGGGTATCCTGGCCCGCTATTCTGTTTCTGACCGGCAGCCCGGCGACCAATCCGCGCAGGTCGGTCTTCAGTCCGACCGGGGACTTGCGGCTGCCGGCGGCGTCGCTGTCGGGTTGAAGCCCGATGGGTTCGCTTCGCCCGGTCACGCCGAGGCCGCGCTCCCATAGGCGATCTCCCGGGTGGACCAACACTTAACGCTGACATCGCCTATTTCATTTTATGGAGCAGTAGACATGTTGACTCGATCGCGATCACTCGGCTCGGCCTATGCCCTGATGGGCCTGTTCATTGTGGGGCTCGCCTCGGCACCCTTGGCGCTTGCCGAGACGGTCGCGCCCGCTCCCGAGGCTTCATCCGAGCCCAAGGGACAGATGATGATGGACGCCGATGGCGGCATGCGCTGCGGCGGCGCCGGGCATGAGCACCACAAAGCCATGATGAAAAAGAAGGGTTACGCTCGTTCCGAGCACGAGTACGCGCTGCCCGACAGCCCGCTGGTGGACAAGGATGGCCAGAAGACGACCCTGTTGACCGAGTTGAACGGCGACAAGCCGGTGATCGTCACCTTCGTGTTCACGACGTGCACCACCATCTGCCCGGTCCTGAGCGGGACCTTCTACCAACTTCAGACCGAGCTGGGTTCCGATGTGGACGACGTCAAGATGGTCTCGGTCTCCATCGACCCCGAGTACGACACGCCGGAGCGCCTTCGCGCCTACGCGGGACTGTTCAAGGCGGGCCCGCAATGGCAGTTTCTGACCGGGAGCCTGGGCGACATCGTCACCGTCCAGAAGTCCTTCGACGTCTATCGCGGTAACAAGATGAACCATGAGCCCACCATCCTGCTGCGGAAGTCGCCGGACAGTCCCTGGATCCGGATGGAGGGACTGGCTAGCGCCGCCGAGGTGGCCTCTGAATACCGGCAGATGATGGCGGCGACCCCGCAGTGAGATTGGCCATGGTGCCTTCCCGAGTGACGACCCTGATTCCACTGCTCCTCGCCGTCGCGGTGCTTGCACCGGGTCAGGCGACGGCGCAGTCCGTGGACGAACAGGTTGTGGCCGCGCGCGCCACGGACCCCCGTGTGGAGAACGGCCGGCGGATCTATATGGAGGGCCGGCAGACCTCCGGCGAACCGATAAGCGGCACCGTCGTTGGCGATGTCAAGCTCAGCGGAGAGCAGGTCACCTGTGTGGCTTGCCACAGGCGCAGCGGTCTGGGGTCGACCGAGGGTCAGGAGGCGGTGCCGGCGGTGACCGGAGACCAGTTGTACCAGCCCTTGCGGTTGCCGACGAGTAAGCCGCCATTCGCCCCGACCTTGAGGCCGGCCTATGACGACGCCTTGCTCAAGCGCGCAATCCGGGATGGGACGCGATCGGACGGGCGGGCGCTCGGCGAGCTGATGCCGCGTTACGACCTGACCGACGAGCAGCTCGACAGTCTCATTGCCTATCTCAAGAGCCTGGAGAGCAGCTCGGCACCTGGCGTTACAGCACAGGATATGCACTTCGCGACCGTCATCGCAGGTGCGGTCGAGCCGCACGCGCGCAAGGCGTTTCTGGACGTGCTCGAGACCTACTTCGAGCAGAAGAACCGGGAGACCCGCCACGAGACCGTCCGCGCGGAGCACGCACCCTGGCACAAGGCCTGGGTGATGGAGCCCTATCGCAAATGGGTGCTGCACCTGTGGGAGCTTCAGGGCCCGCCCGAATCCTGGCCGGGGCAGTTGGAGGCGAAGTACCAGGAGCAGCCGGTCTTCGCGGTTATCAGTGGGCTAGCGTCCGGAAGCTGGGCGCCGATCCACGGGTTCTGTGAGGCAAACAAAGTCCCCTGCATCTTCCCCAATACCGACCTGCCCGTCGTCGATGAGGAGGATTTTTACTCGGTCTATTTCACCAGGGGCATGGCGCTGGAAGCGGATGCGGTCGTACAGCATGTGTCCGATGCTGGACTCAACGCGGCGCCAGTCGTGCAGATCTACCGGTCGGACGACCCGAGGTCGGAGACCGCCGCCGCGCGCTTGCGCGAGCAGATCGGCCAACAGGGCGGCCGGGTCACCGACCTAGTCGTGAGCGGGCCGTCGGCACCGACCGACGCGGAGTGGGATGCGCTCATGAAGGACGCGGCAGGAGGCTCGGCCGTACTGTGGCTGGGCGGCCCGGAGGTTGACGGACTCTGGGCACGGTTGGCGGCCAGCGCCGGCGGCGGCCCGGATCGCGTGTACCTCTCAACCAGCTTGTACGGAACGGAACCGCGGACGATGCCGCCGGAGCTGCGCGAGCAGGTCTATCTGGTGCACCCATCCGAACTCCCCAGTCGCCTGCGCCGGCTGCTGGCGCGATCCTCCGGCTGGATGAAGCCCAAAGGCATCGCGTCTGCGGATGCCCGGCAGATTCAGGCGAACGCTTTCCTCGCCCTAAAGGTGGCAGGCGAGGCAGCGAAGCGCATGCGGGGCTTCTTCAACCGTGAGTACTTCCTCGAGGGCATCGAGCATATGGCCGAGAACGCGACCTACACCTCGGTGTACCCGGCTTTGAGTCTCGCGCCTCGCCAGCGGTTCGTGTCCAGGGGTGTCTATATCGCCCGGTTCGGCCCGGACGGAGACGGGGCCTTGGTTGCCGTCACTGATTGGTTGGTCCCTGGATCGAGCCACAGACCAAAGTGATCCATAGCTGCGATTGGATGGTTGTTGCGCTCGCGAAGGGCATTGGCTGGGTGTCATCGATACGCGCGGGTTTAACCGCTTCCAGTTCAAGGTTCGACTATCGGGTCGGCTAAGACATGGTTGGTCGCTACATTGGTGCCCCTGACCCAGGGTCGGGTGGGAGAGCAATATGCTCTGGGCCTGACGCGCCTCAAGGCCCTGGCTGAGACGGGCGAGGCCAGGCCCTAAAGGGGAAGGGGGGCTGGTCATCGGCGCACACCAGATAGGCGACCAGCTCCCCGGTAAACAGGGCGAGGGAGGCGCCAAAGTCCCGCACCAGGGCGTTGGGTCCGCCGGTGATCAGGATGTAACCGAACTGGAAGACGGCGATGAGCGTCACCGCGAGCTTGATCAGGCCCAGGGCCAGGACATAGAGCAGCATGAGTACGCCGCGTTTCCAGTGGTCTTGAGTGGCGACGAACCAGTCGGCCACGCGCTGGGCCAGGGTGTCGCTCGCTGCTACCTGGGGCTGTTGTCCCTTGTTCTCTTCCATCGTCTACCTCGTGGTGGTTCTGTTGTGCCGGATCGCCGGATCATCGCCGGCCGTGCCTGAACAGCGGTCTGCTGACGGCCTCTGTGGGGGCACGCAGCGTACCAGCTTCATCGCCTGCAATTGTCCCCGATCTCGTCGCCCGACGGGCTCCCAATTCCCCGCAGCCCGATGCTGCTGCCGCCGCACGCCGGGGCGTGCTAAGGTTTCCGGCCTCCTCACCTGTGGAATCTGTACATGGCAGCCTCCTATCCCCTGATCCTGGTCGATGGGTCTTCGTACCTCTTCCGTGCCTATCATGCCCTGCCGAAACTGACCAACTCACGGGGCGAGGCGACCGGCGCGCTGGTGGGGGTCCTGAATATGCTGCGCAAGCTCCAGGAGCAGTATCGCCCAGAGTATTTCGGGGTGGTCTTCGACGCCCCGGGCAAGACGTTCCGCGAGGACCTCTACCCGGCCTACAAGGCCCACCGTCCATCCATGCCGGAGGATCTTCGCGAACAGATCGAACCCCTGCACGCGCTGGTCCGGGCCCTCGGGCTGCCGCTGCTGATGGTGCCCGGGGTGGAGGCGGATGACGTGATCGGGACCCTTGCCACCCAGGCCGCCGCGGCCGGGATGGCGACCCTGATCTCCACCGGCGACAAGGACCTGGCTCAGCTCGTGGGGCCCAAAGTCACCCTGATCAACACGATGAACGACACCCTGCTCGACCCCGAGGGGGTGGTCGCGAAGTTCGGTGTCAGGCCGGACCAGATCGTCGATTGGCTGAGCCTGGTGGGCGATAGCGTGGACAACGTCCCGGGGGTGCCCAAATGCGGGCCCAAGACCGCGGTCAAGTGGCTCCAGACTTGGGACAGTCTGGAGGCCATCGTCGCTCACGCCGGTGAGGTCAAGGGCGCTGTGGGTGAGAGCCTGCGCGCCAATCTGGCCCAGCTCGGCCTGGCCAAGGATCTGACCACCATCAAGTGCGACGTTCCCCTGGACTTGGCACCCGCTGACCTGCGTCCGGGTCCACCCGATATAGGCGCTCTGCGCACCGGGTACGAGCGCATCGAATCCCGCCGGTTGTTGGAGACCCTGGGCGCGGCCCCTGCTGCGGACCAGCCCGACCTCGCCGCAGTCCCGGCGGAGGCCGCGACCTACGATCTGGTCCTGACTCAGGCCGCCTTCGACGCCTGGATCGCTCGCCTGGAGGGGGCCGCCCTGATCGCCTTCGATACCGAGACCACGGGCCTGGACTATATGAGCGCCGACCTGGTCGGCGTCTCCTTCGCCGTGGAGGCAGGCTGCGCCGCCTATGTCCCGGTCGCCCACGTCTACCCCGGTGCGCCGGAGCAACTTGGCCGCGATGCGGTGCTGGCACGGCTCAAGCCACTGCTGGAGGACCCTGCGCGGGCCAAGGTCGGGCAGAACCTCAAGTACGATATGAGCATCCTGGCCCGCTATGGCATCCAGATGGCCGGCGTTGCCCACGACACCATGCTCGAGTCCTATGTGCTGGACAGCACCGCCACCCGCCACAACATGGACGACCTGGCCAAGAAGTACCTGGGCCATGACACCATTCGCTACCAGGACATCGCCGGCAGCGGGGCCAAGCAACTGAGCTTCGACCAAGTCCCCCTGGAGCAGGCGGGGCCCTACGCCGCCGAGGACGCCGAGGTCACACTGCGCCTGCACCAGACCCTCTGGCCCAGGCTGGAGGCCGAGCCAGGTCTGGCCGGGCTCTATCGGGATATCGAGGTCCCGCTGATCCCCGTCCTGTCGCGCATGGAGCGCATTGGGGTACGCATCGACGCAGCCCGCCTGGCCGCCCAGAGCCGCGACCTGGCCGAACGCATCCATGCCCTGGAGCAGGATGCCTACCGGGTCGCCGGACATCCCTTTAACCTGGGTTCGCCCAAACAGATCGGCGAGATCTTCTTCGACCGCCTGGGTCTGCCCGTGGTGGAGCGCACCCCCAAGGGGGCCCCGTCCACCTCCGAGGGGGTGCTGCAGCGCCTGGCCGACGAAGGCCATGAGCTGCCCCGCCTGATCCTGGACCATCGTGGCCTGTCCAAGCTCAAGTCCACCTATACCGACAAGCTTCCGGAGATGGTCAACCCCGTCACCGGGCGGGTGCATACCTCTTACCACCAGGCGGTGGCGGCTACTGGGCGGCTGTCCTCGTCGGACCCCAATCTCCAGAACATTCCCATCCGCAGCCCGGAGGGGCGGTTGATCCGCCAGGCCTTCGTCCCTGAGCCGGGGTACCTCATGCTGGCGGCCGACTACTCCCAGATCGAGCTGCGGATCATGGCCCATCTTTCCGGGGATGCCGGTCTGCTCGCCGCCTTCGCCGCCGGTGCCGACATCCACAGGGCCACCGCCGCCGAGGTCTTCGGCGTACCCCTCGCGGAGGTCAGCGCGGATCAACGCCGCTCCGCCAAGGCAATCAACTTCGGGCTCATCTATGGGATGTCGGCCTTCGGCCTGGCGCGGCAACTGGGTATCGAGCGCGGCGCGGCCAAGGAGTATGTCGACCTCTATTTCAGTCGCTACCCAGGGGTCCGCGACTTCATGGATCGCATCCGCGTCCAGGCACGGGAGCAGGGCTTCGTCGAGACGCTGTTCGGCCGACGGCTCTACCTGCCCGATATACGCCACAGTAACCAGGCCCGCCGCGCCGGGGCCGAGCGCACCGCCATCAACGCCCCGATGCAGGGCACGGCCGCGGACATCATCAAGCGGGCCATGCTGGCGGTGGACGCCTGGATCCAGGATGAGCGGCCCCAGGTGCGCATGATCATGCAGGTCCACGACGAGCTGGTCTTTGAGGTCGCCGAGGATGGCTTGGATGCGGCTCAGGGGCGTATCCGCGATATCATGGAGTCTGCCGCCGAGCTTGCCGTCCCGTTGTTGGTGGAGGTCGGGGTCGGCGGCAATTGGGACGAGGCGCATTGAGGTGGCCGCGGGGGTGCTCGCAGTGGTGTGCGTTGAGAGCTGGGATTAGCCTGCGCGGTCGGCCCGAGGTCCGCACGGCCTTATGCTGATTGGGGCGGGTCTGGCTCTGGCGTTTCCAGGCCTTTGCTCGCGAGTCGGCCCAGCTTGGTTTGTTCGGCAGCGCCATCACGCAGGCTGACCCCGATGCCGGGCTGTATGCTAGATTTCGGCCTGACCTGCACCATCAGGGGGCGTTGCGACCAGCGGCCCGGTCTTCGCTGCTACGCAGTTGTCCTCATCATGGAGGGTTCAAAGACAACGTGAACACGTAGATTGGGCCGAGCATGCGAGGCCCAGCGGCAGCGTTTCGGTTGTTGTTGCATCGATCCTCGATGAGTGGACAGCATGTCGCCTCGGGCGTAGGCGCCATGCTCCCGCTTGTGTGGCGCAATTCTTGCGGTAACTACTTTAAGGAACGGTTCAGAAACAACCGAAACAAGCGCGCCGACGACAAGAAACTACGAAATACACGAAAGTCGCGAAAAAACAGCAAATGCTCCTAGAGATTGAGCCTTTTCGCGAGTTTCGCGTGTTTCGTAGTTCCAAGAAGATGTACCGAGTGTTCTTGAATCGTCACTAAGCGTCGCTCGCACCTCCCTTGGCCCGCTCGCGGCGGATGCTGTCCGCCGCTGGCCCCGCACAACCCCAGGTATCTGAGTCTATGGACCCCATTCGCGAGCTTGGTCTCACCCCCGGTGCCCTGCCATCCGCCCCGCTGTCCGCGGAGGAGCGTCAGGAGTTACAGCTGTACATCAATCTCAAGTTGGTCTCCTCCGGTCAGCCGTCCTGCGGGACGGGCGAGACCGCGCACTTCATCGATATCGCCCACGATCTGCTCGCCAGTTATCGGGAAAAGAACCGCCTGTTGGCGTCTTACCATTGCCCGGTAGACCGACGGGTACAGGATTTCTTGAACCGCTACCTGAACGATCTCGAGCTAGACCCGATCCCGAGGCTACCCTGCCAGTCCTTCATCCTCGATCGCCATGGTCTGGCCCGTGAGTTGTCGGTGCCCATGGACAGCGACGTCTTCCGCTCGGATATCGTGGCGAGCTACCGGACGGCTCAGGGGGTCTTGCACAACCCCGCCAGCGATCGTCGTACCACCGAGGGGTCTTTCCATGTTGCCGAGGGTGGGCTGCCCATCCCCGGCGATAAGAAGGCGGTGCCGAAGCTCGCCTTTGCCCGCATGTTGGCGGCGGCACTGATCCCGCCGGCAGACCTCATGACGCTCCCCTTTACGGCCAATCTCAGGGAGCCGGCGCGGATGTTTGTCTCGCTGTTGCTGCGCCCTACCATCTGTCCCGAGGTGCCCGGGTTCCAGCCGGAGAAGAATATGGAGGTGCGCTTCTTCGCACCCGGCAACCTGGTCTCCAATCTGGACTTTGTCGAGAGCATCTTCGGCAATGGCGGCAACCCCCACTTGGCCGAGTTCGACGCGGCCCTGGACGTGGATCATTGGTCCGGACACACGGGCTGCGTCTTGCTCGCCCCGCATCTGGTCACGCTGACCAAGCAGGAGTTGGGCCTGCCTCACTGGGACACCGCCACCGAACGCCAGCGCGCGGACGGCATGTGCTGGCGCGAACCGGATGAACGTTACAACGGTGGCCAGGCATTCAAGCTCACGGCCCGCGACGCCTCTGGGGTGATCTTCACGATCCTGGCGGACAATTATTACGGCTACTGCAAGAAGGAGGTGAAGACCCAGATCAGCTTCGCCGCCAATCTGTTTGGTCTGGCGGAGGAGGAGCATGCCGGCGGCGCCCTGGCCTTCCCGCGGGTCAACCACGGCGAAGAGTATGGGGTGGACAGCGCGACCCGCGAGCCGGGCTACGACTTTGCCGATCTTGGTTGCCCGCTACGGCGAGATCATGGACGTGCAGCCCGAGGGCTACGCCATCGACAAGCGCTTCCCGGAGGTGGTCTATGTCCCCCAGGCCCTGCGCATGGATCTCAATGCCCAGCGCATCACCTGGGACAGAGACGGCGTCTCGCAGTCCATTCGCCTGCAGCCGGGCAAGGTCTATGTCCAACCCAACGGGTACAGGGTGGAGATGCAGAAGCACCCCGGGGCCCCTTCCTGGCGTCTGCTCGGGACCCAGCCGGAGGGGACCTTCTGCCATAAGCCCAGTACCGTCTCCGGCGGGGGCAAGTCGGAGATCTCCAAGTCCCTGAATGACGCGGTGCTCTACGGCCCCATTTTCGTGGACGATCTACACAAGGACCTGGATCGCATCCAGGAGATCTTTGATCGCGACTACACAGACCGTTTCCTTCCGGGCTTCGAGGGTGAGGACCGCGACCCCAGGCGCAAGCCCCTGTGCCCGGAACGGAGTCTCGGCTCTGTGATCAAGCTCCTGACCCCTTCGCCGAGCTACAAGGACGAGTACAACGCCTGGCTCAACTCCATGCCGCCACGCATCTTTGCCCTGGCCTTCATGATCAAACGCCTGTATCGCCCGGAATGGGGCGACGCCTGGCGCGAGTACCTGTCGGTAGATGAGGTGGACGGGGCCCCGGGACACGAGCTCAAGGTCTTCGACCGGCGGATCGTCGCCTCCTACCTACGGGTCGGCTTCGACCAGGAAGGCAAGTGGCGCACCTTCAAGCTCCGCCAGGACTTCATCGCCGCTGAGAAGGTGCAGATGGAGGATGACATCACCGCCTCGGTGGTGGTCCCGGGCGGCTATGTCAACGGCTGCGCGGCAGGAGTCGTCGCGCAGGGCCACAGCGTCAAGCTGGCCAAGAACTGCGAGTATCGGCTGTTTCAACGTCCCGACGACGCCATCATCCCCGGGTTCGATAAGCAGACCGAGCTGGAGATGGCCCAGTACGGCAACTTCATGGCGAACTATGAGCCGCTCCAGGGCGAGGCCCTAGCCGAGGTGGTGGGCGATGTCCTGACCCTGTCGAAGTTCACCGCCCCGATGCGCGAGCGCCTGGAGCAGGCGGCGCGAGACGGGGTGACCGTGGTCTCCTCGGCCCACCCCAGGCTGGTGGACGGCAAGCCGTCGAAGAATCCGCGCTACTTGCAGGTCCGTCCGGACCTGGTCAACCCGGTGCGCAAGTATGTCGCCGAGATGGGGGCGCGCTTCCACCGCAAGCTACCCCTGGACACGGCGGTCTGTACCCCAGTGGATGCGGTCCTTACCGGGCGGCGCAACAACCCTCCCGAACCGGGCATCCGCGCCCTGGCGGTCTACAACCCCATTCATTATCAGGAACTGCCCGAGCTGTTCATGGACTTCATCTGCTCCCTGACCGGCAAGTCCCCGTCCACCACGGGCGCGGGCAGCGAGGGGGCCCTGACCAAGGCCCCGTTCAACGCCTTGCGACCGACGGTGGATCTGAACAACGCCTTGGTCTCCTACATCCTCACCGGCTATGCGGGCTTCTCCAGTTCTGCGGGTTACATCGGCCCCGACGTGAAGGTTGCCCACGATGTCTCCCTGCTCATCCCGGAGATCTGGGCGCGGCTCTCGGAGCAGGAGCGGGACCCGGGGTACATGATCGAACATGGTTACCTGGAGCCCATTGAGGACTTCGACTACGAGGGACGTACCGTGTTGGCGAGTCGGCTGGGTTATCGGATCACCGAGCGCTTCGTCGCCCACTTTCTGGGCAAGATCTTCGACAACCCCCAGGCGGTCTTTACCCCCGCGATCCTGTGCCCGGAGACTCAGGGCATGGCCGTCTTCGTGGATGGGGTGGAGAACATCTGCGAGGCCCAGGAACGCGTGGCGCGGCGATATCTGGAAGATGGCAGCATCGAGGACGCCTGTCCGCCCCTCAGGGCGCTGATCCACATCATGGCTCAGGGACACTATCAGGGTCGCACGGTGCATGATCCGATCATCCGCGGACTCTTCTCGCGGGAGACCCTGCTGGCGTCGGACTGGTATCAGGAGCGCCTGGAGGTCCAGCAAAGCCGGGATATTCAGCTCGCCAGGCGGCTGGTCTTCAATGTCCAACAGTTCCTGGACTTGAGCCACTATGCCGACGAGGCCGACCGTCTGGATGCCGCTGCCCGCCTGGAGCGAGCCAAGGCCCGGTTGGCCACTGTGCAAGATCCGGCCTATTTGGATGCCCTTGTGGGGACTCTGGGGGCTGATCCGTTGCAACCGGCGAGGCAGGCGCATGTGCGCGAGGAGCGTCAGGCTGCCTGAGGTCGTCACGGATGTCTGCGGTGCATGACGGGCCGGAACGGGGGCTGGAGCGGTACGCCGCGCAGCCCGTTTACGTCGCCCCGTGGCCAGGAGCTGGACAGCGACGGCAAGCACATCTGCGTGGTCTTTCGTGACCTGGTGATCGGAGACGCGGCGGTCGTCGGTCATTCCCCGGACACAAAAAGAGAGGCCCATGAGTCCATGGGCCTCTCTTGTTTCCCGGCCCGATTTGCCGGGTTGGCTTGCCCAGGCCTGCGGCGGCCGGGGCGAGGCTCAGCGCGCCGAGCCGACGATCTCGTGGGCGATGTCCACCACGCGGGTGGCCATCTCGGCGTATTCATGGCGGTAGGTAGCCAGCAGACCATCGGAGGAGGCCCAGTAGTCCTTGCCCGTGATCCCTTGCTCATGCTCGAGGGCGATGAACTGCTTCTGCATGTCGAGCATCTTCTCAATGAGTTGCTGCTTCTCGTTCTTCAAGGCTTCGATGTCGCTCATGTGAGTCTCCGGACCAGGCTGGTGATCCCGCAATCGGGGGGGCGATTTCAGTGCTTACGGAATTGTTAATATACCACGTGCGTCCCGAGCAGCGTCAAGGCGGCATCGGCCTCAGGACTCAACAGCCGCAGACAACGGGCGGGCGCTCGTGCAGCCGCAGGCTCCCAGTCAGTTGCCCGACATGGCTGATGGAGTGGCGCTCCAGATAGGCTGCGATCCCGGCGTTGATCGCCTGACAGATCAAGGGATCGTAGAACAGGGCTGTCCCCACACCCACGGCACTCGCCCCGGCGATGAGAAACTCCAAGGCGTCGCGGGCGCTCTGCACCCCGCCCTGGCCGATGATGGGTATGCCGTGTTCGCGACAGACCTGGTAGACCTGATGCACCTTGAGCAGCGCAATAGGCTTGATGGCCGGGCCGGAGAGCCCGCCCTGATTGTTGCCGATCACGGGGGTGCGGCTGTCCACGTCGATGGCCATGCCCATCAGGGTGTTGATCACCGAGAAGGCGTCGCTACCGGCCTCCAGGCAGCCCCGGGCGTTGGCGGCGATGTCGGTCTGGTTTGGCGACAGCTTGGTAATGATGGGCTTGTTGGTGGCCTTGCGGCAGGCGGCGACCACCCGCGCAGACATGGCTGGGTCGTTGCCGAAGGCGACCCCGCCCTCCTTGACGTTCGGGCAGGAGATATTGATCTCCATGGCATCGATGGGGGAGTCGTCGAAGCGCCGGGTGACCTCGTAGTATTCCTCCACCGTGGAACCGGAGACGTTGGCGATGAAGCGTGTCTCCGAAAAATCCAGGGTCGGCAAAATTTCCTGCACCACCCGATCGACCCCAGGATTTTGGAGGCCAATGGCATTGAGCATGCCCGCCGGGGTTTCGTAGACGCGGTGAGGCTGGTTGCCCAGGCGCGGCTCCAGGGTTGTACCCTTGAGGCAGATCGCCCCTGCATCCCGGTTGGAAAATCCCTTGATGCGGGTATATTCCTCGCCGAAACCGACGCACCCGGAGAGCAGGACCAAGGGGGTGTTGAAGTGCATCCCACAGAAGTCCAGTGCGAGGCGCGGGTCATTTGCTGTGATCATCACGGACACCTGCGGTTAACCTGGTTACCTGGTGATTGCTCGCTTGCCTGAGGAACGGTTCAGAAACAACCGAAACAAGCGCGGGGACGACAGGAGACTACGAAATACACGAAAGTCGCGAAAGAACAGCAAATGCTCCTGTGTATATTGAGCCTTTTCGCGTGCTTCGTAGTTCCAAGAAAATGTGCGGGTTTTTGTTGAATCGTCACCGCCCGTCTTTGGAGACCCTGCCCGTGTTCAATGTCATCCTCTACGAACCGGAGATCCCGCCCAATACGGGCAACGTCATGCGGTTGTGTGCCAATGCGGGTGCAGGTTTGCACCTGATCGAGCCGTTGGGCTTCGTGCTCGAGGACCGGCTCCTGCGGCGGGCCGGATTGGACTATCGCGAGTGGGTCGAGGTAAGTGTCCATGCCTCCCTGGGTGCTTGTCTCGACGGAATCCGGCCGCCGCGATTATATGCTTGTAGCACCCGTGGCACCGAGCCTTACACGGCCCCAGCCTATGCGCCTGGCGATGCCTTTTTGTTTGGCCCAGAGTCTCGCGGTCTGCCCAAGGCGGTGCTCGATGACTGCCCGCCCCGGCAGCGGATCTATCTCCCCATGCGCCCGAACAACCGCAGCCTGAACCTCTCCAACGCGGTCGCAGTGGTCGTCTTCGAGGCCTGGCGGCAGAACGGTTTCGTCGGCGCGTCCAGGAGCCTGTCCGACTTAGGATGAATCGGCTAATAAAACTCTGCTTTGCTGCTACGTTCCAGCAGCGTAGCGGTTGCCTCGGAGGGGGTCACGCCCCGGTAGAGAACGGCGTGTACCTGCTCGCTGATGGGCATTTCCACCCCGTGGGCCTTGGACATCGCGTGCACCGCCAAGGCCGTGATCACGCCCTCGACCTCCTGGCCGATCTCGGCCTTGGCCGCCGCGAGATCCAGCCCGCGGGCCAGGGCCAGGCCCATGCGCCGATTGCGGGATTGGTTGTCGGTGCAGGTCAGCACCAGGTCCCCGAGTCCAGCCAGGCCCATGAAGGTCTCGGGCTTGCCGCCCAACGCCGTGCCCAGGCGGATCAGTTCCGCCAGCCCGCGGGTGATGAGCGCAGCCCTGGTGTTGGCGCCGAAGCCGAGGCCGTCGGCAATGCCGGCGGCGATCGCCAGCACGTTCTTCGCCCCGCCGCCGACCTGGACCCCGACGATGTCGTTGTTCACGTAAGCGCGGAAGCGCTCTCCGTGCAGCAGGTCCGCGATACGTTGGGCATACAGGCCTTGGGGGGAGGCCACGGTGACCGCGGTGGGCAGGCCTTGGGCGACCTCGCGGGCGAAGCTCGGGCCAGAGATAGCCGCCAGGTCGCGCCCGGGCAGGGCCTGGGCCGCAACCTGGTGCAGGAGTCGTCCGGTGCCGGGCTCGAAGCCCTTGGTGGCCCAGGCGACTCCGATGCCGGCCGGAAGCAGGTCCGCGACCTGCGGGAGCAGGGTGGCGAAGGCGTGGCTGGGTACCACCACCAACAGATCCCGCGCCCCGTCCAGGGCTGCGCCGAGATTCGCGGTCGGAGTCAGGTTCGGCGGCAGTGGGAGCCCGGGAAGGAACTGTCGATTCTCCCCTTCCGTGGCCAGTTGGGCCATGTGCTCGGGCTCGTGTCCCCACAACCGCACCGAATGGCCGTTGCGGCACAACAGCATCCCCAGCGCGGTGCCCCAGGACCCCGCGCCGAGAACTGCGATATGACCGGCAGACTTAGTGCTCAGTCTTCGCACCCGACGCCTGCGCAGCAGCCTGTTCCTGGTGCTGGGCGTAGAGGGCGTCGAAGTTGATCGGCTGGAGGAGAACCTGGGGGAAGCTGCCCTTGGTCACCAGGTCCGCCACCACCTCGCGGGCGTAGGGGAAGAGCTGGTTGGGGCAGTAGGCACCAAGCAGGGGGCCAAGCTCTTGTTGGGCAAAGCCCTTGGCGGCGAAGATGCCGGCCTGCTGGACTTCGACGATCAGGGCCGTCTTGTCTTCGATCTTGGTGGTTACCGTGATGGCCAAGACGACCTCGTAGAGGTCGTCACCCAAGGCTTCGACCTTGGTGTTGATACTGAGGTCGTGTTTTGGCTCCCAGTTGGTGCGAAAGATATCCGGTGCACCTGGAGACTCGAACGAAAGATCCTTGACGTAGATGCGTTGAACGGCAAATTGGCGGGTGTTTTCGGGCTGTGCTGGGTCGGCCATAAGTGATATCCGTTGGCGGCTGAACGATCCGGGTTTGTGCCGGATGAGATATTAAAGACAAGGGTCTGGTGCGGGGCAAGTCTTGTGATCTGCCGGTTGGCCCGGCGATCGCTGCGACAGCATGGATGAGGACGGTCCGAGGTCCATCGGCCTACTAGGCGCGCTTCTTACGCGTCAGTGGCAGGTTCGCGTTCTGCCAGGCCAGAACCCCGCCGCGCAGATTGTAGACCTCGGCGAAACCAGCCTTGCGCAGTTGCTGGCAGGCCATGGACGATTGGGAGCCGGAACGGCAAGTGATCACCACCGGCCCGTCCTTGTGCTTCTGGAGAGCCCCAAGTTGATTTTTGAACCCGTTCATCGGGATGTTCTGGGCGTTGATGATATGGCCCTTGGCGAAGTCCGCGGCCGGACGGACGTCGATCACGATGGCATCCTTGTGGTTGATCAGGCCCGTCGCCGCGGCGGGGTCCACCGAACCCTTATCACCCAGGGTCAGGTTGTAGGCGAGCAGCGCCAGGACGACCACCAGGGCTACGAACAGCGGCCAATGGTTGCCGACGAACTCGAACAGTTGCGCGGTTTGCATCTTGGGGAGGGGTCTCGAAGGATCTATCGGGTTGGGCGGGACAGGGCGCGGAGGCGCGGCTGGTGTGCCGCCCATTTTGGGGCCGCAAGTATATCGGGGCAGGCGTGACTCGTCACCCCGCGACCGCGGGCTCGCGGGCTAGCTCATCACCCGACGTGGTGACAGAAGACCCGGCGCATCATCCCGATGAGTTGCAGGGTGCGTCCGTCGCTGACCCGGTAATAGACCCGATTGGCGTCTTTACGCGCCGCGAGGATGCCCTTGTCGCGCAGGATTGCCAGGTGCTGGGAGATGTTGCTTTGCGAGGTGCCCACCTGATCGACGATGTCCTGCACGCTAACCTCCTGGTCACCCAGGGTGCATAAGATCTTCAGGCGCAACGGATGTGACATCGCCTTGAGTGACCGCGAGGCCCGCTCGATGTCCGCATCGTCCGCAAACAGGTCGCTCGGGTCGTGCTCCATGGGCGGCTGATTGAGGACCGGGTGCAACGGGCGACTGAGACGTCCAACCATGAGCGAATCCCCATTTATTTATTTACAATAGAATAATAAGCTTTTTTTCTCCCCGTGCGAAGCGCGGATCTGCGGCGTGAACTCGCGTGCCCTGCCCCGCTGCTTGCTGGAGCCAGCCGCCCTGTGCGAGAGTGCGCCCATGTGGAGTATCGATACGGGGGGCACAGCTCGAGCCTGTCTTGGGCGCGGCGGTTGTGCGTTGCTGTTGGCCCTGAGCCTGGGTCAAGGCGCATCGTCGGCTGCCGTGCAGGTGCCGGACGAGCCCAGTGCGGCACCGACCCGGGATCTGGAGCAGGTCGAATCCCGTTTGCAAGCCTTGACAGAGGCCCTGGCGGCCCGGCAGGCGGAGCGGCTGAGTATCAGCAACCACCTGGAGCGCAGCGAGCGCGCCATCGCGGATCTGGCCCGTGCCAGACACGAGTTGGGAGTACTGCTCGACGAGCAGCGCCTGATCTCCGAGGACGCCCAAACCCGCCTGTCTGCTGACCGGCAGCGGCTCGAGCGCGAAAGTGATGGTCTGGCGCGGTTGGTGCGCCTTGCCTATATTGCCGGCCGTGGTGGAGGCTTGCGCCTGTTGCTCGACGGCTCGGACATCCGGCGGGCTGATCGGGTCATGGCCTATTACGGCTATCTCAACCGGGAGCGGCTGCGGCGGATCGAGGCGGTGGTCGAACAGACCCTGGCCCTGGAGCGGCGTGCCCGAGAGGCCGATGAGGAGTCCCAGCGGCTGGCCCGCCTGGTGGCAACGCAGGATGAAATGCGCCATCGCCTACAGGAGGCGCATGAGGCGCGTGCCACCCGATTGGCAGAGCTGGAGCAGGGTATTGCTGCGGGACAGGCGGATGCGGCCGACCTGGCCAAGGATGCCCAGGTCCTGCGCCGGGTGATCGAGCAGATCGCCCGGCAGGCGGAGATCGCCGCGGAGGCCGACCTCCAACCGGTTCCGCTGGCCCAGCGCCGCGGCAAGCTCGCCTGGCCCTTGGCGTCGATCACCGTGCTGGCCCAGTTCAGCGCGCCGCGGGGGCCCGATGGGCAGCCCTTGGACGGGGTCGTACTCGCGGCGGACGAAGGGGCCGAGGTCCGCGCCCTGTACCACGGTCGGGTGGTGTATGCAGATTGGCTGCGCGGGTTCGGGCTACTGACGGTCATCGATCATGGCGACGGCTATCTGTCGCTTTACGGAAACAACCAGACACTCTTGAAGGAGGTCGGTGAGTGGGTCCAAACGGGCGATGTCGTTGCCTTGAGCGGCAGCAGCGGTGGCCAACAATCCGCCCAACTCTACTTCGCCATCCGCCATCGAGGCGAACCGCAGGACCCGCGGGTCTGGTGCACGACGGCCCAGGGTGCCGGCTAGGGATGCCTCTGAGCGCCTGACCTGCACGGGGGCCCGCCCGGGGCGGAACCTTGCTCACCGGGTCCGATCCAATCCCCGGCCCTGGCGCCTGAAATAGGGCGCCGACCCCGAGGCTTTTTATCCATAGCATTCATACGCCACTGCGACCTCAATACATGAACAACCCATCATCACTCTGTCTGGCCCTGACCTTGGCGATGCTCGTCGCTGGACCTGGCGTGGTCTGGGCCAAGGAACCGCCTCCGTCTAAACCTGAGCCAGCGACCGAGGCCCCGGCGCCCGTTCAAGAGGACAAGCAGGTCCCCGCCGCCGGCGAGCCGGCAGCGCCAGTTGGATCCGATTCGGATGCGGCGGAGGGGACGGAAGAGGAAGCCTTGCCGGCGCCCCTTGGCCTGCCACTGGACGAGTTGCGCACCTTTTCCGAGGTGTTCGGGCGCATCAAAAACGACTACGTCGAGTCTGTGGACGATCGCACCCTGCTCGAAAGTGCCATCCGCGGGATGTTGTCCGGCCTGGACCCACACTCGTCCTACCTGAACAAGGAGGAGTACCGCGACCTACAGGTCGGAACGACCGGGGAGTTTGGCGGTCTGGGCATCGAGGTCGGCATGGATAACGGCTTCGTCAAGGTCATCTCGCCCATCGACGATACCCCCGCTGACCGCGCCGGCCTCAAAGCCGGCGACCTGATCAGCCGCATCGACGATCGCCCCGTCAAGGGCCTGAGCCTCAACGAGGCGGTCAACCTGATGCGCGGCAAGCCCGGTGCGCCGATTACCCTGATGATCGTACGTGAGGGCGCCGAGCGCCCCTTCGAGGTCAAGATCGTCCGCGACGTCATCCATGTCGCCAGCGTCAAGAGCCGAACCTTGGAGACAGGTTACGTCTACGTGCGTATCTCTCATTTCCAGTCGCGGACCACCGAGGACCTGCTCAAGGCGGTGGGCGATCTGAAAAACGAGAACGAGGGTGGCATCAAGGGCCTGGTGCTGGATCTGCGCAACGACCCCGGCGGTGTGCTCAACAGTGCGGTGGGGGTGAGCGACGCCTTTCTCTCGGACGGGCTCATCGTCTATACCCAGGGCCGGGTGGATGACATCAAGCTCCAGTTCAATGCCGGCCCGGACGATGTCCTGTCCGATGCCCCCATGGTGGTACTGGTCAACGGCGGCAGCGCTTCGGCCTCGGAGATCGTCGCCGGGGCCCTGCAAGACCACCGTCGAGCCATCATCATGGGGACCCAAACCTTCGGTAAGGGCTCGGTGCAGACCATCGTCCCCATCGATGATGCCACCGCGCTGAAGCTCACGACCGCCCGTTACTACACGCCCTCCGGGCGCTCCATCCAGGCCCATGGCATCACCCCCGACATCCTGGTCGAGCAGGGTACCCTGACCCCGGAGGGCGACAAGGGGCCTGATCGCATCAAGGAGGCCGATCTGGCGCGACACCTGGACGATGGCGGCAAGGGCGGCGATGCGGACAAGGATAGGAACTATGACAAGGGTACGGACGCGACCGACGGCGGCGAGCCCAAGAAGCCCCTGGTGGAGGAGGACTTCCAACTCAGTGAGGCCCTGAATCTGCTCAAGGGGTTGAATGTCCTTGGTCGTGGCCCGAAGCCTGCGGTGGTCGAGCAGGCGTCGGAGGTAGCGTCCGAGCCGGAGGGCCAAGCCCGGCCCTGACAGGTGGCGAGGCCAAGCCTCGCCTGGAACCGGCGGCCAAGGCGCCCGTGCCGCCCCGGACGAGGCACGGGGCCCCGGGTATGGCCCCCGGCCTCCTCTCTTCGGAGAGGGCGAATTTAAGCGCCCTGGGCGCGCCAACTGGATTTTATGGAGTCCAACATGAAAAGGGCCTTGATCCCCCTCGCCGCCGGTTGTGAGGAGTTGGAGGCGGTAACCCTCATCGACCTGCTGCGTCGGGCCGACATCGAGGTCATCGTCGCCGGACTCACTGCTGGGCCGGTAACCGGCAGCCGAGGCACTGTCTTGGTGCCGGACACCTGCCTCGCCGAGGTCGCCGACCAGGCATTCGATCTCATCGTTCTGCCCGGTGGTTTGCCCGGGGCAGATCACCTGGCTGCCGACCCGTTGCTGTGCCGCCTGCTGCAACGCCAGCAGGCGCAGGACAAGCTTACCGGGGCCATCTGCGCCGCACCCAAGGTCCTGGCAGCAGCCGGGCTCCTGGCAGGCAGGGCCGCCACCTGCTACCCAGGCAGTGTGGATACAAAGGCCTATCCCGACATCGATCTGCGCGCTGATCCCGTGGTCAGTGACGGGACCCTGGTGACCTCTCGGGGCCCTGGGACGGCTATGGACTTCGCGTTAACCCTCATCGAGCGCTTGGTCGGGCGGGAGCGGCGTGACGAGGTCGAGGCCAAGTTGCTGCGGCCGAGTGCCTGAGGCGGCTGGAATCAATCCACTTGGCCGGCTATCCGTGATGCCTCAGCCCCGCCTGCTCATGCTGAAGGGTCCAGCGCCCAAGTTTATACTCCGGCTTGAGGCGAGGTCCTACCATGGGTATTGATGGCGTCTGGTTCCTCGCAGTGGTGGCACTGGCCAGCTTCCTCGCAAGCGCACTGGTGACCCGGTTGTTATGTGGCCATGGGCTTGGCCTGCGGCACATCATCGATGAGCCGAACGAGCGGTCCCTGCACCAAACTCCGGTTCCACGCACCGGCGGCATCGGGTTGCTGGCCGGTATCGTGCTCGTTGCCGGGGTGAGTGCCGGCCTGGGGGGCTTGCCGGCTGGCTGGCCGTGGATCGGCGCTGCCCTGGCCCTGGTCGGTGGCGTATCCTTTCTCGATGATCGCGCCGAGGTCCCGCGGCGATGGCGCCTGGGGGCGCACGTCGGGGCAGCTGCGCTCCTGATGGTCGGTGGCCTCTGGTGGGCGGACCTTGATCTGCCCTGGACCCATTGGGAGCTTCCCGCGACCTTGGCCCTGCCCCTGACTGGGTTCTATGTCATCTGGATGATCAACCTCTACAACTTTATGGACGGCATGGACGGCTTTGCCGGCGGCATGACGGTATTGGGTTTCGGCGCCCTGGCTGTGCTGGGTTGGCGGGCCGGCGATCTTGCCTATGCGACCCTCGCCGTTATTCCGGCCGCCGCCGGTGGCGGTTTTCTGACCAGCAACTTCCCCCCGGCGCGGATCTTCCTCGGCGATGTGGGCTCTTCCGCTCTGGGTCTCCTCGCCGCCGGGCTCTCCCTGTTGGGAGCCCAGCGCGGCCTGTTCCCCTTGTGGGTCGCCTGGCTGGCCTTTTCGCCCTTCATCGTGGACGCGACCTGGACCCTGGTGCGGCGCCTGCTCCGGGGTGAGCGCCTGTGGCTGGCGCATCGCTCCCACCACTATCAACGCCTGGTGCTGGCAGGTTGGGGTCATCGCAAAACGGTGCTCCGGTCCTACGTCTTGATGGCGGCGAGTGCCGCCACGGCGGTTGCCGGCGCACGCATGCCGGCATCGGATCAGGCCCTGCTCCTGGCCAGCTGGGTGGGAATCTATGTCTTGATCCACCTCAAGGTGGGGTTGGTCGAGCGGGCTGCGCCCAGGGGCCGGGGATGAGCCCACTGTTCGACCGTCTGCGCTCGCGCACCGCCGCCTTTGCCCACGACCTGCTGACCATCCCGGTCGCTTGGCTCTCGGCCTACTGGCTACGCTTCAATCTGGACGAGATTCCGCCGGAATTCCTCGCCGGCGCCTTGCTCGCATTGCCCCTGGTGGTCCTGGTCCAGGGCTCGGTCTTCTGGCTCTTCGGGCTCTACCGCGGTGTCTGGCGTTTCGCCTCGCTGCCGGACTTGCTGCGCATCGGTAAGGCGGTGGTTGCCGGGACTGCCCTGACCCTGGTCGCGCTCTTCGTCTTCAATCGTATGGGACAGGTTCCGCGCTCGGTGCCGCCCCTGTTCCTCGGGCTGCAACTGCTGCTGTTGGCGGGTCCGCGCCTGCTCTACCGCTGGTTGAAAGACCATCGCCTCAACCTGCGCGGCGGAGAGCGGGTGCTCATCGTCGGCACCGAGCGGGAGGGGGAGATGTTGGTGCGCGATATGCTCCGCGACCCACGCCGCGCCTATCTCCCGGTTGCCTTCGTGGATGATCGCCTGCGTCGCCAGGGAGGCGAGGTGCATGGGGTCCCCGTTCGTGGTTCTTTGGAGCAGATCCCCGAGCTGACCGACAGCCTGGCCATCGATCTGATCCTGCTGGCGATGCCGAGCGTCTCGGCGCATCAGATGCAGCGTCTGGTCGCCTTGTGCGAGGCGAGTGGGCGGCCCTTCCGGACCGTGCCCCAGCTGCAGAATCTTATGGACGGTCAGGTCAGTATCAACGAGTTGCGCCAGGTCTCCATCGCGGACCTGTTGGGGCGCACCCCGGTCACCCTGGACTGGCCGGGCATTCGTGCCGGCCTGGCCGGGCGGGACATCCTGGTGACCGGGGCTGGCGGGTCGATCGGTTCGGAGCTGTGCCGCCAGCTCGCCGCTACCGGGCCGAGTCGCCTGATCCTGGTCGACAACGGGGAGTTCAATCTCTATCGCATCGAGATGGAACTCGCCGAGCGCTACCCCGGCCTGAGCTTTGTCCGCCGCCTGCTCGACGTGGCCGATGGCCAGGCCGTCGCCGCCCTGTTCCGCGAACTTGGCCCGCAGATCGTCTTCCACGCAGCGGCTTACAAGCACGTACCCTTGCTGGAGGACCAGGTGCGTGCGGCCCTGCGCAACAATGTGCTTGGCACCCGGGTCTTGGCCGAGGCAGCTCACGCGTTCGGCTGCGAGCGCTTTGTACTCATCTCCACTGACAAGGCGGTCAATCCTGCCAACGTCATGGGCGCCACCAAGCGTGTCTCCGAGGCCCTGTGTCAGGCCCTGGATGCCCGCTCGTCCACCCGCTATATCACGGTGCGCTTCGGCAATGTGCTGGATTCCGCCGGCAGCGTGGTGCCACTGTTCCGGCGTCAGATCGAGCGGGGCGGTCCGGTGACGGTCACGCACCCGGACATCGAACGCTTTTTCATGACCATCCCGGAGGCATGCCAGCTCATCATGCAGGCGGCGGTGATCGGTACGGGTGGGGAGATCTTCGTCCTCGACATGGGTGAGCCAATCAAGATCGGCTATCTGGCTGAGCAGATGATCCGCCTGTCCGGGCGTCGTCCTGGCCTTGATATTGCCATTGAATACATCGGCCTGCGCCCCGGAGAGAAGCTCTTCGAGGAGCTCTTTTACGGTTCTGAGGCACTGGTTGCCACCGTCCACCCCAAGATCCGCGCCGCGCGTGGCCTCCTTGTGCCCGGGGATGGGGCCCTGGAAGCCGGCCTGGACGGCCTCGCCGAGGCCCTGGGGCGCTGCGACGAGGGCGAGTTGCGGGACTTGTTGCAGGCCCTGATGCCGGAGTGGCAGGCTCCGCTGGCAGCAGCAGGGGACTATGATGTCATTGCCGAGGTGCAGCATGTCTGAACGCGATCTCTTGACGGGCGACGGCACCGCTGCCCTCGACGACATTCGCCGCGAGGGAGGGCTTCCTGTGCTGGGCGATGCGGATCTGGGCGACGTTGGACCGGGTCAGGCCCTCATCGGGGCTGATCCGGATCGTCCGGCGACTCCCCCCGACCATCACCCCGATACGGATCTCGACGCCGAGCCCGGCGCTGGACTGGATGCGCAGGCGCCACCCGAGGACCAGGACAGCGTCCAGGCGCGAGTGGTGGCCTTGCTGGAGGGTCGCGACAAGCTCACCCATGCCGAGTACGGGCGTGCCCGCCGCCTGGCGGAGGATGGCGGCGATCCCATCCTGCGCATGTTGGTGCGCCTTGGGCTGGTTTCGGAGCGCGACCTGGCCCAGGCCCTGGCAGAGGTCCTGGATCTGCCCCTGGCGGAGCCCGCGGACTTCCCAGAGGCGCCGGTGGCGGAAGGGCGCATCTCCCTGCGCTTTCTCAAGGACAATCATGTCCTGCCGCTGCGCGAGGACGGCGACTTCCTCGAGGTGGTTCTGGCGGACCCCACCGAGACCTTCGTCCTGGACGCACTGACGATTGCGGCGGACAAGTCCGTCAAGGCGCGGGTGGGGCTCGTCTCGGAGATCGATCTGGCCCTGGAGCGGCTCTACGAGCAGCCGGAGCAGCAGGCCGAGGAGGCCGAGGGGGGGCTGGGCGAATTCGACGAGGAGGACATCGAGCACCTCAAGGACCTGGCCAGTGAGGCCCCGGTCATCCGCATGGTCAACCAGATCATGCAGCGGGCGGTGGACGCACGCGCCTCGGATATCCATATCGAGCCCTTCGCCGATGTGCTCAAGGTGCGCTACCGGGTGGACGGTATCCTCAAGGAGGTGGACTCCCCCCCGGTCCGCTCCACCGCGGCGATCATCTCCCGTGTCAAGATCATGGCCAAGCTCAACATCGCCGAGCGGCGTCTGCCCCAGGACGGGCGCATTCCGCTACGCGTGCAGGGCAAGGAGCTGGACCTGCGTGTCTCTACCGTGCCCACGATGTTTGGCGAGAGCGTGGTCATGCGCCTGCTCGACAAGGAGAGCGTACGCTTCGACCTCGATTCCTTGGGTTTCGACGGCGATGCCAGGGAGCGACTGACGACGGTGCTCAATGTGCCCTACGGCATCCTGCTGGTCACCGGCCCCACGGGTAGCGGCAAGAGCACCACCCTGTATACCGCCCTGTCGCGACTCAACACCGAAGAGCGCAAGATCATTACTGTGGAGGATCCGGTGGAGTACCAGCTCCCCGGGATCAACCAGATCCAGGTCAAGTCCCAGATCGGCATGACCTTCGCGGGGGCCTTGCGCGCCATCGTCCGCCAGGACCCGGACATCATCATGGTCGGTGAGATGCGTGACCTGGAGACCGCCCGTATCGCCGTGCAGTCGGCCTTGACCGGCCATGTGGTCCTATCCACCCTGCATACCAATGACGCGGCCAGCGGTATCACCCGCCTATTGGAGATGGGGGTGGAGGACTACCTGCTCACCTCCACGGTCAACGGCATCCTCGCCCAGCGCCTGGTGCGCCGGCTCTGTCCCCACTGTCGAGAGCCCTATGAGCCCCTGCCGGAGATTGCCGCCAAGCTGGCCCGGGTGGCCGCCGGCGGTCCCATCCATCTGCACCGGGCGGTGGGCTGCGACCAATGCAATGCCACAGGCTATCGCGGGCGCCTGGTCATCACCGAGGTCTTGCTCATGACCGACACCCTGCGCCAGGCGGTGCTGCGTCATGCCACGGCCACCGAGATTCAGCGCATCGCCATCGACGAGGGCATGATCACGATGTACGACGACGGCCTGCGCAAGGCGATCGAGGGGCGTACCACGGTAGAAGACGTCATGCGCGTGGCCGAGGAGGCATAGGGTGCCGCTCTACAGCTACAAGGCGGTCTCGCTCGATGGCGAGACCGTGGACGGCGAGCGCGAGGCGGTGGACGAGGCAGCCCTGGTGCGCTCCCTCCAGGCCGACGGGCTGATCCCCATCAAGACCCGCGTGGCCGGAGGGCTGCGCCTGACCCTGGGCGCACGTAGGCGCGTCCTCAGCCAGAAGGAGATCGGCATCCTGACCCGGGAGATGGCGACCCTCTTGGAGGCCGGGCTGACCCTGGATCGCTCGCTCCAGATCCTGGTGGAACTGACCGCCGAGGAGCATCTGGTGCGGGTGCTCAGCGATCTGCAACAGCGGGTGCGCGGTGGGTCCACCTTCTCCGCCGCCCTGGAGCAGCAAGGGGGGCAGTTCGCGCGCCTCTACGTCAACATGGTCCGCGCCGGCGAGGCCAGCGGGGCCCTGGATCAGGTCCTGGCCCGCCTGGCGGACTACCTGGAACGTACCGCCGAGCTGCGCGAGACCATCACCTCGGCCCTGGTCTACCCGGCCATCCTACTGGTGGTGGCCGGGTTGTCGGTCATCATGCTGCTGGTCTTCGTGGTCCCCCAGTTCGCCACCCTGTTCGACGACATGGGGGCCGCCCTGCCGCTGCCTACGCGGATCGTGGTCGGTGCCGGCGACCTGTTCCGAAACTACTGGTGGGCCATGCTCGCCGTCCTGGCGCTGAGCGCGGCGGTCATCGAGCAGCAACTCAAGCGACCTGAGGTGCGCGAGCGCTTCGACCGCCGCGTCTTGGCCACCCCCCTGTTCGGCGATCTGGTGTGGAAGCTGGAGACGGCGCGTTTCTGCCATACCCTGGCGACCCTGCTCAAGAACGGGTTGCCCCTGCTGACCGCCCTGAACCTGGCCAAGGAGGTGGTCAGCAACCGCAAGCTCGCCGGGCAGATGGACGAGGCCGCCGAGGACCTCAAGCATGGCAAGGGGCTGGCGGAACCCCTGTCGCGCCGACAGGTCTTACCGCCATTGGCCATGCAGATGATCCGCGTGGGCGAGGAGTCGGGGGCCCTGGACGCCATGCTTGCCAAGGTCGCCGAGATCTACGACGGCGAGACCCGTTCCAGCGTGCGCAGCCTGCTGACCCTGCTGGAGCCGGTGCTGATCATCGGGCTGGGGGTCGTGGTGGCGGGGATTATCATCTCCATCCTGATGGCGATTCTGGGGGCCAACGATTTGGTCTTCTGAGGGTCGTGAGCTTCCATCTCTCAACAGTCAGTCCGAGCGCCCCGAGGCTCAGTGCCTCCGTCTCTGCCGTACAATCAACGCCTTCACAGGGCCCAATTTGAGGTACTGCCATGAACCGTCCGAGTCACAACCGCACCCGCGGCTTCACCCTGGTCGAGCTACTCGTCGTGTTGGCCATCCTCGGCCTGCTGGCTGGGCTGGTCGGGCCCCAGGTGATGAAGTTCCTGGGCGGCTCCAAGACCAAGACCGCGGCCCTGCAGATCCACGACCTGGGGGCCACCCTAGACCTCTACCGCCTCGAGATCGGCAATTATCCAGGCGGTGATCAGGGGTTGGAGGCCCTGGTTCGCGAGCCGGGCAACACACCCAACTGGAATGGTCCCTACCTAAAGAAGACCGAAGTACCCAAAGACCCTTGGGGCAACGAGTACCACTATCAGGCGCCTGGTCAGCATGGCGCTTTTGATATCTGGTCTCTCGGTGCGGACAATCGCGAGGGCGGCGACGGCGAGAACCAAGACGTCAACAGCTGGGAGTGAAGTCGGCAAGCAGTGCGTCCGCATCCCTCGGCCCCTCATCCTCGGTCGCTGCTCTCGGCGCGACTCTCCCCCTCCATTCGTGGAGTTGCGTCTCTTCTCCCCCGGGGGGAGGCGAGCCCCTCTCCCCAGCGGGGAGAGGGGTTGGGGTGAGGGGAGACCACTGGGTTGAGCCATGCACAAGCATCCACCGTCTCTGCAACAACACGCCCGTGAGCTGCGGCGCGAGAGCACCGATGCCGAGCATTGGCTGTGGCAACGCCTGCGCGACCGCCGATTGCTGGGCCTCAAGTTCAGGCGACAGGTCCCCATCGGGCCCTACATTGCGGATTTTGTCTGCAAGGAACGGAGTCTGGTCATCGAGATCGATGGGTCGCAACATCTGGAGCACGAGGGGTACGACCGGCGTCGCACGGCATTTCTCGAACAGCAGGGAAACAGGGTGGTGCGCTACTGGAACAACGAGGTCTTGGGGCAGGGTGAGGCGGTGCTGGGGTCCCTGATCCAGGTGCTTGAAGAGGCTAAGACGGGGCGGGGTGAGTGATGGACTGGAGTTCCCCCCCTCATCCTCGGTCGCTGCTCCCGGCGCGACTCTACCTCCTCCATCCCTGGAGTCGCCAACCCTTCTCCCCAAAGGGGGAGAAGGGAGCAAAGCCCCTCTCCCCAGTGGGGAGAGGGGTTGGGGTGAGAGGAGATGTTCGCACTTCGCACTCGGCAGGTCGGCGCACCAAGCCCTGCGCCGCCTGGGGTTCACCCTCATCGAACTGTTGGTCGTCTTCGCTCTTGGGGCCCTGCTGATGGCCTTGGTGCCGCCGCTCATCAGCGCAGCCCTGCCCGGGGTGCAGCTCAAGGCCACCGCCCGCAGCATGGCAGCCGGGTTGCGCCTGGCCCGGGAGGAGGCGATCCGCGGCGGTCGCGACGTGGCCTTTCTGCTGGACGTGGAGGGGCGGAGCTATCGGGTCGAGGGCGACTCGCGGCAGGTGTCCTTACCAGCGGGCCTCGACCTCAAGCTCGAAGGTGCCGCCTCCGAGTTACAGGACGATCAGGTCGGCGGCGTGCGCTTCTACCCGGACGGTAGCGCCACCGGTGGGCGGGTCTTGGTCAGTCGGGAGGGTCGTGGCTACCAGGTTGGGGTCGCCTGGCTCACCGGGCGCATCGCCATCGCGCCCTGGGAGGGGGATTAGCATGCCGCAGCATCATCGCCGCCAGCGCCCACTTCGGCCGGGGTGGCGCGTTCGCCAGTCCGGATTCTCGCTGTTGGAGGTGCTGGTTGCCTTCGCCATTCTGTCCATCACCCTTGGGGTACTGATGCAGATCTTCTCTCGCGCCATGAACACCACCTCGATTAGCGGGTCCTTTGCCCGCGGGGCGGAGCTGGCCGAGGCGACCCTGGCCCGGGCTGGCAGCGAGATTCCGCTGGAGCAGGGGGATTCCACCGGCGAGGCCGAGGCGGGCTACACCTGGTCCCTGCGCATCACACAGGTGGATGTGGCCGACATCTTCCTGGACCAGGCACCGCCGGTGACCCCCTACCGGGTCACGGCCACCGCCTATTGGCAGGATGGTTCTGTCGAGCGTCGGTTTAGCCTGGCAACCCTGCGCCTGGGTGACGCCCTGGAGACGGTTGGGCTGGGGGCGGATGCCGCGGTACGTACGCCGCGCAAGCAAGCCCTCGCTTCTACTAGGCTGGGCCAGCGGTGATTCCCTTCGGTGTGAAACCGCAGGGCCGGGGTATCGGTCAGGCCCGGGGATTTACCCTGATCGAGCTGATCATCGCCCTGGCCCTCGTGGCCCTCATCACCCTGTTGCTGTTCTCCGGTCTGCGCCTGGGCGGGCGAGCCTGGGACGGTGTGGACGCGGTAGCTGAACGCAACGCCGAACTGCGCAGCGCTCGGGGATTCCTCGATCGGACCCTGGCGCAATCACGCGATCTCCTCGTCAACATCGATGGTTTGCCGCGGCAGCTATTCGCCGGCGGTTCCGATAGCCTGGAGTTCGCTGCGCCCTTGTCCGAGCATGTCGGCATTCCGGGGCTCTATGTCCTGCGCCTGGGGTTGGAAGACCGCGGCGAGGCTAGCCGCTTGGTGCTGACGCGCTGGTTGTTGCACCCGGATGTCCTGGCCGGTGACGCCGAGGTTCCGGAGTGGAATCCGCTGGACCCTGGCTCGCCCGGTGTCTCGCAGGGGCCGGCTCAGGAGCAGGATCTGGCCGCCGGGGCCTACGGCCAGACCGTCCTGCTGGAGGGGGTCAACGAGTTTCAGCTCGCCTATTTCTGGGCCCAAGGTGGGCCGGTTGTCGCTTTGGGTGGGGGGAGCGACAGATGGAATGGTGAGGTGCGCGAGGGGGAATGGAACGAACAATGGATCGATCAGCCCCATCCGCCTACGCTCATCCGGGTGCGTCTCACCAGTCTGCGCCAGGACTGGCCGGATAGCGTGATCGCCTTGCCCCGCGTGGATCAGCCGTTGGGTGCACCGATCGATATCGGCGTCCCCGAGGTCCTACCCGATCCGCCGGGGCTCCCCGCCGGTGGCGCGCCTGGGGCTGGCGGCGCCAACCCGAGTCCGCCTGCAGGTGACGGAAAATGATGATCGGGCAAATCCGAGGGCGCCGCGGGATTGCCCTGGTCTTGGTCTTGTGGGTCATCACCCTGCTCACGGTGATGGCCCTCGGCCTGACCGCTGCGCAGCGCACCGAGACGGCCCTGACCCTCAACGCCCTGGACGGGGCCCGTTTTCGCGCAGCCGCCGAGGCGGGTGTCAGCTATGCGGTGCTCAATCTGCTTGCCTCCCGAAACCTCGATCCGGACGTCCTCCAGACCGACGCCCAGGGCCAGTCGACCGCCTGGTTGCCGGACGGCTCCGCCCACCGATGGACCTTCTCCGAGGTGCCGCTGGTGATCTCCGTGCAGAACGAAGCCTCGCGAATTGACCTCAACCTGGCGGATGTCGACCTGCTTACCACCCTGTTCCTAGTCCTAAATGTCCCGGAGGCCGACGCGTGGGCCTTGGCCGACCGCATCCTCGATTGGCGCGATCCGGACGACCTCACCGGCCTCAATGGGGCTGAAGACCCCGACTATGCTGCAGCTGGCTTGCCGTATGGGGCCAAGGACGGGCCCTTTGACAGCGTTGAGGAGCTGCGCCAGGTGCTTGGGGTGACACAGGATCTCTATGCGCTCCTGGCCCCGGAGGTGACGGTGGATACTGGGGAGAATCGACCCGACGAGCAGTTCGCCTCTGCTGTCGTGCTGGCCGCCCTCAATGGTCTGACCCTGGAGGACGCCCAGCTGTCTGTGGCGGAGCGCAACCAGCCCCCGCTGCCCGGTGCCGCGCCCCGAGGTGTAGGCGGGGGCGGCCCTCTCTACCGTATTCGAGTGGCGCGGGCCGCTGCGGGGACCGATCAGGCCATGGTCGCAGACCCGGAAACGGTCCCTGCCTCCGTCGGGCTCGCCATGGAGGCCTTGGTCAGGGTGGAGCCGGGCACATCGCCGCCGGTTTCGGTGATGTGGCGCCGCTATGGTCTGGTTTCGCAGCCCGGACCCGCCCTCTAGCTTCCGATGACCGGGAGCAATGATCGGGCATGCGCGCCCCCACCGTTGCGGGCCCGCTCATGATAGGCTTAGAACTCAATCGCCTTTGTAGGCGCAGGCCCCAAACCAGATCGACTATTGCCCCCCTAAATTACGTGTGATGCCTTTTCCCGACGCCCTAACAGCCTTGCGCCTGTCCCATTTGGACCTCTCGATATGGGGGCTTCTCGACCTTTGGCGCGGACAACTCGGAGCCTGCCTGCCGCGGGACCTGCGTGCCCTGCTGTTCGGCCATGATCGGCGCCTGCTGGTCTCGCCCGCGGGTGCCGAGGCGCGCCTCGACTTGGCCGAGGACGAGGCACTCCGCCACCTTGGGACCCTGAACCTGGCAGGGCCAGGGCCGCTGCCCGCTGCGGCGGCCGGGCAGCGTGGTCTGAGCCTGCGCACCCAGTTGCTGTTGCCGCCGCCCCAGGTGCTGCGGCGTAGCCTGACCTTTCCCATCCAGGTGCGAGAGAACCTCCAGCAAGTCATCCGCTATGAGATGGACCGTCTGTCGCCCTTCCCTGCGGATCAGGTCTATTTCGACACCCGCGTCGAAGGCAACTCCCCGAGTGGGGATCGAATCCTCGTCGAACTGGCCCTGTGTAGGCGCGACCGCGTCGAGCCCTGGCTTCAGCGCCTGCGCGAAGCCGGTTCCACGGTCGAACAGGTTACCTGGGAGGGCGCCTGGCCAAAGGCCAACCTCTTGCCGCCGGCCAAGCGACCCAGGCGGGGCATGGGCGGGTTGCGACTGGCCTTGTCTCTGGTGGTATTGGTCCTCGCCCTGGGGGCTGCGGTCCTGGTCACACCCCTGTGGCAACGTGCCCAGGTCTTGAGCGCACTGCAGGCCGAGTTGGCCCGCACCCGCAGTGCCGCTGAGGAGGTCGACAAGGTGCGCAGTGAGCTGGAGAGAGCTCGCCAGGGCAGCGTCGCCGTGCTCCAGCGCAAGGTGGAAGAGCCTCGGATGATCGATCTGCTGCGTGAACTGACCCTCCAATTGCCAGACGGAACCTGGATTCAGAACCTGAACTTCGACGATGGGAAGGTCGATGCGCGTGGCGAGTCCACCCAGGCTACGGCCCTGTTGGCCCTGCTGGAGAAGTCCGCCGGGGTGCAGGGGGTCAGCTTCGCTTCGCCGGTGACCCGGGTGGCCCAGACCGGGGCCGAGCGGTTCAACATCACCTTTCAGTACCAGAGGCCGGCGGTACCGTGAGCGCACTGCGTGAGGCTGGTGTAGGCGCGCGGTTGGCCGGCTGCCTGCTGGCCTGGGGCCTGGCGGTGTTGATCCCGTTGCTCCTGGCGTTGGGGGTGGGCTGGCCCTGGCTCGACAGGATGGGCACCCTGGCCGAGGACATCGAGGGGGCCCAGGATCAATTGCACCGCTATCAACGCCTGGTGGCGACCTTGCCGGGGCTGCGCGCCGAGTTGGATCGGGTCAACAGCGATCAGGACTTCAAGGCCTTTTACTTCGACGCAGCAACGCTCTCCCTGGCCGGGGCGACGCTCCAGCAACGGGTGCAGGACATGGTAAAGGCGGCCGGCGCACGCCTGGTGAGTACCCAAATTTTGCCTCAGACCCTGGGTGAGCAGCCGCCTAAGGTCCAGGTGCGTATCCAGATGCAGGGGTCTACCGATGCCTTGCTCGAAATCCTCTACCAGCTAGAAGCGTCGCGCCCTTTTCTGTTTGTCGGGCAGGTGTCGATTCGCTCTATGGTCCAGCCGGCGCGCGGGAATCCCCGCAACCGGCGGGCGAGGGCGAGGGCGAGGCGGGCCGTACCCCCGGAAGACCTGACCGTGCGTCTGGATATTTATGGCTTCGCCTTGGGGGATGCATGACCAAGACGATTCTGGCCTTGCTCGCCCTTGGCCTTGCCGCCCTGCTTGCGGTGCAGTGGGCCGATTGGCCGCCGGAGGCTCCGGGGCAGGTGGCAGTCCCCGCCGGCGAGATCGCCGCGGTGCCCGAGTCGGGTCCGGTGGTCGAGCTGCACCCCTTGGAGGACAAGGAAGACTATGCGGCGGTGATCGAGCGCCCGTTGTTTCGCCCGGATCGCCGGCCTGAGGACGATGCCGCCGAGGCCGAACCCGAGCCCGTCCCGGAAGAGCGGACCGACCTCGCAGGCATGGACCTGACAGGCGTTCTCATCTCGCCGCAGGTGACCACTGCCTGGGTCAAGGACCCGAGCCAGCCGGCGCCGGTCCGACTGCGTCTGGGGGAGGATCTCCAGGGGTGGACAGTCAAGGGTATCCTGGCCGACCGTCTGGTGCTGGAGCGACAGGGCACGACGGATGAGATAATATTGCGCGCATTCGAGTCTCAGGGGAGTGCAGCGCCTCCAGCGCAAGTGCCTGCTGGCCGCCGGCCCGCGCCTCGGCGAGTCGCCCCGAAGCCAGTGCCGCCGCGGCGGGTGCCTCGGTAGGCCTCGGCCCGCTCGCCAAGCGCTCCGCCTGGACGCAGGCTCGGGGCCATAGCGCCTAGACCAGACGCCGGGGCCGATGCACAGGCCCACCCTCAAGTGGCCGCACACCAAGCCTAGAGCGCCCACAACCAACCCCGATCGAGGCCCAATGTTCGCCTACCTACACCCTAGCGCCTTGTTTCACCTCGTCTCGCTCCTGTGGGATGGGCGTCGGTTGGGCGCGGTTTTGCGGCCGATGCCCCTGGACACCAAGCAGCAGCGGGGCGTTAGAGTTGGGGGCCGGGCCTTACGCCTTGCGCCGACGCTCTCCGCTCTGTTCGCGGCCTTGTTCGCGGCCTTGTGGTTAGGTGCGTGCTCCCGCTCGGACTGGGATCCCACCCTCAAGATTGGCGATCCGCAGGGCCATGTCATCGGTCGGCCCGACCCCTCGGGGGCTCAGACCATGCCCCTGATCCAGCAGGGCGGCATCGCCCTGGGGGGGGATGGGTCACAGTCCCCAAAGGACTCGATCACGTCCGGTACCGGGGTCTTCGTCGGCAAGCTCGCTCGACCAGAGGTGGATACCACACCCGGGGATGTGACCCTTAACTTCGACGGCACCGATGTCCGCGAGGTGGTCAAAGTCATCTTGGGTGATCTCCTGCAGGTCAACTACGTCATAGATCCCCGGGTGACCGGTACCGCCTCTCTCCAAACCGAGCGGCCTCTGCGGCGCGAGCATCTGATCCCGACCCTCGAGACCCTGCTGAGGATGAACAATGCAGCCCTCATCCAGAGCGGTGGCAGCTACCAGATCAAGCCTATTGCCGATGGTGTACAGGGGCTGGTAGTACCCCAGCTGGGCTCCAGCTCGCGGGCGCTGCCCAACGGCTACAGTGTCCAGATCGTCCCGCTCCAGTACATCGGTGCTGAGGAGATGAGCAAGATCCTGGAACCTCTGGTCCCGCAGGGGACGGTCTTGCGCACCGATAACCTGCGCAATCTGCTGGTGATTGCCGGGTCCGGGCCGGAATTGGGTAATGTTGTCGATACCATTCGGACCTTCGACGTGGATTGGATGTCCGGTCTGTCGGTGGGCTTCTTCACCCTGGAATATGCCAAGGCCAACGATGTCGCCTCCCAGTTGGAAAGCCTCCTGGCGGACGATGGCGGCAACCCCTTCAAGGGCATTTTTCGCTTCGTGCCGGTGGAGAGCGCCAACAGCCTGCTGGTGGTATCGCCCCAAGCGCGCTATCTGGAGCAGGTAAAGGGATGGATCGAGCGCCTGGACCAGGCCGAGGCCGCGGGGGAGGCGAGCGAACGCCTCTATGTCTATCGTGTGCGTCATGGCGACGCCGAGAAGCTGGCAGAGGTCCTCTCTCAGCTCTTCGCCGATGGACAGCAACAGCGTCGGAGCAGGTTGGGCGGTGTGGCCCCGGGGCTCGGTCAGGGGTCGATTCAGTCCCAGGAGGGTGGTGCTGATGGGGATCGGGCTGCGGCTCCCAGGCAGCGTGCGGGGGCCAGCTCGGTGGATCTGGGTTCCGGTGTCAGTGTCGTGGCCGATCTCGCCAATAATTCCCTGCTGATCAAGTCTCCGCCACGGGAATACAAGAAGATCCTGGATGCCCTCAAGCAGCTCGATATCCCACCGCTGCAGGTCCTGGTGGAGGCGACCATCGTCGAGATCACCCTGAGCGGCAGCCTGCGCTATGGGGTCCAGTGGCAGTTCTTCGGTGGCAAGGCGGACGCCCGCAGTGACTACTCCCTGGTCAACAACACCGAAGGCACAATCGGCAAGACCTTCCCGGGCTTCAACTGGGCCTTTATCAACAGTGCCGGGGCTATCCAGGCGACCCTCAGCGCCTTGGCGGCGGACAATCTGGTCAATGTGCTTTCCTCGCCGTCGGTCATGGTCATGGACAATCAGACGGCGAAGATGCAGGTCGGTAGGCAAGTGCCGGTTCTCACCACCCAGCAGCAGGCGACAACTGGCGTGTCCACCGTCGTCAACCAGATCAGTTACAAGGACACAGGCGTGATCCTTACCGTCAAGCCCAGGGTGACCCCCGGCGGCATGGTCCAGATGGACATCGAGCAGGAGGTCACCGACGTGGCGGATGCCACCGCCATAGGGGTGGATTCACCCACCTTTCGCACGCGCAAAATCACCAGCAATGTTGCGGTCCGATCCAACCAGGCTGTGGTCTTGGGAGGCTTGATCTCGGACGAGCGCTCGACTGGCCAGAGCGGTGTGCCGGGATTCTCCAGCGTCCCGGTCCTCGGCTTCCTGTTCGGCGAGACATCCAAGAGGGCTGACCGCGTTGAGCTCGTGGTGGTCATTACGCCGCGGGTCATCGCCAACGATCAGGATGCGCGTGGCGTCGCGGAGGATTTCCGCAAAAAGGTCAAGGGGTTGAAGTTCAAGTTTTGACGTATCCGCTCAGCCCCCTCTCCCCCCAGGGTGAGATGGCCGGGGTGAGGGGGTCTAACCCCTTGTCGTGGCTTAGCCTTACCCGCAACCCCTCGCAGAGAGCGAGGGGAGGCTAAATGCTGACGCTGCGACAGCGATGCCGGCGAGGGGATAAGGACGTGGATGGTGCCACAGTGGGCAGGTCGCCGAAGGCTCGCGGTACCGATTCACCACGTTGTTTGGTACCCTGGATTCCCTGTCAGGTCGGCATCTAGCTCGGGCCGAGGTCCGTGCTGACCGCTCATCTGTGGAGTGACCCGAACCATGATGATTGGCGTGACCTATAAGGACGGCGTATTAGTGCCTGATGCGCCTTTGCGCCTCAAGAGCCGGCACCTCACCGTCGCCATCCCAGATGACGCCTGCGCCGGTGACGAGGATTCCCACCCCTCGGGGCTGGACGTTGTGGGTACCATCAGGCGGCAAATCGACGAAATCCTTGGCCCCTATGCAGGACCATCTCCGGCGGTAGCCCCTGATGCTGACAAACGGCTTTGGCGGCAACATCTCGAACAAAAGCACTCTTGACGCTGAAGGCGTTCCTCTCCCTAGGTCCCTTGTCGTCTGGCTATGAAGAATCTTATTCTCGATGTCAATGTGGTCTTGGACCTTTGGTTGGCTCGTGGTCACGCATCCCTGATCGAGGCCATATTGGAACGGTCAGTCACCGGGGAAGTCCGGTTTTGGGTCGCGGCCACCAGCCTGCCGATTCTCCACTATGTGTGTGCGGCCGAGCTGAAGAAGCGTGGCGCCAGTGGCGCCGATGCCGCGAATCTGGCGTCGCGCCTGACCCAGTCACTGCTCGACTATGTATCGGTCCTGAGCGTCCAGGGGTTTCAGCAACGTGACCTGCTGTCCCGGGCCAAGGACCTGGAGGATGCCCAGATCGCCGCGGCCGCAACCGCGCTCCACGGCGAGACCCGTATCCTATCCAACGATGCCAGCTTTGACGGCATGGGCGCCATCTCTATTCTGAGCCCCTCGGCGGCGCTGGCTTGGCTCGATGAAGCTCGGCCTCCGTCGACAGTGGACTTTATCGACCTCAAGACTCAGCAAGACCGCATTCGCCCGCAATTGGAAGAGGGTGTCCACCGCGTCCTCCGCCATGGCCAGTACATCCTGGGCCCTGAGGTCGGCGAATTGGAGGGCAAGCTGGCCGAATACGTCGGTGTCAAGCACTGCATTGGGGTTTCCAGTGGCTCCGATGCCTTGCTTGTGGCCATGTTGGCCCTCGGTATCGGGCCTGGGGACGAGGTCATCACGAGCCCCTTCACCTTCATCGCCACCGGCGAAATGATTGCTCTGATTGGCGCCGTGCCGATTTTTGTGGACATCGACGCCCGCACTTACAACATCGATCCGGCCAAGATCGAGGCCGCCATCACCCCGAAGACCCGAGCGATCATGCCTGTCAGCCTTTACGGGCAATGCGCGGACATGGACGCCATCAACGCAGTCGCCGAGCGTCATGGTCTTTCTGTGATCGAGGACGGCGCCCAAAGCTTCGGTGCGACCTACAAGGGGCGCCAGTCCTGCGGCTTGTCGCTTATCGGTTGCACCAGCTTCTTTCCTTCCAAGCCCTTGGGTGGCTACGGCGATGCAGGCGCCTGCTTTACCGATAACGATGCCTTGGCCACACTCATGCGCGAGATCCGGGTACACGGCCAGGATCGACGCTATCACCATCCCCGTATCGGTATCAACGGTCGCCTCGACAGCCTGCAAGCCACGGTGCTTCTGGCAAAGCTCACGACTTTCTCCGACGAGGTCGAAGCCCGTGCCCGCATCGGCGCCCGCTACAGTGCCCTCCTGGCAAGTGCCGCCTGCGAGACGCCCTACATCGAGCCGCACAACACGAGCGTCTACGCGCAGTACACCATTGCGGTGGATAATCGGGACACTGTCCTCTCCAAGGTCGCTTCGGCTGGTATCCCCACGGCCATCCACTACCCGATCCCTTTGCATCGCCAACCTGCTCTAATTGGTTCCTATGATCCAATTCTTCCCGTAGCGGAGCATGCCGCTCTGCGGGTGTTTAGCCTACCGATGCATCCCTACCTCTCGGAGGCGGAGCTGGTTCACATTGCTCGCGAAGTCAGCATAGGCATCGGGTGACCATAGCGTAGGTTCTGCCCTGCTGCCCTGCTCACCTCGAATCCCCAGGCCCGGCATTCGGCCGGCCCCAATTCGTTCGCCAGCCCGTGTCATTATCGTGAACCGGTGCGCTCGATCCTCAGGCGGCGATCCCCGCGAACCCGAGCGGGGAATCATCTGGGCTATCCGCTGACCGCGATGGACCGAACCAGCAAGCGCATCGGGTTAGTCGCTTATCCGGATGTCCCCAGCGCAACCGGCAACCTGCTTGAGCATTACCGTCGTTGGGGTCGCCTGCCGGTTCCCAAAGCGGGAGCCCCGTCGACCATAGAATGCCGTCGAGGATGAACCTTGTTCGCGAAGTTGATGACCGCTGCGACATTGCTGAGAGAGCGGCCAAATTTAGTTTGGCGGTTTATCCAAGCTGTGCGTCGAGAGGGGCCGCGAAAAATACTGAACCTCGTTGTCGCCTACATCAGGCGCGAGCAGGGCCAGGCGACTGTGCGGTCGCGACGTGCCCGACGTGTTCCCGATCGAATTGTTGGACAGCAGACGCCCGACTGCCCGGGCGACGTTTTTGTTCCCTTGTATCTCGATCCATTCGGCGTGGCGCGCCCGCCGGACGCTTGGACAGAGCACGTGTTGGTTTGCGTCACGGTCGTAAACGGGGCGCACATCCCCAGGATCTTGCATGTTTTCGGGTCCCTCCCAGGGGCCTTCGATCTCCACATTTCGGTTACGGATCCTGCGGCCTTGGAGACCGTAGCCAGGCAATGTGAGGGCGTTGGCGGGCTCCGCTCGGTTACGGTGAGGGACGCAGCACCGGATGCTTCGCCCCTTCACTATCTCCTCACTACCCTCCCCGCAGCATGCGCCGACTACGACATCATCGGTTATGTGGACGCCACGAATGAGGCGGCCGAACGTCCGCTGGTCGGCGGTTTAGCGGGAGCGGGATTGCTTTTGGACTCGACGCAGGGCGTGGGCCAGGTATTTGCTGCGCTATTAGGTGATGCACGGGTCATCGTTCCGGGCATCGATTGGCGGCGCCGTGCGCGCAGCACGACTTCCCTCGACGCGACGGTCCTCACCAACTTGGCAGATCCCTTCACCCTCGGTCGTTCGACGCTTGTAGATACCCTGTGCGACAGCGAAGCGTTTTGGATGAGCGCCCGGGCCATCTCCGGCCGGTCGGATCGGCTCGACAGGCCATCGCACGAACCAACGGATCCAGCGGCGCGGGTCGGTGCGTCATGCAGGCGAGCTGGGGCTGCCCAGTTGGCCGGCATCATCCAGAACGCGAAGGGAAGAAACTATGCCGTATTTGGGCCAATGACCGCACCACCCCATCCGGCTTACGAGACGCAACTCGATTATTCCGCCACAGCATCGCGGAGATCAGTCAAGGTGCTGGCCTTCTATCTCCCCCAATCTCATCCCAGTTCCGAGACTGACACATGGCCCAGCCATGGATCCAGTGATTGGCGCCAGGTTCGTGCGGCGAACCCGTTATTTGTCGGTCACTATCAACAGCATGTGCCGCATCCTGATCTTGGATACTATCGAGGGGACTCGCCTGAGATCCTGCGCGTCCAATGGGGGATGTTGACGAAGTCTGGGGTGTATGGCCTGATTTTTTATCATTATTGGCCCGCAGGCAAGTTCCAATTCGAATCGCCTGTGCAGCTGCTGATCCGTGATCGGTCAATTGATCTGCCGTTCTGCTTTTGCTGGGACCACAAGGACGGGGCGCGGCGCCGGTATGGTAATGAGCAGGGGCGCCTTCTCGAGCAAGACGAATACGACGAAGATGCGGCTGCCTATATTCGCTATCTGGTTCCGTTTTTCGAGGATGAGCGTTACATTACGATCGATGGTCGGCCGGTGCTTTTTATCGATCGTCCGCCGTCGATCGAGTGTATTGATCGGTATCGGGGGATTTGGGCTGATCACTGTCGTCTTGCAGGCCTGCCGGAGCCGTATCTGGTCGCTACTCTAGCCGGCGATATGGGCCGCCCAGGCGACCATGCAATGGATGCTGCTTGCGAGCGCATTCTTCACGAATTCACGGATGGAAGTGTCGAGGAGCGGAGCGGTACTTGCGTTCCCTATCGGCCGATCCGAGGGAGCGTCACGGACTATGGTGAGGTGTCGAATTATTACCTGGAAAGGCGACCTCCAGCCGACTTTCCCTATTTCCGATCAGTCATACCTGGGTGGGATAACGTGCCCCGTTACGGTGCGCGAGGTCATATCATCCATGCATCATCTCCCAAACGGTTTCAGGGTTGGATCGAGGGACTTGTGGAGGACGCGGAGGCGCGGTTGGGGAAGGGTGAGCAATGGGTGACCGTTAACGCCTGGAACGGGTGGGCCGACGGCGCTCATCTGGAGCCGGACCAACGATATGGTTACGCGTATCTAAACTCAATTGGTCGGACGCTATCGGGTATCCGGTATACCGATAGGGAATATCGGCGAGTCGTGCTCGATAAGGCCACGGTGCTAAGGGTTACCCTGGCCCCGGCGCTACTTGAGGCGCTACGTGGCGATGAAGCTGCGCGGGCGCGATTCGCCAAGTGTATCGAGGTATCGTCCGTGCTGGGTGCCTGTCAGATCCGCGCGGACGCCGCGACAGCGGAGATGTTCCCGCTACTGGGGCCGGTGACGGGGACGGGCCAGTTGGCGGGGTGCGACTTCGAATTGGTAGTCCGCAAGTTCTGCCTGTTTGACTCCGAGTCGATCATGGCAATGCTCCAGGCCGCGGTCTTTCACGGTGGGTGCACGGTTACTCCGACACACTTTAACGATGAGAATTTCGATCATCTTGGGGTGACTGATGGCGCGGCCACTGAACTCAGTGGCTATATGTACATTCGGGGGTTCGGTAGTCCCGCGTTGCGGTGCTGTAACGATGCTGCGTTGTATGTATCCGAGCCGGATGGACGCCAGGCTTCGACACCCCGGGTCACCACGATCTTGCGTATTCATCGTGGAGGCAGGATAGATGAATTGGCGCGTGCGTTGTATTCCCTTGCAGCGCAGGCGGGGTGCTGCGTTCGCCCGATCATTGCGGCACAGGATCTGATGAAAGAGCAGCGGTCGCAACTTTGCCGTGTCATTGCGGATATCCCCTGGGCGGAGGGCTGCGCACCGGTGGTCCGGCACTATGCCGCAGACACGGCAAATTCAGATCTGCGGGCCCTGATGCTGAACGACACGCTGCGGTCGCTCGACGGGGGATACGTCACCTTTCTGGACTACGATGATGTGGTATTCCACGACGCCTATGCCTGGATGATTGGCCGGCTGCGACGTACACGAAAGAATGCGGCATTTGGGCTTGTATATTCTACGGAATTCGATGGCATTGACAATCGCATCGGCGCACGATCCGTGGTTTACGGTTTTGGTGCGGATTACCGCTCTTTCGTGAGTGAGAATCATGCGCCGATCCATAGTTATATGCTCGATCTTGGAAAGATCGATCTTAACGAGATCACCTGGGAATCGGGCATGAAATACATGGAGGATTATTATTTGACGCTCCAAATATTCTCCGAGCATGATACGGACTGGGATTCGCTCCGAGAAGGTCGGTTCGTCGGGGATTATTTCCACCGTACGGATGGTTTGCGTGAGAACACGCTTGCACTGGTTGATGACGAGAGACGACGGCGCTTGCTGCGTGATCCTGAGTTCATCGCGTGTGAAAGGCGCATTAATGAATTGCGGGCACGAATCAACGGTGGGCGATGATCTGCAGGAGCTGCTGCTCTGGTTTCGTTATACCCAACCGATAAATATATTCGGCTTAACTAAGGGACGATTCAAGAACAACCGGTACATCTTCTTGGAACTACGAAACACGCGAAAAACGCGAAAAGGCTCAATATACACAGGAACAGTTGCTGTTTTTTCGCGGCTTTCGCGTATTTGCGTAGTTCCTTGTCGTCCGCGCGCTTCGACGTGTTAGCACCTGCGTTCTTGTCTATTGTCTATGATCATCGTCGCAGCTTCCCACCTGGGCGGTCACTGAGTTGGTCCTTCCTGTCGGTGCTCGGCGGAGCGGGATCGTTGCTGCGAGGTGGCGTGCGGCGATCCGAGCGACGGGCAGCCAGACGCGGCCCCCGGAGTTGGCCGGTGGAGATGCTTCGGCGCAGTTTGTTCGCGAGGCAAGTGGCAGCGTAGTAGAGAAGGTCACGGCAGCGACTCGTGATGGGAACATGCGTGACTGTGAGGAACGGATCCCTGATGGGATCCACCGTACGGGACAGTTCCCTGCTCATCTCGGTGAAATCGGCAGGGCTTAGGGTCATTCGCAACTCACGCTGCTTCTCGACCGCAGCCGCATAATAGGGATCGGCTGCTTTTTGGCGTTCTACGAAAAGATCCCTATCGGCGGGAACCCGGTAAAGGCTCGTCACTTTTGGTACAAGGTCGAAATCGCGCTGGAGCGAATAGCGCGTCCATAGGTTCCAGTCCTCCAGGTTGTCTAGTGACTCGTCCAGCCCTCCGTACTGGTCGTAGAGTATCCGGCGGAACAAGATGGTCTGGATCGGAATGTAGTTGTTCCGCCACAGGAGGGCGCGGGAAAATCCTTGCCGATGTATCACTTCGCAGCTCGTTTCTTCGTATTGCAGCGGAGCGCTAGAGAGCACTCTGGTCTGCACCTGAAACGCGAGGCCGTAGATCGCTCCGAGGGAAGGTTGGGCGAGAAGTTCGGCCACCAGCGTTTCGACGTGATCCGCAAAATAGAGGCCATCATCGTCGAGAAATCCTATTATCTCGCCGCGGGCGGCTGCCAAGCCCGCGTTGCCGGCAACACAGCGCCCCGCCTTGGCGATTGGCAGGTAGACCACTGACGCGAGGCATCCGGAGGCGACCAGTCTGGCAAGCAGCGCGCGCGCCTCCTCCGCCCCGTCCTCGACGACGATAAGCTCTATCTGGGGGTAGGTCTGGTTTACGACGGAAGCTATGGCCTGCTCGAGCCAGGCGAGCCTGCCCCGATCGGTCCGCACGATGACGCTCACTAGGGGTGGGTCGGGGGTAACGGGCCTTGCTGGAACGAATGCGCCTTCCCTATGGACGGCGTAGCCCCAGCCGTGGAAGTGAAAGCGAATGCGACTGCGTTTTCGGGTCCTCAAGAAATAGGGCGCGTTTCGGAGAGCTGAGAGTGTGTTCTGCGCCAGTCCGGCCCACACGCGCGGCACCGATGGATGCCAGATCCAGAGCGATAGCTGGCGGGCTAGGCCGCTGAGAACGTCCAGTAGAGTCCCGAAGCGAAGGCGCAGGTATATATTTGAGAGCGTGTCGCCGAAAAACTGCGCCGGTTTGACGGTGTGAGGGTCTTCATAGCTGTAATGCCAGCAGACCGCTTTGGGAGCATAGCGGATGCTGAAACCGCGGTCTCTCAACCTAAACGACAGATCCACGTCCTCGCCGTAGAGGAAGATGCGCTCATCGTAGCCGCCAACATCGTCCAGAGCAGTGCGCCGCAGCAGAACGCAGGCCGAGGACGCCCAGGTGGTGTCGAGGGAGCAGGGGTCATACCATTTCGGGTGTTCGAAGGGTTTCTGACGTAACTCCCAGGCCGCAACCTGGGGGGAGTCGCCTTCCGCCGCAGCCACCACTCGTGCGATGGCATCGGGTTCGAGCCTGAGATCGACATTGGTCACGAGAAAATAGGGGGCGCGGCCCAACTCCCGGTTCCGGTTGTGACCAAAGCCGAACCCGTGATTGGGGCCCGACATCACCTCAAAACGGGCAAAATGCGCACGATGGATTTCGCGAAGCTCGCGGCATAGATCCAGCGTGCCATCGGTGGACTCGTGGTCCCGAATAATCAAACTAAGGCGGTCTGTCGGGTAGGTCTGGGCCAGGACGCTTTCCACGAATGCCGCGACCCAGCGCACCGAATTGTGGGTGACTGCGGAGAGGTCGACGTCTGGGGGCTCGTTGAGGCTCATCCGGCACGCTCTGGTTGGAGGGGTTCCTCTTCGGCGAGGCATGGGAAGTCCAACCGCACGGAGGCTCAAGTCGAAGGAAACGCTAGCATTCAATAGGGCCTATGATCAAGGGCGAGCATCGTCCCGCGCGGTTTCCACCGAGCTCCCGCCGGGTCGATCAACACGGCTACCCAAAGTCTCGGCATAGGCGTTGCCTCCCCTGGGGGTCTAGGTGAGGATGGATGACAATGACGGGTGGCGCGGACCTGTCAAGCGGTAGTTTGGACCGATTTCCCGATCACAGACCCTTCGGCGCGGGATGGCTTGGAGGAAATGCGTGAACCCCGTCAAAAATCTAACAGGGTCAGTTATACTCGCCGGCGGGATGGGCTACGATCGGTGAGTGCCTGTTCCGGCACCGAGTCCATCGGCCCTAACCTATGACCCACAGCCGCTGCGCCAGACGGAGAGTATAACGATGAAGTCCCTAGGCTTATGGTTTGGCGCATTAATCGCGCTGGTGGCCCAACCGGCATTAGCCGACGGCTCACTATCGAGCTACCCAAGTTCGGACGCCTGTGCCGCGGAACGAACCGCAGGCCTAGTAGCCGGCTATGAAGTCGGGCTTGCCGATGGAAACGCACAGGGCTTTACCCGCGGCCAGGTACAGGGATGGAACGAAGCCGTTGCGTACTGTATTGCCAACCCGGCAATGTGCGGCATCGCGTTCGCCTCGTGCCTACCTGCTCCGACTTACGGGGAAACGGAGCCCAATGACAACATCGTAGCCGCCAATGCCTTGCCGTTCGATGTTGGATTCTGGGGTCAAAGCTATGGGCCGGTCGACAAGGACTGGTTCTACATTGTGACCACGCAGCCCAATCAGAACCTGACGATCAATTTCTCGGTCCCGAACGGCTCCATCTTTGGATATAAGGTTGCCATCCGGGACGCGGCGGGGAATCTATTCGCCGACTTCGATACCTCTGCTCCTGGTAGTGTCCCGGCGCCCGAAGGCGAGGTGGCGTATCGGGTGACCCTCGGCTTTGTCGGTGCCTATTACATCGTTGTTGAAACCGCGCCAGGTGTCGCAAACTATTCAACGTACAACCTTGCGGCAGTGTTGCAGGACTCGCCGCTCGATGCACAGAACTATATCGTCGGTTTTTACGACGTCGAACTCGAACCCAACGATCTCCCCGCAGCTAGCACCATGCTGACCACCGGGGTCACCATGTATGGCCTGATCAATCTTTCCTTTGACCAAACCGTACCGACCAGCGACGGGACAAGCGTATGGGCGCAGGGCAGCGATTCGGACTGGTACGGTTATTACAGCAGTGGATCGGAAGTCGTCACGCTGACCTTCTGCGCGCGCGAACAATGCGAGCCTGGGAATTGGCAGGTTGAGGTCTACGGGACCGACGAGACGAACGATGTGGTCTTTGGCAGCGGCACCGCTAAACCGATCCTGAGCATCAACACCGACACCACGTCGACATCGGCCCCGCTGACCTATCGAATGGGCCTGCCGAGTGCCGGTATGTACTATATGAGGGTCAATCACAAGAGACTCTATACTGCGCCCTGCGCTCAGTACGACTCGCTTGACCTCAACTCAGACGGGGACACGACTGACCCGGACGAAACAAAGTCTTGCTCCTGTACCGGCGGGAAAATAGCTGCGATGTCGACGCGGTGATTCCTAAGTCAAGCGGTACTGAGCTTGTTACAGGGGATACCGCCGGAAGAAAACGACCTATTTCTGCCCGAACGGGGACACCGCGACGGAGGTTTCAGAAGCCGATATTCAATGCTCCGTGCCCTGTGAGTGCGTCGCATGGAGAGGTGTCGTGGAAGTTCCCGAGAATACCACCACTTCCCAATACAACTTCAGCTGGTACTCGACCCAGTTGCCGCCAAATACGCACGTCACGGATGCGTATCAGGACTTCCTTAGCCGACCAAGCCCCTACTGATGACACAGGCCTTACCTGCACGTGTGGGTAAGGGAGCGCCAATCCCCTGGCATGGCCAGGGGGTTTTGCATCTTGGTTGACTGCGCGCCTAGACATGCACATCGAATTCTTCGCGACTTTCGTGTATTTCGTAGTTTCTTGTCGTCCGCCCGCTTGTTTCGGTTGTTTCGGAACCGTTCCTTAGTGGTGGGGTACAGGGCTTGTCCGGCCACATCTGGGGTCCAGTTCGCGGGCCTCACCCGGCGGCTACGGCATTTGGACCATCCCAATCGATTACATAGGGGGCGAGGAGATGTGCAAAATGCTCGCTGAGCTGCCCTGCCCCGCGCGCAGGTATATCTAAGGTTGTCTACCTTCCAGCCCTCAAGCATGACCGCGCCGACGGGTGGGTGTTGCTCGGGGGAGACCAGCCGGCGCGGCCTGGCCTGGCAGGGTCAGTTTTACCACAGCACACCGCGGCAGGTATGGCTCGGGCCCCTGAGTATGGATCGGTGCACCCGCCTGTGTGTCGCGGCGGGCAACGGCCGTGAGTAGACCCTGTCGCTGCCCGCAAGCTGCCGAGATCCAGGGCGTTACGACGCCGACGACATCGCCAATGTGTCCGACCAGCAGGGCGCAGACACTGCCGCGTTCCCCTGGCAGGGCCCCATTGTTGTTCTCTAGCAACGGATTTTCTACCGGCGCCTCGCCCACTTGAGGATTTTTGTTGTTTTTTTTTCTCAGTGTTGACTAATTGACGCGGTGCTGCTATTTTTCTGGCGTCGGTAAGCGAACCTCAGTCCGCTCGACGTATTTTCGGCATGGGGCCTGCCCAAATCCAATGCGCAGATCGCGAGGGGCCGTCGGAGTACGGTTTGTAGCACAGGCGAGAAACATACGATATGATCCCGACACGGGGACGGACTGGTACTGCATGCTTCGCCACGGTTGTCCCTCGGTCCTTGTATAGTGGTGAGGCATCGAAACGCGCAACCCTCCCATCCACACGTAACACACTTAGCGAACGTCAATTAGGAGACTCGATGATGAAACTGCGTAAATTGCGCCTAACCCTGGCTGTCAGTGCTGTACTTGGCGCCACCGCGCTGATCCCCGCCACCTCGTTTGGTTGGTCGGTCGACACCCCGCTTGCTACGTTGGACAACGCGAGCGGCGGCGACACCCTGCTGTTCCCGCTCTACACCACGGTGAACCCGATGACGACGTCGTTCTCGACCACCAACACCGGTGGTCAGACCATCGTCGCCAAGATTCGCTTCCGCGAGCAGGAGCGCTCGATGGACGTGCTGGACTTCCTGGTGATCTATTCGCCCTACGATAAGTTCGATTTCTACGTCACACAGGCCGCGGATGCTGCGCGCCCAACCATGAAGTGGAACGACAACACCTGCGTAGTCGGCCCCGGCACCGGTGGGTCCGTTGAGTTCCCCGCCCCCAGCCCCTTCGTGAGCGGCGACGAGACCATGTCGGTGGGCCACCTGGAGGTCCTGGGTATGGCTGACCTCACTAGCATCTACGTCACCGCCGACGGCGGTGTCTTTGCGAACCCGGGCGATGGCAGAGTCAGCCTGGCCGCGGCCGCCGAGCACGGCCCCGACGGCGTGCCCCTCGACTGCAACCTCTTGACCCGCTGGTTGTCAAGCCCCACCAACGTGCAGACGTTGAATAACAGAGTCGTCGGCAGCGGATTCGGCGACGTCGGTAACTTCCTGGTCGGCCGCTACCTGCTCACCGGTGTGGGCCTGGGCATTGAGGCCGGCAGCGATGCGGTCAGCATCCAAGACTCCAACCTTGGCTGGCCGCTTAATCGGTATCACCGCCCAGAGTGGTGCGGACTGCGTGAACTGCGATTCCTATTACGCCTGGGACGGGCTCGAGTGGGATCACCCCCACCTGGGCGAGATGCAGTTCCTTAATGGCTTCCAGAGCGCGCTGACCGCCCCGAACGTCGCTGGGGACTGGTCGAACAATCCGGCGAACTTTGTCGGCCTCGACTGGATCCTGAGCTTCCCGAACAAGTACGCCTACCTCGACCTGGTCGACGGTGCGCAATGTGCTGGCGGCGCTGGGGCCGGGACCAACGAGTGGTGTCTGCTGTATGCGCCCAAGACCGCGTTCGGTTTTGATGGGCTCTGGACATCTACCGGCGTGCCGGTTCGTCCAGGCCAGACCCTTCCGGATGGCGAGGTCTATGGCACGTCCGACCTGTGCCTGAACGACAACCAGCTCCGCGTCTGGGACACGGAGGAGCAGGAGGCCAGTGGCAATGTCTCGGTATCGCCGGGTACACGCACCACGCTCGACATCTGCAACGAGCTTCAGGTCTTCACCCTGGCACCCGCCGGTACGGAGCCGCGTCCTTCCGTCATTCAGACCGCAGAGCGTCGCGGGGTCATCGCCTTCGAGAACCTGGATACTATCCGCGGCTGGGGTCAGATGAACTTGAGCTGGGCCTCCGCCCCCTTCGGCGACTCGGTTTTGGGTGGTATCTTCACCACGCGTAACACCGACGACCCGACGATCAACAACGCCTCGCTCACGGACCTCCAGAAGGCTGTCGGCGGATTTGAGTTCACGAATGGCGTCATGAATAAGGCCGTCGCTTCCTAAGCCCCCATTGGGCTAACTTTAGGGCGCCTTCGGGCGCCCTTTTTGTATGTGTCTTTGCTATGCACCCGACCTCGTTCGAGAACATGCAGAAGTGCTATCAGCGCTTCTTTCTCCCTTCGGCGCTGGCGGCCGATGACCGGCTGCACGTCCTGGACATTGGCGGGGCCGACGTCAACGGGAGCTATCGGGAGGTCTTCGCTGGCCCCCGCTTCGACTACCGGACCGCGGACCTGAGCCCGGGCCCCGGGGTGGACCTGGTCCTCACCGACCCCTATCGTATCCCCCTGCCTGACGCCTCCATCGACCTGGTCCTCTCCGGCCAGATGCTGGAGCATTCCGAATTTTTCTGGCTCGCCTTCCAAGAGATGGTGCGCCTGCTTTCCCCCGACGGGTTCCTCTTTCTCATCGCGCCCTCCGCCGGGCCCATCCACCGCTACCCGGTGGACTGCTATCGCTTCTATCCGGACGCCTACGCAGCCCTGGCCAGGTATGCCGGCTGCCACCTCCAGGCGGTGTGGCGCGACGAGCGCGGCCCCTGGCTGGACCTGGTGGGGGTCTTCCGCAAGACAGAGCCCAAACCCGCCGCCGCGACCTTGCCCCAAGCCGACCCAGGGGCGGGCAGTAGCGCGTCCTTCGACTCCAAGCCGGAGGAGGAGGTCATCTCCGGCCGCGCGGACTACCTGGAGGTGCTGCGGCACGCCCAGGACCGCCTGGCCCCACGCCTCTACCTGGAGATCGGAGTGCGCCATGGGCGGAGTCTCGCCCTGGCGACGGGCCCGGCGATCGGCGTGGACCCGGCCCCGGAGCTGAGCGAGACCCTGGGTCCGGCGACCCGGGTGGTGACCGCCACCAGCGACGACTTCTTCGATGGGCAGGCCGAGGGTCTGCTCGACGCTCCGATCGATCTCAGCTTTATCGACGGCATGCACCTCTTCGAGTACGCGCTGCGTGACTGGATGCAGGTGGAGCGCCGCGCCGACCCGGCGGGGCTGGCGGTGATCGATGACATCTTCCCCAACCACCCGCGCCAGGGGTTGCGGGAGCGGCAGACCCGGGTGTGGACGGGCGACGTGTGGAAGCTCTACGCCTGTCTGGAGGCCCTGCGCCCGGACCTGTTCCTGTTGCCGCTGGACACCCGCCCTACGGGGCTGCTCCTGATCGCGGGCCTGGACCCCGGCAACCGGGTCCTGTGGGAGGGCTACAACCCGGTGGTCAAGAAGTACCGGGATCGGGTGGCCGAGGAGGCGCCGCCGGAGGTGATCGAGCGGCAAGGGGCGCTGGCCCCGAACGACCCGCTGGTGTCGGACCTGCTTGACCTGCTGCGGCGGCTGCGTGAGGCCGGTGCTGGGGTCGCCGCTGTGCAGGAGGCGCTCGCACCGCTGCGGGAGCGCCTGGGCGGCCCCGGGACTGGGCGCGGGGCTTAGACGTGGCCGATCCGGCACTGTCCTTGGTCATCGTGGGCTACAACATGGCGCGGGAGCTGCCGCGCACCATCCGCTCCCTCTCGCCGGCGATGCAGCGGGAGATTGGCCCGGCGGACTACGAGATCATCCTCGTCGACAACGGCTCCACTCAGCCTTGGGACCCGTCCGAATGCCTGCGCTGGTGCCCGGACATGCGGGTGCACCGGGTGGCGGTGCCCACCCATTCACCGGTGCCGGCGATCAATCAGGGGCTGGCCCTGGCCCGCGGCGGGCTGATCGGGGTCTGGATCGACGGCGCTCGGCTGGCCTCCCCGGGCCTGCTCGCGGGGGCGCTGCGGGCGGCGCGCCTGCACCACCGTCCGGTGATCGGGACCATGGGATTTCACCTGGGGCCGGACCTGCAGCGGCGTTCGATCCTGGCTGGCTACAACCAGGCAAGGGAGGACGCCTTGCTCGCCTCGGTGCGCTGGGAGGAGGATGGTTACCGCCTGTTCGAGATCTCGAGCTTCGCGGGCTCGTCCGCCGGGGGCTGGTTCCAGCCCATCGGCGAGAGCAACGCGCTCTTCCTGACCCGCGCCCAGTGGGAGGCCCTCGGCGGCTACGACCTACGCTTCGAGATGTCGGGGGGCGGTCTTGCCAATCTCGATACCTGGCGCCGCGCCTGCGAGGCGCCGGACAGCGAGGTGATCATCCTGCTGGGCGAAGGCACCTTCCACCAGATACACAACGGGGTGGCGACCAACGCCGACCGGCCCATGTTTCCGGTGTTTCACGAGGAGTACCAGCGCATCCGGGGCGCGCCCTTCGTCGCCCCGGCCGTCTCGCCGGTCTATATCGGCCGCATGCCCAGATCCGCGCTCCCCAAGCTGGCCTGGTCCGCCGAGCGGGCGCAATAGCGCCGCCACATCGCCCGGTACGCCTGCTCCAGGTCCCGCGTGAACCTGGTGGCGTCGCATAGGGGGGATGCGGCCATGCCTGGGCGCAGCTTGGCGCGCAGGGAGGTCAGCGCGTTCGGGTGGCGGGCCTTCTCCACCGCGAGCCGGACATAGGCCTCGGGCGTTGCGGCCACCCAGTCCTCCAGGCCGAGCAGGCGCAGCAGGGCGGCGGTCTGCCGGCCGATCATCCGCTCCGCCTCCAGGGCGACGATTGGGACCCCCATCCACAGGCACTCGCAGGTGGTCAGGCCACCGTTGTAGGGGAAGGTATCCAGGGCGATGTCCACCTCCGCGTAGTCGGCGAGCAGCTCCGCGTGGGGGCTGGGACCCCGCAGCTCGACACGTGCGGCCTCGATGCCGTGGCTCGCGAAGGCGCCGTGCAGGGTCTCCCGCACGGCGGCCGACTGGAGGGCGCGGTTCTTGATGAGCAGCCGGGCCTCCGGCAGGATGCGTAGGATCTCCGCCCAGCGCGCGAGCAATGCCGGGTGCAGCTTGTCCTGGCGGTTGAAGGACCCGAAGGTTAGCGCGCGTCTGCCTTGGCTCGGCGGGGGCGCCACCGGCGGGGCATGGTCCGGCGGCGTGTAGCACAAACGGGTGTGGGGCAGGCGCCAGGGGGTCTCTGTGAACCGCTGCGGGCTGTCCGCTGGGGTGGTGTAGGGGTCGGTGAGGAGGTAGTCGACTACGGCCATGCCGGTCGTGTCGAAGTAGTCCAGCCACTCCACCAGGACCGGGGCCGGTCTGCGGGCAAGGACCAGGGGGCGCCCGGCGGGGGAATGACCGTCGATGTCGACCAGGATGTCGATGGCGTCGGCCCGAATGCGGTCGGCCGCCTCGGCATCGCCCAGGCCGACAAGCTCGACCCAGTGGTGGCACTGGGCCCGCAGTCGGGCCGTATACTCGTCCTGCATCCGGGTGCTCGAGTAGGCGTAGAGCGCATAATGCCCCTGATCGTGCCGCGACAGGACCCCTTGCAGGAAATGACCCAGGATCAGCCCATTGAAGCTGCCGGAAAGATAGCCGATGCGCAGCGGACGGTCGGGGTCGGGGACATTCGTCCAGTCCAGTGCGGGCGGATACCAGCGTCGGGCGTGGCGCTCGGCCCAGTCGACGTGGGCCTGGAACAGTGCCTCGTGGCTCAGGGTCTCGTCGTAGTGCAGTGCGATCAGCAGGTTGCTGTGGCGGCGCGCGCGCTCTTCCGGGTCCGCAACAAGTTCGATGTCTCGGCGGTAGCACTCGATCGCCTGGTGGAACCTGCCCAGGTACTTCTCCAGGTTGCCGAGGTTGAGCCAGAGCCCGGGCAGCGTCGGGTCGATCTCGGCGGCGCGCAGATAAGACTCCCGCGCCTGGCCGAGCGAGAAGGTACGCACCTGGATATGGCCGAGGGCGAGGAGCCCCCGGGCGTGGCGCGGATGGTGCTGCACCAGGCGCGCGTAGCACTGCTCGGCGACCTCCAGGTCCCCAGCCTGCTCCGCGAGGCCGCCGAGGGCAAACCAGGCATCGGCGTGGGCCGGCGCTATCCCCAGTGCCGCCTGATAGAGAGCCTCCGCGTCCTCCAATCGCCCGGTAGCCTGCAACTGGCGACCGCGGTGAAGGCAATCTTCCGCGCTGGGACCCTGCGCGCGGGGCGGCTGGGCCAGGGAGGGCGAGCCGTGGCACTTTTTGTATTTCCTGCCGCTGCCGCACGGGCAGGGCTGGTTCGGGCGGATTTTCAACGGCGCTCCTTTTCGTACTGGGCCAATGGTTTGTCCGGTAATCTTCCACGACCCAAGACCAAAAAGCGATGTGCTGGCATTCTGACTACCCCTGAGATTATATTGCAGCGCTTCGCAAGCCGCGGGTCGAAACGGCGCTTCGCCGTGAGGCGCGCGTTCGAGACCGTCTCTGCGGTGAGAATGGCGCCTGGATAGGGTGCAACTGGGCCAGATCAAGGTGAAGGTGAAGGGTGTGCTTACTGAGCGTGGGGAGATCGAAGTTGCGTGCGCCGGCGCCGCCGTCTGCCCCGTGGCGGTCGGAGGCGTCGGGGGCAGCGGCACGCGCCTGATCGCCCAGGTGCTGCTGGAGCTCGGCTACTACCTGGGCGGCGACCTCAACGAGTCCCTCGACAACCTATGGTTCACCCTCCTCTTCAAGCGGCGTGAGGTGCTCGGCCTGACCGATGCTGCGCTCGCCGAGGTGCTCGAGGTCTTCGTGTCGCGCATGAGGGGGGGCGATCCGCCGGCACCGCAGCAGGTGGACCTGGTCCGCTGTCTGGCCGAGCCCGACCGGGGGGAGCACCCGCCCCCGTGGCTGCGCGCACGGGCCGAGACCCTACTCACCGGGCCGCCGGCACCCAAACTGGCACCCTGGGGGTGGAAGGAGCCGAATACCCACATTGTCATCGACCGTCTGGCTCACAGCCTGCCAGGGCTACGCTACATCCACGTGGTCCGCAACGGGCTGGACATGGCCTACAGTGCCAATCAGAACCAGATCGCGTTCTGGGGGGGGCAGTTTCTTGGGCCGGGTGTGGAGGTCTCGCCGCGCACCTCACTCCAGTACTGGCACCGGGTGCACCGGCGGGTGCTCGACCTGTGTGCGCCGCTGGGCGAGCGTTTCTTGCTGCTGAACTTTGACCGGCTCTGCGCCGACCCCGGCCAGGGGCTGCGCGAGCTGGTCGATTTCCTGGGCGCGGACGTCGCCAAAGACAAGCTGGAGCGCCTCGTCGGGCTAACGCGGGCACCCGCGTCCATCGGGCGGTTCAAGCGCCATGGCCTGGATTGCTTCGATCCGGACGACGTCGCCTTCGTCGCGCAGCTCGGGTTCGACACCCGGCTGGATTGACGCGCTGTGTGACGCTAGGGGGCCCCGAATTTCGTTAGTATCAGGCGGGCTGTCGTATACTGCGAGGCTTTGGCGAGGCCGTACGCACCTGGCGGACTGCCGCCCCGTCCCTGATCCGGATAAAGATCCTTGAGTACACTCACCAAGCCCCCGTCCCCGTCCCCCCAATCGCCGACTGTGCCGACGTTGCGGCGTGCCCTGCTGGTCGTCGGAATGCACCGCAGTGGGACCTCCGCCCTCGCACGCACCCTGAACCTGGTGGATGGGGCCTTGGGAGGCAATTTGGCCGAAGGGGTGGCGGGAGACGACGACCTCGGCTTCTGGGAGCCCCTCGATGTGGCCGCCCTGCACGATCGCGCTTTGGCGAGTGCCGGCAGCACCTGGGACGATGTGTCGCGCTTCCCGCAGGACTGGTTCGCTTCCGACGTGGCGCGGTCCATTGCCGACGAGTTGCTCTCGCTACTGAGGCGGGATCTCGCCGATGCGCCGCTGTTCGCCATCAAGGACCCGCGCCTGTGCCGGCTGGTGCCGCTGTGGCTTGCGGTACTGCCGAGGCTTGAAGCGCGGGCGCAGTTCATCCTGCTGTTGCGCAACCCGGCTGAGGTGGCGGCGTCGCTCAAGGCGCGAAACGATTTCCCGCTCGCCAAGGGCTATCTGGTGTGGCTGCGCAACGTGCTGGACGCCGAACAGGCGACCCGCGGCCAAGAGCGCGTCTTCGTGACTTACGAGGGGCTGCTGCAGGACTGGCACGGGGTGGTGAACCGTATCGGTGAGGCCCTGGGGATGCACTGGCCGCCGCTGTCGCGCACCGCTGAGGCCGAGATCGAGGACTTTCTGTCCCCGGGGCTCCGCCGCGAGCGGGCCGATTGGGCCGAGGCCCGACAGCGGGGTGAGGTCCCCGGCTGGGTGGTACGGGTCTACGACAGCTTGTTGCGCCTGGCCAGCTCCGACCCTGGCGACGACCCTGGGGCCGAGGCGGAGCTTGACGCGGTGCGCGAGGAGCTCGACGGGGCGGATGCGACCTACGGCCGGGCACTGGCGGGGATGGGCTTTCGCGTCGACAAGGGGGTTGAGCAACTGCAGGCCGCCGAGGTTGCCCTGGCCCGGGCCACCGCCGCGCGGGACGCCTACAGTCGGGAGGCGGATCGCGAGCGGACCCAGCATCAGGAGGTGTTGCTCGAGCGGGACGCGCAGTTGGCCGAGCTGAAACGCGTAGTCTCGGTCAGGGAGGGCCAAGTGCGAGACCTCACGCAGTCTTTACGCGACTATGACGATGCCCAGAACCGCAATGCCGCACATCTGGGCAGCACCATCGACGATCTCCAACGGCGGCTAGAGGCGCTGGAGCAAAGCACCTTCTGGCGTGCGACCGCACCCCTGCGCTGGTCGGTCGACCAGCTCAAGGGTGTGGGCCTCAGGGTCAAAGCCGCGCCGACAAGGCTGCCCCGGGCGGCTGCGCATGCCCGTGGAATCGTCGCGAAGGAGGGGGTTCGCGGCCTGATCGATGAAATCCGCCGGCGCGCCCAAGTACGCAGGGAAGGGCTCACCAGCGAGCCGCCGCCCGATATCTATCGGGCCGAGTCGGAGATTCGGGCGCTGGAGATTCCGAGCCATCCAGAGCCTGAAGTGACCATCGTCGTGCCGACCTATGGACAGCATCGTGTCACCTTCACCTGCCTCAAGAGCATCGCGGACAACACCGGCGCGCTGGCCTATGAAGTCCTGTTGGTCGATGACCACTACCCGGAGCCTGCCGCCGAGGCGCTCGCCGCCGTGACCGGCCTGCGCATCGTCACTAACGACGAGAACTTGGGTTTCCTGCGCAGTTGCAACCGGGCCGCCGCTCAAGCCAGGGGCCGCTACCTGGTGTTGCTGAACAACGACACCCTGGTGCTGCCCGGTTGGCTCGATGCGCTGTTGCGGACCGCGAAGGACGGTGCAGACGTGGGTGCCGTTGGAGCCCAATTGATCTACCCGAATGGGCTGTTGCAAGAGGCCGGAGGCATCGTTTGGAAAGATGGATCTGCGTGGACCTGGGGGCGGGGCGAGGACCCCGAGGATCCTCGCTTCCAGTACGTTCGCCAGGTCGACTACTGTTCTGCGGCTTGTCTCCTGATCCCCAAGGACCTGTTTGACGAGATTGGTGGCTTCGACGACCGCTATGCCCCGGCCTACTATGAGGATACCGACCTCTGCTTCGCCATCCGCGCGCGCGGCAAGCGGGTCCTCTACCAACCGGACGCACAGGTCGTCCACTTCGAAGGAACTTCCCACGGTACGGACGAGACATCCGGCGTGAAGGCATACCAGGTCAGGAATCGCGACATCTTCCGTGACAAGTGGGCCGTTCAGCTCTCCAGCTACTTGAACACTGCCGTCATGCCCGAGCGCGAACGCGACCGCGGCGTAAAGCATCGGGTCTTGTGGGTGGATGCCTGCATGCTGATGCCCGATCAGGACTCCGGCTCGCTGCGCGCCAGGTGCCTGCTGCAGATCCTTCAGGAGTTCGGGTGCAAAGTCGCTTTTGTCGCGGACAACCTGGAGCACCCCCAACCCTACACCCATGAGCTCCAGCAGTTGGGAATCGAGGTCTTGCATGGCCCCTACCTCTCATCGGTCAAATCCTATCTCCGGTCCCACGCCCATGAGCACGACGTCATCGTGCTGTCCCGGCACTACATCGCCAAACACTACGTGGGCCTCATCCGCAAGGTCGCACCCAATGCGCGGATCGTCTTCGACACCGTCGACCTGCATTTTCTGCGCCTGCGTCGACAGGCCGAACTGGACGGCCAGGACGCCTCGCGCAAGGCTGCCGACATCGCGTTCCGGGAAGAGGTCGGTATCGTCGCCAAGAGCGACGCAACCCTGGTCGTCAGCAGCGACGAGGCCAATGTACTCGCCCGCGAGGCCCCCCAGGCCCAGGTCCACATCGTCAGCAACGTGCATGCGCCCGTGGATTCCGTGGCCCCGGCCGCTGGGCGCCGCGACCTGCTGTTCGTCGGAGGATTCCGGCACCCGCCCAACGTGGACGCCGTCGAGTACTACGCCAGCGAAATCTGGCCCTTGTTCCATCAGCGGCACCCGCAGGCGCGGACCCTGGTCGTCGGTAGTCGCATGCCCGACTCCCTGCGCCGCCTTGGCGAGTCGGTCGGTCTCGACATGCTGGGCTTCGTCCCGGACCTGTCGGAGCTGTTGCGCGCCGTCCGATTCTCCGTCTGCCCCTTGAGGTACGGGGCCGGGGTCAAGGGCAAGATCAATCAGAGCATGAGCTATGGCCTACCGGTGGTCGCCACCCCGGTATCCGTGGAGGGGATGTTTCTCACCGACGGGCAAGACGTGCTGCTGGCGGACAACGCCGTCGCCTTCGCTGACGCCATGAGCCGCCTCTACACCGACGACGCGCTGTGGGAGAGGCTTTCGAACGAGGGGCAAGAGAATGTCAGCAAGCATTTTTCTTTTGCTCAGGCACGTCAGGCGCTGGTCGGCCTGTTCCGAGACCTTGGGCTGGAGGCGGACGAGGCTCTTTGGCCGCAGCAGTGAGCGCCCTCGCGCACCCCCACGATTGTGTGGCCCCGAAGGCTTTGCGGTTCCGGGGTGAGTTCCCTATTATTCACCGTTTACTCGACTGATCCTTGTATCCGATGCCGCCAATCCAAGATGGTGACTCGCGGGGGGAGTCCTCCCCGTTGCCGAACGACCCGCCGAACACCTCCCGGACCGCTATTTTCATCCTCGGGATGCATCGCAGCGGTACCTCGGCCCTCGCCCGGGTGGTCAATCTGCTCGGCGCCGAATTGCCTGGCGAGCTGGAGCCCGCCAATGAGTACAACGCGGCCGGCTATTGGGAGTCCCGAGACCTGATTCAGTTCCACGACCGCCTGCTGCAGGCGGCGGGGTCGGGCTGGAACGACTGGCGTGCGATCAGCCCGGAATGGCTGCAGTCCAGCGTGGCGCAGGGGTTTGCCGACGAAGCCCGCGACGCACTGGGGCGTGTGTTCGAGGATGCGCCGGTATTCGTGTTCAAGGACCCGAGGGTGTGCCGGTTCCTGCCGTTCTGGCTGTCGGTGTTGGAGCAACAGGCGATCGAGCCAATCGCGCTGGTACCGGTACGCAACCCGCTGGACGTGGCCGCGTCACTGCAGCGTCGCGATCAGTTCTCGCGGGCCAAGTCGATGCTGTTGTGGATGCGGCATGTGCTCGATGCCGAATTGGCCAGCCGCGGGATCCCCCGTCTGTTCACCACCTATGACCAGCTGCTGGGCGATTGGCGTGGCCTCGAGACCCGTGTGCGTAATCGCTTCGGCTGGCTGTTTCCGCCTCTCAGTGGGGAGTCGGAGCGGGACATTGACGCCTTTTTGAGCGACCGACATCGGCACCATTCAAGCTCCGAGGCACCGGATGACCGCGACTCGGACATACTCGAAGGCGTCGCGGAGGTCTATCGGGTCCTGATCGAATTGGCGGAAAGGGAGGATGAACCGGTCGCGCTACTGCAGCGCCTGCAGGACTTGCGACGAGGGTTCGACAGTACGACGCACGTCTTTTCGGCCGCGTTCTACGACGAGCGGCAGCACCTGTTGAGGTGTCAGCAGAACCTGCTCGACCAGGCGAACCGGCAACGCCAAGCTGACCGCGACCGCTTTACGAAGGAGGTGGCGTGGTTGCAGGGCGATGCGGAGCGGCGAATTGAGGAATTGAGGCGTGACATGCAGCGCAGAGTGGATGCGCAGACCCAGAAAACGGTAAAGGCGAACGAGCAGATACGGCGTCTGCAAGTGCAATCGGACCGCCGACGTCGCAACAACGTCACGCTCCAGTCCGAGCTGAGTCGCCTGCTCCAGCACGCGAACGCGATTCAAACCAGCGCGGCGTGGCGGGCCGCCAAGCCGCTGTATTGGGTCGAGCGACGCCGCCCGAACCTGGTGGGAAAGGCCCTGGCGCTGCCGCGACTGGCATGGTGGACGGCCAGCCTGAAGCTGCCGCATCGTTTGGCCGAGCGCCGGCAGGTCATCGCTGTGCTGCGCTCGGGTCTGTTCGATGAAGCCTGGTACATGGCCCGCTATCCCGAGGTCGTGAGCAACGGGGCTGAGCCGGTCGTCCACTGGGTGACCCTGGGGTGGCGGGAGGGCCGCAGTCCCCATCCACTGTTTGATGTGCCCTGGTACCTGGAGCGTCATCCAGAGGCTGCCAGTAGCAGCCTGGACCCGCTCAGTCATTATCTCGCGCACGGCTCGGAAGAGGGCCATGACCCGGGTCCGTTGTTCGACACCGCTTACTACCTGAAGCAGTGTCCGCAAGCGGCCGACTCGCCCCTGGTCCCACTGCTTCACTATCTGCGCGAAGGTGCCTTACAGGGCTGCAGCCCATGCCCGCTGTTCGACCACGACTGGTACATGGAACGGTCGCCGGACCTGGCCCCGGGCGGAATGAACCCACTGCTGCATTATCTACAGTATGGCGCAGAGGCCGGCCGCGACCCGAATGCGGATTTCGATTCCAGCTGGTACCTCCTCGAGTATCCCCACGTGGCCGAATCCGGCGTCAATCCTCTTGTCCATTTCCTGACTCACGGGATGGACGAAGGCTATCAGCCTGCTGGCGACGATGACAGCGAGCGCAGTGACTACGAAGGTGGCGCGGTTGACGCTGACACCGCGCGGTTGATGCGGCTGGTGCCGGCCTGGAATGGTGACTGGGAGGCTCTGGTTCCGGGTGCGCCGGGCGCCGCGAATGGGGTGCTGGTGGTCGACTGGAAGCCGCCGACACCGGACTGCGATTCGGGCTCGTACCGCATGGACAAGATATTGGAGTGTCTCGCGGCGAGCGGACGGCCGCTGTACTTCATCGGTGACCAGGATGCGCATGCGCCAGCGTATCTCCAACGTGTCCACGACAAGGGCATTATCACCGCGATCGGGCGGCCAGAAGCTGCCAAGCTGTTGAAATCTCACGGTGCGTCACTGGGTACAGTCATCCTGTCGCGCCCGGCCATCGCCGAGCGTTACCTGCCGTTGGTACGTGCAATGGCGGTCCATGCCAGGGTCATCTATGACACCGTCGACCTGCACTGGGTACGCTTCGAACGCGGCGCCGAAGTGTCCGAGTACAGGGCCGAGTTTAGCGCGCAGGCCGCACGCTACAAGCCACTGGAGCTGGCTATTGCGGCGTCCTGCGACGAGACCATTGCGATTACGGCCGATGAGCGGGCGATTCTGCAGGCCGAATTGCCCGAGGCGGTGATTCACGTGCTGCCCAATATTCATGACACGGTCGCCGAGGTGCCGCCGTTCGAGCAGCGCTCGGGGCTGTTCTTCATCGGCAGTTTCCAGCACCAGCCCAACGGCGAGGCGGTCGAGTATTTGGTCAATGAAATTCTGCCGCGGCTGATCCCCGAGATGCCCGATATCCGCCTGACCATTGTCGGCAGTGACATGCCCGACGCAATCAAACGGATGGCGAGCGACCACGTCTTGCCGCTGGGGTTTGTCCCCGACGTCGCGCCCCATTTCGCGAGCAGTCGCCTGTTCGTCGCCCCGCTGCTACACGGGGCCGGCATGAAGGGCAAGATCGGGCAGGCGCTGGGCCACGGCCTGCCAGTCGTGACCACGGCGATCGGGGCCGAAGGCATCGGCCTGACGGACGGTGAGGACGTCCTGCTCGCCGATGACCCCGACCAGTTCGTCGAGCAGATCAAGCGTGCCTACCATGACCCAGCACTGTGGTCGGCGCTGTCCAGCGCAGGTCTCGCACACATCGAGCGGAATTTCACCATTGGGACAGTCCGCCAGCGGGTTTACGAGCTGATTGGTGAGAGTAGCAGCGGATGACGGGGCCGATGCGCATGCGCGCGGTAGCTGAAGGTCGAATTTCGGAGTTTCGGGTATGAGCGCAGCGCAGCGGAACAAGGTGTTGGTGGTTGGCATCTACCTGTCGGACAAGGAAAACCACGCGGTCACGATCAGTGACGCGCTGAGCTCGGCCGGCGCCTGGCAGGTCGAACTGCGCTGGGGGGCAGTGGGTGACAGCGCGCCCCCGGACGCGTTGAAATCGAGCACCCGCATGGTCAGTACGCAGCGGATCGCGAAGTTCGAGTTCCTGAATCGGCTGCTGGCCGAGGTCGACCTCGATGACTACGAATACCTGCTGGTCACCGATGACGACATCGAGTTCCCGAGCGGGTTTCTGGATGCCTACCTCGAGGTAGTGGCGCGCCATGGCTTCCACCTGGCACAGCCGGCGCGCACCCATCGCAGCTACATCGACCATTACTTCGTTGCACAGTTGATGGGGGTCGAGGCGCGCCGCACCCGTTTCGTTGAGATCGGTCCGCTGTTCTCGCTGCACCGCGACCTGTTCCCGCTGCTGTTGCCGTTCGACGAACGGGCGCCGATGGGCTGGGGGCTGGACTTCGTATGGCCAAAGCAGATCGAGGACGCCGGGCTTACGCTGGGCATCGTCGACCAGACCCCGGTGACCCACGCGTTGCGCAAGCCGGTCGAGTTCTACGACTACGGTGACACCAACGCGCGTATGCAGGAGTTTCTGGAACAGTGCCCACACCTGACGGCCGAGGAGCGGTTCGTTGCGCTGCAAACCTGGCCCACCTCACCGCTGAAAGCCGACCGATGACAACTGAAAACAACATGCTGCCCCGCATCAGCGTCGTGATACCGACCTTCAACCGCGCCGAGCTGCTGGCGATGGCGCTCGATGCGCTGTGCCGTCAGACCTTGCCCATGGACGCGTTCGAAGCGGTGGTGGTCGATGACGGATCGACGGACGACACTGAACGAGTTGTCGCGTCGTTTGCACAGCGCCTGCCGGTGCACTATGCGCGTCAGGCGAATGCCGGTATCTCGGCGGCGAAGAATCACGGCTTGGCGCTGTCCCGCGCGCCCATCGTGGTGTTCCTGGACGACGATGACGTCACCGAGCCCGACTATCTGGCCGAGCACCTGGAAACGCACGAACGGCACCCCGATCCGCATGTCGCGGTGCTTGGTTTCACTGATTTGCTCGCGGACGTCGCCGATTCTCCGCTGATGGGTTTCGTCACCGGGGCCGGTGGATACTTGTTCTCTTACCGCACCTTGAAACACGGTGAGACCCTGGACTTCAGCTATTTCTGGGGCGGCCGTTCGTCCTGCAAGCGCCTGTTTCTGCTCGAGCATGGCGTATTCAACCCGGACTTTCGTTTTGGTGCCGAGGACATCGAACTCGGTTATCGCTTGAGCCGGGTCGGCCTGCGGGTCGTGTTCAACCGCCAGGCAGTCAGCCACATGGTGCGTGCGCTGAGCGTGGATGATTTTTTGCGACGCTGTTACCGCCAGGGGCGGTCGAACTGGGTGTTCAGTCGGTTGCATCCCGAACGGGTGGTGCGCGACTGGACCCAGGTCGATGGGCTGGAAACCGAGTGGCGCAGCATCGCGCCGCGCTACGCCGATGTGGTCAAGATGGTGCGAGACCTCGACCGCCTGGCGTCGCAGCGCGCGCGCGTTGGGCTGCCGTTGGACGCCGTGACGCTACGCGTGCTGCACCGGGCCTATCACGCGGCGTTCAGGGCCGCCCGGATCAAGGGTTCGGTCGACATGAAGCGCGGCAGCGTCGATGACCCGGCGCTGGACCTAGCTGCGGCGGGCCTGGTCGGCGACACCGCGCAGTGGGTCTCCGATTACCCGTTGCCGGTGACCGTGCTGGAAAGTTACCCGCAATACCTCGACTTCACCGAACGCAATGCCGAGGCGCTGGTTCACCAACGCGAGCGCGAACAGGCGCTGACAGCGTCGCAGTCGCCGGCCGTCATTACCGGATATTGTGCGGTCTGCGAGCAGCACGTCGATTTTGCGGTGAAGGAAACGACGGCGGATGTACCGAGCTGGCGCGAGGACCTGTGGTGTCCGCTATGTGGCCTGAACAATCGCATGCGGGCGGCGGTCCACTTGTTCGATTCTCTGTTCGAGCCGACACAGAGCGACCGGATCTATGTCACCGAGCAGCTGACGCCCATGTATACGCTGCTGAAGCGGCGTTTTCCGCGGACCATCGGTAGTGAGTTTCTCGGTGACGAGTTCGAGCGTGGGGGGCAAGATGAACGACAGATCCGTCACGAAGACCTGACCGAACTGAGTTTCGACGACCAGTGCGTCGACTACGTTTTGTCGTTCGACGTGCTGGAACACGTGCCCAACTACAGGTTGGCGTTCGGCGAATGCCTGCGCGTGTTGCGGCCGGGCGGTAGGATGCTGTTTTCGGTTCCGTTCATCGCTGCGCATGCCACCACCTCGGTCCGCGCCCGGGTCGAGCCGGATGGCAGCATCACCCACCTGCTGCCGCCCGAATACCACGGCGACCCGGTGCGGGAATCCGGCTGTCTGGCTTTCTACCACTACGGCTGGGACCTGCTGGACGAATTGCGGGAGATCGGTTTCGAGGCCGTCGAGGCACGACACTACTGGTCCGAAGAACTCGGTTACCTCGGTCCCGAACAGTTGATTTTCACCGCGCGCCGGCCCTTGTAGCATCAGCACGAACGGGCCTGTTGCCCTCGGCCAATTCTCATTCAGGTCCCAAGCCGCTTGATTTGATGAGCCCGTGACTTAGGCCAGTGCCATTCATGTCGGGCACATTTCGCAATCAGGAAGGCAATTGCGTTCGCCCTGATACCGGCATAGTCTAGTAGGCCCACCACGCAGACGCGCGCGGATAAAGTTGACGAAGTGAAATTTTCGTTTCTGCATTGTTTCTCAACAGCTCCCGTCCTCAGCTGTGCGGAGGTGTTCTTATGAATGCGCAATTTGCCGCGGAAATGTCTGACGCCTGGTGCGACATCCGGTCTACCTTGCGCAACCTTCATCAGGCCATCATTCTCGGTTGGCAAGATGTCGCTACGCGCTATCGCCGATCCCGAGTTGGTGCCTTCTGGTTGACCATTAACATGGCCGTGTTGATTGGTGTGCTAGCTTTCGTCTTCGGCAATCTCCTCAATCAGCCGATAAACGAGTTTCTGCCATATCTCGCAATTGGATTAATCGTCTGGGGGTTTGTGTCCGCGGCGATTCTTGAAGGGTGCACCGGATTTGTGGCGGCCGAGGGCATAATCCTTCAGGTGCGGATGCCGCTTTTTACCCATATCCTGCGTATTCTATGGCGTAACATCATTATCTTAGCCCACAACCTGTTGATATTGCCGATAGTGTTTTTGGTGCTCATGAAGCCCGTCTCGCCAATAGCGTTATTAGCAGTGGTTGGGATCATTCTGATCTCGCTCAATCTTGCGTGGATGATGCTCATACTCGCGGTGGTGTGCGCCCGATTTCGCGATATGACACAAATCGTCCAAAACCTGATGCAGGTTTCTTTCTATCTCACGCCAATCATCTGGAGTGCAGCACTTTTACCCGCACGCGCTAGTACCGCTATCCTTGCGCTCAACCCCTTTTATCACCTCATTAACCTTGTGCGGACTCCGTTACTCGGCGAAGTCCCCGATGTCACGAGCTGGATAGTCTCGATCCTGATGATGTTGGGCGGCTGGGGAGTGGCGTTACTGTTGTTCGGCCGCTATCGCAAACGGGTACCTTACTGGTTATGAACGCACGAGCTTCTATCGCACTCTCCGGCGTCTCCGTCGATTTTCCGGTTTTCAATGCGACAAGCGTTTCGTTGAAAAATCGGCTGCTCAGCGCCGTGACCGGCGGCGTCATCGACCGGCAACATGATGGAAATGTGATTGTTCGTGGCCTGCGGGATGTCAACATCCAGATCGCCGCGGGTGAGCGCGTAGGCCTCGTCGGACACAATGGGTCAGGAAAGACCACTCTGTTGCGAATCCTGTCGGGGATCTACCACCCGACTCAGGGTGAAGCGAACATTGTGGGGGAATGCGTCTCGCTGATTAATATCAGTTTAGGCATCGACCCGGAAGCTACCGGTCGGGAAAATATCCGTCTGCGCTCGGTCCTGATGGGCCTAACGCCCAAGGAGGCCGCTATCCGACATGAGGAGATTGTCGATTTCTCCGGACTCGGGGACTTCATCGACATGCCTTTTCGGACGTACTCATCTGGCATGCAGCTTAGGCTCGCCTTTGCCGTATCTACTGCCATACGCCCGCAAATCCTGGTCATGGATGAGTGGCTGTCTATGGGCGATGAAGATTTCAAGGAGCGTGCCGAACAGCGTATGAAAAACGTCGTGCACAGCACCGAAATCCTAGTTCTTGCAAGTCATTCCCCCGAATTGCTAATGGCCAACTGCAGTCGTCTCATTTGGCTTGAACACGGCAGAGTACGCATGGACGGGGACGCGGCGGAAGTCGCAAAGGGCTATTTTGGGTGAGTATTGATGAGTGCTGTGAAGGTCTCCCCGCCGCGGGGTTCGTATACCCGGGTTTGACGCCCGCGCCTAGGTGTCCTGCCAGTTGCGCTGCAGTTGGGAGGCGTTGGCCGCCTCGCGCTGGACGGAGGTAGTGACCGACCATCAGCGAAAGAGGAAGAGGACGGGGGGCGATGGTCATGGGGGGGCGGCTGCGGGGCTTTTGGCAGTCAACTGTCCCGGTGAGCCAGATACCAGGAAAGGGTCAGCCGCAATCCCTCCGCGACGGATACCGGCGGCGTCCAACCGAGCAGTCGTGTTGCCTTGGACGAATCCACTTGCAAGGAATCAACCATGCGCTCGATCATCGAGCCCATACCCACTAGGCCAGCAGTTTGACGCAAGACGCCCACGGGAAAGGGAAAGAGCCGAGCGCGGCGTCCCATCGCGGACGCGATGGCGCGGATCAGACCCGGGGTGGAGAGGTCGTTCTGATCCGAGGCGAGAAATGTCTGGCCCGCGGCGGCCGGATGGCGAAGGCAGAGCGCTAGCAGGTCGCACAGATTGCCTTGCCCGACCATGCTCCTGCGGTTCTCGACCGACCCCAAGGGCAAAGGCACGCCGCGCTGGACTAGGCGCATCAGGCGCAGAAAATTCGCCCTGACTCCTGGTCCGTAAACCAATGGCGGGCGAACGATGACGACTTCCAGCCCGGTCTGCGCCGCTACTTCATGGAGTGCCTGCTCGGCGGCCCACTTGGACCGGGCATAGGCATCTTGTGGGGCCGCGGCATCCGATTCGGTAAACGCGTGAGGCCCCGTGCGTTCGCCGTTCACCTTGATGCTGCTCAGAAAGATGAAGCGCCGGACCCCTGCCCGTGCGGCCTGGTTGGCCAAGTGGCGAGTCGCCTCGACATTCGCACTGCGATAAGCGGCCTCGGGGTCTGAGGCGCTCTCCTGCATCACATGCACCCGTCCGGCCAGGTGGATGACCGCATCAACGCCGCGCAGGGCGTTCTGTAGATTCGGCCGATCAGACAGGTCGCCGACGACCACCGGCTCGACGTCCTCCGGGAGTCTGGGTGCGCCGCGGCGGAGCGCTGCCCTTACCGTAACCCCTTGGGCACAAAGCACGGGTACGAGGTGAAGACCTACGAAACCTGCGGCTCCGGTGACGACGACTCGCGGCATTAGACCCACCGCCAACCGTGCCGATGGAAAAACTGCGCCGCCGATGTCACAAACATCCGCACATGCCCAAGCCCTTTACGTGCAGCGCCGCCTCCATGGTGGACGATACGCACCTGGGGGACATAGGCGAGGCGTGCGACCTTGGCTGTCCTCAGACTCAGGTCGAAATCCTCGAAGTACAGAAAGTACCGGGGGTCGAAGCCACCAAGCTGTGTCAACGTATTGGTCCGAAATAGCATGAAGCAGCCGCTGACAATGGAAGGATCCCACACCAGGTCGTGTTCGCCGATGAGGTCCCGCATCTCGTAGGCGTCAAGCCGGCCACTGAAGTGTCTCCGCATCCAGTCTGGGGCGAACCCGCGCAGGAACAGGTCGAGGATGGTAGGCCTACGTTTGCACAGGTACTGCAACCGACCTCCGTCGTCGTGCACCGCCGGGGCGAGCAGACCGCAAGCGGGATGTGCGTCCATGAAGGCCAGTGCCTGATCAAGGGCGTCAGGCGCGACTTCCACGTCGGGATTGAGGATCAGGTGGTAGGCCCCCATCGGCTCGGAAAGCGCCAGGTTGTGGCCTCGGCCATAGCCGACGTTGCCCTGGCCAGTGATGAGTTGTGCACCCCCGGGCCAGGCTCCGGCCATTTGTGCCAAGAGGGCCGACCTCGCCTCGTCGCATGGCCCGTTATCGATGAGCGACAACCGGACGCTATCGGTGACGCGACTCCCCAATGTCTTGGCAGCATCAGCCAGCGACGAGATGGTCGCCTCGAGCAACCCCAAGTCGGATCCGTAGGTCACTATGGAAACCGTGAGTTTTGGCGTGGGGCCGCTGATAGACATTCAAATCACACGCAATTGCCTTGGCCAATGCACCTTATCGACCCAACCACATTGACCCGGAGCCTCAATTAGGGACTGTTCAGCAACAGCTTGAACATCCCGTAGGGTGGATGAGCGCAGCGAAATCCACCGACGCCGCCGGTGGACTGCGCTGCGCTTGTCCACCCTACAGCTCCCCTGTTTCGGTTGTTTCTGACTCGATCCTTACCACTTGGGACGGGTCATCCCCTTATCCAGTACACGCCAGATGTCCTGAGCCGTCGCTACCCGTGTTGCCTGGGTCTTTTGCCGCTTGGCCCACGCCCTGGGTAAACCCCTGATGGCATCCCGTTTCGCCCGGAAAATCACGCGGCCTTGCCCGCGAAACGCGAATCTCGCAACTATCATCACGACCATCATCAAATGCAATGGCAGCAAAGCAAAGAACAAGGCCGTCGGCATGTTCTTAATAAAGGTCCACTCAAGATTGCGATGCCCGTGATAAACAGAAAAATCGCTGTCCTGTCCGCCCGTGGTGGCCGAGCCCACATGATAGACCACCGCGTCAGACACATACATCGCCTTATGTCCAGCCAGGCGTATGCGGAACCCCAGGTCCACATCTTCCAGGTAGCAGAAGTAGTCTTCGTCGAAGCCGCCGAGGTCTACCACTGCCTGTCGTCGATACAACGCGGCTGCGGCACAGGGCGCAAAGATTTCCTTCTCAACCAGGTCTACGGTCTGCTGTCGCGCGCCATGTCGCTCACGCCAAACCAACCCGGTCATGTGGTAGCAGTCGCCGATACCGTCAAGGATATCTGGGCTACTATGAATTAATTGTCGGGATCCAAATGCTGCAACGTCGGGATGCGATCCAGCCGCGGCGAGTAATCTCTCCAGCCAGTCCGGTTCCGGAAATGCGTCTGGATTAAGTAGGGCAATATACTCGGTCGCGCATTGCGCGATCGCGAAGTTATTGCCTGCTGCAAAGCCGAGATTGGCATCCATTCTATACAGGGTGACATTCGGATGGTGATCCGCGCACGCTGCAGAATCGTCCGAACTGGCGTTATCCACCACCAAGATATGCCGGGGCTGCACCGTCTGTGCGTCCAGGTGTTGCAGACACTTGGCCAAGAGGGGGCCGCCGTTCCAGTTGACCACGATCAGCGAGACATCGGCACGTTTCTCGCCGTTACCCGGCTCCATCTTGTCTGGTTTTGGCATGAGCTACTCGAACCAGAGCCATAAACGGGCCAGCAGAAGGCCGCCGCCTGCCAGACAAAGGACGGCGGCCGTGAGTGCGGCCCCATGGGAGATCAGCGGACCAGGGCCGAGCAAGAGCAGCAGGGTGCCGGCGAGGATCAGGACGCTGCCTACCGTGGCGCTGACCCCCCGCGCCTGCTGCCGAGCCAGGTCTCGCTGTAGTCGCTGGATTTCGGCCCCCCGCCAGTCGCCATGGTCCCCTTGCCGCTCCAACTGGCGGACGATCTTGAGGATCCGCAAGGGCAGCTCCGGCAGGTCCTCGGCGATCAGCGGCAGGGACTTGCGGGCCCGTGCGAGCAGGGCCTTGGGGCCCACCTGGTCCTTCATCCAGCGCTCCATGAAGGGCTTGGCAGTGGTCCACAGATCCAGCTCAGGGTAGAGCTGACGGCCCAGGCCCTCGATGTTGAGCAGGGTCTTTTGCAGCAGCACCAGTTGCGGCTGGATCTCCATGTTGAAGCGTCTGGCCGTCTGGAACAGGCGCAACAGGAAGTGGCCGAAGGAGATCTCCGACAGGGGCTTCTCGAAGATGGGCTCGCTGACGGTGCGGATGGCGGACTCGAACTCGTCGACCCTGGTGGTGGGGGGGACCCAGCCGGACTCCACGTGGAGCTCGGCCACCCGGCGATAGTCGCGATGGAAGAAGGCGAGCAGGTTTTCCGCGAGGTAGCGTTGATCCTCGGTGGTCAGGGTGCCGACGATGCCGAAGTCCACGGAGATGTAGCGCCCGCTGGGCTCGACGAAGATGTTGCCCGGGTGCATGTCGGCGTGGAAGAAGTTGTCGCGAAAGACCTGGGTGAAGAAGATCTCCACCCCGCGCTCGCCGAGCAGGTGCATGCTCACGCCCTGGGCCTTGAGTGCGGCGACATTGCTCACAGGGGTCCCGTAGATGCGCTCCATGACCATGACGTTGGATCGGGTCAGGTCCCAGTAGACCTCGGGGATGTACAGCGCCTCGCTGCCTTGCCAGTTGCGCCGCAGTTGGGAGGCGTTGGCCGCCTCGCGCTGGAGGTCCAGCTCGTCAAAGATGGTCTTCTCGTACTCGGCGACCACCTCCACCGGACGCAGGCGCCGCCCCTCCTTCCAATAGCGTTCGGCCAGGTGGGCGATGATGTACAAGAGTCCAATGTCGCGGCGGATGATCTTGTCGATCCCCGGGCGCAGGACCTTGACCACGACCTCGTGTCCGTCCTTGAGGCGACCGGTGTGGACCTGGGCGATGGACGCCGATGCGAGCGGGGTCTCATCGAAGGCGTCCAGGACCCGCTCGACAGGGTGACCCAGGGCCTTTTCGATGATGGCCCTGGCCTCTCCCCCCGGAAACGGGGGAACCCTGTCCTGGAGCTTGGCCAGCTCGGTCGCGAGGTCGTCCGGGAGCAGGTCGCGGCGGGTGGACAGGATCTGCCCGAACTTGACGAAGATCGGCCCCAGGTCCTCCAGGGCGAGACGGATGCGTACCGGGTAGGGTTGCGGGTCCTGGCGGAACCAGAACCAGGGGGACACATAGGTCAGGAAGCGCAGGGGGCGGAACAGGTGGGTGGCCAGGACCACCTCGTCGAGCCCGTGACGGAGCAGGACCCAGTTGATGTGGAACAGACGCAGGGCATCGGAGGGGCGGATCATTGCTCTATTGCGGACTTAACACTTTGCCCGCCGACGCGCCTGTGCGCCAGACGTTCGATCCGCGCAGTAAGGCGCTCCACGTCGTCGCGCAATATGTCGACCTGGTCGAGGAATCCCCGCACCTCGTAGTCCGTGGGCACCAGGCGCGCCTCCTCCTGGAGGTACTCCTTGAGGTCCTCGGTCAGGGTGTCCGCGGACTTGCGCCCCCAACGCCCGGCCGAGCGCAGACCCGCGCCGACCTGATGGGCCAGGGGATCGCCCACCAGGTGTGCAAGCTGCTCCTCCCAATCCACGGAGATGCCGGCCATGGCGGCGCCAAACTCCTGGGCCAGGCGGGTATCGCCCTCGATCTCGACATCCCCGGCGAAGAGGCCGTCCTCTTTGTGCTCGGCCAGGCCCATGCGGGCCAGGGCGAGGGGCGAGCCCCGCAGCAAACAGTCCGGCTCGCCCTCGTAGGCGCCGAAGAGTTGGAGTTCGTCCACCCCGGGGATCAAATAAAAGCGGGTGCCGAAGCCCTTGAGCTCGATACAGATCAGTCGCCCCTGGAGCCGGACAAGGCCGGCGGCCCCCTCCGGGTCCAGGGCGATGGTGCGGTTCAAAGCGGCCTCCAGGGTCGCCAGGGCCGCCTCGGGTATGGCGCTCACAGCTTGAACCCACGGTGGATGGCGACGATGCCGCCGGTGAGATTGTGGTAGTCGCACCGCTCGAAGCCGGACGCCTCCATCATGCCGCGCAGGGTCTCCTGGTCCGGGTGCATGCGAATGGACTCGGCCAGATAGCGGTAGCTGTCCGCGTCGTCGGCCACCAGCTTGCCCAGGGTCGGCAGGATGTTGAAGGAGTAGAGGTCGTAGACCTTCTGCAGGGGCGCGCTGGTGGGGTGGGAGAACTCCAGGATCAGGGCCCGGCCGCCCGGGCGCAGGACGCGGTACATCTCGTCCAGGGCGCGCTGCTTGTGGGTCACGTTGCGCAGGCCGAAACCGATGGTGACACAGTCGAAACGGTCGCTCACCAGGGGCAGGGCCTCGGCGTTGGCCAGGGTGTAGTGGAGGTTGCCCACCAGCCCCAGGTCGGTCAGGCGGGTGCGCCCCTGCCCCAGCATGGCGGCGTTGATGTCGGACATGATGACCTCGCCCTCAGGCCCGACGATGCCGGAGAAGCGTTGGGCCAGGTCCCCGGTCCCGGCCGCCAGGTCCAGGACGCGCTGGCCGCGGCGCACCCCGGACAGGGCCACCGCCTGGCGTTTCCACAGCCGGTGGATACCGAGCGACATGAGGTCGTTCATGATGTCGTAGCGCGAGGCGACGGAGTCGAACACCGCCTTGACGTGGCCGGCCTTTTCCGTGACCGGGACCTTGCGGAAACCGAAGTGGGTGGTGTTGTCGTCGGACATGCTGGGGCCCTCCCGTTGGGGTGCGCGGATTTTACACGAAACCCTCGGGCAGGCTGGCGCCCTGCGGCCGGGGTCCGTGGGGCGCCGTTTGCCGATGAGACCTGGGCCAGCCTTGACCCAGGCGTGAAATGCCTTCACCGGCGTTGCTCTAGCCGATGATCCGGTCGCGCCCCGCCGCTTTTGCCGCGTAAAGCTTTTGATCCACCTCGTCCACCAGATCGTCGAGGTTGGTGCCGGCATAGGCACAGACTCCACCACTGAGGGTGACGCTGAGTGGCGATCCCGGCCAGGTCAGGTCCTTGACGCCGGCGCGCACCCGCTCGGCGATGACCGATGCCTCGAGCAGATCCGTGTGTGGCAGGATGAGCATGAATTCCTCACCGCCGTAGCGCCCGACAATATCAAATTCCCGAACCGATCTGCGCAAGGCTGCAGCCACGCGGATCAGCACCTCGTCTCCCACGCGGTGGCCGTAGGTGTCGTTGATGGCCTTGAAGTGGTCGAGGTCGAACAGGGCGATGGAGAACCGATAGGTGCAGCGCTTGGTACGTTCGATCTGCTCGGTGAGCATCAGGAACAGGTGGTGACGATTGTGGAGCCCGGTCAGGCTGTCCGTCAAAGATGCCAGGCGCAGTTCCCGCTGGATCGTCTTCAGCTCGGAGATGTCCACCAGCGAAACCAGCTCGCTTGCCCCCTCGGCGACCTGCAGGGGCCTGACGGAGACCAGCGCCCAACGCTCGTCGCCCTCGGGGTGCAAGATCGGGGTCTCGCAGTGTTCCTCGGCCGTCACCGGCAGCCCCTGCCCCTCAAGTGTCCGCCAGGCCTTGCTGGACCAATACCCCTCGTCGTCCTCGCCCAGGCCAAGGTAGTCCTTCCCGGCCTGGTTGGCCTGGCTGAGCCGCGCGGCGCCCAGTTTACGCAGGACCATCGGGAAGGGGGCTGCCTCGAACAGGTTGTGCAAGTTGGTCTCGCTCTCGCCAAGGCGTCTGAGCAGGCGCCCGGCGCCCCCCCAGGTAAGGCCAATGACCCAGAGCAGGGCACCGGCGCCCCACAGCAACTTGGTCCGAAAACCCGCGATGAGGGTCTCCAGGGCCTTGGGGCTGGTGTAGAAGGTGGCAATCCCGATGAGTTGCCGGTTATGTGGGTGATACAGGGGGATCTCCGAGATGAAGCATTCTGGACACTGGTCGACCCCGCTGGCCAGGTCCAGGCTGCCCTTGGGACCTTGGAAGTGGTCGTAGTCCATCCTTAGCGTGATACGCCGGACAAATGGCTGCTCAGTGGCTTGGTCCTTGAGCAGCAGGAGGCCGCCCAGTGTGGCTTCCAGATCCATGCGCAACAGGTCCTCCTGTTCGCCATCCAGGCGTTGTTCGATGGTGTTGGCTTGGGCCTGCGCCAGGACCCGGGAACGGCTGAGCGCATCCGTGCGGAGCGTCGGCTCCAGCACCAGAAACCAGTGCAGCGTAATCAGGCCAACCACCAGGGTTGCCAGTAGGGCAAAAATCATGGCCAGATTGCGCTCGAACTTCAGCCGTGGGCGTCGTCGTGGGGTGGACTCACTCATATTGGCGAGCCACCTGCAGAAAGAAGGGTTTGAAACTTACCTCGGCGCGCTTGGCCTGTGCCGTATTGATGTAGGGGAGGATTTGGTCGGAGACGTAGATCCCTGCTACCGCGCCGGCCTCGACATCCCCGGCAAAGGGCGAGAAGACCAGGGTGTGGTGGCGTTGCGACCAAGCGCGCAGGCGCTCCCCGCCCACGTCGACACAGGCCACGAAGATCCCGCCCAGGGGCGGCCCCTGGTACGCGTCGAGGGCGGTGACCGACAGGTGCCTTACCGTCAGGGGCAGGTTGCGGATGGTGTCCACGCGTTGCCGGGCCATGGCGGCCTCGCGTCCGACCTCTTCGGACCCATCGCAGACGACCACAACCTTGAGGTCGCCGTCCGGTGAACGTCGGGCCTCGATCCCCTCGACTGCCCCCAGGACTGCAGAGAACAGCTTCAGGCCGACACGCAGTCGCTGCTCTTCCTCTGGCCAAAGGGGCTCGTCTTGGGCCGTCCCGATACAGGCTCCCGCCAGCAGACAGATCGCCGCCAACGCTCGCAGCACTGCCATGCTGAGGCGTTGGTGCGGGGAGCTGCGGCCTAGAAGGCGTAACTGGCCGATAGCCATAGGCGCCGCCCAGGCCGAGGGTAGTCGTGCGGATAAGGTAGCGCGACGCCGCCGAAGCTCGTCCATTGATCCGGGTAGCGCACGTCGGTGTTGGTGAGATTCTTGACGCCAAGGTGCAGATTGACGCCGACAGTAGAGGGGCGCCAATTCAGGGTCAGGTCCAAGAGGGTATAGCCCGCAAGTGGTGGGCGCGAATCCTCCTCCTCGCGACTGCGTTCGCCAACGTAGCGCAGTTGCAGCGCGGTGGTCCAGCGATCTTTGGTTCGCCACAGCAAGGCCAAGTTGCCCAGCAGCGGGGTGCCCCCCGGGATGGAACTCCCGCTGGACACCCTTCGGGCGTGGTCATACGACAGATTGGCGTCGATCTTGAAGCGTGTCCCAAAGCGGTGCTGGTATTCCAGCTCGATGCCGTCGATCTTGGCGTCTGGCCCGTTGGCAAAGCCGCCTGACCCCAATTCGTCGAAGATGATCGGCTGGGTCAGGTCGGAGTGAACGAGGGTTAGGTGCGCCTCCCAAGTGGGGCGCTTGAGGATGTAGCCCAACTCATAGGTCGCGATCTCGCTGGCGTCGATGGACTCGGGGCCGGGGTAGGCGAGTTCGTAAAAGGTCGGCGGCCGAAAGGCCTGTGCGTATTGGAACTTGAGGATGTTGTTGTCGTTGATGCGCCAGACCGCCGCCGCCCGGGGGCTGGTGTAGGAGCCAACGTCGTCGTAGTCGTCGTAGCGCAGGGTGGCCGTGAGGGTCAGGTGTCGGTTGACGTGGAACTCGTCCTGGGCGATGCCGCTGAGGACCCGGCGGGGCGTGTCGACATCCAGCCAAGTCGGTGGGACCGCGAAGGGTAGGCCCTGCCAGTCCCAGGTCGCCTGATCGACCTTGACCTCCTTGGCCTCCACGCCGAGCAGGACGACATGCTGCTGTGTCGGTCGCCAATGCAGGTCCGCGGCGCCGAGGATGCGGTTCTCCCGGTAGTCCTGGTCCATGCGGATCACTTCATCGCCGAGGTATCCGGCGGGGAAGACGTAGAGGTCGTCGCGATCCCGCTCGTGCTGCATTGCTTCGAGTCGAACTCGGGCGCTGAGGGTGTCCGAGAGGTGCAGGTCCCGCCCGATCTGCCCCGTCAGGTAGCGCTGGCGGGAGGCAAGGCGGTCGTCCCGCGGCGGCAGGAAGTGGTTGATGCCGAAGTGATCGCCAAAGGCGTCCGCCAAGACGGTGAAGCTGGCGAAGGTTTTCCCCCACTGCAGATTGGTGAGCAGGGCGCCATAGCGTTTGGCCTCGTTGGATGGGCCAGGGGCATTGGATAGCTCCTGTTGCCCGATGGCGTGGAGGCCATCCTGGTCCACCTCGGCACCGCCAGTCCCTTGGATGCCGACGAAGTTGACCGATGCGGTCAGTGCCTGCTCCGGGTCTTGCCAATACCAGACCCCGCCCCCACCCCCCTCTGGCCCTTGGCCGCCCTGGAGGTGCAGGGTGCGTTCCCGGCTCCGGGTGATGATGTTGACCACCCCAGCGTAGGCATATTCGCCGTAGATGGATGAGCCGGGACCGCGGATGACCTCGATGCGTTCGACCTGCTCGATGGGTAGGTTCAGGACTGGGTTGGCGGTGGCCGTCAGGCTGGAATTCATGGACACGCCATCGAGCAGGATCTTGATGTTGCCGGAGGCGTACGCGTGCCCCACGCCGCGGCTGAGCAACTGGCGTTCCCCAGTCACATCGAGTCCCTGGTCGACGCCAGGCACCAGCGCGATGGCCTCCCATACGGTACGGGAGCCCCTGGCGAGCATGTCGCTCCCGGACAGGATGGTCACCATTCCAGGGATATAGTCCGCGTTCATGCCGCACTTGGTGGCCAAATCGGTCTGATGGTCCAGCAGGGCCACGAGGTCCTTGAGCCGCTCGGCTTCGGCCGGGTCCGGCGGGGAGATATCCGCGCAGACCAGTGCCGGCCCCAGGGCAAGCGCAAGGGCCAGGGCGGGGAGGACCCGAGGTGTTTGGGGCGTGGCTGCGACGGACTGAAGTCAATCGCACGAGTTGGTGCGCCCAATACTGTCTCCGCCATGTCCATTCCTGATCCCGTTAGCGCACGATAGCCGCATAGGCTAGCACAGTCGACGATAATCACCCGCGACGAGCCGGGTTTGTCAAGCCTTATGGCATTGGGCATTGGGGCATTGGGCATCGGGTCCACCGATCGCGGTGCTGGTGTGGGGTGGAGCGAGGTGCAGGGTCGCCGGGGCTTGCCTGTGGGCCCCGACACCCCCAATTCCCAGGCTTCGTTTCTAGGTCAGTCGGAGGAACCCGGTGCAGCAACATGAGCTGAGAGTCTTGAGGCCCGAGGAGTACTTCATCGAGGTCGAGCCCTATTACGAGCCGGTGGCCGACGAGGTGACGGTCTTCGAGGCGGCTTACGCCAATGGCCTGCCGGTCCTGCTCAAGGGGCCGACCGGGTGCGGCAAGACGCGCTTTATGGAGTACATGGCCTGGCGCCTCAAGCGCCCGCTGATCACCGTCTCCTGTCACGACGACCTGACCTCCTCGGACCTCGTGGGGCGCTTCCTGGTCAAGGGCGGCGAGACGGTCTGGGTGGATGGGCCCCTGGCCCGGGCGGTGCGGGCTGGGGGCATCTGCTATCTGGATGAGGTTGTCGAGGCGCGCAAGGACACCACCGTGGTCATCCACCCCTTGGCGGACGATCGCCGGGTGTTGCCCATCGAGAAGCTCGGCGAGCTGCTGGAGGCACCCACGGAGTTCTGCCTCGCCATGTCCTACAACCCGGGTTACCAGAGCGTACTCAAGGACCTCAAGCAGAGCACCAGGCAGCGCTTTGTCGCCCTGGAGTTCACATACCCCAGTGCGGCCCTGGAGCAGACCATCGTCGAGAAGGAGTCAGGCATTGACGCTGCCCTTGCCCGGCAACTGGTCAAGTTTGCCCACATGACCCGCAACCTCAAGGGCCAGGGGTTGGACGAGGGGGCCTCCACCCGCCTGCTCGTCCACGCCGCCAAGCTGATCCACTCCGGGGTCGCGCCGGTGGTTGCCTGCCGCAGCGCCATCGCCCAGGCCCTGACCGACGACGCCGACATGCTCACGGCGGTCAACGAGCTGAGCGCGTCGCTGTTTTGAGCGAGCCGCCGACCGGTCGGTTGAGTGCCCCGCTGGGGGCACTCCAGCTCGAGGAGCGCATGGACGTGTACCTCGACCCGGCACTGTCGTCCCGCCGCACCGCCGCCGGCCCGGCCCAGGAGCTGGCCGCCTTCCCGGTGCGGGAGCAAAGCTTCGTGCTGCATTGGGGGACCGTCATCGCCCGGGACAATGCTGAGCTGGCCTATCAGTTCACCGCCTTCGCCCCCCAGGGCCTGCGGCTCATGGACCTGGACGCCATGGAGTCCTGGTTGCTCTACGCCATGGACCTCTACGACAAGAAGGGCCAGGTCCCGGCCATTCGCGCCTTCCAGGACGTGGTGGGCTTCGCCGCCAACATGCAGGAGCGCCTGGCCGGCATCGTCCTGGAGGATGTCGCCGGGGTCCTGGAGCGCTTCGTCTGCGGCCTCAACGGGCGGGCACTGAAGATTGCAGTGGGCGAACGCTGTCACACGGACACCGAGACCATTTTTCTTCCCGCCGTGGTCGGGCGGATGCCCCAGAAGGAAGCCAATTTCCGCCTCTACAAGGCCATGACCGTCCACCAATGGGCTCAGGCCTGGTACGGCACCTGGCGCGCCAACCTGCTGCTCGACGCCTGGGCCGAAGGGCCGCCGCCAGCCGGCGCCTGCGAGCTCTTCCACGCCCTGGAGACGATCCGCCTGGACGCCTGTATCGGGCGCGACTTTCCCGGGCTGCATCGGGACATGCAGGGTCTGCGCCTGGCCCTGGATGCGGCAGACCGGATGCCCCAAGACTGGCAGGAGGCCGTGCGCCCCCTGCGCGACCCTGCCGCCAGGGTGGACACCACCCTGGCGATCTGGGCGACGCTGGCTGGGCATCGCGCGCCTGCCTGCTGCTACAGAGGCGACCTGCTGCCGGAGGCGGTCCGTGCCCGCATGGCCGAGCGCGCGGCCCTGGAGCGCGACAACTTTCGCATCGCCCTGGCCAAGCTTATCGAGGAGCAGGACGAGCACCCCCCCGGCGAGGACCAGCCGGAGGCGCAGACCCTGCCCGAGACCGCCAGCCGCATCGGTGCCCGCGCCAAAGAGGACCCGGACAGCCCCGAGGGCCTGACCTACGAGCTGTTCCTCGACGGCAAGCCGGTCGCCCCGCCGGAGGACGTGCGCTCGACCATGGAGAGCATCATCCAGGACCTGGGCGAGATCCCTCCCGAGTACCTGGTCGCCGCCGGCCCGGGGCTCTACAAGCGCGGTCTGGGGTCGGAAGGTAAGGATGCCGACTCCGCCTGGGCCGGGACCTATCACGAGGAGGGCGCCTTCGCCTACGACGAGTGGGACTACAGCCGCGAGCACCACCGCAAGGGCTGGTGCATCCTGCGCGAACACGAGGTCGAGCCCGTGGGCCTGAGCTTCTATCACGGGACCCTGCGCAAGCACGGCGGGTTGATCAAGTCCCTTCGCCGCACCTTCGAGGTCCTGCGCGGCGAGGACCGCATTCTCAAGCGCCAGCCCTACGGCGAGGACGTGGACATCGACGCCCTGGTGGAGGCCTATGCCGACGCCAAGGTGGGCCTGGAGATGGGGGAGCGGCTCTTCACCCGCCGCCAGCAGGACGACCGCAACATCGCCGTCATGCTCATGGTGGACATGTCCGGCTCCACCAAGGGCTGGATCAACCAGGCCGAGCGCGAGGCCCTGATCCTGCTCTCGGCGGCCCTTCAGACCCTGGGCGACCGTTTTGCCATCTATGGCTTCTCCGGCTGGACGCGCAAGCGTTGCGAGGTCTTCCCCATCAAGCGCTTTGCCGACCTCTACGATGACGAGGCCAAGGGCCGCATCTGCGCCATCGAGCCGCGGGATTACACCCGCATGGGGGCCCCCATCCGTCACCTGACCAAGCTGCTGCGCGGCGAGGACGCCCGCATCAAGCTCCTGATCACCCTGTCCGACGGCAAGCCCGACGACTACGACCCAGCCTATCGGGGCGAGTACGGCATCGAGGACACCCGCCAGGCCCTGTTCGAGGCGCGCCTGGACGGCGTCCACCCCTTCTGTATCACCATCGACGAGCAGGGGCCGGACTATCTGCCGCACATGTATGGGGCCGCCAACTACGCCCTGGTGAGTGATGTGGCACGCCTGCCCGCCAAGGTCTCGGAGATCTATCGGCGGCTGACCAGTTAGACTTCGTTGACTTGACCAGGGCGCGACACTAAGTTCACCTTGATGTAGCTGCGCGGAAACCCACCGAACAAGGCAAGGGTAGGGTGGATAAGCGAAGCGCATCCACCGAAGGAGCCTCGGGGATGGTGGATGCGGCGCCGACGGCCCTTCTGGCATCTCCCGGCCCAGTGCCGGGCGTCATGCTCCACCCTACGGATGTCCGGTGTATTCCGTTCGGCTCTACTCGTTTGGTCCAGACCTCGCGTCCGCAGTGGAGACCCCATGAACGCCATCAGCCCGGAAGCCATCGCCCAGCGGCCTATCGTCGTGCCCCCGCACCCCCAGTGGCCCGAGCTCGACCCTGTAGCCAAACAGGCCCTCAAGGATCGCATCAAGGCCCTGCTCAAGGAGCAAAATGCCGCCCTGGTGGCCCACTACTACACAGATGGCGACCTCCAGGAGCTGGCCGAGGAGACCGGCGGCCTGGTCGCCGACTCCCTGGAGATGGCCCGCTTCGGGGCCGAGAGCAGCGCCTCTACCCTGGTGGTCTGCGGGGTCCGCTTCATGGGCGAGACGGCCAAGATCCTCAGCCCGGAGAAGCGCATCCTGATGCCGGACCTTGCAGCCACCTGCTCCCTGGACGAGGGCTGTCCGGCGGCCGAGTTCTCCGCCTTTTGTGACCAACACCCCGACCGCACCGTGGTGGTCTACGCCAACACCTCGGCCGAGGTGAAGGCGCGTGCCGATTGGGTGGTGACCTCGAGCATCGCCCTGCCCATCGTGCGCCACCTCCAGGCCCTCGGCGAGAAGGTCCTGTGGGCCCCGGACAAGCACCTGGGACACTATGTCGAGCGCATGACCGGGGTGGACATGCTGCTCTGGGGTGGGGCCTGCGTGGTCCACGAGGAGTTCAAGGGCTTTGCCCTGGATCGCCTGCGCCGCCTGCATCCGGATGCCGCGGTCCTGGTCCATCCAGAGTCCCCGGACGAGATCGTGGATCAGGCGGACGTGGTCGGCTCCACCACGGCCCTGATCAAGGCCGTCGCCGAGTTGCCCAACCAGGAGTTCATCATCGCCACGGACGCGGGCATCTTCTGGAAGATGCACCAACTCGCCCCCCACAAGCGGCTCATCGCCGCCCCTACGGCCGGGGAGGGCGCGACGTGCGAGAGCTGTGCCCACTGCCCCTGGATGGCGATGAACGCCCTGCAGAGTCTGGAGCGGGTCCTGCTGAGCGGGGACCAAGAGGTTCGCGTCGCCCCAGAGGTTGGGGAGCGGGCCCTGCTGCCGATCCGCCGTATGCTCGAATTCTCCTCGACCCAGGGTGCGGCTGCCCCTCAGGCGGCGGACTAGCGCAGCGCGACCGATGCCCGCCCAACCAGCGTGCGCGGGACGCGCCAATGAGGCAATCGGCCCGTGGGATCGACGGGGACAGGAGCTTCGATGAGCCGCCGGGGTTTCTTGGCAAAGCCCTGCCAATCATCTAAGATCCCTCGCCAACGCATAATAACTAATGGTCTTCCTCCCCGACGGAGGTGCCTGGGTCGCCGAGGGCGCTTAGGCCGGAACCACAGACCGCTTGCCACCCAAAGAGACTTCCGATGGCTTCATCCCGCGCAAAGACACTGGTCGCCGCGTTGCTGTTGTTCGCGGCCGGCATCGGTTTTTCAGCCTTCTACAGTGTGGGCGTCGCCTACACCAATGAGATGGACTTTTGCACCTCCTGTCACTCCATGCAGGTGAACCTGGAGGAGTACAAGCAGACCCTCCATTTCAAGAACCCGTCAGGCGTCCAGGCGACCTGCTCCGACTGTCACGTACCCAAGGAGTTCTTCCCCAAGCTGGTGGCCAAGGTGATGGCCGCCAAGGATGTCTACCACGAGATCATGGGGACCGTCGACACCCCGGAGAAGTACGAGGAGCATCGTTGGGGGATGGCCAGTGCGGTCTGGGCCAAGATGAAGCGCACGGATTCCCGCGAGTGCCGCAACTGCCACGACTTCAGCAATATGGACCTTGCCGAGCAGAGCCGCAGCGCGCGTAGCAAGCATGGCAATGCACTGGATAACGGTCAGAGCTGCATCGACTGCCACAAGGGGATCGCCCACGAACTGCCAGACGAACCCGAAGAGGCCGACGAGCCCGATGGGGCCGCGACCGATGCCGGAAAGTCCTAATCCGGGTCGCGACCGGACCCCTAGGGACTGCCGAGCGAGACCCCAGTGAGAGACTTGCGCATGAGCATCAAGACCAGTGTCGCCCTTGCCCTCGTTACCCTGGGCCTGCTCGTCATAGGGGGCCCGCTCGCTGCCGCGCCTGCGGGCGACCCGGACCCCGCCGCCGAAATGCGCCACGCCGCCCAGGTCAGGGATACGGCTACCGTAGAGCGTCTACTGGATGCCGGCGTGGACGTGAACGCCGCCAACGTCCTGGGCAAGACTGCCTTGATGATGGCCGTCGAGGCCGACGACCTCCAGACCACCGCCCTGCTCATGATCCGCGGCGCCGACATCAACGCCCGCGATAACTCCGGGCTCACCGCCCTGACCTTCGCCGCGGAGAATGGCCACATTGGCATCACCGCCCTGCTCTTGCAGCGTGGGGCCGATGTCAACGCCCGTACCAGGGCCGGCTGGGATGCCCTGATGATCGCCTCCCGCTACGGGATCTCCGACATGGTCGAGCAGCTCCTGTTCAGTCAGGCTGACCCCAATGTTGTGGACAAACATCGACGCACGGCCCTCATGCATGCAGCGGAGATGGGGCACGCGCAGGTCATTGAGATTTTGGCCAAGGGGGGCGCGGACCTCGGCGCCCGCGACGAGTTCGGGTCTACAGCCTTGCATATAGCCGCCGACCGGGGGCAGGCCGAGGCGGTCGAGACCCTGTTGAGGTTGGGTGCCAACATAGACGCCACCGATGCCGCCGGGGATAGTGTCCTCGCCTACGCCGTGGCCCGCGGCGATGTCGGCGTGGTCACCCTGCTGCTGAACCAGGGGGCCAATGTCAATCTGGCCGGTGCCAACGGTAGCACCGCCCTGATGGAGGCCGTCCGCAGCGGCCACGGGGAGCTCGTCCCCTTGCTGCTGCAGTACAAGGCCGACCCGGCCCTGAAGGACGCCAAGGGGCGGACAGCAGACGACTGGGCCGCCAAGCGCGATGACGAGCAGGCTGCTGCCGCACTCGAGGGGCGCTAATCGACAACACAGACAAGATGCATCCGGGTTTGACCGGTCGCACGGCTACACGTCGACCCATTCGCGGGGTCGTAAGGTTCGGGGCATTTTGGCCCCTGAAGTATTCGGCGGTTAACCCCGTCGGACGGGTCGGGCCGGGCGCCAGCGATGGCGCGGCCTGATGGAGGGGGGCGCTGCCGATCGCCTAGCCCTCGCAACGAGCGGCGCCTTGCGCGCCTAGAAAAACCAAGTCTGTCAACATCAAAGGAGGTCTTATGGCCAACACGTTGAAGAAACTGGCCCTGCTCGTCGGGGGCATTGCCCTCGGCCTGGGGTCGATCGTTCATGCTGCGGACGCACCTAAGCCCGCCCTCGTCTCCGGCGCAAGCGCCGAAGCACTCGCCAACACCTGTGCCGGTTGTCACGGCACCGGCGGGGTCAGCGCCGGTCCGGCCTCGCCTACTTTGGCGGGGACGAATCCCGAGTATTTTGTCGATATTATGAAGCGTTACCAGGACGACAGCGCTTACTCCACCATCATGGGCCGCATCGCCAGGGGTTACAGCGAGGAAGAGATCGCCCTGATGGCCGACTACTTCGTCAAGGCCCCGTTCGCCCCGGCCAAGCAGAAATTCGACGAGGCCCTGGTCAAGGAGGGCGCGAAGATCCACGACAAGGTCTGCGAGAAGTGTCACTCCGAGGGTGGCACGGTCCTGGCCGCGGCGCCGGCCGAGGGCAAGAAGGGTAAGACGGACGACGACGACGAGGAAGAGCTCGACGAGTGGCACATCCTCGCCGGTCAGTGGACGCCTTATCTCCACTACACCATCGAGGATTACCTGGAGAAGCGTCGCGACATGCCCAAGAAGATGGCCAAGGCCTTCGAGAAGGCAGAGAAGAAAGGCGGCGACAAGGCCATTGCGGCCCTCCTTGCCTACTACGCCAGCCAGCAATAAGAGACTAGGAGGATCCAAGGCATGAAAATTGATCGTCGCACATTCGTAAAGGCTACCGGCGCCCTTGCTGCCGTAAGCATCACCGGTGCACCCAACCTGGCCTTTGGCGCGGGCAAGAAGGTCGTCGTGGTCGGTGGCGGCACCGGTGGTGCCACCGCGGCCAAGTACATCAAGATGGCGGACGCCAGCATCGACGTCACCATCGTCGAGCCCAACGAGAAGTACGTTACCTGCTACTTCAGCAACGAGGTCCTGGCCGGGGAGCGCGACATCGCGTCCCTCACCCACGGCTATGGCGGTCTGGAGGCGCGCGGTATCACCGTCGTCAAGGACTCCGCCACCGCCATCGACGCCGAGAAGAAGGTCGTCAAGACTGCTGGCGGAACGGACATCCCCTTCGACCGCTGCATCGTCGCGCCTGGCGTCAGCTTCCTCTACGACAAGATCGAGGGTTACAGCGAGGAGGTGGCCGAGACCATCACCCACGCCTGGAAGGCCGGCCCTCAGACCGTTACCCTGCGCAAGCAGTTGGAGGCCATGCCCGACGGCGGCACCGTGGTCATCACCGCCCCGCCCAATCCCTTCCGTTGCCCCCCGGGGCCCTACGAGCGGGCCAGTTTGATCGCCCAGTACCTCAAGCACCACAAGCCGAAGTCCAAGGTCCTCATCCTTGACAGCAAGACCAAGTTCTCGAAGAAGGGGTTGTTCGAACAGGCCTGGACAAAGTTCTACGGCTATGGCACCGAAGACTCCCTGATCGAATGGCGTCCGGGCCCCGACGCCTCGGTCGCCAAGATCGACCCGGCCGCCATGACCGTGGAGACCGGCTTTGACGAGATCAAGGCAGACGTCATCAACATCATCCCGCCCCAGGCGGCCGGCAAGATTGCCATTGAGTCCGGTCTGACGGACGACTCGGGCTGGTGTCCGGTGGACGGCAAGACCTTTGAGTCGAGTATCGCTGCGGGCGTGCATGTCATCGGCGACGCCTGTGTCGCCGGGGCCATGCCCAAGTCTGGCTACTCCGCCAACAGCCAGGGCAAGGTAGCCGCGGCCGCGGTCGTCGCCCTACTGTCCGGCAAGGAGCCCGGTGTACCGTCCTACCTCAATACCTGCTATTCGATCCCGGCAGAGAAGTGGGGTATCTCGGTTGCGGCCGTCTACAAGCTCGGCGAGGACGGCAAAATCGCCTCCGTCCCTGGTGCGGGCGGTCTGACCCCCATGGATGCACCCGACTGGGCTCATGCCCGTGAGGTCGAGTACGCCTACAGCTGGTATGACAATATCGTCAAGGACTGCTTCGGCTAAGCCTTGCTGCGCCTCGCCAGTGGCGCAAGTTCGGATACTTTAGGGGCCTTCGGGCCCCTTTTTTGTGGCGGCACTGTTGGGTGTTGGTCGGACGGCGAGGACTCGATACGGGGCAAGTATTTCCCGGAGCCGACGATCGTAGTCTGGATGGAGCGCAGCGGAATCCAGGTGTCTTCGCGGTAACCCAATTGATATACGGGTAGTCTGAGAGGTCACTCCCGGATTCCGCTAGGGCTCCATCCGGGCTACGGGGAGGTCGTAGCGCATGCTTCAGGCTTACTCCGGTAGGAGCCCGGCCACACCGGGGCCGCGCGAGCAATCCCCGGTGTGCAGCCGCTCCGAAGATGGACCCACAGCTTGTGCCTACACCACCTCCCCAACCAGCACCTGCTGGAAGCTCAGGGCATCGCCCTCCACCCCCACCTCGATCAAGTCGCCGGGGCCGAACTTGCCTGCCAGGATCTCCTGGGCCAACGGGTTTTCGAGCTGGGTGCGGATGGCCCGCTTGAGGGGCCGAGCCCCATAGACCGGGTCGAACCCCGCCTCGCCCAGGTGGTCCAGCGCCGCGTCGCTGACCTCGATGCGCATCTCCCGCTCGGCCAGGCGTTCTTGCAGGTAACGGATCTGGATGCTCGCGATGGCCCGGATCTGCTCGCTCGCCAAGGGGTGGAAAACCACGATCTCGTCCAACCGGTTGATGAACTCAGGGCGGAAGGCGTGACGGACATGTTCCATCACCGCCTCCTTCATGGCCGCGTAGTTCGACTCACCGGCGCGCTGCTGGATCACGTCCGAGCCGAGGTTGGAGGTCATGACGATGACCGCGTTGCGGAAGTCCACGGTGCGACCCTGGCCGTCGGTCAGGCGCCCGTCGTCCAGCACCTGCAACAGGACATTGAAGACATCCGGGTGGGCCTTCTCCACCTCATCGAGCAGGATGACGCTGTAGGGTCGGCGTCGAATGGCCTCGGTGAGATAGCCGCCCTCCTCATAGCCCACATAGCCGGGCGGGGCGCCAATGAGCCGTGCCACCGAGTGCTTCTCCATGAACTCCGACATGTCGATGCGGACCATGGCCTCTTCGGTGTCGAACATGAAGGCCGCCAGGGCCTTGCACAGCTCCGTCTTGCCGACACCTGTGGGGCCGAGGAACAGGAAGGAGCCGATGGGCCGCGCCGGGTCCGAAAGCCCGGCCCGGGAGCGGCGAATGGCATCGCTCACTGCCTGTACCGCCTCGGTCTGACCGACCACCCGCTGGGCCAGCTCACCCTCCATACGCAGCAGCTTGGCGCGTTCGCCCTCGAGCATGCGTGATACGGGGATGCCGGTCCATTTGGAGACGATGTCGGCGATCTCTTCCGCCGTGACCTTGTTGCGCAGGAGCTGGGTCTCCCCCTGTTCGGCCTGTGCGGCGGCTGCGAGCTGGCGCTCCAGCTCGGGCACGCGTCCATAGGCCAGCTCGGACATCCGCCCCAGGTCGCCGGCGCGCCGAGCCGTTTCCATCTCCACCCGGGCACGATCCAGTTCCTCTTTGATGTGGGCTGTACCCTGGGCGGCGGCCTTCTCCGCTTTCCAGACCTCGTCCAGGTCTGAGAACTCCCGGCCAAGCCTCCCGATCTCCGTCTCCAGGTCCGCGAGGCGCTTCTTCGATGCCTCGTCGCCCTCCTTCTTGAGGGCCTCGCGCTCGATCTTGAGCTGGATCAGGCGCCGGTCCATGCGGTCCATCTCCTCGGGCATGGAGTCGATCTCCATCCGGATCTGGGAGCCCGCCTCGTCCATCAGGTCGATGGCCTTGTCCGGCAACTGACGGTCCGCGATGTAGCGATGGGACAGGGTGGCGGCGGCGACGATGGCCGGGTCGGTGATCTCCACCGCGTGGTGGACCTCATAACGCTCCTTCAGGCCGCGCAGGATCGCGATTGTGTCTTCCACGTTGGGCTCATTGACCAGGACCTTTTGGAAGCGTCGCTCCAGGGCCGCGTCCTTTTCCACGTATTTGCGGTACTCGTCCAGGGTAGTGGCGCCGACGCAGTGCAGCTCGCCGCGCGCCAGGGCCGGCTTGAGCATATTGCCCGCGTCCATGGCCCCCTCCGCCTTGCCGGCGCCGACCATGGTGTGGAGCTCGTCGATGAACAGGATGATATTGCCCTCCTGCTTGGCCACGTCGTTGAGCACCGCCTTGAGCCGCTCCTCGAACTCACCGCGGAACTTGGCCCCGGCGATCAGGGCCGCCATGTCCAGGGAGAGCAGGCGCTTGGTCTTGAGCCCCTCCGGTACCTCGCCGTTGACGATGCGCTGGGCCAGTCCCTCGACGATGGCGGTCTTGCCCACACCGGGCTCGCCGATCAGGACCGGGTTGTTTTTGGTGCGCCGCTGCAACACCTGGATGGTCCGGCGGATCTCGTCGTCGCGCCCGATCACCGGGTCGAGCCGACCCTGCTCGGCCCGCTCGGTGAGGTCGATGGTGTACTTCTGCAGGGCCTGGCGCGCCTCCTCGGCGTTGGGGTCGTCGACGGTTTGGCCACCGCGCAGGCTCTCGACGGCGGTTTCCAGCGGGCCCTTGGCGGCACCGGCGGCGCGCAGGGCGGCACCCAGCTCGCCCCGATCCTCCAGGGCGGCCAGTACGAACAACTCCGAGGAGATGTACTGGTCCTTGCGGGTCTGGGCGAGCTTGTCGGTCTGGTTGAGCAGCCGCCCCAGGTCGTTGGAGATATGCAGATCGCCCCCGGCCCCCGCAACCTGGGGTAGGCGGTCGAGTGCCTCCCCCAGGCTGGAGCGCAGGAGGTTCACGTTGACGTCCGCCTGGGTCAGCAGGTGGCGGACCGATCCGCCCTCCTGGTCCAGCAGGGCGACCATGAGGTGCGTGGGCTCGATGAACTGGTGGTCGCGGCCCACGGCCAGACTCTGGGCGTCTGCCAGGGCTATCTGGAACTTCGATGTCAGCTTGTCCATACGCATGGGATTTACACTCTATGATCGTAGGGTTTTCAGAGAACTTGGGGAGTACCGGATTAAATTCAATCGGATGAGGCCGTGTCACAGCCCCAGTGGGTCCGTGGCATTGAGAGGTGGCCGTAGCTCCATATCCCCGGATAGAGCCGTCTCAGTCCGCTCGGTCGCGATTCAAGCCGACGACAGCCGCGGACGTGCCCTCCCTTGCGGGCATACAGGCAACAAACGACGCACAGTTTGGCCTGGGGTCCTAGAGTTGTTGGCATTGGCCGTGTAGCCAGGTGGTCGCTGCGACCTCGAATGAGGCGAGCAACAAGGGACGTTCAAGAGGGATATATCGGCTGGCTCAAGGGCTGGCCCAATAGGCTGCCGGATCGCAGCGCGACTGCCTGGGTGCCGCTAGAGATCCAGTGGCCCCGAGAAGAGGGGCGGTGGTATGGCGGAGAGAGAGGGATTCGAACCCTCGATGGGCTTTTAACCCATACTCCCTTAGCAGGGGAGCGCCTTCAGCCGCTCGGCCATCTCTCCAAATGTTGATTCGCACCGACATGAAACACTACGCAATGGGGCGCTGTGCCAAACCGAGGACTACGCTAAGGCGGGCCATTGCCCGTACTAGCGAAGCCTCGGCGGTGCGAAGGCCAGGATTATAGCTCTACCCTAGCCTCTGGTCACCTATTCCGATGCGGCTGGCTGCTCGGCTACTTGCGGACGTTCGATGCCCTCCGCCTGCTCGCGCTTGATGCGCTCGTATATTTCCTCACGATGCACCGGGACATCCCTTGGGGCATTGACGCCGATGCGCACCTGATTACCCTTGACTCCAAGTACGGTTACGGTGACTTCGTCGCCAATCATCAGGGTCTCGCCGACCCTACGAGTCAATATCAACATGTGTCTTGCTCTCCCTTTTCTTCCATATATCCCGACCGCGTCGAACGTCCGCCACACCGGCAGTGGATTCGTCCAAATCGGCCGGCCAACCAAGCTAATGCGCTCGGAGCGAGAATTTTAGCAAGGGGTTGGACAGCAACATAGACGCTTTTATGCATTCTCACTATAAAACCAGTTGCATTCCGCGGGCTCACGCTGCTTCACTCAACCCAAAGGCCTCGTGCAGGGCGCGCACCCCGAGTTCGAGGTACTTGGCGTCCACCACCACCGAGATCTTGATTTCGGAGGTGGAGATCATGCGGATGTTGATCCCCTCTTTGGCCAGGGTCTCGAACATCTTGCTCGCGATGCCTGCATGGGAGCGCATCCCCACCCCCACCAAGGAGATCTTGACCATGGCGTCGTCACCCAGGACCTGCCGTGCGGACAGATCCGCCGCGCTTTGCTTGAGGATCTCCATGGCTAAAGGATAGTCGGTGCGGTTGACCGTGAAGGTGAAATCCGTGGTGGCAGAATCCGCGGCCACGTTTTGGATGATCATATCGACCTCGATGTTGGCATCGGAGATCGGCCCCAGGATCTTGTAGGCAACGCCGGGCTGGTCCGGTACGCCCAGGATGGTGAGCTTGGCCTCGTCACGATTGAACGCGATGCCGGCGATCTTGGCCTCTTCCACGACTTCCTCCTCGAAACTGATGAGTGTCCCCTGGCCCTCGCCGAAGCTCGACAGGACGCGCAGGGGAACCTTGTATTTGCCGGCAAATTCCACCGATCTTATTTGCAGGACCTTTGAGCCCAGGCTCGCCATTTCAAGCATCTCCTCGAAGGTGATGCGTTCGAGCTTGCGGGCCTTGGGTTCGATGCGTGGGTCCGTGGTGTAGACCCCGTCCACATCGGTGTAGATCTGGCATTCGTCGGCCTTCAGTGCTGCGGCGATGGCGACCGCCGAGGTGTCTGAGCCGCCGCGGCCGAGGGTGGTGATATTGCCGTTCTCATCGACGCCCTGGAAGCCAGCCACTACAACCGCCCGACCGGCGTCCAGATCGGCCATGATGCGCGCCCCGTCGATGTCGCGGATGCGTGCCTTGTTGTGGGCGCTGTCGGTCAGGATGCGCACTTGGCCGCCCGTGTAGGACCGTGCCGGGCAGCCGAGGTTCGCCAGGGCCATGCTGAGCAGGGCGATGGTGACCTGCTCGCCGGTGGATAGGAGTACGTCGAGTTCGCGTGGCTCCGGCTGGACCTGGATGGCCTTGGCCAGGCCGATGAGTCGATCGGTTTCGCCGGACATGGCCGAGACCACGACGACGACGCGGTGACCCTGTGCTTGCCAGGCATGCACGCGCGCGGCTACAGCGTTGATGCGCTCGACACTCCCGACGGAGGTCCCGCCATATTTTTGAACAATCAGAGACATGGACTTTCTGGTTTTCCTAGTTGAACTGCGGGATCTTTCTACTTGGACGACTGGTCAGGCACCGCCGGTGCGCTGGGACACCCAGTTGTGCACGAGCTTAAGGGCCGCGGGTATCCCCGCCGGGTCGTTGCCTCCGGCCTGGGCCATATCCGGTCGGCCGCCGCCCTTGCCGCCGACTTCAGCTGCAATGGCGCCAATGAGTTCCCCGGCCTTGATGCGATTGGTCAGGTCTTTGGTCACGCCTGCTGCCAGACTGACCTTGCCGTCGGTCTCGGTGGCCAGCACCACCACCGCCGACCCGAGCTTGTTCTTGAGTTGATCCAGGGTGTCGCGCAAGCCCTTGGGGTCGGCGCCGTCCAGGCGGGCCGCCAGGACCTTGACACCGCCGATGTCCACCGCCTGGGTGGCCAGGTCGCTGCCCGCCGCGCTGGCCAACTTGGCCTTCAGGGCATCGAGCTCCTTTTCCAGGCGCCTGGCCCGATCGAACAGGGCGACGACCTTGTCGTCGATGTCGTCGCGCCCGCCCTTGAGCAGGTCCGCGACGCGCAGCAGTCGGGCCTCGTCCGCTTCGACCCAGGCCAGGGCTCCGGCACCTGTGACGGCCTCGATGCGCCGCACCCCGGAGGCGATGCCCCCCTCGGAGACGATCTTGAACAGGCCGATGTCGCCTACCGCCTTGACGTGCGTGCCGCCGCACAGCTCTGTGGAGAAGTCTCCCATGCGCAGGACCCGCACCTGATGGGCGTACTTCTCGCCGAATAGGGCCATGGCCCCACTGGCCTTGGCGTCATCCAGGGACATGATGCGGGTCTCGACCAGGTGGTTCTCGCGAATCTCGCGATTGACCAGGCGCTCGATGTCGAGAATCTGGTCGCGGGTCAGGCCCTCGTAGTGAGAGAAGTCGAAGCGCAGGCGCTCAGGACCGACCTGGGACCCCTTTTGTTGCACGTGATCGCCGAGGACGGCGCGCAGGGCCGCATGCAGCAGGTGGGTGGCGGAGTGGTTGAGCGCGGTTGCCTGACGGCGGGTGCGGTCGACGCGGGCCTCCATCGCATCCCCGATCTTGATCTCGCCCTCGATCACCCGTCCTAAGTGGCAGATGACCGCCTCACCCCGCTTCTGCGTGTCCAGGACCTCGAAGACCGTGCCCTCGCTCTGGAGGCGGCCGCGGTCGCCGAGCTGTCCGCCCGACTCGGCGTAGAAGGGGCTCAGGTCCAGCACCACCAGGCCTTCCTCGCCGGCGCTCAGGACATCGCGGGGCTGGCCATCGTGGAACAGGCCCGCCACGATGGCGCGGGCGTCGAGGTGATCGTAGCCGGAGAATTCGGTCTCCCCGTCCAGTTCGAGCTCGGCGCCTTGGCCGACGCCGAACTGGCTTGCGGCGCGGGCGCGCTTGCGCTGCGCCTGCATCTCGCGCTCGAAGCCCTCCATGTCCAGGTGCAGGCCGCGTTCCCGGGCGATGTCCGCGGTGAGGTCCACCGGAAAGCCGTAGGTGTCGTAGAGCTTGAAGACGGTCTCGCCGGGGATCGAGGCCCCGGCCAGGTCGGTAATGGCGGCCTCGAGGATGCGCATCCCCTGGTCGAGGGTCTCGGCGAAGCGCTCTTCCTCCTGGCGCAGCACCCGTTCGCAGTGGTCCTGGGCTTGGGCCAGCACTGGGTAGGCCCCGCCCATCTCCCGCACCAGCGGGGCAACGAGCCCGTGGAAGAAGGGCTGGGTCTGTCCCAGTTGGTGTCCGTGGCGGATGGCACGCCGGATGATGCGACGCAGCACATAACCGCGTCCCTCGTTGCTCGGGGTGACCCCATCGGCGATCAGGAAGGCACTGGAGCGGATGTGGTCGGCGATGACCCGCAGGGACTTGTCCGCCAGATCGCTGCAGCCGGTGGCCGCGGCGGCGGCCTGGATCAGGTTGCGGAACAGATCGATGTCGTAGTTGCTGTGGACCCCCTGCATGACAGCGGCGAGTCGCTCCAGTCCCATGCCTGTGTCGACCGAGGGGCGGGGCAGGGGGGTGAGGGCGCCGGATGCGTCCCTGTTGTACTGCATGAAGACCAAGTTCCAGATCTCCACGTAGCGATCGCCGTCGGCGTCCGGCGAGCCGGGCGGGCCTCCGGGGACCTCGGGGCCGTGGTCGTAGAAAATCTCGGAGCATGGGCCGCAGGGGCCGGTATCGCCCATGGACCAGAAGTTGTCCTTGGCCCCGCAGCGGGAGAAGCGCTGCGGGTCCACGCCCACCTCGTCGAGCCAAATGCCGGCCGCCTCGTCGTCCTCGGTGTAGACGGTGACCCACAGGCGCTCCGGTGCGATGGCCAGTTCCCGGGTCAGGTAGTCCCAGGCAAAGGCGATGGCCTCGTGCTTGAAATAGTCGCCGAAGCTGAAGTTGCCTAGCATCTCGAAGAAGGTGTGATGGCGGGCGGTGTAGCCGACGTTTTCCAGGTCGTTGTGTTTGCCCCCGGCGCGCACGCAGCGCTGGGCTGTGACCGCGCGCTTGTAGGGCCGCCGTTCGCGCCCGAGGAAGCTGTCCTTGAACTGGACCATGCCCGCGTTGGTGAACAGCAGGGTCGGGTCGTTGCCGGGCACCAATGGGCTGCTATCCACGGGCTCGTGCCCGCGGCTGGCAAAATAGTCGAGGAAACTGGTGCGAAGCTGTTCGCTGCTCTTCATGACGGCTGACTCGGGTGGGTGGCGACGGATGGGCTCAGGCCGGATGCTCGCCGTGGAGAAAGCGGGCGATGAGATCGGTCGGGAAACCGCGGTATTCCAGGAAGCGCCCGCGCCGGCCGCGCTCCTTGGGGTCGGTCGCGGCGTCGCTGCCGAAGCGTTTGGCGTGGGCTGCCGCGATCAGGTCCAGCCAATCGCCGGATGAGAGGCGCAGGTGGGGTTCGATCAGCTCATTGGGCAGCCCCTTGTCGCGCAACTCCTGGCGGATACGCAGGGGCCCAAACCCCTTGCGCAGGCGTTCGGCCACATAGGCCTCGGCGAGGCGGCCCTCATCCAGCAGCCCAGCCTCTGCCAGGGCTTCGATGGCCATGTCGACCGCATCGGCGGCAAAGCCGCGGGCCGCGAGCTTACGCGCCAGCTCGCCGCGGCTATGGTCGCGTGCCGCCAGCAGGCTCAGGGCCGTGCGTTGAATCTCCGGGTCCACGCTGGGCCTATCCGGATCAGGGGGCCAGGGGGGGCGGCGAATCGGCCTCCGGGGTCTCCGCGGTGGCCTGAGGGAGCACTTGGGTCCGGATCTTTTGCTCGATCTCCGCGGCCATCGCCTTGTTTTCTTTTAAGAAGGTGCGGACGTTATCCTTGCCCTGGCCGATGCGGGTGCCGGAGTAGCTATACCAGGCGCCGGACTTGTCGATGATACCGTTGGCGACCCCGAGGTCGATGATCTCGCCCTCGCGGGAGATGCCCTCGCCGTAGAGGATGTCGAAGATCGTTTGGCGGAAGGGCGGTGCCACCTTGTTCTTGACCACCTTCACCTTGGTCTCGCTCCCGACCACCTCGTCACCCTTCTTGATGGCGCCAATGCGGCGGATGTCCAGGCGCACCGAGGCGTAGAACTTGAGGGCGTTGCCGCCGGTGGTGGTCTCCGGGGACCCGAACATGACGCCGATCTTCATGCGGATCTGGTTGATGAAGATGACGATGGCATTGGAGCGCTTAATATTGGCGGTGAGCTTGCGCAGGGCCTGGGACATGAGGCGCGCCTGGAGCCCAACGTGGGAGTCGCCCATCTCGCCCTCGATTTCGGCCTTGGGGGTGAGGGCCGCCACCGAGTCCACGACCACCACGTCGACCGCCCCGGAGCGCACCAGCATGTCGGTGATCTCCAGGGCCTGCTCGCCGGTGTCGGGCTGGGAGACCAGCAGTTCGCTGATGTTGACGCCAAGCTTTTCCGCATACCCCGGGTCCAGGGCGTGCTCCGCGTCGACAAAGGCAGCGGTGCCGCCGGCGCGTTGGGCCTCCGCGATGATGTGCAGGGTCAGCGTGGTCTTGCCCGAAGACTCGGGGCCGTAGATCTCGACGACCCGTCCCTTGGGTACCCCGCCGATCCCCAGGGCGACGTCCAGTCCCAGGGAGCCGGTCGAGATGACTTCGATATCGCGCGTGGTGCCCACATCGCCCATGCGCATGACCGAGCCCTTGCCGAACTGCTTCTCGATCTGGCCCAGGGCGGCCGCGAGGGCCTTCTTGCGGTTGTCGTCCATTCGGTCTCCGGTGGTGCGGCTGTGCCGCCTGTCGACCGCCTTGAGGCGGCATCAAAGCCGCGCATTATCACACAATGGGGAGGCAGGAGAAGCGGTGAAGCTCCAGCGACGCAGCACCCGATAGCGGGGCGGCGGTCCTGGGCGGCTGATCGCCAGGACGAAACCGTCGACCCGCCAGTCCGTATGCCAGCCGCCGGGCGGGGCAGTGCCGGCTGCCACCCCGCGCGCCAGGGTGAGGTGCGCGGCGTAGGGACGGCGCTCACCGGCGAAACCGCAGGGGTGTAGTGCCGATTCGAGGCAGCGGACGAGGTTCAACAGTGGGACGGGGGTGGTTTGGGGGCCACACCAGAGGATGCGCGGTCGTGGCCAGTAGCCGATCTGGTCCAGGCGGAGCGCGAAGGGGCTGGCCTGGATGGTGCCCGCCGCCGCCTCGCAACAGGCGCGCTGTTGGGGCGCGACCTCGCCGAGGAAGGCGAGGGTGAGGTGCAGGTCCTCGGGATGGGCTGGGCGCGTTCTGCCCCCAACCAGCGGCAGCGCATTTTGGAGCCCCGCCAGGGCAGCACGCACGGGCGCATCCGGCCAGAGGGCGAAGAAGAGTCGCTCAGCCACCCGGCTTCGGCGCGGGCAATAGCTCCAGCAGCCGCTCCAGGGCGACATGCACCGCCTGATGGCGGATCTCCTCGCGGTTCCCGGCAAAACACAGGAGTTGGGTGTGGACCTGGGTTCCTGTCCCGTCGCCCTCCGTTTTCCATGGGTCGGAGGGCAGGGCCCAGGCAAACCAGACGCTGCCGACGGGTTTGTCGTCACTGCCGCCGTCGGGGCCGGCGATGCCGCTGACCGCCAGCGCGACCCGGGCGTCGCTGCGGGCCAGGGCACCGAGGGCCATCTCACGCACCACGACCTCGCTCACCGCGCCCTGGGTGTCCAGGCCGGTTGGGGAGACGCCGAGCAGTTCCTCCTTGGCCTGGTTGCTGTAGGTGACGAAGCCGCGGTCGAACCAGGCGCTACTACCCGGGATGTCGGTGACCACCTTCGCCACCCAGCCGCCGGTGCAGGACTCCGCGGTCGCGAGGGTCAGGCCCTGGTCGGCCAGGCGCTGCCCAAGCGCTGCGGCCAGGCCGTCGAGTCGTTCAGTCATGGGGTTTCAGCCTCCGATGTCCATATAAGTTACCTGGGAATTGTAGGCGGTGTCAGGAGTGTTGCGAAGGGGCAGCTCAGGGACAAGCCACTTGAAAACTCGACCGCTCTGCCCTAGTAGCCCAGGGGCTGGTCAGGCATTCGCCCGTCCCCCACCCAGAAAGCCCCAGGAGCAAAGATGAGTGACCTCGATATCCACTGTGAACGCAAGCCCTCCCCCGCCAAGCTCGAGGTCCTCGGGGTGGATCACTGGCCGGTCTGGAAGAAGGATGTGTCCGAATTCCCCTGGCACTACGACCAGCCTGAGACCTGCTACGTCCTGCGCGGCCGCTTCACCGTGACCCCAGAGGGTGGGGAGCCGCAGGAGTTCTCCCGCGGTGACCTCATCACCTTCCCCGCCGGCCTGTCCTGCACCTGGCGCGTCCTGGCGCCGGTGGAGAAGCATTACCGATTACTGACAACTGAAAACTGACAACTTCTTCGTATATCTTCAACCCGAGGCGTTCATGCTGCCGAGCTGATAACCACGTAGATCCAAGGTCACATAGCGGAAGCCGAGGCCCTCCAGCGCCTCGGCGATCAGGTCGGCCTCCCCTAGAAGCCGGTTACGCAACTCGGGCGCCACCTCGATACGTGCCAGGTTGCCATGACAGCGCACCCGCACCCAGTCGTAGCCCCTGTCCAAGAGCAGGCGTTCCGCTTCCTCAATGCGTTGCAGCGTCTCCATGCCGACCTTGCGCCCGAAGGGCATGCGCGTGAGCAGGCAGGTGTTGGTCGGCTTGCGCCAGGTCGGTAGCCCCAGATTCTTGGCCAGACGCCGTACCTCGGCCTTGCCAATGCCGCAGACCACCAATGGGCTGGGTACCCCCAGCTCGTCCAGCGCCCTTTGCCCAGGGCGGTAGTCCTTGAGGTCGTCTATATTGCTGCCGTCCAAGACCGTGGCGTAGCCGTGTGCATGGGCGACGCCGATGAGCTGGCCATACAGCGCGCGTTTGCACAGGTAGCAACGGTCAGGTGGGTTTTCCCCGATGCCGTCCGGCATGGGCAGCTCGACCAGCTCATGGCGTACGCCAAGCGTCGTCGCGAGGGCCAAGGCGTCGGCGATCTCTTGGCGAACCATGTAGGGTGCCGCAGCCGTCAGGGCCAGGACCCGGTTGCCCAGGGCCTCTCGGGCGGCGGCCAGGAGTAGGGCACTGTCGGCCCCGCCGGAGAACGCTACGCCCACTGTCGAGTACTTGCCGAGGCACTCAAGCAGGCGCGCGTAAACGCGGTCCTCCATTGCTCATCTCCTCAATGGCGTGGCCTGCGGGAGCCGGTGGTGCCCCGCTGCATGGGGTGGCCGGTCGGCCGAGGCCATCGTGGTTGTCGTTGTCATGGTCGGGCGGTCGGCATTGCCGGCGGAGATTGGCAGTACCGGCCCAAGGGGTCACAATGCCAGAGCCTGCCCGCGCTCGCCACCCCGGTACGGGGTGCGCAGCGCAGCCTGTCCACGCTCAGCCTAGATGAGGAGGCGAGACCCTGAGCATTCCAGCGCTGCCGAACGACATCGAGTTCGCCTTTACCCTCAAGCCCGACCCGGACCCGCAAATGGGCCAGTATGTCCTCGCCTTCGAGGGCCTGGCTAGCGCCTGGGACGAGGCCCTGAGCGACGACCGTCCGGTTGGTCAGATCCGCGGTCACCGTATCGACTTGGTCTCCGCCTTCCACGACGGCCTGGACCAGGAGGCCCTGCTCGAGGCTTTGACCCCTGAGATCGCCGAGTTCGCCGCGACCGTCCTGGGCGAGGAGCCTTGCCGGCTCCCGGCGGCCGATCTGCAAGGGCTGGCGGAGACCGAGTGCGATTGTATTGCCTATGTCGCCGAGCTTTGGGTCGAACCCGAGTTCCGCGGGCTGGGGGTCGGTACCACGCTCTTGTACCGTCTCGGTGCGACGATCGACCTGTCCCATTGCCTGGTTGCACTCAAGGCGCTGCCCTTGCGCGCCGACCACGCCGAGGTCTCGACCGAGGCGGAGGTCGACCAGGTCAAGCGCTTTTACGCGCGCAACGGATTTACCCACGCACGAGGCGAATATATGGTCAAGGATGCTCGCCTGTGCGAGGCAGTCAAAAAACGCCTGGCGCGGCGGCGCCCGGGGTAGCCGCCTGCGCTATCGTCTGGGGTCCGGCCCTGTGATAGCGTTTCGGTTTCGCCGCCAGGGTGTGGTTTGTCTCTCGTCGCACCCTACAGGTGTACTTTCGCAGGAATCGCCTTAACGACCGAGCCTAGGGCCGCGACGACGGTCCAAGCCACCGAGGAGCCCCTTCCATGCCTGACGTGTTGAGCCTGTCGCGTGCCGCCCGCTTGGCGGAGGTAAGCCGCGCCGAATTGCAGCGGCGCATCCGCTTGGGTCATGTCGAGACCTTCGAGGGTCAGGTCGTCATCAGCGACCTATTGCGCATCTTTCCCAACATCCGGTTGGATCGCGACAAGGGGTTCGAGCAGGCCGAGGCGATCAAAGCCGCGGCGGTCCCCCCAGGGAGCAACAGCTCGATGCCATGCTGCCCAGCCCCAGGGTGCTGCTGTCACGCCTGCGCAGTATCGCCGACGTGCTGGTGGAGAAGGTCGCGACCCTCGATGCGGCCCAGGCCTTGCTCGACGCCTTGACCTTGCGCCTGGAGGCCCTCGCCGAGGCCCAGCCCGGCAACCGGGCGGCCATCGCCGAGGTCCTGACCTGGCTGGCGCAGGAGCGCCAGGCACTGGCCGCTCACCCCGAGACCGATAGTCGCGCCCAACTCTTCGCCAAGGACACCTTTCTGCGCATCATGACGGCCAGTATCAAGATCATCCCCAGCGGTCACGAGTTCTTCTGCGAGGGGACCGAGACCATCCTCGACGCCTCGGTGCGCGCCGGCCTCAACCTCAGCTATGGCTGCTCCAGCGGCAACTGTGGGAGTTGCAAGGCGCGGGTGGTGAGCGGCGAGGTCTGGAAGACTTCCGACCACGACTATGTGCTCAGCGAGCGCGAGAAACAGATGGGCTATATCCTCACCTGCTCCAATACGGCGGTGACGGACCTGGTGCTGGAGGCGGCTGAGGCCCTGAGCGTGGCCGACCTGCCGCTGCAGGAGGTGCGTGCCTCGGTACGCAAGGTGGAGCCCCAGGGTACCGATACCCTGCTGGTGCACGTCCAGACCCCGCGCACCCAGGTCCTGCGCTTCATGGCCGGGCAGCGTGTCCGCCTGACCCTGGAGGACGGCGCCTGCACCGAGCTGCCCATCGCCAGTTGCCCGTGTGACGGGCGCAATCTTCAGTTTTTGGTCCGTCGCCGGGCTGGCGATGCCTTCGCCGAGGCGGCCTTCGCCAGTCTGTCGGCGCGTCAGATGGTTGTTCTGGCTGGGCCATTCGGGGAATTCGTGTTGCGCGAGGGGGCGCTGGAGCCGGCCGTCTTCATTGCGCTGGACGACGGAATCGCTCCCATCAAGAGCATCTTGGAGCATGCCGTCTCCATCGACATGATCGAATCCTTCCACCTGTACTGGGTAAATGCCCTGGCCCAGGGTGCGCACCTGCACAACTGGTGTCGGGCGATGACCGACGCACTGGATAACTTCCGCTACACCCCCTTGGGCAGCGCCCCGGTCGACCAGGTCGCCCCGGCCGAGGTGCTGGAAGCCCTGGCGAGCGATTACCCGGACCCGACCGGGATGCGTTTCTACCTGGCCGGTCCTGGGCCGGCGGTGGCGTTGTTGGTCGAGGGACTGGTCGCCCGAGGGGTCGATCCCGCCTGGATCGCAAGCGAGCTTTCAGTCTAAGGATGGGGGTTCAAAAAAAGACGTGGACACCTGAGGTCGTTGTTTCGGTGCTAGGCGTCAATGCCCATGGTGTGCCAGCCACTGCTCCAGCATGACCATCACCCAGAGCATGACGCCGTAGTAGGAGGCATGCTCCCCTGCGTGTTGGGCCTGGACCCAATCGATGTAGGCGGGATTGAGGATGTGGCGCTGGCGTAGGGCGGCGATGCTGTCCCCGGTCAGGTCGCGCAGCTGGGTGTGCTCTGCCATCCAGATCCCCACCGGCAGCCCGAAACTGTGCTTGCGCTTGCGGATGATGTCTTGCGGCAGGAAATCCTTGAGCGCCGCCTTGAAGAACCAGCGCAGTTGTGTCCCCTTGATCTGCATCCGCGGCGGCACCCGGGCCGCGAAGTCCAGCAGGGCGTCGTCCAGCAGCGGGTAGGCCACGTCCACCCCGGCCAGCCCGCACGCCTGGTTGATCTTGCGCAGGTCGTTGTCCGCCAGGGTGATCTTGAGATCCAGGTGCATCAGGCGGTTGACTTTGTCCGCGGAGGCCGCGCGGGCATACACCTCGCGCAGGTTCTCTAGCGGCGACTCGGTGTCGATTGCCGCCAGGAAGTCGGGGTCGAAGACCTCGGTCAGTGGCGTGCGCTGCAGAAAATTGTAGGTCTCCAGCCGATCCGGAAGGGGCACATTGGCCTGGGCGATGTAGCTCCTGGCCTTGAGCACTGGGGGGAGGCGGCTGCCCAAGGGCAGGGCCGTCAGCGGCTCGATGAGCCCCTTGCGCAGCAGGTAGGGGACCCGGCCATAGCGCTCAAAGACCCCCTGAGTTGCATAGCGCTCGTTGCCGCCGAAGATCTCGTCTCCACCGTCATCGGCCAACAGGCGCGTGGTGCCGTCGAAGCGGGCGAAGCGGGCGCACAGGTAGGCCGGTACGATGGATGCATTGGCGAAGGGCTCGTCGCAATAGGCGGCCACCGCCGGGATGCTTTCCACCACGTCTTCCGGGGTAACGTAGTACTCGTTGGAGTGGGTCTGGAAGTGGCGGGCGGCGATACGGGCGTAGTCCATCTCGTCGTAGCCCTGGGCGGCGAAGCCTATGGAATAGGTCGAGACTGCGTGGTCGCGCGCCTGGCGCAGGGTCCCGGCTACCGCGGAGCTGTCGGTGCCGCCGCTCAGGAAGGCCCCCACCGCCTTCTGGTCTCCGGCGGCGCGCTCCACCACCTGGGGCAGCAGCTCTCGGAACTCCTCGCGCAGGTCTTTGAAGCGGGCCGGGTTGTCGTCGCGGTAGGGCATCTGCCAATAGAAGCGTGCCTCGCGTCCGGCGCTGGAGAAGCTGATCGACTGCGCAGGCAGGAGCTTCTCCACTCCGGTGTAGATGGTCCCAGGGCTCGGGACCATGTGCAGGTAGAGGTAGTCGAACAGGGCCTGGTGGGGGATCTCGGCCTGGAACCCGGGGATACGGCGCAGGGCATTGAGGCGACTGGAAAAGGCAATCGCATCGCTGGTGGTGGTCACGTAGAGGGGCCGGTTGCCGGCGCGGTCCACCGCCAGGAGTAGTCGCTGGCGCTCGCGGTCGATCACCGCCAGGGCGAAGCTCCCGTTCAGGCGCTTGGGTAGTTCATCGCCGTGCTCGTGGTAGAGGTCCGCCAGGTCGCGCGCAGCCAGCGGGCGGCCGGTTTCCGCCTCACGTACCGTCTCGGAGACCGTGACCATGACCCTGGAGTCGGCAAACACCCGATCGCGCTCGCCGTTGCCCTGGGTGGGGGCCAGGGCGGCGAGCTGGCCGATGGACACCCCGACGCAGACCCCGCCCTGCCCCCTGGGTCCCCCGCAGTCGCCCAGCATGGCGTCGAGTACCGCCTCGGAGGTCGTCGCGTCCCCGACTGCCCCGAACCAACCGCAAATCGCGTACATCGCACACCCCGTCTGAGCCGTCTGGCGACCGTGGTCGCACTGATGATAAAGATCGTCGCTGCGTCAGCAAAGGCGACGGATTATATGCCAGCTCGGGCGCACCCCACCCATCGATCCGGGTCTCCGTCTGGCCCGAGGCGTTCGTTTCGTCAGGCGATTGCAGTAGACTTGGCCGCAACCACAAACTCAAGCCGTCGCCGGGCCGCCCGCCGTCCGCGTGGGCGGTGCCTCGCGGCGGTTGCACTGAACTGCGCGATACGTGCGATAAGAGATCAACCTCATGGCAGAGCCTAGGTTCGACGTCCAGTTCGCCGGCGAACTCCTCCCTGGGGCGGATCTGCCGGCCGTGTGCGAGCGCCTGTGCGAGCGGTTCAAGCTCTCCCCCGGCGCCCTGGAGCGGCTCTTCAGCGGCCAACCCATGGTCGTCAAGCGCGACCTCGATGCGTCCACTGCGGCGCGCTATCGCGATGTCTTCCGCGCTGCCGGGGCCCTCGCCTACCTGACCGACAGTCCTAACGCCGAGCCCCCAGCCATCGGTGCACCCGCGGCCCCTGCCTCGGATGGGCGACCCGATGAGCCCCCGCCCGCCGCGGCGCAGGGGCCGTTGTCCGGCCAGGGGCCTGCCGCTGAGGCGGGCGCGGAGCTGAGCCTGGCTCCACCTGGGGCTAATGTGGAAGAGGTCGTCCCCCAAAGTCCCCCGGTCATCGACACCGCTGGCCTCAGCCTGGTCCCGGGGCAAGACTGGAGCCTGGAGGACTGTGCCCAGGCTCAGGGGGCTGTACTGGTTCCCGATATCAGCCATCTCTCACTGGTTCCGGCGGAGCCCGTCGCCGGCGACCGGATGCGAGACTCCAAAGAGTGATCCACGCATGACCGAGCACTTTCCCCACGTCGTCATCGGGGGCGGTATCAGCGGCCTCGGGGCGGCCCACTTCGCCGTCAGGCGCGGGGTCGAAACCCTGCTCCTGGAGCGCTCCGGGCGGGTTGGCGGCACCCTTGACAGCTATCGCTTCGATGCCTGCGAGGGCTACTGGACCGAGGCCGGCGGTCACACCTGCTACAACAGCTACGGCAACCTGCTCGGGATCCTCGACGACCTCGGGTTGCTGCCCCTGATTTCGGCCAAGCAGAAGGTCTCCTTCCGGCTGTGGCGGGGTGGGAAGCGCCGCTCCCTGTTCTCCGCCATCCACCCGTTCGAGCTGCTGCGCTCCCTGCCGCGACTACGCGGGGTCTCCCGGGAGGGCAAGGGGCTGTCAGAGTACTACGGAGCCGGACTCGGGCGCGCGAATTACCGCGACCTGTTCGGTCCCGCCTTTCGTGCGGTGGTCTGCCAGGAGCCCGACGACTTCCCCGCGGAGTTGCTGTTCCGCAAGAAGCCCAGGCGCAAGGACCTGCCGAAGAGCTTCACCCTGCCCCAGGGCCTGGCGCAGATCTCCCAGGCTATCGCCGATCAGGACGCGCTGCAGGTTCGGCTGCGCCGGGATGTCCTGTCCATTCGTCGCGTGGGTCCCGGCTTCCGCGTCGAGCTGGACGGCGGCGATCTGATCACCTGCGATCACCTAACCCTGGCGGTGGGACCGGATGTCGCCGCCGGGCTCATGCCAGCGGGCATGGACGAGACTGCGTCTCTGGTGGGGGGGGTCGGGGTAGCGAACATCGAGACCCTGGTTCTGGCCGTTCCCAAGCGCGACCTCAGTGACCGTCAGTTGCCGCCTCTGGCCGGCCTGATCTCGGTGGATGACAGCTTCTACTCTGCGGTCTCCCGAGACTACCGCCCGGACCCGCTGTGGCGGGGCTTTGCCTTCCACTTCCGCCCCGGCGTCCTGGATCGCGAGGAGCAGCTTCAACGTGCGTGCCGTGCCCTTGGGGTTGGCACCGACCGGGTTGCGGAGGTCGGTTATGTCATCAACCGTCTGCCCGCCCTGCGCAAGGGCCATGGCGACCTGGTGCAGCGCATCGACGCCAGCCTGGCCGGGACTCGCCTGGCCCTGACCGGCAATTGGTTCATGGGGGTCTCTATCGAGGACTGCCTGACCCGTAGCCGCGCCGAGGTGGATCGTGTCATCGCGGGCGCCGCACAAGCGCCGTCCATCCCCACTGCGGACGAGAGCCATGCTGCACCCTGATTCCGTTGCAGGACGTATCGGCGCCCTGCTGGCGTGCCTGGCCTTCGGCCTGTTGGGTCCAGCCCAGGCCGATCAGATCGGCAGCGTTGCGACCAAGTTCAAGTGGTTGGGCCCGAACGACAAGATCGTCGTCGAGGCATTCGACGACGAGAGCGTCCCCGGGGTTGCCTGTTACCTCAGTCGTGCCAAGACCGGCGGCATCTCCGGGGCCGTTGGTGTCGCCGAAGACACCTCGGATGCCTCCATCGACTGCCGCCAGGTCGGGCCGATCAGCGTCCCGGATGCGGTGCGCAGCGGCAAGGAGGATGGCGACGAGGTCTTCAAGCGGCGCACCTCCCTGTTGTTCAAGACCCTTCAGGTAGTGCGTTTCTATGACGCGAAACGCAACGCGCTGGTCTACCTGACCTACAGCGACCGAGTTATCGAGGGGTCACCCAAAAACAGCGTCTCCGCCGTACCCATCCTGCCCTGGCCGACGTCTGTCCAGGCGGCCCCGCCGTCGCCCGAGACGCAATGATTCAGGTGCTGGGTTGTGGTGACCGTGGCCCAGCCGTTTTGCTGCAAACCAACGCGCGCCGACGCACATGAATACGCAACCCCCTATCGAACTCTGGACCAGCACCCCCTTGCACCAGGTCCGGCTTGCCGAGGCCGATGCCCTCAACGCCGACATCGTCGCAGGCTACCTGGCCTTGGGCGCCGACGACTATAGCCAGCGCAGCCATTTCATCGCCGGCCGCTTCGAGAACCTCTATCTCCAGCGCGAGCAGATCCCCGGGCTGGCCGAGGTGCTGGGCTTCGCCGAGGCCGCGGCGCGCCGCATCCTCGATCACCCAGGCACGCTGCGCTGCGGCTTCTGGCTCAATGCCATGGAGGCCGGCCACACCACCAGCGAGCACACCCACGAGGAAAACGACGAGCTCCTCTCGGCTGTCTACTATGTCGCGGCCCCTAAGGACAGCGGCGACCTGGTGCTGCGCGATGGTCCCCTGACCCTGCGCCTGCAACCCGTCCCGGGCCGCGCCCTGTTCTTCCCCCCGGACCTGCCCCACTGGGTCGAGGCCAACCAGAGCCCTGGCCTGCGCCTGTCCATCGGCATGAACTTCGGCCCTGCGGACTGACATCGGGCTGGCAACCGGGCCTGCTCCCCCCCATCTAGGCGTCATCGGGGCGGTCCCTTGCGCGCCGCCCGCCGGCCTAGGTACAGAGCATGCAGAGCAATCCCTTCATCCAAAAATTCAACGATCTGCCCCAGGAGTTGCCGATCTTTCCCCTGGTCGGGGCCGTGGTCATGCCCGGGGTACAGCTGCCGCTGAATATCTTCGAGCCCCGCTACCTGGCCATGGTCAACGATGCCCTCAAGGCCGATCGCCTCGTCGGTATGCTCCAGCCGCGCGCAGAGGCCGGCGACGATACCAGCGCGCCCATCCACCAGGTGGGCTGCGCCGGGCGGATTACCTCCTATAGCGAGACCAACGACGGCCGCATCGTCATGATCCTCACCGGGGTCTGTCGCTTCCAGGTCGCCGCTGAACTGGAGCCGCGTCACGGTTACCGGCGGGTGCGCCCGGACTGGGAGCGCTTTGCCATCGACTACCACGCCGCCGACGAGGGCCTGCCCGCCCGGGACGCCTTCATGGCGTCGTTGCGGGACTTCTGCACGCTGCGTGGGGTCGAGATCCCCTGGGATGACCTGGGCAAGATGGGAGATGCGGAGCTGATCAATCTGCTCTGTGCTCACCTGCCCCTGGAGCCCGGGGACAAGCAGGCCCTGATCGAGACCGTAGACCTGGGCGGGCGTGGGCGGCTCATGGCCGGCCTGATGGATATGGCTTCAGCCGCGAACGGTGTTGCCGGGCAGCGGCACTGAGGCAATCGCCTGATCCGCCACGGGTTGAAATCGGCCCGCGCGCGGCCAATTTCTGCCCCATCCACAATAGCGCCGGCGGGCGCAGCCCGCCGACGCCGGCAACAGCATATTCAGAGGCACGCAATCATGGCAGTACTCCTCACCGAAGCGGCGGCCAAGCACGTCGCCACGATGCTCCAAAAGCGCGGCCAGGGCGTCGGGTTACGCGTCGCCACCAAGAAGAGCGGCTGTACCGGCTTCGCCTACGTGGTGGACTATGCCGACAGCCTGGGTACGGACGATCAGGTCTTTGAGAGTCACGGGGTCAAGGTCGTGGTCGATCCGGCCAGTCTCGCGCAGATCGACGGCATGGAAGTGGATTTCGTCCGGACCAGCCTCCTCAACGAGGGCTTCGAGTTCCACAACCCGCGGGTCACGGCGACCTGCGGCTGCGGCGAGTCCTTCAGCGTCTAAGGCCATGTCCGACAACGAAATCGCCGAGATCATCGATACCTTCGAGCTGCTTGGGGACTGGGATGAGCGTTACCAGTACCTCATCGAGTTGGGAGAGCGCCTGCCCCCCATGCCTGTCGAGGACAAGACGACGGGCAACTGGGTCAAGGAGTGCATGAGCACGGTCCACACCGCGGTCCATCCCCAGGCCGACCCGCCAGGTACGCTGGTCTTCACCGGGGACTGCGACACCGCCATCATCAAGGGTGTGGTCGCCATCCTGGTGGGGTTGTTCTCAGGCAAGACCGCGGCCGAGATCGAGGCCATGGACGTCGACGTCTTGTTCCAGGGGCTGCACCTGCAAGACCATCTGAGCCCGAACCGCCACGTCGGCGTTTACGCCATCGTACGTCGGATGAAGGCCCAGGCACTCGCCTGCGCGGCCCTGGACGTTAGCGGGCAATAGACCTTATATCCCCCAGCCCCGACACCGGGCCCCCTCGTGACACCGCTCAGGCGTTGTCGCGTCGCCTGGGCATGGCTACACTTGGTCCAACTTCTTAGTCAACTGGAATGCGAAGATGCAAGATACCGTCAACATCCACGAGGCGAAGACCCACCTCTCGGGGCTGGTTGCTCGTGCCGAGGCGGGCGAAGAGATCGTCATCGCGCGTGCCAACAAGCCGGTGGTCAAGTTGGTGCCGGTCGTGCCCGCGGAATTGCAGCGTCGGCTCGGAGAGGCGAAAGGGCTGGTGGTGATCGGTCCCGACTTCGACGAACTGCCGGATGACCTGATGGAGCATTTTCGGTGAGGGTGCTGTTGGACACGCACGCCTTCCTATGGTTGGTTACGGACGACCCGAAGCTGTCAGAGCGTGCAAAGTCGATCTTTCTGGACAGCGGTAATGAGATGCTCTGTAGCGCGGTGATCGGCTTCGAAATCTCGGTCAAGTTCAGTCTCGGAAAGCTTCAGCTCGTCGAACCACCGCGCGAGTTCATCGACAAGCGTATGCGCAACAACGCGCTCACTGAGTTGCCGGTGACCCTCGCGCACACGTATCGCGTTGCCCACTTGCCGTTTCATCATCGCGACCCCTTCGATCGGCTGCTCGTGGCACAGGCATTGGAAGAAGATGTCGCGCTGCTCAGTGCTGACCAGATCCTCTCGCAATACGGTATTCGGCGGATTTGGTAGGCAGACCGACGCCGTTACTCGACGCTCCCACTGGTACTGTCGCGGGCCAGTCCTCTCAGCGACGGTAGTTGTGGCCCGGATGGAGCGCAGCAGAATCCAGGACTTCGCGGTAAGCTCTGTATTGCCGGTCTGCGAGGCGGCTCCCTGACCCCGTGGCCGTGGATTGTGCAATGTTGAGGCAAATGTGTTGCAGGGTCTGTTGATGCCTAGCTGTCAGGCTCGTTTATGCGTTCCTCTAGGAGTTCCATCCCGTGTGATTATGTTCCACTGAGGAATTACCCTCTCTTCCGGGCTCGCGGGGTGCTGGGTGCGCTCGTCGCGGGGTTGGCTCGTAGGGTGCGGCGAGGGACGAACCGCAACGAGACTCCACCACGATCCGCCGCATTGTGCTCCAGCCTGGGTGAGGACGGGTGGTTTACGGCAACACGATCTCGACCGTCTCCGACGGGCGCAGGGCCTCGTCCGGGGCGCGCTCGATGAGGACATCCAGGTAGTAGACGGCCCCTTGCAGCTCGACCCGCACGGCTTCGACGCCGAGGCTGTAGATGCGCCCCTCGCGCAGGCCGTTGGCGGTCTTGACGCGGGCGACTTGGCCCGGGCGGTAGCGGCGCAGCACCGGGGCGGTGACCAGAGCGCGGGCGATCATCTTGTCGTTCGGGGCGATGGCGATGAGCGGCAGTTGCTGAATGGTCTTGTAGATGACATCCCCCTGCCAGGCGTTGCGGGCGACGATGATGCCGTCGAAGGGGGCGAGCAGCTCGGTGCGCTCCAGGGCGACCTCGGCGGCGGCTTCGGCGGCCTTGGCGGACGCCTCCTCGGCGTCGGCGGCAGCCTGCTTGAGCTCGGCGTCCTTCAACTCCTCGATGGCGATCAGGCCGCGGTCGAACAACTCCTGGCTGCGCTCGCGCTCGCGCCCTGCGGTGGCGGTGGCGACGGCGGCCCGGGCGCTTTTGGCCTTGGCCCCGAGCAGTGCGGCCTTGGCCTCGCGCTGGTCCATGCGCAGCAGCAACTCACCCTTCTTGACGTGCTGGCCGGCGTTGACGGCGACGGTCTCGACCACGCCGTTCTCAACGACGCGCATCTCGACTTTGTGCAGCCATTCCAGCCAGCCCTTGAGATCCAGGGCGGCGGCGGGGGCGGCCCAGGTCAGGCCCAGGCCAAGGGTGAGACCCAGGGCCAGGCCCAGGCGGCGGGCGGTGATCGGGTGTCGGTTCATGGCGTCTCCCCTTGGGCGGCTTGGGGCCAGATGGGACGGCCCTGGAGGGCCTGGAGTTCGGCCCAGGTGAGGGCCTGGCAATAGGCGACGCGCTGTTCGTCCAGGCGGGCCTTGGTCTGTTGGCTCATGGAGTAGCCGAGGTCCGCGACGGCCTCGTACTCATAGAGGACGCGGCTCTGATCGAGCTTGAGGTCGCGCATTGCGGTCTCCGCCGCTGCGCCATCGGCCGCGGCGGCCAGGGCCTGGAGGCGCAACAGCAACTCCAGGGCCTGTTGGCGCAGCTCCAGATCCAGCACCCGGCCCATGGCGGGGTCCGCGGCCTTGCGTTCGGCCAGGGCCTGGTTACCCTGCTCGGCGCCGGCGATCAGGGTCTTGATGTCCGGCAAGGGGTCGGGCAGGGGCGGCAGTTGGGGTGCGACCAGGTCCCTTGGAAGGGAGTCGGGACGGTTGAGGGCCTGGGCGAGCAGGGCGCGGGTCAGGCGCTGGGCCGTCTCGGCCCCGGAGCGGTTGCGGCGCACCTCCTGATAGGTGGCGGCGAGGTCCGCCACGCGCAGCTCCGAGAATTGGCCCAGGTCACGGCGGATACTGGCCCGGTCGAACTGGATGTAGGCCACGGCCATGGCCTCGCTGTAACGGGAGAAGCTCAGGTCGGCCAGGAGGGTGTCCAGGAAACGCACCAGGATCTCCAGGCGCTGGGCGTCCACCGGGTTGAGCATGGCGTCCAGGGGCCGATTGCGGGCGTCGTCTCCGATGGCCGCGGCTCCGAAGGCGAGTTCGTGGCAGGCCAGGTAGAGCGGAAGCCGACGCGGCAGGGCCAGGGCCTGGGCCGGGTCCAGTTGGTTGCGCGGATGGCCCTCGGCGAAGCCAAGGGCCTGTTCCAGTCCCAGTGGCTCGGGGAGCGTTTCGTCCTGGGCCAGGGCGGGGGTGGCCCAGGCCAGGACGGCTGCGAGTGCGATGGGGCGAAGGCGTTGTGACACTGGGCTACTCGATGATCTTGTTGATGGGCAGCTCGATGATGCCGCGGGCCCCGGCCTCGTAGAGCAGGGGGATCAGGTCGCGGACCTGGCCCTCGGCGATCACGGTGCTCAGCTCGATCCAGTCCGGGTCGGCGAGGGTCGACACGGTCGGGGTGGCGAGCGCCGGGAGCAGGCGCAGGATGGCGTCCACCTGGCCCTTGGGGGCGTTCATGGACAGCAGCACCCGGCTGGCCGCGGCGATGGCACCGTTGAGCAGCAGGAGCAAGCGCTCGATCTTGCGCTGCTTCCAGTCGTCGGCCAGGGCCCCATGGTTGGCGATGAAGCGTGGCGTGCTCTCCAGCACCACGTGCATCACCTTGAGCCCATTGGCGCGCAGGCTGGAGCCGGTCTCGGAGACATCCACGATGGCGTCGGCCAGGATGGGCGGCTTGACCTCGGTCGCCCCCCAGGAGAACTCCACGCTCGCCTGCACACCGTGTTCGGTCAGGAAGCGGCGTGTCATGCCCACCGCCTCGGTGGCGATCCGTGCCCCTTGCAGGTCCTGGACGGTCTCGAAGCGCGACCCCTCCTTGGCGGCCATGACCCAGCGCACCACCCCGTAGTTGGGCCAGGGGGCGCGCAGGTTGGCCAGCTCCGCCACGTCGGCGCCGGTCTCCTGGATCCAGTCGAGCCCGGTGATGGCGCAGTCGAGGATGCCCTCGGCCACATAGCGGGCCATCTCCTGGGGGCGGATCAGGATGCACTCGATCTCGGCGTCGTCGATGTCCGGGTAATAGGAGCGCCCGGAGATGCGCAGCTTGTAGCCGGCCAGGGCGAACAGGCGCACGGTGGTCTCCTGGAGGCTGCCCTTGGGGATGCCGAGGCGCAGGACTGGGGCGGCCGTGTCGGGGGTCTTGGGATTCGGGGTCATGGCGTGCTTGGATCTTGACTGTGGTCGTGGGGCAAGGCGGGGGATTCTAAACCGGACGCCCCATTGTTGGCGCGGATTTCCGGGCTCTGGGCGACTCGTGCCTTGGTTTCCGGACGGTGTCTTCCCGCCAACCGGCATCTGGCGGGTACAATGCGCGGTTTTCCGCAAGACTGTAAGGCGTCGTCCATGCACCCATTCGTACCCGGTCAGCGTTGGCTCAGCGAGACCCAGGGGGACCTTGGCCTGGGCCAGGTCCTCGGCGTGGATGAACGTTGTGTCCACATAGGCTTTCCGGCTACCGGCGAGACCCGCCTCTATACCCTGCGTAGCGCCCCTTTGGTGCGGGTGGAGCTGGACCCCGGCGAGCGCATCCGCGACCGAGCGGGGCGGGCCCTGACGGTGCGGGCCCGGGAGGAGCTTGGCGGGCTCATCGCCTACCGTTGCGAGGACGCCGACGGCGCCGCCTGCCTCCTGCCCGAATCCGAGCTGGACGACCGCCTGCAGCTCAATCGCCCGCAACAGCGCCTGCTCTCCGGGCGCATCGACCGCGACCTCTGGTTCACCTTGAGGCTGGAGGCGTGGCTCGCCGGAGCGCGCCAGGCGGGGTCGAAGGTGCTCGGTCTCGTTGGGCCGCGCATCGGACCCATCCCCCACCAGCTCTATATCGCCGCCGAGGTGGCCGGGCGCTATGCCCCGCGTGTCCTGCTGGCGGACGAGGTGGGACTGGGCAAGACCATCGAGGCTGGGCTGATCCTGCACCGCATGCTGCTCACCGGACGGGCCAGCCGGGTGCTGATCCTGGTCCCAGAGCCCCTGCTCCACCAGTGGCTGGTGGAGATGCGCCGCCGCTTCAACCTGCGCCTGGCCCTGTTCGATCGGGAGCGCCTCGCGGCCATGGATGGGGGTGAAGACGCCGAAGCGGAAAACCCCTTCCAGACCGAGCAGTGCGTCCTCTGTAGCCTGGACCTGCTCACCGAGGACCCCAAGGTGGCCCGCGCCGCCCTGGCGGGGGACTGGGACCTGCTGGTAGTCGACGAGGCCCATCACCTGGCCTGGGTGCCGGAGGACGGCGAAGGGGTGCCCGACAGCGACCCCGGCCTGGTCGGGGGTGAGGACCTGAGCTACGACCTGGTGGCAGCCCTGGCGGCGGATACCCCCGGGGTCCTGCTGCTCACCGCCACCCCGGAGCAGTTCGGCCGGGCCGGGCATTTCGGGCGCCTGCGCCTGCTCGACCCGGACCGGTTCCAGGACTACGCGACCTTCCTCGCCGAGGAGCCCCACTATGCTCAGGTGGCGGCGCTGGCCGGGCGTCTGTTGGACGGCGCCCCCCTGCCCGAGGCCGAGCAGGCCCTGTTGCTGGAACTCGTCGGCGACACAGACGGCCTGACCCCGACGGAGGTTTGCGAGCGCCTGGTGGACCGCCACGGCACCGGGCGGGTCTTGTTCCGCAACACCCGTGCCGCCATCCCTGGGTTCCCCGAGCGCGAGCCCCACGCCTATCCATTGCCCATGCCCCCTGCCTATGCCGGGATCGGCGGCGAGGCCGGGCTGACCCCGGAGGCGACCTTTGGCCCGGACTGGTCCGATCAGGACCCGAGGATCGACTGGCTGATCGCCACCTTGCGCGGCCTCAGGCAAATAGGAAAGCCAGGACAGGAGGCAGGAGCCGAGTCGGGGCGTCCGGCCAAGGTGCTGCTCATCGCCGCCCATGCCGCGACCGTCCTGGGCCTGCGCGAGGCCCTGCTCAGACGCGCCGGCATCCACGCCGCGGTCTTCCACGAGGGCATGGAGATCGTCGAGCGCGACCGCGCAGCGGCCTACTTCGCCGCCGCGGAGGACGGCACCCAGATCCTGCTTTGCTCGGAGATCGGCAGCGAGGGGCGCAACTTCCAGTTCACCCACCACCTGGTCCTGTTCGATCTGCCCCTGGACCCCGACCTGCTGGAGCAGCGCATCGGGCGCCTCGACCGCATCGGCCAGCGCGAGACCGTGCGTATCCATGTCCCCTACCTGGAAGGCGGTCCGGGGCAGACCCTGTACCGCTGGTATGCCGAGGGCCTCGGGGCCCTGGCGGCCCCCTGTCCGGCGGCCGCGGCGGTCTTCGCCCAACTGCGGCCGGACCTGCATGAGGCCCTCGCCGACCCATCCCTGACCGATGCCCTGGTTGCTCGGGCCCGCGACCTGACACTGCGCATCGACGCGGAGTTGGCCGCCGGGCGCGACCGGTTGCTGGAGCTGCACTCCCATCGTCGCAACGTCTCTGCCGCCCTGGTGGAGGCGGTCGAGGGCGAAGATGCCGAGCGTTCGGTGGCGGACTGGATCGGTCGGGTCTGGGACGCCTTCGGCATCGAGAACGAATCGGGTCCGGGCGGGGCGGTCGTGGTGCGCCCAGGTGCGCACATGCTCCAGGAGCGCTTCCCGGAGCTACCCGACGACGGCGTCACCGTCACCTTCGACCGGGCCGCCGCCCTGGCCCACGAGGACCGCGCCTTCCTGACCTGGGAGCACCCCATGGTGCGCGGCGCCATGGAGATGCTCGCCGGCTCCGACCTCGGCGCCTCGGCCGTCACCCTGGTGCGCGACGAACGCTTCAAGCCGGCGACGATCCTACTGGAGGCGGTCTATATCGCCGAGTGTCCGGCCCCCCCAGCCTTGGAGGTTGGACGCTTTCTGCCGCCCACGGCCCTGCGCCTGGTCATCGACGGGGCCGGTCGGGACCAGTCTTCGGACCTCTCCCACGAGGCCCTGCGCGGTGTCTGCCTCACCCGTAACCGCAAGCTCGCCACCGCCGTGGTCCGCTCACAGGCCGCGCGCCTCACGACCATGATCGAGCGCGGCGAGGTCTTGGCTCAGGTCGCGGCGGCCAAGCTGCGTGACGACGCCCTGGGGCGGATGCAGGATCTGTTGGGCGAGGAGCTCGACCGGCTGCGGGGTCTGGCCGCCGTCAACCCCCTGGTGAGGGCCGAGGAGATCGCCTACCTCGAGGGGCGTCGCGACCAGCTCGTCCGCCACCTCGCCCTCACCCAGCCCAGGCTCGACGCGCTCCGAGTGATCGTCACGGGGTAAAGATGTCCTGCCCCAAACCGAATGCGTCTGGGCATGGACTCGTCCGTCGCGGGCCTGCATCAGCGCGCTGCCAATAGACGCCTGACTGGGCGACCACCATCCGGACGCAGCGCACCAGTATCCAGCCCGGAGACAGGGTGGCGGTGGCCGGCATCCAGCCCGGTGCGGCGACCCGTCTGGTGTTGGAGTCCGTCGCCGCAGCGCCATCGTCAAACTGGAAGGATCTGTTCCGGCGAATGCCTCTCCAGTCTGAGGGCGGGGGAGCGAGCTGAGGATGAGGGCCGAAAAGCCGAGCGGGGACCCCCCGATACTGCATAATATGGAAGTATGATTGACGGATTATGCGTGCACGGCATCTGACTTTATGATCTCCCGAACACTGGAACCGAAGCTCCGAGAGTTGGCGGGCTACTATCCGGTGGTCCTGGTGACCGGGCCACGCCAGTCCGGCAAGACCACCCTGTGCCGATCCGCGTTTCCGGCACACCCCTATGTCTCCCTAGAGGCCCTCGATACGCGCGACTTCGCTCGTAGCGATCCCCGTGGCTTCCTGGCCGAGTACGCCGACGGGGCGATCTTCGACGAGGTGCAGCAGGTCCCCGAACTCCTGAGCTATCTCCAAACGGACGTGGACGCACGGGCAGACCCCGGGCGCTTCGTGTTGACCGGGTCGCAGCACCTCGGGCTGACTCGGTCCGTCGCCCAAACCTTGGCAGGCCGTTGCGGGGTGCTCGTCCTGTTGCCGCCCAGCCTGGACGAGCTCCGCGCCTTTTCGCGCGCCCCGACGGACCTCTACACCCTGCTCTGGCAGGGGTCCTATCCACGGATCTATGACCGCGGCATCCCGGCCCACCAGTGGTTGGCCGACTATGCCGCGACCTATCTTCAGCGCGACGTGCGGCAGATGCTCAATATCGGGGATCTGCAAGCCTTCTCCATGTTCCTGAAGCTCTGCGCCGGAAGGACCGCACAAGAACTGAATCTCACCGCGTTGGGGGGCGACGCCGGCATCTCGCACAACAGTGCCCGCGCCTGGCTGTCCGTGTTGGAGGCGAGCTACATCGTCCATCGCCTGCCGGCCTGGCACCCCAATGTCCGTAAGCAGATCGTCAAGGCACCCAAGTTGCATTTCTTCGACACTGGACTGGTGTGTCATCTGTTGGGCATCCGCGAACCCGACCAGTTGCGCCTCCACCCGCTGCGTGGGGCCATCTTCGAGACCTGGGTGGTCTCCGAGGTCTACAAGTCCCTGGCCCACCGGGGCCTCCATCCAGATATCTACCATTACCGGGAATCGCGCGGCCTGGAGATTGACCTGCTTGTCGAGCGGGGGTTGAGTCTGGATGCGGTCGAGATCAAATCCGGCGCGACGATCGCGCCGGACTTCTTCAAGGCCCTGCGTCGCCTGCCGGACCGACTGGCAGAGACCGTCTCGCTACCGCGGAATTTTGTGGTCTATGGCGGCGAAAGTTCCCAGCGGCGCACCGACGCCAGTGTGCTGTCTTGGCGCGATGTACAACAGATCCTTGACGATCCGGGGTGAGGGCAGCCTCCCGCCACCAGGCTTCGACCGGCTTCCGACCTTTCAGCCGAAGAAGAGCAGTTGAACGGTGGACTGCGCTTCGCTTGTCCACCCTACAGCACCCCTGTTTCGGTTGTTTCTGAATCGATCCTAGCCGACTGCGCCCACCGCCGCCGCTGGGGCGGAGAAGTCGTAGTAGATAAAGGCGCTGCCCAGGCCCGCAATGCTGATGATGATCACGGGGCCGATCAGCTTTTTGAACAGCCCCTTATCTCCTAGTGAATAAACCAGCATCAGCTTCATAAAGGTGTTGGCAATGGCCCCGAGCACGGCGTTGAAGGCCGCCCAATCCAGGCTGATCAGACCGTCCTGCTGGGCATCGCTCACCGAGAAGGCGATCGCGTCCGCGTCGGTCAGGCCGCTGACTAAGGCCACCACCGGCAACCATGCCTCACCCAAATAGGTGATGGCCAGGCGGGTGACCATCAGTATCGAGGCAAACACCAGAGCGAAATTCAAGGCCGACTTGAGGCTGAACGGGTTGCTCAGTGTCAGGGTCTCCGCCTCCGATTTTTCCCTTCGGCTGCGTACGAAATACCAGATCGCCAGCGCGAATCCGGTTGCGGCCATGACCAAGATCGGAACCGCCATGCGGGTCATCAAGGCCCGATTGACCACCGCGATCTGCATCAGCAAGCGCGGAAACATCACTGTCGAGGCCAGCAGAATGGCCACCATGAAGTGTTGGTTCAGGGCCGGCGACTCGATGCTGCGGCGTGCAAAACTCAGTGTTGTGACCGTGCTGGACGCCAATCCGCCCACTAGCCCGGTCAGCCCGATGCCCGCGCTGCTGCCGAACACCTTGACCAAGACATAACCGACGAAGCTGATAAACGAGACCAGGATGACGATCAGCCAGACCTTGTATGGCCGGACCGCAGACAGCATCACGGATACCGCCCGAACGCCGAACTCAGCCACGCAATTCGGCACCAGGCTCGACACCAGCCAACGCCTGATCCTGGTAGCGCCCGGTCAACAGCTTGGGAGAGATGTCCTGCACCTCCAATCGCCCGAGTGAAGCCCCGCGCGCATCGTAAATCTCAACCTGCTCTCCGACCTCATAGCTGATGCCCGGCGCCAATTCCAGGGTCAGCAATTGCTCCTGCTGCTGAACCTCCTTTACTTGGCCGAGGGGAAGGCTGAGATAGTGGTCCAATGAGACATGGGGCAGGATCGGCAGGACGATAAAGGTGATCACCAACAGCTTGAGGGCCGCATCCAACTCGAAGCCCTTAACATTTTGGCTAAAGGACCTGATGGCCCCGCCCTGTGACAGCACCGCCAGGATGACCACACCTACCGCGGTCGCTGTGGCCATCTCACCCTCGACGCACAGGGCACCGAGGAAAAATGTCAGCACTGCTGCCGCCTCGGTGGTGATGCCCGGATCACCCTGTGGGTTGCGTAGGAAATCCCGCCAAAAGCCGCTGAACAGCAGCATCAAGAAGCTGGCGGTGCCCGCCAAGAACACCAGCACACTCTTGAGTTCGAGGGCGATGAATGTGGAGATGGCGCCCAGGAGCGCGAACAGTACGAAATCGCGCAGACCCGTGTGCTGCTGGCTCTTGTCGTCCACGCCCATGGTACGTTCCAGGCCGATGGCGAAGCCGAGCAGGGCCGCAAGGCCGAAGCGCAGGAAGGTGTCAATCAGTGCTGCATCGCCGATCGGCATGGGGTCAATTCCAGTCGCTGTCTGAAGAGGTCGGCCAGTCTAACGTGCTGCGTCCCGAAAGGGGACAGTGCGGCCTGGCACGGCCGCGTGTTCTAGCGGGTGTGAATCCGGCCTGTGACCGAGACGCCCCTACCATTGAGTCAGCATGAGGTTGGCCAGTTCCCCTACGGAAAGCGGCCAGAGATGTGTGAACCCGCAGCTTGGGTGAGGGGCGGCCGGTCGTGCTTTGGGCCTTGTGTGGGCCCAGCGCGCCCAGCCGTCCCTCACCCAGGCACCGCGGACCACTTGGACCTTGGCGGGGTACTGACGATTTTCTGGGGTTCAGCAAACAGGGGCCGGGTCCCTACTTCCGATGGGAGCAGCCCCAGTGCCTTGATCCAGAAGGGTGACTGGTGCGGATCGGAGCCGATCTGTCGCCACCGCAAAGAGAACCGACGGCGCGTCGGCGGTGACAATGCAGACCCTCGGGGCATCACCAAAAGCGTGTCCGGGCACGAAAAAACTCACTGTCCCTTTGATCGGGGTCAGCTAAATGGTGACCCCGGCTCCCTTCAGAAATCGCCTAATCAGCCCTTCGTTAAGAGTGGCGCGAGCTGGCCCCCAAAGGCGGCATTCCCGTAGTTGAATGATGGTTGATAAGCGCGTGCGCGCAGGGTCACTGCGCCCAGCAGGTTACCTCCATGGTATCTGACGTACGGCATGATTGGGGCATGTGCCGCTGCACTTAGAGCCATGTTGCTCTCAAGGCGTCGACGAGCAGCCCAACTCGTCGCCGTGTCGTCCAGCCACACTTCGCGCAGGTTTTCAGCCATCAGCAGCTCCAGCACCGTGCGATCCGTTGCCTCAGTGCGCCTGAGGCGCAGTATCCGAAGCTTCGGCAGGCTGCATAGTTTCGACACACCCTGATCTCCTACGTCGGTGTCGTCGAGATCCAGAACTTCGAGGCTGCGTGGCAGGTCGCCAAGCGGCGCCGCATCGGTGATGGACGAGCCGTTCAGGAAGAGTGACGTCAGGTTCGGCAAAGCGCTCAGATGCTTGATGCCGCTACCCGTGACGTTGGTGCGCGAGAGCATAACCGTCCTGATCTTGCAGCGCAGTTCATGGTCGAAACCGACCAGTTGCTCGAGGTCCGCGTCGGCCACATCCCGATTGTCATTCAGGAGCAGCGCAGTGCCCGAACCGTACAGGTGGCTGTTCAGAGAGACATTCATGTTGACCCCGCCGATGTTGGAAATTTGGGCCGCTGAAGACGTGGCCGGTGTTGGTTTGATGGCAAAATTCCGGCAAGCTGTTGTCTTCTGGCCATCATCGCTGCACCTAACTATAGGCGATCGTGGCAGAAAATACACAACTAATTGTGTCAGGAAAGGCCGATGCCAATGGTGACATCCTGCGCTGGGTCTGGCGTGCTTTCACCATACTAAGTCGGGATCCGGGGTTTCTAGAGCATCCTGAGTCGCCGGGCTAGATGCGTTATGCATTGTTTAGACAATGTTTTCCATGGAAGTGCCATCGGGTCTGAGCCTGCCGTGAACCAATGCCTCACTGACAAATCGGACGCAAGTGACCGGGAGGTGTATAGCTGGTTTTGATCGGCATGCGCTGGGAACCTCCGTGAAATGGGGGATGTTTGGATTTTACGACATATGGCTCTGCCGCCACGCCGCCAGGCATCTCTACCGTGGGATTCGCCGTCGTAGCGGGCCACCCATGCCTGGTTCCCGCTGCCGTCGTACTTGACGGTAGCGAAGTCATAGTTGCCATCGCCGCCGTCGCTGAAGCCGGTCACGTAGGCGTTGCCGGCGGCGTCTACCGCCAGTGCCTGGGCGTTGTCCTTGCCGTTCCCAGGCCCGTTGTAGCGGGCCACCCAGGCCTCTTTGGCAACCTCGGACTGTGCGGTGCCCGACGCGAGGATCACACACAGGCTCAGCCCCGAAACTTTGATGGAGATGGTATTCACTAGAAACCGCTCCTCCGTACGTTAAGTTCGCGGAATGCCGTATAGCCACAGCCTGGTCCGAGGCAAGTTAGAGGACCGGCACACCCGGCGGCGAGCCCCCCGAACGGTTGCGCAGGCAATCCGCCAGGGTCCGACCATGGGCGCGACCACCTTAAGGGAGCCTTAAGAACAAGAGACTTTTCGCCCATGTGTGACACAGATCACAATATCAGCACGTGATGATGGCGGCAGGCCCTGCGAGAGAGAACGAAAGAGATCAGGGCGCGGGGGTTCAAACCAAGAGGTCGACGGGTCAGCGCGACCGGGTTAGGGTCAGTCGGGGGCAGGGGTCGGGGTCAGGTCTCGCATTGTCACATCGCCCGACCCGAGCTAGGCTTTCCGCATGGCCAGACCTTTGCGAATCGAATTTGCCGGTGCGTTGTACCACCTGACTGCCCGTGGTGACAGGCGGGAGGCGATCTACGAAGACGACGCAGATCGACAGAGCTTCTTGGATGTGTTGGCGGAAGTGGTAGAGCGTTACAACTGGGTGTGCCACGCTTTCTGCCTCATGACCAACCACTACCATCTGGTGGTGGAGACCGTTGAGGGGAATCTATCGCGCGGGATGCGCCACCTGAACGGGGTCTATACACAGGCGTCGAACCGACGCCATGGGCGAACCGGCCATCTGTTTCAGGGACGATTCAAAGGCATTTTGGTGGATCGAGATGCCTACCTGCTAGAGCTGAGCCGGTATGTCGTTTTGAACCCAGTCCGGGCGGGTATGGTCGATGAGCCTGGACAATGGCCCTGGAGCAGCTACCGAGCGATGATCGGAACAGTGTCGGTTCCGAATTGGCTGGCGGTGGATGGGCTTCTCAGACAGTTTGGGCAAGGTCGGAAACAAGCACGTCGCCACTACCGGAACTTCGTTCTCGAAGGCGTAGGCGGCGGCATTTGGGAGGGCTTACGCCAACAAATTTACTTGGGCGACGAGTCCTTTGTCGAGCGCATGCAGGCCAGGGCGAAAATGGTGGGGGATAGCTTGACCGTTCCACAGGCCCAGCGCCGCCCACCCCCGGCGCCGCTGACAGCATTCATGGCCCATCCCGGTGGGAGAAATGCGGGTATCGTGGCCGCCTACGCGACAGGTGCTTACAGTTACCGTGAGATTGCCGAAAATTTTGGTGTACACCTCGCTACGGTTGGACGGATCGTACGAGGCGTAATGCAACGATGCGAGACCTGACCCCGGCTCCCTTTCTGACCCCGGCTCCCTTTTACGCGTTACGCCTTTCCCGGGCGAACGGGCAGTGGTTTGGGTACTGGCAGGATCAACTCAAGCAAGCGGCATGACAGATTCGACGACCACATTAGTTTGGATCGCACCCCCTGGCGCACCAAGACTTGACCCCGTTCTTTGTGCGCTGGATAATCTCAGCATTACAATTCCCTACCCACAACAGGATGTGTACATGCACACCGTGGAAAAAACCTGATGGGATCGTTTGCCCAGGTAATATCAAGAATGAAGAGGAGCCTCGGTTCGTCTTCTGCCGTTACACCCTCAGCATCTGAAGCTGAATATGCAGCACGGGTAAAGAGCGAACTGCAGGATTTTGCGCAGTGCGCCAAAGTGCACGACCTACCCGATATTTTTCATTATTGGTCCAACAAGCACCTGGCGCCCCCCAAATTTCACCCCCATGGCATCACCGACCCTGAGCAGTTCTTTTTTCTGTATGCCAGCAAATTTCACGAACGCTTCCCCGACCAGCATATGCGTATGGTCAGCATCGGCAGCGGCAATTGCGATATGGAAGCGCGGATGGCGAAGCGACTGGTGGAAGCCGGCATCTGTAATTTTTCACTGGAATGCATGGACATCAATACAGCCATGCTGCAAAAGGGCCGCGTCCATGCGGCAACGCTTGGTGTAGGAGACTATATCAAACCGCTGGAAAGTGATTTCAACCGCTGGACTCCTGAAGGGCGATACGATCTGGTACTGGCAAACCAGTGCCTACATCATGTGCTGGAGCTCGAACATCTGTTTGCAGCAATCAGCAAGTGCCTGAATCCAGAAGGCTATTTTGTAACGTCTGACATGATCGGACGCAACGGACATCAACGCTGGCCCGAGGCGCTGTCCCTGGTGCAGGAATTCTGGCAGGAACTGCCCCAGGCCTATCGGTATAACCAGTCGGCCAAACGCCATGAACCGGAATACATCAATCACGACTACGCCAAAGAAAGCTTCGAAGGCATCCGTGCCCAGGACATTCTGCCACTGCTGATCAAGAATTTTCAGTTCGAACTGTTCCTGCCTTTTGCGAATCTCATTATGGTGTTTATCGATCGCCCCTTTGGTCACAACTTTGATGCCAAAAGCGACTGGGACCGCGACTTTATCGACCGGGTACATGCCCGCGACGAACAGGGTATGCTCAGTGGTGAACTTAAACCAACCCAGATGCTGGCAGTGCTAAGAACTGTACCGGTAAGCACTACGCTGACAGATCCGCGACTCACCCCGGAATTTTGTGTGCGCCAGCCGGATCAATGAACAACTTAAAACAGGTCGCAGGACATTACTGAAGGTGATTAGTGTCGAACTTCAGCTCGGCCATGGAGTTTCCATCCATGGCGCTAGCTTCCGGCATCCCAGCCGGAATGGCGAGTGCAGGGGCAACACTTGTCACCTGTCGTCCTGGCAGGATGCCGCGATGTAGAGCCGGGGACGGTAAGCAGCGGACTAGCTAAGGGACAGCGCTAATCGCCTCTCCCAATGACCCTATCAAACTGGACAGATCGATCTGCGCCAAGGCCAGGGACAAGAAAAGAGCCAGGGTGTCGATCCGGGTTGGAAGCGCACCACCTCCGGCCAATGGAGCTGTGCGGATAGCGACTATCTCAGCCTTGAATATGGCTACCTTCTGCCCGACCGGCTTCATCTGGTCCTGGTATTCGGCGGCGACGGAGATACCACCGGGCAGCACCCGTTCAAACTGCACCAAGGGGATAGCGGCGCAGTCTTTGAGCATGTGCACGCTTTTCAAACCGCCTTTGCCTACCACCTCACCTTGGAGCTTATAAAACGCGGGGTCAAGTCTTGGTGCGCCAAGCAAAGCTTGGCGTTTCTTGCCGGGTGCAAGTCCCGGTCGGGAGAGGGGTCGGAAGTGATTCCTCGTAAGGGCTAACCACCCACCCGTAGCGAGTGTTGCGCCCAGGGCGGACAGCGCTGTAATGGGAAGGAATCTGCGGGGGGTTGGGGGTCACGGGGGGTTCGGGGGGTTGGGGGTCACCCTTTTGACTTTATGACCCCCAACATTCTTGGACCCTGGGCTCTGTGGACCAGGCCAACACCTGACTGCGCGCCCTCATGTGGCTGGCCTACCTCACCGGGCTGCGCCGCGGCGACCTGTTGCGGCTGAGCCGTTTCCAGGTCCGGCCCGATGGCCTGGCCAGCAAGGAGGGTAAGACCGGCAAGCGGGTCCTGATCGAGTGGACCCCGGAGCTTCGGCGGGTGGTCCAGGAGGCCTTGGACGCGAGCCCGGATGACAGGCTGTTCCCACTGACCGAATCGGCGGTCAACAACGCCTAGGGGCGATTGCAGCGCGCCTGGGCCGCCGCCGGGCATGAGCGATTCCAGTTGAAGGACCCCCGCGCCAAGCACGCCACCGACTTCGAAGCCGCCGGCGGCGACGCCACCGCGCAGCTCGGACACAGCGGGCGCGCGGTTACCGCAAGATATTATCTGCGGGCTCCGCGGCGCGTGATACCGATCCGATAGCGGCGCCGGGCTCGGTACGGTGGCCGCCTCCAGCGCGGCTCAACTTCAGAACCAGCCACCCAGGCGCAAAACTCCCGGGAGGTCGTTCTGGAATCGGAGCTGTTGGCGCGGGCGCCTCCGCGTTGGCGCCGCCACGGATAGTCAGCGGCGACCCTCACGGTCGCCAGGATCACGTCACCTGCCGTCGCCTAACAATCTTGCGCAGGCGCGAACGGGCATCATCGCTCAGCTCCGCGAATTCCACGCCAATGCGCCATCGGTTTTCATGGGGCACGTGTTCCGACCAGGCGATCCGCCCGGTAGCGCGCAAAGGGGGCGGGGTGTCAAAGTCGAGCACGACGAGCGACTCGAGCGGAAAGAACTCGGGGGATGAGAGCTGAGCGCCGCCTTCGCTGAGGTCTACAGACAGCAGGCCGAATACGCGGTTCAGGAAAGACTGCGGGATTTGCTCAGCCCGAGCTGGGCCATCGAAAGGCACGCGCGCAGATTGCCGCCTTTCACGCTGAATGCCTGGCGTCATAACATCCCCCTTCGAAAAAATTTAGGAGTCACCATTCTCTCGCCCCCGCTGCCGCCAGTATAGTTCTCAATCACGACCGCAGTGCGCCCCCACCCACTTCCAGGTCCGGCCCGATGGCCTGACGCCAAAAGCAGTCGGTGCGATTGTGTTGTGGGCCGTCCGCTGTAACGAGGTCACCAGCCAGTAGTATCCGGTTCGTCTTGCTTTAAGGCAAAAGGAAAGACCCGACCCCGCCGACAGGCATGGCCAAGGCCCTGGCCGAGCAGGCCCAGACCCCGGAGATCCTCAACCTGACCTTCGAGGAACGCCTGGGCCTGCTGGTCGACCGCGAGGTCACCGAGCGCCACAACCGCCAGACCAGCAGCCGCTTACGTCGTGCCCGTCTCAAACAGACCGCCGTGGCCGAGGACATCGATTATCGCCACCCCCGCGGCTTGGACAGAGCGGTGTTTCGCCGCCTGCTCACCGGCGACTGGGTGCGTGGCCATCAGAATGTCCTCATCACCGGTCCCACCGGGGTCGGCAAGACCTATCTCGCCTGCGCTCTGGCCGATACCGCCTGCCGCCAGGGCTTCACCGCCCTGTACCAGCGCCTGCCGCGCCTGTTCGAGGAGCTGACCATCGCCCGCGCCGACGGGCGCTATCTCAAGCTCATGGCCGCCCTGGCCAAGGTCGATGTCTTAGTCCTCGATGACTGGGGGCTGGCTGTCCTCGATGGGGAGCGCCGCCGCGATCTGCTGGAGATCCTCGATGAACGCTACCAGACCCGCTCAACGTTGGTCACCAGCCAGTTGCCGGTGGCCCACTGGCATGACGCCCTGGGCGATCCGACCCTGGCCGATGCCATCCTCGACCGCCTGGTCCATCAGGCCCACGCCCTCGCCCTGGCCGGCGAATCCCTGCGTAAGCTCAGACCCACATTGACGGAGGTACCCACCCCAGCGTAAACAACATCACCCCCGTGCGTCGCTGCGCCCCGACTGTCCAGTTTGCCCTGGAACGGGTGTCCAGTTTGCGGTGGAACGGCTGTCCAGATTGGGTGGAATACGCAGGCAACCCGCCTAGCTCGAAATCCGCGGCGACAAGGCATCAGGGCCGGGAGATAAGGGGTCGGGGTCACGCAGGGGTCGGGGTCAGGTCTCGCATTGTCACATCGCCCGACCCGAGCTAGGCTTTCCGCATGGCCAGACCTTTGCGAATCGAATTTGCCGGTGCGTTGTACCACCTGACTGCCCGTGGTGACAGGCGGGAGGCGATCTACGAAGACGACGCAGATCGACAGAGCTTCTTGGATGTGTTGGCGGAAGTGGTAGAGCGTTACAACTGGGTGTGCCACGCTTTCTGCCTCATGACCAACCACTACCATCTGGTGGTGGAGACCGTTGAGGGGAATCTATCGCGCGGGATGCGCCACCTGAACGGGGTCTATACACAGGCGTCGAACCGACGCCATGGGCGAACCGGCCATCTGTTTCAGGGACGATTCAAAGGCATTTTGGTGGATCGAGATGCCTACCTGCTAGAGCTGAGCCGGTATGTCGTTTTGAACCCAGTCCGGGCGGGTATGGTCGATGAGCCTGGACAATGGCCCTGGAGCAGCTACCGAGCGATGATCGGAACAGTGTCGGTTCCGAATTGGCTGGCGGTGGATGGACTTCTCAGACAGTTTGGGCAAGGTCGGAAACAAGCACGTCGCCACTACCGGAACTTCGTTCTCGAAGGCGTAGGCGGCGGCATTTGGGAGGGCTTACGCCAACAAATTTACTTGGGCGACGAGTCCTTTGTCGAGCGCATGCAGGCCAGGGCGAAAATGGTGGGGGATAGCTTGACCGTTCCACAGGCCCAGCGCCGCCCACCCCCGGCGCCGCTGACAGCATTCATGGCCCATCCCGGTGGGAGAAATGCGGGTATCGTGGCCGCCTACGCGACAGGTGCTTACAGTTACCGTGAGATTGCCGAAAATTTTGGTGTACACCTCGCTACGGTTAGACGGATCGTACGAGGCGTAATGCAACGATGCGAGACCTGACCCCGGCTCTCCGTGACCCCGGCTCTCCGCGTGACCCCGGCTCTCCGGCTCTCTTGACCCCGGCTCTCCTTTCTCCGGCGGTAAGCCTTGGGTTCTGCAAGCCGAGATGGAGCAGCACGGACCTGGGTATTCGGCACAGGTTGATGTCTCGGAGCGCGATCGCCGTGTGATCGTAGGTACCGCCCTCGACGGATTCCATGCCGATGGCGGCGCCGCGGCCGAGAAGACGCACGATTCGGGGCGTAGGGGGAATTTGCATACATTGGAGCTTGACCACGCCCGATCGGATGGTGAACACGGCCTCCGCGGGGGCACCGGCCTCGTAGATCAGGCTGTCAGTCTTGACGAAGCCGTTGTGAATCGGCTTCAGGCTTTCGTCCAACTCGGACTTCCCGAGGTCGGCGAAGAGAGCGGACGAGCGGACGGCACAGTGACGGCAATCCGATTGCCGTTCCTTTAAAAAGGTGACGCAAGGGCTCGATGGATCTTGTTCGACTGTCGGCGGCATCCCTTGCCCCTCCAGGTTGGTTCGTTGCCCCCGGTCGCCCGAGAGAGTCCCCGCCGGAGCGGGACCTCCACTTAATTAATCCGAAACCGATGGCATATGCAAGGTCTACACTTCGATTGCGAAGCCGTTGCGTAGCGAGTAGTGCGGGAATCCCGGATTTTATCGGCGATTCCGCCATCTGGACAACGAGCGAACGCCTATCCTGTTTCTTCCAACATAGGATCTCGGTTTTATGCGTAACCTTAGCTTTATCTTCCTCTTACTCTTGTTCGTCGCATCTTCTTCGGCAAAGGACTTGGACGGAGCGGAAATTCTGCGCCGGATCGACGCGAGCATGTGGCCTGATTCCTACGAGATGTACAGAAAGCTCGTCAACATCGAGAAAAACGGATCGAAAAGGGAGTATCTGATGTACACCCTGAAAAAGGGGCGAGGCAAGGTAGTCAACCTGTTTTTGAAGCCGCCGGAGGAACATGGCCGCGTCGTCCTTCGTGTAAAAGACAACATGTGGCTCAAGTTCCCGAGTGTCCAGCAGGCCATCAGGGTGTCGAGCATGCATTCGGTCGTCGGCGGTATTTTCAACAACTGGGATCTGATGTTTTCGGATTTCGGAGTGGACTACGATGTGCTCGAAGCGCAGGAAGAAGGCGATCTCTATGCCCTCGCGCTCAAGGGCAAGAGTCGGTGGGCCCTCTACGATAGATTGCGCCTGTGGGCGGGAAAGGAGGATCTGCTGCCGAGGAAGATCGAGGCCTATACGTCTTCGGATACGCTAGTAAAAACCCTGACCTTCAAAAAGATCAAGGACTTCGGAAACGGAATCCGACATCCGGCGACAATGGAGACAACGAGTCCTCTCTGGCCCGGGGTCAAGGCCGTCGTGTTGTTTGCCGAGATACGGAAACGGGAGCTGTCGGACGAGGTATTTACCGTCAATAACATGTCCATGATCGACGATCTCCGAAGATGATCTCCGGTGTCGCCTGTCGTCATGGCGTTACCCGCAACTCGTCGCAGGGTCGTTTTTTCACACGGAGACACGGAGGGAAAACGTTGGAAAAACAACGCATGCAGGCTGGGACAATGCTAGGTTTTTTCGCATCGGCCAGATGCTGCGCGCAGGCGGAGCCGGCATCGAGCACCGTTGTTCAACCATCCTGTGATTAAGCATAGAACGTTGCTATCCTTTCGTAAGGGACACGGCATTCATTTTTAACTTGCATCTTCGAATAAAGCCGCTTAAATTGTGGTTATAAAGCGCATAAAAAAATACCCGCGGGCCGCCGGTTCGCTCGAGGGGGTTATTGTCGATGAGTCAGAGGAGGAGTTAAAGACATGGGTTCCCTCATGTTGAGGCACTGTATTCTGTTGTCGGGTCTTGCGCTCGGTATCGCGGCTCATCCGTCGGTAACCCGGGCGGCCGGTCCCGGGGGCGACGACGAAAAGTTTCCGGACTACCGCCCGGCGCATACGGTCATCAAGTGCCCTTATCTGCCTCCGGATCTCACCCCGGCGACCACGCCCCTCTGCGACGGCGTATTCCCCACGTGCATAGGAACGGAAGGCCCCGATCTCATCCTGGGCACCGATAAGCACGACGTGATTGCCGGCCGGGGCGGAAACGATACCATCCACGGGGATGCGGGCGACGACACCATTTGCGGCGGCTCGGGCAACGACTCGATCCTGGGTGCGCGCGGTGCCGACACCATCTTCGGCGAAGAAGGCGACGACTTCCTCTTCGGCGCTCCGGGGGGCGACAAGCTCGACGGTGGACCCGGCGATTACGACGTGCTTTGGGGCGGGCCGGGCTATGACAATCTCAATGGCGGACCCGGTAAATTCGACGTCTGCATGCTCCAGAGAGAGATGGGGGATTACGACGCCGAGGGTTGCAACACCGTGTATCCGCCCCCTGGATACGTGCACGACGAAGAGCCCGATCCCGGTGTGCTGCGGGCACAAGAGCCGCTGAAGCTTCGCTAGCCGCCGATTCCGCCGCCATCTTCGGAACGCCGAGGCGGTATCGAGTCGGTCGGGGCGCGGCGGCGATCGGGAGACGGGCGGGAGCGGCGGCCTCGAACGCATTCCGTGCGGTAGGACCATGTAACCGTTCATACCCCATCCGTCATTCCGGCTGGGATGCCGGAATCCAGGGCCAGGGATGGCAAGCCTGCAGGTCGATCTGCGGTTCCGGTCGAGCGGCGGGCTGGACGACTACGGGACCGCAGCGAGCGGCCCTCGCTGAAGGGAGGGTCGTTCGGCGTGCAAACGGTCAATTTGCGTGGAGACGGAGATGAGCCTCGTCGTTGCAGATGGTCTAAAGAAAGAATACCGGGTCGGAGACATCCTCGTCCCCGCCATACGCGGCGTCAGTTTCACGATAGAGCCGGCATCCTTCGTCTGCTTCGTCGGCCCTTCCGGAAGCGGAAAAACGACCCTGCTGAACATGATCGGTTGTTTGGACCATCCCACGTCCGGACGTCTGACAATTCAAGATACCGACGTCTCGATGCTCGACAGGCGAACCGCTGCCGCTTTCCGGGGCGATAACCTCGGGTTCGTGTTCCAAGACTTCAATCTCATTCCCGTGCTGACTGCATTCGAGAACATCGAATACCCGTTGATCATGGTCCAGAAATGGCCGGCGTCGAAGCGCCGCAAGCGCGTCAGAAGCTTGCTGGAGGCGACGGGAATCGGCGAGCAGGCGGATAAACGGCCGGATCAGCTTTCGGGCGGACAGAAGCAAAGGGTCGCCGTTGCACGGGCGCTGGTTTCCAATCCCAGTATCGTATTGGCCGATGAGCCGACGGCAAACCTGGATCACGACACCGCCTATCGCATCATCGATCTGATGAAGCGGTTGCGCGACGAATTCGACACCACCTTTATCTTTTCGACCCATGACCCGAAGATCATGTCGGAAGCGGAGATCACCTTTAATCTGGAAGACGGAAGGGTGCGATCTCAAGGCCAATAATGAAGAGATGCTGAAATGACCGACATCCTCAAGATTGCCGCCCGCAATTTGCTGCGCTATAAGCGCAGGACCTTCCTCACATGTCTTCTCATCACCATCGGACTGGTCGCCGTGCTCCTGTTCATTGCCGTCGCCGGCTCCTTCAGGGATATGATGGTGGATCAGTTCACCGATTCCATGGTCGGGCATATGCAGGTCCACCGCCGGGGCTACATGGGCGCAAGGGAGAGCCTGCCGGTGGACCGCAACATGCGGCCTCGGATGTTGGTAAAGCTCTACGAGGTTTTGGACGCGTCTCCGGATATCGTGTCCTGGTCTCCGCGCATCAAGTTCATGGCAATGTTCAGCAATTTTCTCGACACGACGAGCATTCGGGTCAACGGGGTCGACGGGATGCGGGAAGATTCCACTGTTCCGCTGTTGAGCAAAAGAGTCTTCCCGGACGGGGAGGCTCAACCGCTGGTCAAGCCGGGCCACATTCAGGTGCCGGAGCTCTTTGCGAAGGCCATGAAGCTGAAGGTCGGCGACACCGTTGTGCTGGTCGCGACCAACAAGGACGGCTCCGTGAACGGCAAGACTTTTGTGATTCAGGGCATTATGGAGAGTATTTCCGGGCCGGGAGGGCGAGACAGCTACGTCCATATCGATGACGCCCGAGACCTCCTGCGTATCGAAGACGAAGAGGTCGAAGATACGGTACTCGCACACTATGGATACGTAACTTTGTCCGAAGAATCCGCGCCGGATGCGCTTGAGCCCTTGAAGCTGGACCGGCTGCGCGCCGACCAAGATGCCGCACCTAAGCCATACGTTGCGAAAGGTTATCTCGAAGAGACCCGGCGCCTGTTCCAGGAGAAGGCGTGGGGGCGGCCCGCGGAGGTGAGCGAGATCGCCATCCGGCTTAAGGACCGGACACGTTTGGACGAGGTGTTGAGCGAAATCGAGGCCGAGATTGCGGACCTCAAAAACCGTAAGAATAAGACCATCTTTCAGGTGCATCCGTGGCAGACGTTCGTTCCCTTCTCCAAGGTTGCCAACATGATCGATGTCATGAACCTGTTCATGAAGATCATTCTCGTTTCCGTTGTCCTGATCAGCATAATGAACGTGCTCATCATGGCGGTTTACGAGCGAATACGGGAGATCGGCACCATTGCTGCCATAGGGACACGCCCGGCATCCATCATGGGGTTGTTCCTGAGCGAGGGCTTTCTCTTGGGTATGTTGGGCACTGCTATAGGTATTGCCATCGGGCTTGCCGCGATCTTGGTACTGCACGAGGTAACCATACCCTTTTCCTTCGGTAGACAGGAGAATCTTGTCCTGACGCCGGTGATCAGCGCGGCCGACGTGATCACGACCGGCTTGTTGACGATTCTCATCTCGGTGCTCGCAAGCTTTCAACCCGCGTGGAAGGCGTCTCGGATGGACCCGATAACGGCGCTTCGCCACGTGTGAGCCTTTCCCTCGGCGGTATCGGGCCGCGAGGGAAGGGTAATAAGCAACCAGGAAAATTGGAGGAGACGCTCATGCTTAAGCTATATCGCCTGGCCGTAACGATAGGCCTGCTCGCCATCATGGCATTTGTTCAGGCCGAGGAAGAAGGCGGCAAGCCCAAAGAACCGCTGTACGCGATCGCAGCCGATGGCGCCGAAACCAGCGCAGCGATCAGTAAGCTTGCGGGAATCGCGCCCTATTTCCATCTCTACGGCGAGACCGGAGTAGCGGTGGAAGTGGTGCCGAACGCCTTTCTCGACATGGAGTTCGGTACCGGGCCCGCTGCGGCAAATATGCTGGTCGAGAAGGGCGTTGTCGTCTTGGTTGCGCGAAAGATTCCGGGACCCAAGATGATGGAAGTATTGGACACGCACAGCGTGCGGCTCGTGCGCCGGATAGAGACGGTTCAAGACGTCGCGGACGAATTGAAGGAGTAAGCCATGCAACTCCTACTTGGGCTGCTCGCCGTACTTTCGCTCTTCGCGACCACGAGCGTTTTCGCGCTCGACGGGGCAAAGATTCTGGAACGGGTCGATCGGAATCTTGCGCCGCCTTCCTACGAGATGTACCGCAAGCTCGTGAATATCGAGCCGGATGGCTCCAAGAAGGAGTTTGTCATGTTCACGGCGAAGAAAGGGCGGGATCGGATGGTCTCCCTCTTTCTGGCTCCGGCTACGGAAGAGGGTCGGACGACCCTTCGTCAGGGAGACAACATGTGGATGTACATCCCCGACGTCGGCCGCCCGCTACGAATTACCAGCCTGCAGACGGTCGTGGGCGGAATATTCAACAACTCGGATCTCATGCGGCTCGAGTACGGCGTCGAATACAAGGTGACATCCGCCAGCGAGTCCGGCGGCAAGTATCTGCTCGACTTGAAGGCCAAGACCTCGTCGGTCGCCTATGACCGCCTCAAGATGTGGGTGGACAAGAGCCGTGTGTTGCCGACGAAGATCGAAGCCTACGCGGCGAGCGGTCTCTTGATTAAAACCCTGCGCTACAGCGACATCAAGAGCTTCGGCGGCGGAATAACCAGACCCGCGACCTTGCAGACCGACAGTCCCCTGCACAAGGGATACAAGTCGATAATGAAGTTCGCAAAGATCAAGAGTCGCAAGTTCCGCGACGAGGTTTTTACGCTCAACCACATGCCGCGCATCAAGGAATTGCGTTAGCGTGTGAAAGTGTCGGATAGAGGCGTATTCGGGGAAAAATGATCCTGCACCTGACCGCCGATCCGCAACGCATGCGCGCTGCCGATCTGCTGGCGTCGTGCGTTCTCCTGTGCTGCCTGCTGGTTCATTCCATCGGCTGGACGCAGGAGCAGATCAGCTTCGACGCGGACGAGTTCGAGAAGCAAGCCTTCGAATTCCGTGGGTACTTGGAGCTCGCCCCGGAGTATTCCCGTTCCAACCAGGACGGGGCTCTGTATCAGATATCCTACTTTGGAGAGGAGGAGGAGGCGTCGATCAGCCGCCTTACCGGTGCGGTGGAATTGGAGGGGCGCTATAACAAGGACATCGCGACCTTGCAGTTCCGCATCCACTCGGAGGGTGTGACGGATAACATCGGCACGGAGCAGGATCACGCACTCTACGAAGGCTTGCTGTCGGTACAACCCTCTGCCGGCTTTGCCGGCGATATCGGCAAGAAGGCATACCGATGGGGGAAGGGCGTGGCCTGGAACCCTGTGGCTTTCGTGGAACGTGCCAAGGATTCGGGAAACTCGGACCTCGCGCGGGAAGGCTATTGGGCCGCGGGGCTGGATTGGATAAAGAGCTTCGATGGCCCGCTGCAGACCATTGCGGTAACACCGCTGGTCCTGCCGACGAACGGCGGCATGAACCAAGACTTCGGCGTAGACGGCCACCTCAACTTTGCGGGTAAGGTCTATTTCCTGTACCGCGACACGGATTTCGATTTCCTGTTTCTCACAAATGGCAGCCGCACGGCGCGCTACGGCTTCGATTTTGCGAGCAACGTCTCGCCCAGCTTCGAGATCCATGGCGAGTTTGCGTACATCACGAGCTTCGAACGCATCGAAATCGAGCGCGAACCGTCGTGCCGGGGGGACAAACAAGACCCGGAAGACGTCATCAGCTATCTTGCCGGATTGAGATACCGCACCGAAAAGAACATCGCGTACACACTGGAGTACTATTACAACGAAGCGGGCAACAGCAAAGAGCAGCAGCAAAGATATTACCGATGCGTACACGCTGCCTGGGAGCTGCAGGACCCCAAGCTCTTCTACCGGCTGCCGCGCGGGCAAGACGTCGACCGTGGCCCCTTCACCAAACCGAACCCGATGCAACGCTACTTGCACCTGCGCGCTTTCTGGGAAGAACCTTACAACATCCTCTACTTCACCCCGGGTCTTCAGGCCTTCTACAATCTCGACGACGGGAGCTACTCCCTGGCACCCGAGCTCAACTACAGCGGATTCGACAACTTCGAGCTTCGGCTGCGCGGTAACCTCCCGGTGGGGGATACCCTGACGGAGTGGGGAGAAAAGCCGAACGATTACAGAGTCGAGCTCAGAGTCCGATACTATTTCTGAGCTGCGGGAGCGGCGAAGCTCCGCGGCTCGACCATGCGATCCCGACGCCGAAGTCTACGAAATTGCGCGCGGCCGTCCGTCCTCGCCGACGGCCACATAGGTTATCAGGGTCTGTGCGACCTGCTCTCGGCTCTCGGGGTCCTGTTCCCGCCGCGCCCAGGCCCGCACCCCGACAGTCATGGAGGTCGTACCTACCCGCTGGAGCCGCGCATAGAGGTCCACCAGGTCGCCCACCAGGACAGGGGCCAGGAATCGAAACTCGTTCACCGCTACCGTGCCGACCCGTCCCTTCGCCACCTGAATGGCTACCGTTGCGCCGGCGATGTCCGCCTGGGACATGAGCCAGCCGCCGAAGACGTCGCCGTAGAGGTTCGTATCCGCCGGCATCGCCACTACACGGATGGCCAGCCGCCAGTGGGATGGGTCCGAGTCCTCGTAAAAATCCCGCTCGTTCAATTGTGAGAGCGAGCAGGTTTTCTGAGGGGATTTCCTAGATCAGATTCGGGGGATTAGAGTGGATTAGGGTCAGGTCTCGCATCGTAGCATCACGCGATGATGCAAAGGCTGCGTAAGGCTAAACGGTAGCTGCGGGGTCTTGCGATCCCGCATTCTTGGGCCAAGCCCGGCGGCATGGACGACAGCACTACCGGTGCTTGACGAGATCTTCCGGCGACATACCGATGTCCTTCGCGATCTGACGGAGGAGGATAGGAGAGATGTCGCGGCCCGTATGGAAAGGCACGGTAGTGCAACGTCCGCGGTCGTCACGAAACTGTTTGTGGTATCCACGCTGGCGAACCTCGACGAAGCCGAGCCGCTGGAGGATCGAAATCACCTCTTGGGGCTTCAGGACCGGGCGATTTCCCACCGATCAGGCCACGGCGACGTTCTGGACGCCGACGAACTCGGACTCGAAAACCGGGTCGCCGTCCTCCAAGAGCATGCCGATAACCTCCCGCAGGTTGTCCGTCAGCTCATCAACAGTATCGCCTTGGGAATGGGCCCCAGGGAACCCCGGCACGAAACCCACAAAGACGCCGGTGTGGGGGCAGCGCTCGATGACGGCAGAGTAGATGCGCATCAGGGTCTCCTACAGTAGTTGGCGTGAAGATCTTCAGGTGGGACGGACTCAGTTGCAAGCGGGCAGGGTGCGGTGAGTCGGAGAGAACCGCAGCCAGACCAAGGAATCGCGCTCCGAGCCGACTCGGGACCTTGCGTCCACCTTTTTCGCGTTCTTGCAGCGTGGGGAAATTGGCGGGTGGCAAGTTATTGTGGTCCTCGCGGACGCGGCCCTGGACGGAAAAGCTCTAGCGGCCGAGCGCAGTTGAACGTGAAGGTCGGGTATCGGTCGCCGTCGGTGGCAGCCAGCTAAGCGAGGTCATTCTGCGCCCGATCATTCCGGCGGGACAGCCGGGCCGTCGAACCGATTCTCCGCCCGCAGCCCGACAACCCGTGCAAATTCGTCCACGTTGTCGGTGACGAGGGTGAGCCCCAGGTTGATGGCGTGCGCGGCCATCAGCAGGTTGTTGGGGCCGATGGGCGTTCCGGCTTGCTCCAACTGAAGACGGACACTGGCGTAGGTTTGATCGCCCCCTGCCTTCAAGGGCAAAACGGCCAGCGCCGCGAGAAGGTCAGCTCGCGCAGGAAGGCTCGGTCAAACTCGGGAACGATCCGCCCGATGTCCGGGTGGTCGGCGAGAGCCTCCACGCGTTGGAAGATCTCGGCGATGAGCCGGTCGCTAACCTCTATCACCCCCTCTGCGGTTTACCACTCCTGGATGTCCGTCAAGTCGCTGAGGGCGGACTCGCCGAAGCTGACCCTGGCGACGGTCATGCGCCTAGGCCAAGCCGAATCTGGCCTTGGCCTCGGAGAGGGAGACTTCGCGGCCAGCGTCCAAGTCGGCCAAACCCGCGACCACCGCACGCATGAAGGCGCGCTCTTCCGTGGCCTGCTCGTAGTCGGCCACGGACTGTATGATGGCGACCCCGCGTCCTCTGCTGGTGGGCGGCACGGTCCGATGGGCTTCGACAGCGTGTTTGACCACGCGACCAGGGTTGACCTTGAGGTCACTCAACGTGACCACGTCTTCGGAGAATTTCACGCTCATGGACGCCTATTCCTGAGCTTGACTGGCGCGGACAGTAGCACCTGGTAAGTGGTCTGCCAACATCGCTGACATCAGCGAGATAGTCCCAAGGGAAAGGGTCGGACTGGGACTGCCGTGATCGCAAATCCGTCGGAGGTCTTACCCCAGCTCCGTGACCTTGGACTTGGCGCGAGATATCGGGGCAGGTCTGTGTGGGGCCCAATATGTGGGGACTTGCGAAAGATAGGTTGAAAACGGAGACGGTGTCGGCGCGTCGCTTCTTTCGAACGTTGGACCGGTAGGCGGGTGAACCGGCGCTCCCTGCGCCGGCCGTGCTTGAGGTCTTGTCAGACCGTGCCGATGAGGGGTTCCAGGATGGGTTCGATCTTCTTGGCGATCTTCTTGTAGCCGCGGTCGTTGGGGTGGATCTCGTTCTGCCAGTCGTTGCTGTCGCCGGGGTGCCCGAGCTGGGCGCGCTTCAACAGCCCCCTGGTGTCCACCACGTGGAAGTTCTTGATGGCATTCGGGCCCTTGGAGAGCGCCAGCAGCCCGTCCGCCAGGGTGTCGATGAGGTAATCGGCGACAGCGACCCATTGGGATTCGGGGACCTCGCTTGCATCGAGCGCCCTGAAGAGCCATGGACCCAGGCGCGCGAAGAAGAATCGCGCCGGTGCATTGCGCGGTGTCGCGTAGTCGTAGGTGTGCGTCAGCATCGGGACCTTGGGTCCCGGGCCCCGCGGTCCGTCGCGCATCGCGGCAATGGCGCGATAGGCCGCCTGGACCCCCTCGATGAGTGCCCGAAGCTTGGTTTGATCGCAGAAATCCGCCGGATTGGTGGTATTTGCGGGACGATCCGCCTTGTCGATCAGGATATCGTCCGCCTCGTCGATCAGGTCGTTGCCGCCACCGCTCAACAGGATCCCGTCCCAGCGAGGTGCTCCCGCCGATAGGGCCCTGCGTAAGGATGAGTTCGCGGCGATTTGTACCATCTTTCTGATCTGATCTCCGGGTTGGGCGAGATTGACGATCTCCGTGGGCTTGTGAAACTTGAGCGCGAAGAGCAGGTTGAAGGGCGGAACGCCACTGACCGTGAACCAAGAGTCACCCTCGGCCAGGAGCCTGGCGTCGGGAAAACTGGGGAAGTCGTCGTCGTGATGAAGGTCCCCGAATGAGGGTCGGTGCTTGCCTCTTGCCATGTCGCCGTTCCTCCTGTGATGCGTTGAAGCGATGTGCTTCGGCAGCGATAAGCCTAGCACTCGTACGGCGAAGACTCTGCTGCAAAGCCATGTCGCCCTTAGGACCGTAGGCTGGATTGGAGCTTGCGGAGACCCAGCACATCCCCCGCGTGTGTTGTGCTGGGTTTCGTTCCTCAACCCAGCCTACCGGGCTGGATATCACCCGGTCGGAGCGCCGGTTTCGATACGCCGATCCTCGTCATGCTAGACTTCTCTACGGTTTTGTAGAAAACAGAACGAGCAAGCAAGACATGACTCAGATTTCCGCGAACATCTCTCCCGAAACCCGCGATCGCCTTGAACGCTACGTCCGCGCCAGGGGCTTGAAGAAAGGATTCGTGATCGAACAGGCGCTCCTGCACCATCTCCGAGCGATCAGCGAACTCCCCGAGGAGGTTGTCATACCCCCACGCCTCGTGGTCACGTCCGCATCGGGCGAGCGGCTGCTGGAGCGGCTGGACGCTCGGGAAGCCCCCAATCGGGCCATGCGCGAGTTGTTCGGCGAGAACCCGGAGCCCGCTCACAGTGAAACCTGATGAGCGTTAGTATTCAGCGTCTGGACCCCGGCGACAATCGCGACGGGTTCTGTAGTGGCCACCCGGATCTCGACCGGTTTTTCCATCTCTTTGCGGGCCAAAACCAGTTTCGCCACCATGTTGGCGTCACCTATATCGCGGTGGCGGGTGACGCGATCCTCGGCTTTGTCACCGTCTCGCCGTCCGAGATCGAAATCGAAGCGCTCCCCGCCGACCGCCGTCGTCGCTTGCCGCGTTACCCTTTGCCGACGCTGCGTTTGGCGCGACTGGCAGTCGCCGAGACTGCGCGGGACCGTGGCATCGGCGAAGCCCTGTTGCGATTTGCCTTGACCCTCGCCCGCCGAATGGCCGACGAAATCGGGTGTGTCGGAGTCGTCGTCGACGCGAAACCCGAGGCACGGACGTTTTACCTTCGCTATGGCTTCGAGGGGGTGTCGACGGTCGAGGGCGCCCTGCTTGGTCGCCCCGAGCCAACCCCCATGTTTCTGCCGCTGTCGTCGATTCCGTTCCCCGACAAACAGTAACGCTCACCGCTTTGGCCCCCCCGCCAGCGCTCTGTTCAACGACTGATGGTGCGCCAGCACAAAGCCCGACGCCCGAGATCAGTGCGCAGTGGTGGCCGCCGGGGCCGAATCGGGCGCCGCGTGGAACGTCGCCAGCAGCAGGGTCGTCAGGTCGGGGAGCGGGAGTCGGGTCTTTCCTTTTGCTCGTAAGGCAAGGCGAACCGGGTCCTGTCGTCCACTGACCATGTTACGGCGGACGCTCGCATGGCGAGCGCGGGGCCTGGCTCGGCGGTATGACCAAGGCGGGGATGTCTCTGGTCCCGAAGTCCCTGGGTTCGCGGCTGGCGGCCCGGCTGTCCGAGACCCGCAGCGACCGTTCGTCGGCGCTCCCTTTGGCAGGCTCACGGACTGAGCCTCCCCCAGTGCCATTCTGATCCCGGCGTTCCTACCAGCACCGGAGAAGACGATGGACACTACGACCGACCTGCTCGTCATCCTGCTGTATCTATCAGCCCTCTACAGCGTTCTGGGTCTGCTCGCCGCGGCCGCCGAGGCCATTGCGGCCCGCAGGTCCTGGCGGGGCTTGCCCCTGGTCCAGCGCCGACCGCGCCGGGCCAGGCCGCGGCGGCGTACCGATCGCGACCTGCCCGGAGCCCTGCGCCGACCCTCTGCCGCCCCAGGCTATGTGGCCACCGTCTATGCGGCCAGGAGCTATGCGGTCAGCGCGGCAAAGACCGCCGGCAGCCGCTCCGGCAGCTTCTCGACGTGATCGACGACGGAATAGTTGTTCTCGCCGAAGATGCGGGCGACGTAGCGGTCGGCCTGCGGGTCCAGGGTCAGGCAGTAGGTGTAGACCCCCTGCATGCGCAGGTCCTCGACGGCCTTCTTGGCGTCGTGGCGCAGGTACTGGGGGTCGCGCTCGTCGATGTCCGCCGGCTCGCCGTCGGTGATGAGCAGCACCAGGCGCTTTGTGGCGCTCTGTTGGGTCAGGTGCCAACCGGCGTGGCGCAGGGCTGCGCCCATGCGGGTGGACAGGCCCCCTTCCATGCCCGCTAGGCGGGACTTGGGCAGATCGTCGTAGGGCTGCTCGAAGTCCTTGAAGCGGTAGTACTGCACATCGTGGCGCCCGTCGGAGGCGAAGCCGTGGACGGCGAAGGCGTCGCCAATGCTGTCGATGGCCCAGGCCAGCAGCCCGGTGGCATCGCGGGTGAGGCCGATGACCGTGGGGCTGTCCGGGTCTGCCTTGTCGATGTGCTCCTTGGTGGACTCGGACAGGTCCATGAGCACCACCAGGGCCAGGTCGCGCAGGTGCCGGGTGATGCGGATGTTGATGCGCGGGTCGGGCATGATGCCGCGGCGGATGTCGATCATGGCCCGTACCGCGGCGTTGAGGTCGAGCTCCTCGCCCTCCTCGTAGCCCCGCCGGCGAACGATGCCCTGGGGTTGCAGGGCGTCGATCAGGTGGCGGATACGGCTGGCGATGGGCTTGTGCTTGACCAGGATCTCGTCCATGTCCTCCGGGTTGCCCTTGGGCTGGCGCCGTTCGATGACCGTGGCCCAGTCCGGGCGGTAGAGCTGGGCCTGGTAGTCCCACTCCTGGTAGTGATAGGGGTCAGAGACGGGCTCCTTGCCCCACATCTCGTTGAACGACACCCCCTCGTCCTCGTAGGGGAAGAACTCGGTGGCGCAGATCCAGACCTCCTGGGCGTCGTCGCCGGCCAACTCGCAGTCCACCTCGTTGGCCATCTCCATGACCGAGACGTACTTGCGCACCTGCTGGCGCGAGGCGGGCAGGTAGTCGACCCCCTGCTCCAGCCAGAGATTCTCCGAGAAGACCCAGATGTAGCGGTTGTCGTCCCGGTAGGGAATGGGCCAGTTCTCCAGGACCCGCAGGTTGGGCAGGGCCACGGTCTTGACGCAGGCGTTGTAGAAGGTGACGCCTGCGTCCCAGCTGATCTGGTTGTCGCGCGGGCGCTCGGCAAAGGCGCGGCGGAAGTCGTCCGCCGTGTCATTGACCAGGGGCAGTTCGTCGCGGTAGTCGGGGTCCAGCAGGGCCTGGGCCAGGCGCAGCATCAGGTCCATCATGGGGTGCAGGTCGCGCACCTCGTCGTCCGGGGTCATGGGGGCCGTGAAGAACTGGAGCCAGAGCTTGCGCAGCCCGGGGAAGTCCCGGATTGCCAGCCCTTCGATCCGGGCGTCCTCGAACAGCTCGATGAGCTTCATCTGGGCCGGGGCGAGTTGTTCGGCGCTGATGGGCTTGGTGGTGTAGACCAAGTGGGCGGCGCTGTGGGCCGCCGCGGCGCGGTAGGTCTCCAGGCCCGAGATGCCGCGGAAGGCGTCGAAGGCATCCGGCAGGTGGATCAGGAAGTCTTCGATGTAGGGCTTGGTCCCCTGGCGGGTCTCGTAGTCCCCGGAGGTGGGGCGCATGAAGAAGGCCCGCGCCCAGAGGGCCCGCAGGTAGAAGTTCAGCTTGCGCTGATTGTCAACGAACAGGGTCCCGCGGCGCTCCTTCTGGAGTACGGCCTTGGACGACTCGCTCTTGAGCCCGAAGTAGGCCATCTGCCCGTCCAGGTCGCGGGCATGGGCCTGAGCGCCCCAGAGGGCCCAGCGCCGCAGGCCGCCGAGGGTGAGTTTGGAGAGCAGTTCGTCCATGTTCTCCATCATCGGGCGCAGTCCCCGCGGGGATTTGCCTGCCAGCAGGTGCAGCAGGTTGAGGTAGCCGCGCAGGACCTCGGCATCGCCGAGGCGGCTCGCCGCCAGGGGCATATTGGCCATGATCAGGGTGATGACGGTACCCGAGGTATGGGAGGAGAGCTTCATCAGGCCCGAGACGATGTCGGGGATGATGTCCTCGCCCACCTCCCGGGCTACACCGGGTATCTCCTGAATATAGGTGAGGATCAGGTCCTCGCCCTTGTTCATGGTGCACATGGCCTTCATGCCGGTCAGGTAGTGGTTCAGGCCCTGGGGGGACATCACCCGGCTCGCATCCTGATAGCTCGACTCCAGGGCCTGCTTGTGCGGGTGCTCGGGGTCGGTTTCGAGGCAGGAGACATATTCGCTGAAGTCGATGGTCATGGTGTGTCTGCCTGTGCTACTAATGATTTACTAAATCACGCTAATTTAGTAGTTTCCTGGGCCGACCCTATCGGTCGTGCTGACGCCCGCCAACTACCAATCTACTACTAAAATCTGACAGTTTAGTAATTGAGGTTCGGCGATCATGAAGATTCCGCTTACCCCACCGGAGCTCGGCGCTCTAACCCAGGCCATCCTGGACTCCGGGGGGGTAGAGCGTCTGGCACATCTGTTTCTCAATCCCCAGGGCCCGGCCCCGGCCGGACGCTACCTGCACTGGGACGAGCTGCGCCATCGTCCACCCCCCGCTGACCTGACGACCGAAGAGTGGTGGTTCTCCGTCAAGTCGGCGCGCAACGTCCTCGCCAAGCCTGTCCCCCTGTTGGATGTCGCCGGTCGGTCCTTCTCCGTCGTTCTCGCCGACCCGGTGCTGGAACTCACCCATCGTATCGACCGGGACGCCGCCGGTCCCGTTCGTCTCGCGGGGCCCGTCGCCAATCCGGAGACCCGAGACGCCTATCTGGTCCGCTCCTTGATCGAGGAGGCTATGACCTCCAGCCAACTGGAGGGAGCCTCTACCACCCGCCAGGTCGCCAAGGAGATGCTGCGCCAGGGACGCAAGCCCAGGGACCGCGCCGAGCAGATGATCTACAACAACTTTCTCGCCTTGGACTCCATCCGCGATCTGGTCAGCGAGCCCCTGACGGCGGAGGTGGTCCTCGGCCTGCATCGGACCCTGACCCTGGATACCCTGGACGATCCCACTGCCGCGGGTCGTCTGCGTCATCCAGGCGAGGCCATCGACGTGGTGGACAACGCCTCCCATCGAGTCCTGCATACCCCGCCACCGGCCAGGGAGTTGCCCGAGCGCCTGGAGCGCCTCTGTCGCTTCGCCAACGCCACCGACGTAGCCCCCTTCATCCCGCCGATCCTGCGGGCCATCCTGCTGCACTTTGCCCTGGCCTACGACCACCCCTTTGCGGACGGCAATGGCCGGGTCGCCCGGGCCCTGTTTTATTGGTCCGCCCTGTCCCAGGGCTACTGGCTGATGGAGTTCGTCTCCATCTCCAGCGTCTTGCGCAAGGCCCCGGCCCGGTATGCCCAGGCCTACCTCTTCACCGAGACCGACGGTGGCGATGTCACCTACTTCCTGGTCCATCAACTCGAGACCATCCTTGCCGCCCTGAACGGGCTCTATGGCTACCTCGACCGCAAGGCGGCGGAGCTGAAGGCAACCGAGACCCTGCTGCGTGGCTCCGACGCCATCCGCGGGGCCCTGAATCATCGCCAACTGGCGCTGCTGCGACATGCCCTGCGCCACCCTGACGCCCTGTACTCCATCAAGGGCCACCGGCGCAGCCAGAACGTCGTCTACCAGACCGCCCGCGCCGACCTGATGGCCCTGGCCGACCTTGGCCTGTTGGAGCGCCGAAAGCTCGGCCGGGCCTTCGCGTTCGCGGTCCCGGGGGACCTTTCCGAGCGCATGACCAGGACAAATTCCGCTCCCGACGAGCCCAGGTAGGCACCCTGGCAAAGCCGCGCCTGGGCGAGACAAGGCATGGGCGGTCTCGATCTCCATCTGGTTAAGAAGCTCCAGAGATTGGGCAAGTATTCCGCACAGCCGCTCCCCCGTAGCCTGGAGTCCGCTAACGCTCCATCCGGGAAAAGACCCCGCCGCCCACTTGCCCGCTCTCTCCAGCTTTGGAGCCAGAAGCAACTTCCTGTTCCTCATGCCGAAAATCGATGGTGATGCGGTCCGCCGCCAGGGGCCGAAACAGACGGTTGGCGAAGGCCTGGTGGTCTGGGTGGTCACGGTAGCCGTCAATCACCGCCGGGTGGGAAAAACGCACTGCCCAACAGTAGCGGTATGGGGCACTGTCCGCGATGCTGGTCCCGGTCACCACCTGACGCACGCCAGGGATGTCCCCGAGGACCCTGCGGCCTTCGGCCATCATGGCCCTTGTCTGGTCCTCGGGGACGTCCCCGGTGTTGTAGAAGATCAGGTGCTCCACCTCGCGCCATGGCCGGCACGCCGCGAGCACCGCCTCTGCCTGCCCGTCGCCGCCCCAGACGGCGATGCATCGCTCTACCTCTGCGCGGATGGCATCCTGGGTCCCTCGCACCAAATCCGTGTAGGAGCCCTTGTCCACCGCTTGTGCATTGCCTCGGATGGCGGCCCCAGCGGCGTCCGCAAGGGCTGTGTAGTAGTTGATCTTGGCCACCCCGTTGTCGATCAGTCGCCGGAACTGGGCGTCACTCAACCCGGTTCCCCCGTGGATGACAAGGGGGACCGAGACGCTGGAGCGAATGGCCGCAAGGCGCTCGAAGTCCAAACGCGGCTCCCCGCGCATGCGGCCATGGACGGTCCCGATAGAGACGGCAAGAAAGTCCACGCCGGTTTCGCGCACGTAGCGCTCGGCCTCCTCCGGGGCGGTGTAGACCACCTCTCCCGGGTGGCGATCAGCGTCTTCGCCCTCGACCCCGGCCACGTAGCCGAGCTCCCCTTCTGCCGGGATACCACAGGCATGGGCCATCTCCACCACCGCCTTGGTGCGGGCAATGTTCTCTGCCAAGGGCTGGGTGGATGCATCGACCATGACGCCGTTGAATCCCTGGCGAATCCCCCGCACCGCCGCCTCGATGGAGCTGCCGTGATCCAAATGAATGGCTACTGGCACCGTCGCCCGCTCGGCGGCGACCCGCACCGCGGGCATTAGCAGCTCTGGGTCGAAGTATCCGTAGTGGGACTCGGCCAGGCTCAGGATGACCGGCGCGCGTTGCTGCTCCGCGCCGGCGACGATGGCCTGGAGAAAGTCCAGGCTGACCAGATCGAACGCACCCACCGCATACCCATGGGCCTGGGCGTGGCGCAGCATGTCTCCCATATCCACCAACATCGCGTAGCTCCTCGTCCGATTGCAGAGGGGGCTAGAAGTAGGTGTTGACCGCCGCGTCGAGGGTATCGCGCATATCCGGGTCGTCGGTCAGCGGACGGACCAGGGCCATCTGGCAGGCCGAGGCCGGCGCGACGCCCTTGCCGATGAGCTGGGCGGCGTAGACCAGGAGGCGCGTGGACATGCCCTCGTCCAGGCCGTGGCCCTTGAGGTTTCGACTGCGGTGGGCGACCTGGACCAGCTTCTCGGCGGTGGCCCGGTCGATCTTGCCCTCGTGGGAGACGATCTCGGTCTCGATCTCGGCGCTCGGGTAGTCGAAGTCCATGGCGCCGAAGCGCTGCTTGGTGGACTGCTTGAGGTCCTTCATCAGGGACTGATAGCCCGGGTTATAGGAGATGACGATCTGGAAGTCCGGGTGGGCCGTGACCAGCTCGCCCTTCTTCTCCAGGGGGAGATTGCGGCGATGATCGGTCAGCGGGTGGATGACCACGGTGGTGTCCTGACGGGCCTCGACCACCTCGTCCAGGTAGCAGACGGCGCCGATGCGTGCGGCGACCGTCAGGGGGCCGTCCTGCCACTTGGTGCCGTTGATGTCGAGCAGGAAGCGCCCGACCAGGTCCGAGGCGGTCATGTCCTCGTTACAGGCGACGGTGATCAGTGGCTTCTTCAGCCGCCAGGCCATGTATTCCACGAAGCGCGACTTGCCGCACCCGGTGGGGCCCTTGAGCATCACGGGCATACGGGCGGCGTAGGCCGCCTCGTACATCTCTACCTCGTTGGTCACGGGGCAGTAATAGGGTTCGTTTTCGATCAGGTACTGGTTGCGGTCGATGTCTTTCATGTCTGTTCGCCTGGTCACAATGTCATTTCACGATGGTGGTCGCAATGTTTGGGCTGCCGGGGTTGACGTCGATGGTCCAAGTGCTTGGAATCTCGACCAGGTCCATGTCTTCCATTGGGATGGCCCCAAGCAGGGTCCGATCCCCCATCGCCATGGCGCCGACGAAGCCGGCCCGGTTCTTGAATCGGACCTCCACCGGGCCGACGTAGGGCACGAGGCGGTGCCTGCCATCGGTGATCCTCACCTCTTTGCCATCGATCTCGTCGAACTCGTTGACGTGCTCTGGAATGCACAGATGCACTGCCCCGGTATCCGCCAGGGCCTAGACCTCGAACGGCTTAAGTTCGCCCTTGCGCGGGTTTTCCAACAACACCTTGGTGGTGACCGGTCCCATCCTTAAGTCTCGGTATTGCCTTGGCGGTTGGGGAAGGCCCCCATCCCTCTGAGAAGGAGTAGGGGCAGCTTCTCATCCCTAATATATCGTTTTTCGCGACAGCGAAAAACGATCAGACGGCCTTACCACGGAAGATGACCATGGAGGCGCCGGCAGACTGGGCATAGTTGTCGAAGCCCAGCAGACGGACGTGGTTGTCGGGGTGCGCCTTGTGGCAGGCCTCACACTCGGCCAGGATGGCGTCCACGTCGGTCTCGCCGAACAGCGGCAGCTTCCACATGTACCAGTAGTTCTGGAAGGCGTTCTCGGGCTCGCAGTGCTCGATGCCCGGGTTCCAGCCCTTGGACACGATGTAGTCGATCTGCTTGCGGATCTGGGCCGCATCCATGGGGGGCAGGTAAGAGAAGGTCTCGAACTTACGGCTGCCGGTATCGGACAGGCTGGACTTGTAGTCCTGCATTTCGCTCATGGGGATAAACCTCGGTCTGTGTTCGTTTAGGAAACCTGTTCGGGGCCCTTTCAGGGCCATAGGGCCCTGAAAGGGCGGCGCTGGTTACTTGTGGCCAACGTCGAGCTTGTCGACGGTGTCGAACTCGAACTTGATCTCCTTCCAGGTCTCCATCGCGGCCTTCAGCTCTGGGCTGTGGGCAGCAGCGGCGGTGAGGATGTCCTTGCCTTCCTTCTCCAGCTCGCGACCGGAGTTGCGGGCCTCGACGCAGGCCTCGACCGCGACGCGGTTGGCCGCGGCGCCGGCCGCGTTGCCCCAGGGGTGACCCAGGGTGCCGCCACCGAACTGCAGCACGGAGTCGTCACCGAAGATGCTGACCAGGGCCGGCATGTGCCAGACGTGGATACCACCGGAGGCAACCGGGATGACGCCGGGCATGGAGCCCCAGTCCTGGTCGAAGAACAAGCCGCGTGAACGATCCTCCTTGATGAACGAATCGCGCATGGTGTCGATCCAGCCCAGGGTGGCCTCGCGGTCGCCTTCCAGCTTGCCGACGACGGTGCCCGAATGCAGGTGGTCACCGCCGGACAGGCGCAGGACCTTGGTCAGCACCCGGAAGTGGATACCGTGGTGCGGGTTGCGGTCGAGCACGGCGTGCATGGCGCGGTGGATGTGCAGCAGCATGCCGTTGCGTTGGCACCACTGGGCCAACTGGGTGTTGGCGGACAGGCCACCGGTCAGGTAGTCGTGCATGATGATGGGCGCGCCGATCTCCTTGGCGTACTCGGCGCGGCGCATCATCTCGTCGGCGGTCGGGGCGGTGACGTTCAGGTAGTGGCCCTTACGCTCGCCGGTCTCGGCCTCGGCCTTGAGGATGGCCTCCATGACGAAGTCGAAGCGATGACGCCAGCGCATGAAGGGCTGGGAGTTGACGTTCTCGTCGTCCTTGGTGAAGTCCAGGCCGCCGCGCAGACCCTCGTAGCAGGCGCGGCCATAGTTCTTGGCGGACAGGCCGAGCTTGGGCTTGATGGTGCAGCCGAGCATCGGACGCCCGTACTTGTTCATGATGTCGCGCTCGACCTGGATGCCCTGCGGTGGGCCATTGCAGGTCATGACATAGGCGACCGGGAAGCGGATGTCTTCCAGGCGCAGGGCGCGCAGGGCCTTGAAGCCGAACACGTTACCGACCAGCGAGGTCAGGACGTTGACCACCGAGCCCTCTTCGAAGAGGTCGATCGGGTAGGCGACGAAGGCGTAGAAGCAGGTGTCGTCGCCCGGGACGTCTTCGATGGCGTAGGCGCGGCCCTTGTAATAGTCCAGATCGGTCAGCAGGTCGGTCCAAACCGTAGTCCAGGTCCCGGTGGAGGACTCGGCAGCAACGGCGGCGGCAACCTCTTCGCGAGGCACGCCAGCCTGCGGGGTGATCTTGAAGCAGGCGAGGATATCGGTTTCCTTGGGGTAACTACTCGCCCCCTTGCCGCTGCCGCTGCCCGAGACAGGGCTTGAGCGCTTGACAGCATAGAGGGCGGAGCCTATGGTGTTGATCCAATATTCTGGCGCGGATCGACACCGATGGGCAGCTACTTTGGATCGAAGGCGACTTCGGGCTTGTGTCAGGCGATCATCGCCCTGATGCCGCCGCACGACACCTATATCGAGACCCACCTGGGGGGCGGGGCGATTATGCAGCGCAAACCGCCGGCGCTGCGCAACATCGGCGTCGACCTCGATGCCCGTGCCCTGGAGCGGTTGCGCTGCGACTATCCGGTCGAGAAAGTCCACGGCTGTGCCCACCGGTTCCTGGCCGAGTATGCGTTCACGGGCCGTGAGCTGCTCTACTGCGACCCGCCCTACCTGTTGCACACGCGCACCTCGGGGCGGCGCTACCGCTACGACTACGAGGGGCAGGACCACGTCGAGCTGTTGGCGTTGCTCAAGGCGGTGCCTTGCCCGGTCATCCTCTCCGGCTACCCCTCGGCCCTGTATGACGAGCAGTTGGCCGACTGGCGCACGCTGGAGGTCCAGGTGATGAACCAGGCGGGGGTGCGTACCGAGAAGCTGTGGCTGAACTTCACCCCCGATCGGCTGCACTGGGCACGCTATGCGGGCAAGAACTTCACCGACCGCCAGCGTATCAAGCGCAAGGCCGAGAGCTGGGCCAGTCGCTACCAGGCCATGCCCCGGGCGGAGCGGGTCGCGGTGCTGGCTGGGCTGATGGCCGTCGAGGCCGAGGACGCCTAGGCAACGGGCCGCAGCCGACCATGGCCAGCGTCAACAAGGCCTCCCTGCGCGAGGAATTCGCCGCCCTGAAGGGCCAGTTCGAGCGTCTGTGCGCCGCGGGTAAGGTGACGGGGGAGACCCACGCCCTGGTCCAGGCCCTGCTGATGTTGTTCGAGCTGCTCATGGCGGTGTTCATGGAAAAGCACACCCCGAAGAGCAGCCGTAACTCCAGCCTGCCGCCCTCGCAGACGAACAAGGACGACGACACCGCAACCCGGCCCGGCACCCAGGCCAAGGGCCAGGGGCACGCGCACAGCCGTAGCGGCAATACCCGCACGGTCGAGACCATCACGACCCTGCCGGTCGATGCCTGCGCCCACTGTGGCGCCGAGCTCAGTGACCTGCCCCCCAAGGGCCACGAGCGGCGCACCCGCATCGACATCATCTTCGAGACGGTGTTCAGTCACCTCGACGCCGAGATCAAAGACTGCCCGCACTGCCACACGCAGACCAAGGCGGCGTTCCCTTGCGAGTTCTCCGGTCCGGTGCAATACGGCCCCGGCATCCGCGCCTATGTGCTGAACCTACTGGTAGCGCAGATGCTCTCGCTCAAGCGGGTGCAGCAATCGATCCACACCCTGATCGGTCGGCTCCTGTCCGAGGCCACCCTGCTCAACTACCTCACGCAGCTCCATCTTGCCTTGCAGGCCTGGGAGCAGGCGGCCATCGCGCAGTTGCTCTGCCAGCCCGCCCTGCATGTGGATGAGACCTCCCTGCGGGTCGATCGCAAAAACTACTGGATTCACGTCTACTCGGCCGGGGACACCACCCTCAAACGCCTCCATCCCAAGCGGGGGCGCGAAGCCATCGAGGCCATCGGCATTATCCCCCGCTATAAAGGCACTGCCGTCCATGACTGCTGGGCCTCCTATCTCGCCTACGATCACTTCGACCACGCCCTGTGCGGCTCGCATCTGCTGCGTGAGCTGACCTTCGTGGTCGAGACCAACGCTTACCGCTGGGCGGCGAACATGAAACGCCTGCTCAAGCAGACCTGTGCGCGCGTGGCCAAAAGCCCCGCCAAGTGCCTGTCCGATCCCGATTACAAGAACCTGCGCAAGCGCTACCGCAACATCCTGACCCGGGGCGAGAAGGAACTCCCGCCCATCCCCGCCCGCCAAAACGGAAAGCGTGGTCGGGTCGCCAAGTCCGACGCCCACAACCTCTGGGAGCGGTTCAAACGCTACGAGCACTCAATCTTGCTGTTCGCCAAGCTGCCCCACGTGCCCTTTACCAACAACCGTGCCGAGCGCGACCTGCGCATGAGCAAGGTCAAGCAGAAGGTCTCCGGCTGCTTCCGCACCCCTCAGTACGCCGAGGCCTACTGCCGCATCTCCAGCTACCTTCAGACCATGGCATACCGCGGCTACAACCCCTTGGTCGCCATCCAGATGGCCCTCTCCGGCGAGCTGTATTCCCAGGGGGGCGAGTAGTTACTCCTTGGGCGTGTAATCCGGCATCCAGTATGTTTCGCGATACTCTTTGACGCCGGCGTTGTAAGTCTTTGCCATGTTCAGTCCTCGGTTGGGAAGGTTGGCTTGGGTTCGGCCCGCCCCAGGGATTTGGCGGCGGCCCGCAAGAGCCGACAAGCGCTGCCCCGGTCTGGAGGAACCAAGGTGCTTGTCTGGGCGGGTATTTTAGCGAGTTGACAGATAAAGAATACTCATGTGTTTTTATCTTTTCGATAATCTGGTGCTTATGGGTTTCCCGGGGCCGGTGCACACCGATATTTGCCCGTGGCGCCACGGGCTTAGTTTCCTCGACGTACCTCGATCACCCCGGGCAGCTGGGAGAGCTTGAGCCGAATGTGCTCCATCTGCTCGGCATCGCGCACCTCCATTGTGAAGCATATGGTGGCCGTGTCGCTGTGCTTGTCGGCGCTAGTGGAGACACCGATTACGTCCAGGTCCTCGTTGGCGACGACCGAGGACACGTCCCGCAACAGGTCCTTGCGATCCACCGCCAAGAACTGGATGTTTACCGGATAGGGGTCTGCTCGGGATAGTCAGGTAGAAGGGCGGTGTTATCGCCGCCCCCTAAGAACCGTGCATGCGACTTTCGCCGCACACGGCTCAAACCTTGGGAAGGCACCGCAAGGTTGAAGGTCACTGCACCAGTCCCCCGGGCCGCGCGCGACCCTCGGCCCAGCGACGGTAGAGCTTCTCCATCTCCATCACCAGGTAGATGGCCAGACCCACACCGATGATCGGGAGCCAATAGAAGGCGTCGATGGGGGCCGAGTGGAATAACCGGTTCATCAGCGGCAGGTAGGTAAACGCGATCTGGGCGAGCATCATGATGGCGATGCCGACCCAGATCCATGGGTTGCTCAGCAGCCCGAGGCGGAACATGGACCAGCGCAGGGAGCGACAGTTGAGCAGATAGAAGGCCTGCCCCACCGCGAACACGTTGACCGCGATGGTGCGCGCCTGTTCCTCGCTGGCGCCGTGGTACAGAGCCCACTCGAACAGGCCGAAGGCGCCGATCAGGAGCATCAGGCCGACCATGACGATGCGCAGCGCAAGCTCGCCGTTCAAGATCGGCGAGCCAGGGACGCGCGGCGGGCGGGCCATGAGATTCGGCTCCCTGGGCTCGAAGGCCAGGGCCAGCCCAAGGAACACCGCCGTGGTCATATTGATCCACAGCGCCTGGACCGGCAGTACCGGCAGCGGCTGGGCAAGCATGACGGCGACCAGGATCACCATGCCTTGCCCGGCGTTGGTCGCCAGTATCCAGGTGACGAACTTGGTCAGGTTGTCGAAGACGCCGCGCCCTTCCTCCACCGCAGCCGCGATGGTCGCGAAGTTGTCGTCGGTGAGGACCATATCCGCGGCCTCCTTGGCCACTTCGGTACCGGTTATCCCCATGGCCACGCCGATGTCGGCCCGGCGCAAGGCCGGGGCATCGTTGACGCCGTCTCCGGTCATCGCCACCACCTCACCGCGCGCCTGCAGGGCCTGTACCAGACGGAGCTTCTGCTCCGGCGTGACGCGGGCGAACACCGCCGTGTCATGTGCCGCGCTAGTCAGCTCGGCATCGGAGAGGGCGGTGAGCTGCTTTCCGGTCAACGCCGCCGGCACACCGCCCGGGCCTACCCGGTGATCCAGGCCGATCTGCCCGGCGATGGCGGCGGCGGTGACGGCATGGTCGCCGGTGATCATCTTCACCCGAATCCCCGCATCGCGGCAGGCGGAGACAGCCCGGATCGCCTCCTCCCGGGGCGGATCGATCATGCCCTGCAGGCCAATGAAGGTCAGTCCCCCGGCCAAATGCGGGTGATCGAGGGTCTCCTGATCCTCGCCCGCCGGATGCTGGGCGAAGGCAAGCACGCGTAGCCCCGCCTTCGCCATGTCCACCACTTGCGCATGTACCGCGTCGGCATCGAGCGGCACTGCCTCTCCCTTGGCGTCGAGCGCGCCGCCGCAGCGCGCCAGCAGGCTCTCCACCGAGCCCTTCATGTAGATCATCCGCGCCGCCCCGGCGTGCAGGGTCGCCATGTATTGATGTTCGGATTCAAAGGGAACGGCATCCAGTCGCGGGGCGGCGGCCTGCGCTTCCTCCGCGTCAAGTCCGGCCTTGCGCGCAGCCACCAGCAACGCCCCCTCGGTGGGGTCGCCCTCGATCCGCCAGGCGCCGTCGTTCTGGCGCAGGATCGAGTCGTTGCACAACAGCCCGGCGCGCAGCAGCGCCAGGAGCGCCGGATGGGCGCCGGGATCGACCGGCCGCTCCTCCCGCCGCAGCTCGCCTTCGGGGCTGTAGCCTACCCCGGTGAGGTCGAATTGGGAGCCTCCCGCCCACAGCCGCTGCACGGTCATCTCGTTGCGGGTGAGGGTGCCGGTCTTGTCCGAGCAGATCACCGTGGTGCTACCCAGGGTCTCCACCGCCGGCAGGCGGCGGATGATGGCGTTGCGCCGGGCCATGCGCCCGACCCCGATCGCCAGCGTGATGGTGAGCACCGCGGGCAGGCCCTCGGGGATCATGGCGACGGCCAGCGCAACCGCGGCCATGAACATGGCGACCCAGGACTCTCCGTGCCAAAGCCCGACCAGAAAGGTGAGCACCGCCAGGGCCAGGATGACGTACAGCAGGTAGTGGCTGAAGCGCGCGACCTGGCGGGTAAGCGGGGTATCGAGCTGCTGGGCGCCGGCGATCAGCCCGGAGATGTTGCCGACCTCGGTGGCGTCACCGATGGCGGTCACCACCCCGGTCGCGGTGCCGTAGGTCACCAGGGTGGACGTGTAGGCCATGTTGCGGCGATCGGCGAGCGTGGCGTCGTGCACCTGCTCGCCGGCCGCCTTGGCGACCGGCACCGACTCGCCGGTCAGGGCAGACTCGTCCACCTGTAAGTCGCGCACCCGCAGTAGGCGCAGGTCCGCCGGAACCTTGTCGCCGGAGGCCAGCAGCACCAGGTCGCCCGGCACCAGGTCGCGGGCGTCGATGCGCTGTTTGGCCCCGGCGCGCAGGACTGTGGCCTCGGTGGTCAGCCCTCGCGAGAGCGCGGCCAGGGCGCTCAGTGCCTTGTTCTCCTGGACGAACCCGAGGATTGCGTTGAGCAGGACCACGCCGAAGATGACAGCGGCATCCACATAGCCCCCCAGGGCCAGCTTGACCAGGATGGCCGCCAGCAGAATGTAGACCAGCGCCTGGTGGAACTGCTCCAGGAAGCGTCGCAGCGGGCTTTTTCCCTTGGGCGGGGTCAAGGCATTGGGGCCGAAGCGCTCTTGGCGCCCGGTGACCTCGAAACGATCGAGCCCGCGCTCGCCATCGGCATCGAGCAGGTCGAGCACTTCCGTGGCGGGGATGTGGTGCCAATGTTTCTCCAAGAGATCTTGCATGGTCTTGAGTCCTATCGAATGGATGGCTATGCGGGAGGCATGTGCTGGTAAATCGGAGAAAAGAACCGCGTGACGATCAGGCTCCGCGCGCCATCGCCATCACCTGCCCCATGTCCAGCGTTTGGGCACTTGCCCGAGAGCGTAGGTGGTGGCGAAGGAGAAGGCCATGTCGGTGGCGGCGCCGCCGAGATTACCGAAGGTCTTGCCAGCGGCCTTGCCGAGCAGCCCGCGCCGAGCAGTTTGCGGTGGAACTGTTCGAGAACCGCCGGCGTCGCACACGCAGACTGCCATTTCATCAGCCAGTTGGCGCTCGCCGGGATCGGCCAGAACCGCCGCCGTGCTTTCCTGGGTTACCCGCTTGAGCAGCACATCCTGATAGGTGCGCGCGAGATCAGGCGCGCCGTCTTCGCCGCCGAGAAATTCGGCGATGCGGCAGATCTCCTCGTGCTCGCGGTCGTGCCTGGTGTCATCGGCGAAAGCGGAGCACAGGGCGATGGCGAGGAGGGATTTCTGTTGCTCTGGATTCATTGATGGGTCCTCATCGCTTCGTCGAGTTTCAACCCGGCCAACTCGCGTATCGCGCGCGCCAGGTAGTACAGCACCGCCATCATGATCAGCATCGACGGCAACGCGATCACGGGATAGCTCAACAGGGTCAGACGGCCTAGTTCCTCGTTGAAGGCGGCCGTTCCGGCAGGGCTGGTGACGATCCAGGTGGCAAGGAAATAGTTCATGACTGCGGAGAAGAAGAAGGAACCACCCAGCATCCAGGTCGCCGTTCTCAGCCGCGTCTCGAATACGGCGTGGTTGCCGCGCTCCGCCAAGTGGCGCCCGATCCGCTCGATATCCATGAGAGCCGGCGTGTACAGCAGCACCCGCACGAGCGGATAGCGGGTAAGCGCGGAAATCGCCACCGCGAGCCCGATCAATCCGGGGATGGCGGCTTCCTTGACCGCCAGCCACCGGGTATCCAGTTGCAGCAGGCCGATGCCGCCAGTAAGCAGGACGCTGACCAGGCCCAGCGTGGCTAACAGGTTGAGCTTGCGTCGGCGGCGCAGATCCCATGCGCCCCATAGCAGCGGGAACGCCAGCGCCAGCAGCATCGCCTGGACGGCGCCCAGTTCCTCAGGGCCACTCAGTTTCATCAGGATCAGCGAGGGGATCACCAGGGTGACCAGCAGTTCGAGCAGCGGGTTAGGTTTGGCGATTTCAGTCATGGCAGGTACAGGTCAGGCCTCGGCACTCGCTGCGGGTGGATCGGTGGCTGCACTCGTTTGCAACGCCTCACGCAGAGCCATCAATTCAGGGTCGTTCAGGTACAGCGCAATAATCAAAATCCCAGCAATCAGCGCAGTCCTGTGTTGACAATCAGATTGTCCCTTCGCGGGCGACGGTATCGCCGGTCCAGCAACCCCAGACCTCGACGTGATCTCTGGGCGAAAGCGACACGGCGGGCTCGAACAAGTGACTGAGTGCGGTAAGTGTTTGTTCGACCGCGTGCAAAACGACGGCCAATTCAAGTTGCCAGCCTGTGGCGGCTTCCGTCCTGTGCCGATACCCCGCGGAAGTCACTGTGGCGACACGCTTGTGGCAAGGCGGGCAAGTTCATTGTCCGCACCTGAGGTCCGATCAGAATTCCTCGTCGCCGTCGCTATCGTCGCCGAAGAGACCACCAAAAAGACCGCCGTCCTCCTCCTCGCCGCCGGAGGCTTCCGGGGCGGCGACCGAGGTCTCGGACGCTTGGGCATCGCCCGCGAACAGGCCCGACATAGCGTTGGCGAGCAGCATGCCGCCGGCCACACCCATGGCGGTCTGCATGGCGCCGGCCATGAAGCCACCGCCCTGGGCGCCGGGTTGCATGCCGGGTTGCGCGGGGGCGGCACCCTGGGCCGGTAAGCGGCTGTTTCCCCAGCCGGTGCTGGCCGCCGGCTGGGGCCGCACCGAGGCTGCGGGTTGGGGCGGACTACCGCCGAAGAGCCCCCCCAGGAAGCCACTGCCGTGGGCCTGGGGGCGCTCGGCCAGGTCGCGTTCTTGCTCCTCGATCCGGGCCTGGAGGTTCTTCAGTCCCTGCTCCTGCACCAGGACGACCTGGGCCAGCAGATAGGCCGCCGCCGGTTGGCGGGCCATGAGCCCATGGATCAGGGTCTCGGCCTCGGCGTCGCGGGGGCCGGCCTGGGTCTCCGCTTGCTGCAAGCGCTGGAACAGGCCCTCGACCATGCTGCGTTCTTGCTCGTTCATCGTTTGCTACCTCGTCGGGTCTTGGTTGAGTGTCAATAGGTTGCGGTGGCGCCCAGGGCCGCGATCCGCTCGTCCAGGGGCGGGTGGGACAGGAACAGACGCTTGAGCCCCTCTGCCGCACCGCCATTGATGCCCAAGGCGGCCATCTCGGAGGGCAGGTGGGTGGGCTGGTCCTGCATGGCGCGAAGACGTTCCAGGGCAGCAATCATCTTGGCCCGACCGGCGAGGCGCGCACCGCCGGCGTCGGCCCGAAACTCCCGCTGGCGGCCGAACCAAAGCACCACGGCACTTGCCAGGATGCCGAGCAGGAATTCGGCGGCGATGCCGGTCACGTAGCAGGCGATGCCCGGCCCCTGGTATTCCTCGTCGCTGTTCGACGACAGGGCGCGGTCCACCACTTGGTCGCGGGGCCGGTCGATGACCTGGGCACCGGTGGATATTTTGGCCATCCACTTGGACATGGCGAGCGAGAGGAAGGCGCCGCCGAAGCCGATGATGGCGGAGAACACCAGCAGGCTGCCCAGGTGCAGACCCTGGGCGATGAGGAAGCGGTCTACGCCGAGCAGGCGCGCGGTGACGAGCAGCAGCGCCACGACGGCCAGGTTGGTCAGCACAAGCATCAGGATGCGTTTCATCTCAGAAGACTCAGTCAAACAGAGTGTTGCTGCGGTCCGGCCGACACGGGCCTCCTCGGACCATGGACAGCGCCTAGTGTAGGGATTGGCGTTCGCCAATATAAGTCGAACATTTCTGTCTTAATGTTCGAGAGAATCGAATCGGTATCAGTATGCGCGGCAGCAGTTACAGCCATCTCTCTTACGTCAGCCCCGCCAGAAAGTCGGTGCGCTTGCGGTAACCCATGATGGCCATGACGATCAGCGGATTGCTGATGAGTACGAAGCCCGGAAGAACAGCAACAGAAAGTCGCGGATGCCGGTCAGCCGCACCCCAATGGCCTCGCGATAGGCCGTGGACGCCAAGGAGAACCCAGCCAGGAAGGCGCCGGCCTCCTTCGAGAACCCGGCCAATTCCCCTAAGGCTGCAAGCCCCGTCCCCCAGACGATGGCGAACACCAGGAGTAGCTCTTGGGAGCGCGCCATGATGCGCACCACCCTCGGTAGCACATAGCGCGTCGACACGACGATCAGCACCGCCGCGACCGACACTCGCCCGATCAGCAATCCGGCCACGTGCCAGGCGCTCGCGTCCGTTCCGACGCTCAGCGCGCTCATGGCCATCATGGCGAGCACTACTGCGATGTCCTGCACGATCAGAAAGCCGACGGCGATGCGGCCGTGCAGCGAATCCAACTCGCGCTTGTCCGAGAGCAGCTTGACGATGATGATGGTGCTGGAGAAGGTCAGCGCTACCGCGACAGAGATGGCCTCGGTAACCCCCTTGCCCAGCGCCAGGACGAGGACGAAGCCGAACAGGATGGTGAGGGCGAGCTGACCGAGGCCAGTTGCCAGGGCCACGGGCCCGATGTCGAGAACATGGGTCAGGTCCAGATCGAGGCGCGTGACTGCGTGACCCGCGTCGGTTGTTTGGCCTGTGGCGGCATAGGCCGCCTTGCCAGGGGATGAGATAAGGAATGCGCAAGATGCTGACCAGTCTGTTGACCGCGCTGCTCCTGACCTATGTCGGCGTTGCCGCCCTGCTGTTCCTGTTCCAGGACAAGCTGGCCTATTACCCGCAGATCGGTCGCGAGATTCGCACCAGGCCCCACGAGCATGGCATGGACTATGAGGCGCTGACACTGTCCACCCCCGACGGAGAGCGACTGGACGCCTGGTTCGTGCCGGCACCGCCGGCCCGGGGCGTCGCGCTCATCCTGCACGGCAACGCCGGCAACATCTCCCACCGCATGGATACCATCGCCATGTTCCATCGCCTGGGCTATGGCGTGCTCATCTTCGACTACCGCGGTTACGGCCGAAGCAGCGGCAAGCCCTCCGAAGCGGGCCTGTATCGGGACGCCCAGACCGCTTGGGCGCATCTCACCCGAACCCGAGAGATTCCACCCGATCGCATCGTCTTGTTCGGCGAATCCCTGGGCGCCGCCTTGGCGGCCTGGCTGGCGAGCCAGGAGCGACCGGGCGCGCTGGTGCTGTCCTCGGCGTTCACCTCGGTGCCGGATCTCGCCGCCGACCTCTATCCCTGGTTGCCGGCGCGCGCTCTGGCGCGCCTGCGCTACGATACCGCCGCGGCCCTTGCGCAAGTCCGCAGCCCTGTCCTGGTCGCGCACAGCCCGGACGACGAGATCGTCCCGTTCCGACACGGGCAGAGGCTCTTCCAGGTTGCACCCGCGCCCAAGGTCTTTGTGCCGCTGGCGGGCGGTCACAACGAGGGCCTCATCTTCATGCGCCAGGAATGGGTCGCCGTGCTGGACGGTTTCTTGGGCGAGCACTTCGAACGGTGACGGTTTGCCGGGTCGCACAGGGGGCTGATCGGTCCGTCTCGGTTGCCGATCGCGTGGTCCGACAGGGGAGTTACGCTATCGGGTATCGTTGCTGGGTCGGGGCGACGAGGTGAGAGAACATTGCTACGCCATTTCCGTCGAGCGCCGGGTCGAATACCCGATCGTCTCGGTATTGTTGAAGACAGCGCACGAATCGCTGTTTGCCGATGAACAATCATAGTTGAACGATATGAATAATCCATCCAATCCAGACGCCAAAGCACAATCGGGCGAGTATCACTCTCCCTGGGAAAAGACCTTCGACAAGATCCTGACGCCCTTTGAAGAATTCATCCACCGCCAGACCACCAGCGGCCTGTTGCTCATGGGTATGGCAGTGCTCGCGCTGGTGCTGGCCAACGGGCCTTTGGCATCCGCCTATGAGCACCTGTTGCACACCATGGCCAGTGTCGGCATCGGCAGTTGGAAGCTGGAGATGACCCTGCACCATTGGATCAATGACGGTCTGATGGCGTTGTTCTTCTTTGTCGTCGGTCTGGAGCTGAAGCGGGAAATGCTGGTGGGCGAGCTCGCTGAGCCGCGCAATGCCGCTTTGCCCATCGCGGCGGCCATTGGGGGCATGGTGGTACCGGCACTGATCTACTTTGCGATCAACACGGAAGGTGCTGCCGCACGCGGTTGGGGTATCCCCATGGCCACCGATATCGCTTTTGCCATCGGCGCCGTGGCCTTGCTGGCGGGACGGGTCCCCAAGGCCCTGATCACCTTTCTGGTGGCACTGGCCATCGTCGACGACCTGGGCGCGGTGCTGGTCATTGCCGTCTTCTACACCAAGACCATTGCGCTCGCCCCACTTGCGGCGGCTGCGGGTCTGTTTGGCTTGCTGCTACTGTTTAATATGAGCGGTATCCGCAAGACCATGCCCTATTTTGTCGTTTCGGTATTTCTGTGGTACGCCCTCATGGCATCCGGGGTGCATGCCACTCTGGCCGGCATTCTGGGAGCTCTATGCGTACCGGCCATTCCCAAGTACAAGCCGGAACTGTTCAGCGCCCACGTCAGGGATCTGATGGAGCGGTTCGACGCCAGTCACGAGTCGGGCAAGAGCATCATGACCAATGACAAATTGCGCGCCGTCGTCCAGACGCTGGAGAACGGGGTACACAGTGTCGAAGCCCCATTGCAGCGTCTGGAGCACGTCTGGCACATGCCCGTGGCCTACCTGGTGATTCCCATCTTTGCCCTGGCGAACGCAGGTATCGCCATGGACCTTTCCGCGCTGGGTGCGACCCTGACCCATCCCGTCACACTTGGCGTTACGCTCGGTCTGGTGCTTGGGAAATTTGTCGGTATCACCGGGATCTGCTGGTTGATGCTGAAACTGGGCCTGGCACGGTTACCCAGGGATACCCGTTTCACGCAAATCGCCGGTGTATCTCTGCTGGCGGGGATCGGGTTCACCATGTCCATCTTTGTCGCCCAGCTTGGCTTCGATCAGAGCCCAGAATTACTGCTGATGGCGAAGACGGGCATCCTGTTCGCATCCCTGCTGGCGGGCTTGGCTGGATTCGTTTGGCTCTACCTGGTGAGCAAGCCGGTAACGGCCAACGAACTTCAACGCTGATGACGATCGCCATGAGCAAGCACTTTCTGTCTGCCTGGTTGCGCAATCCCTTGCAGACCGGCGCCCTGCTGCCGAGCGGCGCCGACCTGGCGCAGGTCATGGCCGCGCAGGTACACCCCGGTCTTGGCGGGGTGCTGGAGCTTGGCGCCGGCACCGGAGCCATTACCCGCGCCCTGTTCGAGCGGGGACTGCGGGTTGGGGAGCTGATTCTGGTCGAGAAGGACCCGGGGCTGGCCGACCTGCTCGCCCGGCGCTTCCCGGATGCCGTGGTGCTTCGGGGCGATGCCGGACGCCTCAAGCGGCTCCTCCTCGCAGAGGGTGTTGGGCATCCCCAGACGGTGGTCTCCAGCCTGCCGCTGCTCAGCATGCCCGGCCTGACGCGGCTGCGCGTGCTGAGCGAGATCGTCTCGGTGCTAGGCCCGGGTGGTACCTACGTGCAGTTCACCTATTCCCCGCGGCCGCCGATCCCGGTCGCGCTTGCCGCCGCCCTGGGGGTGATGGGCACCCGCGTCGCCTGCGTGCTCTGGAATCTGCCGCCGGCCGCGGTATGGGTCTACAGGCGACAAACCGGGGTCGCAGACCGAGGCGGGGGAGGCCTAGGGGGCCCATCGCATAAGCGGACGCTCGGCGTGGCGGATGAACAGGGCGGCGAGGCGGTCAAGGTCCACTTGGTAAATAGAGGTTCGTTCGAGCGCAGCCAAGGCCGGCAAGGCGCTTCCCCAGGCCACCTGATTGTCGAGATCGAGAAGGGGCTGCTGCGCGCCTTGTGTCTGCGTGTCGCCTGGGTCGGTCTGCCGCCTCCCGTTTGGACGCAAGGACCGACACCATGCAAAGCGGTCGGCAGGACGCCGCATGCCGCCCTCTACCCAAGTCGTGCGAGTCCTGCCGCGAGCAGCCCGACCAGAACAAAGAGCGCGATGGCCGTCGCCCAGGGGCGCAGCGCAGTCTCGATGCCCTGGGCGGCCTGGCGCCAGCCCGCGGCAGCCCTGGCGGCCTTCACCGCCGTCTGAATCCCATCCCGCCAGGAAGGCAGCCGCTCCTCGGCGAACCACCGGACACCGGCCAGGGCGCGGGTCGGCATAGGCCCGAGGAGCGCCGGCAGCCGCCCGGGGGCGAGGCGGGGCAGCCGCCGTGCGACTGGCTCGAAGGCCAGGCCAGCGACCCAGCCGGCGAGCAAGCACAACAAACCCGGTATCGGGATGGGGATGTCGCCCGCCCGCCCTGCGTCCACGATCAGGGCGGCCACGATCAGGGCCGCCAAGGTCAATCCGGCGGCAACCCCCACCGGGCCCCGCCCCACGGCGATCAGGTCGCGGCGCAGCGCGAGATAGAGTCCACGGCCCGTCAACAACCCGATCCCCGCCAGGGGCCAGCCGGACCCGGGGCCGCCGCCACTGTCCGCGAGCACCCCGGCCACGCCGAGTGGCGCGGCGGCCAGCAGCAGGGCGGCGATGCCGGCGGTCGCGGTGCGCAACTCCTGCCCGCGGCCTGTGGGCAGGGGCGTCGCGAGGACCAGCAGGGCGGCCATGGCCAAGGCGGACTGGACCGCGGCCATCGGCAGCGCGGCGCCCAGCGAAGCCGCCAGCCCAGGTTGTGCCAGGACCGCTCCCAGAACACAGGTCCATAGCCCAGTCAGGGTCACGGCGGCATAGGCCAGCACCGCAGGAAGCCTGGCCTGTAGCAGCCCGGCGATTGCCGCGTAGCCGATCGCGGCCAGGCCCAGCCACTGCAACAGGCCGCCCGCGGCGGGCCACTGCACCTCGCCCAGCGGTAGCAGCCGCAGCCATCCCAGCAGCCCGGCGGCGAGCATGAAGGCGACCAGCGCCGGCCTCGACGCCAACGGTGCACCCGCAAACGCCGGCGCCAGCCAGAAGTGGACCCCGAGCAGCCCTCGGGCGCCGAACCCCATCAGCAGCAGCGGGAGCAGGAGCCATTGGTCTTCCGCGACCGCCCATTGCGCCCGCAGGGCGGCCAGTTCCAGCCCCCCTGCGCCGGACGCCAATAGCAACAGGAGCTCGAATACGAGCAGATCGCTCGCCACCAACAGCAGGACCAACACCCGTCCGCAGCCGCGCTCGGCGAGCAACCCGTACAGCGCATAGCCGGCCAGGGTGGATGCGGCAAGCAACAGCGACAAGTCGCCCGCCAGCGCCAGCCCAATCCCGCCCGTCATGGCCAGCAACAGCAGCAGCACGAAGCGGGGCTCGGCTGCCGCGCCGCGCGCCAACAGCCCGGCCGCGAGCCAGAGCAGGGCCGTCGCCAGCAGGAAAGGCCTGCCCGTGTCGTCGAGCAGTAGCACCGAACCCAGCATGACCCCCGGCAGTCGCTGAACGGTGTCGGGTGCCGCAAGGGCGACCACCAAGGCCGGCAGCGCGGCCCAGGGGGCAAGTATCAGGCCCAGGGCGCGCATGGGACGCGACGCCACAGCCCCGGCCACCAGCAGGGGCCAGACCAGAGCGAGCGGCAGCAACCATCCGACCATCCATCCGTTCATGGCCGATAGAACTCCCGTTCCGCGATCAGCGTGGCCCACTCCAGTGGCGTGAATGGAAGGCTGGCGAACAGACCCACGGCCAGCGACAGGGCCCCGGTGAGCAGCGTCGGCAACAGCAGCAACCAGGCCGTCTCCTTACCGCCGAAATCGCGCGCCTCGGGCCAGGCCGCGGGCGGCACGCGGAACCAGGCGGCATGCAGGATCGGCAGAAAATAGGCAGCGTTGAGCAGGCTGCTGCCCGCCAGCACGTAGATGGCCCAATCCACGCCCGCCTCCAGGGCGCCCAGGCCCAAGTACCACTTGCTGACAAAACCGGCGACCGGCGGCAGCCCGATCATGCCGAAGGCGGCAACGGTGAAAGCGGCCATGGTCCAGGGCATGCGCCGGCCCACACCATCCATCTCGCTGATCTTGTGGATACCGAGGGTCTCGGCGAGGTTGCCGGCACAGAAGAACAGGGTGATCTTCATCAGGCCCTGATGAACCAGATGGACGAGCCCCCCGATGGTCGCGGTGGGGCCGATGATCGCCACCCCGAGGACGATATAGGCGACCTGGCTGATGGTGGAGAAGGCCAGCCTGCGCTTGAGGTCGTCCTGGAACAGGGCGCGCAGAGAGGCGTAGAGGATGGTGACCGCCGCCACTGCCGCCAGCGGACCCATGACCCCGAGCTCGGCCGCGAACTGCACGCCGAACACGTCGTAGACCACCAGGATGATCCCGAAGGCGCCGGCCTTAACCACCGCCACCGCATGCAGCAGAGCACTGACGGGCGCCGGGGCCACCATGGCACGGGGCAGCCACCCGTGCAGCGGTACCAGGGCCGCCTTCACCCCCAGGCCGCCGATGAGCAGCGTGAAAATGGCGATGAGCGCCCCCCGGTGGGTCTCCGCAAGCTCGGAGACGAACCCGCGCGGCCTGAACTCGAGGGTGCCCGTCAGGCTGTATAGCCAGACCGTGCCCGCCAGCAGCAGCACGCCACCCACCACCGTATGGGCCAGGTACACCTGCCCGGCCCGGCGTGCGACCTCGGTTCCGCGGTGGATCACCAGTGGATAGGTAACCAGGGTCAGCAGTTCATAGAAGATCAGGAAGGTGAGCAGGTTGCCGGCCATGGCCAGGCCGACTGTGGCGGTCACGCACAGGCTGAAGAAGCCGAAGAAGCGGCTGCGATGGGGCGAGCCCTCCAGGTACCCGATCGCGTAGAGGGTGGTCACCAGCCACAACCCGGTGGAGAGGACCAGGAACAGGAGCGACAACGGCCTCACACGCAGCACCAGGTCGATGCCCGGCAGCAGGGGAAGCTGGGCCTCGTAGCTGTGTTGGTGGTAGACGCCCCACAGCATCCATCCCACCAGGGCGAGTTTGCCCAGCGCGCCGGCCAGGTTGAGCAAGCTGCGGGTCAGCACCCGCTCTTCGGCCAGGAAGAAGATCGCAAGGCCGGGCACGAGCGAGCTGCCGAGCACCAATAGGGGCAGCCAGGCGTTGGGGGGCAGGCTGGGGTTGAGCGGTCCAATCATGGCGGCACTTGCCAGGTCGCCGGGGCGGGCGGCGCGGCGAAGGGCGCCCCGACCTCCAGGAGCGGCCACACCAGGGGCCCGGCGAAGCCGAGCAGGATGGCACCGACGGCGAGCAACAGCGCGCTCCACTCCATCGCCGCGGGCACCGAACCGGCCCGATGTCCGGCATACGCCGGGGTGAAGGCGAAACCCACCACCTTGAACACATAGGCTGCCGCCAGCGCCCCGCCCAGCAGCATCACCAGCGCCAGGTCCCACCGGCCCTGGTGGAAGGCCGCCTCCAGCAACAACCACTTGCCGACAAAGCCCCCGCTTGGCGGCAGCCCCATGATGCTGACCCCGGCCAGGGCGAAGGCGGTAACGGTCAGGGGCAAGCGGTAGACCGCCCGATCCAGGTCCGCGATGCGGTCATGATGCCCGAAGCGCAGCAAGCTGCCGGCGGTCAGAAACATGGCCGCCTTGGCCAGGGCGTGGGCGAGGACCAGGTAGAGTGCGCCGCCCCACACCGCCGCGCCGCCAACCGCCGCCAGCGGGAAGGCGAGGAACAGGTAACCAAGCTGCGCCACGGTGGAGTAGGCGATGAGCAGCTTCAGCCGCGGCTGGCGCAGGGCCTGCACTGAACCCCAGAGCACCGCCGCCGCACCCAGGGCCCCGAGCAGCTCCGCCAGGGGCGCCCCAAAACCGCCGAACAGCCCCAGCCACAGCCGCAGCAACAGGTAGAAGGATGCCTTGACCACCAGCGCCGAGAGCAAGGCGCTGACCGGCGCCGGGGCGCTGGCGTGGGCCCCTGGGAGCCAGAAGTGGAACGGAAACAGGGCGGTCTTGAGCAAGAGCCCGGCGATCATCGCCCCCAGGGCGGCCCGGGTCGCGGGGGAGTCGGCCACCAGAGCGGAGAGCACGGCGAGGTCGAGGCTGCCATAGGCGTGGTAGAGCAGGGCCACCCCCAGCAGGTAGGCCAGCGAACCGAGCAGACTCACCAGCAGGTAGCGCATGGCCCCTGTCAGGGCGTCGCCGCTGCCGCCGAGGGCGGTCAGGGCCACCGCCGCCAGCCCCAGTAGTTCCAGCGTGACGTAGAGGTTGAAGAGGTCTGCGGCGAGAAACAGGGCGTTCAACGCCGTCCACAGAAACAGCCACAGGGGCCAGAAGCGCTCCGACTGGCGGGGCTTGTCGCCAAAATAGGCCGGTGCATGGGCGCTGACCGCGAGACCGACCAGGGCGGTCATCAGCAGCAGGGTCGCGCTCAGGCCGTCCGCGTACAGGTCGATGCCGAGCGGCGCCCCCCAGCCGCCGACGGCGAGGCGCAGCGGCCCCTGGGTGAGGACCGCATGGGCCAGGCCGACCGCCGAGATGGCGGTCGCGGTCGCGGCGGCGAGCCCGACGGCGACGGCGCGGCGCGGGGCCAGGAAGCCAAGCAGGGCACCGGCCAGGGGCGCGAAGATGACCGCGACGGTCCAGCCGAGGCCTGTGGTGTCGAGCGGCAACAGGTCAGTCCCCCGGGCTGTCGTCCAGGGTGATGCGACCGGTCGCTGCCCGCAACCGAAGCATCAGCACCACCGCCAGGGCAGTGGCGGCCACGGCCACCACGATACCGGTCAGGACCATCGCCTGGGGCACTGGGTCCGGCGCCCCCGCCGGGGTGCGGCGCGCGAGCCCGACCAACACCAGAAAGACGCCGCTGCCAATGACATTGAAGGCCAGCACCTTGCGCAGGAGGTGGGCGCGCACGATCAGGGCGTAAAGCCCGAGGCCGACGAGCCCCAAGCCGGTCAGTGCATAGAGGGTGGCCTGGGTCATGGACGGCCCCCGAGGAACAGGGCCGTGAGGAGCGCGGCGATGGACAGGGTGGCGGCCGTCTCAATGACCAGGATCAGACCGCCGGCCCAGGCGGGCGGATAGGCCAGTAGCGACCCGCCAAGCGGGATGACGCCCACCCCGATGACGGCGAATACCAGGACCCCCAGCACCAGGGTCAGCCGCAGCGGCCAACCCGCCAGCCGTACCGGCAGCCGGCAGCCGCTCAAGCGCGCCAGGACGCCGGCAGCGCCCAGCACCGCGCCGGCTTGGAAGGCCCCGCCGGGGGCCTGGGCGCCCACCCATAGGAGATAGCCAGCCATCAGGATCATCAGCGGCGCCAGCAGCCGACCAAGGGTCGCGAGCACCGGTCCCGGCGCCGAGTCGTCGCCGCGCGGGGCAGGTGCCAGCGACCAGACCCCCAACAGCGCCAGCAGCAGCACCGCCAGCTCCAGCAGGGTGTCGTAGGCGCGGAAGTTGAGCAGGACCGCGGTGACCTGATGCTCGACGCCGCTTTGCGCCATCCGTGCGCCCACAGCTGGGGCGAGCCCCGGCGCCTGCGCGGGTAACGACAGCACGGCCAAGCCGAGTCCGCCCAGCAGGGCCAGCAGCAGCACACCCAGCCCCAAGCGGAAGCCGAGGGATGCATCCTGGCTTCCGCCCCGGTCAACCCCGCCCCCTGGCCCCCTATCCATCCTCGCCCCCTTCATCTCCCGAGTCCGCCACATCCGCCGGTTGGTTCAGGCGTGCCAGGGCCGCCAGCAGCAGGGCGCCGGTGACGCCGGCGCCGATGGCCGCCTCCGCCAGGGCGATATCCGGGGCCTCGAGGCGGGCCCAGACCAGGGCCAGCACCAGCCCGAAGGCGATAAACAGCACCACGGCCCGGAACAGCTCCGGGTTGGCGAGGGCGCGCCACGCCAACCACAGTAGGAGCAGGGCCAGCACCCCATCTACTGCCAGGGCAAGCAGCGCTAGCGCCGCCACGGCTGCACCCCCCTGGAGTGCGCCCGCCCGGCCACCAATTGGCTCGCGGAGGCGGATGCCACCAACACCAGCAACCAGATCAACGCCAGCTTGCCCACGACCGCCCAGGACTCGGCCTGTAGGGCGAGCCCGGCCACGATCAGGCCAAGACCGAGGTTGTCGGCCTTGGTGAGGGCATGCAGGCGGGTGTAGACATCGGGAAAGCGCAGCAGGCCCAGGGTGCCGGCCAGAAAGAACAGGGCGCCGGCCAGCATCAGCACCGCCGCCAGGCTATCGATCATCACCGGCCCCCTGGTCCTCGCCGAGGCCCCAGGCACGGCGCGTGAAGGCGACCACGGTGATGGCGGCGAGCAGGGCGAACACCAACGCTACGTCGCGCAGGGCCGGGTTGCCGGAGGCCTGCGCGAGCAGCAACAGGACGGCCACCGCCGTGGTGCCGAACAGTTGCGCAGCCAGCATCCGGTCGGCCGCGGTCGGGCCACGCCGCACCCGCCACAGGCCGGCCGCGAGGGTGAGGAGCAGGAACAGGATCAGGGCCAGGTAGAGCGTTGCCATCCGAGGTCGGCCTTCACAGCTTGGCCGGCGTGACGCAGCCGGGGGATTGGGTGCGAATTCCAGGCAGTCGAGCCATTTTCAGGCTAAGGCGCTGCATCGGCGGACCCTGGGGCCTGCTCGGCCAACTGGAGCCGAAACACCGCCGCCACATGACGCTCCAGGCTCTCCAGGTCGCTCTCGTAGGCGCCATGGAGGTTCAGCACATGGACTCTCAGGAAGCGGTCTTGGATCAGGACGCTGAGGGTCCCGGGCATCAGGCTGGTCAGATTGGCCATGAGCACCCGGGCCCGGCCGGGAGGCAGTCGCAGCGGGTAATCCACCAGATCGGGCGCCAGCGGCATGGTAGGCGCGAAGGCCCGGAACGCCACGTCGGTCCCGCCGCGCAGAGAGTACCACAGGAAAAACGGCACAAGGCGCAGTACGCCACGCAGCGACCAAGAGGTCCAACGGTCGGTCCCTACGCCGACGCGGGCGCTGGACAGGGCGCTGACCAGGGCGGCGAGCAGAACGCCGGGCACACCGACCGTCCAGGAGCCGACCCGCCCGTCGGTTAGCACCCACCACAGCAGGGCAAATAGCGCCAGGCGTGGCGGCAGGGTGCGTGCGATCATTGTCGCATCCGTCCACATCCGATGTTCTCCTGTCGCTGGAGTAGGTCGCCCCGGTTGACCGGATGAGGTCGCCGTCTGTTCGTCCGCAACGCCGAGGGGCCCCAGAACCAAATCGGCTCCCAGTGGACAAAGCCCCAAACCAGTCTGTGCACTTTGCCGCAACGGTGATGCTCCCGCAAGGACTGGACCCATGGCGTGCACGGGTCTAGCCCGGGGCCAACCGCATGTTGATAAATGGCGGGATCTCAGCCGGGCGGGCATCGGGCAGGTCCTCCAGGGGACCTGCTGTACTGGTCCAGACCCCCGCGCATCTTTAGGTCTGTCCCCGACCCCAGGTTTGCGATGAGCCGTGGGCGCAGCACGCTCGTCCAAAAGGCATAGCCGGGGGGCGAGAGATGCAAACCGTCAGCCAGGAAGTCCTCAGACCGGCGGTGGCGGCGCACATCGGCCGAAGGAGCCGCGACATCGATTCAGTGGCGGCACTCATCGCCTTGTGCCCAAGCGGCGACCAACCCGTTGAGGCGACGCGCGAGTGCCCATCGATCCGCCGGGCAACTGGACCGCGAGGCCCTGGCGCCTACAGGGTGACCGGCGTGAGAAAACCGGTGGGCTTGAGGGCAAGCACGGCGCAGTCCAGCCGGTGCAACAGGGTCTCCGCGGTATTGCCCATCAGTAGGCCCGGGATGCCTGTGCGCGCCACGGTCCCCAGGACCACCAGGTCCGCACCGAGGCGCATGGCCAGGGCGGGGATTTCGTCGCGGGTTGAACCCTTCTTCAGGTGCTTGACCGGTTTGAGATAGCCGAGCGCCTCGCCACCGAGACGGGCGCCGCCCTCGTCCAGCAGGCGGTCCAGAGCCTGCTCATGCCGGCGCTCTTCGGCAGTCACGTAGGCGTGTATCTGCTCCTCCGGGGTTGCCAGAAAGCTCCCGCGCATGGCGCTCTCGCCGACCGCGGACCACACATGGACCAGATGCAGCTCGGCGAATTCGGCCAGGGCGAGGGAGGCAGCCAGTTCCAGGATGCGGAAATTCAGCTCCGCGCGGGTTGCCAGTTCCCCGGGTGGATGGAACTCGTCCACGTCCACCGCGGCCAGGATGCGACGGTACCTGGCCGGGGAATTCGGTTTGTCGAGCCAGACCGGACAGGGGCACTTGCGCAGCAGGTGCATGTCCTCGCTGCCCAGTAGCCCGCCCAATAGCCCTTCGCTGCCGGCGCACTTCACGACCAGATCCCGGTCATTGCGCAGCACCTCCCGAATGACTTCGAGAAACCCCGTTCCGACCAGCACCCGCGTCTCGATCTCCACCCGTCCGAGCCAAGGCGCGGCAAGCCCGTCAAGACGCTGCTCGGCTTCACCCACCATCGCCGACTGTAACGCATCGACCGTCAACGCCAGGCCCCGCAACACCCCGCTGGCAGCTAGCTCCGGGACCACCGTGACCACGGTGAGAGACGCCTCGTTGTTCTCCGCCAACGTGGCGGCCCGCTCCAGGGCGCAGGCCGCCTCATCGTCGGGGTTGACGACATATATAATGTTCTTGAATCGTTTCATTCGTGCACCCTGCTGTTTACTAAAGCAACTGGATGTGAAATACCGCGGCCACATTGAAAGAGCCAGATTGTCCCGTTTGGTCGGGCCGGACCATGTTCAGCTGCGACAAGTTGCCCCTGTTTAGAATACCTATTCCACGCCCTAGAGCTCAGGAGATAGCGTAGGTGGCAATACCTAAGACTGATCGAGTTGATCAAGCAGCGCAATGGTGGAGTCGGCGCTAATACTATTATCGAAGCGCAATCAAGGGGCTGTGCAACGCCTTTCACAACGCTCGAGGCATGGCCTTGGTGCTGGTGTGCAGGCGCCCGGCAAGCATCATCGGCTGTTTTGTTAGCGCCAATCTCGCGAGGGATGAACCTTCCGGAAAATAGCGAAGATAATCTTAAATAATAATACAGCAGCCGTGAACAAGAGAGAAATACTGATTATCACGGCGATAATAATTATGGCTTTGCCCTCGCTTTCTCCAATGCTTGACAATGAATGCCTGGTAAACTCGTCAGACTCAAATAAAAACTCTTCCAGTCTTTGGTTGAAATCGGCTTCTAGTTTTTCTGTTACGTCGATGAGTTTCTCAGCTTCAGCGATTTTCCCGCTCTGAAATAAAGCAAACAATTCCGTGGCGCGCTCATTGTATGCGGCATAATCTCGTTGTATGGAGATTAGAAATTCTTCAATATGTTTGAGTTCGGTTCTCCGGTGCTCCGTGTGAGCTAGTTTTTGTGCTTCGCTGCTCATCCTTGCGGTGTTATCGATTTCTTCATTTACCTTGACGGCAATTTTCTCAAACTTATCTTTGGCTTCCCCAAAAAGCCTCAAGTTGTCTTCATTGTTCTCCCGTTTATGGGCCACGATTTCAGCGTGACGCAGCGCCCGCTCGAACCAAGACGTTTGTTCTAATTTATGTATCGTAATTTCGGCTATCATATCAGTTATTGGGATATCCTCCTTGACGATCTGCTTTAGCTCGCTATTGAGCTGAACCAGAAAGTAAATGCTGGCCACACCCGCGCCTAATAAAACGAAAAAAAATACTCCCGTCAACCAGAATACATTTTCCTTATTACTAGTTGGTTTCGTTTGATTCATATTAGCACCTCCTCCACGAGGCAAGATGTACCGACGAAGGAATAACAGAGTGTAGCCTTGCGATTAGAGGCTCGTTGGTTTCCATGTTCATACCAAAAGAACGTTCTTGAATCGTTTCATTTCGGCTCCTCGTGAACGTCCGCGCCAAACAGGTTATCAACGGCCTCCGCCGCCGCATCGGCATAAGGGATCAGCACCTGATCGGCACCGGCCTGCCTCAATTTCCCGGCATCGGGGGTAGTGTGGGCCGTTACCGCCACGCGCCCTTTGTAGCCATAATCGCGCAGGCCATGCAGCAGGACGAGATTGGCGGGCATCTCTCGCACGCTGCTCAAGACCCAACGTATCTGCCCGAGCGGCAGGGTGGCGAGAAATTCCGGGTCTTGGGCATCGCCGTAGCGTACCGCATAACCATCGACTTGCTGGCGACGCACCAGTTCGGGATCGAAATCCACGCCGAGCACCCGGTGGCCTCGTTGCCGCAGTTCCCGCGCAATTCTGGAGCCGAACCGCCCCAGACCGAACAGGATGACATCGACTCCGCTCGCTTCTGTAGTCAGATCCAGAACCTCTTCCCTGTGTGCCCGTTTACGCTCGAACACACCTAGCCAGCGGGAAATCCACTCATAGAGGGGGTGGGAGTACAGGATCATGTAGGTGGAGGCGCTGATGGTGATCAAGCCCACCAGGGTGATGAGGCCCATGGTGTCGGCGTCGATATGGCCTAGGCCCAGGCCTAACGCCCCCAGGATCAGGGAGAATTCGCTGATCTGGGCCACCGTCAGGCCGGCCAGAAACCCGGTGCGCTTGCGGTAACCCATGGCGCCCAGGATGATGATGACGATCAACGGGTTGCCGATGAGCACGAACAGCGAAAGGATAACGGCCGGCAGCATCTGTGTACCGAGCGTCGCCAACTCCAGCCCGGCGCCCAGATCGATAAAGAAAAACAGCAGCAGAAAATCCCGCAGACTCACCAGCCGAGCGCCGATGGCCTCGCGGTAGGGCGTGGAGGCCAGGGACACACCGGCGAGAAAGGCGCCCACCTCCTTGCTGAATCCCAGGTGTACGCCCGCCGCGCCCAGGGCCACCGCCCAGGCGATGGCGAACAGCACCAGCAGCTCCGGCGAACGGGCCAACTGATGCAGCAGCGGCGTCAACACATAGCGCATCAACAATCCGATGGCGGCGATGAACAAGCCGCCCTTGACCAAGACCTCGATCGCCTCCCGGCCAAGGCTGGCCGCATCGCCGGCCTCGCCCAAGGCGGTCAGGCCAATCATCACAAGCACCACCACGATATCCTGAACGATGAGTAAACCGATGGCGATGCGCCCGTGCAACGCGTCCAGCTCGCGCTTGTCGGACAGCAGCTTGACGATAATGATGGTGCTGGAGAAGGTCAGCGCCACCGCCACGTAGACGGCGGTCACCGGGGTCATCCCCAGGGCGATGGCGATAAAGTAGCCGACCACGGAGGTAAAAAAGACCTGTCCCAGTCCGGTAGCCAGCGCCACCGGACCCATGGTGCGGATGATGTGCAGATCCAGCTTGAGCCCCACCACGAACAACAACAGCGCGATACCCAGCTTGGCCAGGAGATCGACTTGGTCATTTGCCGACACCCAGCCGAGCACGGACGGCCCCACCAGGATGCCTACCGCAATGAAGGCAACGATCAGCGGCTGCCGCAGCCGCACACCGATGGCGCCGATGACGGCGGCCACCAACAGCAGCACTGCCATTTCAGTAAAGACATCGCTGAATACGGGGGCCATAATTTTTCAGCTCTCTCTGCGGATTTACGCCTGCTTTACCCTAGGTTTCGCTTGGCCGGGCAACGAATGCGGCGCGAACCTCAATACCGACCACGCCTTCGATGTCCGCCACCTTGTGTTTCAGAATCGACGGATCGCGAAAGCCGAGAAAGCTGCCCGTGAGAAAAACCTCACCGTTGTTGACCCGGATCAGCGCTCGCGCGGCGCGGAACTGCTCGTCGGTTTCTACGACCTCCCTGCTCTTACGCTCGATAGCCGCATCGGACAGGGGCACCTTCGGTACCACGCGGATTTCGTTGTCCACCTCGAAGATGCCCGGAGTTATCCAGGCAATACGGCCACTGATCAGTCATCTCGTCCATACTACGATTATTGACCATCAAACAGCGACGCACGCGCTGTGTCCAACATGATCGAAACGACCGGGTGGGTGACCCGGCGCTCGACGGAAATGGCGTAGAACTGCTCTTTCACCTCATCGACCCGGCCAATCGCCGTCACCTGATACTGCAACTCGACTTCCGCCTCGATGGCAGCGGGCGCGATGAAGAGCCCCGCACCTTCCCGCCCAAAGGCCTTCATCAAGGCGCTGTCGTCGAACTCGGCAATCAGGCGGGGGTGGATACGATGTTTGTCCAGCCACAGATCGATACCGGAGCGCAGCCGATTGCCGCTGCTGGGTAACAACAGCGGTGCGCCGTCCAGACAGCGGGGGAAATCGCCGTTCAGCTTCTTGTGCAGCGTCCCATCGGCGAAGAAGCTGACCGTGCACTCGCCGAGCTTGTGACTGAACCCCCGGGTGCTGACCGTGGGAGGGATAGGCCGGTCGGCCAATACCAGGTCGAGGCGGTGCATGGCCAGTTCCGCCAACAGCGTATCGAGGCTTGCCTCGCGGCAGATCATGCGCACCGGCTCCGGCATCCGCAGCGCGGGCGCAAGGATACGATGGGCGATGGATTTTGGCAGCACATCGACCACGCCCACCCTGAACAGCTGGGGACGGTCGGCCGGTAGCTGATGTATCGCCTCTTCCAACTCGCCGCCCAGCGAGAAGATCTCGTCGGCGTAGCTAAGTACCAGCCGACCGTTTTCGGTCAGCTCCAGGTTGCGCCCGACCCGGCTGAACAGGGGCGTCCCCAAATAATCCTCCAGCAAGCTCAGTTGCCCGCTGATGGTCTGTGGCGTCAGGTGCAGCCGCTCGCCTGCCCGGGCGACGCCCCCCTCCCTGGCCACCGCCCAGAAGTAGTGCAGGTGCTTGTAGTTGATCATCGGCCCTTTATGACATCGTAATTTTCGATCAGTGTAGCAATAATTATCGTATTTTTTTGGCTAGCGAACCCGCCTAGCATGCCCCTCGTGAAACAACGACGGCGCATTGCAGCGGAGCCCCCCATGCAGATCAACATCCAAGTACACGGTTTTTCCCTGACCGACGCCCTACGCAGCCATGCCGAACGGCGGGTGCGCGGCGCCATGAGCTGCTGCGACGATCACATCCAACGGGTCGTCATGCGCCTGTCCGACATCAACGGGCCCCGCGGCGGGACGGACAAGCGCTGCCACCTGCAGGTGGTGCTGGCCGGCCTGCCCGATCTGGTTGTCGAAGATATCGAGGCCGACCTGTATGTCGCCATCGACCGGGCAGTCGATCGCGCCGGGCGCACCCTGGTGCGTAAGATCGACCGTCGTCACACCCTGCTCAGGCAAAGCGCCCCGCTCGTTCTGGATGAAACTTAGCCAGTCCAGTCAACCAACGAGAGAAAGGTAGCAAGCCATGAATAACCCAATAGCCATCGCTGCGAGCCGGAGCCAGACAGCCGCGCTTGCCACCAATAAGGTGGTCCGCAACACCTACATGTTGCTGTCCATGACCCTGCTGTTCAGCGCGCTGACCGCAGGGGTTTCGATGGCGCTGAACCTGCCCCATCCGGGGCTGCTGCTCACTCTCGGCGGTTATTTCGGTCTGCTGTTCGCCACAGCGAAGTTTCGTGACCGCGCCTTGGGGCTGGCCTTCGTGTTCGCGCTGACCGGCTTCATGGGCTACACCCTGGGGCCGATTCTGAACGCCTATCTGGCCATGCCGAACGGTGGCCGGGTCGTGATGACGGCTATGGGCACTACCGGCGCCATCTTCCTCGGCTTGTCGGGTTACGCACTCACCACCCGCAAGGATTTTAGCTTTATGGGCGGCTTCTTGATGGTGGGCATCCTGGTCGCCTTTCTCGCCGGACTCGGTGCGGTGTTCTTCGAGATGCCGGGCCTGTCGCTGGCCGTCTCCGCCATGTTTGTGCTGCTCATGGCCGGCCTGATCCTGTACGAGACCAGCAACATCATCCACGGTGGCGAGACCAGCTACATCATGGCCACCGTCACCCTGTACGTCTCCATCTTCAATCTATTCACCAGCCTGCTACATCTGCTGGGTTTCATGAATAGTAAAGAATAAGGTCTCGTCCATACGCAAAAGAGTTCCGATATGACACATCTGACCACCCTCGACGAGCTCAAACGGCACGTCACCCTGCTGGCCAGCGTGGAGGAGTCGGGCGCACCTTTCATCAGCGCGTACCTCAACCTGGAAGACGGGCAGACAGGCTGGCGAGAAACACTCGAAGAGCGCGCACGCATACTGCGGCGCATTCTCAAAGGCGACGACCTCACTGACTTCGAGGAGGCACTTTGCAAGATCGAGGCTTGGTTGGCCACCGACCTGCTGCCCGAGACAAAGGGGGCGGCAATCTTTGTGCGTGGCACCTTTGGCGGCGCCTTCATGCTGCCCATGCAATTTGCTGCCCCCCTGCCAAACTGGATTGCGGTCTATCCAACGCCCAACATCTACCACCTGGTGGAACTCAAGGACAACTACCACCGCTATGTCATTTTGCTCGCCATGCCGGATCGGGCCAGCATCCTGGAGGTGAACCTGGGCGCCGCCACAGTCCGGGCCTGGATAAACCAATCAGGGCTGCGCATGCGTATGGGCTCGGAGTGGGCTCGTATCCATTATCAGGTGAGCCAGGCGCACCGCGGAGACCGGTTCGTGCGAGAGAAGATCGCAGTTCTGGAACAGCTGATGCGCGCGGGTGGCCATACCCATTTGATCCTGGCTGGCGATCCCGAGATCGCCACTCGGGTCCGCGACGCGCTGCCCAACGATCTGGCAGAAAAGCTGGTGGATGTGATCCCGGCCAGCGAACGCGACCGGCAGACCGAAGTGGTCTTGTTGACCCTGTCCAGCTTTATCGAACATGAGGAGCATGAGTCCCGGTCGGTTACCGAGCGTCTCATCGCAGGACTGCGCAGCCAGAACCTGGCGGTCGCGGGCTCGGCAGCCACCCTGGATGCGCTGCGTTGGGGGGAAGTGGACACACTGGTCATGGCCAGCGATTACCAGCCGGATCCCGGCTGGAGCTGCACGGCCTGTCGAGCCATTGGCACCGAGGTGCCTGAAACTCCCGTCTGTCCGCAATGCGGCAAATCCGCCGTGCGGTCGCTGGATGTTAGGGAGCTGCTGCTGCGCCTGGCCGGCCAGCTAGAACGCCCGGTAGAAGTGGTGAAACAGTCCGATGCGTTGGTCTCTCTGGGCGGCGTCGGCTGCCTGCTGCGATATCGACCCGATCTACGGAACGAGAAACCCGGTAGCCTCGCGCAGGGTTAGATTGCGCGAACCAGGGGATGCCCCAGGTTTGCCGTCTTGTAGTATTGAAGTAAGGGGGGTGAGCGGATAGCTCCTCCTGCCCCAACATGTCGGCGTGGAGACGTCTTCCGATATCGCGGCTTCACGTCATGCCTTGGTCGCAGGGCGCCACTACCCGCTTACCTACCGCGAGTTCGTAGAGATGTTCCCGGACCCGGACCCGGGCGCATGGCTCGGTTACCTGGAACGGCTGCGTCGGCCGAGCGGGTTTGTCTGCCCGGAGCGCAAGGAGAGCGCGATGCCTTGGCGACACGCGCGCGGCCGGGCGGCGGCTCAATCTGTCACGGTCGCACCCTGACATCTGGGGGCTCGCGTCAGGACAATAACCTGATCGGCCGCTTCGCTCCTTCCGGGCGCGGGCCCCCACGCCCGGTGGCAGAGGCGGGACAGGTCCTTGGTCGCGGCCCGAGGGTCGCAATACAGCTGATCCCATTTACGCCGCAGGAACAAGCTGTATAAGCCTGGATGCCCTAGCATCACAAGAGGTTGTTGGGGCTCAACCTTGGCGGCCAGTCAAGGCCATGCATTGTCTTTCGCACCTTCCGGGAGCCCTTCCATGCTGTTGCCCGACTGCTCGACGCGGCGGCGTACCGATCGCGACCTGCCCGGAGCCCTGCGCCGACCCTCTGCCGCCCCAGGCTATGTGGCCACCGTCTATGCGGCCAGGAGCTATGCGGTCAGCGCGGCAAAGACCGCCGGCAGCCGCTCCGGCAGCTTCTCGACGTGATCGACGACGGAATAGTTGTTCTCGCCGAAGATGCGGGCGACGTAGCGGTCGGCCTGCGGGTCCAGGGTCAGGCAGTAGGTGTAGACCCCCTGCATGCGCAGGTCCTCGACGGCCTTCTTGGCGTCGTGGCGCAGGTACTGGGGGTCGCGCTCGTCGATGTCCGCCGGCTCGCCGTCGGTGATGAGCAGCACCAGGCGCTTTGTGGCGCTCTGTTGGGTCAGGTGCCAACCGGCGTGGCGCAGGGCTGCGCCCATGCGGGTGGACAGGCCCCCTTCCATGCCCGCTAGGCGGGACTTGGGCAGATCGTCGTAGGGCTGCTCGAAGTCCTTGAAGCGGTAGTACTGCACATCGTGGCGCCCGTCGGAGGCGAAGCCGTGGACGGCGAAGGCGTCGCCAATGCTGTCGATGGCCCAGGCCAGCAGCCCGGTGGCATCGCGGGTGAGGCCGATGACCGTGGGGCTGTCCGGGTCTGCCTTGTCGATGTGCTCCTTGGTGGACTCGGACAGGTCCATGAGCACCACCAGGGCCAGGTCGCGCAGGTGCCGGGTGATGCGGATGTTGATGCGCGGGTCGGGCATGATGCCGCGGCGGATGTCGATCATGGCCCGTACCGCGGCGTTGAGGTCGAGCTCCTCGCCCTCCTCGTAGCCCCGCCGGCGAACGATGCCCTGGGGTTGCAGGGCGTCGATCAGGTGGCGGATACGGCTGGCGATGGGCTTGTGCTTGACCAGGATCTCGTCCATGTCCTCCGGGTTGCCCTTGGGCTGGCGCCGTTCGATGACCGTGGCCCAGTCCGGGCGGTAGAGCTGGGCCTGGTAGTCCCACTCCTGGTAGTGATAGGGGTCAGAGACGGGCTCCTTGCCCCACATCTCGTTGAACGACACCCCCTCGTCCTCGTAGGGGAAGAACTCGGTGGCGCAGATCCAGACCTCCTGGGCGTCGTCGCCGGCCAACTCGCAGTCCACCTCGTTGGCCATCTCCATGACCGAGACGTACTTGCGCACCTGCTGGCGCGAGGCGGGCAGATAGTCGACCCCCTGCTCCAGCCAGAGATTCTCCGAGAAGACCCAGATGTAGCGGTTGTCGTCCCGGTAGGGAATGGGCCAGTTCTCCAGGACCCGCAGGTTGGGCAGGGCCACGGTCTTGACGCAGGCGTTGTAGAAGGTGACGCCTGCGTCCCAGCTGATCTGGTTGTCGCGCGGGCGCTCGGCAAAGGCGCGGCGGAAGTCGTCCGCCGTGTCATTGACCAGGGGCAGTTCGTCGCGGTAGTCGGGGTCCAGCAGGGCCTGGGCCAGGCGCAGCATCAGGTCCATCATGGGGTGCAGGTCGCGCACCTCGTCGTCCGGGGTCATGGGGGCCGTGAAGAACTGGAGCCAGAGCTTGCGCAGCCCGGGGAAGTCCCGGATCGCCAGCCCTTCGATCCGGGCGTCCTCGAACAGCTCGATGAGCTTCATCTGGGCCGGGGCGAGTTGTTCGGCGCTGATGGGCTTGGTGGTGTAGACCAAGTGGGCGGCGCTGTGGGCCGCCGCGGCGCGGTAGGTCTCCAGGCCCGAGATGCCGCGGAAGGCGTCGAAGGCATCCGGCAGGTGGATCAGGAAGTCTTCGATGTAGGGCTTGGTCCCCTGGCGGGTCTCGTAGTCCCCGGAGGTGGGGCGCATGAAGAAGGCCCGCGCCCAGAGGGCCCGCAGGTAGAAGTTCAGCTTGCGCTGATTGTCAACGAAGAGAGTGCCGCGGCGCTCCTTCTGGAGTACGGCCTTGGACGACTCGCTCTTGAGCCCGAAGTAGGCCATCTGCCCGTCCAGGTCGCGGGCATGGGCCTGAGCGCCCCAGAGGGCCCAGCGCCGCAGGCCGCCGAGGGTGAGTTTGGAGAGCAGTTCGTCCATGTTCTCCATCATCGGGCGCAGTCCCCGCGGGGATTTGCCTGCCAGCAGGTGCAGCAGGTTGAGGTAGCCGCGCAGGACCTCGGCATCGCCGAGGCGGCTCGCCGCCAGGGGCATATTGGCCATGATCAGGGTGATGACGGTACCCGAGGTATGGGAGGAGAGCTTCATCAGGCCCGAGACGATGTCGGGGATGATGTCCTCGCCCACCTCCCGGGCTACACCGGGTATCTCCTGAATATAGGTGAGGATCAGGTCCTCGCCCTTGTTCATGGTGCACATGGCCTTCATGCCGGTCAGGTAGTGGTTCAGGCCCTGGGGGGACATCACCCGGCTCGCATCCTGATAGCTCGACTCCAAGGCCTGTTTGTGCGGATGCTCGGGGTCGGTCTTGAGGCAGGAGACGTATTCGCTGAAATCAATGGTCATGGGTTTCACCCGCTGTGTCTGGCTGGGCGCGCGGCGCGACCCGGCCCTGCGATTCCTCGCATGGGCCGTCAATCCAGCACGTGTTGGAAATCGATGGTAATGCGGTCCGCCGCCAGGGGGCGAAACAGACTATTCGCAAACCTCTGGTGGTCTGGGTGATCCCGGTAGGACTCGACCACGGCCGGGTGGGCGAAGCGCACCGCCCAAAAGTGTCGATAGGGGGCGTCCTCTCTCAAGCTGGTTCCGACAACCACCTGTCGCACCCCCGGGATGGCGCCGAGTACGCGGCAGCCCTCCGCCATCATTGCGGCAGTTTCCTCCGGGTTCGCGGTGTTCGTGTTGTAGACGATGAGGTGCTCCACCTCGCGCCAGGGTCGGCAGGCGGCGATCACCGCATCGGCTTGCCCCGCGCCCCCCCAAAGGAGAATACACCGCTCCACCTCAGCGCGGATGGCGTCCTGGGTACCGCGGACCAAATCCGTGTAGGAGCCCTTTCCGGGAATCGGTTCGGTCCCGCGAATGGCCGCCCCCGCCGCGTCGGCGAGCGCGGTGTAGTAGTTGATCTTGGCCACCCCGTTGTCGATCAGACGCCGGAACTGGGCGTCACTCAACCCGGTTCCCCCGTGGATGACAAGGGGGACCGCGACGCTGGAGCGAATGGCCGCAAGGCGCTCGAAGTCCAAACGCGGCTCCCCGCGCATGCGGCCGTGGACGGTACCAATAGAGACTGCAAGAAAGTCCACGCCGGTTTCGCGCACGTAGCGTTCGGCCTCCTCCGGGGCGGTGTAGACCACCTCTCCCGGGTGGCGATCAGCGTCTTCGCCCTCGACCCCGGCCACGTAGCCGAGCTCCCCTTCTGCCGGGATACCACAGGCATGGGCCATCTCCACCACCGCCTTGGTGCGGGCAATGTTCTCTGCCAAGGGCTGGGTGGATGCATCGACCATGACGCCGTTGAATCCCTGGCGAATCCCCCGCACCGCCGCCTCGATGGAGCTGCCGTGATCCAAATGAATGGCTACTGGCACCGTCGCCCGCTCGGCGGCGACCCGCACCGCGGGCATTAGCAGCTCTGGGTCGAAGTATCCGTAGTGGGACTCGGCCAGGCTCAGGATGACCGGCGCGCGTTGCTGCTCCGCGCCGGCGACGATGGCCTGGAGAAAGTCCAGGCTGACCAGATCGAACGCACCCACCGCATACCCATGGGCCTGGGCGTGGCGCAGCATGTCTCCCATATCCACCAACATCGCGTAGCTCCTCGTCCGATTGCAGAGGGGGCTAGAAGTAGGTGTTGACCGCCGCGTCGAGGGTATCGCGCATATCCGGGTCGTCGGTCAGCGGACGGACCAGGGCCATCTGGCAGGCCGAGGCCGGCGCGACGCCCTTGCCGATGAGCTGGGCGGCGTAGACCAGGAGGCGCGTGGACATGCCCTCGTCCAGGCCGTGGCCCTTGAGGTTTCGACTGCGGTGGGCGACCTGGACCAGCTTCTCGGCGGTGGCCCGGTCGATCTTGCCCTCGTGGGAGACGATCTCGGTCTCGATCTCGGCGCTCGGGTAGTCGAAGTCCATGGCGCCGAAGCGCTGCTTGGTGGACTGCTTGAGGTCCTTCATCAGGGACTGATAGCCCGGGTTATAGGAGATGACGATCTGGAAGTCCGGGTGGGCCGTGACCAGCTCGCCCTTCTTCTCCAGGGGGAGATTGCGGCGATGATCGGTCAGCGGGTGGATGACCACGGTGGTGTCCTGACGGGCCTCGACCACCTCGTCCAGGTAGCAGACGGCGCCGATGCGTGCGGCGACCGTCAGGGGGCCGTCCTGCCACTTGGTGCCGTTGATGTCGAGCAGGAAGCGCCCGACCAGGTCCGAGGCGGTCATGTCCTCGTTACAGGCGACGGTGATCAGTGGCTTCTTCAGCCGCCAGGCCATGTATTCCACGAAGCGCGACTTGCCGCACCCGGTGGGGCCCTTGAGCATCACGGGCATACGGGCGGCGTAGGCCGCCTCGTACATCTCTACCTCGTTGGTCACGGGGCAGTAATAGGGTTCGTTTTCGATCAGGTACTGGCTGCGGTCGATGTCTGGCATGTGGATATTCCTGCCGGTACGGCTACTTGGCGATTGAGGTTGCGATGTTCGAGCTGAATCCTGACGTGGTCGGGCATGCTCAGGTGCACGGCCCCGGTGTCGGCAAGGGCCTCGACCTCAACGGGGCTGAGTGCGGTCTTGCGGGGGTTCGTGAGCAGCAGTGCATTGACGAGTCCCATATTCCCCCCACGCAATCTGTAGATTGGGCGGACGAAGGAGGCCCAAGGTCCCTCAGGCTATGCCGCTCCCCGCGTTGGGCTTCGTTCCTCAGCCCAACCTACGCCGGATCCCTACGCAATCACGAAGCCCGGGAACCAGCAGACGAACAAAGGCCCCTGCCCCCATACAGGAGCAGGGGCCTTCTTCATCCCTGATACACCGTCTTTCGCGACAGCGAAAAACGATCAGACGGCCTTACCACGGAAGATGACCATGGAGGCGCCGGCAGACTGGGCATAGTTGTCGAAGCCCAGCAGACGGACGTGGTTGTCGGGGTGCGCCTTGTGGCAGGCCTCACACTCGGCCAGGATGGCGTCCACGTCGGTCTCGCCGAACAGCGGCAGCTTCCACATGTACCAGTAGTTCTGGAAGGCGTTCTCGGGCTCGCAGTGCTCGATGCCCGGGTTCCAGCCCTTGGACACGATGTAGTCGATCTGCTTGCGGATCTGGGCCGCATCCATGGGGGGCAGGTAAGAGAAGGTCTCGAACTTACGGCTGCCGGTATCGGACAGGCTGGACTTGTAGTCCTGCATTTCGCTCATGGGGATAAACCTCGGTCTGTGTTCGTTTAGGAAACCTGTTCGGGGCCCTTTCAGGGCCATAGGGCCCTGAAAGGGCGGCGCTGGTTACTTGTGGCCAACGTCGAGCTTGTCGACGGTGTCGAACTCGAACTTGATCTCCTTCCAGGTCTCCATCGCGGCCTTCAGCTCTGGGCTGTGGGCAGCAGCGGCGGTGAGGATGTCCTTGCCTTCCTTCTCCAGCTCGCGACCGGAGTTGCGGGCCTCGACGCAGGCCTCGACCGCGACGCGGTTGGCCGCGGCGCCGGCCGCGTTGCCCCAGGGGTGACCCAGGGTGCCGCCACCGAACTGCAGCACGGAGTCGTCACCGAAGATGCTGACCAGGGCCGGCATGTGCCAGACGTGGATACCACCGGAGGCAACCGGGATGACGCCGGGCATGGAGCCCCAGTCCTGGTCGAAGAACAAGCCGCGTGAACGATCCTCCTTGATGAACGAATCGCGCATGGTGTCGATCCAGCCCAGGGTGGCCTCGCGGTCGCCTTCCAGCTTGCCGACGACGGTGCCCGAATGCAGGTGGTCACCGCCGGACAGGCGCAGGACCTTGGTCAGCACCCGGAAGTGGATACCGTGGTGCGGGTTGCGGTCGAGCACGGCGTGCATGGCGCGGTGGATGTGCAGCAGCATGCCGTTGCGTTGGCACCACTGGGCCAACTGGGTGTTGGCGGACAGGCCACCGGTCAGGTAGTCGTGCATGATGATGGGCGCGCCGATCTCCTTGGCGTACTCGGCGCGGCGCATCATCTCGTCGGCGGTCGGGGCGGTGACGTTCAGGTAGTGACCCTTACGCTCGCCGGTCTCGGCCTCGGCCTTGAGGATGGCCTCCATGACGAAGTCGAAGCGATGACGCCAGCGCATGAAGGGCTGGGAGTTGACGTTCTCGTCGTCCTTGGTGAAGTCCAGGCCGCCGCGCAGACCCTCGTAGCAGGCGCGGCCATAGTTCTTGGCGGACAGGCCGAGCTTGGGCTTGATGGTGCAGCCGAGCATCGGACGCCCGTACTTGTTCATGATGTCGCGCTCGACCTGGATGCCCTGCGGTGGGCCATTGCAGGTCATGACATAGGCGACCGGGAAGCGGATGTCTTCCAGGCGCAGGGCGCGCAGGGCCTTGAAGCCGAACACGTTACCGACCAGCGAGGTCAGGACGTTGACCACCGAGCCCTCTTCGAAGAGGTCGATCGGGTAGGCGACGAAGGCGTAGAAGCAGGTGTCGTCGCCCGGGACGTCTTCGATGGCGTAGGCGCGGCCCTTGTAATAGTCCAGATCGGTCAGCAGGTCGGTCCAAACCGTAGTCCAGGTCCCGGTGGAGGACTCGGCAGCAACGGCGGCGGCAACCTCTTCACGAGGCACGCCAGCCTGCGGGGTGATCTTGAAGCAGGCAAGGATATCGGTTTCCTTGGGCGTGTAATCCGGCATCCAGTATGTTTCGCGATACTCTTTGACGCCGGCGTTGTAGCTTTTTGCCATGTTCAGTCCTCGGTTGGGAAGGTTGGCTTGGGTTCGGACCGCCCCAGGGATTTGGCGGCGGCCCGCAAGAGCCGACAAGCGCTGCCCCGGTCTGGCGACCCTTGAGGTGCTTGTCTGGGCGGGAATTCTAGCTTATTAAGAGATAAATAAAACTCAGGAGAATTTATCTGTGCGATAAGCCCAGGCTTATGGGTGATCCGGGGATGGGAGCTGCCTGTGGGAGCCCCGCCTTCGGCGCGACCCGGCGAGGCGAAGCGAGCCCAGCGGCCTGGCCCGAGTGGTCCCCGTCAAGGCAAGCGATAACCTCATGCATATCAGGGGTTTGCCGTGACCGGCAGGTCAGGCGGTCTGGGCCTTGGATCGTGCAAGGGTCGGGAAACAAGGCCCGGGCAGGCACTGCGGCCTCACAGAGATGCCCGGCAGCGGGTCGCTGTTATCAGGCTCCTCAGTTTCCTCTTCGCACCTCGATCACCCCGGGCAGTTGGGACAGCTTGTATCGGATGTGCTCCATTTGCTCCGCATCGCGGACCTCCACCGTGAAGCGCATGGTGGCGGTATCGTTGTCTTTGTCGGAGTGGGTGGTGACCCCGACCACGGCTAGGTCCTCGTTGGCGATGACCGAGGACACGTCCCGCAGCAGACCCTTGCGATCGACTGCCAGGATTTGGAGATCCACAGGATAGGCCGTGTCCGGGGCCTCCGTCGTCCAGCGTACGTCGATGAGCCGCTCGCGCTCCGCCGGCGGCAGGGCCCTTAGGTTGGCGCAGTCGGCGCGATGCACCGTCACGCCGCGGCCACGGGTGATGAACCCGACGATGGGGTCGGAGGGCACCGGTTTGCAGCAATGGGCCATGTGGGTGAGCAGATCTTCCACCCCCTCCACCTCCACCTCGCTACGTGCCCCGGGCTTGGGCTGCGTCGGGGCCTTGATCTTCACCTCTGGCTTGGGGGCCTCTCCCTTGGGCTCGCCCACCTGGCGCGCCACCACTCCTACCGCCAGGTCGCCGCGCCCGATGGCTGCATAGACATCCTCCCCGCTGGCGAAGTTGAAGCGCGGGGCCAAGGGGTCCAGGTGGGGCTTCTCGTCGATGCCGAGCTTGGCCAGCTCCCGCTCCAGCAGGATCCGCCCCTGGGCCGCGTGTAGATCATGGTCCTGCTGGGCGAACCACTGGCGGACCCGGTTACGGGCTCGGGCGGTCTTGAGGTAGCCCTGGTGGGGGCTCAGCCAGTCTCGGCTCGGGGTGGCGCTCTTCTGGGTCAGAATCTCCACCCGCTGGCCGCTTTGCAGGGCCTGGTTGAGCGGGACGATGCGCCCGTCCACCCGGGCGCCGCGGCAGCGCAGCCCGACCTCCGAGTGGATGGAAAAGGCGAAGTCCAGGGGCGTCGCCCCGACGGACAGCTCGATGACCTTGGACTGGGGGGTCAGCACATAGATGTGGGTGGGCGCGAACTCGTCGTTGAAGTGTTCGACAAACCCCTCGCCGCCCCCGCTCGCTTCCTCGTCCTTCAGCTCCAGCCAGTTGCGCATCCAGATCAGGCGCCGTTGCAACTCGGCGTCGTGGCCCTTGTTTTCCTTGTAGCTCCAGTGGGCGGCCACGCCGAGTTCCGCGTGGCGGTGCATCTCGTAGGTGCGGATCTGCACCTCCAGGGCCTTATCCTCTGGGCCGATGACCGCTGTGTGCAGGGACCGATAGAGGTTGCCCTTGGGGGTGGCGATGTAATCATCGAACTCCTTGGGGATGTGCCGCCAGGTACCGTGGACGATGCCTAGGGCCGCGTAACAGGCAGAGACGTCCTGGACCAGGATGCGCACGGCACGCAGATCGAAGATCTCATCGATGTCCACCGCCTTACGCTGCATCTTTCGCCAGATGCTGAAGATGTGCTTGGGGCGCCCGCTGATCTCGGCCTGGATGCCGGCCTCGGCGAACTTGGCCCGGAGCAGATCCATGACGTCGGCGATGTAGGCCTGGCGCTCCTCGCGGCGACCGTCCAGGAGCTTGGCGATGCGCAGGTACTCTTCCGGCTCCAGGTAGCGCAGGGCCAGATCCTCCAGCTCCCACTTGACCTGCCAGACGCCCAGGCGGTTGGCCAGGGGGGCATAGACCCGCTGGGTATCCAGGGCGATCTTGCGCCGCCGCTCATCCTCCAGGTCCTTGATGCCGCGCATCAGGTGCAGACGTTCCGCCAGCACCACCAGGACGACCCGCACGTCCTCGGCGATGCCCAGTAAGAGGCGGCGCAGGTTCTCCTCGTGCTCGGCCTGGTCCTTGGCCGCGATCACCGAAGCGACATTGGCGATCTTGTCGATCCGAGCCAGGTCCGCGACCATCTGGGCCACCCCGGCCCCGAAGCGTTCCGCGAGCCTCTCCTGGGTCGCTCCGGCCAAGCCCAGGCAGCCATTGAGCAGGGCCGCGGACAGGGTCGTCTGGTCCATGCGCAGTTGCACCAGGATGTCCGCGGTGGACAGGGCGTGGCGTACCGCCTGCTCGCCGGTCTCCAGGTGCTGCCCGGCGCGGCAGGTTAGCAGCGCGTCGCAGGCGGCGGCCAGTCGTTGCCGCTCGGGCTCCTGGTAGTGAGGGGCCAGGCTTTCCAGCCAATGGTCTACGGCGGCCCGGTTGTCATCCTTGTCAATCGGCAGGTTATAGGTCGCGGTCACCATGGGGCGGGCTCCTCTATAGACCGTTTCAGTCGCCACGATATGGAGGCGGGGCGCGGCGAAGTCAGCCCCTGGGAACCAGACATTTTCGACGCTGGCGGCGATGTAGGCTCGCAGACACCTTGGGACATAAAGGGCGTGGGGTGTGCTGAGGTTGCCAACCGCACCGAACCGAACGACGCATTGTGCCAGCCCAGCGGTGCGGTTCGTCCCTCACCGCACCCTACAAGCCCGGCGCGACTTTCACGGTCAACCCTTGTCGCGGGCGGGGAGCGCAGTGCCCGCGCTACGGATGCGCAGGCTTTTGCCGCTGTGCGGACCTCGGGTCAGGGTACGATCCGCAGCGCCCCGCCGCGGCGCGGGTCACCGGCGCCAGTGAATTGGTGGCCGTCGTAGACCACCGTGTGGGTGCCGCCGAAGAATAGGTTGGGTTCATCCCAGAGCTGATGCTCCGGCCAGTGGTCCGTGAGCAAGCGGACGGCGTCCGCCGGGAAGCCGGGCTCGATGCTGAGCTTGCTGCGCTCCAAGTGGATACGCGGCGCCGCGACCGCCTCGGCTGCTGACATGTCGAAATCCACCAGATTGCTGAGGGTCTGCAGGATGGCGGTGCGCAGCCGGTTCGAGCCTCCCGAGCCCAGGGCGATCAGGCGCCCCGCATGCTCGGCCACGGCTGGGGCCATCATGGACGAGACGCGCACGTCATCCCGCCAGCGATGGAAGCCGTCCGGGTTGAGGTCTTCCTCGCCCAACATGTTGTTCAGCATGATGCCGGTGCCTGGCAGGACCTGGCCGCAGCCCTCGCCGTTCGACAGGGTCAGGGAGGCCGCGTTGCCGAGGGCGTCGAGTACGCTGATTTGGGTGGTGCCGCGGGTTGCCAGGGGGCGGCCGTCCAGGGTCCAGCGGTAGCGCGCCACCCAGTCGTCGTTCAGCAGTTGCTCGTCCGTGGGACCCGCAAGGCGCGCCAGGTTGGTCTGCTCCATGATGCGGGCCAGCCCCAGCAGGTGCTCGGGGGCGCCGAAGGGGCCCTCTCCCGGGGCCTGCTCTTCCAGAAGTGCGAGGGCGAAAGCAATCAGCAGGCCGCCGGAGGACGGCGGGGGATTGAGGTAAAGCCGCGCCCCCCGGTAGTCGCGCCGCAGCGGAGCGCGTCTGCAAGTTCGGTAGCCGGCGAGGTCCGAGGCCTGGAGCTGCCCGCCCTGTCGCTCGCACAGGGCCACCAGTGCCGCCGCCATCTCGCCCTCATAGAACAGCCGATCACCCTCGATTGCCAGCGCCTCCAGGGCATCGGCGAGCTCGGGCTGGCGCATGTGCTCGCCCTCGCGGTAGGGCCGCCGCGGGTCCTCGGGACTGGCATATAGGGCGCGTGCCCCGGGGGTCGCCAGGTATATGGGCGCGACGATGCTGAAGATATATGCCTGCAGGCGGTTGAGCGGAACGCCCTCCCGGGCGGCCACGACCGCCGGCTCGACGATGCGGCGCATGGGCACGCTGCCCAGCTCGCGATGCACGTCGAACAGGCCGCGCACCGTGCCCGGTGTCGCCAGGGACCCCATCCCGATATGGAACTCCTGCTGCGCGGCGCCGAAGTCGGCGACCACGGGGAAGAATTCGAGCTCGTCCGACGGGCGCTTTTGCCGTGGCGTCTGCACGAAGAAGTCGTAGACCCGGGTCTCGCCGGCCGCGGTTCGGGCGGTGAGAAACCCGCCGCCGCCCAGGGACGTCAGCACCGGCTCCACGACGCAGGCCGTGCACAGGGCCGCCATTGCTGCGTCGAACGCATTGCCGCCGGCCTCCAGGAGCAGGGCGGCAGCCTCGGCGGTGTGCGGGTGTCCGGCGGCGACTGCGCCCTTTGCGGTCATGCGTCTTCCTCAGTCCAGGTGTCCGGCCAAGCATGCCACTGTGATCGCTGGAGCGAAACCGCGTTAGCCTCGTCGCGATAGTCACGCAAGCCGCCAGCTGCCGGCATCCTGGTTGCGAAGCCGGAGCTTCGTAATCAGTGGGGGATGGGGGCGGCCATGTTTCGTCGGTCTGAGGCGGAGCCTCGCTAGGGGCTTCGCAATCGTCGGCAGGTCTCCTCGCGGGACGAGGTAGTTACCCCGTCCCGAACGTTTGGGGTCTGCCCATCCCTGTTAGATTTCTAGAGTGGACCCTACGGGAATTCGTTCCGGAGCGCAGCGTCCATTGCCTGGGTGAAGCTCTGATGCTCCGCATATACTGTGTATAAACACAGTTATGGTGCGCCCCTTGACTAAGCCTCCGTCCTACGCGGCCCTCCACTGCCGCTCCAACTTTTCGTTCCTCACCGCGGCATCCCACCCGGAGGAGCTGGTCGTGCGTGCTGAGGAGCTGGGCTATGGCGCCCTGGCCCTGACCGACGAGTGCTCTCTGGCGGGGGTGGTGCGGGCCCACCTGGCCGCCAAGGACAGCGGCCTGCACCTGATCGTCGGCAGCGAGCTGGCGCTGACCGATGGCCAGCGCCTGGTGCTGCTGGCCAGGGATCGCACCGGCTACGGCAATCTGGCCCAACTCATCACCCTGGCTCGGCGCCGCGCACCCAAGGGTGGGTATCGCCTGGAGCCGGGGGACCTGGGGGCTTGCGTTGAGCTCAGCCTCGCGGGCTGCCTGGTCCTCTGGCTGGCGGAGCCGGACGCTACCCCCGATCTGGGGCGGCACCTGGTCGAGGCGCTGCCCGGCAGGGTCTGGATCGGTGTGACCTTGCAGCGCCGCGGCGGGGATCGGGCCCGCCTCGTCGGGCTGCGGCGCTTGGGCGCCGTTTGTGGCCTGCCCCTGGTGGCGGCCATGGGGGTGCGCATGCACGGGCCCGAGCGCGGTCCCCTGCTCGATATCCTGACCGGCATCCGCCTGGGGACCAGGGTCGAGGCCGCCGGCGAAGCCCTGGACCAGAACTGCGAGGCCCACCTGCACAGCCCTGCCGAGCTGGCCCGCTTCTACCCGCCGGACCTGCTCGCGCAGACCGCGCGGGTGGCGGCCGCCTGCACCTTCTCCTTGGACGAGCTGCGCTACGAGTACCCAGGCGAGCTGGTCCCGCCCGGCGAGTCCCCCGCGCCCTATCTGCGCAGCCTGACCCTGGAGGGCGCCGCCCGCCGTTGGCCAGGCGGCACCCCCCAGCGGGTCCTGGATCTGATCGAGCACGAGCTGACCCTGATCGCCGAGCTGGGCTATGAGCCCTATTTTCTGACTGTCCACGACATCGTCGCCTTCGCCCGCGGGCGCGGCATCCTCTGCCAGGGGCGCGGTTCCGCCGCCAACTCGGCGGTGTGTTTTTGTCTGGGGATCACCGAGGTGGACCCGGCGCGCATGCAGATGCTGTTCGAGCGCTTCATCTCACGGGAGCGCGGCGAGCCGCCGGACATCGACGTGGACTTCGAGCACCAGCGTCGCGAGGAGGTGATCCAGTATATCTACGGGAAATACGGCAGGGACAGGGCTGCCCTGGCGGCGACCGTCATCCGCTATCGCCCGCGCAGCGCGGTGCGGGACGTGGGCAAGGCCTTAGGCATGGCCGCGGATCAGGTCGATCGCCTGGCCCGCGGCATCCATTGGTGGGACGGGCGCGAGGTGCCCGCGGAGCGCCTGCGCGAGGCCGGTCTGGACCCGGCCAGCCCCTTGGTGCGGCGCACCCTGGGCCTGGTCCAGCAGATCCTGGGCTTTCCGCGCCATTTGTCCCAGCACGTCGGCGGCTTCGTCATCGCCCGCGGCGAACTGTCGCGGCTGGTCCCCATCGAGAACGCCGCCATGCCGGAGCGCTCAGTGATCCAGTGGGACAAGGACGACCTGGACGCACTGGGCCTGCTTAAGGTGGACTGTCTGGCCTTAGGGATGCTCACGGCCATCCGCCGCGCCCTGGACCTGATCAACAGCTACCGCGGCACACACCTGAGCATGGCGGACATCCCGGCGGAGGATCCGGCGGTCTACCGCATGATCCAAAGGGCCGAGACCACCGGCGTCTTCCAGATCGAATCCCGCGCCCAGATGTCCATGCTCCCGCGCCTGAGGCCCGCCTGTTTCTACGATCTGGTCATCGAGGTCGCCATCGTCCGCCCCGGGCCCATCCAGGGGGACATGGTCCACCCCTATTTGCGCCGGCGTCAGGGGCTGGAGCCGGTGACTTACCCGTCCGAAGCGGTGCGCGAGGCCCTGGGCCGGACCCTGGGGGTGCCCATCTTTCAGGAGCAGGTCATCAAGGTGGCGACCGTGGCGGCGGGCTTCTCCCCCGGCGAGGCGGACCAGGTGCGCCGCTCCATGGCCGCCTGGCGCCGCCGCGGGGGTATGGAGCACTTCCGCGAACGCCTGATCACGGGCATGTTGAGCCGCGGCTACCAGCGCGCCTTCGCCGAGCAGCTCTACCAACAGATCCTCGGCTTCGGCGAGTACGGCTTTCCCGAGTCCCACGCCGCCAGCTTCGCCCTGCTGGTCTATGTCTCCGCCTGGCTCAAGCACCACGAGCCCGCCGCCTTCTGCGCGGCACTGCTCAACAGTCAACCCATGGGCTTCTATGCGCCTGCCCAACTGGTGCGCGAGGCCCGCCGCCAGGGGGTGGAGGTACGGGGCGTGGATGTACGCCACAGCGATTGGGGCTGCACCCTGGAGCAGGGTTCAGGGCCCGGTGCGAGGCCGGAGCCCGCCCTGCGCCTGGGTCTGCGTCTGGCCAAGGGGCTGTCCCGAGCCGGGGCCGAGCGCCTGGTTTTGGCCCGGGTAGCGGGGCCCTGGGGATCGATGGCCGAGTTGGCCGGCAGGGCCGGGCTCGACCGGGGCGACCTCAAGGCACTGGCCGCCGCCGATGCCCTGGCCGGCCTGGCCGGAAACCGGCGCCTCGCCGCTTGGCAGGTCGCCGGGCTCGTCGCCCCCTTGCCCCTGGCCCCGCCACCAGAGGAGCCGCACACCCTGCCGCTGCTTGCGCCACCCACGGAGGGCGACGCCATCGTCGGCGACTACGCCAGCCTGGGGCTCACCCTGCGCCGCCACCCCCTGGCCCTGCTGCGAGGCCATCTCGCCCGGCGTCGGCTGCTCAGTGCCCGGGAGATCGGGCAGACCCCGCCGGGCGCCAGGGTCGCCACTGCCGGGCTGGTCATCAACCGCCAGCGCCCGGGGACCGCCTCCGGGGTCACCTTCGTGACCCTGGAGGACGAGACCGGCTTCGTCAATCTGGTGATCTGGCGCCAGGTGGCCGAGCGCCAGCGGGCCATTCTGCTGGGGGCCAGGCTCATGGGGGTGGAGGGGGAGATACAGCGCGAGGCCGGTGTGACCCATCTGGTGGCGCGGCGCCTGCAGGACTACTCGGGGTTGCTGGGGAGGTTGACCACCAAGTCCAGGGACTTTCAGTGACCGGGGCAATCTCGTCGGGCGGATCAAGGGGCGGAGCGACGGATTCGCCGAGGCCGGTAGTTTTGGTGGGTTCGCTTCGAGATTGGGCAAGTATCGCCGAAACCGCCTTCCCAGGCCGGCACTGAGGCTGGGTTGCGCTTGCGAAACCCAGCAATCAACGGCTTACGGCATGCCAAGCGCTGGGTTTCGTACCTCAACCCAGCCTACGAAGAATGCTTTCACAGTCTCTTCGCTTGACCCACCCTGCAGCCGCGGGCTGCCCCGGCTTTTCGAGAAACTATGGTCCCTTCGTTGGGCTGTGTTAATCCGCCCAGCGCGTGCTTGCTCAAGCACCGTAGGCTGGGTTGGAGCGATAGCGGAAACCCAGCAATTCGGCTTGCTCAAGCGCTCAGACCAGAACCAGATTGTCCCGATGGATCAGCTCTTTCTCTTCCTGGTAGCCGAGGATCGTCTCGAAACGCCCGCTGGGCTGACCCATGATGCGCGCGGTCTCCTCGGCGTCGTAGTTGATCAGGCCGCGGGCGACTTCACGCCATTGCTCGTCCAGGCAGGCGACCACCTCGCCTCGGCGGAAGGTTCCGTGCACCGCCTTGACCCCCACCGCCAGTAGGCTCTTGCCCTGTTCGCGCAGGGCCTGCACGGCGCCGGCGTCGAGGGTCAGGCGCCCGCGGGGTTGCAGGTGCCCGGCCAGCCATTGCTTGCGCGCCGCCTCCGGACCCTGGGCTGGGATGAGCAGGGTACCGACCGCCTCGCCGGCACCGATGCGGGTCAGCACATCGGGTCCGCGCCCGGGGGCGATGATGGTGGCCGCGCCGCTTCTGGCTGCGAGCCGGGCGGCGCGGACCTTGGTGACCATGCCGCCGGTGCCCTGGACGCTGCCGCTGCCGCCGGCCGCGGTGTCGAGTTGGGGGTTGTCCACCTGGGTCTGGTTGATCAGGTGGGCGCCGGGGTTGCGTCTCGGGTCCCGATCAAAGAGCCCATCCTGGTCGGTGAGCAGGATCAACAGCTCTGCCTCGATGAGGTTGGCCACCAGGGCAGCCAGGGTGTCGTTGTCGCCGAAGCGCAGCTCGTCCGTGGCCACGGTGTCGTTCTCGTTGATGACGGGCACCACCTGCATGCGTAGCAGGGTGCAGAGGGTGCTGCGGGCGTTGAGATAGCGGCGTCGGTCGGCGAGGTCATCGTGGGTCAGCAGGACCTGGGCGGTGTGCAGCCCATGCCGTTGGAAGCAGGCCTCGTAGTGGCGCACCAGGCCCATCTGACCGATGGCGGCGGCGGCCTGAAGCTCTGGCAGGGACTTGGGGCGGGAGCGCAGGCCGAGCCTGGCCATGCCCTCTGCCACGGCACCGGAGGAGACCAGCACGATGTCGTGACCGGCCAGGCGGCGGGCGGCCATCTGTTCCACCCAGGGGGCGAGGATGTCGCGGTCCAGTCCCTGGCCGTCGCGGGTCAAGAGGGCGCTGCCGATCTTGACCACCCAACGGCGGGTCTGCGGTAGGGTTGCGCGAGAGATCATCTGGGGCGAGTACCTAGTCCAGGGGGTGCCAGGGTGTCTCTGTCTCTGGGGCGGAAGCGTCTTGCTCGTCGCCTGACCCGGGATCGCCGCGGGCCTGGCGCTCGGCCGCGGCGCGGGCCGTGACGCTGGTCATGATGGCCGAGGTCAGGGCCGCGGTGCCCTCGCCGGAGAGGGCGGAGATGGCGAATACCGGCCCCTCCCAGCCCAGGGCTGCGATCACCTCGGACTGGCGCTCGGCGACCTCGTCGGCGTCGAGCAGATCGATCTTGTTCAGCACCAGCCAGCGCTCCTTGCCCGCCAGCTCTTCGCTATAGGCGGCCAATTCGTGCTCGATCTTGCGGACCTGCTCCACCGCCGGCTCGGCCCCCTCCAGCGGCGCCAGGTCGACCAAATGCAGCAGCAGGCCGGTACGCGACAGGTGCTTGAGGAACTGGAGCCCGAGCCCGGCACCCTCCGCCGCACCCTCGATGATGCCCGGGATATCGGCGATGACGAAGCTGCGCCCGCGCCCCAGGCTGACCACCCCCAGGTTGGGGTGCAGCGTGGTGAAGGGGTAGTCCGCCACCTTGGGCCTGGCACTCGATACGGCCCGGATCAGGCTCGACTTGCCCGCGTTGGGGAAGCCCAGCAGGCCCACATCGGCGAGCAGGATCAGCTCCAGAAAGAGCTGCCGACGCTCGCCCATGGTGCCGGGCTTGAACTGGCGCGGGGCCCGGTTGGTGCTGGATTTGTAGCGGGCATTGCCGATGCCGTGGAAGCCGCCCTGGGCCACCAGCAGGCGCTCGCCGTCGGTCAGGACCTCGCCGATGAGCTCCTCGGTCTCCGCGTCGAAGACCCTGGTCCCCACCGGGACCCGCACCACCAGGTCCTCGCCGCCTCGGCCAGTCATGTCCTTGCCCATCCCGTTCTTGCCGCGTTCGGCGCGATGCAGGCGCTGGTAGCGGAAGTCGACCAGGGTGTTGAGGCCCTCATCGCCGACCAAATAGACGCTGCCGCCATCGCCGCCATCGCCGCCGTTGGGGCCGCCGAAGGGAATGTACTTCTCGCGACGAAAGCTGACGCAGCCGTCGCCGCCGTCGCCGGCCACGACCTGGATGCTTGCTTCATCGACGAATTTCATGGAGAGGCTGCCGAGATAGGGTCTGAGGGGGAGTTAGATGAGGGTCCGAAAACGCAAAAAGCCCCGCCATGGGGCGAGGCTTCCCGCGGTCTTCGCGCTACCGGGTGGACTGATGGCTCAGGATGCCGGAGCGTCTGCTACAACCGAGACGAACTTACGGTTCTTGGGGCCCTTGATCTCGTACTTCACCTGGCCGTCCGTCAGGGCAAACAGGGTGTGATCCTTGCCCACGCCGACATTCACGCCATTGTGCACCGGGGTGCCGCGCTGGCGGATGATGATGCCGCCGGCGTTGATCCGCTGGCCGCCGAAGACCTTGACGCCAAGGCGTTTGGATTCGGAATCGCGCCCATTGCGCGAGCTGCCGCCTGCCTTTTTATGTGCCATGCTGCTGCCCTCCCAGGTTAGGCGCTGATGCCGGTGATGGTGAGCTCCGTGAACCACTGGCGGTGGCCCTGGCGCTTCATATGATGCTTACGCCGACGGAACTTGAGGATCATGACCTTCTTGCCGCGCCCGTGGGCGTTGACGGTGGCCGTGATCTTGCCGCCCTCGATGAAAGGCTGGCCGACCCTGACATTGTCGCCGTCGGCGATCATCAGGACCTTGTCGAGCTCGACGGTGGCGCCCGTATCGGCGACGATCTTCTCGATCTTCAGGGTGTCGCCCTCGGCAACCCGATACTGCTTGCCCCCGGTTTGAATGACCGCGTACATGATTTGGTGATCCCCAACTGGTCCTGATCCAAGCAGCGATTAGGTTGCCGCTCTAAAGCCGCGGGAGAATATCCCCTGGCGGGCTGGGCCGTCAAGTCGGATCTTCCCCGTTTGGCCGCAGCAGGGGGTGCGGCTTGACAGTGCGAACCCCGTCCCCCTAGCATCCCCGCGCTTATACGTAACCGCAGGCATATTTGAGTACATGGGCATTTCCGCGATTCGGGCACCGGTGGCCGAAGACATGCGTGCCGTCGACGCGGTGATTCTGCGGCGGCTGCACTCTGACGTCGTCCTCATCAACCAGGTCGGGCATTACATCGTCAATAGTGGCGGCAAGCGGCTGCGCCCCTTGCTCGTGCTGCTGGCTGCGCGTACTTGCGCCTATGAGGGCGACCGCCACATCGAGTTGGCCGCCGTGGTGGAGTTCATCCACACCGCTACTCTGCTCCACGACGATGTCGTGGATGGGTCGGAGCTGCGTCGCAACCGGGATACCGCCAATGCCGTCTGGGGCAACGAGGCGAGCGTCCTGGTCGGCGACTTTCTCTACTCGCGCGCGTTCGAGATGATGGTGTCGGTCGAGCGCATGCGCGTGATGGACATCCTCTCTCACGCCACCAACCGGATCGCCGAGGGGGAGGTCCTCCAGCTGCTCAATGCCCATGACGCGGACACCAGCCAGGCTCGCTATATGGAGGTCATCAGCCGTAAGACCGCCACCCTGTTCGAGGCCGGTGCGCGTCTGGGTGCGGTGATCGCCGATGCCCCGCCGGAGGTCGAGCAGGCCATGGCGGCCTATGGTCTGGCCCTGGGCGTGGCCTTCCAGTTGGTGGATGACGCCCTGGACTACAGCGAGAGCAGTGCGGAGATCGGCAAGAACATCGGCGACGACCTCGACGAGGGCAAGCCCACCCTGCCCGTGATCCGCGCCATCGAGGTCGGCACCCCCGAACAAAGCGCCCTGTTGCGCACGGCCATCAAGGAGGGTGGGCGCGAACGGATCGACGCCGTTGTCGCGGCGATTGCTGCGACCGGTGCGATCGCATACACTAGCGAACTCGCACGGGCCTACGCCCAGCAAGCCAAGGATGCGCTTGTGGCCTTGCCTCCCTCGCCGTACAGGGATGCACTGGCCGGGCTGGCTGAATTCGCCGTCAGCCGGACTTATTAAGGACCGTCGCGCAGCAAGTTTCGGGGTGTAGCTCAGTCTGGTAGAGCACTGCCTTCGGGAGGCAGGGGCCGTAGGTTCGAATCCTATCACCCCGACCAAATTTCCCGCTATATCAAGCCCTTACATTGCAGCCTCGGCTGTTTCTGTAAGGGCTTTTTGCGATGTGGGGCGAAAGTGGGACAAACGATCCACCGCGTCGCGAACGTTCTTCGACGACAGGTGGGCATACCGCATGGTCACCTGGATCGAGGAGTGTCGGAGCAGTTGACACACGACGCGGACATCCACTCCACCCTGAACGAGCCATGCTGCACAGGTGTGACGATTATTCCGAGCTCGGAATAATCGTCATAATTCCGCGTCCCGGATTATTCCGAGTACCTTGACCGACAAGCAGTACTGACGGGGGATCCTGGGCGAGTTGGCAGATTTGACTCGGCATAATCAGAGGCTCTTCAGGAAGGCCAGCAGCTCATCATCGGGCCTGTAGCGGGGCAAACGCGCATTCGAAGGCGTTGTCCTGGCAAGGGCATCTTCTTTCATCTCAAGATCCGCATGGAGATAAATGTAGGTCGTCTCCACCGACTCGTGGCCAAGCCAAAGGGCGATAACGGTACGATCGGTGCCGTTGTGCAGCAGATCCATTGCCGCCGTGTGTCTCAGCGTGTGAGGTGTGACCCTTTTGTTTTCTAAGGAGGGGCATGTTTCCCGTGCCGTGACCAGATGTTTGGCAAGCAGATACGCCAGCCCGTCATGGCTCAAGGGGGCGCCGTGGGCGTTGGGGAACAAGGGGTCGGCGGGCTGACCTTGACGTTCCTGCAACCAGGTCTGCAGGGCAGCGAGGGTGTCGGGACGCAACGGCGTACACCGCTCTTTGCGTCCTTTTCCTCGGCATCGCACATGGGCTCCGGGACCGAAGGTAATATCCTCGCAGCGCAGTCCAATGAGTTCTGCTGCGCGCAGGCCGGTCTGGACGGCAAACAGCAGCAGAGTGCGGTCGTGTCGCCCGCCCCGGGTGCCCACATCCGGTGCCGCCAGCAGGGCCTCGACCTCGATGCTGGTGAGAAACTCTACCGGACGGCGGACGTAACGCTTGCTCGGCATAGCCAGAACGCGTTGCGCCAAGGCGAGGTATTGGGGCTCGTGCAATGCAACGTAGCGGAAGAAGGAGTGGATCGCGGCCAGGCGGACATTGCGTGAGCGTGCGCCATTGCCCCGCGCCTTCTCGATATGCTCCAAGAAGTCGCCGAGGAAGGGGGTGTCCAAGTCTTCCATCGCCAGGGCGCAGGGGGCTTTGTTCAGCCGCTGCTGGGCGAACTGCACCAGCAGGCGGAAGGTATCGCGATAGCTGGCGATGGTGTGCGGGCTGGCCTGGCGTTGCCGCAGGAGCCGCTCGGTGAAAAAGCGCTCGAGGAGCGCGGGGAAACCGGCGGCAACGGTCATGACGTGCGCCCTCCCTTGGCTTGCTCAACGCGTAGCGCGGCCAAGTGCAAGAGCTCCGGTACGGCAGTAAGGTACCAGTAGGTATCCGCGACATGGGTGTGACCAAGATAGGTGGCAAGCTCAGGCAAGTGGTGTTCGACGTCATCCCCGCCCCGATACCACTGCAGAAGAGTCCTGACGGCGAAGCGGTGACGAAAGTCATGAAGTCTCGGGCCATGGGCATCCTGCGGTCCGCGCAGCCCGATCTGACGGGACAATTTCACGAAGGTCCAGCGCACGCTCCATTCCGTCAGACGGCTTCCGCCTTCGGCGAGGAAGAAGCTTGGGGCCAACGGGTGCGGGCAAAGGGCGTCGCGCCGTACCGCATACTCCTGGAGTGTCTGTTGGGTCGAGGGGTGAATCGGCACGTAACGCGACTTGCCGAACTTGGTGTCGCGCACGGTGAGCACCCCCTGGCTAAGATCGACATCTTCGCGGTCAAGGTGCAGCGGCTCGCTGGTGCGCATCCCGGTGACCGCATACAGACCGAACAGAGTGGCGTAGGTGTGGGGCCGCAGGCCGGTGACTGCGGGTAGCTGCCGGGCGGCCTCAAGCAACCGCGAGACCTCCTCGTCGCTGTAGAGATAGGGTACCGGTCGTTGTATCCGAAAAGGCAGCAGGTCCGGCGGGGGCACTTCGGTGCGCGGATCCGTCGCGCTTCGGTACTGTGCGAACCGACGTACCATCCCCAGGCGATTGGCCCATTGCGCCGGTTGCACATCCGCTGGCTGGGTCGCCCAGCGCAGTGCAAGATCGGTGGTAATCACCGCTGCCCCTTCGCATTCGGCGAAGTCCACGAACCTCTTCAAAAGACGGCCTGACAGACGGAGCTTCACCCCAAGTGCCCGACGCACCGAGAGATATTCTTCCAAGGCGGCCTGTAACTCGCTCATACGCCACCTCCCGGCCAAGGCTGCGCCAGCTTCCGCAGGGCCTGCAGATTCACCTTGGCGTAGATCTCTGTCGTCTGCGGATGGGCGTGACGCAGCAGTTGAGCGATCTGCTCGAGAGAGGCGCCGCTACCGAGCAGGCGGGTCGCCAGGGAGTGGCGCAGCAGATGCGCGCCCTTATGGTCGGGGTTTAATCCGGTACGCTCGAGTGCGCGGCGGACCACATCGTCGATGGCCGCGGGAACTGCTGAACCCGCGATGCGGAGCCTGAAGGCGGATAAACACACGTCGTGTGGCACAGTGGGCTCGACTCCCACGGAGATAGTTCGCCACCGCCTCGCCGACCTCCTCGGGTAAGGGCAGACGTTCTTGCCGTTTACCCTTGCCGCACACGATGAGGGTACCAGTGTCCCAGTCGAAATCATCCAAGGTTAAGGCGACGACTTCGCCGGCCCGCAGCCCAAGGCGGGCCAACAGCACCAAGATCGCATAGTCACGTTGCCCGAGCGCCGTGTGTTGGTCACAACTGTCCAGCAATGCTTCGACCTGCTCCGGTCCGAGTGACAGGGGTAACCCCGTCAATCGCCAGTTGGTCGTAGCGGGGATCGCGCCAGCAAGATCGCTCGTGATGTCCCCACGCTGACGGAGGAAGCCGGAGAAACTGCGCAAGGCTGTCGCCATCAACTTGGCCCGCCCTCGACTCACATCGGGGGCATGTCGCAGCAGGAAGCCATGGACATCCCGCGGGGAGAGCTCGTCGAGTTTCACTTCCCCGGCACCGAAGCGTTCTTCGAGAAATCGGTGAACGGTGGGGCTGTAGTTGATGACGGTCGCGGCTGAGAGTCCGCGCTCGGCGACCAGGTAGTGCGTGAAGCCGGACTCGATACGTCTTAACGGTGTGTCATCGATGACCTCGGTCGGCGGCGGAATACAGCCAAGCTGCCGTAAATAATCCAGTAGCATTCTGCACGTCGGTGCATCGCCTCGCTTGACATGGGTCGGCCCGTGATCGGCCAAGAACTCCTTGACGCGTTTCTCGCCGAGGGCTGCCAGAGGCAGGCCGTGCCGTTCTAGCCACCGGCTCAGGTGAGCGATACATCGCAGCTTTTCTTTGGCTGTCGACTCTGCGTAGCCCTGGATGGCCAGCTGCGCCGCGAAACCGTCGATGTAGGATGCGAGCGGGCCGCCGTAGAGCTGCTGCTGCGCAAGCGGATCGGGGAAGAGTCTTTCGATCATTGGCTGTCTCCTCGTGATTCTGGCGAGTTCGCCAGATGAAGAAGACAGCCCGATTATTCCGACTGCTCAGATGTTGATCTGCGTTTGAAAAAATGGAAAAACAGCTGGTTATCCGAGCATCAGAGGCCTACTCGGAATAATCCGGGACGCGGAATTATGGTGTAGGTCGTGTGGGTGGAAGTTGGCAATGCCTGCCTTCTCACACGCCGTCGTGAACCCCTTTCGGATGTTAGCGATCCGCTCCGCTCCCCGGCCCGGTTGGCAAACACCCAAGGCGACTGCGGACAATACTGCTCGCGGTACTCACGGCGCCGGTTTAGGGCCGCCAGCGCCTCCTCGTTAAGCGGTACGTTACCGTGCTTGCCGTGCTTCTGGTCCTTGTCGGTGAGGTAGAGCATCCGCTGCTCCAGGTCCACTCGGTCCCAGGTCAGCCCCAGCATCTCGCCTTTACGCATCCCTGTGTGCAGGCCAAGCTGGATGAAGTCCGGCAGATAGCCGCGAATCCTGGCTACTTCGGTGATTAGCCGCTCTGCCGTAGGACCGTCGATCCAGCGGATGCGTCCCGCTGGCGGTCGCAGGCGCATCCCTTCGACAGGGTTCGGAACATCCCACTGCAACCGACGACGGGCGTAGGTGAGTGAGGCGGACAATAGGTTCAGCTCCTTGTTCACCGTGGCTGGACCGACGCCCTCGGTGCGCCGCTTGTCGATGTACGCCTGGATATTTGCCGGACCGAGATCGTTGAGCGCATTCCCTTGGAAGAATGGCGTCAGCCTTTTCGCCGCGTACAGGGCACGCTGATGAGCCCGCTTGTCCATCGATGGACCTTGCAGGTAGCGGAGCATCAAGTCGTCGTAAAGGCGGGGCGGATCCTCATCCCACATGACCTGCCGGTGGGCCTCCAACTTCCACTTGGCGAGCAGCCCCTCCGCTGCCTTGCGGTCTACAGTTCGAGTAGAGCGTTTAACTCGCTGGTGTAAGTCAGCACCACAGCCACCCAAGGCGCCCAGCGCAATCGACCACATCGCAGCACCGCACAGATCCGCAACGCAGCCAACTACCAAGCACTAGAGGTGTGCTGCCCGTCTCGCTGCGCTCCGTCGCAATGTGCCAATCTATTGGGGAAGTTCCTGGGCGGGGCCAGACGGTCTCGCTCTAACCTCAGTCCTCCTCATGATGTGGCTTCTAAGCCCCGGTATTCCGGGGCTCCTTTTTGCCTGCACGTCGGGAGCGCAGGCGGCGGGCTCTGTCATGCAGATATCAGCGGGCTCTCTACCTGTGTGCTTGATCGGCAGGCCAAGGACACGGGGCCGGGTCCTGATGGGCCGACGGTCTACGGCACGATTTCGGTCTCTGTAGATCACGTGTCGGAGCGGTGATGCTCGGTACACGGTTTCCAATGTACGCAGCGGAGAAAGGCCGACAGACAGCAATCGGACCGTTCGGGTCAGCCTGTGACTGCAACGGGACGAAGCCTCGGGCCAACCGTGTCAAGCACTTTAGTCTGATCCCTTGTCGGCCGCCCACCCTCAGCCCGTGACCGCATTTTCGAACTCGTTCGTAGCCTGTGGTCGCATTCTAACTCATTGTCTCTGGGTCATATTTCTCCTGCCGATAACCTATCAGGACTCTGGATTAGGCCGCCAGATCCGCACTAAAGTCGGTCCACTAGAGCCAAACCCGCCCGATATGCCATCTCGACGAGACAGCGGGGGCCCAGTTCTACCCCATTGATCCGAGGTGCATTTCAGCATACCGTTGACGCCCTTCTTACCCGTGTTTAGGCGGCTAACTCGCCGGCAAAGAAGGGGATGTATGGGGTCATGACGCTTCGGACCCAAAATATCAGGACCGTTCGTCCCCCCAATACTAGTTGGCGCAGAAAGCCAATTTGACGCCATCCTCGGTTATCGAATTGGGGTGCGCCGGTCAGGTCCTTGGTGCTCAGGTATACGCATGAGAGACAGGCGGCTGCCGCGAAGACGAAGGACTGTCGTTCTAACGTAGGACTTAAAGTTTGGACCAATGGCTTTCTGCTGATCCGCCAAGGGTTGCGGCACAATACCGGATTATGGCCAAAGGAGACAAATAATGTCGGTTAAATCACAGTTAAGGAAACGCATCCAGACGGCGTCGATCCTGCTCCTGATAGTCGTCGCGGTACTCGCCGGGTGCGGGACGATCCGAACATATTACGCAAGCCTGGAAATGCATGACGAAGACAATCCAGCTCGAAACTCACGCCCCCTAAAGGACCGGTACGCGATCGAGATCGCACAACGGTTCGGCCTCATGGCATTGTTTTCAACTGTCGCCTATCGGAACGACTTGGACGACTTAAGAGAAAGTCACGGTATCGAGTCAGACTGTAATTACAAGGACAACTGGGGCTTCGGAATGCCCCAGGTGGAAGGAAATGGGCGTTGGATGCGTTTGCAATCGATACCTGCCACTTCCGTACTTGACACGTCGGTCGGCTGTCTGGATGACCGGAATAGAGGTTTGTTCTACGAGACTTACGTCTACCAAAGCGGCGATGGAATGTTCGAAGAAGCGGTAATCGCTTATCGAGGAACTGAGAACGTAAGCGGGCAATTGCTGTCTGACTGGTCGGCGAACCTGTCGGCCTTTTTGGGTTTTGAGCCCGAACAGTACAAGATAGCTCGACAGAATCTCCCCAAGATAATCGACACGCTGAAACGCCTGAATCAGGGCAAACATGGAGCGCGCATGGTTCAAATATTCGTAACCGGCCACTCTCTTGGTGGTGGTTTGGCGCAACAAGCAGGATATCTGTCACCCGACGTACTAGAGGTGTTTACATTCAATACCTCTCCGGTAACGAACTGGAGCTCCTTGCGGCTGGACCACCAAATTGCGAACAATTACCCAGTCATATTCCGCCTCTACCACATCGGAGAGGCGCTAGATCCAGTGCGCGCCTTTACGACAGCAACAACAAGTAGCAGGTTCGGACGCTACGACATTGGCGTACAAATCGAGCCCAAATCTAGGTTTTATGGACACGCCGTTCAGATATTTACATGCGAATTCGCCAACAGACTTGTTAGCAATGGAGGCAGAGTGGCGGACCACCACTACCCAGAGTCGTACGCGCGGATGAACGTACTCCGCGACACGCGTATCTGCTCCGAGCGGTGAGACCGAGGAAAAGGGGCCAGGCTCAGTTAATGCGCCAACAAGGCAAATGCAGCCGACCGCAAAAGCGCGCGTTCAACTCGCAGTTTGATTCATCATTTAGTGCAAGCGCGCTTTTGCTTCGGCTGATTCTCAACGTTATCCCTGTAGGGACCGCTTTGGGTTTGATAGCGGTCAGTCCAAGGTCAGGCGTGACAGTTCGCTCCGGGTCGAAAGCAGGCGAAAGCGACGTGCCAGTTTCTCCCTGCCGACCACGCCCAAGTTCTTCGAGCGTGCCGGGGCTCTTGCTTCGTTCCGGTCTGCATCGAAATCGACCAACGGCGAGGGAAAGGGGGCGCTGTGCTCAAGGTTCAGCGAGAAGGGACGCGTGGCAAAAAGTGTATCGCCGGCAGGCCAGAACCAAGCGTTGTTCGGGGTGAAACCGTAGTCTTGACGCTTTGAGCCTTAATCGTAAATCAGCCCAATTCCACTTCGAAACAGTGGATGCAATGCTCCTAATTTATTGTTCTGTCGCGCATGTAAGTCAGGGGTTCCCGAGGGGGTGGGCGGTTTTAAGGTCAATGCCTCCATTTGCCTTGTTACCCGCGAGTTGCTTCGTGACTCTGTGCCTGCAGACCAACCGCCTACTTTTCGGCTGCCACGACTAATTGAGAAACATTTTTTGGAGCTGCTTCGATGATCTATCTGGTATCCACCGCCGTCGCATTCTCAGCTGTCGTTACATTTTTTTCGACTGCAAACGCCGCTGATACAAAGGGATGGAGTGATCATCCTATGATATCTCGCTACCAGGGTGCGGAAATGCTCAGCCATTCAGTAGCGACATTCGATGAATACGCCCTCTTCATTCGAAAAGCGGAAAACTACGGTGGAAAAGAAAAGAATCCTGACGCAACCAAGCCGCTTGAAGGAAAAGTCACCAAGATTACCTATCAGGCACCGGCAGAGCGCGCTGTCTTGGAGGTCTATCGAAATTATGCTGATGAACTAGAAAAGGGTGGGTTTGTTGATGTTTTCAGTTGCAAGAAAGGCGAATGTGGCGGTCGCAACTTTAATCACGCCGTAGCGAATTCTGGGTACTTTGGCGAAGACTACGAAGAGCAACGCTATCTAGCGACCAAGCTAACGCGGCCTGAAGGTGATGTGTATGTGTCGCTCTATGTTGTGCTGCATAACGACGGCGGCAAGAATAACAATCGCGTCAGGGTTCAGCTCGATGTCATTGAAATGACGGCAATGGAGGGTAACATGGTAGTAGTGGACGCTGAAGCCATGGAGAAAGGGCTTACCGCGGAAGGTCACATTGCAATATATGCGGTTTACTTTGACACTGATAGCGCCGATTTAAAAACAAACTCCCATCCCGCGCTGCAGCAGATTGCAACATTGCTTAAACAGCAACCGGCGCTAAAGCTATTGATCGTTGGTCATACGGACAACGAGGGAGGACTGAACCACAACAAGGATTTATCTCGCAGGCGAGCGGCGGCTGTAGTTGATGCGCTTGTTACCAGACACGCGATCTCCCGAGATCGATTAGACTTCGATGGTGTCGCCTATTTGTCCCCTGTCGCTAGCAATAGAAATGAAGATGGCCGAGCGAAGAACCGTCGGGTGGAACTGGTGGACAACAATTGAGGCGATCAGTGCGCGTTCCCAGTTGGCACTTACCATGCCGAGGCGCAGCCAGGATTCCAAGGAGCTTGGACAGTGATGCTGGCAGGATGAATCCTAGATAGCGCCACCGGAGGAGCGCCATCCTCGGTTGCTGACTACAACAGCCCTCGTTCAGCGAGCGAGCATTACGGTGACAGTTGAGCATTATGGTAGCATTGCGGTGACAGTTTGCTACATACATATAATATGTCATTCGCGTTGCATGGCACGATTATCTCGGATCGTTATTTCCGGCTACCCCCACCATGTCATCCAACGTGGAAACAGGCGCAATCGAGTCTTCTTTGATGAAGGAGGCTACGCGCTGTACCTTGATCTTCTGAGCGAAGCGGCGCATAAGGCCGAAACAGAAATCTGGTGCTAGTGTCTTATGCCCAATCATGTCCGACTCATCGCCGTACCTTCCGATAAAGACGGCTTACGCGAGACCTTTGCCGATGCGCATCGCCGCTATACTGGCTATATCAATGCACGCTTGAGAGTGATAGGTTGCTTGTGGCAGGGACGCTTTGGCGCGGTGGTGATGGATGAAGCACATCTGTTCCATGCGGCGCGTTACATTTCTCTCAACCCCGTGTGAGCCAAGCTTGTCCCGCTGGCACAAGACTGGCAGTGGTCGAGTGTCGCGGCCCATCTTTCCGGCAAGGACGATAAACTGGTGAAGGTCGCGCCCATTCTTGAACGCTATGGGGAATTTGGTGCCTTCCTCGGTCAAACCACGGAGGACTCAACGGCATTCAAAGGCCTTCGGCAATCAGAAGCAACGGACCGACCATTGGGTGGCGACGAGTGGATAGAAAAGCTGGAGAAACGGACTGGCAAGGCCATGAAACCTCATAAGCGCGGACCCAAGAAAATAGATCGGAACGATAAATCAGTGTATTTAGTAAACTGTCACCATAATTGGAATTATAATTGGAACGCTTCGTCGTAGTACGCCGCCGTTACTTCCATGAAAAGCTCTTCTCGGCCGTCGGAATAGACAAGATCTGGCGCCTCGCCTGCGCGGCGGGAGAATGCGAATGTGGTTCCATTGCGCTCGTTAAGCCATTCGATCAACCTGTCTCCGTTCGCCCGCTCGAACTGTTCTGTCAGTGAGTTCATGGTTCTTGGACGCTAACGCCAAGGATCAGCCGACTTGCCGCCGCGCAGCGGTGGCAAGTCGGCTGCATGCACTTGTTAGCTCTTCTTGTAGGCCAATAGGCGCGAAAGACCATCCCAAGAATCTACAGGAGCAGGAAAACCTCTCGGGTCTAGGATCTCAACCTCGTCGATCAGCCACATGCTCCGCCCGTAATTACAGGAGGCGCACGCCGTAACTAAGTTGTCTTCACCATTTGTACCACCTCGGGAAAAGGGCACGAGGTGATCCATGGATGCTGTAAGAACTGAGAGACCAAAGTGAACATCTTGGTCGGTTGCGCCAGTCCGAACCGCGAGGGGCACCGCGCGGGCAAATATTCTGAACGCTTGCTTGATCACAACGCGGACCTGGCAAAATCTGCACCGATATCCGGCGCGAGCGAGAATTTTTCTCGTCAACTCGGCACCGGGCATGCGGGGCTGCTTTTCCGCTGGAACTTCCTCAAACACTGGCATCTTGGACTGCCGGTGTATCTCAGGGTTAATTGGGCCGGCTACCGAGGCGAAGAACTTACGGAGGTCTCGAAGATCGGCGGCCAACAATTGATTAGCGCAAAGCTCCATGTCGCCCAACAACAGCGCGTCTGCTGCATCCGCAAGCAGATCAGCCGCCAGAGCAAACTCCGGAATCGGTTCTCTGAAGCAGCGGCGCACCATGATATTTCAAGACCTAACTACTAAGCGTTTATCCGTCGTGCGTGGCCCATTGACCCTGGCATCGCACGGGCCCTTGATGGGACGACACATCAACGTCTGTTGGACTAATTCGATCCTGGCACGGTGCAGGGCGAGGACGGCAGCCCTTACGGATAGGGGATTGTATGCCTGTAGAGGTGGGTTGGGCGGAAATTGGGCATCTTGGGCTCTGAAGGGCTTGTAGACGTACCGTCGAGGGTCGAGTGTAGGCCATTTTCCGGGACCTGGGTGAGCGCAGCCAAAGGTCCCTGCGGCACCCGTGGAGCACTTCTCCGCCGCTTCTGTTCCTAGGCAACCTTTCCCTCCAGCGAGGCAACATCGCCAGCGCACCAGCGGGGGGATTCAGAGCGGAGGGCCCAGCGCTGACGACCAAGGGGCTAGAGCCTTGGCCTGCCCTAGATGCGTCTACCCAGCCAGACCAGGCCTACCCAACCTA